>MKTB01000005.1 GCA_001897525.1 Bacteroidetes bacterium 43-16 | reverse complement strand
CAGGGCACTTTCCTGGTCGGTTACAATTTTTTAAATGATAAAACAAAGATCAACTCACCCTGGATCATCAGGCTGGGCTGGAAACTATAAATAGCGACGTTGCAATATGAAAAAAATTATGAAAAGCCTCTTATGCTCAGTTCCCTTACTGGCATTAGGGCAAGCGCAGGCCGAAGCACAGGACCTGTCTTCCCTGTACACACCCAACCTGTTTTTAGGTACGGTAGATGTGCGTATCCCCCTTTATGACCAGAATGGTATCGGGGCCAGCCTTAGCTATAACACGAAAGGCATACCCGTGAGGGAGATGGCCGGTGTGACGGGCTTACACTGGAACCTGCAGACTGGTGGAGCTATTTACCGCAGGATCAAAGGTATCCCGGATGAGGTTCGGTATAAGCCTTTTTATAAACCAGGCGAATTTATTGATGCAACCCATGAGGCGGTGGCCGGTAAGTATACCGACTATATCGGACGTCTGTATGAACCATTGATCCCTTCGAATACTAAAGTCTTTACTGACCCTGAAAGTGATGAATATACCTTTAGTGTAGGCAATCAATCCTTCACCTTTTACTTTGGCCGTAATGGGGCTATCTTCACTAATCCTAAAAATAAATTTGAGGTTTATTTTTTTCGCGATGGCAGCTATCGCAAGCCGGATGATCTGAGCTCTCTGGCTGATTATACCACCCCCTTTTATTCACATAATATAAAAGTATTGGACGTGGAGCAGCAGAAGCAGTATTACTTCAGTCCTTCGTTGCGTACTGATGCACTCCTTACTGAATATTTCCTGGACCCAACCCTTAGCTTCCAGATTACGGGCTTAGGAGGCTGGTATACTGAACCTGTCAATGGCATGATTCCCGAGCAGTGGAAGCTGGACTCTGTGGTGGCTGTAGGCAATAGGGTCACCAAATTTTCCTATGAAATTTTTGAGATGTCACCACTGGCCGCACAGGATTCCTCCTGGATCGGGCAAATATTCCCAGGCTATGTAATCCCTCAGATAGCACCGGTCATGAAAAAATCAAAATTCTACCAGGTTTCATCGATAGAATACCCCAATAGAATCAAATTGAACTTTGTCTATAATACCACGTTCAAAAGAAAAGATATTGATCCTAAGAATCCGAATGCGGACAGTTATCCTTTCCTGGAAGAGGTGAAGTTGCAGGAGGGCGACAATATGATTCGCTACCGCTTTGAGTATGCTTATTATTTTTCGGGCTTGCCACCTACTTATGAAGTAGGCATGAACTATACTACCACCGGCGATGCCGCAGATATGTATAGTCTTAAGCTTAAGGGAATCACCCAATACAGCGCTGATGGCACGGAAAGCTTTCTCATGTACCAATTTCACTATAACAATAAAAAACAAAGACGATTCGGTACCAACATGGACTTGTACGGTTATTATAATGATGGCTATCCTACCCGTTTTAACAAAGCAGAGCATTCTCTTTATAATGTCAATTACAATTATAATTATCCCGGTGATCCGGTTGAATATCCTGTTAAAGGAAGTTCTGAGGCCGCTGCCTGGGGTTTACTCAATGGTATAGAGAACGGTTATGGTGGAAAAGTAGAATTCAAATACGCCAAGCATAGTGGCCTGGTTACCGTAGCTTCCCCTTTACAGTCTGCCCATGCCGGCCTGATCAGTCCTGCCGGTTTGAGCGATGGGGTACGTATCGATTCGATCATCAGTACCGACAAGCACAATCCTTTAAAACGGGATGTGACCCATTTTGAATACAGCCAGGGACAACAACTCTTGGCCGGAGGTTTCTGCTCAGACTATCTATATGCCTATACCATCGGGCGAATAAGTAATCAGTCAGAAACTTTTATCAGTCCCAGTTTATTGTTCCAGGGCTCCAATCATGGTTATGGTCTGGTGAATATGGTGAGCCGCAATAAAGCTCAGGAGCTCTTGTCGCGCACCGAGTACACCTTCAGTAATTTTAAAGACGGAACAGCACCGGCCAAAGTTTTGGTGACAGGTGGTGGCCAGGTGGCCATAACACCGCCTTTCTTTACCGGCAAACAAAGGGTAAGGGAATGGGAGATTGGCCTGCCGCTTTCTATCAAACAGTATGATAATAAAAACCTGTTGGTCGCCGAGACCCGCAACGAATACATCAGCAGGTTGGATACCGCTACGGCAATCGCCATGCAATTGACAGAGTATAACCGAAGAATTTCCCTGCAAGATGACTGGTTGTTCCAGGCCCCTATTGTGGGAAGCAGTAATAACTACCCCGAAAATATCAGGAATTTCACAGAAAGTATAGATCCTTATATTCCTTACCGGGGTAAAAGCCTGCTGGCCAAAACAGTAAACTATAAATATGAAAGCAACAGCCTGGCTATTGCCGACTCGGTGATCTATCGTTATGATGAACGCGATAACCAGAAATACAGTTATGTGCGCAACAGTCGTGGCGAGCTCATCCGCTATGCCAATATTTATAACTATGAGCTTTCCCCGGTTACCGTATCCGGCAATGCAACTTTATCCACCCTACAGACAAGGGGTCGTGAATTGCTGATCGGGACGGAAAGATGGAAAAGCCCAGCTTCGGCTGGGCTGCCCGAAGACCTGGCACCCGTAACCGGTAGCGAGCGTTTGATGGATGCTGCAATATTTAAATTTGATTTTTTACCCAACCAGGTGCTGGCCACGAAGGCCGTCTATGGCCTGGAAACAGAAAGCCCTCTGCCGGGCAATACTTACCGGGAAGGTATGTTCAGCATCGGCGACCCGGGCTATATAGCTTACTCCCAGGTGGCTAAAGTATGGCAAAACCAGCCTTTACCCGATTACCTGGTACAGAGTACCGAAGCCCAGCTTTTTGATGACCGTGGCAATGTGAGCCAGGCTTATATTCCTGCTACAAAACAGTATAAGGTGAATATTTTTGATCCGAACAATTTCAATAAAATTGTCGAGGTCAGCAATGCGAAAAAGAACGAAGTTGCTTTTGCTGATTTTGACCATACGCTTGAAGGGAATATGGTATATAACGTTGACCATATTAACCGGATCGGTTCCCTGATCATCCCCGTGATTCCTCCACCAGCCGTGAGTGGTATCAGCCGTTGTGTTTCCGGCAGTGCTTATCTGACGATTAATGCTTCTGCCAGTACAGCCAAGCAGGTCTATGCAACAGGCCTGTCTACCGGTAAAGAATACCGGGCTACCTTCTGGGCCTCAGACCACGCTACGCCACAGTTTGGTATCGAAGGTGGCAGCCAGTTCAGCCTGGTGCATATTGCTACTAAAGGTCGCTTCAAGCAATATGAAGTGATCTTCTCCCTGAACCCGGGACAGGAAAATGTACACATCGGGATCAACAGCCCCACGAATATTGCCCTGGAAGACATCAGGATTTGTCCTTCCAATGCGCTCATGCAAAACTGGCTCTATGCGCCACTTACCGGCGTAGCCTCCGTCACCGATGGCCTGGGCCGCCTGACCTATTTTGAATACGATAAACTGGGCAGACTGGTGCTGACGCGCGACCAGGACGGCAATATCCTGGAAAAGAAAACCTACGGCGTAGATTAATTCCCCTAAAACCTTAACAATGTCTATAATAAAAGAATCAATATATCATTCCTGTTATAAAACAGTTTTTGTCCTTAGCCTCATGCTGGGCAGTTTAGCAGGTTTTAGCCAAAATAGCCCAAATGTAACGCAGGCAGTTGTTCCCGGAACAATAGCTCCGGGTGGTGGTGCCCCGGTTCCTGCCTATGATCCGGATTTTCTAGCAGAAGATATGCGTCATGTGATGGTGTTGAATCCCAAACAAAGGGATACTACATCAGCCAATTATCATGCGGCAACCAACCCGGTGAATGTGGCAAAAAGCATACAGTACCTGGGTGGCTCCGGGCAGGTGATTCAATCCGTTATTCCCTCATTTTCTAAAAACGGAACCAGCTATCAGGCACTTTATCAACCGGTAGATACCCGTTCCAGTACAGAAGGCTATAGTTTCAAGCCGCTAATACTTGCCGGCAATACGATTATGTATGAACCAAATGCACTGTACTTATCTGAAAATTATCATAATACGAGCAGTCGCTATCCGGAAGAAGGAGGCGCTGCAAATAATATGAAAGGGCTTTCCGTCACTAAAGTAAGTAATACCTCCAGTACTACCGAGCGCAGTAGTACCACCTATTTGCCCGGTCTGAGCCGTACCGGTCAGAACAGGGGAACCAAGACTGCCTTTATCCTCAATAAAGAAAGCCAGAGTGTAGCTAATGCACCGGAGCAGGCCGCCTACAATATCCGGATCTGGGATATTGCCGTTAATGGATTGCCCGTTTCTACAGGTACTTATGCAGCAGGAAGCCTGAATGGTACGGTAACTATCAGTCCAGAGGGGTCCTGGAAGTGGGTCTTTAGCGATAAAGAAGGCAAACCCGTGTATGAAGCGGCCTTACTGGACCAGGTGTCCACCGTTACACCCCCCAATACCGTTACCCTTAGCTACAAATACGCCTATACCTATTATGTCTATGACGAAATGGGACGTTTGCGCTATGTCCTGCCGCCTAAAGCAGTAAGCTATGCCCAAAACAACGGTTGGAGCCTGCCAAATGCCGTACTGGCAGAACTCTGCTTTGCCTACCAGTACGATGCAAAAGGCCGGCAATATGCCATCCATAAACCGGGTGAAGTAACGGGCAGACTACCAGCCTATACAGAGCTTGTATATGACAATACCGGTCGTACTGTTTTACGGCGTTCCCCCTTAGAAGCCGATCAGAAAGTTTGGGAGGTTATTCTGTATGATGATAAAAACAGGATAATGGTCACCGGCTTACTCAGTAGCGTGCGAACCAGGCAAACATGGCAACAAGCAATTAATAATAATACAGTTGAAGGGATTAATGAAATCGGCTACTATCTATGGGGTGCCGGGAAGAACAGCCGTCCTAACGTTGCCATTAATAATTTTAGTGAACTAAGTATCAATTATTACGACAGCTACGACCTCACGGCCACCCAAAGCCCTTTATATAATGATGTTTTCAGCAACAGTGCCGTAAGCACTATAGTGAGCACCACCCCTGATGCAGAGCCTTATCAGGAAAGGGCCTCCGTTTTCGGGATGTTGACAGCTACTGCTGTAAAGACCGTAAGGCCAGCAGGTCTTACCGGCGACGGGCTGAGCGACTGGAGCTATAACAAAGCCTTCTATGATAAAGAAGGCCGCAACATCTATACGATACATCAGAATGCCAGCGGCGGAAAAGACACCATGGCCAGTGTCTATGACTATATGGGCAAAACCCTGTTTACGGTAAAAAATGCGACCATCAACCTGGGTAGCCCCCGCAACATCAAAGAACAATACAAATACGTTTACGAAGATTACAGTGGCCGCCTGCTGAAAATGCAACACCGCATCAATAACGAGATAGGCTGGCGCGATCTGGAAAGCAATACCTATAATGAACTGGGACAGCTGACGATGAAGGTATTTGGCAATAATGCCGAATCCCAGGCCTTTACCTATAATATCCGGGGCGAGCTTAAAGGTATTAACGAATACTATGCCCTCACAGGTAACAAAGAAGACCGTAATATCCGCTTCGGTGAAGCTCTGCGCTATGATTATGGCTTCACCTCCCCGAAATACGACGGCAATGTTGCCGGAGTTGTATGGCGCGGCTCTTCGGCAGCAATGAGTTCTGCATATGCCTACCAATACGATAAAGCTGGCCGTATGAGAAGTGGCGTATATTATTTAGGAAATGCCGGCATCAATACTGTACTTACCAGTTGGAGCAATGAATTTTTGGATTATACGGAATATGCAAACTATGATGAACAGGGTAATATTACTAACCTGCAAAGATGGGGCATTCAGGTTGGTGCAATGGAACCTCCGATTGCTATTGATCGGCTTGCCTATACCTATCAGGACAACAGTAATAAACTACAGAAAGTAGTAGACAGTAATACTACAGCTTATAATCTTGGAGAATTTGTAAACGGTACTGCACAAGGCTACAGCTATGATGCAGGGGCGAACCTGAGCGCTGATCTGTCCAAAGGCATCAGCAATGTAGTGTACACCTGGTTTGGCAAACCTGCTACCATTACCTATAGTAATGGTAACAGCATTAACTACCTCTATAATGCCGGTGGCAGCAAATTGGGCGAGATCATTAAAGAAGGCAGTGTGACCAAAAGGCTCCACTATATCGGCAATATCGTTTACGAGGACAATGTTGCCCAGTATATGAGCACCCCGGCAGGCCGCACCAATCTGAAACCGGGCAATCTGAAAGAAGAATTCCTGATCAAAGATCGGCTGGGTAATATACGTGCGGTGATTGCCGATGTACCACCAGATGTCATCATAGGTCCCGGAGGTATGGAAATGCGCAGCTATAGCGCCGGATATGAAAGTGCCGAAGCGGCTACAGAAGAACAGTTTTTTGATAAGGTAAGTGAATTAAGCGAAGTAAAACCTGCCAGTACCGGTACTTCAGATGTGAAAGCCGCTCTGCTGGAAGGTAGCCAGCACCCTGTAGGTACTTCCATCCTGCTGAAAGTAATGGCCGGTGATAAGATAGCCGTTAATGCAGAAAACTTCTATGAACAATTACAGAACCAGCCCGAAGATGTTGTTAGTGGAGAACAAGTCATTACACAAGTTCTGAATACTATGGCCGGAGGCGCTGCGGCCACCACAGGCAGCGAAGGAGCCGGAGCCAATTTGCTGAATGCTGGTAGTGATCCGGGTCTGCAAAGTGCGTATGAGGCCCTGCAGGCAGCAGAGACCGATAGTACCCGGCCAAGGTCTTATCTCAATTACCTGTTCTTTGATGAGCACATGAAATTAGTGGCAGAAAACAGCCGGCTCTGGCAGGCCGACGGATCAACTGACTGGAAAACTATAGGTACCGAAGAAGCCATAGAAATACCTCAGAATGGTTATATCGCCGTATATTTGTCTAACCAGGGGGCAGAGCAGGTGTATTTTGATAATCTTGCCGTAACCCTGACTCCGGGGGCCTTACTGGAAGAGAAACATTACTATCCTTATGGTTTACCTATTAAGGGTTGGGGAAGTACTGCTTCAGGTTCATTGCCCAACCGCCAGCGCTACCAGGGCAATGAATACAGGGAAGAAGCCGGCCTGAACTGGATGGATTTTCACAACAGGCAGTACGACCCACAGTTAGGCAGATTTTTAGCCTTAGATGCTTTAGCAGATAAGGCCGGACAACAGGTATTGAGTCCTTATCATGCTATGGGTTGCAACCCGGCCATGATGGTGGATCCATTAGGCATGGCTTACAAGTCTTATGATAATGGGGCTTCAGCACTACTGGCAGTTGATTTTGTTGCCCCTATTTGGCCGGTAAATACGAATGCCAGGTATGCATTGCTGGACCAGATAATGAATGCTGATCAGGATGCTTTCCATGCCAAAATCAAAAAAGAACGAGAGGAAGAGGCTGAAGGGCTAGAGGCAAAGAAAGAGGAAGCTGTCCAGAATGAATTCCGCGCAGGCTTGGCAGCAGCCGGGAATGTGAGTGCCGAAAGTAATGGTACGCAGAATGAGGCATTACAAGCGGGGGCTGGCGCAATTGGAATGCCAATAGGCATATCAGTTTTTAGTGAATACCTTAAGTCCATTACAATAACATCAGGTATTGAAATATCGTTCGACTTTGCCACAGTAGCTGCAGCGGCTGTACGTAGCATAAGTTTAACGGTCACGGCAGTAGCAATTCCATTACAGGCCGGAGCAGGATCGACTTTAACAAATAGAGATGCATTATTATATAAAACTGGGCTAAAAGAAGCTGCAGAAACAGGAAGAGTTCCTATATATTTACATGGAAATAGTAATAATAATCAAAACCCTCATGGAGTTTATGTAATTTACAAAGGTGGAGGTATAGCCTCTCAATGGGAAATACAAAAGTACGGAATAACTGGTAATGCGGATTTTCCAGAAAACAGACCTCAATATCAGGTTAATAAATATAATAGAGAAGGAACTGGTACGTATTCTTGGAATTGGGTAGCTTATAATGTGCCAGGAAGGCAAATGGCTAAAATGATAGAATTGTACCATGTTTCGCAATATTTCATGAATCAGGGAAATTGGGAAAATCTTCCACCTAGACAGTTTCGCCCTGATCCAAGAAAAAACCCCACATATTTAGATAAACGATAATTTTAATTAAATAGAAATAATATGGTTTTTGATTGTTTTATTTGGAGAAAAGGTCCAGCTTTAAAATTAAGAGATGTACAATATTCCGTGATCGCCCGTGAAATATCCGTAATTCAGAATTTCGTAGAATACCATTATTTAAAAAAAATCAAATTAGGTTCGACAGGTTTGCGACTTTATTTAGTGCAAAGTAAAGATGAAGAAAGAATGGATAAGCCGATTAAAGGTGATTATCCTTTGCTTAACTTTTATATGTACTTTGATTTTGAACATTATGCTAATCTGAGTGATATTTACGAAAAAAAGAAAACGATTATCGCCATGTTTAAGGAAGGCATCTACCGGGCGGCAGAGTTTATGAGTTGGGATATGGATCAATTAATGGATGCCTTTAACCAGATTGATGCATTAGATTACACATTTGTAAATATTACTAAGAGGAAGCGTCTTAAGGGAGTTAAACGGTATATGCAAATAGAAACAGTTTGTGAGCCAGGATTTTACCATTACTATTTAGCAGTTAAAGAAAAGGATGAACTCATAAGCCGGCATAAAATAATAACCCTTAATTCGTTTTATAACCTGTTTTGGGAACATAATCGAATAGTATCAGAGGTAAGATGGGAGGATGCCAATACATTTATCATCGTGGGAAAAAAAGGCCATTTGGAACGAATTAGGTTTGAATACAAATTAGACAAAGATCAAATCTCTATGATTTTCAATCTGGAACCTGATCTGAATAAGGATGAGTTTATGGAAGAATTTGATCTGGCGACAACCGAAGACATTGAAAAAATAGAAAAAGTCCTATCAAATAGGAATACCTCCAAATGGCATATTTACTTGTAGGTAATTTATAAAATATATTAATTGGTTTTCAAACACTTACAAGATAAGTATTTACTATATTTTTAAGACAGATATACGACTAGATTTCAATAGGACAATTTGGTTTAATTTCATTAATAAAACAATAAAAACCGGAAAGAATAGTAATACCTTCCGGTTTTTTGTTGGGCATATTTTTTTAATCATAATCATTTACCTCCAGGTAATAGAATATTTAGGTAATAACTTAAACAAAATATTAATGAAATTCGGATTAACTCAAGAGACGAGTTTAGCGCAAACTCAAACTTTTATTATTAACAATATGTCCAAAAACTTACGTGCTTTTTTTGAAGAAAAAGATTACGGTTTAGATGTAAAAGAAATTCTTATAGGTATTATATCAGTTCGCCCACAAGCGGAGAAGTTTTTCAAGGTTCGGAAACCTTCATATATCGACTTCAAAATCATTAAAGATGGAATAGGTAATCCTGTAGAAATTTCGAAAAATTTAGGGTGGGATGTTAAACCTGATTATGAATTACTAAAGGACCTTGAAGGGATAGCATTGCAGTCAATTGTAGCAAAAGCCATCCTTGAATCCTTTAACGATTTAAAGTTGCCTAAAAAAGTCAAGGATTTCAATCTTCTGGCTTTTAAGAATGATTTGGAGAAATTGTTCATAGAAAACAAGCTAGTTTAAAAATCAATCAATTTATGCTTACAAATAAGGAAATAATAGAGAATTTAATTACACTCAAAACTGTTTCAAAATTTGAAAATGATGGTATTAACGTCGACTTTGCCAGAGATATTGACAAGACTGCTCTTTTATCAACCTACCATTCGGTAATTGATACATTCATTCACGCTTCAGAAAATGGCAGGCCAACAGATGAGGAATACCAGTCTCTAATTGCTAGTGGTTTAGAGCGATTTGATAACTATAATCTGGATACAGAGGATCGTGAAAAGCTATGCGGCTATTTTGAAGATATCTTGGATGCTATAGACTTGGAGAGTTCCGGAGGAGCTATAAACACATGGTTATATGGTTTTGATATTTAGTAGGATCTAAATAAACAGGCAGCGAAAGTGCTGCCTGTTTATTTTTCCATAACCAATTCCATACCCCATCCTCCCATTTATTCCCGATAATTCATATCCGTATCATCCATCCGTTCCAATATTTTTTCCTTTAACTCATCCAAAAAAGTCGTTCGACTGCCCTGCCGGATGCGAATATTCTGGAATACGCGATAAAAATCAGTAAGCTGTATTTTAAATATTCCTTCTAATGCCTGTATAATTTGCCTTATATCTACCATGCCATGATTGATCATTTTGCTGGCGTGTAAAGCATAGGCTAGTTCTATAAGTGCGACCTTACTGCCTGTCCATATGGTTGAAAAGGGTTGTTGGTCGATCAGGGCCTCTCCTGTCTTTAGCTCCATAACCTTATCTCCCATATGTTCAATGAGCATTTCGTGTGCTTTTATTTTGCCAAGTTCCGAACTGGCAGGTGTAGAAAAGCGGTCATCCAGATCCAGAATATCAGTGAGCAACATCTGCTCTGCCTCTGATGACCGGACGAACATCAGGTGATCACCATTAGTAAGCTGCGTGCGGATGTATTGCATAAACAGTTCATTCCGTTTCAGTAATCCCTGATAATGACAGGATACATTACGGTAATATTTGACCAGTTCCCTCCTCTCCGACACTGTCGGTTTTCGGATCTCAATCTGTATCAGTTCCATGTAGTACATCAGCTGAGCCTGAAAAACTGGCTTTATCTCTTTAAAGAATTCAATCTCCTCATTTTGATTTTTGAAGTTATAATGGATGATAAATTTCTTTAATTGCCTGAATGTAACTCTTAATATCTGATAACATGAATTGTACAGCTCAAAGCCTGTTGCTCCTCTTTTGGTAACCTTAAGAATCTTTGATTGCGTGTGCTGTAGCAGCTCTTCTGTAAACTTTCTCATATCGCAGCATTTTGATGAAATGTCATTTGTTGTTGGACAAAAATGTCAATTGAGCCTTACTTAAGAAAGTATTTGGCTTAGCAAGAATGGTGAAATAGAGAAAATAAAGTGGTGAACTAGTTCAGTTCGTGGTGAAATAGGTTGAGGTTTTGGATTTTTATCTAATAGGCAGTAATATGTATATATCCTAAAGACAGATTTTTCATGTCAATTGGAGCGCAATACTGTCATTTACATAGTAATACCGTCATCTACATAATATCCAAATATAAAATTACATCTTCTTATTAAATTGGCTAAATATTGCAAAAAAATGAAATTGAAGCTTTTTAATAGCGTGTTATTCCGGATTCCACAGTTTCCAGTTGATACCAGATTACAAGATTGCTGGCCGGAACTGAAAAGATCCATTAAAGAATCATCTGGTTATTTCTATAAAATAATCAAAGACCTGGACTATCCCGATATCGAAAATCAACCACAAAGCATTAGGTTTACCATTGCCAAATATTTCAACCGTTCGAAATTCCGTGCAACCCCTTATGGGACCTTTGCAGGAATAGGAATAGGAAATATTGACAATAAGGACCAATCTCAGTTAACCATAAGCAGCGATAGAAAAGAATTTAGATTCAGGGACTGGAAACAAGCTGAACAATATACATTTCTTTGGAAAGAACAAGCTTTAGAAAAGCTTTATCTACAAACTAACAGTTCTTATTACAGAATCGGAGATTCTATCCGCTATATCTATAAAAATGAAGATAGGTTTGAGCTGAGCGATATGCCATACTATCCTGAAATCGACCAAATATTAAAAGCATGCATTCAAACACTTTCTTATACCACACTTTCAGAATCCGCCCAAACACACGGACTTGATGTTGTAGAGTTAAAGGAGATTGTCAGCGAGCTAATTGAAAGCCAATTGTTATTAACCAATTTTCATCCAAATATCATAGGGAATGAATATTTTGAACGAATAGGAAAAAGTGACTTTGATGAGGAACAGCAAACGTATACCATTTGTAATCACGAGTTATTATCGGGCAGCATACAAGCGCGTGATTACAAGGTTATTGCTGAAGCCATATCAGTGCTGCATCAGAGGCGGGATTTTATAACCCAAAATCATGCCCTGGCATCATTCATTGATAAATTTAGAAAAAGATACGATATGCAGGCCGTGCCAATCATGGAGGCTTTAGACCCTGTAATCGGAATTGGGTATGGTGACCTGGAACGGACTACTGAGCTTGACGGAATTGCAGATAAAATCCTAAAGGCAAAAACGCCTGTAGGGGTTACTTCATCTGCCGAAAGGTTCAAGAAATCTATCCTTTCCCGAATGGTTTCGGAAACGCCAGGAACTATTCATTTAGAAGAGATACCGGATGTAGCATCTTCTGATCCGGCCAATCCCTTGCCTAATACATTATCGGCCATTGTAACAAAGGCGGGTGAACTGCTTATTGTAGATAGTTTAGGAGGCACAACCGCCACCTCTTTATTGGGACGGTTCAATTTGATAGATGGTGAAGTGGAAGACATATGCCGGAATATCGCAAAGATGGAAAATGAAAGCAATCCAGATGTTGCTTTTTTTGACCTGGCCTATATGGGCGAGCCGGGCGTGGACAATATCAACAGGAGAAAAGCTGTGTACAACCATCAACTTTGCATTGTAAATTGGGATGATAGCGAAACCCGGATCAATTTAAACGATATCCTGTTATTCGTACGCGGTTCCACACTTATTTTATATTCAGAAGCTTTAAAAAAGCGATTGATCCCCAGGATGTCCACCGCATACAATTACACCCGGTCAGATCTTTCATTGTTCAGGCTGCTATGCGATATACAAACGCAAGGCATTACCGGTACATTGCTTCCTGACTGGAAAAATTCGCTTCCTGATTGTTTATATTACCCACGTATTCAATATAAAAATGTAGTCCTATCGAGAGCCACCTGGAAACTAAACTACAACCGTACATTTGTCGAACCATCAGCTTTTAATACTTATTTGCAAGCACTGGATATCAGCAAGCTGATCAAGGTAGGACAAGCTGACCAGACACTCACATTGAGCTTAAATTGCGAGTATGACCGAGCTTTGTTGTTATCCATCTTAAAATCGAGCAAAGACCTGTGGATCGAGGAAGCATTTCATGAAAGCAATAGAATTGTCAAAGATATAAATGGCAAAAGCTATTGTTCAGAATTGATTTTGTCGTTTTACCACAAAGAAGAAATCTATAAAGGGATAAGTCCTGATCCCTATCCTGTAGATACTATTCGTAGGTTTGCACCCGGCACAGATTGGATTTATTATAAGCTGTATTGCAGCAACTCTATCACTAATGGTATACTGACAGACCATATCGCGCCGCTTCTTACAGAATTACACAAATTGCTCCAATGCTGGTTCTTTATCCGGTACGACGAGGGTGGTGATCATCTGCGATTGCGACTACAGCCCCGGGCGAGCAGGCAGGCACATTTTATTTCAGACCGACTTAATTCCATTCTGCACCCACTATTCGAAAACGGGCTGATCCATGATATCCAATTGGCAACCTATCAACGAGAACTGGAACGATATAGTACAGCGGGCATAGATAAGGTGGAGTACCATTTTTCAGTCGATTCAAACTATTGCCTTACCTTGCTTTCCAGTCATATCACAGATACGCAGTTGTATCATTTAATCAGCAGACTAATGGCTACGGTTGGTAACGCACTATTCGAGCCTGTCAATTTCCAAAACCTGATCAACGCTACACGGTTGTCCTTCCAAAAAGAGCATCAGACCGAGCATGCGATATACCGGGATATCAATAAAGCCTATAACCAGGAGCAGTTAGTACATGATCGAACCCCACCTTATTTAGCAATCAAGTCGCAACAGTTACAGCACTCTTTTAAGTCGGTCCTTTCCGGGAGTAATGCAGATAAACAGAGCATGCTTTTCGTAGACCTTTTCCATATGCACATCAACCGCATATTCTCACGGGATCAACGTGTCCATGAGTACATTATTTACGAATATCTAAGTAAGCATCTGAAAGTATATAAAAAAGCACCTACTTTCTAATAAAAAACTTCCTGATCTCATCCCGGTAAGTCCGGCTAATATTAATAATCAGGCCATCAGACATTTTGACATATTCCATCCCTATAGTCTTAATATAATTTACATTAATAATATAGGAATTGTGAACCCGGGCAAACATAGAAGGTGGCAAAGATGTTGCCATTGCTTTCATCGTAGAATACGAGCAATATTTCTCAGAAACGGTATATACCTCCATAAAATTTGAAGCCGCTTTGATATACCTGATATCTCGCGTTATGACCTTAATAAAGTTTCCCTTACCATCACCGGGAATGAAAATGATTTCAGGTATAACCTCCTGTATTTTGTGCTGATCTGATTTTTCAATTGACAGCCTGGCTTTGTTTATAGCATTAATAAACCGGGGATATGTTATAGGCTTCAGTAAGTAATCTATCGCATCGAATTCATAAGAACGAGCGCCATAATCTTCATAGGCCGTTGTAAATATGATCTTGCAGCAATTTTTAGCAACCGCGGCAATATCTAATCCAGAAACTCCAGGCATATCAATATCTAAAAAGATGATATCCGGAACTACCCGTCCACTTTGCAGGTCATCTATCGCTCTTGCGGAATCAGCCTCAGTACCTATCAATTCCAGCCCCTTTGTCAGATCGATATACCGGACCAGGCATTCAAAATTAATAGGCAGATCATCAACACAATAACAACGCAATATCATAGTAAAAGCTTTATGTTTAAGTGGGTGTTATAGGTGTTTTTATTTTTTTCTATACGCAGGTCATACCTGCCGTTAAATTGTATATTCAACCTACGTCTAATGTTATCTATCCCAATGCCCATTTTTTCATCGTTAACTATTGCTCTATATTTATTGCAGATAGACACCATTAGTAGAAGGCCTTCATGCGAAATGTCTATCACTGCCGGCAACTCCGGATCATGAAGATCACCATGTTTAAATACGTTCTCGACAAGGGTAGAAATAAGATTTACAGGAAATTCTATCTTAAGCATCTCCGGGGCTAATGCGATATCCAATTTGCAATTAGGCTTACCGAGCTGTTCGTATAGGCGTACAATATTCTTCACAAGCTGCAGCTCTTCCCCGAGCGTGGTGACCTGATCTGGATCGCTTCCTTTAAGTGAGACACGTAGATTGTCTATTAATAGTTCTACTAATACGGCAGCTTTAGGATTGGATGACATCACCAGGCTATGGACGCCACTCAATGTATTCAGCATTAAATGAGGCATTATCTGCGAACGTAATAGCGCTATTTCAAATCTGGATTTTTCATTTTCTGCTATGAGCAGGGCTACATCTTTATCCCTGTTTTCCCGTTCGCGCCTCACCAGGCTCTTTGCAGCCCAGAAACCATATGCCAAAAGATAAAAGTAGAAAAACCGGCAAAATAGCTTGGTAAGGTTCTCTGCAATGTCCATCTTCTTCATCACCATTCCTCTTGAACTATACTGAATATAGGTAAACAGCATATCTATAAATGTAAATAGCAGTACCCACAGCAGGGAATAACCAGCAAACCGGAAATCAATTTTAATCTTCTGCTTCTTGATAATCTGGATAAACAGATAGGCTGATATATAAAAGAACAGAATGTCAATCCCGTAGAAAATTGCATATTCCCACAAATAGGCATGTGTCTCATGGAAAAACAGGACAACCAATTCAAAAAGAATAAAGGAAAGGACACCGATAAGGTGGTATAAGGCAATTTTAAGTGTAGTTTTTTTGATCATAAGATGTCATTTACATAGCAAAACTGTCAACTACCAAGTTATACCGTTAGTTATCATATATGTGATTGGAAAGCCATAATGGAGATGTATCTTTGATATACAATCAGTTAAGGCAACTGAAAATTCAATTAAAATCAGATTTATGAAAAAGACCAAATTTAAACTGGAACGAAGAACAGCTTTTGAGTTTAAGAAAAGTTTGAACGCTGAAGGCTCAAAGTCATTAGGACATCCAACAACTACTACGGCGACAACACAACCAACAATTAGCTTTACCTGTAAAGTATAAGCTAAATCGCAAAATGGTAAGGCCGGATAGGGTTTCGGCTTTACCATGCCTAATACCCAATAAAGATACATCATTTTTAGCATTTCGTTAAGGTTTCCCATTGTTCCCTCTCCCTATTACCTTCCCATCAATAATTATCTGACAAAAAACTATTAACATTTTATCAATGTATAATAATGATAATCCGAAGGAACAAATCAAATTACCAAATACAGAGAACCGTACTAAATTGTTGAACGAGCGCATTGAAATCCTAGAGCAACAAAGAGAAGTAAAGAGACAGAAAATACGCAAATTGAATATTAGAATCACTACTTTATTGATTATCGGAACCTTATATACTATTACCTGGTTTACTAGCTAAAAAACTAACCTGTGAAGAAACAAAGACAGCACCTTTCTATCAAAAGATGCATTATTATACAAGTAGTCCTGCATTGGCGCACCCATGTGATTCAACATCTCCTTTTTGGAGTCCATAATAAATATTAAGACCTGGGCAGCTTTGTTGCCAGCCGGATAAGTCATACACGTTCTTTTTCATGTTTGAAATTTAGTGAAACACAGGCGAAGCCGAAAACCTGTAGAAAAGAGTAGGCATTATTTCTTCACTCTCCTTAGATCCAATTGCCTTGTAATTGGCCGGTACATTTTCTATATCATCTAAAAATTAAAATTATGCGCAAATTAATATTTTCCGCTGCCGCTTTAATGCTGGCCACTGCTTTCTCTTTCGCCGGTACTCCTGAAACTAAAGGAGAAGCAAAACCTGAAGTAAAAACTGAAACCACTAACCTGGTTTATCACTATACTGGTAAAGATGCCCAAGGCAGAATTATTTTCGAGGAAGGTGAAGCAACCGAAGATTGCGGCCAGCCAGGTTCATTGCCATGTGAATGGGAATCTGCATCGCCAATGAGTTCTCCTCAGACAGCAGCATATATTAATACCAATGCTACGCTGGTCAATTCTACACGCCAGTAAAATAATTACTGGTATCAGATAAAGGAGGAGTATTACTCCTCCTTTATTTATTTTAGATACTTTCGTATAGTGGCACTTAATAGCTTTTGCGAGTGTTTTATTTCTGTTGTATTATATTCAATGATATTTCCTTTTGGGTCTACCAGTAAAGCAAATGGAAATACTTGCTGCCCAATTTCCTCACAGAACTTGTGCTTATCACCTAAGGGTCCAGTATTTAAATTTATGGCATCTTTATTCGTATACCGATTCATTGGAATGGATTTAACCCATTTATCAAATTTGGTATCACTAGATATGGAGACTATTGCAAATTTGGATTCATTTTTAAATTCCTCTTCAATTTTAGACAGGACATTCTTATAATAAGTAGCACAACCTCCACATCCTGAGTACCAAAAATCTATTAAAAGGAATTTTCCTTTGAACTGTCTTAAAGCTACGTTTTGACCAGAAGTATCAATAAATGTATAATCAAACAAATTTATGCTGGTTTGTTGCAACAGTTTATTAAGTACAATGTTATAAGGATAGGATTTCACTGATTTCTGTAGTAATTCAACTTCCTTTTGTTGCCTGATCAATCCAAATGTTTTTATTAAAGAAAGAATAATAGACTGCCGCTGTAAACCTTTTAGATTACTATTTACTTCTTCAATCGTGGATATTAAATCCGGCGAATTATTTTCAAGCAAAGCAATTGCATAATATAGATTTCCATAAGTATGTTGAAACAAACTGGAAGCTCCCACGGCTGCCTGTGAAGCGTTCATTTTTTTTAATGGAAGAATATGATTCTTCAAAAAAAGTATCAGCTGCTCTCTTTTATCCTGTGGTAATTTCACATACTTTGATCGTATGTATAATTTCAGATGTTCAACAGCGGGAATATAAGGAATAAATTGAATATCTGTTTTCAGAACATCATAAATAAATGGGCTGATCGTACTTCTACCCTGATTTAATACCGAAATAAGCCGATCTTCAATTGGCTTCATATCGGGAATCGTATCGGTAAAAGGATCATCGTAAGATTTGGCCTTAATGATCTGTTCGTCATAGATTGTTTGCTGTTCTTTTCGTATTTTATATTGGAGTGTATATTTAGTTGAACCTTTCCCAGAAAAAGTAGTACAGTTTTCGTAATCATTTATAATTGCATTTTTTTTAATAGAAACTATCAAGTCGTCTCCTGCTTCCCAATAAACACGCTCAATTAGGCGATTATGGTCGTTACGGGAATGGGCTTTAAATTTCTCTACGGAAAATGTACCAAAGGGGAATTGCTGTTCCATGTCAAAAGAACACATTCCATTTGAATCAACCTGTGATAATTGCTGTAATTTAATTGCAAAGTGTGGCCAAAATGTAAGTGCCAGTGTATCTCCTGGTTCATTCAGATCAAACTTAACCTTAATATTTATATGGAAGGTTTTTTGAGATGTTTGCGCCCAGCCATTTTCCTTAGAAAAAAGCACAAGCGTTAATATTGTTATTACAAAAACTATCTTTTTCATGCTATCGAGGGTTTTGTTCAATGCCGCTTAATCTGATTTCGCTATTGGCGATTGGTAATACATACCTTGGGCTATTAGGAGCAATACTGTATTGTTTACCTTTAAAAGTTCGGGTTAGGGTTATGGCAAAATCGGGTTCGATATTTAACCTTCTCAAGTCTTCCCATCTGGTGTTTCCAGTATGGGGCAGCTCTTTTCTACGCTCCAGAAGTATTTTCCGAAGTAAATTAAGGTCATTGTCCTCGGTTATGTTCGGGGCCGTCCCATTCTTGAACCGAAATTGCAGTAATTTATTTAGATCAGCTCTTGCCTGACTATTTAAACCCAAACGGGCAGATGCTTCAGCTCTTATTAAGTATATTTCATTGGTGGCTAATCCGGCAAACTCAGGACGTGCACCGGTATAAGAACTTATGAAGTTTAATTTGGTGGCAGATTTGCCAAAAAAGAATGTTTTTCTGAGATCATTATCCTCATAGAGATTATACAATTCTGGATTGGCTTGCTCTGCTGATCCAAGATAACTGTTTTCAAAAGAGTTACCTGGTTTATATCCGTAAAATAAAATTTCAGGATTGCCAATACCGTTAACTGGAAATCTGTATGCTTTTGAACTAGAAACCTGTGCGTTATTATTAAAATCCATTAATTCTGATTTTATTGCCAACGTAGCGTCTGCATAAGATTTCGCTTCTTTATAATTCTGCATGTTTAGATAAACCCTGGATAGCATAGCCAGTGCACTTACCTTTGTTGGCCTCGTAAAATATGGTGCGGATTCTGGTAACATATCTGCAGCCTGCTGGAGGTCAGATAGAATCATATCATAGACTTGTTGCAGGTTTGAGCGTTGCACTAATTGGTTAACATCTGAAGTGGTTCTCAATGGTAACCCTAAAGCTGTATTTGCAGTTGCACTGTTATACTGCTGGCAGAAGACCTGGGCCGTACTGTAATAAGCATAAGCCCGGTAAAATAGAGCCTGTCCTTTCATTCCTTTTATGGTAGGATCTTGTTGATCGGATTTTTCTATGCCTTCTAATACAATATTAGCAGACTCGATTACACTAAAAGGGTAATTCCAAATGTATGAGATATCACTATACCAGGGAATATCTTTTTCCCATAGGTATTGATTTAAATCTTGTTCCCCAAATGACCCGGCATCTACATCCGCAATGAAGATATTATCCGTTCCTCTGTTTCCGACATGACAGTAACTGCGGTTCATGATCAATGGGTTATCTAAAATTGCCTGAAAATCAGCAGGAGTTTGGGGTACTGATAGTCCCTTGTCTGATTTTTGATCCAACCAGTCTTTTTTACAGGAAGTAAAAAGATATATTACGGGCAGGTATAGTAGAAATATTAAAATTCTCGTTTTCATAGTCTAAAAATTTGCATTAATACCAATGGAATATGTACGGGGTATAGGATAATTAATCACCGAAGGATCAAGACCGTTTTTATTTTTTCTCCAGATAATTCCGATGTTATTGGCATAGAAAAAGGCATTTAATCTGATTTTCGGGGAATTAATTATCTTATTTAAATCATATCCTAACCTGATATCCTGAAGACGTATATGATCTCCGGGGGTAATGAGGGCTTCAGAAAGCTGATAAAAGGTTGAACGATAGTAATTTTCTGTAGAAGTTAGGGAGGGCACACTTGTGGTTTGTTCGTCACCTGGTTGTTGCCATCGTTTAAAATAATCCGTATGTCGTTGAAGGGTCAACAAGGATGAATAATTGGGGTCAATTGTACTTCTTCTAAAGACATAATCTAAGAAATAGGTGATGTTAAAAGATAGATCAAAGCCTTTGTAACTAAAATCATTTCGAAATGAGCCAAAGGAAGTAGGTGTCCTGTTGCCGGTGTATACTATATCTTCTTGCTTAAGGTTCGCAACGATAGCAGCATAATCTTCACTTTTTGCACCTTCGTACCAACCAACAGGATTACCACTTTCTGGATTTAATCCTTCCCATTTATAGGCGAATAGCGCATTTAAGGGACGGCCAACCATTCCTCCGAACCCTGATATGGTTGAATATGGGGCATCATATTTTAAAATTTTATCCTTTACCAAACTATACTGAACTATGGTTTTCCATTGCAGGTCTTTATTTAACCAGTTAACGGTTAGGTTTAGATCAAGTCCTTTCGTTCTTGTTTTTGCTGTATTTGCAGTATAGGTGGCAAAACCTGTTTGTGGGGCAAGATCTGTAGGCTGTACCAGATCAATACCGGTTTTATTATAAAATTCTATGGTTCCGGACACAACATTGTCTTTTGTTTTGAAATCAATGCCCAGATTAAGGTTTTTTACCCTTTCCCAGCTTAATTCTGGATTTGGTGCAGTTAAATTATTGATTTGTGGTGCACCAGTAAGTGAGGCCGTCCCATAACGCCCGGTCAGCAAAGCTGTTCCATAACGATAGGTATTACCATTGAATCCATAGGACGCTCGTAGATTTAAATAGGGAAGGAAAGCAGCTTTATAAAAAGATTCATTACTGATTTTCCATCCCGCACCAACAGACCATAATGGAGTAAAGCGGTTATTCACTTTGGCACCAAAAAGGTTTGCCCCATCTGTTCTTACGCTGGCGGTTACGGTATAACGATCGTTGTAGTTATAGGAACCATTCGCATAATAGGAAAGAAATCGATTGATGATTCCATATATCCGGCCCGTAGGAGAAGGTAATCTCGAAGATCCCGTAGGAGTTGTTGGAAAGGAGGTAACGTAATCAAGCGCCATATTTGAAGTGCCGAACTGATCATCATATCCCAGTAAGGTCTGCCCGGTACCATCTGTTTTTAGTTCTCTGGACTCAAAACCAGCAAGTGCAGATATACCATGAAGCCCAAAAGTCTTATTATAATTAAGCTGGCTCCTAAAGTTCCATGAGGTCCAGGTATAGTCATTTAGGTCAAGGACGCCCCCCTTTGGAAAATTACTGGCAATGGTTTTTGTCGATGCATTGTATACCGAAAACTTGTTGTACAGGTTTCGTACATAGTAAGTATCCTGTGTTTGTAGGTTCCGGCTGGATATTTTTTGCTCTTCAATTTGATAATTGACTGTAGCACTTAATTCAGGTATTATTTTATAGGATGCACTGAGCTTTGCAAGAATGCTGTTTACCTTTGTCCGATTGTCGGCTATGGCCAGTTCCTGTAATGGAATATACTGCCAATCTCTAAATCCCTGACTGGCTGTTTGAGCTAGGTAGCTTTCTCTAAAATTACGTGGAATACTCAAAAAGTTTCCAGAATCATCTGCAAGCATTGAATAGGGCAGATACGATCCTGAATATTTGCTGCTACCCATAGCATACTGACTGAAACGATTATTTAAATCCGTGTGGGATTGGGCATAATTTAAACCGGCAATGATCTCCAGGTTTTTAATCGGGCGATAAGTATTGAGCGTATTAATAGTTAAACGATCAGATCCATTGCGCACTAGTTCATCTTTATTTTTATCATATCCAGCACTGAGTCGATAGGTGATATTAGATGTACCTCCATGCATTGCTAACGAGTATTGCTGCTTTAGCGCTTTTTGATAGATGTACTTGCTCCAATCCTTTCGAACATCGGAATTCCGTAGGACATCAAGTCTTTTTTGACCTTCCGTATCTGTTAGGGCACCGGTGTTTACCAGGTTCATTGTTTCCACAGCCGAGCTTACCACAGGATAAGTAGAATTATCCATAAGATCAGAATCGAAGTATCCCTGGTTAAAGAGGTATTGTTCAATGTCGATAAAACTTTTGGAATCAATATAGTTTTGATTGTAGTATACATCTGGCCTGTCTGCAACGGTGACGTTGGAAGAGAAGTCTATTTTTATGGCTTCATTTTGTTTCCCGCGTTTTGTCGTAATTACAATCACGCCATTGCCGGATCGGGCACCCCAGATAGAAGCGGCAGAAGCATCCTTAAGAATGGTAATATTTTCAATATCATTAGGATTAATTGAAGATAGTTCTCCTTCAAATGGAAAATTATCGACTACAATAAGTGGATCAGTTGAAGAGAGGAAAGTACTTTTTCCCCTTATAGTTAGTCCTGAAGAGCGGTTATTGGGATTGGTCTGAATCTCACCATTAAAATCACCAATTTCATCTTTGGCTAATCCCGGAACAATGCCGTTTAGCCGATCTAAGATATTGGTAGATACAGAGCGATTAAGCAATTTGTTATCTATCTGGACATAACTCCCAACTACCCTTTCTTTTGGAATACTTTGGTAACCTGTATTAACCACATCAACTACATCAATTTCCTGGGTGTTCGTATACAGTGAAACAGCTATCTTCTTTGCATCATTAATTGTGATTTCCTGTTGCTCGTAACCCAGTAACCGGAACTGTAACAGGTCACCTATTCTCACCGGAATACGAAAGTAACCAGTCTCGTCAGTGGCGGCCTGCAGACCATTTTGTTTATTAAGTACTGTTACGCCTGATAAGGCAGCGCCTTTTATATCAGTGACCGTACCCTCAAAAGCAGATTCTTTACTTTCTCTTTCGGATGGTTTCTCTTCGTTCTTTTTAAGTTCTTCCTTAATTATGATGTTCTTTCCCTTGATCTCATACCGTAGTGATGCAGGTTGATCTTTAAAGATTTCTTTTAGGGCTTGTTCTATGGAAACGTTTTTCAGGTTAACTGAAACAGGTCTGGATTTTTCCAATACATCAGAAGTGACCATAATTGAATAATCGGTATTGGAGCGAAGCAGCTTAATAACCTGCTCCAGTTTTTCTTTTTTGACCTGAAGGTTTATCTGCTGAGCGAAAGAGTCCTTTGCTCCCAGAATCAGGAATAGACAGACAAACAAAAAAAGTTTGAACTGGATCGCTTTATAAAAACCAGATGACGACGCAGGTGGAATGTACCTCCTTGCATTCGAATGATCTTTACCATTCATAATAATTTAGCTTAATGATACGGCATCACCCACTATTGATAATACAATCAACAATCAGTAAGTTTGTATCAGGGTTAATAAATTTAGAGTTTTCAGAATTTTAATTTTTTTACCCGATACCCGCCGGACCTGTTAGAGCAGATCCGGCATTTTTATGGTAAGGGCCAAACATATGAAACATCTTTACTTCACTATTGCCGTCACCCTCCTTCCTTCTATTTTAAAATTTATGTCTATAAGATCAGATATGGAACCCAATATCTCTGATAATTTACGGTCTTTAGGGATTTCCATAAGATATCGCTCATTCCCTATTCTCTGGGGATAAACAATTTCTACATCGTACCAGCGTTCCAGATTTCTAAATATCTGGCTGAGCGGTATATTATTGAATACAAACAGGTTCCTTGACCAGGCAATTGATTCATCAGCATTGACCTTTTTAGTCTGAAATTTATTATTGTCCAGCCTACCTTGCTGTCCGGGATTTAAGATCGCTTTTGCTGCACTTAGATTTGATTCGAGTGCTACTTTCCCTTCAAGCAATGTTGTTTCTGTTTGCTCTCCGGAATAGGATTGAATATTAAAGTGAGTACCCAAAACTGTAAGTATCTGGTCTGTAGATTGCACTTTAAAAGGTTGGGTCTTACTAGGGGCTACTTCAAAATAGGCTTCTCCCCTTAGCGCTACTAAACGTACACTATCCTCAAAACGTACCGGGTAAGTAATTGAAGAACCGGAATTGAGCACTACTTTTGATCCATCAGGAAGTGTAAGACGATAGATACCTCCATTGGGAACGTTAAGCGTCGCACTCGTGACTTTTTCTGTAGATGATATTACCTGGCCATTGGTATATGATATTTCTGTCGCTCCTATGTTTATACCATTGCTGGTAGTGTCCAGTTGTATCTCTCTGCTATCAGATAAGGTAAGGGTTGCTTTAGTACTGCCGGGAAGCACATCAGCCCCGTAAATGCTGGTTAACTGCTGCGATCCTGGTTGCTGCCTTGTCTTTATAAAATACATAGCAGCAAACCCAATGCTGATTAAAAGGGCCACCGCTATACTTATCCGGTATCTCCGTATCGTCCTAACTTCCTTCTGATCATCAGTTAATGCCGCTATATTTTTCCAACGATCCTCGACGATACTTTTCGCTTCTTTCATTTCCGAAAGATCTGCATAATAGGTATCTGAATCCAGGTGTTCGAGGATAAGTCGCTCTAATTGATCTTCATGCTCCTTAATACCAAAATGATCGCATAAGATTTTCAGCTCATCGGTATTATGCTCCCCGCTGAGGTATTTGTAAAATAACAGTCTTATGTAAACATTGTCTTCCATCGTATTGAATCATAGCTTTTATAACAATACGTTTCAGAAATAAAAAGTAATAGGGTAAGGAATGATTTTTTATAAAATTTATTATGGTCAATAACTTTATTGCAGCAAATCCACTTTGAGATTATAAAGCCTTTATGATAAACAATATACTCAGGCAGTTCTTCAGGTAAGACCGATCATTGCACTGCAAAGGAAGATATAGCTGATAGGCTGTAAATACTCCCGCATTTTTTTACCTGCCTCCTGGAGCAACCTGTTTACGGCAGGTTTACCAATACCAAGCATATCCTGTATCTCCTTATAGGAGAGCCCTTCAATCTTATAAAGAGTATATACTTCCCTTTGCCGTGGGGGTAGCTTTGCCAGTGCCTGTTCTATTGCGAGCTGCATATCTTTCTGGTCAACAAACCGGGATACCGTATCGGTACCTTCTTCCAGGCCTGAATGTGCATGAATATATAACTGACGATGCATGGCACTTCGAAATGTATCCTTTGCCATATTTGCAGCAATGGTGTATAGGTACCCGCTCAATGACTGTGAGGAGTTGATCAGCTCTCTTCGCTCCCATACTTTAACAAAAACATCCTGGAGGATGTCTCCGGCAAGCTCTCTATCCCGAAGTAGAGAGATCAATTTTATGGTCAGCCTTTGTGCGTATTTTCTGTACAGCTGCTCAAATGCGACATGTTCACCAAGCTTCAATCGCTGTAGTAAATCCTGATCATTATATTCGTCCCTTGCGCTCATGTCGACATTTCCTTATTCTAACTCAAACTCATAGATAAGCTCCCCTGTAGCCTGCACGGATGCTCCCGGCGTATTCGAAGCAGCAATGGTACTGGAATCCAGGAACCATTTACCGCGACCTTCATTTTCATCATCCTGTTCGTAATCGACAGGCAGCACCAGGTTAAGGGGCAAACGGTTGACAAAGGCAATGGCCGCTTTAGAGGCAAGAGATGCTACGAAAAACCTATCTAATCCTTGAAGATAACTGAGCTGTGCCGCACTTAAAATGATATGATTATCTGCCCAATCAATATAGTCTGACATCACAGCCGTGGCTTCGGCATTTAATGCATTGTCATCTAATGCATGCAATTGCGCTTCGAGATCTTTAAATCCCGCAGGGCTGAATTCAACCTTTGTCATAGTTTCTGTAGGTTTATAATTTAAAAATCATTACTAATATAATGAAAATAATTTATATATTTAAAGTCATCTGTTGTACTTCTTTTTGTAGGGGGAGAAATATTGAATGGCACACCAGACATACCAATCCAGTATAAGGACCGATTATTCCGCTTGATCGCTTGTCTCGTGGTGGCTCATCTTATTGTTAAGATGGGACGACCGGACCTCAGCACCTTTCAGGCATTTATGAAACCTTCCTATTATCCTCTCCTGATCATCAATTACGGCATTGCGCTTATTGTGGGAATTGCGGTAAAAAAAGTTACCATCGCATTAGACCGAAAACATGGTTGGCATAGGGATATTTGGCGCAGGGCCCTGCTACAGTTAGTCTTCGGTGTGATTATGATCTCTATCTTATCTTTTTTCCTTGTTTGGATTTATTTTCTTGCCTTCGGCCAGGATATTGTGGCCTCCGGTTATCTTGATTATGAATTACCTTTCTCTATCGCGCTCATTACGATTCTTAATTTCTATTACACTAACGTCTATTTTTATACGTATCCCAAACTATTACAAAAAATGGATAGAGATAAAGAGCAGTTGGAGGATATGCTTGCCATACAGGTTAAGAATGGGACACAGGTTATGCCTCCAGATGAAAACAAAACTTATATTTTGAGGAGTAGCCCACCGATAGAAGATGCCGATAAAATCAAAAACAGCAGGCAGGTCCTGATTGTTGAAGCACCGGGCCGTAACATACCCATTAAAGTAAAGGATGTGAGTATGTTTTTCATTTATGAAAAGACTACATTCATACGATTGGCAGGAGTGAACAATCTGAATAACTGTCTGCAGTTTCCATTAAGACTGAGTGATGTTATGGATTTACTGGATGAACACACTTTTTTCAGGATCAACAGGCAATGTATCCTGAATTTTAACGCTATTGACTCATTTAGTTTTCTGGGAGAGAAGAGCATTCTGGTTACTTTAAAATCTGAGTTTGGTAAACTGGAAAACCTGGAGAAAGAGGAATGGGATAAACTAACAAAAGTAAGTGTTGATAATGTGCCTGGCTTTAAGGAATGGATAAAAAGGTGAATGCTACATGACTTCATTGGAATCAAGTCATGTAGCAGGCCGGTTTTATGAAAGTAAGGCAAACTCCACATTTACTTCAATTGAGCCGTCAAGTGTTTTGTCACCGTCATTATAGCTGACGTTGCCAAACATGTTATGGCGCAGTTCTTTGATACGTCTTGGTACAGGATTGGCAGGTATGGCACCAAAGAGAATTGGACCGCGTGTCAGGAAAGTTGAAGCATAACTGTACCCCCAACACTTCCTGACATTTGCCGGAGCACTGTTGATATAATCATATTGTTCGGTTGTTAGGTCAAAATGACCGTCCATCCAATCAACGAAGTCAGTGGCGATAGCATCCGCTTCTGATTCAAGGGCTGAGTCAGTAAGAGCATACAACTGATCAACAAGAGCTGCTACATTTTCAGGGTTTAAAGTGAGCTTTGACATAGTTTTAGTTTTAGAGGTTCACGATATGTTAGAATTTATAACTATTCTAATATATCAAAAAAATATTAAGGGCAGAATTGAAACATTAAAGGAATAGGGTATGAATAATTTTTTTAATTCTTTTTGGTTCAGGTTTATCATAGTCTTAGGTATTTCTTTGTTCATTAATGAATTGGGAAGTGTCGAATCTTTATTTCAGCGGTTTCATACCATAGACTTCTACCGGGAATATGCTGCGACATTTATGATCAGCCTCGGCATTGTTGAGTGGGTGCACCGTTCCAATGTAATCCTTAACAATAAAGTTCCCTGGCATACAGAGCTTGCCAAACGATTATTGTTCCATGCATTATTCGGGCTTGTTTTGCCCTTACTGCTGGTGTTTGCATTGGCTTCCTTTTATTTCTGGATCAACGGATATAATATTCTAAGGACTGATTACCTGGTATTCGGTTTTCCTTTTATTACGGTTTTGATTATTCTCTTAAACCTGGTTGTGATAACCTTACCTTATTTCATTAATGGCATACAACAATTGAAGCTTAGCAATTCAGGTTCGGTAACTTTGATCAAGGACGGCCTTTCGGATGATGATGCTTCACAGCCTCTTGCCCGGATTAAAGTTTTAGAGGGTAATAGCGTGATCATGCTATCTCCGGAAAAAATTGAGGCAGCCTATATCGTAAATGGGAAAGTTATAGTAAAAGATCAGGAAGAAAAGGAGTTCCTTACAGAGCTTACACTTGACGAACTGGAAAAAGAATATTTACCTTCAAAAGAGTTTTATCGCATCAACCGACAATTGATCGTATCACGCACCTGTTGCCTGGCATATACATCTTTGGAATACGGTAAGCTAGAAGCAGACCTGTCAGTTACTGTACCGGTTAATACCATAGTGAGCCAATTGAAGGCTAAGAGTTTTAAAGAGTGGATGGGAAATTGAATATATATAATTATAAAATACCTCTTTTTAGAAAATTAACCTGCTTGAACAATTTGTCATCATGGATGTATTATGAATATTCACTATGTCGAATTTTCAGCATTGGGCAAGGCTTTTCTGTCCCATATACAGGTTATCCGGAACATGGCCAGGTAGGTAAGGACAGTATTTCCAGTTATTAACAGATCTATAAAAAATTATTGAAAACATTTCAGAATCTCCTCTAAAAATTTTGATTTATTCCTACATAAGAAATTTCTAAATTATTGTAACTTTTTATAAACTTGTACATCAATCAATCTATTATTTGAAATATGGTTATCATCAACAGTTTTGAAGAGTACAAATCCCATGAAGGAAAGGTCTTGGGTGTCTCGCAGTGGCACAAGATAGACCAGCAGCAAATCAACAGATTTGCCGATGCAACGTTGGATCATCAATGGATACACGTCGATGAAGAAAGGGCTGAAAATGATGGTCCCTTTAAATCTACTATAGCACACGGTTATCTGACCTTGTCCCTCATCCCCTACCTTTGGAAACAGATTGCAGACGTGAGAAACGTAAAAATGGAGATTAACTATGGGATAGAGAACTTCAAATTCGGTTTGGCTGTTCCCGTCGATAGCGAAGTACAACTAAAGGCTACTGTCAAGTCGATTACTAACCTGAGAGGAACGATAAAGGCTGTCATCCAGGCCAACTTAGCCATTAATGGCCATGACAAACCGGCCTATGTTGGAGATGTGATCTTCCTATACCACTTCAATTAGACAGTCCCATGAGAAAGAAAACAGAGCACCTGCAATAAGAGTGCGTAAATGGACAATAGTTCTGGAAAAGCTATTTAAATAATCTTAAACCCTATCGCTGGAAGGTAAAACGTGTTCAATTATTTAAAACGCCTTTACATATCAAAAAAAGCGTAATTTTATCTTGAGAAATTTTATTCATTTTTCTGATTTGAAAAATGTTGAAGAAAGGTTGGAACCATTCCTGGTACCGACCTTTTTTATTTGGCACACTCTGTCTTCTATGCTGGTAACCGCTTATTAAAAATGCTAGTCTTATTATGCAAAAAATGAAATGTAGTATAAAACTGATCAGCAGAAATAGATTGAATCGAATATGCCAGATGTTTTTGTAATGATTCAGAAATATTTACACCTTCAATTTTCTGATTATTTGGCATGGCTTTAGCGGTGTTTTGATTTTGTAACCAACAATGTAATGAACTTACTTTTATAGGATAAATAAGGGGTTGACTTCCCGGACCTGGATGCCTAAAAATTAGAGCGATATTATATACAAAAGACCACGGGTATGAAAATAACAATACTACTATTAATACTGTTTGGATTATACCCGGGTAAAGGTGTAGCACAATCCCGTAATAGTGATCCGGTTGCTGTTCGCCGCGCTGATACGGCAATATACTATAAGCCGGTCTTTCATAAAGGCAAAGATCTCCGAAACCGTGTACATGTATTTGAATTCCCGGATAGAGTAGTATCATTGGCTTATGATACGACCACGTGGCTCGGCTTAAGCGTTAATAATGGATTTGACCTCTACCGTGCCGATTTTGACCTTGATCTTGGTGAGGTCGAATGTTATTGGTTTGAGCATGGTGCGGAACAGGTGATTGTTATAGCGCTACGTGAGGATAGAGAAGTGATCTACAACCTTTTCCAGCTCCAGGCAGATAGCGTATATTACATGGGCAGTACAGAGATGACTTTGCCACAGGGACAGGAAACGCAGAAATTGAATTTTAGCCGTGAACCTAACGCGATATTTATCGCTCTGTCTGATGATAAAAATATGCCGCTGGTTTCAGCATCTCTATCTACTGATAAATTGTTGCTTAAACCTATTAAACACTTCCCTGACCTGAATACCTATACCGGATCAGTCAAATAAACAGAAATAATGAAAACATTAATGCCTACGATCATGATGCTGATTCTTTTTTCTTGCAGCAGTAGTATAAAAAGCCAGGATAGCAATAGAGGGCAATCCTCATGCACCTGTGCTGAAACGTTGAACGCCGATACGATAATATTTGCTACTAATGTCCGTTTGAAAAAAACGTCCGCAGGAAATTCGTTGTTATTTAATTGCGCATCTGTCGAAAAAGGTATAGCATCGGTCAGTGATGAAAATGGGGAGAATGAGCGTGAGCAGTATATTTATGATATTAACTGTATTTCAGCAACAGATCATAGTATAGAATTATCAGAGGACTTTAAATATTTTACGGAGATACTACAACCGCAGGAACATTTTTTCGAAGCCATAAAAAATAGCGAAAAACTGTTCTTTGAATTCACATTGGAGGATAGAAAGGTCAAATTGGTTTTAAAACTGAATATAGATGAATAGCAGCAGAATAATGAAACAGATGGTTTTGGTTTTTATGCTATTGCTGGCAAGATCTTCATTTGCACAGACCCGTGAAATTCCCCAAAATATCAGGTCCGCATTTGCCGGGACCTGGCAGCAGAAAGAAAAACATTTCATAAATACGGTCAAAATACAATTTGAACCGGGTAAAGAATATGCGATTTTTACCGATATAGGTTCCGGTGTGGCTCCTGCCAAAATATTACAGGCAACAGTGAGCGGTAATTTGTTGGTTATTCCGGCACGGCAGGAAGTAAACGACTTCATCGAAATGGAAATCATTAAGGGATGCTTGCATTTGCGAAGCCGACCAACAATTTGGAATAAAGATGGTACATCGGTAAACGACAGTGTCATGCCTGTTGAAACGTGTATTTTTAAACGCATTGGAAAAAATAAAGTAACGATAAGGAAGGCGAACAAATAGAGACTCTAAAAAAAGAATTGCTATTAATATTGAATCTATAAAATTTTTGATTGAATGGAAATAAAACTCAAAATCAATCAAGAGACATATAAAGAGAAATTTACGGTGAATCATTGAATAGTTTTGACCCTATTATTTTTGACAACAGCATTTTTAGCATATTTCAATTAGGGAACAGATTTTAAACAGGTGAAATGAAAAAGCAAAATATTCAAAATTCAGATTACCCAAAAAGGGAGAAAAATTTTCTTAGTACAGTTACCTCCGAAGACACTTTTCAGGTAATTGTTGGCCATGCTGATAACAATAACATACTATTATGGCATGATGAGTATTATATGGAAGCATATTTAAGCGCTTGTAAAACCCCGATAACATTAAGCAAGGTGGATACCGTTATTTTTCTAAAATGGATGAAAGGAAACCATCAGGAAATGAGTTATTTTATCCATCCGATATTTGGAAAGGAATCTCCTAAACTTAATACGAAGGAAGTGACAGAAAAAATTATTGACAAAATGGAAAGTGATGGTGATTGGTATGATTCGTTAAGGGAAAATGGTATATTATAAGCATTATGGAAGGAATTAAGATAACTTCAGGATTATTTCGTAAGGATCTAAGAGATAAAGATTTCAGGAATGAATTTAAAAGAATATTTCAAATTAAAATTGAAGATGTTCTGTCAGAATATGAATATAATGAAATTGATGAATTCCCGATAGAAATAGAGAACAGGGGTATTATGATTGGCTTTGGAGCTGAGACTGTTAAAGTGCCGGCCCAGGTAGAATACATTGATCTGGATGTTTATAATCATTCCCAGAATATTGGTTATTTAGTAAAAACAATTCCTATCGATGCTGATTTTGAAAAGCCAGAGGATATTGAAGAGTATTTAGCTCCTTTTAGGGAACTTAGAATCTATTATTCCCTTTATAATCTAAAACAAGTAGACAGGGTTATATTTCATTATGAAGATTTACGGTATGAATTGTCGGTAAATTCAGATTGTCGTATTACCAGAGTAAGGATTTGTTTGGCTGAAAATGAAACTAATATTAACATGAGAACTTATTATCTTTTTGATAACGGGTAATTTTCAGGACAGCATGAGCCTGAGAACAACTATTTGAGGGTGCCGAAGCTGCACTGGCAGGCTTTGGCGCATTAACCGTCAGGATTCCGTTCTACTGGTTCGTTGGTGGTAATATCTGTTAACAAAAAATGGAGCTATTCGGCTCCATTTCGTTTATTTTTTCTTTGCTTTCGTTTGAGGCTTATCAACTGTTTCTTTCAGGGCTTTACCTGCTGAGAATTTCGGCAACTTCCTGGCAGCTATTTTTAGCGCTGCGCCGGTTTGTGGATTACGTCCCGTGCGCGCTGACCTTTCTGATACCGAAAATGTTCCGAATCCGACTAAAGTTACCGGCTCACCGGATGCCAGTGAATTGGACACAGCTCCAGTAAAACTATTGATGGCTTTTTCTGCTTGTACTTTGGTAAGCCCGGCTTCCTCAGCTACATGTGAAATTAAGTCTGCTTTGTTCATTTTAGTATTTATTGATTGGTGAATAAATCCAAAGTTAACAAAAACGATTCCAAATTAGTAATCGGACCATGTCAGTAACACTTCAATAATGTTAAGATCAATCTATGATGCCCTCCCGGTTTATATTACAGCTCTATACAACTGTCTGAGATTATCTTTATTTTGGTAGCGTAACTTATAATACCATAAATAATAGATGCATCTGAAGAAGGAAAAAATAGTTTAGTATTCAAAAAAGATTTAATTTTATCAAAGAGAAATTTATTCATTTTTTCAGATTAAGAAAAATGTCTATGAAACAGAAACGATCCCAATATCGGGATCGTTTCTGTTTTTTATGAAAGGTATACCTCTTTATGTCGCAGTCTGTAATACACCAAATGGAAATCGATCAAAGAAACGGCTACACAGACAATACTAATTAAATAAGCTTATTCTTTATTGGGACCAGTGATTTCAATATCCTTATTAATATCTCTTATTTTATGTCTATCCAGCCAGCTTTTAAAATGTGCAACATCACTGGGCTCAAATCGTATAATCTCTTCAGATTTTAATGAGATAATAAAAAGTCCCATACTTAATGCATATGCTGAAAGCTCTGCTACTGGATGCTCCAAGTTTGGATAAAAAGTTTTTTTCAAGGCTTCCATATTAAATGTAAAGCTACAGCCTTGCTTAATTCCGACAAATAGGGGAATTCCTGTATTTAATTTATATAATATAAATTTTACAATCTAATTATAGAGGTGAAAATTTTGTTAAAAGTAGGTGTTGTGTTTTTCAGATTAAAAACATGAGGTATCTTTAACCCAGTACGAAGTACTACGTTAAGGAAAATTGCAGCGGCCGAGCAAGCGTGGCCACTGCAATTTTTTTAATGTGAAACATTACTATTAATATCCTCAAATTCCTCGTACCAGGTCTTAGCTGCTTTATGAAAGGGTATCCCTTTCTCAATTGCATCAAACCAGATCACATATCGTGAATAATGTTCCTGGAAGTTGATAGCGCCTCTAAGCCTGGATATAAAGTGCTCCACGATCTGCCTGCATTTTGATAACAACTCTTTACGTGTTTTTTGATCTTCATAGTTATGCTCTTTAGCCAGCAGCAAAGCGATGGGCATTTCTACCTCAAATACCTTTTGCGCATCTGCCTGTTTGCGAAAGAAATACAATGCCGAGCGGGCAGCCGGTTTTATCAGATCGTAAGCCCCGGTCTGCATCAGGAAAAATAACTGGAAGAGATAAAGGTCAGCATGAATATCTAAGCGCAAAGCAGTTTTCTTTTTCATATCCAGCAGCCTTTTCCTGGTCTCCGTAACCCTATCCGGCAGGTTTAACCCTATATAAGAGACCAGCAGGTTGGCAAAAATAATCTGCAGGACATCAGCCGAAATAGCTTTGCCGGATTCTTTTATACGAAGCTCTACCTGTTGCACGAAGTCTTTGAGCTGTTTTTGCTTACCCATATAATTTAAGACAATCATCTTGTAGTTTGCATGGTAAGCAAACATGACACTGGCAAATGGCAGGGACTGATTGAGCTGGTATTGTTCCATTAACGCTTCAGCCAGGACTATGCCGTTTAGCGTATCATTAAACTTCGCCAGGCAAACGCTTGAGGTAATATGCTGAAAGATGCCGTTAATATAATCATCGGGCTGAATGTTGTGCGCATCAAATTCAAGCAGCTCTTTACTATGGTTATATGCCTCTATATGATTAAATGTCATCCAGTAGTATATGGCATGGATATAGTGACGGTAAAATCTTGCGTTATTGCTCAGGCATTCATTTGATTGCGGCATTCCGGGATTTTTAACGGTTTCTTTTTCCAAGGCTGTCTTATCCTTTCCTTTCGCATACCCAAGCTTTCTTTTGGTCTCCACGATATGGTTATACATACTTTCCAGATCCATTTGCTGGGTAAGTTGTTTCAAAATGTCCCTTTCTTCCCTTTTGATCTCCTTTAAGGTTCTGGTAGGCCGGGATAATACGATGTTTAATCTTTTCTCCCAATCCAGTAATTGCAAGATAAGGCCGAACTTCTCATACTTTTGTGCCTCGCCATAAGCTCTTTTCAGCTCCAGCACACTTTGCTCCGGCAGGCTATGATTATAGAGTAATTCTACATTAGTAAGCTTATTCTGAATCTGTATGTCGGTAGAAGAATCCTCGTTCAAATCCCTTAATGTACGCAGTAAATTATTGTAAAGCCGCTTTTTGGCTGAAGTTATTGCTGTTGATTCAACGGCAAGTAAATCTCTTGAAAGTTCACTTTTTCTGTTTTCGTAGACTGAATATAGCTTATAAAACAACGCAAGCTCCTCTCCTTTTCCGGAATTGCTGAAAAGTAACGTAAAGCGGCGTTTTTCCTCCTTGCTAAGAGATAAAACAAGGTCTTGAACATAATCTTTTCTTCTGTTCATAATAAGGCATTTACTGCAAATTACGCTATTTAACCGGCATTTGGATAGTTCATAAGTTAAATAAAATTGGATTGTTTGTTATATATATTCGTTTTTACTTTGTCAAAGAAAAGGGATGCTCCACTCCTATTACTTAACCATTTTAAACAAATCATTATGACACTTAAACAGATTAGTATAACGGCCTTGTTGGCTTTGTTAGCGTTTGGCTATAGCGCTTCGGCAAACAAAGGGTTTACTGAAAATATCGGCCAGTTCACCGACCAGTACCAGCAGAAAAGGACTGATGTTATAGCCAAATACAATGCAGGAAATGGGCTTAATATTTTTCTGTCCCAAACAGGTATCCATTACCAATGGTCGGCAGAAAACGAGCTGTACCGTATGGATGTAAAGCCGCTTGGCGCGAATCCCCATTCGCGAATAAGCAAAGAGAACGCTACAGGTTTTAGGGAACAATATCAGTTAGCAAATGTAAAGGGCACAGCAGAAAGTTTCGAAAAGATAACCTACCATGATATTTATCCGGGTATTGACTGGCTCTTCTACTTTAATGAACAGGGTAAGTTGGAACACGACTTTATTATCAGGCCGGGCGCTAAGGTTTCGGATATCAGGCTACAATACGCAGGAGCTGAAAATCTTAAAGTTGACCGTCAAGGCAATTTAGTAGCTACTACGAAATATGGAAGTATCAGCGAACCGAAGCCATATTCGTATGAGCTGGCGACAAACAGCAGAATATCTTCGTCTTATCACCTACAAGGCGATATACTGACTTTTAAAACGGGGGCTTTCAAAGGTACGCTGGTCATTGACCCCGTTATCTCCTGGGCAACCTATATCGGCGGAAGCGAATATGACGAAATCAGGGATGTTAAGATCGGTAACGATGGTTTTGTTTACGCTGTAGGTGCGACCAACAGCACGACAAATATCGCTACCACGGGGGCGCATTTGACTACCTTTCAGGGGGGTAATAATTCTATTGGTTCCGATGCCTTTATTACCAAGTTTGATACGGATGGCAACTGTATCTGGGCTACTTATTATGGTGGTACTAATGTCGATTTGGGATTATCCCTTGCCGTAGATACTGCAGGCTATCTCTATATGGCGGGCAGAACCAACAGTCAGACAGGAATATCCACTACAGGGAGTCATCAAGCTATAAAGGCCGGTACAAGCTCCGGTTATGATGCCTTTCTTATAAAGTTTGATACTTTCGGTATCCCGGTTTGGGGAACGTATTATGGCGGTACAGGTGCTGACGGACAGCAGGCTGTTGTAGTAACAGCAGATAGATATAACAATCTTTATCTTGCAGGTAACACCCAAAGTGCCAATGGAATTGCTACAACCGGTACTTTTCAAAGCACAAGACCCGGCAGTGAAGATGGTTTTATAGCTAAGTTCAATACTTCGGGAAGTCTCATATGGGGAACCTATTTAGGAACTTCAGCAATCGACTGGATCAATGGAATAGCTGTCGACACTTCCGGTGATATCGTTGTTATCGGGCAGACAGTAAGTACAACGGGGTTATCTACATCAAATGCTTATTTAACCACAGGAAATGGTGGAACGGATGGCTTCGTCGCAAAGTTTAACTCTGCAGGACAAAGAATATGGGGAACTTATTATGGTGGTTCCGACTTTGAAAGGTTATATGCCGTTACGACAGATAGTTCCAATGCTATTTATTTTGGTGGGATAACATATAGTACAACAGGCATTGCTACTTCATCGGCACATCAATTGGCTTTAGGCAGTGCAATGGACGCTTGTATCGGTAAACTGGATCCCAATGGAACTATGGAATGGAGCACTTACTATGGAGGAAGCGAAAATGAGGCAGTGGCGGGTTTGACGTTTTTCAATGGAAAACTTTTTGTTACCGGAACGACGGTCAGTCCGAATAATATAGCGACACCCGACGGTATTGTTTCTACGTTTAATAACTCAGCATCGGAGGGAATGCTTGTTACCTTCTCTACATCTGGTATAAGGTTGTGGGGAACATATTTTGGAGGGGATCTAACGGAAGATCCGGGAGCAATTGCAATCAATAACATGGAGCAGGTATTTATTGGGGGTAAAACAGCCAGTGTAAATGGTTTTAGTACTATTGGTGCATACCAAACGACTTTTGAGGGTAATCAGGACGGTATGTTGATGCGCATTAATATGTGCAATGTTCCTCAAACACCAACCCTTATTTCAGGTAATACGACAGTTTGTGAGCATTCGGAGCAGCAATATACCATTCCTGCTGTAGTGGGAGCAGATAGCTATATTTGGATACTGCCGGCAGGATGGATAGGCATAAGTAGCAATGATACGATTAATATAGTTATTGGAGCAAATGGTGGAACGATTAAGGTTGCAGCATTAAATGCCTGTGGAGCGAGTGACACGATATCCCTGGCCGTTACCCTAAATCCTGCTCCACAGGCAACCATCAGCAGAAACGGAAATATTTTAAGTGTAACTCAAACTTTCGCGAGCTATCAATGGCTGTTAAATAGCGATCCTATCCCGGGAGCCACAAACCCAACCCATATCATCTCCCAAAACGGTATTTATGCACTTCAAGTGGAAGGAAGCAATGGCTGTAAAGGAATATCCAATGAAATCTTGGTAGACAATATGACATCAATTAGCGAAGGTTTAGCAAAACTAGGCGTGAAATTATATCCCAATCCTTTCAGTACAGAATTGCATATCTATTCTCCCATTCAACTAAATGCTGTATTAGTTGACGTATCGGGCAGAGTAGTAAAGAATGATCTGTCGATAAAGGAAGACACAAAGCTTGATCTTTCCTCTTTGCCTGTCGGTAACTACTATTTAAACTTGTATTCACCTGAAACAAAAGAATATTTGGGTACTGCTGTTTTGGTAAAAGTTGCTCAATAACGTTTTCAAATAATTTATCATGAAAAGTATATTGTATTTAGGGATAATGATGTTAAGCTGTATTACGCATCGTGTATGTTATGCACAGGGAGAGAACAATGTCTGGATGTTCGGGCAAAATTACTCTTTAGATTTTAACCAAAACCCTCCGTTGCTCAGGGATGATGTATATTTGAACGGAACGCCTTATGGCAGTACTTCTCAATCACCGATGCCAATCACTCTAAATAAGTATAATTATGGACAGGCTGTTTGTGATGAGAATGGGAATATATTATTTATGGTCAAAAGCTATGTGTTTACTTCCGGCATGCCTGCTCCAAGTATCTTTGACAGAGATGAAGTACCAATTGAAGGAACCGAGTTTTTAATGGCAAATGATTTTCAGCATTGCCGACCTGTAGTTATTCCACATCCAGGCAATACCAAACAGTATTACATCTTTTATGTCCGCAATGGAGGATTGATTTATTGCTTATTTGATTTGTCGCTCAATAATGGCAGGGGTGATATTGTTCCGGGATATAAGAATATATTGCATTTTGCATACAATAATATTGTTAGCGGTAAACTGGTTTCTGTTCAGGGTTGTGATGGTGTGTGGCTTATTACCAGGCACAGGATACATAATCAATACCTAAGTTTTAAAATAGATATAAATGGGCTTGCATCCAGTCCTGTAACTTCAGAAGTCGGCCAGATGCTACCAGATAGTTACTATGGTGATATATTTGATCTTGTAGCATCCCCCAACGGAAAGATGCTGGCAACGGTAGTAAACAATGGCAACCTCAATAATCTGGTTGGCGGGACTGAATTGTATGACTTCGAAAAATGTAGCGGTAAAGTTAAAAACGCTAGATTTCTCGATCCTGGCAGCAGTTTTAGCTATGGCGTAGGTTTTTCGCCCGATAACAGTAAACTCTATGTTGCCTATTCTGAATACAATGCTTCTTATGCATGGATGAGTTCTGAAAACAGAGAGCATAAGCTGTACCAGTTTGATTTGTCATTAGGCAATATTGCTGACATTGAAAATAGCAAAACGTTAATCTTCACAAACCCAACCATAAATGCCTGGGAGCCATTTTGCCCATTAAACACTCCTATGATCGGTACAATGCGTATAGGTCCCGATGGAAAACTGTATATGACTAACGGGGCTAAGCAAGTCTGCCCAAGTACCGGGGGAATGGCACTTGCCATCCACGCAATCAATAACCCCAATATCCAGGGATTAGCGTGTAATCCTTCAATCAATCAAATATACAATAGTCAGAATGGGATGTCTAATGCATTTATTCTTTCTCGAGTTAACTTCCCAACGGAAATAATCAAAGCTTCTGCAGGACTACCGGACACTGTGGTCAATGATAAATTTGAACTTGATGTATGCTTTAAAGCCGATACATCATTAAAAGTACCAGCTGGAGTGGGTTGTATTGAATGGAGTACAGGGCAAACGGATACATCAATTATCGTCATCCAACCCGGTGTCTATTGGGTACGGTACGTTAAAGATTGTACAGTGTATATAGATACATTTGATGTCGATTTTACCCTAATGCCTCAAATTGATTATGTACAGTATGGTTGTCCTGGATACATTACGCTTAATGCAGGATATATCGGCGGCAAATCCTTTGAATTAGAACTTTACAATTCACTTGGTGGTAAGATTTATGGTGGAGGAAATCAAAGTCTGCATCAGGTCTTTAACCTTGATGAAGGGCAATACACATTGAAAATAAAATCAGCAGGCGCAGATTGCGACACAACTATTGAGGTAGAGCTGAAGGAGTATCCTTTGCCTGATATTGCAATTACCCCCACTTTTGCTGAAATTACCTATGGCGCAGAGGTTCTATTAAAGGCAGAAGGGGCCATGACTTATATATGGAGTCCTGCCGGTTCTCTAAATACACGCACAAGCAACGAAGTAATTGCCAGACCAGAAGAAGATACTAGGTACAGTGTTGTTGGAATAAATGATTATGGTTGCCGGGATACTACTTATGCTTTAGTGAAAGTAAATTATAATAAAAATATCCGCGTGCCTAGTGCTTTTACTCCAAATGGAGACGGTTTGAATGATCTGTTCCAAATATTGGGAGGAGCGTATACCGTACGCAAGTTTGAAGTATATAATCGTTACGCGCAGATAGTATATCGGGACAATGGCAATAATACCGGTTGGGATGGCCGATACAATGGCAAGAATTGTGATGCAGGGGTGTACTATTATATTATTCAGGTGGATTTTCCTGACGGTACTAATACACTTCTAAAAGGTGATTTAAGTTTGATAAGATAGTTTTTCATGGTTAATAGTTAAAGGTGAGAAAAAGGCAGTTTCCTTTCCAGGTTACTGCCTCCTATTTTGTCTGCGATTTTTTAATTTTGTCAACAATATAATATGTTTTTACGTTAATTAAGAACCTTTACCAAGCGTTCATAATTAATTGAAGCTAAGTGGCTGGATTCTATTTAGTTTCCAGCCACGCTTGTTTTAGTTCCATTACGTGTATTACTCACAGTAGTTTCGTGTCAGCATACAAAAGTCAACCCAGGTGTTTTTTAGCCAGGTATCTGTTGAAGACTGTAATGCTCCCCTAAATTGAGGTTGGTCAAAGCCACTTAGCATACCATACTCAGGTTCTTCGAGGTCTACGGTAGCTTCATTGATATACAGGTTAGGAAATGCATTGCATTTATTACTACAAAGATTATTTTTATAATAACCTGTTGCAGTTAAGCTGAACTGGTTACCATCTTGTTGACAAGCTACTCCAGCGGTGCCTTCTATCCAATTCTGCATAGTTCCACTTACGTTGAACCTACAACCATCAGCAGCTGCCCAAGTAGAATGAGGAGAAGTGAAATCTTGTGAATAAGACGGCGTACCGGAATCATGTAAAGTATTGTAGGAGAAAATCAATTGATCGGTACCTGTTTTGGTTTTAGCAATTATATTTGAGCCATTTAGGAAGAAACCGAAATCATCGAACCCCTCGATAACGGAATTATAAATCTTTGCACTACCATTTCTTCTTATTTCGATACCCCGATTATAGTCAATATCACTTCCCTCGCAATAGGTACCACCTAATAGCGTGGCATTGGAAATAGTCGGGTAAGTATAAGGTGCATTATCACTACCAACAAGATTGTTGGTAATATCCATAACTGAAACATTTGTAGCTGCTGTAGTTACATTATCCTTAAAAGCGAACAAGCTTTGCATATTTCCTCTATAACCCTGACTGATCGGAAATTCCCATCGTTGAGACTTATAACTAAAGATTTGTTTCAACTTTACTTCACCTCCCCAAATGCCCAGCCCGTCGTTTAATGAGTTAGTGATTTGGATATTTTTTATGATCATCCCGTTTCCAATTGAGCCTAATACTAGGGAGCTTTCTGTTAGGATATCACCTGTGCTGGAACCCTTACCTGCAAAATGTACCTGCACGTATTCAAAACTGCCCTGGCTGCTTGCTGATGAAGTACCACCTGCGGTATAGTTGTTGCCTTCAATACTAAAACCTAAAGCATTGCCTTGATTATTAGGTGCATTACCCATTATAAATACGCCCAGCCAATCCCCCGGTGCTCTTGTTCCCGGTGTCTTATCAGAAGTAAATATAATAGGACTGGTATCTGTACCTACGGCATTGATCTGTGCTGTTTTATCGATCACAAGCCCAGAAGCTACAGAAGATTTTCCAAGTATCAGTGTTCCGGGCTGTATCGTCAAGGTGGCATTCTTAACATCTACAACACCGTCCAGCACATAGGTCTTGCCGGTGAGTAAAGTAGTATTTGTAGTGATCGTTCCCGACAGGGTGATCGGTGTACAATCCACGACGATATTCATTAAACCAACTTCATTCCCAAGCCGGTCATGCTCAAATTTGTTATCCTGTAAAGGCTTTTGACAACTTGCTGCCATCAAAACTGTGACGGCCAGCAATAAAAAATTTCTTTTCATAGTTTGTTAGTTTAAATCAGATATATTTATCCCACTACGCATTTTAGTTAGCTATTCCGGATTTAAGGCGGAAACAATTCGTAAGTCAGCAAATGTGTTTTCATAATTGTGTTTTTTTGTGATCCGGTTTCAAATTCACTGCAAGTATTGGTTTGACCGGCAAGAAATTTCAGTAACGGGTATATATATCAAATTTATGCAGCAAGTGCTCCTGAGCCGTAATTTTTTATCTGCAAAAATGCTGAACCTGCGGAATTGAGCGCTGAATCTTCCGATTTGGACGCTGAATGACCCGATTTTGAAGTTGGGCATTTTGTTACAATCGTTAAAAACTATCTATTTGGCGTTTGTTTTATGTGATTTTGAATGCCCCTCTCATGCCTGGGTGGCTCATATTTTGAAAATTTATGTTTTACGCTTATCCGGTCAGTCTGGTATTGAAGATAGTATGTTGTTAGGCGCTCGTTTTAAATCCAGCAGGAGTCCGCTGGTTCTTACCTTAATTGTATGATTTCTCCTTTTAATTGAGTAAATTTGAATAAAGGAACTGTGTCTGTTTTGATATTGAAAAAGGAGGTATTATGGTAAAAGAGATTATAAGAGATAAAGCGGGAAATCCCATTTCCGTATTATTGGATTATAAGCAGTGGCTCCAGATAGAACAGTTGCTGAAACAGCAAGACTTAAAGATAAAAGAGCCTGCTAATCCGCTGGACTGGTACCGGTTGACGGAAAGTGCCAATGCAATACTAAATGAGTTGATCGCATATGTGGGGCGGGAACGGTTTTTAGAACTTAAGAAAGAAACTCCGGATAAGAGCAGGATAGAAAAACTGATCCAATTTTCCGAGGAGATCAGAACCATAAACAGGAACTCAGATAATTTTAAAGACCTGAAGATTATGGAGCAGATCGTTGCACTTTATGGACCTAAATTAAAAAGGGTTAATAATGGAGAACAGCTCGTTTAGTGATCTTGAAACCCTGAGGGAGCTATATAGATTATCCGAAAGTGACTTTTCGACGATATTTGAGATTATTACCGAAGAGGTCGCTAAAGGTTACCTTCCTTCACAAACTCCAACAGCAATTATACTGGGTGCTCAGCCGGGAGCAGGTAAAACAGAATTACAAAAATCCGCAGAAAGACTCCTTGGAAACAATGCTGTAATATGCAATGCCGATAACCTGAGAGACTTCCATCCTTTATCCAAAGAGATAAAGACAAAACATCCGGAGGTATATCCCGAACTGACCGCGGAGTATGCACAGATGTGGAATAATCTGTTATGCAAATATTGCAGAGAAAACAAATTGAACTATATTCTTGAAACCACTTTTTCCTCCGGGGAACGCCTCAATGAAACCATCCTGGAGCTAAAAAACAATGGTTATAAAGTCGATATTATGCTTTTGGCAGTAAGTCCGAAACTAAGCTTATTAGGAACCTATATCCGTTATGAAGAAAGTCTGCAGGAACTTGGACTGGGCAGGAAAGTGTCTAAAGTGGCCCATGACTCACGATTTAACGCTATCCCGACCACTATAGAAGCCATATCCCTAAAACGATTTTTTGATAACATCTCTATATATTCCCGTTCTATTGTATTAGAATATACCAGCTTGGTGGAAGGAGTAACACTCGTTGCGCATAACCCGATAGATGTTATGGCAATTTATAGGGAGGAAGTAGAACGTCCCTGGTCGCCTAAATTTAAAGAATACTATAAGAGCACTTATTTTAATATCATTCGAATGATGGAGCAAAGATCTGCCCCAAAAATAGAAATAGACCTTTTCAAAAAAGAGTGTGGTACAACCGGTAATCGCGTCAAAAAAAATGTGCTGCCCAGAAAAAGAAGAAGCAATTAGTTTTTCCTTGTATTTTGATTTCGTAAAAATGTATAAACTTTGTTGTAGCAATTACGATGCAGATAGACCAATCTTATTAAAAGGCCCTCTTTATTTACTTGATAATGCTTCAGGCTTCATTATTTGGGTTTTCTTGATCATCATCCCGGAATTTGACATACTTTGATAAATCTTTAAGCAGATTTCTTGTTGAGATGGCGGCTTCAGAATCACTTGTCATAATATCATCGTCGCCCAAATCAACATTTTCTCCATAGATCGCTTTTTTAAGCTCAATACGCTGGTTGATCTCTATATATTTTTTTTCAATTTCTTCAACCATTGAATAGTCCGGAATACCATTCATTAACAAATCAGGGAAGTCCTTATAAGGTGCTAATTTGACCTTAATAACCTTCTGAAATACCGCTCCCCATTGCAATACTTCATGCAGATCCTCTTGAGGATTATTCTTTTTTTGCATAAAGAGAACCATTGCCAGGAACATCTCCGGTGTACCGTTCCATCTCGGTTTTGATCCGAACCCGGAAGCGAAAAAAGATAATAGGCCCATAATCATTTGTAATTGATTCATTTAAAGTTATAAATTTTTCTTTCAAAAGAAGTTTAAATATTTGTTCTTTAATTGAGTTTTATCGATCTTAAAAAAGCAATCAATAGGCATAACTATTTTTTAGGGCTGGAATAATCTATAAACCATTTCCTTTTTTATGATGAGTATTCCTTTTATTAGAGATATTCCTCTTTTCAGATTTTTCTTTTGCCGATATTTTTAAAGGTTCTATAAACTCAATCCTACCGGTCGCTTTCATCAGCTCTAAATAGGGAGTGCTCAGATACCTGAAAAAGCCATTACACACAATATTTTCACCCACAATACTACCTTTATGGCAAATAAAGTGGGTCTGCTCCTTTTCGCAGTCGTCGAGTATCTCTTTCTTCCGCTCTTCAGATACAATTTTACTCTTTGTAAACAGGCATTGGTCACAGGATTTACTGCATACCTTCTGCCTTTTATTCAACGACTTTTCTATCTCTGCTGCAAGTTTGCGTAAGGCTTCAAATTCTATTTTTTTATCCATATGTTTAATGCTCGATTGTTACCTTTATCATAAAATATGATTAATAGCCTTCATCGTTTAGGTCGATGCTGCTGCTTCTTTTTCACTGCAACCTCTTTGATATCCTTTGTTTGAAATAAAGGACTGTTGGCTGGCATGTAATCCCCAAACGGTATATCTCTGCCTTTTTCACAAAACTTACGGGCTCTTTCCCTATCATAACCATAAATTTGAACCAGCCAATTTTCAAGTGCTCTCAGGGTAGAAAATACCGGGCTCAGTGGTGTACCTTCAGTAGCGGTTTCGTACATCTGATAACAGGTCGCTTCTTTCGCTGTCCACTTATTTGGATTATAGAATTCAATATTTGGAGGATTGTCCGACCATTGTGCAAAGAATTTACATTCTTTTGTCGCTTCGGGATGTTCCAGTTGGTTCGGATGCTGACCTGTTTGCCATAAACGGTGATTTTTGATCCATTCTTCTAAAACATCCTCATAGGCTTCGTTAAACATCGGTTTATATTTACCGTTTTTATCCCTGGGATGCTCCCATCCTTTGGGTACTTTCCTAATATCTCTTCCCATCTTCATTCAATTTTTAATTCATTAATCGTCCCTGGAGACTAGCAGATGCGCCAATTCCGGTGTATTATATATCCTTTCCATTTCCTCGTCAATAATCGCTGCCACCTCATCCTTGATACGCAAATAATTGTCTTCTATCTCGCGCTGGGATACTTCCCTTGGTTTAGGTATGGGCACATAGTCTTTCTCCTCTGCCGCCAGGGCTGCATGGTCGTTAACTATCTCGCAATGAAAGATCTTCTGCGGGATCTTCATATCAGGATTGTCGGCCACAGCTCCCACAAATTCCCCGGAAGATAAATTGGATATTGTAGAGGCGGGAATGGCAGACTCCAATTGTGTGGATTTACTTACAGATGTATCGCTGGCATTGATGGATAGGCTTTCCCTGTCCTGCATGATCTTCCCAAAGCGTTCACTTAAAGTTTTAGCGGTATCGCCCACTACCTGGCCACTGATGATATTGCCTACTATATTAAAGATAACATCAGCCGACTCCTTACCATAATCTTTCCTTAATTGCGATATATCCTGGACTGCCAGGGTAGTACTTGCCCTATTCCCTCGGGCGGTTGCAATCGTGCCCTCTATGCCTGAAGCTCCACCGATGTACACTGTAGGAAATTCATCAAAGATCAAGGAACTTGGAAGCTTGCCTTTTTGATTGACCAGCTTCAGCATCCTGGAGATATATAAAGACAGCACCGCGCCATACACCTGCACCTTCTGCGGATTATTGCCCACGCAGACGATCTTGGGCTCCCCGGGATTATTGATGTCCAGGGTAAAATCATTGCCGGTAAGCACATAATATAACATAGGTGAAGCCAGGCGTGCCATTGTGATCTTGGCCGATGCGATCTGGCCCTCCAGTTGCTCCATAGCACCGTTTACATAAGCCGTGACGAAGGGATTGATCAGCACTTCTATCTCAGGCTCCGTCCTCAGAACCGGGAAAAGCTGGTCATAATGTGTCTGCATCAGCTCGATGACATGGGGTAGGGTACAATACTTGCCTTCTTTATACTTTTTGAGGTACCAGATAATCCCGGTCAGGAAATTTATTGGAGATTCAACGAAAAAATCCCCCGCCTTTTTTATCCACTCGCGGTTAAGTCCAAGCATAATCGTACGGGATGATTCTGTTGCATCTGTAATATCAGTCATTGATTCGGGGTACAAAGGGTTGCACCTATGGTAGATATTATCAAAATCGATCACGTAAAACTTGGGTTCAACTTTATATTTATGCCTGTATTTCAGAAAGGTATTATAGGCAATCACTGATAGGTCAGGTATCTTAAAATCATACAGGAACATAGTAAAACCTTTTCTGATATGCTGGGTGATCACATGCCGGATGACAAAATATGACTTTCCTGAACCCGGAGTTCCTACTACCAGCAGTGCCCTGAAAGGATTGATAAAATTGATCCACGATCTTCTGATTTTACCTTTGAGCTGATACCTTGCCGGGAGATTGATACTGTATTCATTTTCCAGCAGCCTTTCCTCCTGCGGGAAAGTTTCCTGCAGCTTATTGAAGATATCTGTATCCAGTCTTTTACTGATGATCCGGGACAATAGGTTGCCACCATAAAGGATCAACAGGTAGCCTATAGAAGTAACTGTAATATACAAGCCTGCCAGCACCTGAACCGAAGCGTCCAATTTCAGTAACAGAAAACTAAGGCCGTAGATAATAAATCCTGTTATAAAATGCCTCAATGCTACGGATACTTTCAACTTCTCATCCTTCTTGCCCTTTGCTCCTATAAGCGATACCAGCAAGAGGATCAATGCTGCCACCTTACTCACATAGAAGTGACTGAATAAACCCATGTTGCCAATGTTTACCAAGACCTGTTCTACAAACCTATGGGCCAGTCCCCATTGTTTGAAGGCTGTATAACAATACACATAGAAATGAAGTCCCAGCACAATCAGGCTGCCCTTCCTCATAAAATCAATGATCTTTCTTAAAGCTTCTGCATTCTCTCCCGTATTCATTTTCCACTGCTTTAATATTAATCCGCTAACTAATCCGGTTGAATTTTTCTTTGCTTTTTTTTCCTGTAAGGATCAGCATCCGGAATTTCATTATCCTCTATTCTGGCAATTGCCTTTATTCTTTCGATTACCTGCAAGGAAGCAGCAGGTAAATGGGTGGCATCTTGCTGCTCATCAGAAGCCGCTTTCTGAAAAATTTCATTTTGCCCCATACCCGTTTCATCTTCGGAAACCAGAAACCTGCCGTATCGTTCCATAAATGCTTTGGCAGCATATTGTTTACCTAAATCGCTGCCATTAAAAATGCACCTGGTGCCATTGTCAATAAAAGTGACACCATAGATCTCCCCCGTTTCATTTTCCCGAAGCAGTATGCGAAGCCCCTGATTTATTAAACGATCGGACAGTTCCCCGATACTTTTAGAGCTGATGAGGGTCTTGTCCAGCAAATGTTTTATACGGAGCCCATAGGGTTTGCGTTCTTCTTTTCCTGCCAGAAACCGCTTTTCCAGGTTCTTTAATGTTGGTGAAGAATAGATCGAACTCGCTTTTATGGGTATGCCTATAGGTGCTCCCTGTTGGTCAAGGATACAATAAACCAGGCCACCTTTCTCCCGCATCATTGTGCCTTCTGCACCGGGCCAGGCAATAACATTGAATTGCCGGAGTATCGCATTAAGTTCGGGCAGTGAGGTAAATTTGTAGGAATCCACCACCTCTCTGACTATAGCCGAGATGGCCGATTTGGTCTCCCGTTTGCCATATATTACCTGTTCTAATCTGACAGGACGAAGCATATACTGTCCTTCTTTTTTCTGCTCCTCCGCTTTTACCAGGCCGTAGGTGTTTTCTATTTCCTTGCGGATCTTTTCACTCTGGTTCTTGCCTATGTTATGGGTCTCAATCCGTTGTCCCTCGCTGTTTATATTCACTGTTGCGATATGAATATGTGGATGGGCCGCATCATAATGACGGTAGACAAGATAAGGCTGGTTGCCAAAGCCAATACCGGTCATATAATCCATAGCAATAAGCTGGAGCAGCTCATCATTAAGCTTATCCTGGTTGGAGAAGTTGAGTGTCACATGCAGCGCATTGGTCTTTGTACGTTCATTCATTGCCGTAAGTGCTTCAAATCTTTCCAACTTGCTCTTGAACGAAAGCTGGTCCTGATGCCTCGGAAAACCTGCTGCCAGCAGCAGCGATGCCTCGGCACTGGCTACCTTATTCTCATTATAATTCAGGATGCCCCTTATACTTTTTCCGCTCACTATTCTTGCAACCATTTCCCTGAAAGTTTACCAATGAGCGCCAAAACCTCATCGACTTTTTCACCCGTTTCCTTATTCAATTCCTGTATTTTCAATGCCTTCAGCAGCCGTGCTTCAGGTTGTTTTTCCTGGTGAAAGCGACGGGTGACCTGGTTAATATTGATGCCGATGGCATGAAGCTCCGTGCGGATACCGGACAGTATTTCCATGATTATATCCAGGGATCTGTCGTGGGTCATAACGGTAATTTCCCCTTTAAAAAGCATCTTCCTGATCAGCTCGCTCTGGCTCTGACAGTTGCTTCGGGCCAGCATAGCATCGAGCCTTTCCAGCTCTTTCTGACCAAGCCTGAAAGTGATCCTATGCTCCAGTTCCCGCTTCTTATCCTGCCTTCCCATATTCTGATTGTTCTTAAAAAATCCGACTTCGGAGGATTTTTCCCCTCCGCTCTCCGAATGCGGAGGCAAGATGGGTTTGGCCGTGTCGGACAAACCTACATCTTGCGGTTACTTTGCAGTAACGTATCCTTTAGACATATTGTAAAATTTTCTAATTTTAATTAACCTATATTAAAATCATATTTTATGCTGCAATTTTAATCTTTTTCTTAAAGCAATCTCCGGGTGAACATTACATCTTGCTAGGTTTTCAGGCCTGTCGTCCGCATTAGTCCCGGTTATTGCTCTTTACGTTGCCAGGGACCATTTAGGATGTTAGACTTCGGGTCTATTAACCGCTTTAGTCGCGTGCAGCAAATTGTTTAATCATTTAAAACCAACAGAATGCAGTACAATCATTTTATTGGAATAGACATTTCCAAGGACACTTTTGACGTTTTCCTCCGGGAAAAATCTTTGCACAGACAGTTTAAAAATGACCAACAAGGCTTCAAATCCCTTGTTTCCTGGCTACAAAAGTATATCGGTGAGGATCTGGCACATTGCCTCGTCTGTTTCGAGCATACCGGATATTATTCGCTCCCACTAGCTGTTTACCTCGACAAGATCGACACTCCGTTTGCGATGATCTCCCCTTTACGAATAAAGAGATCTCTTGGGATTACCCGTGGAAAGAATGACCAGGTAGATGCAAAGCGTATTGCTGAGTACGCTTACCTTTATCGGGAATCCATCCCCAGAACACAGCTTCCCCCTAAAGAAATCGTTAAGCTGCAATCTTTACTTTCTCTAAGGGACCGCCTGGCCAGAACTAGGGCCGGGTATATTGCCACCAGGAAAGAGAGCCTGCAAAGTATAGCAGAATATGAGCAGGTCGATCTCCTCGCATCCTTTGATAAAATGATCGCTGCGACTTCTGCAGAGATTAAAAGCCTGGAACAGGGCATTAAAGCTATCATTGCTTCCAATGATGAACTGAAGCAGACTTTTGCCCTTATAACCAGGATCAAGGGCGTTGGACTAGTGGTCGCTTCTTACCTGATCGTTTATACTTACAACTTCACCCGCTTTGAAAGCTGGAGAAAATTTGCATGCTATGCAGGGATAGCTCCTTTTGATTATCGCTCTGGTACCAGCATACAGGGAAGAAATAAAGTTAGCCCGCTTGCCAACCACCAAATCAAAAAGTTACTGCATATTTCGGCGATGCATGCAGCTTTCACCGATAATGAAATGAAGGCCTACTATAACCGTAGGCTCGATGAGGGTAAAAGCAAGATGAGTACGCTGAACATCATTCGTAACAAAGTGCTTGCTCGTGTATTTGCAGTAGCCCTGCGCAAGACGGAGTACATTGAACTGCATAAATACGCTTCATAAACCTTCTGACCTATAAACCCTGGAACCTGAAAAAAACCCTTCTGTTATTGGCCCGGTTAAAGCAAGACGCTCTCACCGGATGGCTCTTCTTTTGTTTTTTTCTTTGAATTGATTGCATACTTTTTTGAATTTAAACATAAATAAATTTGGATTTGCGCTTAGGATGCGGAAGCCCCGAAAGGCTTCTTTTCATTCAGAAACAGAATTTGCTCCTTTATTTCCTATCTTTTAGGGGATTTGCCTTTGACTTGTTTTATCGCCTGCTTCTTATCTTTCGATTGTCTGTCTTTAATGGCGGTACCCAGCTCAGGTCTCCAGTCCGGATCAAGGTCAAAATTGAATGGGATTTCCATTCCATTCGGGTCACAGATCATCACTCTATCTGCATTCGCAGTCATCATTATTGTAATTGGCACTCCTGATTTTGATGTGGTTTCAATGCGCTCTCCAGCCATCAAGCCTTCGACAATTCCTGGAATATTATTGTTTTCCACGGGTATAATAGCTATCATTTTTTCCAATTCTTTTGGTGTGATCCCTTTAAGTGGAGTTAATTCACCCGCTTTGTCCGGCTCAGAAAATTTCAGACTCAACCAGTTTTCATCTATATGATCCGGTATTCCTTTTATTAGCACTGGCCTTCCTTTTATCATGTTGAGTGCCTCATCCACTGAAGTTTCGCTAGTAAGATAAACTACCCTTTTTTGCAGGTTTTCTAATAGCCCATAAGCTTCTGCTGAGATTTGATCTTCGAAAAACGGTACCGTATGAAAGTACCTCAGCATAAGCAGATCTGCAGCCTTCTTTCCGTCCGGATCCCACGCCATCCTGAAAAGCTCCTCCTGTATCAGCTCTGCTTCACGGGTGTAAGCTATATCGCCTTTGCTATTAGCGAAAACAAGATCTTCATCGTTTTTCCAGTCGATTAGCGCCATTCTTTTCGCGAGAAGCTCAGCGTCTACACTATTCAATACTCCTTTGGGGAGCTCTGGCAATTGGCTGACAATAAGCTGATATTGTATTGCATGAAGCCAGTTATCTTTCTTATCAACAGGCACATTCATTTCAACCACCGTACCGTCCTGTGTTACCCATTCAAAATTCAACAGCGCCTCATCCGGATTATTTTTTAATTTGTTGTAAATTTCATTCCTTATTTCTGAGTCTGAAACCTGTTCCGGCATAAATTCTTCCAATTGTGATGCCAGGCTATCTGTTCTTTCTGTAATAAACAGATAAGCAAGCTCTGCTGATATTTGCGGATAATGTTCCAATCTGTAGGTAAAATTATGCTCATAGATCTGCTTGTGCCTTTCAGGCTTCGGTGAGAAAATTGAGAAGATTTCTGAGGGGAAATATTTATACATTAAGTCCTCCGCAATATCCTGAACCTCTGAACTACCTTCACGTAATAGCTCAGAGAGTGATCTCATAATGCTATCAGCATGATGAGAAAATCCTGACATTTTTTGATCTTGGCTGTTTGACTTCCAGAATTGCTCCCAATCGACCAGAGCCATTTTTTTATCCAAACTAATAATATCTATGCCCAGATAAGTGCCTGGTTCAATTTTTACGCGCATACGGTGCAATACTTCAATTGCCCTCAGTTCGTATTTCATGTCCGGATCATTCCAGTGAAATACCAGTCGGTATTCCATTTGCTCTCCATCAATTTTCCTTTCTCTTTTTAGCGAAAACAGCGGTAAATGATAGGCTGAAAACGTGTTTATCTCTTCAGCAAGCAATTCGTCTGAAAAACCCCGTCGGTCCAGATCATTCAATAGTTCATTCAAATATTCCTTATCCATCTCACTCTATTTATAGTTCATATCCTGCGAGCTACATGCCCTTCCTTCTGGTTTTCCCTCTCTGATTTTTCTTGGTCCGCAAATCCTTTTTACCTTCCTGTTGTTCCAAACGAGTGCTTATTTGATCGGCACACCAGTCAGGATCCATCTTGAAATTGAAAGGTATGGAACGTCCCTCGGGTGTGGTTACTTCCAGCCTTTGCTCTGCGGGATTTGCAGGCACCGACACAATGACCTGTTCTGCTCCATTGATACCATTTATATCTACTGGAACTTTCTCTCCCTGCTGAATAGATCGTACAATATCGCCGGTCCAAACAGTACCATCGACAGATAGCATACTGACCATTGTTTCTATCTGTCCCCTGCTTATTCCCTCAATATATTTTATCGGATTAAGACCATTGTCTGCCACAGAAGTTGCATCAATCACGCACCATCTTTCATCAGGGGCATCCGAAATGGACAACATACTGCTATGGACTGGTCGGCCCTGCATCAGGTTGCCGATAGTCCTGGTATCTTCATCCAAAGTAAATCGTTGTCGGGTCTTTTCCCAGTCTTTCATCTGCCAGGTCTCCTCATTAACATACATCTCCATTACCGATTCTCCCCAGTACTTGATCTGCAAATATTCCCCGATATGCTGTGTTTGAGTGTCAGCATTCAAGCGATCAATACTATCTTTTATGGTTTGAACATAAGGATATAATATCACATCTTCGTTTTCATCGAGGTAGTATAGATCACCATGTTCCCAATCAATCAGTTTCATCTGTTCTTTCAGGTTAGCGGTATCAATACCACTAAAAACGCCATGCTTGATTTCCGGGAAACGTGTAAAGGTAAGCTCCATATATTCTGCTTCATATCTGCCTTCCTGTTTACAGACAGGGATATGAAAATCAATAATTCCATCTTCTTGTTGGCATGAGAAGGAAAGATCAAAGCGCTCGGAATTCTTAGATAGGTAAACAGCTAATAGTCCCTTTAGATCAAACCCAGGGTATGCCTCAATACCTGTTCTGCTGATCAATTCGTGAAGATTGCCGAAGTTACCGCTTGTTATATGATAGGCAAGTGTTGCATTGGCAATACCCAAATGTTCGGCTTTGAAAACCTTACTCGTTTCGTAGATATCCTGCAGCTCATTCGCTTCGTCATTCCAGTTTCCTGAAGGCCAGTATTTATAGATCAGCCTACTCTTAATTTTCAGTCCTTCAGAGTTAGGGTTATTTTCATCTGATAACGCCTCCATTTTTTCAAAGATACCAGAGAGATCCTCTTCCGTCGGAAGGTCATTCATCTCCTGGAAGAAATAGTAGTGCCAATCTACTTCAGCCATTAGCCTTTCCAGCTCTTGTGTATCAATGCCATTGATAATTTTATGTTCAATATTCACCTGCTTCCGGTAGAAGACCTCATATTGGTCCAGCCGGTAAGCATTAAACTGCCGGTCGTAAACTAAGTGTAATTCATATCGCAAGAGATCGTTTCCAAAAGCTATATAGTGGTCTATGTACATGAAAGCATCGAATCGTTCATACTCCTTTCTCAAAGTTGCCTCCAGGATGCTGCCTTCAAAACCTAATGATTTTAAATAAATAATTAAGTCTGCTAAATTATCTTGCTCTGCCATATCAACAATCGATTTTAATTATATGCCCTTTCCTTTTTTCGCGACTTGTTCCTTTGTAGTTTTTACTTCCACTTTTTTATGAGGCTGATAGTGCTCCTTGCTGAGTCCGGCCTGCTCAAGAAATGATTCAGGGATATTGGTATTAAGCAGGATATTTCCATCCACGAGTTTTGGGATAACGTGCTTTTTGATAATATTTACCATTACTTCCGGTTTGTTGGGAGACGACATAATAGTTTCAAGCGGTACTTTGAAGGTAATGGTAGCATAGGACTCGTCCGGTATACCGATAACAAGGCTTTTCTTCATTGCCCGCTCCATCGATTTCCTGAATCTCAGTAGTTCCTTTTCCCTGAGATACTGGTTAAGCAGGTTGTCAATGTAATTTTCCAAGTCCATGTCAAGTGTAAAAGTCTCTCCACCCATTGTGTGCGTCTCAGGTGGAAGTGTTTTGCAGTATTCTTCGGCCTTCCTTATAAGTTCTCTACCTTCATCGGTATAACTCCTATAATCAGTAGGCCCGCCATGTCCCTGGTTGGATGCATCTCCTGCCAGCTTGCCATCTATATAAAGATTTGCGGTAAAACAGTTCGTCTCCTGGCTCATCCTTTCACTGAATTCAATTTGTTTTAACTCTATTTTCATAATATCCGTTTTAATTAAACCTTGATTTTGGCACTTAGCAGCCTTAGCCGGTATTTATATTACTGATTAGATAAATAACTATGGTTTGATTCCCTGGCTTTTTTTCTGCGTTTTTTTTGCCCCCTGCCCATTTTCAGTGATAAGATATTGTTCCGTCTTTAATCCTGTCTCTTTCAGGATTATTACCGGTATATTTGTATTGAGAATTTTTTCATTTCCGGACATGGATGGTAGTACTTTATTGGTAAGGATATCTAGGATAAGGTCTTTGTAACCTTCAGTTACCAGTAGGTTTACCTGTGTCTTTGTTGGAACTGTTCTCATATATCTACCCGGTTCACCGATAACGATGTTCCGCTTCTGCATCAATTCAACCTTCTTGTCGAATTTTTTACGTTCAATAGCCATAAGGTATGTAGCAAAAAGATGCTCGATCTTGTCAGAAAGCAGATCGCTTATCATCGGCTCCTTTCCGTCTATCAGTCCTTTTTCACGGGGTTGTTTTTTTAGGTATTGTTGTGCTTGCTCAACCAGGTCTATACCACGATCGTCTACAGCGTAATAAAGGAGCCTGCCGTTTTTTCGGTTGGCAATGGCAGCTTTTTGTCCATTGATGAATATATTGGCAGCGAATGAATCTTCATCAAGCCTTGGGTTGTAGGTAATTTTCCTTAATTCAATTTCCATAGTCTGATCACTAAAATTTATTTCTGTTCTTGTTTACGGATGTAAAAATCGAGATGCTGAAAAAGAAAAACTGCTACTTTGATAGTGTACACTAAAAATTTATTTTCCCCGAATTCGATTAGCGCTTGCGAAACAGAGCAACGTAACACTGGATTCTAATGAAGAATAAATCCGGAAACCCAGAATTCATCCAATATGAACTAATTAATATTTTTTTTAATTTTGGAAGAACCAATCTTAGAATGTTATGGGAGAATTTTCATTTGTACTCGGAGGACTTTCTTTTGTCATTGGCTTTGCAATCAACTATTGGATCAACCGGAACCGATTTTATAGACGGAACCACAGTGGCCTACAAACGTTCAAAAGCTATGAAAGAGCTGTTGGCACTTCCTGTCTGGAGAAATTAGGCAAATTGTTTGCTCTCACATTAATGATAATGGGCATCTTTTTTTTATGGTATTGGCTATTCCATTAAATCCTGCCAGTTATCTTGAACCTGTATAAAAACTTTACTCTCAGCCTAAGACTGGTTTTTAAAGGGACGATATAACCAGCCCACAGGAAATCCCATCATTTCGGCAATAAAGTCCGGGTTGATCTTTATGGGATAACTACCCGGAACCACTGTCCTGAAAATAGCGTCTTCGATATTGCCCTTTTTTCTATCTTTAGTACACGATGCTTTTGCAGTCCTTGCTACCGGTGTAGGCAGGAAACCTTCTTCTGCCAATTGCCTGATCGTAACACCATAACGAACTCCCTTTTTTGAGATGTTCTCAATTTTCCCATTGGTAACGGTGAGCTTTCTACTTCTTCCTCCAGAAGATACCGGGGTGGGAAGCAAGCACCTTTCCTTTTTATCTTTACTTATACAAATTGCCATCTGTAAATAAAATCTTCTCGATTTTGTGCTACGTAGCTTCCATTGCAACCTGGCATGTTTACTGGACCATTTCTGATCTTGTATTATATCATTGATAATAGCAGGTTGTAAAAGCTTTCTACCAAAAAGCACCCCGACTGCCTCTGTCAAGATATAGGGTACCATCATCGGCACTTGGTAACTAATTCCTGTTTTGTATCTCATTGCTCACTTTCTTTATATTTTTATATTGTTTATCATATTTTGATACTTCTGGATTACCTTAAATATCTGATAAGCCACTTGAGGAACGATTGCATTGCCTAAACTTTTTATTGATTCGTTCCGCCATTTTGAAACGGTAATATCAACCAGGTCTTTGGGTATCCCATCATTTCCTGTACAAAGAGGGGACTCAGTTGGCCAGTTTTTCCAGTAGTCTGGTATATAGGCATGTTCTGGCTCTTCTGGCGATCGTCCCTGATCTGCTTTTCTATAGTCTCCGGTTTCATTTCTATCGTTTTGATCAGCCCTGCTATCGAAGTTGGAAACATCCGATGGTAATATGCCGGTACCTGATCCCAACTGCTGAATTCCTTCGGTAATATTCCTGCTGATAGCTCCGCGACCTGCGCCAGTCCCAGTGCAACTCCGTGATTTTGATGCGCGGATCCCAGTTTCTGGACTGCATTCCTGCTGTTCCTGTTGGCTCCGGTTGTTGGAGTTGGTACCAGTGCATTGGTTGGACTCATCCCTTGGGTGATCATATTGATCTGTTCCGCAAGATTGCCCGCTGGGACCGTTTTCCTGCCGTTGGCTTCCCGCCACAACTTCCTCTTTTCCCTGGATTGGGGGCTCCGCTGGGAGATCATCGTAACACTGGGCGTAAGCAACAATCCAGATCCGTTCGCGCCGGTGCGGGGCGTTGACACCAGCAGCTGGAATAAGAAACGGGAGTACTTTGTATCCTTCAGCTTCCAGGTCAGCGCACACCGCCTCGAAAACCAGCCCCTCATTCCAACTAAGTAATCCACGAACATTCTCTGCAACGATCCATCCGGGACGTACCTCTCGAATGGCCCGGAGCATCTCCGGCCAGAGATGGCGCTCATCTTTTGTACCGAGGCGTTTGCCGGCAAGTGAAAATGGCTGACAGGGGAAGCCTCCGGTGATGATATCGACCTGTCCTTTATGTTCTGTGAAATCTGTTGTTTTGATGTTTTCATATCCTTTAGATTTTGGAAAATAATACTGCATTACCTTTCGGCAGAAAGGGTCTATCTCGCAGTGAAAGACATTGTCCCAACCCAACCACGCCGCAGCCAGATCGAAACCACCTATTCCCGAGAACAGGCTACCATGTTTTAATTTTACGTCCATCGCAATTTTTCTTTGCGTGCTGGAGCTGGAGCGGTTCGCTATCACCTGATAGCCTTGAGTAACCAAAGTTCTCAAACCCGGAAATGTAAACTTGCTACTTTACCAGTGGGCAGTAGAAATTTTAAACAATACATTTTAATGACTTTGTAGAGGATTTATTTCTATGGTTGGGAAATAATAAGGATATTTGAATAATCACTAATTGTGCCTATTTAATTGAAATGACTAAAGAGCTTAAGACAATTGATGGAACAGAGGCTTTAATGGAATATTTAAAGCAAGAGTCTCCCCATAGTATCGGCATAGAAAAAAAAGGATTCTGGGACCGGAAGAATAGAGTTGTAAGGAAAGTTTTTAAGAAGATAAAATTTACTGGAAATTTCCACGATATTGAGTTTAGAAGTGTGAAATTTATTGAATGTGAGTTTAAGGGAGTATACGGTTTCTATTGTAACTTTTCTAATTGTGTTTTTAACAAATGCAGCCTAACAAATTCACGATTTACTCATTTTGAATTTGGTTGGTATGGTGTCGAGTTTCATGATTCCTTTTTAAGGAACATTGAAATTGATGAAGGAAGTGTTTCTACCATGATATTTCTTACTAGTTTTATCGCGTCAAGTAATTTTTCCGGACTTTTTCTTTCTGAAAATATTAGATTTTATGATTGTACCATCGAGGATACTAACTTTTTATCTGTTACTCACTATGAGTTAGAGGAGGAAGTCAAACGGGATGACGAATATATCGATTTACTATTTGAGGACTGCGTAATCAATAATTCTACTTTTCAGGAAACAGATTTTAGAAACAGTAGATTAGTGAACAGTGTTCTTTTCAAAAGTGCGTTTATTGGTTGTGTTTTGGATAATGAATGTTTCATGATGGATAAAGAATTGCAATATGATTCCTTTGCGTCAATTGATTTCCAAACAATTTTAAAAAGTGGTGAGCTTTCCGAAGGTATTCTATCAACATACTTTAAAATAAACAGCAAGACTAATATTAAAAAAACAGTTTCAAGGATGACTAATCAAGTTAAATTTTCAACCGTATTTATTTCATATAGCTTTAAGGATTCCTTAATTGCGGAAAGAATAAATACTAGCCTGAATAGAGAAGGAATTAGAACATTTTTATGGAAAAAAGACGCTCCAGGTGGTAAACCATTAGAAGAGATTATGTCAGCAGGTATTTCATCACATGACAAATTACTTTTTATCGCTTCCGAAAATTCAATAAAAAGCAAAGCCTGCCAGTTTGAACTTACAGCCGCAAGAAAAAAGCAGGAACAATCTTGGCAAAATGTATTTTTTCCTATTATGATTGATGATTTTATTTTCAAAGTTAAAAAATCTCAAATAAGACCAATTGAATATGCTGATGACTATTGGAAAAATATAGAAGAGATTAGAAATGTAAATATGTTGGATTTTACAGAATTTACAACGGACGTTTACGATGAGGATATGTTGGGGATCTCCTTGAGAAAAATTGTTGAGGGCCTTAGTTTAGATTTATAATCCCATACTGAGCCTTCCAATCGTTGCGCTTAAGTACTATTGATAAATAATGTCAAATTAAAAATATTATAATGAGACTAGCACTGGTTGAAATCCGAAATTTTAGAGGTATTTCCTATTCTAAAATTTTGTTCAATGGACACAACGTAATCATTGGCGATAATAATGCAGGTAAATCGACAATATTTGAAGCTATCGACCTGGTATTGGGTCCTGATAGGTTAAATAGGATGCCAGTCATCGATGAACATGATTTCTATAATGGTATTTATATGCCAGATGACAACAATAGCAATCAAATAGAAATTGAGGTTATATTAATAGATCTCGAAGATGAGCAAAAGAGGAAGTTTAACGGGAATCTTGAGTATTGGGATCAGGAAAATAGTAAGTTACTCGCTGAAGGTGATATTGAAAATGTAGATAAGGCTAATATTATTGAGGCACTTCGTGTTAAATTTATAGGAAAATACGATTTAGAAGAGGATGACTTCATCGGTGAGACCCTCTTTTCCTCACCGGAACGGGAGGATGGAACCTATTCAAAGTTTACCAAAACGGATAAAAGAGAGTGCGGTTTTTTATATTTGAGAGCATTGCGAACCGGATCTCGAGCATTGAGTATGGAAAGAGGTTCTTTATTGGATATAATACTAAGGATAAAAGAGCTTCGCCCCAGAATGTGGGAAAGTCTGCTTGATGAACTGCGGGTGCTCAAAGTGGCAACGGAGCCAGCGTTAGGTATCACTGATGTTCTGACCGATGTTCAGGAGGCATTAAAAGAATTTGTACCGTCCGATTGGGGTGATGCACCGATTCTAAAAGTTTCGGATTTGACTCGGGAGCATCTTCGCAAAACTTTAACAGTGTTCCTAGCAACCGGAAAAGACGGGTACCATGCTCCCTTTCATCACCAAGGTACTGGAACGGTCAATACTATGGTTTTGGCGTTGTTGTCTATGATTGCTGAAGCAAAAAAAACTGTAATCTTTGCTATGGAAGAACCTGAAATAGCTATTCCACCATATACCCAAAAGCGCATTATTCATCATGTCAGACAAAAATCAACCCAAGCATTGTTCACATCGCACTCTCCATTCGTCCTTGAAGAATTTTCCCCTCAACAAATAATATTGTTAAAACGGAATAATATCGGGGAGCAGTCAAGTACTTATGTTTCATTTCCAAAACATGTGAGACCCAAAAACTATAATGCTCATTTTAGATCGGGATTTGCAGAAGTACTTTTAGCTAAAAGAATCCTAATTTCTGAAGGAAGCACTGAATCAATTTTGTATCCTGCTGCCGCTAGGAGGCTTAGCGAGATTGCTCCGAATGAATACCATTCGCTTGAAGCAATGGGAATTGCTATTTTCAATGCTGAATCAGAAAACAATGTACCATTATTTGGAAATCTCTTTAAGGAATTCGGTAAATATGTGTTTGCTGTGTTCGATGAACAAAAACCTGAAAATCTCAAAATTATCCAAGAAAATGTCCATTGTGAATTCGAAATACCCTATAAGGGAATTGAAGACCTTATCTTAACAGAAACTGCAGATGAAATACTTATTAAATTTTATCAGCAATTGCTGAACAATAATGAACTGCCTACACATATAGCTAAGGCTAACAACCCAGAGGATATTAACGAGGTTAAAAGCTTTTTAGACACGTATTTAAAGTGGTCTAAAGCTGGTAGAGGGTCTTCAGAGATAATCGCTTTATGTGAACGTGAAGATCAGATCCCTCAAACGCTACGAGAAATTATAGCCGGAATTAAAGGGACATTAGATTCCATCTAACCTCCAATTCATAAATGATGACTATTTGCGATAAAAGACAATCGGTATTGGACCACAATGGCCACATTTTAGTTGAGGGGGGACCAGGAGCTGGTAAGACTACACTCGCTTTATTAAAAGCCCACACGATATTAAATGATGGATTGCTGAAAAAAAATCAAAAAATTCTGTTCTTGAGCTTCGCACGTGCTACGATTTCAAGAATTGACGAGCAGGCAAAACATTTAATATCTGGAGCAAACAAGCGAAATTTAGAAATAAATACATATCACGGGTTTACCTGGTCAATTATTCAATCTCATGGCTATCTGCTTGTGAGGCATCGTAAATTAAAATTAATTAGCCCTCCAAACTTTGCAGCCAGTAGTGCAGGGATTGGAAACAAGAAAGATTTAATAGATTATAAGTATAATCTGCTTGACAAGGACGGCATTCTTTGTTTCGATTTGTTTGCCGAAGTGGCATCTAATCTGTTAGAGAAATCGCAAAAAATATGTGATTTACTGTCGGATACATATCCATATATCATTGTCGATGAGTTTCAAGATACAGATTCAAACGAATGGAAAATTGTCCAATTGTTGGGGCGAAAATCAAATATAATAGCTTTAGCAGATCTAAACCAACGAATATTTGAATTCAGAGGTGCTTCTGTTAAAAGAATTCCTGAATTCGTTGAATATTTCAATTGCTTGAGGATTGATCTTGGCAAGGAAAACAACAGAAGCTCTGGTTTAGACATCGTTCAATTTGGTGATGATTTACTGACTGGAAAAAATAAGGGGAAGAAATATAAAAATGTACAAATATTAATGTATAGGTTCTATCGAAGCGACACTAGATTGCCACTTTTTCTTACTTTACAAAATGCTTTCGCACGTAAAAAAGCAGATAAGGGGAATAGTGATTGGTCATTAGCAATATTGGTCAAAAGAAAGAGTGACACTTTGAAAATCTCCTCCTACCTTACTTCTAAAAAAATAAGCCATGATGTCGTAATAGACCCTGAAGGACCATCCCTTTCTGCCGCGATTATTGCGAAAGTAATGGAACCAACAAATGATTGGGGTATTGATACCCTAATCCGATATATTGTTCATCACATTAAAGGAAGAAAGGGCGCAAGGATAAGCCAGGCAGATCTTAAAATAGTTAGCTTTTTGGAATCATATGTTCCTGGTAACAAAATAGCTGGGGCAAAACGAAAGGTGCTTATTGATGAAATCGAGAAAATTGTGGTGCAACGAAACAACATTGCTTTTACAGGCGGTCCGGATAAAGACTGGATATTAGTTCGGAATTTGTTCCAAAATTCCGCGCACGAAATACTACGAAACATATATGAGGATGCAATATATCTGAGGCTTTTAAATAAAGGTGCTCTACTGTTGAGTAAATTAACTGAGAAATGGAGAGATAGTAAAGCGTATTTTCGAGCTTCCATTTTGGTGGAGGAAGCGCTTACTCAAGAACACTTCGCAATGACTAATCGCAAATACACCGGTATCTTTGTCATGAACTTACATAAATCAAAGGGCAAAGAGTTCGATGAAGTTATTATTTGGGAGGAGCTATATAATCCAATAGTCAATCTAGATCCTAAACGGATCGAACAAGACAAATTGGTTTTAAGAGTGGCGGTTACCAGAGCAAAAAAATTGACATCATTTCTCACCCCGACGAGTCAGCCGTGCGTGTTATTATAGTTGAGCAAGTAATTCAATGTTTTTAAAATGAAAGAACTTAAAAAAAATATTTTTTGCTGAATCAAAATCTTGATTTACTTTTGCACTCGTCAAACAGAGAAGTAGACAGTAGCTCTTACAGTAGTTCTTAAAGCCATTGATAAAAAACAGAGTATATTTAACTATAATCCAAGTTTGCGATTAGGTTTATTTCTTTGATCAGGATCTTTTTTTTGCAGTTGATCTGCGTGAATAATTTGATCCAAAACATCAAAAAAGGTACTTAAAGTTTCAATCATATTCCCCTCCGGGGTACAAGGTTTTAAAGCCTGTCTTACATAATTTATCGTTTTAAGCCGCGTTGGTCAAGGGGTTAAGACGCCTCCCTTTCACGGAGGAATCACGGGTTCGATTCCCGTACGTGGTACAGCCTCAAAGCTCCCGGATTTTCCGGGGGCTTTTTTATTTCCGGTAACTCTCCTTGTCGGGCTATCATAGTCTACACAACTTTTTTAAATTGATCCACAGTTAGCCGGTGAACTCAAATGCCACAACCGTAAACTCAGACACCACAACCGTAAAATGTTCCTTTTTTTCTGCACCGGATAGTAGATAGCTTAGCCTGTATTTCGCGAATACAAAGTCAACAGGAACTGCACCGGTAAACCTGGATAAATAGGGTGTCCGCTGAATAAACGACTCCATGGCGGTCAAGACAGGGGCTTAACAGTTACATTTATGAAAAAGAATAAAACAATAGCCCTCTCGGCTTTATTGCTCGGCATGGCCTTTGCCGCAAATGCCCAAAACGTATGGACAGGAACTGCGACACCTACAACAACTACAGGTAAGGTGGGTATAGGCGTGTCCTCACCGGCCGCTCAGCTGGATATCTCAACGGGCTCTCCCTATCCTGTTGGTTTAAAAGTCAAGAGGACAGGCCTGGTATCTGGTTTTAATAATATTGTAGAAGTCTGGAATTATGGTACTGAACTGGACTTCTGGATCGATGGAGGCGGTTACGTAGGTATCCAGAGACTCGCCAGTCCGGGTGCCAATAAAATGGTGACCGTTGGCAGCAGTGGCATCCTGGAGACTCAGGCTATACCGGCAGCTCAAACCTTAAGTATTTCAGGTAGTACCTTATCTATATCAGGAGGTAATTCCGTAAGCTTGCCTCCGAGTGCTGGTGATAACCTGGGAAATCATACAGCCACAACAGACCTGAATATGAATCTTAGGAGTATAATGGGTATTAGAACAATTGCTGGGATGGGAGGTAATTCTATTGATTTGTGGGGTCCGTTTATTAAGTGTAACAATCAGGTTCACATAGGATCTATAGGATCTGGCACTTATGAGTTGTATGTTGATGGAGAAGCATACTGTACCACTTCTTGGCAAACTTCAGATAAGAAATTTAAAAAAAATATCAATGAACTTCCATCTATAAAAGATCAGCTTTTTCAGTTGAAGCCATACTCCTATGAATTTAAAACGGAAGAGTATAAAGGGAAAAGGAATTTTGACAACAGGACTCATTATGGTTTTATAGCCCAGGAAATAGAGCCTTTATTCCCTAATCTGATCCACAAGGATGAAAATGGAGAGTACGCTGTTAATTACACAGAATTTATTCCTTTGTTATTACAAGCTTTAAAAGAACAAGATCAAAAGATCACAGCATTAGAAGCTAGTATAGAAGAACAGGATAAAAGAATAACCGCATTGGAAGACGCGATAAATGGAATGCCTCTAAAGAATAATGAACCGGTAAATAATGCGGTAGCCCTACTTAAAGGCTCGTTGCTATACCAGAATACTCCCAATCCTTTTAACCGGGAAACAACGATCCGGTTCAGCATTACCGGCAAATTTGACAATGCTTTTATAGGCATATATGACCTTAATGGCAAACAAATAAAAAGAATGACTATCAGGGAAGCCAATGCTCAAATAGTAGTACCGGCAAATATCCTGTCCCCGGGTACTTACATTTACAGTCTTGTGGTAGAAGGTCAATTAATAGACTCTAAAAAAATGGTGGTGATTGACTAAGTTTAGTTTTCAAATATAATACACACTTAGCCGATTTTGATACCATACTATCCTAGTTGTGCTGATATGGCAGTGTCTAAAAAGGCTCCCAAATGTGTCATATTGAGCTTGTCGAAACATAGACAAATTTGATGCTCAATTCTTGCCGCATTTCGACAAGCTCAATGTGACAAGAATCTTGGCTTTTTAGACACCCTCATTTATAAAGATTCTCAAAGAAGCTTTGAAGCAGCACCTGCACCATTAACACGATCAAAAAAAGGATTGTCCATAAGACAATCCTTTTTTTGATGTTTCCTAAGTTTATTAAATAACTGCTGTTCGACATGTTAGCGAAGCGCATGTCGAACAATGGATAACATGGAATTTAAAATCCCTTTATTAACTGTTCCGTATATGCAATTCAAAGGTGTACTGTTTATCGAATGCTTTCTGTTCAGACTTGCTAAACATTATGCATGATAATGCTCACTCTACAAATTTTTAAATTGTTCCAATTGATATTGAGTAGATTAAATTATCCGTAGATTAAATTAGTTATATTTCTAATCAATTGTTTTGATTGTGTGATGAATTATTATATATATTTACATTTCACCCATTAAAACTATATGTTATGAAAAGAAAACTAATCTACTTTTTTACACCAATTGCTTTACTTGCTACGCCCCACCTGGCTTCTGCTCAATGGGCAGGAACTAACCCCATTTCTACTAACAGCAAAGTAGGTATTGGTACTACTACACCCGGGGCTAAACTGGAGGTTAAAAATACTTCGCTCAACGATCCATGTTTTAGAGTCATTCGTGCGATTCCCTTTTTAGCTAGTTTAAGTACGAATACATTTGAGGTCATAGACGGAGATCCGTCTACTAGTCCGCCGACCACGCCACGGAGGCTCTTTTGGATAGACCCGGGTGAAAATGTTGGCATTGGCACATTAAAAAGTTCGGGTCATAAATTGTTAATGGCAGATGCAAATGGCCTGGTAAAGTCTTCACTTTTTACCTTGTATTCTAATCCCTCCGCAGGATCAGGGACAGATATGAATTCAATCATGGGGATTGTGCATCTACAGCTTGCCAGTGCACAGGACAATGTCAGCAATGGTGGAAGGATTTCCGGGGGAATAAATAATGGTGTCTTTATCAGTAAGCTTGGTGTGGGACAAGATGCAGCAATTGGCTATGATATAAGGACCTATAATATTTTATGTAATTCTATTAGCTATGTCTCAGACCGGAATAAAAAGGAAAATATCAAACCAATAGCAACTGTTCCTTCCGGGCTTTATGATATTAAGTCTTATACTTATAATTTTAAAAAAGAAAAGGACAGGCCGGCTGATGATAAAGAACATTTTGGCTTCATTGCACAGGAAGTAGAGCAGGTATTCCCCAATTTAGTTTCTGTAAGTGAAAAGGGTGATTATGCGCTTAACTATACAGAATTCATTCCATTGCTTTTGACCGCTTTAAAGGATCAGAAGAGTGAAATAGAAGCCCTGAAGCAGGAAGTCAGCAGCCTGAAAGCTAATCAGGCATCTGCTTCGGCAATCATTTCCAAAACAACTTCTATTCTTTATCAGAATGCCCCTAATCCTTTTAGTGAGGCCACTGTCATCAGGTTTAAAGTTGCACCCGAAGTGAGCCGGTCTTTTATCTGCATCTATGATCTGAACGGAAGGCAGGTGCAGAAGCTGGATATACAAAACGGTGCTTCCAGTATTTCTGTTCATGCACAATCCTTACAGCCCGGCACCTACCTGTACAGTTTATTTACAGATGGTCAATTAGTGGATACTAAAAAGATGGTAGTGCTGTAGTCTTTACTTAAAGGCCCATTATAAAAAGAGGTCGAGTATCTTCAAAAGCATACCTGGATTTAGCTATTAAATTGGGTCTGATATTGAGCCCGATGCTTCATCGGGCTCAAATCATCTAGGTTGAACTTTTTATTAACAGAGGCTCCCTTCCCATAGAATACTAATGCTGCAGCAGACCCTTGTAAGCAGTGATTTTAAAATGTTAGACTATAAGCAGACCAAAATGAAAAAACTATTACTAATCTCAATACTTGTTTGCCTGTACACACTTTCATTAGCACAAACCAACAAGTGGTTTTCCTCTTACAACGATTCTTCTGCCTTGGTTGCAGATGCCAACAAACTGATTCAGCAAATGGCAGATAGGATTTATGCCCGAAAACCAGGTGTTGACCTACGTGAAATTGTTGCGATCAAAAACACGACACCTTATTTGATTTTCATTAAAGCTAATAAGGTCAATCTTCCATTTTGGACAGAGGTTATAACACCACAAAAAAAGTTTTTCTCCGAAATTGCCGGGGGAGCAAATGAAGGTAGAGCCGTTTTCGGATTATTTTTTAACGGATTTTATCTTGCTCATGAAATAGGGCATTCTTTTTTCACATATGCAGGCAAATCATTTGAAAACGCTTACGACAGTGAATATGCTGCCAATACACTAGCCATTTTGTATTGGAGATCTATTGGTGAAAAGAAAAATTTGAAAAAATGTTACGATTATGCCCGGAAAATGCTGCAAAGATTAAAAAATCCGGTTCCGAAAAATGAAGATTACAAAAAATACATCACCCAAAATTATGAGGAACTTGCTGCTGATCCTTATAAGTATGGATATATACAATTTGCTCAGTTTGTAGAAATTTATGAAAGCAAGCAACTTCCCGACTTCGACAATTACATCAAAAAAGATTAAAAAAGAATTGAGCTTTTTGCAGATAAGTGATCAGTACAAATACAAAGAAATATTTAAACCATGGAACAAAGCGGAGATACCTTTGCTCTATACTGCCAAAAAAGGATTGTCCATAAGACAATCCTTTTTTGATGTTTCCTAAGTTTATAAAATTTCTGATTATAGCGCCGTAAACGCTTGAGCGGCCTGTTGTCCGTCTGAAAGGGTCAACATAATATAGTAAGTGCCTCTGGCGATATGACTCAGGTCAAAGCGCATTACTTTCCCGTTTGCTGAGACCGGGACTTCAAACTGCTGTCCGTTCATATTAAACAGTTGCGCCAGCTTAATAGTTTTCCCGGTATTATTTTCCAGGTTGATCAGCTGTCGTGCAGGAACAGGGTAGAGTTTGATCTGGCTGCTGAGTGCATTGTTCGCAATACGGCTCGGATTCCCGGAAAATTCTATCGCACCTATATCTATACTATTTCCAGAGATCCGGGGATTACCCAGGTAATCCTTATCGCCATGGTCCGGTGCGCTGTTCGTACCCCTGTTGATGATATTCAGGCTGGAAGCAACAGGACTAAAGTCGGCACTTAATGCGCTATAGATGGAACCCGCATCCGTTGTGGGTGACAATAAGCTTAAATTATGATCATAAGTATTCTGCGCCAGCCCCTGTATATTGGCAGGAGCATTGCTGTAAGTGTACTGTATCAGGTTGTTGGAGACATTTACACCTGCCATCACCGGGCTAAAGTTAAATGCATAGTAGCCGGTGTCATAATAGGAGGTAATTGATTTATTGCCATAGATAATATTGTTTTGCACATTTACTTTGCAATAAGAGCCCCAGCCGTGAATGGCAGCGCCATTGTCCTCTGAGGTATTGTTCATAATGGTATTGTTGACAATATTTACTTTACAGTGATTGGCCCAGATACCGGCCCCATTAATATCAGAATGATTATTGACAATAACATTATTGCTTACCGTGTACATATTCCAGTTAGGTTTGTCGGATATAATCGTTTGTCCTAAAAGGTGCAGACCGCTGCCGCCATCATTGATGCCGCAAAAAAAGCCCCCTTTCTGGGTCCTGTTGTTGTTGGCAATATAATTGCCATCAACCAGGCCGGTTATAGACCGTACAGACACGGCACCTCTTAATGTGGTATTGTTCTGGTAAAATTTGTTATTCCTGATGAAGGCATATCCACCCTGGCCACAATCCAAAATTGCGGCATTTTCCTGTACACTATTGTTGTACATTTCATTGTGATCAAACAGGAATACATGGGTACTGGTATCATGCAGGGAGCTTTTGGCATAAGTGTCGTATTTACTCTGGTTATTATAGAATTTATTGTAGCTTACCGTCACACTATCCATGTACAGCGTGTGCATGATCCTTCCTGCATAATTGTTGTAAATATTGTTATGGGTGAATTTCAGCTTACTGGTACTCCTGTAATAAGGCGCATTGCCAAAGCGTAGTAAGGATAAAATAAGCCCTTCTGTGTAATTATGAAAAAAGTCACAGTTATTGATGTTCATATTCTGTGAGATGCTGACAATACATGAATTTTGCAGACTTTTCATATCCCTGAAAATGCAGTGTTCCAGGGTAGGATCATTTACGCTGGAGATGTCCTGCTCCATGATATAAATGCCCTTCCAGCCCCCATCAGCGACGGTATAGTTGTTCCATCCTGTAGTATCATTGGATTTAAACGTGATCTTTTGTTCCGGACTGCCAATGGCTGTAAATCTTCCTTCTGCTGTAATCTGGTAATTACCCATAAAGATGACCTGTACGCCGGGCTTGATCTGTAAAGAACTGTTGAGCGGCACCGTAATGTCATTATAAATGTAGTAAGGGGAATTTTGAGCGGTCCAGACCCCGCTTACTGTGGGCGTATTAATGTTGGTCGCTGCCATTGCATAGTCCGCGGAGCAGATAGTGGATAAACCCAGCAACAAATGTTTAAGATTCATAATAGGATACTGTTTTCAGAGTGATTTGTAACTACTTAGACATCAATAAATTCTTATTGGTTTGTAAATGTTGATGAGAACAGGTTTTATTTTTTGTTTAGCCCTGTACGCATAATATTTTGAGTATTTACTCCATATTGCATGAGTTTATGCCGGAATACCTGAAAGATTTAAAATATGCTTAAATAAATAACAATAAAAGGTTAAAGTTTTACGTCTATGACTTTATACTATAAATTCTATGATGAAAAGAATGATGTTCACACTCATCAGTACGGGCGTTTTTACAACGATTACCCATGCACAAAACAAGCTCAGCATCAGTGGATTTGTACATGAAGCCGGCTCAAAAGAAAGTTTACCGGGCGCTATTGTCCAGGTAAAAGATGCAGAAATTTTTGCGGCTACCAACGAACAGGGCTATTATTCCCTGAGCCTGAAACCGGGGACTTATGTTATACAGTTGTATTATCCCGGTTATAATGATACAAGTCTGAATATTGATCTGCAGGAAAACAAAATCATAGACCTGGCCATTCATCCAAGGAATAGCCTGGAAGCAGTCGTGGTTACTGCTAAAACAGGTAACGCGCAGGAGGTACGTGGAAGCACCCATCAGCTAAGCTCGGAGCAGGTGAAGAACATCCCGGCTTTATTGGGAGAAAAAGATGTATTTAAAGTAATCAAATTGCTTCCCGGAGTGCAGAAAGGGCAGGAGGGAAGCAGTGGTTTTAATGTACGCGGAGGAAATACAGATCAAAACCTCGTTATCCTTGATGATGCGGTCGTGTATAATGCCAGTCACTTGTTTGGCTTTATTTCCATTTTTAATGGAGATGCCATTAAGGGCATTGAGCTGATCAAAGGTGGTTTCCCGGCAAAGTACGGGGAGCGCCTGTCCTCTGTACTCAATATTACCATGAAAGACGGCGACAAGCAGAGGTATAAGAGAGAGGTAGGCCTGGGCTTACTCTCTTCCAGGGCCACATTTGAAGGGCCTATTGTAAAGAATAAAGCCTCATTTTTAGTGTCGGCGAGAAGGAGTTATGCCGATGTTCTGGCCGCACCCATTATTAAGGCAACTGCTAAAGGTTCCAGTCTCGGGGCCAATTTCTATGACTTTAATGCGAAAGTTAATTACCAGATCGATAAGAAAAACAGCATCTATTTAAGCGGATATCTGGGTAAAGACCGGTTTTCGAGCAAGAGTAACCCTGAAAAAGAGAGTTTCTCCAAAATGGTTTTTGGCTGGGGCAATACCATCGGATCTTTAAGATGGAGCCATATCTTCAATCCCAGGCTTTTTGCCAATATGTCGGTCAATTACAGCAATTATAGAATGGGCATTAATATGCAGGAGCGCTTTCAGGGGGAGACCTATAAAATGTCTTTGCTCTCCTCTATTGATGATATCGGTGGAAAATACGATTTCAGTTATTTTGCGAACAGCAATCATACCATAAGGGCAGGATATAAAATAACCCGCCATTATTTCAAGCCAAGCACTTTTGTTGAGATAGAAAAGGGTCAGAAATTTCCCAACCCCAATAAAGAATATGAAAGCTGGGAACATAACCTTTACCTGGATGACGAATGGAAGATCAGCAAAAAACTGGCCGCTAACCTGGGGTTGCGCGGAACTGCGTTTATAGCCGGTTCCAGGCCTTACTTCAATATCGAGCCCAGGGCCTCTGCCCGTTTCCTGATAGACGATCAGACCTCGGTCAAGGCCAGTTATACGATCATGAATCAATATCTTCATTTGCTGACCAGCTCTTCGCTCAACCTGCCCAGTGATCTCTGGGTACCTGCCACAGATAAAATAGGTCCGCAGCGCGCGCAGCAATACAGTTTAGGCTTTTTCAGGGATATCGAGCATCCGGGTCTTTCCCTGAGCCTGGAAGGATATTATAAAGACATGAGCAATATTATCACCTATAAAGAAGGTGTTTCCTTCTTTGATATGGAAGATCCTGCTGAATTAAGTAAGAATGGTGCATTTGAAGATAAAGTAAGCTCCGGCATTGGTCATAGTTATGGTGCAGAACTTATGGTGCAAAAGCCTAAGGGCCGTCTGAATGGTTGGCTGGCATACACCTTGTCCTGGACAAAATTCAAATTTGAAGACATCAATAACGGTAAGTTCTTCTATCCCCGTTTTGACCGCAGGCATGACCTTAACCTGGTGGGCTTTTATGAGCTGAGCCCCAGGATCCGCATCAATGCCTTATTTACGATTGCTACAGGTAATCCTATTATTATTACCAGGCAAGACGGGACTACAGTATCTAATATCCCGGCCGACGGAAACCTGGCCAATCCGGGTATTTATTTAGATAACGCAAGTATCTTTTCCGGGAGAAATGATTTCAGAACAGAACTTTATCACAGGATGGACCTGGGGATCCAGTTCAGCAGAGAACGTAAAAAAGGTACACGTACCTGGGAATTTAGCTTTTATAATCTCTACAACAGGAAGAACCCGTTTTTTTACTCCATGGAATATAATAATTCAGGTAATGAAAGAGCACTGTATAAATATACCATATTCCCCTTTATTCCCTCATTCACCTATAGCTTCAAATTCAAATAGAATAACCTTATGAAAATATTTAAAATAATCCTTCTTCCCATCCTGTTTTCCTTTATTGCTTTGAGCTGTAAAACCAAAGTCCCGGATGGAAAACTCACCCGTACCGATGATGCAGCAATGCTTTTCGGCTTTTTGAATCCCGATGTGGATACCATTACTATTGCACTCAGCCTGGCAAAAGGAGTGAGCAATAAAAAAGATAAGACCATCACTATTGCCGACCTGGAACAAGCTGAGGTCAAACTGGAACACAAGGGGCAGAGCATTGATTTGAAATTCCTGGAAACCCGTTCCGGCAAATATTCCAACAATGACAAGCAAATCGTGATCTTCTATACTTTACAAAGCAAGTTGCCTATTTTGCCCGGAGAAACCTATACTGTCAGTGCTAAAAATAATAGCCTTTTTGACCTGAAAGCGACGACTACGGTACCCTCAAAAGATTTTGATTTCGATTATACAATCAGCGGCCCTTTTCCTTTCGATCATAACTATCCTGAATACAAGGTAAATATGACGATCCGGGATCCGGGAAACGGGATTAGTTTTTTGCGTGTTGTCACCCATGTATCTATCAAAGATCAAGATCAGTCCTATACAAGTTATGATGTTGCAAAGGAAGTGCAGCAGGAAAGTAATGGTATAATAAAATATGATTTTTCATTTAACGCCGACCTGGACAATGAGGAGAAAGAAACAACCCTGAGTTGTATTAACACCACCGAATCTTATTTCAGGTATGTTACAGCCATTAAAAAAGGAGCAGGAGGGGGCGGAGATCCTTTTAGCGAACCCACTTCCGTGTACACCAATATTGAAGGAGGTTATGGTATCTTTTCTGCTTTTTGCACAAAAAGTAAAAAGATCGAATAAATCATCACCTTTCCGGCATTAGCGGTTTATGGTTTAAAAGGACCAGGAATAGAATTAAAGGTGTCCCGTAGGGCACCTTTTGGTGTGAAAAATGCGCTATACAGATGCCTGTGCCCTTTTGAAATCAACTTTAGCGGTAATCGCATTATATTTACTTTTCAATCTAAAACAGGATAGGTGAAGATAAGGTGGTGTGATCGGCTATTTCCTGGAGTGGACCGTATTGATTGAATAAGATAACTAAAAGAACGTATCATGTATAAATACCGCTATATCATCTACTCCTTGCTGATCCTCTCATTTATATTCTTGTTTTCGATGCTGTCCATAAGCATCTCCAATAGTGACAGCACATATGAGTTTGATCAAAAGGCGACCAAACTCAATGGGGTATATGCCACCTATGAGGGCAAGGTGTATGCCATGGTGCCGAGCAATGGCTACTACGAGGTAAAAGATGCCCGTGCCGAAACCTTCAAGGTATTGCCCGACAATTTTGAAGATGCACACATAGGCTATGATGAGCAGAACGTGTATGCCGGAAATGTTATATTGAAAGACCTTAAGCCTGGATCTTTAAAAGCCCTGGGAAATAACTATTATACCGATGGCAGCACCGCTTATTACTGCAGCCGGAACTCAGAACGCAATACCTCCTTAAACGTATTTAAAGAAGTAGGACAATTGATCGGCCAGCGCTTTGGTATAGCCGGTAAACCACAAACCTATTGGTATCCTGCAGTAAAGCTCCCGCAAAGCAATACTCCTTACCATTCACAACCGGCTTATGCTATTGCCGTCAATGATGAGCAGGCTTTTTATAAAGGATTGCCGCTGCCCGAGGCAGATCCGCAACAGATAAAGTCCGTTTTAGTCCGGCAGACAGGAAAAGAAGCTTACGGAAGTAGTTCCTATTTCACCGATGGGCAACACGTCTACTATCAAAACCAATTATTGCCTTTGACCTATCATACACAAGTGTATGAGCAGCATATTGAAGGAGATGTTCCTTCCCGGAATGCCTATCTGATCGATGAGCAGAAAGGGATGGTATATGCAGACGGCACTGCTTTTGATGTGAAAAAAGCCCCTTACCGGCTCTTAAGTGCCCGCCTGAAGCATGCCAACCAGGTCTTATTTGCGGCTCAGGAAGGAATATACTTTTACAATGCAGAAACGGGGAAAGTGGAACGTGCCGGGAAAAATCCTTTTGCCGGGAATACTTTTGAAGAAATATCAGATGATGTATTCCGGAGTAGCGAGAAGATCTATTACCTGCGTGCCGGAGAAGTCTGGGGCAATAAATCAGGCCTTCAAAGCCGCAACACGCACCTGATGCTACTGGAAAACGTCTCCGCATCAGCCATGCAATCGCTCAGTACCGGAAAAGACCGCTATAATAACGTATGGCAGGCCGGTAACCGCTATTTCTATTTTGATGACCTGGGTAGCTCACAATTAATGCCCCATGCGGTGTATGCGATTAAAGATGCAACTACCGCCCGGAGGCTGGCCACAGCAGCAGACCTGAGGAGCGATGATATCCGCGATCTCCAGGCTTCGGGAAAACTGCTCCCTGAAGAAAGCGACCAGGTACTCACCGCATCCACAGATTATGATAACCCCGACCGTAAGATGGTCTATTGGATTGTAGGTGGCGGTATTGTACTTGCCTTACTTCTGTTTTTCCTGCTGCGCAATAAGAAAATAGCACCCTTTCTCATCAAAGAAGAATGGCTGATTATGAATAACCTGTCTTTTAAAAAATATAAAATTGCGGAGATCGAAAAAGTGGTGTTCAAAGTGGAAAAAGCATATAAAGGCGGGTATACCGGTAAAATGCAGATCAGGCAGAAGAACGGTAAGGCAAGCCGGTGGATGATATTTGCCACCAGGATCACTCTGGTGCCGGAGACCGAGCCGGCCCTTAGGATATATGTGGAGGAATTGAGGGCACAATTAAGTGCTCAGGGCATCCGACACGAATTAGCCTGATGAGTTATCTTTATATAATACGCCACTCATTTTCTTTGATAAGCCTTCTGTTGTGAAAAATAAAGGCTTTTTTATTCACATTAATGAATTTCATTTTTTTAGGCCAAAAGATTGTCTAATTTTGCGCTTTACTTTAATTAACTATGGTAGACGTTTTATTAGGCCTGCAATGGGGCGACGAAGGTAAGGGTAAGATTGTTGATTATCTTGCTGCCCGGTACGATATCATTGCGCGCTTTCAAGGTGGCCCCAATGCCGGGCACACACTTTATGTTAAGGGACAAAAAGTTGTCCTGAGAACAATTCCTTCCGGTGTGTTCCAGGAAAATAAATTAAACCTGATCGGTAACGGTGTCGTGATCGATCCGGTGACTTTAAAAGAAGAAATCGAAAACCTGAACGCCATCGGCGTGTCTTTATCAGACAACCTGTTTATTTCTCATAAAGCGCACCTCATCCTGCCTACACACAGAGCATTGGATGCTGCCTCTGAGCATGCAAAAGGTACAGAGAAGATAGGGTCTACCTTAAAAGGTATCGGTCCTGCTTATATGGATAAGACAGGCAGAAACGGACTTCGTGTGGGAGATATCCTGGCTAAGGACTGGAAAGCCCGTTACGAAAAACTGAAACAAAAACACCTGTCTATGCTGGCTATGTACAGCGAGCAGGTAGACTGGGAAAGCTGGGAGCCGGCATTTTTTGAAGCCGTTGCTTACCTGCAAAGCCTGAATATTGTCAATGGCGAATACTGGCTCAATGAGCAGATCAAAGCGGGGAAGAAAGTGCTTGCAGAAGGTGCTCAGGGTTCCATGCTGGATGTGGATTACGGTACTTATCCCTTTGTCACCTCTTCCAATACAATTACTGCAGGTGTCTGTACCGGTTTAGGTATTGCACCTTCGGCTATCGGAGATGTATTCGGGATCACCAAAGCTTATTGTACCCGTGTGGGTAGCGGACCTTTCCCTACAGAACTGCATGATGAAGTAGGAGAAGCGTTAAGAGTAGCCGGTAGTGAATTTGGCGCAGTGACCAAAAGACCAAGACGTTGCGGATGGATTGACCTCGTTGCACTTAAATATACCATTATGTTGAGTGGGGTGACCCGTTTAATTGTTACAAAAGCAGATGTAATGGATGGCTTTGAAACCATCAAAGCAGCTACAGCCTATAAGATCGGTGATGAGGTGACCAAAGAAATGCCTTTTGATATCTGCGAAGCCGATATTGAAGCTCAATATGAAAGCTTTAAGGGCTGGGCCCCGGTAAAAACAAGCGAATGTACTACTTTGGAAAGCTTACCGGAAGCATTTAAGAACTTCTGTTCCTTCCTGGAAGACTACCTGGAAGTTAAGATACAATACGTGTCAAACGGAACCGGCAGAGATAATTTATTAAAATTATTTTAAATATTTCAAAAAAGAATTTTCTTAAAGAAGCATATAGAAATATATGCTTCTTTTTTTGTGTATGCTGCATTGTGGAGATATATTATTCTGCCTATTTTAGTATTTGTAGATTAAAAAAAAGTTAAAAAAAATTTGCCAACCAACTATTTATGTATAATTTACAGTCTTTCTACTAGTGAAATGGTAAATCTTATTTAAAGTCTGGTTAAAATTGAACCACTTTATTTGGGATTTTTCGATCACAAAATTTAAATCTACCTATCCAATTTAAATTAGATGAAACGAATTTTATTTAAAACCTTAAGTATTCTGGCTTTTTCCGGCTTAGCAATGGGAGAAAAAGCAGTTGCTCAAACGTACACTTATACCTTAAATGGTAATCCGATCAGTACTACAGGCTGGACCATGGGTGGGAATGCATCAAATGCTTCCACACATATTAACCTGAACAACAATATCGGTACTCAAAACGGCTATATCTATTATACCGTTCCTCAGAATCTCAACAGTGCCTGTGACTTTTTCTCCATTGAGTTCAGTTACCGCATTACCACCAATACCGGTATCCCGGCGGCAGATGGTCTGGCATTCTGGTATATTGCAAATCCGCCTTCCGGTTTTCAGTTGGGAGGAGGGATCGGTATGCCTACGGTTATGAACGGTTTCGGATTGATATTTGATACCTATGATAACAATAGTGCTACACCAGTAATCAATGCTAATCCATTGATCACACTGCGCCAGTTTCAGAATAATGGTTATACAGAAGGTGTCATGAATGGTTTGATCGGTTCTGAGCTGACGGCACAGTCACAAATCATTGATGGTGCCTGGCATACCGCAAAGATCGTTTATGAATTAGGGACCATCTCGGTATTCCTCGATGGTGCGGCTACCCCGCAAATTACCGGGCCTTTGACCCTGACCAATGCTACCGGTTATTTTGGTTTTTCAGCCTCTACCGGTTTGTATTATGAGGGACATGGCATTAAAGATGTGATCATCTCCGGTGGGCAGACCCCGGATCCGGTTACGGCTACAGGGGCTAGCTATTGCCAGTTTGTACCCGCCGCTCAATTGTCGGCTACCGGTAACCTGCCCAGCCCGGTATATCGCTGGTACACACAAGCTACCGGTGGTACCCCTTCCTACACAGCACCTGTTCCCAATACAAATGTTCCGGGAACTTATACCTGGTATGTCACACAAAGTAATGCCGGCTGTCCTATTGAAGGACCTAGAGTGCCGGTAGTGGTAACCGTTCACCCGAAACCTGTTGTAAGAATTGCTCCCGATACCACCGTTTTCTGTGCGGGCAGTAGCGTGAGCCTCACCAGTAGCGGTGCTCCTGATGTTACCTGGTCTCCTGTTCAGAATATTTCTGCCAGTACCGGGATTGCTATTGTAGCCAGTCCTACGATCTCTACGGTGTACCGGGCCATCGGTGCCACACCATTCGGTTGTAAGGATACTGCATTTACTACGATCGTGGTACACCCGACAGATTCTGTGAACATACATGAAACCATAGAAGAAGGTGAATATTATGAATTTGTAGGCCGTAAGATTTATGATCCGGGTGTTTATAAAAGAAAATTACTGACGCAACTGGGATGTGACAGCACCGTGGTGTTGCACCTGGATGTGAACTATAAAGAAAAAAGAATTGTATTTCCCAACGCCTTTACACCAAACGGCGATGGTAAAAATGACCGCTTCTTCCCTTCTATCAATTATCCTAACTTAGTAAATATAGATCGTCTGAACATCTACAACAGATGGGGACAGGTGGTGTACAGCGCCTACGGCTCTGCAGCCCTTTCCGGATGGGATGGTACCTTTAATGGTAAACCCGTAGACGGAGGCTTATATATGTATGACTCCAGGATCAGGGTAGGAGAAGAGGTCCGTGAATTTAAAGGAGAAGTGCATTTGATAAAATAAAGAATCTCTGGTGCGTTTAATTAAAGGGGATGAAGTTCTTAGGAACGGCATCCCTTTTTAATGGGAGTGAATAGCGGTCCGGAAGGGAATTTCTCAATATATTTGCGCCATATTTTGCCAAGCGATTATTTATGAATAGAGTTGTGGTCACGGGTTTAGGTACAGTAAACCCTTTAGGAAATGATATTAAAACTACCTGGGAATCGTTAATTGCTGGAAAAAGTGCAGTCAACCTGGTCACCCGTTTTGATGTGACTCAATTCAGGGCACAATGCGGGGCCGAGGTGAAAAACTTTCAGCCGGAACTTTACCTGGATAAAAATGAGATCAGGCGTACCGATTTGTTTATCCGGTATGCGATTTATAGTGCTGCACAGGCCATTGAAGACTCCGGGATTGATTTTAAAACAATGGACTCCTTTGATGCCGGTGTTATCTTTGGCGTAGGGCAGGGAGGTGTAGAAACCTTTGAACATGAGGTAGCTTCCTATGTTAACGGGGGATATATACCCAGGTTCAACCCCTTTTTTATCCCCAAGCTATTGGTCAATTTAGCGGCAGGCATGATTTCGATCAAGTACGGCCTGCAGGGGATCAACTATTGCCCTTCCTCTGCCTGTGCTACCTCCAATACAGCATTTATGGATGCCTTTAATTACATAAGACTAGGTAAGGCCAAGGTAATTGTGACAGGTGGGGCAGAAGCGCCCATTACACCTGCCTCCTATGGCGCATTTGCCGCTATGAAAGCCATGAGTACCCGTAATGATGACCCCGCGACGGCCAGCAGGCCCTTTGATAAAGACAGGGACGGCTTCGTGATGGGAGAAGGTGCCGGGGCCCTTATTTTTGAAGAATATGAGCATGCCCTGGCCCGTGGCGCTAAAATATATGCAGAAGTAGTGGGAGCCGCTATGACAGGTGATGCACATCACCTTACCTCACCTCATCCCGATGGGATAAGTGCGGCACAATGCATGAGACTGGCCTTGAAAGAAGCCGGGCTTAAGCCGGAAGAGGTAGATTACCTGAACCTTCACGCTACCGCAACACCCCTGGGAGATATCGCAGAATTGAAGGCCGTAGAAGCCGTATTTGGCCGCGATGCCCATGTGCACCTGAGTGCTACCAAATCGATGTCCGGGCACTTATTGGGTGCAGCCGCAGCCCTGGAAGCCATAGCCTCCATTCTCTCTATACAGGAAGATACCATACCGCCAACGATCAATGTAAAAGAACTGGACCCTGCATTGCCCAAGGGTTTGAATATTGTCCTGGACCAGGCCTTGCACAAACCCGTAAAAGTAGCCATGAGCAATGCTTTCGGTTTTGGCGGGCATAACAGTACTGTTATCTTTAAACAACTATAAATACAAAACAGCAGTCGTGCTCTTCAACGACTGCTGTTTTACTGCAAACTATTCTTCCTATATCTTTTTTATTGAAGCGATTGACTCCAGGCCTGCAGGCTGTCAAATTGCTCATCGATGAGCTCATGGGGCAGCGCGATCTTATCCTGGGTCGTGTGGAGAAATACGGTATGCATACCCATTGTTTTGCCAAAACGCATATCACTCAGGTTATTGCCGATCATTACCGAACGGGAAAAGTCAATATCCGGGTAATCCTCTTTGGCCAGTAATGCCATGCCCGTATTGGGTTTGCGCAATGCATTATCATTATCTATAGAAGGCGCAAAATAGAAAGCTTCGATATGTCCGCCTTTATCCTGTAAGTTAAGCAAAAGGCTGGCATGGATCTCATGAAGCTGCTCAGCAGTCATCAGTCCGCGCCCGATACCGCGCTGGTTGGTCACTACCAGCACAATATCAAAATACCTGCGTGCAATAGCGATCCCCTCCAGGGCACCCTCATAAAAGTGAAGTTCCTCCGGGCCGAATATATAACTGCCGTCTTTTTCTATATTAATTACCCCGTCCCTGTCTAAAAATAATGCGCGCACTGTGAATGTTTAATTTTACGGTTTTCAATTGTGTGGGGAGCAAGCTTGCTTTATGGCAACTCTTCCTGCGCCCTCAGGTAATCTGCTTCTACGCCTATATCAATGAAATATTCATCAATAACGACAGCGGCCAGGCTGCCTTTGGCAGCTTCCGGCTCGAAGAAGTCCTGCTCTAAAGAAAATTGATCCGGGAGTTCTTTGAAAATAGTGAAGACATCCTGCAATAAATATACCCCGCCATTGATATTGCCTTTTTCACAAGGCTTTTTTTCTTCAAAGCTCCGGATCGTACCCGATTCATCCGTAACTACCGTACCATACCTGTCGAAATGCTGCATCGGTTTCAGCGCTATGACCGCTTTACTATCCGGTCTCCGGGCTTCCCACAAGCGTTTTAAAGGTACTTCGTACATCGTATCGCCATTGATCACAAAGCAATCCTGCTCCTGGCATTTTCCAATGGCTTTTTTAATGCCGCCACCGGTTCCCAGCGGTTCATGCTCAATCACCCAGCTTACCTTGAAGGTAAATGCCTTGCCCTTCAGCCAGTCTAATACCGCTTCATACTTATATCCCAGTGACAGGATCACATGATCACAATATTGCTGTTCCAGGTACTGCATCAGGTATTCCAAAAAAGGCTTGCCGTTTACCGGGGCCAGGCATTTGGGAACATCGGAAACGATATGTTGCAGCCGGGTGCCGAAGCCTCCGGCGAGAATAATACATTCCATGGTTTAAGGTTGAAATAAGTTGCTTTCTACCAGTTCACAGGCAATATGCCCCAGCATAATATGGCTTTCCTGGATCCTTGGCGTATCGTTGGAAGGTACATTGATCAGGATATCGCAAAGACCGGCCATTTTACCACCGGTAGATCCGGTAAACCCTGCCGTGATCACGCCCATTTCCCGGGCCATTTCAAAGGCATTAATGATATTGGTGGAGTTGCCCGAGGTACTTAAGCCTACAAGGATATCCCCGGCTTTAGCCATGCCTTTCAGCAAGCGGCTGTACACGAAATCATACCCATAATCATTGGCTACAGCAGTCAGGTAAGACGTGTTGCAATGCAAAGCTTCGCTGGGCAAAGGGTCCCTGTCTGTATAAAAGCGGCCGCTGAACTCTGCCGCCAGGTGCTGCGCATCGGCCGCACTGCCGCCATTGCCGCAGAACAATACTTTACCGCCCTGCTTGAAGGTATGGGTGATCTTTTCTACTAAAGTATTTAGGTTATCGATCAATGGTTCATCCTGCAACACCTGCTCTTTTACGCTGATCGATCTTTGAATGATATCTTTAATTTTCTGCGTCATTGCTACAAATTATATTTTAGACCACAGCACTGCTGCATTACAGCCTCCGAATCCTGCGGCGGTTTTTACAAAATTATGAATTTCCTGTTGGCTTTGCTCCCTGATGATAGAAATAGGTACGCTGACATTGCTTGCTTCAAAATGAAGGGTAGGAAGGAGCGTGCCAGACTGCATCGCCATTAAACTGATAAGACTTTCCAGCAGGCCAGATGCCCCCAGCGTATGCCCGAAATAAGGTTTCAGGCTATTGACCGGGGCGCTGATACCGGCATGATGGATCGCTTTGGCTTCCATTTCATCATTATAATTGGTCGCCGTTCCATGCGCCGATACAAAGCCGATCTGTTCGGCTGTTTTACCCCCTTCTTCCAGTGCCTGGCGGATGGCCGTTCCCAGTTCTTCCCCAGTTTTGGAAGGCCCGGAAAGATGGTTGGCATCATTGCTGATCGCGCCACCTTTGAGCAGGCCCTTGCCGGAGGCTAAAAGCGCTTCATTGCCCAATATCATGCACACCGCAGCTTCTCCCAGGTTCAGGCCCTTCCTGTTGGCATCAAAGGGGCGGCAGGCTTCTGAAGATAAAGCCTGGAAAGAATGAAAGCCCGAGAGAATAAAGGGACTCAGTTCATCACAGCCGATAATCACAGCATATTTATAATGCCCCGATTCCAGTAAGCGCTTGGCCATTACCTGTGCCGCCACACCGGAGATACAGGCTACCGAAACAACGGTAACCGGGTTGGGATTTTGGAAATATTGCCCGATCTTTTTGGCACTATGGTGCAGGGGAACAATATCAGCCGATGCTTCCTGGCCGATCTGCGCCACATTTCCTTTCGTGGAGGAAAGGATAAAGAGGCAATCTTCTGATGCAACATCAACAGAGCTTTCCTCCAGCGCACGTTCTGCAACAAACAAACACATTTGTTCAAACCGGGAATAAGCAGGGCCGTATATTGCCGCTAAACTATTGTTCTGCGCCTCAGAAAGCGCGGCAACAGGATACCTTAAGCCGTTTTCAAAAGTCTTTTCCCGGATCCCTGACTTTCCTGCCGCTACAGCATCGAATACGCTCCGGCTATCGCTGCCTAAGCTGCATAAAACAGCATCTGCTATATGATACACTTGCTTCATACCTTATTGCTGCAAAAATATTTTATACTCCGCCTGTGCGATGATTGCCTGGTTTAACCTTACTTCAGCCAGGACCATAAATACATGCATCACCTGGTTTTGGTTAGTGATGGTCGTTTCTATGGTATCACCCACAGCAGGAAGCTTTGATATGGTTAAATTTTTGATCTGCCCGATAAAGCCGACCGGAGGTGCCGTATGCTCATGAACGGCCTTAAAACCGGTGCCTGCGGCAGCCGTTTGCGCCATGTTTTCCACTAAGCCGGCCGCTGCAAAACAATTGTTTTCATCAATAAAAATATTATCGGGTCTTATTGTAAAGCGGCAGGTAGTTTGCGTTTCATCAGTAGCAAGCAGCTCGTCGATCATTACAAAAGGCGCAGCTTGGGGAATGTATTTCAAGGGCTTTTAAATTTTACTAAAGCCGTAAAGTTATTGAATATTTTAATAAGGAAAGAAGGGAAAACAGGATGCCTAAGGTAAACTTTTACTAAAGACCTGCTTTCCAGAAATCGAAGTAATTAAACCATTGTTCCGGGTAGGCTTTTACTTTTTCCTCCAGTTCGGAAATATAGGCGGTAAGCATTTTTTCTGCACCTTCCGTACCCCGGCCTTCAAACAATTGTGGTGCAGTAGCAGTAAAGTGGTAGCTGTCATCACCGGTTTTAAGGGCAAATACAATGCTGACGGGCGCTCTCAGTTTACTGGCCAGGGCAAAAGGTCCAAAAGGGAATTCGGCTGCTTCTCCCAGGAAATCATGTTTGATGGTACGGGAACCTGCCACGTGCCGGTCCGCATGCAGGCAGATGAGTTCATTGCGCCTTAAAGCCGCCGACATTTCATAGATATGAGACATGTCGTCTTTGATGTAAATGATATTAAAGCTTTTGGGGCCGGTTGCTCCTTCCAGGTATTGCTTGATCTGTGCATCTTCACCATCATACATCACGATATTGATGGTCGTGTGCAGGCGCTCTAATAAATGCCCGGCAAGCTCATAATTGCCTATATGTGCACTTACGATAATGCCTCCCTGTCCGGCCGCCACCATATCATTCAGGTGTTGTCCGCCATCACGGGTCACGGTAAAAGGATTTTTCTGCGCGCTCAGTACATAGAATTTATCCAGCAAGGTCTGTCCGAAAACATAGATGTTTTTGCGGAAAAGCTGACGGCTTTTTCTTTTGTCAAAGCCCAGCCGCTGCTTGTATAAATAGAGGATAGGGCGACGTGCAGCAGGTACAAACCAGATATAATACCAGGCTACTATGCGTAATAAAGCATAGGCGGATTTAAGTCCGCCCTGCTTGATAAGGTATATGAAAATTCTGTATCCTAAAGTTGTGCCTTTAGATTTTCCATTCCAACTGGACATAAGCACAAAATGAAGTATAGTGGTTTAGGCAGTTTGCAGCCTGTGTTCCACGTAGGTATAAAAATCCTGGATCGTTTCCATGGTCTGGAAATCTTCCGGTTTTACTTTAAAGCCAAAATTACTTTCAATAACAACGATCAGATCAATATAGTCTAAGCTATCCAGATCTAAGGTTTCTTTAAGTTTAGATTCAGGTTGAATATCTTCCGGCTCAACTTCAAAATCTTCAACCAGGAAATAATTTATTTTTTCTATAATTTCTTTCTGTTCCATCAGCAAATAGGATAACGAGCTTTTTTCAGTCTGCAAATTTAGTTAAAAAAAACAAAAATGAAGATTAAAGTAATTTTCCTGCAAAGAATCAGGAAAAATCCCCCTTTCACGCTTTTATTGTTTCATTAAATAAGAGATTGTTGTCCATACTTAAGCTCTTAATATATTGGAGTGATTCCGGGCGCAAAGGTTTAAAACCTAATTGGCGTAATCACTTAAAAATTTAATACGCATTAATTGTAATTGTTCAATAGACACGTCAGAAGATCTGAATTCCTCGAAAGCAGCGTTCAGGTCATCATCTTCGGCACTTCTGAAGTAGTCAAAGATATCTTCCTGTTCGTCTTCATCCAATTCTTCATCGATACAATAACCAATATTTAACCGGGTACCGCTTGCTACGATGGCCTCCATGGCCCCCAGCAGTTCGTCTACAGAAAGGTCTTTGTTTTTGGCAATCGTTTCCAACGGGATCTTTTTATCGATATTCTGGATGATATAGACCTTCAATCCGCTTTTGTTCGCTACATTCTTCATCACGAAGTCATCCGGCTTTTCAATGTCGTTTTCTTCGACATATTGCGCAATGAGCTCAATGAACTTTTTACCGAACTTGATGGCTTTACCTTTACTTACACCCTGGATCTTTTCCAGTTCCTCCATCGTGGTAGGGTAGCTGAGTGCCATATCTTCCAGGGAATTTTCCAGGAAGATGACGAAAGGAGGTAATTTTTTCTCCTTGGCTACCTGCTTGCGCAGATCGATGAGCATTTCCAGTAACCTGGGGTCTGCTGCACCACCCGAGCCGGTGGCCTGTACCTCATCCTCATCGTCTGACTCTTCTTCAAACTTATGATTCAGCGGTACTTTAATGGAGAAAGGCTTTTTCAGGAATTTATGACCATTGTCTGTTAACTTCAACAGGCCATATTCTTCAATATCTTTACGAACGAAGTCTTCCAGCATCATCTGGCGGATGAGGGAGTACCAGAAATTGTCATCCATCTCCATGATCAGGCCAGAGCCATACACGGACAATTTATTATGCTTAAAGGTGCTGATCTGCGGGTTTTTCTTACCCAGGATAACATCTACCACATAATCGATACCAAAACGCTCATCCAGTGCATTTACCGTGTCCAGCACGATCTTCACACTGTCTTTTACGTCCAGTTTCTCTTTAGGGTTGCAGCAGTTGTCACAATTGGCGCAGTTTTCAATGCGGTCAATCTCCCCGAAATAGTGGAGTAACTGCCTTCTGCGGCAAGCGCCCGACTCTACATAGGCTACCGTCTCTGCAATCAATTGTGCGCCCATTTCGCGTTCACTCAAAGGCTTATCGCGCATTAAGTGTTCCAGCTTCTGAACGTCTTTATGGGAATAATATAAAATACATTTACCTTCCAGCCCGTCGCGGCCCGCGCGACCGGTCTCCTGGTAATAGTTTTCAATCGATTTAGGAATATTGTAGTGCATCACAAACCTGACATCAGGCTTGTCGATACCCATACCGAAAGCAATCGTAGCTACAATTACCTCCACGTCCTCGTGCAGGAACATATCCTGGCGCTGGGCACGGGTAGTGACATCCAGCCCGGCATGGTAAGCGACCGCTTTAATGTTATTGGCCATTAAAGTGCTGGCCAGCTCTTCGGTAGTTTTACGGTTTAAGGTATAGATAATGCCGCTTTTCCCTTTGTGTTGGGAGATGAAGCGTACAATATGCTTGAGCACCATTTTTTTGGATGCCTTAGGTACTACTTCATAATACAGGTTAGGCCGGTTAAAAGAAGATACGAATACCTGGGGTTCACGTAAATCCAGGTTTTTGATAATATCATCCTGAACTTTAGGTGTAGCAGTGGCTGTAAGTGCAATGATCGGCAGTTCCGGGTCGATCTCTTTGATCATATCGCTGAGCTTACGGTATTCCGGGCGGAAGTCATGCCCCCATTCAGAGATACAGTGTGCTTCATCGACAGCAACAAAGGAGATTTTTATATCAGAAAAGAAATCAATATTCTCTTGTTTGGTCAATGTTTCCGGGGCAACATATAATAGTTTTGTATGCCCGGATTTGAGGTCTTCTTTTACTTTTTTCTGCTGGGTTTTACTCAGGCTGGAATTGAGGAAGTGAGCAATATCATCATCATCACTGTAGCCTCTGATGAGGTCTACCTGGTTTTTCATGAGCGCAATCAGGGGGGAAACAATTAATGCAACACCCTCGTTGAGCAATGCCGGAAGCTGGTAGCAAAGAGATTTACCGCCGCCTGTAGGCATGATGACAAAAGTATCTTTTTTAGCTAATATGCTTTGAATGATCTGCTCCTGTTCACCTTTGAAATGTTCAAATCCGAAATACTTTTGTAGTTCTTTTTTTAGATTAATTTTAGTCTTGACCGCCATAAAATCTCTATAATCACATTAAATTAAGACAAGTACAACGTTGTACTTATAATGAATAAATTTAGCCATATTTGTCTTAATTTCCAAACACAAAAAAGAGCCAACTTACTCCGTGAAAAAAGCGAAACCCGAATATTTTCGAATTTCGCTTTAAATTTTTAAGTGATCCCGATTGGATTCGAACCAATGACCCACAGCTTAGAAGGCTGTTGCTCTATCCAACTGAGCTACGGAACCGTCCCCACATTCTGTTTCAAATGGGATGCAAATATAGTGAATTATTTTCTTACCGAACAAATTATTTTATATCGAAATCTACCACCACATGTTCGCTCCTCGGGTGGGCCTGGCAGGTCAGGATAAAGTTGTTGGCGATCTCGTCCGGCTCCAGTCCGTAGTTGACTTCCATATCCACTTCTCCCGATACCAGCTTCGCTTTACAGGTACAGCAAACGCCGCCTTTACAGGCATAAGGCAGGTCGCCCCCGTTTTGCAATGCGGCATCCAGGATGTTCTCGCCACCAAAGGCGAGGTCCATATCAAATGAGTTGCCGTCCAGTTTTACGGTAACCTTAGCTACTTTACTGCGATCGACCAGTTGCTGTTTGGCTTCCCATTCTTTGTTGACCTTTTTAGGCTGATCAGGGGAGGAGAAGAGCTCAAAATAAACACGCTCTGCCGGTATATTTACTTCATTTAAGAAATAATCTTTTAAAGCTACGATCATCGGTTCCGGGCCACAGATGAATACATCATCAATCGCCTGGTAATTGATCAGCTTGAGGTCCTGGAAGGATTTGGCTTTTTCTGCCGTAATGATCCCGTTCAGCAATACCGCTTCCTGCGATTCCTTATTCATAACATGAAACAGGCGCAGGCGGCTCATGAAGCGGTTTTTAAGCGCTTCCAGTTCTTCTTTGAATATGATAGAGCCCCTGTTGTAATTACCAAAAACGAGGGTAAAGGTGCTGGAAGGCTCATTGTACAAGACCTCTTTCATGATGCTCATGATGGGCGTGATACCGCTTCCTGCAGAGAAGGCTACATAGTTTCTTTGTTTTTTATCACTTGGTTTGGGTGTGAAATTGCCCAGTGGCGGCATCACACTGACCAGGTCGCCCACTTTCAATGCTGTATTGGCCCAGGTACTGAACTTGCCCGGGGGATTTACGTTTTTCACAGCTACCCGAAGCTCATTGTCACACTTGCCGGAGCAGATGGAGTAGGAGCGACGTACTTCTTGTCCATCGAGGATGGTCTTAAAGGTTAGGTATTGACCGGGAAGATAATTATAGGTTTCTTGTAAAGTTTCCGGAACATCAAATGCTATAGAAACACAGTCCGGAGTTTCTTGCCTGATATCTTTAACCCTTAAGTCGTGAAATTGTAATGTAGACATAATGGCGCAAATTTAAGTAAAAGGATTGTAAAATTAGAGGGCTTTCACAGATCGCTTAAAATTGATTGTTGCGCTTAGTTGTCACAACAGTTTTCTATGGTTAATTTTGCCCCGTTTACATTATATATATGAGTACAGATAACATGACAACAGGCGATGCGGTGCAATTGGCCAGGAAAGCTTTGTATCCTTTGTATGAAGCCGGGGAAGCACATGTGATGGTAGAAATGTTGTTGTGCCATATACTTGAACTGGACCGGCTGGGTTTAAGGATGGCGATGCAGGATAGGCTGCGCCCGGAAGACCGGCAGCGCTTTGAAGCATTGCTGGAAGAGCTGGTGTCGGGTAAACCCATTCAATATGTATTGGGCTACGCAGATTTTTACGGGCTTAAATTTAAGGTGAATGAGCATACTTTGATTCCCCGGCAGGAGACAGAAGAGCTGGTGGAGAAAGTATTGGCCAGGATCGGCGAACAGCCCTTAAAGGTGCTGGAAGTGGGGACGGGTACGGGTTGTATCGCGGTAGCGCTCAAAAAAAATGCGCCCGGTATAGAGATCATGAGCATAGATATTTCACAGGAGGCTTTAGACCTGGCCGCAGCAAATGCTGCTATGAACGGGACAGAGGTAGATTTTGTGTGCTGTGATTTCCTGGATGAGACCAATTGGGCAAAGCTTATGGATGCAGATCTTGTGGTCAGTAATCCTCCTTATATATTGGAAGCAGAAGCCGCAGCCATGGAAAACCATGTGTTAGGTTTTGAACCCCATGCCGCTTTATTCGTTACCAATAATGATCCGCAACAGTTTTACCGGAAGATACTGGACTGGGCCAATAGCCATGAAAGAACAAAGGCAGTCTACCTGGAACTGAACCAGCAATTCGCCTCCGGCACTTTAGACTTGTATGAAAATGCAGGCTGGACTTCCGTTTTATATAAAGACCTGAACGATAATGACCGAATATTAGCGGCTTTTAGATAAAAGTTCGTCAAATCAAAGGCTTTCCTTATTTTTGTCCACTTATTATAGCAATCTATCAATAAACATATTAAATCATTAGGATGACTGAATTATTAGAAGAGGCGGTAAGCGGTGCTTCGGCAGGGATGAAAAAGGCAATCTCACATTTGGAAAGTGAATTACAAAAAATTCGTGCAGGTAAGGCTGCTCCCAATATGGTAGACGGCATCAACGTAGACTATTATGGTACTCCTACTCCTGTAAACCAGGTAGCAAATGTGGCTACTCCCGATGCCCGTACTATTTCTATTCAACCCTGGGAAAAAAGTATGATTGCGCCTATCGAAAGAGCGATTATGATGGCCAACATAGGACTGACTCCTCAAAATGACGGAGAAGTGATTCGTTTGTTCTTACCTCCGCTTACAGAAGAGCGCAGGAAGGAATTGGTGAAAAAGGTGTATGCTGAAGGGGAAACTGCGAAGATTGCAGTGAGAGGAACGCGCCGTGATGCAATTGAAGCCATCAAAAAATTACAAAAAGACGGTTTGAGTGAAGATGCTGCCAAAGAAGCGGAAGGCCGTGTGCAGGGACTGACCGATAAAAATATTGAAAAAGTAGATGCTGCCTGTAAAGACAGGGAGAAAGAGATCATGACCGTATAAGTACCCGGTCATTTATATGAAAATGGGTTAGCCTTAGCGGTTAACCCATTTTTTATTCTATCTATTTAGCACTTCTCAGGTTGACTGCTTTCAAGATAAAGCCGAGGAATCCCACCCCCACCATCAGGAATCCCAGGGTATGCTGCTCTTTGGCAAAATACATAATACCCCTGATGATAAAGAAGAGGGAGATCAATAAAGACCAGGGACTGAATTTTTTATCTTTTTCGGCTACCTTATTTTGATACGCGACAAGGCCTACTTGTCTGATCTCTTCCGGTGTATAGCCATTGTTTTCAAGGTTTTCCCTGATCTCTTCCACTGAAAATCCAAGATCAGCTTTTTTATTGATATCAGCGATTAAGCTTTCTTTCCTGTTTTCCTCAGTCATGATAAGATGCGTTTAAAGACAAATGTATTTTTTTAATTTGTTTTTTAAAATATTTTGCTGCCATTTCTTCTTAGCAAATTAAGCACAGGCAGCTATCAATGGATAAGCAAAATAGAACTATATTTGCAGCTTATTTTTAAAGCATTCAAATATTATTATGCAAGTTCAACACTTATCTGAGCAAGAGTTAGTGCGAAGAGAAAAATTAAACGCACTCTCTGCGGCAGGGATAGAAGCCTATCCTGCGCCATTGTATCCTGTATCTCATTATTCGGAAGATATAAAGAAACAGTTTACAGAGGATAAGAAGGAAGAGTTTGCCAGTGTATGTGTCGCCGGTCGTGTGATGAGTAATAATAATAAAGGTAAAGCAGGCTTTTTAAAGATCCAGGATGGTAAAGGCATCATCCAGATTTACTTAAAGAAAGATGAACTCGCTCCTGAAGGAACGGATACTAACCTGTGGGACCTGGCGATCAAAGGTATTGATCTCGGTGATATCATTGGTATTAAAGGTTATGTTTTCGTAACGCAGAAAGGAGAAATCTCTGTGCATGCACAGGAGTTTACCTTACTGACCAAATCTTTGAAACCCTTACCTGTGGTGAAACGAGATGTGGACGGGAATGTATTTGATGAAGTGACGGATCCGGAGTTCCGCTACCGTCAACGCTATGCCGACCTGATCATCAACCCGCATACACGTACTGCTTTCACACAACGCACTACGATCATGAACACCATTCGTGAATTCCTGAATACCAGGGGTGCAATGGAAGTGGATACACCGGTATTGCAGAATATCCCGGGCGGAGCTGCTGCAAGACCTTTCAGCACGCATCACAATGCCCTGGACGTGCCTTATTACCTGCGTATTGCCAATGAACTGTACCTGAAACGCCTTGTAGTAGGTGGTTTTGACTGGGTATATGAGTTCAGCCGCAACTTCCGTAATGAAGGAATGGACAGAACGCATAATCCTGAATTTACGGTACTGGAGTGGTACACTGCCTATAAAGATTATTTCTGGATGATGGACATCACCGAGCAACTGTTTGAAGCCCTGGCCCTGGCGGTACACGGTACTACAGATGTTCCGGTAGGTGAACATATTATCAGCTTCAAAGCACCGTTCAAGCGCATCACGATCTTTGATGCTGTTAAAGAAAATACCGGTATTGACATCAGCGAAATGGATGAAGCAGGATTGAGGGAGGTATGTAAACAATTGAATATTGCTGTAGATCCTAATATCGGGAAAGGTAAACTGATCGATGAGATCTTTGGCGAGACGGCAGAGCATACTTATGTACAACCTACGTTTATTATCGACTACCCGGTTGAGATGTCTCCGCTGACCAAGAAGCACCGTAGTAAAGAGGGACTGGTAGAGCGTTTCGAGTTAATGATCAATGGTAAGGAATTAGCCAATGCTTATACCGAGCTGAATGATCCTATCGACCAGCGTGCACGTTTTGAAGAGCAGATGACGCTGATGGAGCGTGGTGATGATGAAGCCATGTTCATCGATCACGATTTCCTGAGAGCACTGGAATATGGTATGCCGCCAACCTCGGGTATCGGTATCGGTATTGACCGCTTATGTATGCTGTTGAGCAACCAGCCTTCTATACAGGATGTATTGTTCTTCCCGCAGATGCGCCCGGAGAAATTTGATTAAAGAATTAAATCATTCATTACATAAAAAGGGAAACCCATTCGCAGCGAATGGGTTTCCCTTTTTATGTAAGTTATAATCCTGTTCGGTATTAAAACCTGAAAGTGACACCTGCATTAGCCACACTCAACATATCGTAAGCTGATTCAATATAAACACCGAATGATTGAGTGAAGTAATACCGGGCACCGGCTTTGAGTAAAAGCAAAGGATTGACCTCTGTACCTCTGTGCATTCTGTTGTTGATATCCATTCCAATACCCAGGCCGGCATAAACATCTAATTTTTTTAAAGGAATGAATTTATTAAAGTGGTAATAGCCCAAAACACCTATTGTTGTTGTGGAATAATTATCGTCGCTATAACGATTACTACCAAAACCCATACCGCCAACAAGTCCGATACCTATTTCATCTATGATACCCATTTCATATTTAGCATAAACAGGAGGAAAAATAGTCCTGTAATAATTAGCATAACTATAAGGTGCACCTAAGCCTATAGAGAATATCCCGGCTTTTTTATCGAAAGTACCATTGTTACGCGCTTTGTAAGGTTGCTTGTAAAAACCTTTGATCACCTGGGCAGGAGCATTAGAGATAGAAGCGAAAGATAAAGCTGCGATTGCAGCGGTGGAAAATAGGAGTTTTCTCATGAAATCGTCTTTTTGTTCCCGCAAATTTAAACGATTAATCATTCATAGGGATAAAAAGAAACCCATTCATCATGAATGGGTTTCTTCAGGTATAATGTTTATGGCATTAGAACCTTATAGTGATACCTGCATTAGCAACACTCAAAAGATCGTAGCCTGATTCAATATAAACACCGAAGGAGTTGCTGAAGTAATAGCGTACACCGGCTTTGTATAAAAACAGGGCACTTACGTCAGAACCATCACCACCTCTGTTGTTGATGTCCACTCCGATACCTAAACCGGCATAAACATCCAATTTTTGTAAAGGAATAAATTTGTTGAAGTGGTAGTAACCTAAAGCACCTATTGTAGTTGCGAAATAACCATCGTCATTAAAACGGTTTTTTCCCATACCTAAACCACCAACTACGCCAATACCCACTTCATCCATGATGCCCATCTCATATTTTACATAAACAGGAGGTAAAGTACTTCTGTAGCCACCATACCCGTATGGTGCACCTAAACCAACCGAAAAAATACCCGTTCCTTTATCGAAAGTACCGTTGTTTCGCGCTTTGTAAGGTTGTTTGTAAAAACCTTTAATTACCTGCGCAGAGGCATCAGATACTGAAGTAGTGGCTAAAGCTGCGACAGCAACTGCAGAAAATAATAATTTTCTCATAAAATTCGTTTTGTTTGTTCCCGGCAAATTTAAATGAATAAATGTTGATAGTGGCGATAGTTAGGCTAAAAATTGACTTATATTAACAGATTGAAAACATGATGCCTGTTTTATAAAGCCTGCAATACCTTAGTTTTATAAGGTAAACGTACCATTTTGCAGTTTTATCATTTAAAGATAGCTGTAAAGCGATACTATAGCCTGGTAAATGACGTTTAGTTAGTTGATTTTGTATTCATGAAAAGAAGCACTTTTATTAAGGGTTTAGTGGGGCTTGCAGGCGCAGGATTTGTTTCCGGCCTTTATGCCTGGCAGATAGAACCCTTCTGGCTGGAGTTTGTATCGTTGAAAATGCCGGTCAGGAACCTGCCGGATGCCCTGGTGGGTAAAACACTCATGCAGATCAGCGATATGCATGTAGGCGACCGCTTTGACTGGCAGTTTATCATAGATTCATTTGAGGAGGCCAAAGCATTTGAACCGGATATTGTGGTCTACACCGGTGACTTTATCAATAAAAGGGGAGATATTCTCGAAAAAGAGGATTTGAAGACCGTATTTCAGCATGCCGTTAAAGGGCGTATTGCCACGGTAGGGGTGCTGGGCAATCATGATTACGGCAGCGGCTGGAGCGAGCCGGACATCGCCCTTAAGGTGATCAAAGTGCTGGAAGCAGCAGGCCTTAAGATACTGCGTAATGAAGCTACAGAGATTATCCCCGGCTTCAATATACTGGGCATTGATGATTACTGGGCCACTAACTGTAAACCGGAACTGGTGATGCCTTTCCATAAAGATGATGCGGCTAATATTGTACTTTGCCATAACCCTGATGTCTGCGACCTGGATGTATGGTGGGGTTACCAGGGCTGGATCCTTGCCGGTCATACGCATGGAGGACAGGTAAAGCCTCCTTTTTTGCCACCACCCATCCTTCCTGTAAAAAATAAAAAATATACAGCAGGGCATATCGACCTTGGAGACGGCCGGGATCTGTACATTAACCGGGCCTTGGGCCATTCTTACCAGGTAAGATTCAATGTGCGGCCGGAGATCACGATCTTCACCCTGGAAAAGGCCCTTTGATACGGGTTTTTAATTTTCTGCGCCCTATTGATGAATAGTCCTACTTTTGCCGGGAAAATGAATCAAACTATGTATCAACCCAAGCGTATTGCAGTAAAGCTGAATCTTAAAGCGGAAACCATTCTTAAAAAAGGGCATCCCTGGATATTTTCAGACAGCATTGTAAAAGCACCGGAAGATGCACAGACCGGTGACGTTGCGGTTGTATTTGCACAAAAAGATAATAAACTGATCGGGATCGGGCTCTATGATGCCGAATCACCGATCCGTATAAAAATACTACAGGCCAATCGCCCGGTGCAGGTCGATGCGGCTTTTTTCCTCCATACCATTACCGAAGCGTTTAATAAAAGAACCGATAAGATCAGCGAAGCGACCAATGCCTACAGGTTGATCTATGGCGAAGGAGACGGTTTGCCCGGTGTTATCGTAGATGTCTACGACAGGGTAGTGGTCCTGAAGCTTTATTCAGGCATATGGATCCCTTACCTGGACTTGCTGAAAGAGGCATTGGTCAGCGTGATGGCACCGGAAGCCCTGGTGCTCAGGCTGGGGAGGAATGTGGCTAAGGTAAATGCAGATCTTGCTGATGGTGATGTATTGTATGGTACATTAAATGATCCTACGGTACGGTTTATGGAGTATGGCATAGCCTTCCAGGCCCATGTGATCAAAGGACATAAAACGGGCTATTTCCTGGACCATCGCCTGAACAGGCACCAGGTGGGTAAGCTATCTAAAGGTAAGACCGTGCTGGATGTGTTTTCTTATGCAGGTGGATTTTCTGTACATGCACTGGTAGGTGGTGCCACAGAAGTGACCAGTATCGATATCAGTGCGCAGGCATTGGAAGTGGCACAGGAAAATGCACAGCTTAATACCTACACCGGTGAGCATAAGACCATGAAAGGAGATGCTTTTGAGCTCCTGGCCGACCTGGTTAAAGATGGGCAGCAATATGATGTGGTGGTGATCGATCCGCCTTCCTTTGCCAAGCAGCAATCTGAGGTGCAGCGGGCCTTGAAGCAATATGAGAAGCTGGCATCGCTGGGTGCAGCGCTTTGCCGTAAAGGTGGTGTTCTGGTACTGGCTTCCTGTTCTTCCCGTGTAGATATGGAAAGCTTTAAAGAAGCTCATCAGCGGGCCTTCCGCAGGCTGGGCTTAAAGCCTGGTGTGCTGATGAGTACCCGGCATGACTGGGATCATCCCATATCCATACCGGAGTCCTCCTATCTGAAAACGATATACTATAATCTTTAGATGATATTGTTCTTCTAATTATAAATGGTCAATGGTTAATGGTTGATTGTTAATGATGTAATAGAATAGTTCCATCACCCATCACCTATCACTCATTAACCATTATACTTTTGTCGCCGACCATTTATCCAGTTGCTGTATCGCGGCCTGTATGTCTTTGGGGAAAGGTGCGTTGATCTCTACCTCTTTACCATCCATATCCTTAAACTTCAAGGTAGAAGAATGCAGTGCCAGGCGGTTTAGTACCGGTTTCTCTTCGCCTAAAGGATCATTGTTTTTGAAATTCTTTTTTAAGCTGGAGATGTAGATGCCTTTACCGTTGCCATAGATCGTGTCAGCTACTACCGGGTGTCCCAGGTATTGAAGGTGTACCCTAATCTGGTGTGTCCTTCCGGTATGGATCTGCAATCTCAACAAACTATATTGTGCCCATTCCTTGATGAGTTCATAGTCTGTATGGGATGCCTTACCTCTTTTATGTACCAGCATGGTGCCGCGCTTAGCCATATTTTCTGCAATAGGCTGGATGATGCTTCCGGAATGCTTGATCAATCTGCCGTTCACCAGTGCTGTGTAGTATTTTTCAATCTCCCGGCCTTCAAACAATTGTGATAAGTATTTGTGGCTCTCTTCATTTTTTGCGTAAACGATCACCCCGCTGGTATCCTTGTCTAAGCGGTGCACGGGGATAATGCCTTCATGCCTGGCCTGTGCCATTCTGTAAAGATTGGGGATCTCTGCATTGAAGCGATCCGGGATACTCAGCAATCCGCTGGGTTTATTAAAAGCGATTAGATTTTCGTCTTCGTAAATTACTTCTGATTTCATATATCATGAGAGGGTGTCTAAAAAGCCAAGATTCTTGTCACATTGAGCTTGTCGATACTTCGACAGGCTTAGTACGGCAAAAATTGAGCATCAAATTTGTCTATATTTTGACAAGCTCAATATGACAAATTTGGGAGCCTTTTTATACACCACCTTTTATTAAATTAGATTATTGTTTAAAATAGGCCTTTATACAAAGGTCTTCCTGCCGCCTCATTTCTTTTGCATCCTGATCCGTTTTGTCTTTGAAGCCGCAGAGGTGCAGGATACCATGGAAGATGACCCGGTGCAATTCCTGCTCATAGCTGACCCCGAAAGCAGCAGCATTGTCCGCCACGCGGTCTATACTGATATACAGTTCAGCCATCAGGTCCTCTTCGGATTCTGACAGGTCAAACGTGATGATATCTGTAAGCGTATGGTGATCGAGGAATGCTATGTTTTTTTCCAGCAGGCTGTCATCATTGCAAAAGATATAGTTAATGTCTACCCGCTGCACATCCAGGTGTTTGCCTATGATCTCCTGTGTGATAAACTGGCTGAGTGCTCTTTTCTGTTTTAGTTTTGATCGAATACCTTCTTCTTCAAAATATCTGATGGCCATGAATGTCTAGTCTTTTTGGATGAATGCCCTGTAGAGGCGGAAGAGCCCGTAAATAATAAAAACAGCGGCTAAACCATAAGCAAAATTAGGGGTAAACAACTCTGTGTACCGGGTTTTGGTAGCCCAGATCATGGCTCCTGCCACGGCTAAATACAAAAAGCCCATTACTGTCTCCCTGACCTTTCTTAAGCGCTTCATCGGGTTGGGGCGGCGAGGCGGAAGACTTTCAAAAATCCTGCTTTTATCTTCGGGGTGATGCTCTGTCATACTGCAAATTTAATTTAATTCCCTTATAGACGAACTTTTAAGCAATTTTCATAATCGGCGCGCAACATTTTTGTTCTATAAAGCCTTTCATTTGGATAGGGATAAAAGAGAAACAGGAAAGCCCAATGATCTTTTAAGAAGCAGGTTCCGGGTTAATGTGCCGCCAAGGGGTGTGCCTCAATTATTTGAAGCGGCAATCCGTAATTTAAACTTAACTTTGCCGCACACAAACCCGCGCTATCGCTGTTTCACCATTGGTGAGAAAGAGGAAAGTCCGGACAGCATAGTGCAACGCACCACCTAACGGGTGGGATTTCCTCCTGGAAAGACAGCAAGTGCCACAGAAAATGACCGCCCTGAGCTTGTCGAAGGGTAAGGGTGAAAATGTGCGGTAAGAGCGCACGATAGTTATAGGTAACTATAGTTATGGGTAAACCTTGCGTGCTGAAATGCCCAATAGGCAAGCGATCGAGGGCTGCACGTCCGATGCTTGCGGGTAGGCAGATGCAGTTTTATAGTGATGTAAAGCGTAGATAAATGATAGCGATGCACCCCCGGGTGCATACAGAATCCGGCTTACAGGGTTTGTGTTTTTATTTTTTGTATCAAATATTTGTTAAGCCTTTAAATATTCATCCAGATCATTTAATTTAGTGAGATATATGAATATTTTCTTTCGTTCAAAGTGGAGGACTGCACTGCTTATCCTGCTGGCACTTTTACTGTTACTGAGTTTCTTTTTTAAAAACAGCACCATCTTTAGTATTTACGAGCGTTATTGCTTTTTACCCTATCAGCAATTAAGATCATGGATACTTAATGTGATTCCCTTTAGTGTAGGAGATATTCTATATAGCTTGCTTTTTCTTGTTTTACTCTTTACAATCATAAGATTGATCAGTTACCTGCTGCAATGGAAACGTAAAAAGCGGCAACTGCGCGACCTGCTGTTAAGAAGTGTAGTATCGCTGTCTGTGGTCTACCTGCTTTACTTCTACAGTTGGGGGGCAAATTATGCGCGGCATAAGATCTGGCAACCGACTACCGACACCGCCTGGAGTATAGATCAACTGGCGGCATTGAACGATACCCTGATCAGCTCCCTGAACATACTGCCGGACTATGACCATAGCTTGGGTCTGCAGGAAACCAATACACTGGTGAAGCATGCTTATGAAAACTATTGGGGAAATAGGGTCCCTGAGCTGAAAGTGAAGCCCAGCCTGTTTGGCAGCTCTATGTATTATATAGGTATACAAGGCTATTATAATCCTTTGACCGGGGAGGCCCAGTTTGCAAAGTCACTGCCTGTATTTATGTGGGGATTTGTGCTGGCGCATGAAATGGCGCACCAGACGGGTGTGGCAGCAGAAGGGGAGGCCAATTTTATGGCTTATGTCATGTGTGTGAAAAGCGGGCACCAGAGCCTGAAATACTCAGCTTACTTTAACCTTCTTTTATATGCCAACCGCGAACTTTCCCGTAAAGACTCCCTTATGGCTGCGCAAAAGCTGGACCTGCTTAGACCCGAAGTGCGGAAAGATATGGCCGAATTGGAAGAGATGAGAGGGAAATATAAAAGTGTTTTTAAAGGCACAGCCCTGGCGATCTATAACTGGATGCTGCAATCACAGGGGCAAAAGAAAGGGCTGAAAAGCTATTCAGATATATCGAGGCTGGTCTATTTATGGGAAAATGCCCAGGAACCCCAGATCAGCCTGTACTATTAAAAAAGAGGAGTTGCACATGGCAACTCCTCTTCTGATATTCCTGCTTTATAGATTAAAATAACTGCAGGTCGCAATCATACTGAACGCCTAAAACACTACCTGATTTATCACATTCAGCTTTCGCTTCTTTCCTGGTTTTGTCCTTGATCACGGTTGTGGTCTCATTACCGTTTACCGTACATTTACAATTCCAGTCTTGTTCTTTGTTACACGAGGTCCCTGCGACCGTCGCTCCTACTGCCAGGCTTAAGCCGGCAAATACTGTGATGATCCTTTTCATTTCTTTTGTTTTTTTGTTTCGTTAAAAGATAGCCTCACTTACTTAGAAGTTCCGCTTAACAAATATGCATTGTTTTAGGATCAAAATCAACTAATTACTTAGATATTAACAAATCAATAAATTCCTTTTGCGGATTGTGGTCGCAGGAATATGAGAAGACTGGAAAAAAGCTTACCTTTGCGGCTCGAAAAATCGTATTTATGTTCGCATTGCGCAGATTTATTGTACTTAACAGACTTTGGTTAAGTGTTTTGATGGTTGGATTGGGCATCTTTTTGGGTATCCAGGTTACCTGGTGGCTTGGATGGTTGCCTATTTTGATCGGTATCATCATGGTAGTAGCCCATTTTTTAATAGGACCAATGACCATTTTGCCACGTTACATTGAAAACGGTGATGTTGAGGAAGCGCAACGCTTAATTAATTCCGTTAAGAAACCAGAATGGTTATTTGCCCAGGTAAGATCTGGTTTTTATATGTTGAAAGCTAACCTGTCTACCATGAACAATGACCTGGACAAGGCAGAAGAAGACCTGAAAAAAGGGTTGGAAGCCGGTAATACAGATAAGGATTCCAGGGGTATGGCTTTATTGCAATTAGGATTTATCTCTGCCCAGAAAGGAAATTTAAAAGATTCTTATGAGAAATTGCGCGAAGCAGTAAAGATCGGTCTTCCGGATGCAGATACCACCGCAAGAGCCTATATGCAACTGTCTTCTATCAGTGCTCAACGCAGGGATTACAGGGGATGTAAATTCTATTTTGCCAAGGCTAAAGCAGCCAAACCTACCAACCAGGAGGTACTGGACCAACTGAAAGAAATGAACAAACAGATTTCGCGTATACCGGGCTAAGCATCCGGGAATACACTATTTTAAAGCGGCTTTTTGTACAAGCCGCTTTTATTATTTTTAGGGCTTGGCTTATCGGCAGCGATTGACTATTTTTGTCGGGTTTATGCAAGCCGGGTACAGGCTTGCAGATTAAAATTATTAGTATAGAATGAAATACAAACATATTATAGGTCTGGTCGTGTTGATCATATTGATAGACCAGTTCATCAAAATGTATATCAAGTTAAACTTTGAATACGGCGAAAGTGTTTATGTATTTGGCCAGAAATGGTTTCAGCTTTATTTTATTGAAAACTCCGGGATGGCCTTCGGTATGAAGATCATGGATTCCACTATGGGTAAGACCATACTGACGGTTTTCCGCTTATGTGCGGTAGGTTTTGGCTTTTTCTGGTTAAAACAGCTGGTGGCTAAAGGCCTGGGCACGGGTGCTAAAATCTGCGCCGCGCTCATCCTTGCCGGAGCTGCCGGTAACCTGATCGATAGTTTATTTTACGGACTTGTATTTGACAAAGGCCTGGCTTATAATGCTGCCATGAACGATTATGTAAGTTATATGGGCCTGGCAAAGTTCACACCCGGTAAGGGCTATTCAGGCGTATTGCATGGCTCTGTAGTAGATATGTTCTACTTCCCGATGGTAGATACGACCTGGCCTTCCTGGATGCCTTTTGTGGGAGGGAATCGCCTTACATTTTTTGACCCTATTTTTAACTTTGCAGATGCCGCGATCTCGACCGGCATTATCACCTTACTGGTCTTTCAGAAAAAATTGTTGAAACCTTTTCTCAGTAAAATGGAAGCGGAAAAAGCCGCTAAAAAAACGGAAGAATCCTCCGTATCCTGATTTAATTTTTACGTTTAATCAACCCAAGATATTTATGCAGCATCCATTCGAAGCTACTTTAGAATACGCAAGTTCACAAGATGATTTAGATATCCTTCACAGCTTCCGGGAGCGTTTCCATTTCCCGCAGCATGAAGGCAAAGACGTTTATTACTTCTGTGGCAATTCCCTGGGCCTGCAGCCTAAAAGTGCTGCTTACCTTTTCCAGAAAGAGCTGGACGACTGGGCCGCACATGGTGTGGAAGGCCACTTCAGGGCACAAAGCCCCTGGATGTATTACCACAACCAGTTCAGCGACTCTTTAGCCAGGATCGTAGGGGCTAAGCCTTCAGAAGTGGTGGCCATGAATACCCTTACCGTCAACCTGCATTTACTGCTGATCTCTTTTTATCGCCCTACCCAGGCGCGTTACAAGATCATCATGGAAGCAGGAGCCTTCCCATCTGATCAATATGCGATCGAGACCCAGGTGAAGATGCATGGCTTTGACCCGGAAACGGCAATTATAGAATTAAGTCCTAAGGGTAATGCACATACCCTGGAAGATGAAGACATCCTGCAGGCCATCCGCGAAGCGGGAGATAGCCTGGCTTGCGTACTTATCGGTGGGGTCAACTATTATACCGGTCAGCTGTATGATATGGCCTCGATCACGAAAGTAGCCCATGAAGTGGGTGCAATATGTGGCTTTGACCTGGCGCATGCTATGGGCAATGTGCCCCTGCAGTTGCACGACTGGGAGGTTGATTTTGCCTGCTGGTGCTCTTATAAATACCTGAACTCAGGTCCCGGCGGTGTCGGAGGTGCCTTTGTACATGAAAAGCATGGCGATAACCCGGAAACCCTGAGGCTGGCCGGTTGGTGGGGCAATGAAGAAAGTACCCGGTTCAAAATGCGTAAAGGCTTTGTACCTGCCAAAGGCGCGGCGAGCTGGCAAATGAGTAATGCACCCGTATTTAATATGGTGGCGCATAAGGCTTCCCTCGATATTTTTGATAAGCTTACGATGCAAAAGCTCCGGGAGAAAAGCCTGAAGCTTACGGCCTACTTATCGTTTTTAGTACAACAATTAGACCATCTCAAATTTGAAATTATCACCCCTTCCGAGCCACACAGGCGCGGGGCCCAGCTGTCTATGCTGTTTGCAGAGCGGGGCAGGGAAGTGTTTGATTTCCTGGAAGAGAACGGGGTCATAGCCGACTGGAGAGAACCTAATGTGATCCGTGTAGCACCTGTTCCTATGTATAATTCCTATGAAGATGTATATCGTTTTTATGAAATACTGAAAAACTTCCAATAAAATTATTGTTGCTCTAAAGACTGTAATGCATTTATTGCGGCTTCATAACCCAGGTCAAACAGCTGTTGCGCATTTTTCTTGTCAAACATGCTGTAGCGGACCAGGTTGGAAGGTTCAATGAAAATGTTGCAGTCTTTTCTTTTCTGGTTGACATGATTGGCCATACCCAGGTAAAATAATCGTTCCGCCATGGCTTTGGCGGACATTTTTTTGCATTCCTCTTCGCTTACGGGGCTTACGGCATTTACATGGGCCGCAATGATAAAATGATTTTCCCCGAGCAGAGGTTCGACAGGCAGGTTGTTCAACAGGCCGCCATCACAAAAAATATGGCTATCTATGAGTGTCGGTGGAAAGATAAAAGGAATACTGGCAGTAGCCAATAGCGGCTTGTACAGTTCTCCTTTTGAGAAAAATACCTCTTTGCCCAGGTTGATGTCCGTAGCGGCAATGGTCATGGGGATCTTCAGCGCGCTGAAATCATTCTCCGGGATGTATTTACTGTAGATATCCGTGAGGAAGCGGGTATTGAAGATACCGGAAGACTGCAACCGGAAGCTTTTCCGGGTGAAGAAAGATTCCTTACCTACGATTGTCATTAATTCATCTGCACTGTAACCATAGGCAAACAGGGTACCTATTATAGCGCCCGCACTCGTTCCGCTGATTGCTGCAGGCCTTATCTGCAGTTCTTCCATTGCCTTCAGGATACCGATATGCGCAATAGCCCTTAAGCCGCCGCCCGAGAGGCATAAGCCGATCTTTTCTTTTTGTTCAGACATCAGCAGATATTAATTGTGGACCAGGGAGTTTAGATTAGCCTTGCGATGTGCCAGGCCCCAGGTGATCATTTCTTCTAATACTTTATCAAATCTTTTACCCGATTCCGTCAGGCTATACTCAATCGTAACGGGCTTTGTATTGAATATATTCCGGGAGATCATACCATTGAGCTCCAGTTCCTTTAATTCCTTGGACAGCATCCTTGGGGTGATGGACTCAATGCTGTGCTGTATCTCTGTAAATCTTTTATTACCGCAGGATAAAGCGCCGATGATGGATAATTTCCATTTACCACTGATGACATTTACCGTATCATTAATGGCCAAAGCATAGGCTTTAGAACATTTTTTGAGAGAATGATATTTATCTTTAGTACTCATTTTGTTTCTTTTAGGAGGTCACTATACAAAAGTATAGTAATATATTTTTGTTAGCAAGTATATTTTATATACCCTGTGCCCTATATTTGCCTTTCGGTTCCATAAAAATCAGGAAAAAATATGAATTTAGTAGAAAATTTAAAATGGCGTTATGCCACCAAATCAATGAACGGGGCGGTAGTGCCGCAGGACAAAATTGATTATATCCTGGAAGCAGTGCACCTGGCACCAAGTTCTTCCGGTTTGCAACCTTATAAAGTGATCGTGGTATCAGATCCTGAATTAAAGGCTAAGATACAGCCGATCGCTTTTAACCAGCCGCAGATCGTGGATGGCTCTCACCTGCTGATCTTCGCAGCCTGGGATAAATATACCGAGGAGCGCGTGAATGCGGTATTTGAGCACAGTAACCAGGAAAGGGGTTTGCCTTCTTCTGCTACGGATGACTACAGGACCATGCTTTTAGGTATGTTTGCCGGCATGACGGCAGAGCAGCAAGAAGCCCATGCGGCCAAGCAGGCTTATATCAGCTTTGGTATAGCTACAGCGGCTGCAGCAGAGCAACAGGTAGATGCCACACCCATGGAAGGCTTTAATAAAGAGCAGCTGGATGAGTTGCTGGGCTTACCTGCATTGGGTTTGAAAAGCGCTACCATCCTGGCATTGGGTTATAGAAATGCGGAGAATGACTGGCTGGTGAATATGAAAAAGGTGAGAACTCCCGAAGACAAATTCTTTATTTACAAGTAATGGAAAACAAAAAAGGAGCGTTAAGCTCCTTTTTTTATTTTATAACCTGAAGGCGATCGGTATCACTACCGGCAGCGCTTTCACGACACCATCTTCTTTGCCGGGTTTCCAGTTGGGCATTTCTTCCACCAGTCTCAGTGCCTCTTCATCACAACCCATACCTATGCTCCTTACGATCTTGGGGCTGGTGATCTTTCCCTGCTCATTTACCGTAAAAGATACATATACGATTCCCTCTTTCTTCGCTTCCTTTGCTTTGGCCGGGTATTTCAGGTTAGCATCCAGGTAGCGTTGCAGTTCGGGTTTCCCGCCTATAAATTCAGGATCAGGGTCCTGGTCTTTGCTTGCATTTTTTGTCTGCGCATATACGCTGTTTCCAATAATCACTACAGGCACGGTAAGTGCCGCTATCAATAATAATCTTTTTATGCTTTTATTCATGATACCCTTATTTTGGATTTAGACTAATATACTGATGTAAAGTTAAAGGAATCTACATTAAATAAACCCTTGTCGGTCATTTTTAAACTCGGTATTACGGGAAGCGCCATAAACGATAAGGTCATGAAGGGTGCTTTAAGCGCAGTACCCAGTTTTTTTGCGGCAAGGTCCAGCAGTTCATATTCGGCCGCTGCCGCTGCTGCAGGTTTATCCGTCATCAGGCCCGCGATGGGCAGGGACATACATAAGGTTTCCTCTTTATTGCGGATGCTGATACCGCCTTTACTGTTGATAATGGCATTTGCCGCATCGGCCATAACCGCATTGTCCACGCCTACCACCACTATATTGTGGCTATCATGGGCTACACTTGAAGCGATAGCGCCGTATTGTAAACCAAAGTTTTTGATAAAGCCTATGCTCACCGGGGCTTCATGGTAGCGGTTGACTACGGCTATTTTTAAAACATCCTGCTGTGTGTCTGCAAGCAGCTCACCATTTCCTGTTTTGAGTGTTGCCGTTTCTGCCAGGGTGATCAGCTGCCCGTCTAAAGCTACGATCACCTGTACGTTTACTTGCTCAAAGGCAGAATCAACGTGTACTGCAAAGTCAGCAGGGGAGACTATATTCCTGCTGAAGTGGTTGATAGATGCCGGGCTGCTAAAGGATTCCAGGCTCTTGCCTTTTTCTGCAACGAGTTGTCCATTTATATAAGTTTGCAGTACTTTAAAGGAGCGCGTATCTTCCACCACGATAAAATCTGCAGGAGCACCAATGCTCAGGTCGCCTACTTTCAACCCATAATGATGGATAGGGGCCAGGCAGGCTGCATACAATACATCGAAGAGCTCGTAACCGGCAGCGATGGCGCGGCTCACCAGCTGGTTGATATGGCCTTTTACCAGTTCATCCGGGTGCTTGTCATCCGAGCAGAACATGAGTTGCTGAGGATGGGTATGGAAAAGCGGTACCAGCGCTTCAAAATTTTTGGCTGCAGAGCCTTCCCTGATCAGGATCTTCATCCCATGAGCAAGTTTATCCAATGCTTCTTCCTGGCTCGTGCATTCATGATCGGTGCTGATGCCCGCTGCAATATATTTTGCTGCTGCTGTACCCCTAAGGCCAGGTGCATGACCATCTACGGGCTTGCCGGAGGCTTTTGCCGCAGCGATCTTAGCTAAAATTTCCGGGTCATCATGTAATACTCCCGGGAAGTTCATCATCTCTGCGAGGTAATAAATATCCGGATGCTGCATCAAGGTATTGATATCTGCTGTGCCGATCACGGCACCGGCAGTTTCAAAGCCGGTGGCAGGAACACAGGAGGGGGCACCGAAGTGGATCTTCACCGCCGCCTGCCGGGCATTCTCAATCATATAATAAACCCCTTCCAGGCCACATACATTGGCAATTTCATGCGGATCGGAGACGGTAGCTACCGTACCGAAGGGGGCTGCGGCCTGGCTAAAAGCTGCAGGACTTACCATAGAACTTTCTATATGGATATGGGCATCGATGAAGCCGGGCAGTATATACTGCTCCTGCGGCGTTTCGAGCCGGGTAATGCTTGCTATTTTTTGATCAGATACTTTAATGAGTGCGGGATAGATCTGTCTGTTGCGGATGTCTATATAATTGCCTTTTACTTCAAAACTGGATAACATATTTTTCCTTTGAGCTTGAGAATAAAAATAGCTTATTTTTGAAAGGTAATTCCGAAAATTAAATTGTTTTTAATAAAAAATGAGAGAAGGGCAATTTATCAGGCAGAATAAGGAACGTTGGGACAGCTACCTGTTTGAAACAGAAGATCCCGATGAACTGGCCAAGCGTTTTGTATATCTTGTAGATGACCTGGGTTATGCCAAAACACATTATCCCAACAGCAATACCATTAAGTACATCAATAGTATTGCTGCGAATATTTACATGTCCATTTATAAAAACAAGAAAGAGCGGACGAATAAGCTGAAGCACTTTGCTACGGTAGAGTTGCCGCTGATCATGTACCGGAACAGGAGAACACTTTTGTTCACCTTCCTGTTCTTCCTGGTGTTTATGCTGATCGGCATTTTCTCTTCCTGGAAGGACCAGTCCTTTGTGCGCGGTGTTTTAGGCGATGACTATGTAGATATGACCCTGACCAATATTGCAGATGGTGATCCTTTTAAAGTATATAAGGAGCAAGATCCTTTTACCATGTTCCTGCAGATCACTTTTAATAATATCAGCGTTACGTTTAAAATATTTTTATTCGGGGTGTTCTTCTCCATAGGCGCTTTGTATATGCTGTTCCGCAATGCTTTGATGTTAGGGGTTTTTGAGCAGATGTTCTTTGCACATGACCTTGGTTTCAAATCCATATTAGTGGTGTTCATTCACGGTACTTTAGAGATATCGGGACTTATCCTGGCTGCAACGGCAGGTGTGATTATGGGCAATTCTATTTTGTTTCCCGGCACCTTTACCCGCACACAGTCTTTTGTTCGCGGTGCAAAGCATGGCATAAAGATCATCATCGGCCTGATCCCTGTTTTTATCACGGCAGGTTTTTTTGAAAGCTATATCACCCGTCATACCGGTATGCCGGTAGCCTTAAGCCTGTTTATCCTTATAGGCTCCCTGGCGTTTATCATCGGGTATTTTATTATTTACCCGGCGATCGTGGCAAAGAAATATGCTTTGGACAAAATAGATATCAACTAAAATTTATTCAGCAAAAGAAGCGTACATGCAAGAAGAAAACGATAAAAGATTCGGAGGTATTTTAGGCGGATTGAAGCGACTCATTTTTAATGATGCGCCCGGACCTGTAAGCCCAAAGCCAGAAGAAGTTGCAAAGACCGTTACACCAGTGAGAGAAGAGCAGCCTGCTCCTCCTGCTCCCGCACCTGCCCCGGTAAGCAATTTTACAGAAAGTAGTCATGAACAAAGCAGTATTGATGAGCAGGAACTGATACAGAAAATATACCAGTTGTTTGAAAGCATCAATAAGCCTGGTGTAGACTTCTTCGAGTTGTGGAATGCGGCAGAGAAAATGGGCGGCCCCACACCGGTAAATATTCAGAATGCTTATACTACTTTGAGCATCCTGGGCCTGAGTAAAGAAATGGCCATGAAAACGGGCCGGGAATACCTGCAGGAGATCGACCAGAAAATAAAAGCAGATGTGCAAAGCAAGCAGCAGGAAAAAGATCACCTGGTCTTGCAATTGCAGCAGGAAAAAGCTTCCCTCCAGTCCAAAGAATCAGAATTGGAAAAGCAGATCTTAAACCTGCAAAAAGCACTGCAGGATACTAAAGCGCAGTTGACCCAGGTCGACAGTAAGTACACCAAGCCTATTTTCATCCTGGACGATAAAATGCGGGTGGGCCTGAGTGCCCTTGCCATAGTGAATAAAGAGATCAATGCGGTGTTAAATACGGTAGAACATTCGGTGAAATAAGCCGGCAGAAGTCGGGAAATACTTAATATTGTTGCAAATTAAACTTATACATAATGCCTGATAGAAATACTTCCGTTAATGTGATCGATAAGCGCAGCTTGCCCAGCGAGCTTACGCAGTTACCTATATTCCAGGTGATCGGCAACCAGATCCCTACCAACATTGCGAAGCCGGAAACCCGGAAAACCCTTTCTAAAATAGTGTTCTGGGGCGCGCTGATCGGTGCGATCTGGTTTTTCTATACCATTTTGCCGCAACTGCTGGCCTTTGCCAGCCAGACGATATGGCTGATCGTGATGTCGATTATTATCGTGGTATTGGTGATGTTGTATCCCAATATTGTACGCTTCCTGCATACACTCGGCACGACTTTATTATTTAAAGGAGAGAAAAGTATTGTACGCAATAACCCGCTTACTACTTTGCAGCTCCTGTTAAATGATGCCAAGGATACCATGAAAAAGGTGCGCGATAAGATCGCTTCGGTAGACGGTGTGCGGATCAATATGATCGATGATGCGGCCCGGAGCAAAGAGGAAGCAGAGAAAAAATACAACCAGGTAAAAGCATTGACTGAGTCTGCTGCAAAACTGGACCAGGATGCTAAAGAGCAGGAGGCAAAGGGCATGCAGGAAAAAAGTAATGCACTAAGGAGAGAGGCTAAGGAAACCCGTGTGAATGCCAGCTTAAGAATGGAAGAGGGTAAAGCAGCGGAGCAAACGGCAAGACACTATACCCAGTACAGCAACCAGTTCAGTAAAGTGCTGGAAGTGTTGAAAGATAATGAAAGCGGTTCCAGGATCTATGTGAATGCTTTGAGCAGTACCATCACCATCATTTCCAAAAAACTGGAAGCGACCAATAAAATGCGCTCGGCTACAGAAGGTCTTGCAGATGTATTCCAGATCAAAGACGGCTGGAAATACCAGGAAGCTATGGACGCTGCCAGTGGCCTCATCAGCCAGAACATCGGCCGCATCCGCAGTAACCTCGAATTCCTGGACCAGAATAATGACATTACTGTAGGGGCCAATGTAAGCCAGACAGAATTAGAGGCTTTCGTGAAGCAAATTGATAATGGCAGGCTGGAAACGCTGAATATTGAGCAAATGAGCGATGCACATTATGAACTGAGCCCTGAGCAGAAAGTAGATAAAGGATTCAATATCCTCGACTAAAATAATAACCTGATTTTTCAAACTAAAGCAAAAACAATCAAACATGAACGACAACAACAATCCTTCTACATGGTCCAGGTTAAGGTGGCCTGTTAAAGCCATTATTATCTTAATTCCCTTGCTGGCCTTGCTTTGGCTGGGACAGAAATTCGGACTGGCCGATAAATTAAGCGGCGAGCCAACTACTGCAACTACAGATAATAACGAAAGCCCTGCTCTGCCGGGTTCATCAAAAGAAGAAAAGAGCAAGACCGATAATGGCAACCTGGAACACAGGGCTTTTAATTTTTCTCCTGAAAAACCGGTGAATGGTACGTTGAAAGGTGTTGTGGAAGTGGGAGCTTCCGGTTTTAACTCTTTCGTGATCGAAGTGGATAAAGATAAAAACTGGGAGATCAAAAGTAAAGATTTCGGGCAGTCATTTGTGTACGAAGGACTTGCTTCTACAGAAGATATCCGTTTAGGATTGAAGAAGTACATCGCTGCTATGGCCGAGAAAGGCGTTAAAAGCAATAATGTACACTTTGTGATCAGCTCCGGTGCTCAGAAGATAGAAAAAACCAAAGTGATCGCTGATGAGTTGAAGAAGATGGGCTACGTGGTGAACCTGGTAACGCCGGAGCAGGAAGGTAAACTGGCCCTGAAATCTGTATTGCCAAAAGCTTATTATGATAACTCTTTCGTGGTGGACATAGGAAGTGGTAATACCAAAATTACTTATCCTAACGGGGCTGCCTTAAGTGCTATAGAAGCACCGGGAGCGAAGTATTATGAGAAGGATTTAAGCGATGATGCCGTCTATAAAGAAGTGAAAGAAAAAGCGGGTAAGATTCCGGCCAATAAACGTAAAGTTTGTTTCATCATAGGTGGTGTGCCTTATGAAATGGCTAAAATGACCCGTGAAGGTGAAGAGCGCTATACGGTATTGAACCCGGCTCAAAAATACAAAGCGGGAGACAGCAAGAAGCTGGCCTGCGGTATCAATATTTACAAGGCAATTGAAGAGGCTACGGGTTGCGATACTTTTGTATTTGACTGGGATGCCAACTTTACGATCGGATTCCTTTTGTCCTTATAAAAGCTATTTACTTAATTAAAAAGTTCGGGCGGCCAAAGGCCGCCCGAACTTTTTTTGTATTATTCTGCGATATGTATTTTCCGGGAGAGGATGCCTTTGTCTGTTTTGATTTGGAGGAAGTAAAGCCCGCTATTCATTTGTCCGACCGGAATTGAATGCAGGTCTTTCCCTTCTTGAAACAGTACTTTTCTTCCGGTAATATCGGAGAGCTGTACCGATAATATGGCAGCTCCGGACCTGTTATCTATGTGCAGCATTTCCCGTACCGGGTTGGGATAAACCTGTATGGCGGTTGCCAGGTCTATATGTTTGGCACTTACTTCTCTGCAGGCATCAATACTATCTTGCAGATCACTGATAGGAAAACTGGGTTGATTCATTTCATAAACAGAATCATTTATTATAGGTTGTATAAAGCTGCAGGTCCAAAGACTTCCGGTATCGGCACCGCTACCGCTAAATAAGGTCAGCAGGAAGGTGTCTCCCACCTGGGCTGCCGGAGGGAGAAAACCGGCACAGGAGCCCATATTTTCACTGGTAAACCAATAGGTAGGCGAAATAACGGTAGTTCCGTGAAATTGATCCAGCACTGTTACCCCAAAATCGGAGACCGGGTTAGTGCCCATAGTATCAATGCGCACTTTAAAAAAGGTGGATTGAGGATATAATTGCAGGTATTGACAAATGCGCTGGGTTCCCATGCAAGTACATGCCTCTGCCGGCTTTGAAAAGGTGCTGAACAGGGCAAAGATCGCTGTTACTTTCAGTAAAAATTGTTTCATAAAATTCATGTTTTGTTTAAAAATAGAGTGTAAAGCTAAGATAACCAACCGGAATGAAAAAAGCGAAGCCTGGCTTCGCTTTTTTCATTCCGGTTACAATTTTTGACTAAAGTTTTACCGTAACTATTTTTGTAGGATCTAAATTGGCATTGCGCATGGCAAGATTACGGGCTACTTTCTGAGCAATATCCGTAAATGCTTTCAATGCGATCGGCTCGTCATTCAGCACCGCAGGGAAGCCCCTGTCTGCTCCTTCACGGATGCTTTGGATCAAAGGCACTTCACCGATGAAAGGTACTTCAAACTGCTCGGCCAGGTGCTTACCGCCATCGCGGCCAAAAAGATAATATTTATTATCGGGAAGCTCTGCCGGTGTGAAGTAAGCCATGTTTTCCACTACACCCAATATCGGTACTTTGATATTGGCATTCTGGAACATCATCATCGCTTTCTTGGCATCGGCCATGGCTACATTCTGCGGAGTGGTTACAATAACCGCACCGGTGATCGGTAAAGTTTGTACCAGGGTCAGGTGTATATCGCCCGTTCCCGGGGGCATATCGATGATCAGGTAATCCAGTTCGTCCCAGTAAACATCAGAAACAAATTGTTTTAAGGCAGAGGTTGCCATAGGTCCGCGCCAGATAACGGCCTGCTTCTCGTCTACCAGCAAACCGATAGACATGATCTTCACCCCGAAACGCTCCATAGGTTCTATCATCCCTTTACCATTCACGTCACGCATCATAGGGCGTTCTCCTTGTATGCCAAACATCATCGGGGCCGAAGGGCCATAGATATCGGCATCCATCAGGCCTACCTTTGCCCCGGTCTTGGCCAGTGCAATCGCCAGGTTGCTGGAAACGGTAGATTTACCTACACCGCCTTTACCGGAACCCACCGCTATAATGTTCTTCACCTTAGGCAGTAATTCTGAGCCGTCTGCATTACGTGCACCCAGTACACGGGCTGTCATATTGACTTCAACTTCAGCTTCCTTGTCAATGAAAATTTTAATGGCATTCACTGCAGCTTTATGAATCATTTCTTTCATAGGGCATGCGGGAGTCGTCAGCTCAATGGTAAAAGCTACTTTTTTATCCTCTATTTTTATATCTTTCACCATGTTCAGGCTCACGATGTCTTTCCCGAAATCGGGATCATCCACGTTGGATAGCGCCTTTAGTACATCAGCTTCTGTAATCATCTTTTTGTATATATGTTTGAATCATGCAAATTTACTACAGTATCTTGGATTCTTTCGGCTTTCTATATACTAAAATTCTTGTAATAGAGTTTTTAAGTAATAAGTTTCTTTTTTTGAGAAATATTAGAATTTTAAACCGATTTAATAAACTATTTTTGCTAGGTATATGCGAGGATTTATTCATACAATATTAGCCCTTATTGCTGTCGCGGGATTTGCTACAGCTTCCTTTGCCCAGAACAACGATAAACTGGTGCAGGTGACAGGTGTGGTAAGGATGCAGGATACCAGCGATGTGATTCCCTATATGGGAATTTATGTAAAGAACTCCGGTGTGGGTACTTTGAGTAGTGAGAACGGATTGTTCTCTTTACTGGCCTACAAAGGAGATACCCTGGTATTCAGCAGGGTAGGCTTCAAGCCCAGGGAACTGGTAATCCCTGCTAACTGGGATAAAAACTTTTATACCACCACTCAGTATTTTGTACAGGATACTTTTGTGTTGAACGAGTTCGTGGTGCGTTCTTATATGACCGCAGATGAGTTTGACTATGCCATGCGCTATAAAGAATATGATCCGGACCTTAATGCCGCGATCAAAGAAAATACGAGCAGGGACGTGATCACGATGATGATGCGCAATATGCCCTCCAGTTCGGGAGATGGTGCCGCTTTGTTGCAACGTCAGCAGTCCTACAACAACTCTTATTACGGACAGCAGGCTCCTATAGGTTTGTTCAATCCGTTTAAATGGGCCGATTTCTATAAGTCCGTCCAGCGGGGCGACTACCGGAAAAAGAAAAACTAATTGTAAAGAGGCATTGCAGACGCAATGCCTCTTTTTTTGGCTTTATAGTTCATCTATAAGAAGAGCGATAATGCGCTAAATCATTAAAAGCACCTCAAAAGGGTGCTTTTAATGATTTATGTTATGTCAATTAGTTTTATTCTGCGATAGCAGCAATGCCGGGAAGTACTTTACCTTCAAAGAATTCCAGTAATGCACCACCACCTGTGGATACATAGCTTACTTTGTCTGCAATACCGAACTTGTTCACTGCAGCAACGCTGTCTCCACCGCCTACTAAGCTGAAAGCACCGTTCACAGTGGCCTCAGCAACTGCTTCTGCAATAGCTTTTGTACCAGCCTGGAAGGTTTCCATTTCGAAAACGCCCATCGGACCGTTCCATAAAATAGTTTTTGAATTCAGGATCACGGCTTTGAATGCAGCCTGTGCTTTAGGGCCTATGTCCAGTCCCATCCAGCCATCAGGGATGTTTTTGTTATCCGCGATCTGTGTTTGTGCCTCATTGGCAAATCGATCTGCCGCCAGGCTATCCTCCGGAAGATGGATATTCACACCTTTCGCTTTTGCCGTTTCCAGTAAGGCGCGTGCCATATCTAATTTATCGTCTTCACAAAGGGATTGCCCGATGTTTCCGCCCATTGCTTTCGCAAAAGTATAAGCCATACCGCCCCCGATGATAATGTCGGTGGCTCTTTCCAGCAGGTTTTCGATGATCAGGATCTTGTCAGATACCTTAGCGCCGCCGATGATCGCTGTGAATGGTCGCTCAGACTGGGACAATATTTTTTGCGCAGCATCTACTTCTGCTTCCATCAGCAGGCCGAACAGTTTACTGGAATTGTCAAAATTGTTTGCAATGATTGCGGTGGAGGCATGTGCCCTGTGCGCGGTGCCGAAGGCATCATTAACATAGACATTACCGTATTTAGAAAGTTTTTCTGCAAAGCCCGCATCGCCTTTTTCTTCTTCTTTATAAAAACGAAGGTTTTCCAGCAATAAGATCTGGCCTTTTTGCAGTGCAGCAGCTTTATTGGCCGCATCTTCACCAATACTGTCTTCAGTAAAGATAACTGGTACACCGATAAGCTGGGATAAATGCTGTACGATTCTGCTTAAGGAGAAATCAGCAGGAGTCAGTTCCGGCTTCTTTTCCAGGTCTTTTATAGGGCGGCCCCAGTGGCTCATTAATACCACACTGCCGCCATCTCTTAATATCTTTTTAATAGTCGGTAAAGCCGCTTTAATACGTGTATCATCAGTGATCTTTCCGTCTTTAATCGGAACATTAAAATCTACTCTAACAAGGGCTTTTTTGCCCGAAAAATCAAAAGAAGAAAATTTGCTCATATGCTTAAAATATAGGAGAACAAATATACTGTTTTCTGAACAGCAAAAAGGGCTAAAACATTTATTTCTGTATATAATTCATCTATTTCTGTATATAATTTAAATGTATTGTAAAACGATTATGCGAAATTTGCTACAATGAAAGAAAAAAAGAATCTTTGCTCTAGCATCTTTAAACAAAAAACAAACATTAAAATTTACAACCACGTTATGAAGCGGTATCATTTGGGGATTTTAAGCTTAGGATTAGGTATGATGCTGGCTTCCTGTAATTCAGGATCTGGAGATAAAGGGATTCTTTCCGGAGTTTCCGATATGTTTGATTCGGGATTGAGTGAAGAGAGCCTGCAGAAAGCATTACAGTCAGGTGCCAGCCTGGATTCAACAGTCTATAAGCGTGCAGGAGTTATTCAATCTGAAATAGCCACATTGTACCAGAAGCGCGGCAATAAACCTTTATGGATCGATGGCAAATCGATCTCTGAGAAAGGTAAAAAAGCTATTGCCTCTATCGGTAAACTGGGCCTGGACGGACTGGATCCACAGCGCTATGAATTTGAAAAACTGCAACAGGCCTTAAATGCAAAAGAAAGCACGGAGGATAACCTGGCCAGCACAGAAGTCTTACTCACCAGGAGCCTGGCATTGGCTGCCAGCGATCTTACCTTCGGATTATTAAATCCTGCAGAGGTAGATAAAGAGTGGCATTCGGACAATGACAGTGTGTTCTCTTTTGCCGAAATATTACAGAGTGATAGTTTATCTAAAGACAATGTGCTGGATGCCTTCCGCCCGGCAAACCCCCGATATGCCTTAATGCAGCAGGAAATGGAAAAGTGGGGCAGGCTTAAGTCGGACACTGCTTATATGAAATATAAGGACCTGGTCAAAAGCGGTAGTCTTAGCGTGCTCCCTGACCTGATCAGGAAAGAGATCCACTCTGATGATGCAGATTCTGCTTTGATCAAAAGCTACCAATACCTGAATCATTTGTCTACCACAGGAAAAATAGATGAAGAGTTGATCAAAACGGCTAAACGTAATCCCGATGATTACATCACGCAATTAAAGATCAACATGGAGCGGATGCGCTGGCTGCCCAATAAAATGAATGACCATTATATCTGGGTGAGCATTCCGCAGGCTGAGATCGATTATTACAAGGGCGGCCATAACCTGTTCCACAACAGGACTATTGTAGGTTCGCGTACAAACAGGACACCATCACTTTTAAAGCCTATGCAGAATATCGTGATCTGCCCGCCATGGGGCGTTCCGCTCTCTATAGTAGGTAAGGAGTACGGAGGGCGTATCCCGGCAAAATACGAGGTGTACCGGGGCGGTAAGCGCGTACCTAACAGTATGGTGAATGCCGGTAACTATAAGCAATTCGCGGTAAGACAACCCCCTGGGCCTGCAGCGGCATTGGGTTATGTGAAGTTCAATTTGCCCAATAAATGGGATATTTATTTACACGATACGCCCGGCAGAAGTTTGTTTGCCAATAAAGTGCGCTATATGTCCCATGGCTGTGTAAGGGTGAAAGAGCCGAGAGTATTGGCTTCCCTGATCCTGGAAAGCCAGAATATAGGGATTGATTCCATCAATACGATGATTAAAAAGAACAGGACTACTCCGATCAATACAGATAAAATACCTGTTTACATCAGTTATTTTACCGCTAATGCAGACAGTACGATGAAAAATATGTTGTACCTGAGCGATCCTTATCGCAAGGACTCGGTACTGATTCAGAAACTGGCCTTGAAATAAGTAATATTTCCAGCGGGATTGGAAATATTTGTTAAGAATTGAAGTGGAAGTGCCCTTTTCGGATTGAAAAGGGCACTTCTTTATGTAGAGCCGAAAAGCATTTCGTAACTTTGAGGGCTTTTTTGAAACGAGTGTTTTGTTTTACAGGAAGCTAATGATAATAATAAATACTTATATATGAAAGTACTTATAGTAGGCGGTGGCTTTGCCGGGATCAACCTGGCCAAATCTCTTGCAGGAAAACAGGGTATAGAGGTGGTATTGGTGGATACGAATAATTATAATTTTTTCCCGCCTTTAATTTACCAGGTGGCTTCATCATTTATCGAGCCTTCCAATATCAGTTTGCCCTTTAGACGAATGTTTCAGCATAAAGAGAACATTCGTTTTTTTAATGCCAGTCTTTTACACATTGTACCGGAAGAGCACTTCATCGTAACGGATAAAGGTAAGGTAACTTATGACCAGCTGGTGCTGGCAATGGGTACCGAGACCAATTATTTCGGCATGGAAAATGTAAAGCAGCATGCATTGGCTTTAAAGACGATCAATGATGCTTTGGAAATACGCAATACCATTCTGGCCAACCTGGAAAAAGCCTGCCGTACCAGTGATGTGGAAGCGCTGAAGCGCATCATGACGATCGTGGTATCGGGTGGCGGTCCTACGGGTGTGGAGATTGCAGGTATGATGGCAGAAATGGGTAAGTATATCATGGAAAAAGACTACCCGGAACTAAATGGTATCCAAAGCCGCATCATCCTGGTAGATGCCGGGAAGACCTTGCTGGGGCCCATGAGCAAGAAGTCGCAGGATGAAGCGCTGAAACAATTAAAACACCTGGGTGTAGAGGTGAAACTGGATGTGGCCGTAAAAGATTTTAGCAATAATGTAGTGCACCTGGCTAATGGTGAGGCCATCGAAACACCGACATTGATCTGGGTTTCCGGGGTGATTGCCAAGGAGGCTAAAGGCTTGCCGGAAGCGAGTATAGGTCATGCCAGGAGGATCCTGGTAGATGCTTATAATAAGGTAGAGGGGACCGAAAATATTTATGCTATAGGCGATATCTGTCTTCAAATGACGGACGCTGCATTCCCTAAAGGGCATCCGCAGGTAGCACAGCCTGCCATACAACAAGGGCAGCTTTTGGCTAAAAACTTTGAAAAAATGTTGCAGGGCCAGCCTTTGAAAGCCTTTAAATATAAGGATAAGGGCAGTATGGCCATCATTTCCAAGTTTAAAGCGGTAGTGGATCTGCCCAAAGGTTTTATGAAAGGGGCATTGGCCTGGTTTACCTGGCTCTTCATTCACATCATGCCGATTGCCGGGTTCCGGAACCGGGTAAAACTATTCTTCAGCTGGATGTGGAGCTTCATTACTAATGATCCTACGATACGCCTCATCATCAGCAGCAAGCCTCCGAAAGAGGATGATATAATGAATTAGGAGGGGGAATGATGTGTGAAAAGTGATTAGTGATAAGTGATTAGTGAAAAGTGATTAGTGAAAAGTGAATAGTCAATGGGTGATTAGTGGTGAGTGATGGGTGGTGAGTGAAAAGTGATTAGTGAACAGTGAATAGTCAATGGGTGATTAGTGATTAGTGGTGAGTGATGGGAGATTGTTAATTATTAATGACAAGCTTAAAGCCGGCAATCATTAACAATGATTCGACTGAGCGCTAGCGGAGTGGAGCAATCTCTGCTGAATTATTAATGGTTAATTGTGGATGGTTAATGAAAGGAATTGATTGGTCCAGGCAAAACTCTGTTAATCGAATGCAGGGTGACAAAACGGTGACCTATTAAATGTGCTGAAGCGCCTAAGTCTGAAATATGTAAAAAGCGCCAACCTATAAGGTTTCCAAAACCTTATAGGTTTTTTAAATTCTGATTCACCCCTTCGACGGTACTCAGGATGACATTTAATCGAAAAACCACTTATTGCGAAGCAAAAGATTGTTTTACGGCCTGTAGTCAATGATCCTTAATTGCTTCCTGGAGCCATTGGGGAATTGCAAGGCCAGTAATGCGGTGGCATTGATGAACTCTATTTCTGGAACGACCCTTATTTGTGCACGGAATGTGGCCTTAAGCGATGCCAGTGCATCCATAGAATGCTCTGTCCTGCTCACCACTTGTATGCGGATCTCGTCCTGGAGTTCACTGTTCTGGTGAATCCCCACCAGGTAGTTTTCGATCCAGGTTTCTTTGTTCAGGATCTCGAAAATTGCGGAAGGGTAGACCGAGGTGCCTTTATATTTGATCAATTGTTTTTTACGGCCCAGTACAGGGCCTATACGTACAGAATGCCGGCCACAGGCGCAGCTTTTGCTGTTGTGTTTGCAGAGGTCACCGGTGCGGTAGCGCAGTAATGGCATCCCTTCTACGCCCAGGGTGGTAATGGTCACTTCCCCGATCTCTTCTTCTGCTACCGCATTGCCTTCATCGTCTAAAAATTCAACAATAATGAGTTCCGGGTTTGCATGCAGGCCTGCTTCCACATTACAGGCAGTAAAGGCGGTTTGCATCTCTGTAGCAGCATAAGTACTATGGATGTCAATGGGCCAGTCTTTACAGATCCGTTCATGTAAAATGCTTTTCTCCCATTCCGAATCGTACATGCTTTCTCCTATAGCCAGTACTTTCTTTACCGGTAAGGTTTTCAGGTCTATATCCAGGGCCTTGGCCGTTTCTATGAGTTTTAAGAGAAAGGAAGGCACTGCTACTAAGGTACTGATGCCTAGATGGCGCATGACCTCCAGTTGCATCTCAGGTGCTCCCGGCCCGGTGCGCACGACAGCGGCACCCATTTTTCGGGCACCCTGGTAGTAGGCCATACCGGCCATAAACTGCTTGTCTAAGGTCAATAAGAGTTGAATGCGGTCTGTTTCATTGAGGCCCATGATCGCAAAGGAACAGTATTCATTATAGGCCAGTCTTTGCAGGTCGTTTTCGGTAAGGGCTATGGTTACAGGCATTCCCAGCGTGCCGGAGGTTGCCGTGTACTCTGCGATCTCGCTTTTAGGTACACAAAGAAAATCCCAGTTATGCAACTGGAGCTCTTCTTTTGATGTGGTAGGGAGTGCTGTTAAGTTTACGGTATTGATATCTATTTCACCAGAGCGAAACATCTTTTGATAAAAAGGGGAATGCTGGTCCAGGTATTGTAATAATTCCCGGAAAGCCTTTTCCTGGAAGGCTTTTTGCTGCATCAATGATTCAAAAGCGCTTTTTTGTTCCGCTTGCTTATCCTTCATTGCCCATCATTAAATAAGCTTTAATAAATCCGTCCAGCTCACCGTCCATTACTGGCTGCACATTACCTACTTCAAAATCGGTACGGTGATCTTTGATCATTTTATAAGGATGGAAGACATAAGAGCGAATCTGGGAGCCCCATTCAATTTTCTTTTTGTTGGCGTTGGCAGCGTCTTTGATTGCATTGCGTTTTTGCAATTCAATTTCATACAATCGGCTTCTAAGCATTTGCATAGCCAACTCTCTGTTGCCCAACTGGCTGCGATCTTGCTGACATACTACTACAATACCTGTTGGAATGTGTGTTAACTGTACTTTTGTTTCCACCTTGTTTACATTCTGTCCGCCGGCACCCCCACTGCGTGAGGTTTCCATCTTAATATCGGAGGGGTTAATCTCTATATTAATGGTGTCATCAACTAAGGGGTAGACATTTATTGAAACGAAACTGGTGTGTCGACGTGCATTACTGTCAAAAGGAGAGATTCTTACCAGGCGATGTACGCCACTTTCGCTTTTGAGCAGGCCGTAGGCAAAATCACCTTCGAATTGCAGGGTAGCTGTTTTGATCCCGGCTCCATCTCCCCATTGCCAATCCACTTCAGACACTTTCCAGCCTTGCTTTTGGCCATACATACGGTACATACGCGCTAGCATCTCTGCCCAGTCCTGGCTTTCGGTACCACCGGCACCGGCATTGATCTGGATGATGGCCGTTAACTCATCTTCCGGTTCGTTCAGGGTGGATTTGAATTCAACTTCGTCCAGGTTTTTAATCGCCAGTTCATAAGCTGCTTTTACCTCTTCTTCCTCCGCTTCTCCATCTTTCCAGAAGTCAAACAGGATGGCAAAATCTTCTACGGCATTCCGGGTCTGGTTGTACAGGCCGGTCCAGTATTTATTGATCTTTATTTCTTTTAAGATACCGGTAGCCCGGGTATCATCGTCCCAGAATCCCGGGGAGGTGGACAGTTGAAAATCGCTTTCGGCTTTAGCCGTTCTTTCTTCAACGTTCAAAAATTGGTATAAATGAGCCAGGCGCTCACGCATTGATTTTAATTGTTCAGCAGTCATTTCCTGTGGAAAGTTAGGAGTGCAAAGATAAAGAAATTATGCCATGGATATCGCTAAAGCCTTATTTGATTAGGCCTGGAGGGCAATAATAAAGGAGGCGTGAACAAATAACAGGATTTGATGTGGCGCTGCTTATTTCTTATGCCTGTTAACAGGCTATTTAATCGCTGTTTTGTAAACCTATAAGGTTTCAAAAACCTTATAGGTTTTTATGCGTTTACCAGTAATACGTTTTATTTAGAGGGTAGGCATATTCAGGTCGAGGAGCATTTCTATATGTGGAATGTCATCTTCGAGGTACATATCGCCCTGGGTTTTGAACCCAAAACTTTGGTAGAAAGCTTCCAGGTACTGTTGTGCGCTGATGCGGATACTGGTCTTGGGCCAGCGTTCCTTGATATGATAAATGGCCTGCTCGATCAATACCTTTCCTAAGCCCTGGTTGCGGGCAGACTGTACGGTGAGGAACCTGCCGATACTGGCTTCTTTGTAAGAGATCCCTGCAGGCAGTATCCTGCAATAGGCCAGCATAGCATTATCCTTGATATAGAACAGGTGTAATGCATTGAGGTCTTTATTGTCTACGTCCTGGTAGTAGCAGGCCTGCTCTACAATGAACACGGCATTCCTGATCTGCAGGATGCTGTACAGCTCATGATTGCTGAGCTCTTGAAAAGGTTTTAAATGCCAGGACATAGATGGAATGCTTTAATTAGTCGCCAGGATATAAGTTGCAGTGCTGTTTATACCTGTGCCCATAAATATTATAACAGTTTGGCCAGGGTAAGTACGTCTTTGATGCCCTGGTAAGAATACTTGATGTATTCGGGCAGTTGCGCCACCGGCACCCATTTAGCTTCGGCTATGTTCTCCTCGGCCTGCGGGATCAATGCCGGTATGCCGTTTACATTCATCCGGAACCAGACGGTAGTTTTTATGATGTCCTTTTTGTTTTCTGAATAGATATGAAAAGTGTCTGCAATTTTGTTTTCAAGATGGAGTTTATTCAGGCCGGTTTCTTCCTGCACCTCTCTTACCGCACAAGCTTCAATGGATTCGCCTTCATCTAATTTTCCTTTGGGCAGGTCCCATTTCCCCCTGCGGTAGATCATTAATATATCTCCGTCTTCATTGTGGACTACACCGCCACCGGCACTGATGGGTTTAAAGTAGCTGCTGATCTCTTTCTGGAGCACATCAACATCAATATCTTCTATGATCACCCCTTGGGTAAAGGGTTTTTCAAGGTGCTTTTTCGCCATCCGGAAATTACGGTGAAAAGCGCCTACAAACAGCTCAAAGCCCTTGCTTAAGGGGTTTTGGTGCAAAAAACTTTCGGCGGAATTAGTTAATATTAATGGTTTATCATTAATATATATTTTTTGTACAAAATGCATAATACGAAGATACATGATATTGTTTAAAAGCTGATTTGTTTTGAGCGATTATTATACTGAAATTAATATTGTCGAAGGCTGAAGCTTGCTGAATGATAAATTATTAATGGTTAATTGTAAATGGTTAATGATGGAAGCTGATGGAGTCATTTATTTAAGTGTCTTTAAGAGGGCTCGGCTTCATTTCATTGCGGTCGAAATAGCAGTTGATGCTCCACCCATTGACCGTGCCTTAAGTTGACATCGCCCCGGTATCAGGCTGAGCTCTGTAGAAGCAAGAAAGGGGACAACAAAACCTATAAGGTTTCAAAAACCTTATAGGTTTAAAGACTCCTCCGGAAACAGCGCGGAAGGATCGGGTACCGGGTAATAGTTTACTGTAGGCAGATAGTCAAAAAAGATTATTTTTGCAGCCATGAGCAATGCAAATATTTTCGCCGAAAAATTATTACAGATCAAGGCATTAAAACTGAATGCCGATGAACCCTTTACCTGGACATCCGGATGGAGGTCGCCTGTGTACTGTGACAATCGTAAATTGTTATCTTTTCCACATGTAAGGGATTATGTAAAAAGCGAACTGGCCAACCTGATCCTGGATCAATTTGGTGATGCAGAAGTGATTGCAGGCGTGGCTACTGCAGGTATTCCTCATGGTGCCCTGGCTTCAGACTTATTGCGTTTGCCTTTTATCTATGTAAGGGATAAACCGAAAGGTCATGGATTGGGCAACCAGATCGAAGGTGCGCTGGAGCCGGGTCAAAAGGTTGTTGTGGTAGAAGATCTGATCTCTACCGGGAAAAGCAGTATTGCGGCCATTAATGCCTTAAGGGCTGCCGGTGCAGAGGTGATCGGTCTTGTGGCTTTGTTTACCTATGGTTTTGATGCGGCAGAAAAAGCTTTTGAGGAAGTCGGTGTACCTTTCTTCACCATCAGTAATTATAATGCCCTGGTGGAAGTAGGCTTGAAACAGGGAATTATCTCTGAAAACCAGGTAGCGGCGCTCAGTGACTGGAGGGCTAATCCAAGCGAATGGATGCAATAATCTATCTTTTTTTATTGCGAAAAAATTATATATTTTGAAATAACGACAGGATTTAAGCCTGTCGTTATTTTTTTATCTATACCATCAGTTTGTTTAATTTGTTGAGTACTGCCAGGCGCACATTTCGTGGTATCAGTCTTTCTATATTGATCTTACCGGGGTTATTGGCCTTTGCGATCAGTAGCAGTTCTACTTCCTCTTTTGCTATGTTCAGCATGGCTGCATAGGATAATACATCATTGCTGAAATCGCTTAGAGCTTCAACCAGCAGATCCTGGTAAGGCAAAAAGCTGATGCTTTGGTTTTGTTCTCCTATGGATGGAGCAATATGTAAGCGTGCCGGGATGTTTTTTAATTGAGCTTCCATGATTATTGATGTTTTATTCAAGTGCAAAGAAAGTGCAGGGCTACGCCAAAGGGTGACGTAGTAAACAGCTTTTTTTATATTTTATCATTTTTTTGAATATTCCCGAATATTTCTTTACTTAGGTGGCTATAAACCAATTTTTTTCAAACATTAAAAAATGCGTACTTATGTTTAAAGTCGGAGACCAATTCAAGCAGGAGTTTAGTTACACACAGGAAGAGGTGGATATGTATGCCAAAGTAAGCGGAGATACGAATCCTTTACATATAGATGAAGAGGCGGGTAAAAATTCTATGTTCGGCCGAAGGATCATTCACGGGTTCTTAGGAGCCAGCATCTTCACACGTATATTCGGCACCCTCTGGTATGCAGATGGCACAGTATATATGGCGCAAAGCATGAAGTGGATGAGGCCTATGTTTACGGATCAGACCTATACCGGTGTGATCACGGTGAAAGAAATCCATGTAGAAAAGCATCGTGCAACTTATGTTTGTGAAGTATTTGATGCTGCAGGGGAATTGATGATTACCGGGGAAGCTACTTTAATGAACAAAAAACAATATGTCTGGGCATAGTCGTACCGGCAAAAAGTAATCAGGATAAAGGAATACGGATTTTCGTGTTCCTTTATTTTTTTGCATATACAAAAATCAAACAGTTTTTGTACCTCACATGAACGTTAATATATTGTATGTGATTATCTTATAATGTGTTATAACCCGTTCCTGATGCCAGCACAGATCATGGCTGGAACTTTACAACAAGGAGTAGGGTATAGGATATAAAAAAGCAATTGTGATACCACAATTGCTTTTTTGTTGAATGATCAATTCTAATTCCTTATGCTGTAGTGCCAAGTAATTTGTTCAGGATGTCAATCGCTGACTTTGCGATGATGGTTCCCGGACCGAACACAAAGCTTACGCCTGCCTGGAAGAGGAAGTCATAATCCTGTTGCGGAATCACGCCTCCTGCAACGACCATAATATCTTCACGGCCATATTTTCTTAATTCTTCGATCACTTGCGGTACCAGGGTCTTATGTCCGGCTGCGAGACTGGACACACCGAGAATATGCACATCGTTTTCTACTGCTTGTTTGGCTGCTTCAGCAGGGGTCTGGAATAAAGGGCCAATGTCCACATCAAAACCCAGGTCGGCAAAGCTGGTGGCGATTACCTTAGCTCCGCGGTCATGACCGTCCTGTCCCATCTTGGCCACCATGATCCTGGGGCGACGGCCTTCTTCCAGCGCAAACTGATCGGCCAGGTCACGGGCTTTTTTGAAATTTTCATCCATGGCAATTTCTTTTGAATATACCCCGGAAATGCTCCGGATACGTGCCTGGTAACGGCCGAATATTTTCTCTAAGGCATAGGAGATCTCTCCCAATGTCGCCCTCTTCTTAGCTGCATCTATCGCCAGGGCCATTAAGTTGCCCTGCCCGGTTTTTGCCGCTTCTGTAAGCGCTTCCAGGGCTGCCTGCACGGCTTCAGGATCTCTCTCTTCTTTGAGTTGTTTCAGCCGGGACAGTTGTTGTTCCCTTACTTTGGTATTATCTACTTCGAGGATCTCGATATCAGATTTTTCATCAGTAATGTAATTGTTGACCCCGACAATGGTGTCGAGACCGCCATCAATACGGGCTTGTTTTTTTGCAGCAGCTTCTTCAATACGCATTTTCGGTACGCCGGTCTCTATGGCCTTAGCCATACCGCCTAAAGCTTCTACTTCTTCTATCAGTGTCCAGGCTTTTTCTGCGATCTGCTCGGTGAGGTATTCTACATAGTAAGAACCGCCCCATGGGTCTACCGTGCGGCAGATATCTGTTTCGGTTTGTAAAATGATCTGTGTGTTCCTTGCGATACGGGCACTGAAATCGGTAGGCAGGGCAATGGCTTCATCCAGGGCATTGGTATGCAGGCTCTGGGTGTGGCCCATGGCTGCGGCCAATGCTTCAATGGCGGTACGTGCCACATTATTGAATGGATCTTGCTCGGTAAGGCTCCAGCCACTGGTCTGGCAGTGGGTACGCAGGGCCATACTTTTTTCTTTGGTGGGATCAAATTGCTTTACAATTTTTGCCCAAAGCATACGTGCCGCGCGCATTTTGGCGATCTCCATAAAATGGTTCATGCCTATGGCCCAGAAGAAGGACAAGCGCGGTGCGAAATCGTCAATTTTCAGCCCGGCTTTGATACCGGTACGGATATATTCCAACCCGTCGGCCAAAGTATAGGCCAGCTCTATATCTGCAGTGGCACCTGCTTCCTGCATATGGTAGCCGCTGATGGAGATAGAATTGAATTTAGGCATATTCCTTGAGGTGAACTCAAATATGTCTGCAATGATCTTCATGGAATGCTCCGGAGGATACACATAGGTATTGCGCACCATGAACTCTTTCAGGATATCATTCTGGATGGTACCGGAAAGTTTATCCATAGATACGCCCTGCTCTTCGGCTGCGACTACATAGAAGGCCAGGATGGGCAATACGGCCCCGTTCATGGTCATGGAAACGCTCATTTCGTCCAGTGGGATCTGGTCAAAAAGGATCTTCATGTCGAGGATAGAGTCGATGGCGACACCTGCTTTACCTACATCGCCCACTACACGTTCATGATCGCTGTCATAGCCCCGGTGCGTGGCCAGGTCAAAAGCTACCGAAAGGCCTTTCTGCCCGGCTGCCAGGTTCCTGCGGTAGAAAGCATTACTTTCTTCTGCAGTACTGAAACCGGCATACTGGCGCACTGTCCAGGGCTTCTGCACATACATACTGCTGTAGGGACCTCTCAGGAAGGGAGCGATACCTGCAGCCAGCTGCAATTGTTTTTTATGCTTTATATCAGCCAGGCTGAAGTTACTTTTTACCGGGATTCCCTCTGCGGTGGTAAAGGTATTGGCTGTATGGCCGCTACTTTCCCTAAGCACATTGGTGAATGGTATATTGGAAAAATCTTTTCGCATCCGAAAAAATGTAATTTTTTAGCAAACAAAGGTAAAGATTAATCGTCAAAACTATAATGACAAATGATCCGGCCGCTTATGAACCTGCATTATGGCCAAAGGGTGTATAACAAATCAGGAAAAGATGCGTTATGTAATTATAATTTTAAGTTTAATGTTGAAACTGCTTGTATTTACTGCGCTCTTCGCGGTATTCGTCCCGGTAATGTTGCCGGCGCAGCGTTATGAAGGTGTGAATGTAAGAAGGGTACACCAGAAAAGTTATAAAGGGAAAGTGGTGCCGGGGCGTTTTTCGATTATGTTTGGCCTTAAGCACTCTGCAGGTGTATTTGAACGTAGTCTGGAACATCTGCCACAGTTAAATCCTGATTTTGAATATTACAGTATCGGTACACAGCTTACCATAAAATATGAGCGGGAAAAATGGCATGCTCAGTTTTATTATTTAAAACAACATTTTGATGCCGGTGATGCTTATTCCGAAAAGAAAGGCCTGAATAATGATTGTCTTTACCTGAATGGGTTTGGAGCAGCGGTAAATTATCATTGGTCTAAAAAAGAACATTGGTCTTTGTATTCCGGGCTTTCCGGCGGCATTAGTTATGGGAGGGTGAAACCTGTTTATCCGCTAAATGGTAGTTATATCACATTAAGGTACCGGCTCATCGATTACCAGTTGACCGGATTGGGTATCGCTTACTGCCATAAGCGTTTCGGTGGATTTTTAGAGTTGTCTTACGGTACCATGGGCTGGGGACAACTTGGTTTTTCTTATCAATTAAACAAAGTATGAGATTAATATTGATCATTTTATTTTTCTGTTCTGGTAAACTGCTTTTTGCGCAGCAATACAGCGGAGTAAATGTAAACCGTATCAAAGGCAGAACTTATAAAGGAGCCACAGAATTTGAGTCATACCACCAGTTTTCTTTAGGTATTAATCTGCCACGGAGCTTGAACTATAGCGGCGATGTGGCCTGGGCACTGAAGCCTGCAAAGGGATATCGTTATAAGGTACTTGTTCCCGGTATCCAAGGTGAGTATGCATATAACTGGCAAAGGATTGCCATACATTTCCGTTTTATGTATGAAAGGGTGGAAGAGCGGCTGGTAAAAGGGAATGAAATATTGATCAGTGATTTTGATCAGAATACGTATGGAATCGGCATGCACTATAAATGGCTGTATCGGGCCCGGTTACGATTATATTCAGGTATTACTTTGGGTTCTTCTATTCAATGGGTAAGGGGGCCGGATTACAATAATAATTTTGGATCGAAGAGCGGATATGGAAGTATTCAGCTAATTGCTTTGGGAATTAACTATAAATTCTCGAATTTTGGACTATTCGGTGAAGTGGGTTATGGGAAGAAAGGATTAATTTATGCCGGAGCATTTTATACCATCTAAATGAAAAACTTAATATTAACGATTACCGGCCTGGCTTTAAGTCTCGGATCATTTGCGCAGCGATATAATGAGGGCGGTGTTTCTATCAGGAACGCGAGGGGAGAGCGCAACCGCTCGATCTATCATAAACTGCAGGCAGGTGTATTGCTGCCCGGCACGATGCCTGCGCGGAAGAATGTATGGTATACCCGTAAACTGGATCCTTCGATTTCGGGAACGGGGAATACGATTCCTGCAACCTTGCAATATGCCTGGAGCAGTAATGTGAATACAGAGTTTTTGGTACATGCCGGTTTTGAACAAGTAAAGTACTACAGTAAAAGCAATCCCAATCAGTCTGATCACACACGTAATTTTGCCAGCTTACTCATAGGGGTGAATTATAAATGGTGGCAGCAGAAATATATAACGCTGTACAGCGGGTTGCTGATCGGTGGCGGAGTAGGGCGATATGCTGTGGCAAAAGATGATGTGGTAGATCCGAATTTTAATGCAGACCGCACGAATTGGGCTTATCCTTCTGCACAGTTGACGGCCATAGGTGCTAACTTCGGCAAGCAGGTAGGTGGTTTCTGCGAAATAGCCTTCGGCTCTAAAGGTATTCTTAACGGTGGTGTTTATTGGCGCTTTTAAATTTAAGTAACTACCCTGATATAGTGAATTATTTACTTCTTCTGTCCCCCTTGAGCCCGGTCAACAGGACGGCTGGGTTAATTATTAATTGTTAGTTGTTAATGGTTAATGGTTAATCGCTGATTACAATCATCATTCACAATCAATAATTCACCATTAACAATTAATAACTCTTCTGTCCCTCTTAGCTTGTTGGACGGTTTAGCCCCGCACACACTGCGTCTTTGCACGCAAAATAAAACGAAGTTAGCAAATTCCTATCTTATTGAAAATGCCTGGCAGTATTGATCTGCCAGGCTTTTTAATGCTTAATTGCTTGAATTTATTTCTGGATCTTGCTCATAACAGCAGCAGGTACACCTTTTTTATTCAATAAGATACCTGTTGTTTTTAACTGAACATAGGCTTTTGATACGTTCAAATAACCTTTGTAATCATTGTCTTCACCCCAGGAGTTCTTAACTATATAGTATTCTTTACCATTCTGGTCTTTAGACAATCCTACGATGTGCATACCATGATCATCGGTAGTAGTCTGGTTGTCCAGTCCTACCTGGCGCAGTTCAGGAGTAACGACCATTTCTTTTTTAACTTCTGTAAACAGGGCATCACGCTCTTCTTTCTTCATTCTTTTGGCATCCAGGCTCAGTGCATTTTCCGGTACATAAGCTACGCCATTAGGCCAGGAGAAATAAGGTTCTGAAACGTCTGTTGCCCAGGTTACGGTATAGCCTTGTTTTAAAGCATAGTCAATGATATTGGTCATTTCGTTCATCGGGATATTGTTCACCCATTCAAAAGACCAGTTGTCCGGCACCATCATCATGGCTTTTTCCCAATAAGGAGTATTGGTTTGAGACATGAATTCGATATAGTCATCAGGATTCAGGCCTACCACTTCTTTGGCAAAGGATTTAGGGGTATAGTTTTTACCATTGTAAGTGAAGTTTTCCGGCACTTTGCCCAGGTAAGCATCTAAAGTTGTGGTCACCAGTGATTTCCAAACCGGGTTGATAGAGCCGTTTTTATTAGCGGTAACGCCTTTCAGCATACCTTCCAGTACGGCCTGCATTTCGCCAAAGTTATTACGGGTAGCACCTCCCGTCAGTCCGCTATAGACTTCCTGAGGCACGGTACCATATTTACGGTAGCTGTTGATCACATCATGTGCTTCACCGCCATCACCCCAGCCGATATTGCCGCCCATACGTACATATACATCAGACTTGTCTTCATATTGTTTGCGGGCATGGAAGATCTTGGATAAATGGATCGGCTTGCGGCCTGCTTTGATCATTTCAGATTCTAAAAAAGAACCTGTGGCATAACTCCAGCATGTACCTGAACTACCTTGATTCTCTACAGATGTACGATCAATATTGATCACTTCGGTAAAACGGTATGCTTTCTTCGCAGTGTCTACTTTAGTGTTGCTGGTCGCTTTTACCAGGTTGTCCTGGGCCATGGCAGCGCTAAAAACAAACATACCTGCGATTATGCTCAACGTGATTTTTTTCATTTCTATATTTTATTTTTATTAATTTTTGTACTTGGACCAGCCAAAGTTAGGAAAAAACGGCTATCGTTAATGGGTTAGATTTAGGGGTATTTTATATTCCTGCTATAAATTATACCCTTAATTTTATCTTTAAAATGAAAGCGGGTTCGTATTTTACAGGACTAACAGCTTTTTGGACCACATATTTAACAGCAGCATATGGCAAAACAAATTCTTATTGCAGGGGCTTCGGGTTTTATCGGGCAATACATCAGTAAACGATTCAAAGAAGAAGGGTGGACCATAAAAACCATCGGCCGCTCTGACGACCTGAGCTGGGATGACCAGGAAGGTATTGTGGCTGCGCTGGATAAATCGGCAGTGGTCATCAATCTCGCCGGGAAATCGGTCAATTGCCGCCATACCGAGGCCAATAAAAAGGAAATCCTGGAAAGCCGGGTAAAGACGACGACTACGATGAACGAATGCATTCGTCAGTGCAGCAAGCCACCTGAGCTCTGGTTGAATGCCAGTGGAATGTCTATTTATCCCCGTTCCATTGACCAGGTGTGTACAGAAGAAAGTGATACCGATAAGGAAGGGATTTTTATGGCCGAGGTGAGTAAGCAATGGGAAGCGGCCTTGTATCAAAATGATCTGCCGAAAACAAGGCGTGTCGCTTTGCGCACCAGTGTGGTACTGGCAAAGGAAGGTGGCTCGCTGGCAGAGTTAAAAAGACTGAGCAAGCTGGGACTTGGCGGTACGGTGGGTTCCGGTAAGCAAATGATGTCCTGGGTGCACCTGGAAGATTATTTCCAGATCCTGCTTTGGATCATCACGCATAAGGAGATAAGCGCGCCCGTAAATGTAGCTGCTCCCAATCCCGTATCTAATAAGCATTTCATGAAAGCACTGCGCAAAGCCTTGGGCGTTCCATTCGGTCTGCCGGCTCCTGAGTTTGCCGTAAAGATCGGTGCCCAGGTGATCGGTACCGAAGCATCGCTGGCACTGGACAGTTATAATGTAGTGAGCAAAGTATTGGAACAAACCGGGTATTCATTCAGATTCGGTACTTTAGAACAAGCTTTTGTAAATTTTTGGCCTAAAAAATAGTGTGGAAATTTTTTTTCGATTGATTTTCCTATTTTCGCCAAGATTAGCCTGTTGCTGATCTATATTCATTTAAAAACATAAAATCAAATTTTATATGAGTTCAAAAATTAAGGTAGCAAATCCTGTAGTGGAATTGGATGGAGATGAGATGACCCGTATCATCTGGAAATTTATCAAGGATAAACTGATCCTTCCTTATATCGATGTAGATATCAAATACTTTGATTTGGGTATGGAACATCGTGATGCTACTGATGACCAGGTAACTGTTGATGCTGCTCATGCTATTAAAGAGCATGGTGTAGGTATCAAATGTGCCACTATTACTCCTGATGAGCAACGTGTAGAAGAATTCAAACTGAAACAAATGTGGAAGTCTCCTAACGGGACGATCCGTAATATATTGGATGGTACTGTATTCCGTGAGCCGATCGTTTGTGAAAATGTACCGCGCTTAGTGCCTAACTGGACTGCCCCGATCTGTATCGGCCGTCACGCTTTCGGTGACCAATACCGCGCTACGGACTTCGTTACAAAAGGCCCGGGTAAATTGACCGTGAAATTTGAAGGTGAAGATGGTACGGTCCAGGAATTTGAAGTGTACAACTTTAAAGGGGATGGCGTTGCTTTAGCGATGTACAATACTGATGAGAGTATTAAAGGTTTTGCCCGCTCTTGCTTCAACCAGGCTTTAAGCAAAAAATGGCCTTTATACCTGTCTACTAAAAATACCATTTTGAAAAAATATGATGGCCGCTTCAAAGATATCTTTGAAGAGATCTATCAAAATGAATTCAAGACTCAGTTCACTGAAGCGGGTATCACTTATGAGCACCGCCTGATCGATGATATGGTGGCTTCTGCTTTAAAATGGAACGGTAACTTCGTATGGGCTTGTAAAAACTATGATGGTGATGTGCAGTCTGATACGGTAGCGCAAGGCTTCGGTTCATTAGGCTTAATGACTTCAACTTTAGTGACACCGGATGGTAAAACTATGGAAGCTGAAGCAGCACATGGTACGGTAACCCGTCACTATCGTGAGCACCAGCAGGGCAGACCAACTTCTACTAACCCGATCGCTTCTATCTTTGCATGGACACGCGGCCTGGAGTTCAGAGGTAAACTGGACAATAACCAGGAGTTGATCGATTTCTGTCACGCTTTGGAAGCGGTATGTATCGAGACGGTAGAGTCTGGTAAAATGACCAAAGACTTAGCGGTATGTATCCACGGAAATAAGGTAGAGCATGGTAAGGATTATCTGTACACAGAAGAGTTCTTAGACGCTTTAGATCAAAACCTGAAAGCTAAATTAGCTAAATAGTTTTTCTGAAAATATAAAAAATCCCCTGTTCCAGAAGAGCAGGGGATTTTTAGTTCATTGTACAGTTAATTGTTATACGCCAGGTATTGGCGTACTGATTCTGTTGATGATGTTAATGCTATGATCTTCCCGGAAGGTCTTTCTGCCTTTGTTTCCGCTTAAAGGTCATGAAGCTGCAGGCGAAACAATAGCTCTTGAAAGTGCTTATATTTGTCATGCCGGTGTCTGAATATGCTTAGCGAAATGTGAAAATGAAAAAGCACTGTATTCTTTAAATATTTTTGCCTTGTTAATTTAGAAGATGCACATTTTTGACCTTGAATTAAATATCCGTTTTGAGTGTCCCGGACATACCGGTGATGCAGTCTACCTGATCGGCAGTCTGAATGACTGGCAAGAGGGAGGAGTATTCCTGGGACATATCCCGGAAGATGGGGGTGTGCTAACTGTTCTTTTGGAAAAAGTTCCCGAAGGCTTGCTGGAATTCCGGTTGAGCAGGGGCGGATGGTCGGCCATTTCTTGTGCTACAGATGGAACAATGATACCGCCATTTGCTTTTGATATTAAAGCGGATGCCTCATCAGAGGTAACAGTGGCCGCCTGGAGCGATGATTTTTCTCTTGCTGCAGCACCTGAACGTGTACATTATTTAAGCGAAGCTTTCTTTTTTCCTGAGCTGAATGCTTTTCGTAAAGTATGGATCTATTTACCGGAAAGCTATATATATTCAAACATAAAACGCTACCCGGTATTATATATGCATGACGGGCAGCATTTGTTTGATAATGCTGCTGCAGTAGGGCGTAAAGGTCCTGTAGAATGGCAGGTAGATAAAGTGGTCAATCAATCTTCTGATGAAGCGATCATCGTAGCTATTGCACATGGCGGCGAAGAAAAGGATCGACTGCATGATTATATAGTAGCACCGGTGGAAGGGATGCCGCATCCGGCAGGAAAGCAATACCTGCAAGATATTGTACAGGCACTGAAACCCTTTGTGGATAGCCAGTACCGTACACACTCCGATTGGAAATATACTGCTATGGCCGGTAGCTCGCTTGGAGGCTTACTCAGCTTATATGCCGGATTAATGCATCCTGATCAGTTTGCCTGCCTGGGCGTTTTCTCCCCTTCACTCTGGCTGGACGACAAGCAGGTCGATGCATTTATGGACACCCTGCAAGCTACTGAACAGGCGTTGCAGCAGCAGCAAAGCTATTATCTATACGGTGGCGGATTAGAAAACCGGAAGATAAAGGACCGGGCTCCTGTTGAAATGGATAAAGATATAGAACAAATCGGCGGGATCTTATCCGGAGTGCTGCAAGCGAACGTAGCTATTAACATAAACCCCGCAGGAAAGCATGGAACCTTATACTGGCAACAGGCCTTTCCTGCCTTTTATGAATGGTGGTGGCAACAGATGCAGTGAAGTAGGTAGTGGTAGAAGACTTAGACAATACCCTCTGTGAAGACGGCAGGGACGATATTCAGAAACTGTTTAAACAATAAAATTATGGAAGCGCTAAAAGTAGGCAGACACCTGTTTAGGGTAGTTGCGAAAACTTATAAAACACCTCACTATATCAGCATACAACTGGAAGGAGCAGGAGCGGGTGAGTTTGCTCAGTGTACCTTGGGAGCCAATAATAAGATATTCCTCCACCCGGACCTGGATAGGCACAGGATTACAGCGGAGGTAATGCCTGACTGGCTTGCTTTTTATGGAGATGAAAAGCCTGTAGTGCGTACTTATACCCACCGGGCTATAGATGTGGCCCGTAACCTGATCACGATAGATTTTGTCTTTCACGGGGATGAAGGTCCCGCTGCTCATTGGGCGCATAAAGCTGCTCCCGGAGATCTGCTGGGTGTTGCGATGAAGCTGAAATCAGCTCCGCTGGTACCTGAATCGGATAGCTATTTATTGATCGGGGATGCGACGGCAATACCCGTGCTGTCTTGTATCCTGGAGTCTTTACCGGTAACTGCCAAAGGGAAATGTATCCTGGAAGTGGCTACAGTAGCGGATATTCACACCGATATGAAGCATGAAGGGATAGAGATCGAGTGGCTGATCAATCCGCACCCGGAGCAAGGGAGCATGCTGGCTGCCGAAGCTAAAAAAGTAGTCTTAGCTGCAGGCACAGACACCTTTGCCTATGTAGCGGCAGAGTATAGAACGGTAAAAGAGCTGCGCTGGTATTTCCGGGAAGAACTGGGATGGGATGCAAAAAGATTCTATGCTTATTCTTATTGGAAGGCCGGTATGGCAGAAGATCAGTCTGTATCGGACAGGCAGGCCGAAAAGCGATCGGGAGAGGAATAAGCTGAGGTTAATATCATAGAATAAAATAACAAGAGCAATGGATAGACATTGCTCTTGTTATATGTAATAGAAAGAAGTGCTTATATTTTATTTTTCATATCGATCATCTTCAATGCAGCGATCATCGCTTCTTCTCCTTTGTGTCCATGCACACCACCGAGTCTTTCCCAGGCCTGAGCTTCATTGTCTAAAGTAAGTACGCCGAATATTACCGGGATCGGTAAGCTTAAGTTCAATTGACCGATACCTTCTGTTACCGCTTTACAGACATAATCAAAATGTGGCGTGCCACCCCTGATCACCGCTCCGAAAGCAATAATGGCATTAGGCCCTTCGGTATCATGGATAGAGGCTTCATACATGGCTTTGCAGGCAAAAGGAATCTCGAAACAGCCGGGTACTTTGATCAGTTTACAGATCTCATTCCCGGTTTGCTCAGCGATGCGTTTTGCTCCGGCAATCTGCGCTTCTATGATCTTATCATTCCATTCTGTGTATACAATACCTACTTTGCCATTCCGGAGGTTCATAATCTCTTCTAAACTCAATAAGCTGTTGCTGTCCGATGAAAGTGCCATATTTTATGCTTGTTTTAAAAATATTTTATGCAAATGTACTATTTGTTCGATTAGGGAGTGCTGCTCATCGTTATAGACAATATAATCGCAGCGTGACATCTTCTCGGCTTCATCCATCTGGTTGCTCATTCTTTTGCGCACATCAGCTTCGCCGGAATTATCCCGGTCCATGGCACGCTTAAGGCGCAGCGCTTCCGGTGCCGAAACACCGATCATGATATCCATATCTTTGGCAGATCCGCTTTCGAAAAAAAGTGCGGCTTCTTTCACCACATAGGCTGAGCTTTGCTGCTCCATCCATAGGTTGCCGTATTTTTTGACCGCAGGATGCACAATACCATTCAGTTTTTCCAGCAGTGCCTTGTCGTTAAATACCAGTTTAGATAAAGCGGCCCGGTCCAGCTTCCCCTCCTTGAAAATCGAAGCGCCGAATGCCTCCGTAAGCTGCTCCCTTACTTCAGGATTGCTTTCCATCAGTTCTTTGGCAAAACTATCCGCATCCAGAGTGGGGATGCCCAATGTTTTGAAGATCCGGGTCACTACACTTTTCCCGGAGCCTATGCCGCCTGTGATACCTATTTTTAACATGCTGCAAAACTATGATTTTTTACCCTTTAGGCATAAAAGACGGGGATACCCTATACGTTAATTTCGTCCTATTATGATATTTATCATAAAAATTGCAACAATTAAGTACTAAATTTGCATTTATATTTTCAAATAATTTTTAGTGGCCAAGAACATTTCATTCGTAAATAGCATCAATGCTGACTTTTCCAAAGAATTGAAGCGTGAAGTTGATAATTATTTTAAGTCCAGCCTGAAAAAGCAAACAGGAGACTGGCGTATTTTTCACAAAACCCTGGTTTTGTTTATTGCACTCATCATTTTATATGTCCTTTTGTTGTTCGGTACCTTACCGGTATGGGCAAATGTGATTATGTGTGTCCTGATGGGCTTTACCTTTGCCTTCATCGGGTTTAATGTGATGCATGATGGCGGCCACGGCAGCTATTCCGATAAGAAGTGGCTTAATGAGGTCATGGGCCATTCGCTGAACGTAATGGGAGCGAGTACCTATTTCTGGAAGTTCAAGCACAATATCGTACACCATACCTATACCAATATTGAAGGGCATGATGACGATATAGATATCAAACCCTTCATCCGGACCAATAAAGACCAGAAGCGCTATGTGTTTCATAAATTCCAACACGTTTATGCCCTCTTCCTTTATTCCATCACCTACCTGTTCTGGTGGGCCTACAATGATTTTGTAAAGTATTTTTCCGGTAAAATTTTAGAAAAGAAGATCCCGGAAATGAAGACCAAAGAACATATCGGCTTCTGGTTGACCAAAGTAATTCATATTGCCGTATTCATCGTATTGCCTATCCTGGTAGTAGGTTGGAAAAATGCCCTGATCGGCTACCTGATCGTTTCAGGTGTTACCGGGATGATCATCAGTATTGTGTTCCAGCTGGCACACGTGGTAGAAGATGTAGACTTCCCGACTCCTGATGCAGAAACGCTTAAAATTGAAGAAAACTGGTTTGTACACCAATTGCAGACTACCGCTAACTTCTCTACCAAAAGTAAATTTGTCTCCTGGATGACCGGCGGGCTGAATTTCCAGGTAGAGCACCATTTGTTCCCCAGAGTAAGCCATGTGCACTACCCCGCGATCAGTAAAATTGTACAGCAGGTATGTGCCAAATACGATATTCCTTATCATGAATACCCTACCTTAGCAAAAGCCATCGGATCTCACCTGGGATACCTGAGGGTAGTAGGTAACGAAGATTAATAGCTACAAAAACGCATAATAATAAAGGGCAGATGAAAAATCATCTGCCCTTTATTTTGTCCTGCTATATCAGCTCCTTAATATCTTCAATCATACGCCTGGCAATATTATCTGCCGTGGTTTCAGAATTACTTTCACTGTAGATCCTGATGATCGGTTCCGTATTAGAAGTACGTAAATGCACCCAGTCTTTATCAAATTCAATCTTCAGTCCGTCTTCTGTATTGATCGGCTGATTCTTGTATTTATCCTGTATACGGGCAAACAATGCTTTTACATCAATTGCATCATTCAGCTCCATTTTATTCTTGGAGATGTAATATTGCGGGTACGTGTTGCGCAAAGCTTTAATGCTTTTACCGAATTTCGCCAGGTGGCTCAGGAAAAGCGCAATACCGATCAGGGCATCACGGCCATAATGCGATTGCGGATCAATGATGCCGCCATTACCTTCACCACCGATCACTGCATCTACTGCTTTCATTTTAGTCACCACATTCACTTCACCTACAGCACTCGGGTAATAGGTGCCGCCATGCTTTTCGGTAACATCTCTCAATGCCCTTGTGGAAGACATATTAGAAACCGTATTGCCTTTTTTATGTTGCAATACATAATCTGCAACCGCAACCAGTGTATATTCCTCCCCAAAGAGGCTACCATCTTCGTTCACGAAACAAAGACGATCTACATCAGGGTCTACGGCAATACCCAGGCTGGCATTGGTCTTTTCCACCACACTGCAGAGCTCGCTCAGGTGCTCCGGCAAAGGTTCCGGGTTATGGGCAAACTGACCGTTCACCTCCCCGTTTAATACATTTATTTGAGTCACGCCCAATGCTTCCAGTAATGCCGGTACAAAGATTGCGCCGGTAGAATTGATTGCATCAACAACAATTTTAAAATTTGCATTCTTTATCGCTGCAGCATCTACCAGGGGATGCGCTAAAATAGCCGCTATATGTTTGTCCATATAACTGTTATCCTCTTTGATACTCCCCAGATTATTGACCGTTTCAAAGGCATAATCATCTGCTTCTGCTAATTGCAACAATGCTTCCCCCTCGGCAGCACTGATAAATTCCCCTTTTTCATTGAGTAATTTGAGTGCATTCCATTCTTTAGGATTATGGCTCGCCGTCAGGATAATGCCGCCTGCGGCCTCAGCCATCGTTACCGCCACTTCTACCGTAGGGGTAGTGCTTAAGCCCAGATCGATCACCTCGAAGCCCATAGAAACCAGGGTAGCGCCTACCAGTTGTGCGACCATAGCACCAGAGATCCTGCCGTCCCGACCAATAATGATCTTTTTGTTAGCAGTATTTCTTTTTTTGATCAGCACACCGAAAGCAGCCGTATATTTTACGATGTCAACAGGAGTAAGCCCGGTGCCGGGTGTACCACCGATTGTGCCTCTTATGCCAGAGATAGATTTGATCAGAGCCATTTGTTCTTTGTTTTGAACTGCAAATTTAATTTAAAAAGACAGGCTGGCATAGTTATTTTATGACTTAACATTCTTTAAGTTTTTTTGTTGGAAATTGGGTTTACTTTTGTCGGTCTGAATATAATTCCAAACAATGACCGAGACAAAAGAATGGTTTGAAAGCTGGTTTGATTCCCCTTATCATGGGATGCTTTACCAGCGCAGAGATGAGCATGAAGCTAGCGCTTTTATTGATAAATTATTTGCCTGGCTGCAACCTGCAGCAGCATCCAGCGTACTGGATATCGCCTGTGGCGATGGCAGGCATGCCGCTTACATGAAAAATTATGTGCACGAAGTGATCGGTATCGATCTCTCTGAGCAGCGTATACAGAAAGCCCAGAAGCTGGCTAAGGAAAACCTGGCCTTCTATAAACAGGATATGCGTAACGTATTCCGCCTGAACTACTTTGATTATGCCTTCAACTTTTTTACCAGTTTTGGTTATTTTCAACACTACCGGGACAATGTGATCGCAGCAGATTCCTTTGCCAAGAGCCTGAAACCAGGCGGCCGGCTGATGATCGATTACATGAATGTAGACAGGGTGAAAGATCAGTTGGTGGCTGAGGAAGTAGTGGAAGTAGAGGGGATATGCTTTAATATACACCGCAAATCAGAGAACGGGAAGATCATTAAGACCATCCAGTTTAAGGATGCCTCCGGCAAGCCCTACAGCTTCGAAGAAGTGGTGTCAGAATTCCGCCTGCCCGATTTTAAAGAACTGTTTGAGCGATGCGGCTTACAGCTCATCACCACCTTCGGTGATTATGAGCTTAATCCCTTTAATGTTGAGGTATCTCCAAGGCTCATCATGATCTTTGAAAAGCATTAAGCAGCCTTACTTTTAAAGACTTTACTAAGACTGGCCCGGCATATTGCCGGGCTTTTTTCTTTTCCATCTTCTGTGTGTCCACAGCCATGTTTCCGGCTGGTTTAGAATAGCCGCTTCTATAGCCCGGGTATGCAGCTCAGATATAGCGCCTTCTTCCGGGTACTTTTTAGGATCGTCCACCAATACATAAGCCTTGGCCTTGTAATAACCCCTTTTTTCCCTTATGAAAGTGGCATAGATAATAGGGTAATTAAACTTATGCGCAATACGCTCCACGCCCCAGAAGACCGGTGTATCCTGGTTCAGGAACTTAGTCCAGTACATATTTTTACCAGAAGGGGTCTGATCTGTAAGGAAAACAGTAGCACTTAATACATTCTGCTCCCTTATTTTTCTCATAGCGCCTATGACATCCCGGTCAGTGATCAGTTTTGTTTTGAACCGGGTGCGCACCTTCTCCACGATCTTATTGAACCCTTTATTATGCAGCGGTCTGAAGATGGCATAAAAAGTATGTTGCGCTTTAACGCTATAGGCATTCCCTGCCCATTCCCAGTTGCCATGATGCCCGATCGCCACAAGAACAGGCTGGTTTTTGTCTGCAAAGCCTTGTAGTATATTCCAGAGTTCTTCAGGGATATGGAATCTTCTTTCCAGTTCTTTGTAAGACATAGAAAGGCTCTTGATGATCTCGAATATAAGATCACAGAAATACAGGTAAAATTTTTGTGCAATCACCTGGATCTCTTTTTCGCTCTTCTCCGGGAAAGAATTACGCAGATTAGTTAAGATTACCTTCTTCCGGTAGCCGATGCAGTCAAATAAGACAAACTTAAAAAAGCTGGCAAACAGGTACAGTATCCTCAGGGGAAGCAGAGATAGTAAATATAAGATCGGGTAAAATAGGTAATAAGATAGCATCTGTTTGTTTAAGGGATAAACCGGGTAACGATCAAAGAAGAGTTGGTACCGCCAAAGCCAAAAGAGTTGGACAGGAACGTATCTATGCTTCCCTGCAGGGTTTCCGGTATGATATTGATTTTCGCAGAATGCTCATCCGGGTTTTCAAAATTGATATTCGGTGCCATAAAATCATTTTGCATCATCAATGTGCTGTACACAATTTCACTGGCCCCAGCCATCCAGCACTCATGCCCCGTCATAGACTTGGTAGAGCTTACGGGGACTTTAGACCCGAAGACATTATAGATGGCTTCTGCCTCCACACCATCACCTGCAGGAGTAGAGGTAGCATGTGCATTCACATATTGGATATCATCAGCCCTGAGGCCCGCATCTTTGAGCGCCTTGTTGATAGAGACCACCTGCCCGTTGACACTTGGGTTAGAGATATGCTCTCCGTTGGAGGAAAAACCATAACCCACAATTTCGGCCAGTATATGGGCTCCTCTTGCCTGGGCCGATTCCAGGCTTTCGATAATGACCGTAGCAGCGCCACCGCCCGGTACCAGGCCGTCACGATCGCGGTCAAAAGGCCGGGATGCCTTTGCCGGCTCCGATTCCCTGCTGGAAAAGGTGCCTAAGGCATCGAAATTAGCCATAGAATAATTATTGATTTCCTGCGCACCGCCGCAGATCACACGGTCCTGCAGGCCATTTTTAATGAATAAGTAGCCCATACCAATGGAATGCGAGCCGCTGGCACAGGCCGCACTCAGGGAGAAATTAATACCCGTAAGCTTGAAGATCGTAGACAGGTTCATGGTCACCGTAGAGTTCAGTACCTGGAAGACCGATCCCGAACCCAGCATCATGGTATCCTTCTTTTCTCTTACAATATCAAAACCCTCAATAGTAGGCTGCGCTGTGCTGTCATTACCATAGATAATACCCGTTTCATTTTTGTGAATAAAGTCCGGGTCTAATCCGGCTTGTTCCAGGGCTTCCAGGGTCGCCATGTAGGCAAACTCTGCCTGCTCCGGCATCATGATCCTGGAGCGGCGGTCCAGTAGTTTTTTTAACTCAGGCTTAGGTACCAGTCCACCCAAAGCAGAACGGTAACCTATAGCTTTTCTTTCAGGGATATACACAATGCCTGACTTACCTTTAAATAATGAATCCCTGACCTCTTCCTTGTTCACACCCAGGCAAGAGTAAATGCCCAGGCCGGTTATTACGACACGATTGCTCATGAATGCTGACTGATTTGCTGCAAAGATAAAATTAATTAAGATTAGCAGGCAGGAAGAAAATACAGCCGGGACGGGCTATATTTTATCGATCAGTTCCATAATCGTTGCATAAATGTAGTCCAGGTCTGCTTTACTGATGCAATAAGGCGGCACCAGGTAGATGATATTGCCCAGTGGCCGGATAATTATATTGCGATCAATAAAATACTGGTATAAATAAGGCTGCAGGGCATTAAAATAAGAACTTTGCTCTGAAAGGATCTCTATCGCCAGGATCGTGCCGCATTGTCTTACCCGCGCTTTATCAGTTGTAAACTCCCGGATAAACTCTTGGTGCCGATCACAGATATTCTGGATACTTTCCCGGGTATCTGTTGCTAATAAAAGGTCCAGGCTGGCCAGGGCCGCTGTACAGGCGAGTGGATTTGCCGTAAAAGAATGCCCGTGGAAAAAAGACCTTGATTTATCATCAGAAAAGAAAGCCTGGTAGATGGCCCGGCTAGCGGTAGTGATGCCCATGGGCATCGTGCCCCCCGTAAGGCCTTTAGAAAAACACATAAGATCAGGCGCACAGTCCAGTTGATCGGCCGCAAATAAAGTGCCCGTTCTGCCAAAGCCCACAAAGATCTCATCCTGTATCAGCAGGATGTTTTGGGCGCGGCAATGGTTGAGTAATGCCGAGAGGTGCTTAGCTTCATGCATCAGCATACCCCCGGCTCCCTGTACCAGGGGTTCGTAAATAAAACAGATCACATCAGCCGCATGGAGGTCTATTGTTGCTTTAACCTGTTCCATATTACTTTCGTCCGGCACCTCTATATAAATGACCTCAAACAGTTGTTCCCGGAAAGGGGCCGTCCAGGTATTCCGTTCACTGATCGACATAGCCCCGAAAGTGTCTCCATGATAGCCGTTCTTAAAGGCTAAGATCTTAGACTTGGGTATATTGAGGTTGGCATAATACTGGATGCACATTTTTACCGCCACCTCTACCGCCGTAGAACCATTGTCGGAGTAGAATACCTTCTCTTGCTGCTCGGGTAATAAGGCCAGCAGGCGCTCCGAAAGTTCTATCGCTTGAGGATGAGTAAAGCCCGCAAAGATCACCTGCTCGAGCGTCTGCAACTGTTCCGAAACTTTTTGAGCAATATAAGGGTGTGCATGCCCGTGAAGCGTGACCCACCAGGAAGAGATCGCATCAATATACTGCTTACCGTCTGCATCATATAAATAACTACCCCGGCCAGAAACGATAGGGATTGTAGCCGCTGTTTTCATTTGCGTATAGGGGTGCCAGTTAACGGCAGTATCCCTTTCCTGTAAGATCAGGTTGTCGGACATGAGGATTCTTTTTGAACAGACATAGGTTTTAGTCCGAGATTGTGCAGCATTTGCATATCTTCTGTAACGCCGGGATTCGGGGTCACCAGTAAAGTCTCCCTTTCCCCCGTAAATATAGAGTTAGCCCCGGCCATAAAGCACCAGGCCTGCTCTGTTTCCGTCATTTCTATGCGCCCGGCACTTAAGCGTACCATAGAAGCAGGCATAGCAATGCGCGCAGTAGCGATCATCCGGACCATTTCCCAGATGTCCACCTTCGGGTTATTTTCCAGTGGCGTTCCTTTTACCCTTGCCAATGCATTAATAGGAACCGATTCCGGGTGTTTTTCCATATTGGCCAGGGTCAGTAACATAGCTACACGGTCTGCGGTACTTTCTCCCAAACCGATAATGCCACCCGAACAAACCGTCATACCCGCTTTCCGGACATTATTGATCGTATTGATCCTGTTGTCAAAATTCCGGGTAGAGATAATGGCATTGTAGTAATCTTCAGAAGTGTCCAGGTTGTGGTTATAAGCATAGACACCGGCCTCCTGCAATCGTTGTGCCTGCGATTCGGTCAACATACCTAAAGTGCAACAGACTTCCAGGCCCAGCTCATTCACCCCTTTCACCATTTCTATGATCCGGTCAAAATCCCTGTTGTCCCTTACCTCCCGCCAGGCTGCGGCCATGCAGAACCTGGAAGAACCCGAGTCCTTTGCTTTCTGTGCATGAGCGATCACGGTGTCTACCGGCAGTAATGCCTGCACTTTAATATCGGTATGGTAACGCGCTGCCTGTCCGCAATAGGAGCAATCCTCCGGGCAGCCACCGGTCTTTACAGAAAGTAGTGTAGAAATTTGCACTTCATCCGCCGGATGCCATTCCCGGTGCACGCTTGCGGCACGGTATACCAGTTCCATCAGCGGGCTGTTATAGATATCGTTCAGTTCTGCTTTCGTCCAGTCGTGACGAAGCTCATCGGTATGTTTCATGATGCGTTATTTAGTTTAATTGTTGTTTAATGTGTTCACTTACCCGCTCGATAGCCGCTGCTTCCGGCATTTCCATTTCCGGGATATCTATGCTCAGCGTATGTGCCGGTAAATGTGTGTGGATAATACTCCTGGTGGCCGGCTTGAAATTTCCATTGAACACCACATAAGCCAAAGGAATAGCTTGTGTCCTCAGCGCATTGATGGAGAGCAGCGAATGATTAATGCAGCCCAGGTAATCTTTGATCACCAGTATAACCGGCAATTGCAACCTGGAGATCAGGTCAATGATAAAATGCTGCTCATTGATCGGGACAAATAATCCGCCTGCACCCTCTACGATGAGCGGCTGCTTGGTTACCGGCAGCTCGAAATCCTCCAATGCTATAGACAAGCCGTCTTGTGCAGCCGCCTCATGTGGTGAAGCCGGTAGATTTAGCCTGAACCGTTCTGGATGAATCTGTTTTACTTTATCAGATAAACTGCGAACCGTATCGCTGTCGGTCTGCTGCAGGTCGCCGGCCTGTATCGGTTTCCAGTACTCGGCTGCCCACAGTTGCGTGAGTACCGCTGCAGTGATCGTTTTACCGACACCGGTACCGATCCCGCTGATGAAATAGCTACGTGACATAGGCATATTTTTTGATGATACTACAGAGAGCGTTGATCTCCTCTTCTGTATTAAATGAATGCAGGCATATCCTTAAGCGCTCCTGTCCTTCAGCGACAGTAGGCGAAAAAAGAGGGTAGGTTAATAGTCCGTGTTTTTTTAATTCAAGGTGCAGGTTCAGTAATGCATGCGTATTGGAAAAACGGATGATTTGTATGGGACTTCCCGGCTCAGAACCTTTATGTAGCCTGAAGGTGCTGAAAAATTCTATACGGCTGCTTAAGGTGATGGCTAAGTGCTGCTGCGCTGCGATGTACTGATAGGCACATTGAATACGCAGCAGGTGGAGGGCCGAGGGCGCTGTTGAATAGATAAAGGGGCTTGCATAGTTGACCAGGTAATCTTTCAGGACTTGATCTCCCAGTACGACTGCACCTTCCAGTCCCATCGCTTTGCCATAAGTCACCACAGTGGCCAGCACTTCCTGCTGCAACCCGTATTGGTGGACCAGGCCTTTCCCGAAGACACCCATAGCATGGGCCTCATCAACAATTAAGCCGGCATTATATTTTTGGGTAAGCCGGACAATTGCTGTTAATGGAGCAAAGTTGCCGTCAACAGAATACAGGCTTTCTATGGCCACCACTACATTGCCGGAAGCTTTTTGCAATAGAGACTCCAGGTGATCTACATCATTATGCCGGAACTTCCATTTCCTGGCTGCTGATAATTGACAACCGTCATGCACCGACCTGTGGATGTACTCATCCACAATAAGGGTATCGGCCCTGCTTAACATACAGGAAAAGAGCGCCAGGTTGGCCTTATATCCGGAAGAAAAGAACAAAGCTGCTGCTGCCTCATGCTCCCGGGCAATAAAGGATTCTATATCTTCTGCTAAAGCAGAATTGCCGCTGATCAATCTTGATCCGGTGGAGCCCTGTAAGCAATCCGCCTGGCTGCTGATCTGTTCTAAAAGCAGCTCGCTGAACTGTATATCTTTTGCCAGGCCCAGGTAATCATTGCTCCGGAAATCAATACCCGGGCTGTACGGTGTTAAGCTGCGGTAAGTATGCTGCGCTTTCCTGGAAGCCAGTTGATTAATCCATTGCTGCTTTAATGCCTGCATAAGTAAACGTTTCTGCTGCTACTGCGCTGAACCAATTGTTGAACAACTCTTTTTCTATCTCCAGGATGGCCTTTGCAGGATCATTCCAGTCTGCATCAAAGAGCTGCAACATATGTGTCATCTCTTCCAGGTGCCCTTCCTCCTCGAGAATGATCGACTTGACCATTACCTTGGATTGCAGCTCTGTTAATACCTCCTGGTAAACAGGGTATAATTCATCTGCCCGTACCTCTATCGCATAAGTGACAAAGAGGTAAGCGGCGTACTTCAATTTGTTGCCGGAAATGTGGTAGCGTTCGCCAAGGTAGCGGGAGCAGGCAAGGTCTAGTCGCTGCAGGTACTGTTTGGTAAAGACAGGGGCCAGCAGGTCCTTATTTTCATAATGGGCCAATGTACCTGCTTCAAGTTTGGTGATTTGCTTCTTTAGATAATAGGCATGGCGGTGTTCTTCAGCCGCATGTTTCAGTTGGACGATATCGGTCGTGTGATCATTTTCACAGGCCGAAATCTTCCGGGCACCCGTATTCTCCAGGTAAGATAAAGTGTTGAGCCATTTGGCATGAAGCCTGTCGTTGCCGACAATCGTCAGAAGTGCCTCTTTCATATAAGTGCTTTTTGTTTTTAATAATCCCGTGGAATGAAGATGGATACTTTCTTTGCTTAGTATTGAAGTTGCTTCAAAAAATATAGGTTCATTCCATAAATGACTAATTTTAGACAAATGTATTAGCTTTGCCGGATGGGTAAAGGTGCCGGTTTTAAAATATCAGCTAGTCCGGTTTGTAATCTGCTGCAACGCATCATCTTATTGCAAAGAGAAAGTAGCCTGGCGATTTTTATTCAGATCGCTAACCAGGTCACTCATGCCATACAGCAGGGCCTTTTGGTTCCCGGCCAGAAAATGCCCGGTACACGCGCCTTGGCCGATGTGCTTAAGGTGCACCGGAATACGGTCACTGCCGCTTATGAGGAACTGTATGCGCTCGGTTGGTTGCAGATCAGGCCCAATAAAGGGGCTTTTGTCATTCCGGAACTGCCCCTGGTAAATAAGCATAAAGAAGAATTGCCGGCTTATCCTGCTCAAACTGGTTTTTCATTTAAAACCTCGATCATCCTGGATAGTTTTTATGAGCACAGTACCTGCGACTACCTGTTTACAGAAGGCACACCCGATATCAGGCTGACGCAGATAACAGACCTGTCGCGGCTCTACACATCCAACATGAAGCGGAAGAGTAACCGTAAAAAGATGAGTTATTATTTCCAGGAGGGGAGCAGGTACTTTAAACAGCATTTATGTAATTACCTGAACGCTACACGGGGCTTAAAGATAGCGGAAGAAAACATACTCATCACCCGGAGTATTGAAATGAACCTGTTCATTATCTCGGAGATCCTGTTGCAGCAGGAGGATTATGTGGTCGTTTCTAATCCCGGTTATTTTGCGGCTAATATGGCCTTTCATAAACAGACCAAAAATATCCTTACCGTTCCTGTAGATGAGGAAGGTTTAAATGTAAGAGAGCTGGAGGCCTTGTGTAAAACATATCCTATACGCCTGGTCTATGTCATACCACAGAATCATTATCCTACCACCGTTAACCTTAGTGCGGCAAGAAGGATGTCCCTCTTGCAATTGTCGCAGCGATACGGCTTTATTATTGTGGAAGATGATCATGATTATGATTTTCATTATGAGCATCAGCAAGTGCTTCCTTTGGCGACCGTAGATACTTCAGGTATGGTGATCTATATTGGTTCCTTTGGTAAATCCCTGGTGCCCGGCTTTAGAACAGGCTTCATTGTCGCCCCTCAAAACCTGATGAAAGAAATGAGGAAATTCCTGGGTATAATAGACCGGCAGGGCGATGTTTTGATGGAGCAGGCATTAGGCGAAATGATTGAAGATGGCGGCATACAGCGGCATATTAAAAAGTCGATCAAAGCCTATAAAGAGCGGCGCGACAAGATGACCGGGTTGCTGCATAGCCATCTTGCTGCATGGATATCCTTTTTGCCCCCAAGCGGCGGCCTGGCTTTCTGGGTAGTCTTCAAAAAGAAGATCAATCTCATCCGGCTCAGGGAGCAATGTGCTGCAAACAATTTATTCCTGCCCCGTAATATCCTTTACCAGGATCGTCATACTACTGCCATGAGGCTGGGCTTCGGGCATTTGGAGGAACAGGAACTGGAAGTATGTATCAGTATCCTGAAGCGATCATTAGAGGAAATGGAAGAATACGGGTTTTAGTTTTTATATCTTGAAATATGATTATTTTCGAAACGCTTAAATTTTTAGAAATGAAAAAAGCAGTAACATTACTTTTACTCCTTCAGGCATTTCTTTCCTGCAAGGGGCAGAGCCCTAAAGCTAACGGAACGGACTACGTTCAGAAACTGGAATTTGGACTTAAAGGAGCCGTCAAAGAAGTGAGCACTTATATATGCCCGGTAAAAGAGGGTGAAATACCCATAGATACAGCTGGCTATATCGGGAAAATAGTCATGACCTTTGATAGCTCAGGTAATGCTTTGGTCGTAAATAAAGCCTGGGATTTTGGTGCAGCCGGGAAATCATCTTATTTGAGCAGGTTTTTAGGAACAGGCAAAGACATATCCTTCACCGAAACCTCCCGTTTTAATGATGGAGAAGCCCAGGAAATCAGCTACAAATACCTTTGGTCCGACGATTACAATTATACAATTGTATGCCCCGATAATAGTGTCTATACAAGCCTTATTACATTAGATAAACAGTATCGCTTAATCAAAAGTGTGTTCCGGGAAAAAGATAGGGTTCAATCAATGGAAGACGTGGAGACGATTTACAAAGACAATAAAATACAGGAAATTAAAACCCGGTTAACCAGCAACACAGATGGCGAAACAAAGGTCACGTATCAGGTACAAGAAGTACAGGCATATGACCAATACGGCAATCCAACCGTAATTTATGGATACAATGATAGCAACAAGCAAAAAGTGGAACAAGTACTTTATAAAGCCTATAAATACTATTAATGCCAGGAAAACTTTCTCATGCCGGGAAAGCAGGAAGACAATAAAACAGGGTAACATAATACAGCCATAATTATAAATCATGAAATATCCGATACCGTATAGAAAGGTCGACAAATGGGGCTTTTCAGATGCTCAGAAGTCTATACTTATTGACTGCATTTATGATGATGTGATCTATCCATTCAGCGAAGAAAATTTTGACCTCGCCCTTGTGGAAATTTCCGGCAAGCGCTGCTGGATCAACACAAAGGGGGAGCAAATATCGCCACTTGCCGACCAGGTATTTTCATTTACCCGGCATGAAATATCCGTCATCGTTATTGATGATAAAAATGTGGAAGGGAAACAATCGACCGAGAATTGTTTATTCATCAACAGCTTTGGTGAAAACGTCTTTAAGCTTCAGGCGCTCTCTGCAGACGGCTTTCAAAATGACCGGTGCATCGTTTGCTTTCCCAGTCATAAATATGGTGCGGTAGATATAACAGGAGCAATTGTTGTTGCGCCAATATTTGAGGATCTTAATGCAGTCTGGAATGAAATAGGGCGACCCGGTATTCATGATAGCAATAAAAAACCTGCGCAAGACCGGGAATTGATAAAATTTGAAGAAGACCGGTACTTTGGCTTTAAGGACAGGGAGGGCAATGTGATTTTTAAAGCAAGCTACTTTTTTGCCAGCGAGTTTCATGAAGGAACGGCTATGGTGGCCAGGCATTCCAAAGCGTTTTACCATATAGATAGCAGCGGGCAAAGACTATATAGCAAAGAATATTACTACGGTTTTAATTACGCATACGGAATTGCAAATGTAGTAAGCGATATGCCGGACGTTAACCCATTCGTTCATGAACGATGGGGCGTTGATTATTATATCCCTGGAAATTCAAAATGGGGCTATATTGATCAGCAAGGACAAGAGTTTTGGGAAGACGAATAAACCCTGAAAAAGTTAAGCAATTTGATGATAAACGGCCCGAATGTTTTTAATATTTTCATACGGTAGATATAAAAAAAAAGGAAAGCCATTTTATTGGCTTTCCTGACGTAAGTAATCTTCATCAAACCTCGCTACTGCTTAGCTTGGTGCGAGATAAGTGGGCTTATTGGGATATGAAATTATAATTTATTGATTTTTCCTTCTTCCAGTATAGCTCCTGTATTTGTATCTCTTAATCTGTAGAAATAAATGCTATTTGGCAAAGATGCGATGCTTAAACTATTGGTTTGAGCAGAAAATTTAGAGGTAAATACCATTCTGCCGCTTATATCTGTTAGTTGAAGGTTCCATACCGCGGCTTCCGGAACATTTGCAAATAACATGCCTGTTGTCGGATTCGGATAGAGCAGGTTGTTCGCCTTTTCCGGGGTAGGCATAAATGAACGTTTCACCTCAGAATAGGTCACATTGCCATCTTTTGATGTAATAGCTAACCGGTAAAAATTATCACCTGTAAGTGGGCTCAAATCTGTAAATTCATAGTTTCCCGAATCATTCACGGTCCTGTTACCCAGACGGGAAAATAAGATTCCATCAGCACTTCGCTCAATTTGATAATCCACGATAGTTGCATTTGAAGATGTCTTCCAGTTTAAATAGACCGTATTGCCATTTCTCTTCAGGTCGAATGATAAAAGGCCTAAGGGTAAAGGAACACTTACGCCCCATTTAAAATTATCTAAAGCTACGTAGTTGGCATTGGGGCTTTGGATGAGTAATTGATCAATATTAGAATTGGTGTAGTTAGTGCCTGCGGAGAAATCTATAAATGTAAAGCCGCTATTGTTGACGAAATCAGTTGTAAAACCTGTAGTTTTTATATAGGTAAATACTGTATTGCCTGCAAGTTTACCTGTAATAGTGACACCCCCGGCGCTGGATGGATTTGTTCCATTATCAGTAGACAGGTAGATAAAAAGAGATTTAACCGTAAACAGAGCGCCATTAGTTGTTTGCAGACCATACACATGGCCCGCTGTGGCCACCGCAGGGGGTACTAAACCGTTGTCTATAAATTGAGCAGAATAGTCTGTGCAGTTGCCTGTTCCGGTGCAGGTTGTTCCTACTCCATAATAACTATTTGTAGAATTCGTAGAGTTTGTGCCATTGCAGTTGGCATATTGTTGTCCCGGAATCCACACCCCGAAAATACCTCCTGTTCCGCAATCATCAGATGTAGTTGTAAACGATTGTCCATTGCTGGTAAATGTTGTGGGTCTTTCATTAACGGTAGTCTGGGTTGCCGATTCGAAAGTTTCCAAAGTTTGCCCAAATGATAGCTGGGGTAAAGCAAGGAGAAGAGCTAAGGAACGTAAATTTAATTTCATACTTATCTTTTAATCCCAAAAGTAAAATAATTAACATTAGCTACATTTATATTAGTTATTTTAATATTAAATAACTCTATTGTTCTTCATTGCATTATTGCCAACAGGCACATTGCCGAAATAAAAAGAGGTTTGAGTAAAAAGAGGTATGAAACGTGCTGTTCGGTAGGTTAGCGCAGCTTGTGCTGTTCGACATGTTAGCGGAGCGCATGTCGAACAGCCGATAATAGGGGATTTAAAATCCCCGATATGAGCTGCTTCAGATCTGTAATTCAGCGGGCGTAAGATCTATTGATTTTTCTTGTTCAGACTTGCTAAACTTTATGGGTAATGTTTACTTACTCCACAAGTTTTTAATTGATCCGATGACAGGGCGGTATGCTATCCGTTCCGGTATGTAGTAATTTAATAAAAGCAAAAAAGAGCTTTACAAATGTAAAGCTCTTTCGCGGACTGGACGGGACTCGAACCCGCGACCTCCGCCGTGACAGGGCGGCATTCTAACCAACTGAACTACCAATCCTTTCGTTGGTGTGAAAATATTTTATTTCGATCTCACTTCGAAAATTGCAAACAATACTAAAATTGTTTTGCGGACTGGACGGGACTCGAACCCGCGACCTCCGCCGTGACAGGGCGGCATTCTAACCAACTGAACTACCAATCCTTTCGCTATTTGAACCTAGGCTCTTTCGCTTTGGGATTGCAAAGATAATCGTTTTTTTGTTCCTGCAAAATATTTCTTTAAAATTCTGAAAAAAAATAAAAAAAGAAAGCGCATTGAGTAGGTTCAATGCGCTTTCTCTGAGCAAATAGGAGACGCTATTTGCAGGAATATTCGTAAGTATAATTAACGGTCGGGTAGCCTTCAAAAACAGAGGAAACCTGTTTGATATACCCGTTACTGTTAAACTTATAATTGATATTGCCGGAATAGTTAGCCTGTACCAGGTTGGCCGTTTTGCCTACCGGTACATATCCTTTTTCAATAAACTTATTCATATAATTGAAATCGCCCTCCTGGAAGGCCATACTGGAATAATATTTAATGCTTCCCGCTGGGCTGACACCATTTGAGGGATGCATATTGGTCATATTGCCACCGGTCCAGATGTAGGTGATACTATCTATACTGGAATTGGTGAAAATATACTCCATGACGGTATTATTGTTCTTATAAACATAAGTCCTGTGTTCATAATTGCCATCTTTATCCATTACAGAAACACTATCCAGTAGTTTAGTATCCTTGTTGTAAGTTAAGATAGCTCTGGTATCAAATTTATTGTTCTTTGAGGTAGAGATCGTTACCTTTTCTGCTTCATACTTATAAGTCCTGAAGAAGCCTGCTGCAACCATAGTATCTACCCTCCCGGTAGAATCATACAGGAAACTGACCGGTGAACCAAAGTAACCCGTAACGGCACTTATTTTACAACTGCCTTTGATCGCACCACCACCTTTATCTTCAGGTTTCTTACAAGAGGTAAACAAGGCAACCAGAGCCAGGAAAGCAAGAATTTGAATACTTTTGAAATTCATATTATAATGTTAAATAAACTAAAGCAAAGCTAATCGCTTTTCATTGGATAAGAAAATACTTACAGCAATTATTTTACTTATATAGACGGATAATTGCTTCGATTACTTAGCCGGGTATAATTTAAGCTTATAAAAATAGTTAAATTGCAGGATTAAATTAAGAGCAATATGTTAGTTAAAGTATTCGGGAGCGCGGTACATGGAGTAGAGGCGATGACGATTACTGTAGAAGTGGATACCGTACCCGGCTCTGGTTATTTTATCGTTGGCCTGCCCGATAATGCCGTAAAAGAGAGTGTGGACAGGATACTTTCTGCCTACAAAAACAACGGGTTCAAGAGCCCGAGGTTTAAAATGGTGGTCAATATGGCCCCGGCAGACATACGCAAGGCGGGTTCGGCCTACGATCTGCCGATTGCCATAGGTATGCTGGCCGCTACAGAGCAGATCAAGGCTCATTTGCTGGCCGATTATGTGATCATGGGAGAATTGCAGCTGGACGGTGCCCTCAGGCCGGTAAAAGGCTGCCTGCCCATCGCGATACAGGCCAGGAAAGAAGGATTTAAAGGCATGATCATTCCGGCACAGAATGCACGGGAAGCCGCGATGGTCAATAATCTCGAGGTTTACGGCGTGCATCACCTCAGTGAAGTCATCGATTTACTGGAAGGGCGTTCACTTATACAGCCGACACAGGTAGATACCCGGGCAGAATTTGCATCAGCACAGGAACAACTGGGCCTGGACTTTGATGAAGTGAAGGGGCAGGAAAATATTAAACGCGCGCTGGAGATCGCTGCTGCCGGCGGACATAATGCAATCCTCATAGGCCCTCCGGGTGCCGGGAAGACGATGCTGGCAAAACGTTTGCCGACCATACTCCCACCCATAAGCCTGCAGGAAGCTTTGGAAACCACTAAAATTCATTCCGTAGCTGGTAAGCTGGCCGATCATGCCTCACTGATTGCGCATCGCCCATTCAGAAGTCCGCATCATACCATTTCCGATGCCGGTCTGATAGGCGGAGGAGGCTTTCCCCAGCCGGGCGAGATCTCCCTGGCTCATAACGGGATATTGTTCCTCGATGAATTGCCCGAATTTAAGCGTACCGTACTGGAAGTGATGCGCCAACCTATGGAGGAACGAAAAGTAACCATCTCCAGGGCAAAGGTAAGCCTGGATTACCCCGCCAGCTTTATGCTGCTGGCTTCCATGAATCCTTGCCCCTGCGGCCATTACAATCACCCGGAAAAAGAATGTACCTGTTCCCCGCAAGTCGTACAAAAATACCTGAATCGCATATCAGGTCCCTTACTGGACCGGATAGATTTGCATGTAGAAGTAACACCGGTGGCTTTTCATGAACTCTCTGAAAAAAGTAACGCAGAACCCAGTGCGGCTATCCGCGAGCGGGTGATCAGGGCGCGTAATATACAAACAGAGCGCTATGCAGCTAACGAAGGCATTTATTGCAATGCCATGATGAACAGCAAGATGCTCCAGGAATATTGCCAGCTGGACATGGTAGGCAGTAAATTACTTAAAGTAGCGATGCAAAGATTAAATCTCTCTGCACGGGCCTATGACCGGATCTTAAAAGTGAGCAGAACGATTGCGGATCTTGCTGCAAGCAAAGACATCAAAGGAGAACACATAGCCGAGGCGATACAGTACAGGAGCCTGGACCGGGAAGGCTGGGCCGGTTAGCAGGTTGCCGTCCAGTGCCGAAAATAAGATAGGCGGTGTCTAAAAAGACTCCCAAATTTGTCATATTGAGCTCCGTCGAGATATAGACAAATTTGATGCTCAATTCTTGCCGTACTGAGCCTGTCGAAGTATCGACAAGCTCAATGTGACAAGAATCTTGGCTTTTTGGAAACCCTCTATCTTATGGATACAAGTATTTGATCTGCTGAATTAATTATGGATACTGCCAAAGCCATAAGTATGTACTCTGCGTATGTTCTTGCTGTGCTTTAAAGCCCTTTTGTGCTCGCGGATTGCCATTTTATGATGTCTTTCCACTGCGCGTCTTTCCCTTAAAGTCATATGATGTCTCCTCACATGATGAGGTCTGCCCGGGCGTACGTGTCTCGGGTGATGATATATTTTCTTTTTGTGCTTGTATGCACTGCGGTGCGACTTGTGACGACCATCATAGCGTTGTGCCTGAGCATCATTAAATCCCAAAGAAAACAAAATCGTCAATACTGCAATAATTCCCAAAAACTTACCTTTCATAATATATTTATTTAATGAGTTAAATGATGATTGTACTATTTTATTGTTGCAACACTTTTTTCAATCTTAGCACGTAATAGTAGACTGGCATCCGGCGAAAAGGTTTATTAAGCACTTCATTTTTTGATTTCTTTATAATTTTCCGAATTAAGCCTTCGATACATTTTAATCCTTATTTTTGAACTTCCTGATTGAAACGGATTGAAATATTTATGGAGTTTACAAACCTGAGTTTACCCGGTGCTCAATTGATCACTTTACCCTTTTTTTCGGATGAAAGAGGTGCCTTTGTCAAAACCTTTAATGAGGCACTTTTTCAGCAAGAGGCCGGGATAGATTTTGAACTGAAAGAGAGTTATTTTTCCTATTCTAAGGCCGGCGTGATCCGGGGTATGCACTTTCAGCTGCCTCCGCATGACCATGCCAAAATTGTCTTTTGTCCGCAGGGTGCTATACTGGATGTGATCGTTGATCTGAGAACCGCATCGCCTGCCTATGGTCGGTTTGAGGCCCGTGTGCTATCCGCTGCCAACCACCAGGCCTACTATATTCCTAAAGGCTTTGCTCATGGGTTTAAAGCGCTGGAAGATGATTCCATTACCTACTATTTAGTCTCCTCCGGTTACCACCAGGCAAGCGATACCGGTATCAGGTGGGACAGCTTCGGCATGGACTGGGAGCTGGAGCAACCTGTACTTTCAGCAAGGGACCAGGCCTTTGAACTTTTCCCTGATTTTAAAAGCCCTTTTTAAATTTTTAATTAATTATTTATGCGCATAGCTTTGTTTCCCGGCACTTTTGACCCCATCACCCTGGGACATGTTGATGTGATCAGGAGGGCCATTCCCCTGTTCGATAAAATAGTGATCGGGGTAGGCTTGAATTCTTCCAAACAACCGATGTTTACGATAGAGCAAAGGCTGGGCTGGATCGACGAGATCTTTAGAGATACCGATAAGGTAGAAGCCCAATCTTATGAGGGCCTGACCATTGACTATTGTGAAAAGATCAGCGCCCGTTTTATTTTGAGGGGTATACGGTATGTAAGCGACTTTGAGTATGAGAAAGGAATTGCAGATATGAACCGTATGCTGAGTAAGCATATTGAAACCATATTCCTCACCAGTTCCCCCCAATACTCAACCGTATCTTCCACTTTGGTGCGCGACGTGATCCGTTATAATGGCGATGTGCGCCAGTTCCTGCCGGAAGAGGTTCAGTGGAAATAATAAGAGGTATTTAATGTTTTCTTAAGTGTTTTTTTGACTATCTTTGCGGCTTAAAAAAATAAAATTATGTTGACAAACGTTTTGTTGCAAGCAGCGCCAGGTGGTGGAGGAATGGGAATATTTATGATGGTCGGTATGATCGTTGTAATGTATTTCTTTATGATTCGTCCTCAACAAAAAAAGGCAAAAGAACAAAAAGCTTTTGCAGAGACTATTGCAGTGGGTGAAAAAGTAGTAACTACTTCTGGTATTCATGGTAAAATTACCCGTACCAATGAAGATGGTACTATCTCTTTAGAGATTGACAGAAGCACTACTGTAGTGGTTGAGCGCCAGGCGATCAGCATGGAAATGACACAAGCTTTCAATAAAAGAACAGGAGCTGCTACAACAGCAAAAGTTATTGCTTAATTATTGCAGCATTTAGCATATTGATAAAAGAATCCGGCTCATGGCCGGATTTTTTATTTATTTCTTTTTGCTAACTATCTTCCGGATACCCCAAATCCCTAATTCTATCAATTGCCACCTGATGAGGGAAGCCACAACTTTCCTGCCCAGGCCCTGGTTTTTGGAAATGTTGATAATATTGAGGCCCTTCTTTTTGCCGTTAATGCCAGGATCAGAAGGGTTTATAGGTTGTAAAGGATTAGCCGGGTATAAGCTCAGGCCGCTGAGTGGGGACGGTTTTGTTTTCTTACGTTTATTTTTCCTGGATGTGAAGAAGCTGAATACAGAAGGTACCAGGTCCATCCCGATCTTTACCGGGTCAAAGATATTGCTGATCGCATTGTCTTCTATATCCCGGTATTCCCGCTTGACACGGTCCTGGGCATCTTCCAGGCTTTGGAGTGATTTGAAACTACCGTATTTTCTATGTATCGTTTTAGCCATTGCGTTCCTTGTTTTAGAGCGTTGATAGAAGTCCTTGCTGGAGGTGTTAAAGTATGGAGCGGTCATTAGTACCCGCGCTTCTCTTCTTCCTTATCGTCGTTTCTGGACTTGGTTAATATCCATAGTATCTTGCCGCCAAGCATTCTGAAAAGGTTCCTTCTGAAAAGGAACAGCAGGATGAGTAGCAGTAAGATCACAGCCGAAACGGTGAAATAACCTAAAGTTCTGCTATTAAATACATAACAAAGCCATTCTGCAAGGCCGAAGGCAGCAAAGCCAAACATGACCATGATCAGAAAGAAAGCTACAGCACCCATAATCAAATAACCCATCACGTTAACTATTCGCTCAAGGGCCTCCAAACGGAATTCCTGGAATCGAAGATTAAGGTAATGGGTTATATATTGTCTAAGTGCTTTTATGGGATTTTCCAAAGGATCTTATTTTGATGATGAAACAAAAATACTTTTTCAAAGCCGAAAAGCCAAACAAAAGTGAGATGCTGATCTTAGTTTTCGAAGATTTCTTGCTCTAAATCTTTCGCTTTCTTAGTCACTTTATCTTTTAACTTATTCACCGTGTCTTTCAATTTGTCAATTTGCTCGTCACGTTTTTCTTTATCAGTTCCCAGGATGTAGCCGATCGCTGCGCCTACTACTGTTCCTAATAATAATGTTGCTACTGTTTTTCCTGCGTTGTTTGCCATAATGTTTTGAATTTTATAGGTTAAAGATGTATTTACTACAAATCTATACTACTTTTGTTGCTATTCAACTTTATGTTCTAAATTTACGATAATCTTAATATTTTTTTAATAATTTTTCTTAAAAAGATTATAATTTGAATAAAATAATACAACAAAATCAAAACTATGGGCGCAATTAATAATAATGTTATCAAGCAGATCGTGATCATGCTCTTGATAGCCTTTCTCGGGATCGTGATCATCTGGAAACTGGCTTACTTCATCCCCGGATTTTTAGGGGCCACGGCAATTTATATTATGTTCCGGTCCTGGTACTTTAAATTATTAACCCGAAGGGGCTGGAAACCCTGGGTAGCTGCCCTGACGATGATCATCGGTCTGCTGATTACGATGATTCTCCCCTTGTTTCTTATGGGAGAGGTACTGGCACCTAAGATCAATGACTTAATCGCTAATTCGGAGGAGATCAAATCCCAGATACTGTCGATGTACAATTATGTACAGGAAAAATTTCCACAACTCAATATTTCCAGGGAGCAAATCCTTGGTTTTGCCCAGAAAGGGATTGGCATCCTGCCTACTTTGTTCAATGCAATGACCAATCTTGTCGCTAACCTCTTCACAGCCTTATTCATCGCTTACTTTTTCTTTGTCGGCGGCCGCAAGTTTGAGCAAAGCGTGAAAAGCTACCTGCCTATTGCGCGCGACAGCCGGAAGCAGGTTTGGGACGAAACCAAGAACCTGGTTGTTTCCAATGCGGTAGGGATCCCGGCTTTGGCTATTGCACAAGGGCTTATTGCTTTACTGGGCTATTGGATCTGCGGAGTGCCCGGAGCCTTATTATGGGGACTGCTTACAGCATTTGTTTCTGTGATCCCCGTCATCGGGACTATGGCCGTATGGGTGCCGGTATGTATTTATTTATTTGCCCAGGGAGAGACCGGTTATGGCATATTCCTCACAATTTACTGCCTGATCGTAGTAGGCTTTTCTGATAATGTGATCCGCTTCCTGTTTTTGAAGAAATTCGGGGACGTGCATCCTTTAATTACTGTTTTCGGGGTGATCCTGGGACTCAATGTTTTCGGGGTGATCGGTTTGATCTTCGGCCCTTTATTATTGTCTTATTTCATCATGTTGGTAAAAATTTATCAGGTAGAGTTTGGTAATGAAAGTCAGAAGATTGCTCCGTAACTATATATTGAATTGCCTACTCCTGGCCCTCCTGGCCAGCCTGGGTACAAGTTGCTCCCGGAAGAAATGGGAGACCGAAGTGGAACAGATTACACTTCCCTATGCAGGTAAAGGCCGCCTGGATGGCGTTTTAGTCGACCAGGCCGGCCGGATACATATTGTAGGGGGAGACCGGCATGAGCGCAACGACTTTTACCAAAGTGATGATAACGGGCTTAGCTGGCAGTTATTTCACTATAATGCCGAGCTGTATTCCAATAAAGCAATTTATTCCATTGCCGCTTATGACAACAAAGTCTATTGCGGCAGCTTTGACGGTAAAATGTTTAAACAAACCGGTATGTCCAACAATGACTGGCAACTGGGGCTGGGCGACTCCTGGTGGTATTCTTTCACCGGGATTGGCTTCACACCCTCCGGTACAGGTTTTGCAGCCGGTAACAGGGGATTTGAGCTGGGCATTATTGTTAAGTTTTCACAGGACCTGCAACTACAGCAGGTAGACTCCTTTCCTTTTGCCATCAACGATGTCGCTTTTGTCAATGAGCAGGTAGGCTATGCGGTGGGTTATGGAGCATTATTGCAGACCAGGGATGCCGGTAATACCTGGCAGCAGCTAAACCTTACCGACGATAATTATCGTGCCCTCTTCGTGATCGACCAGGATAATATATGGACCGTAGGCTTCAATGGTACGATTGCACATATTACCAAAGACGGTACGGCATTTAAGAAAGTGAAAAACGGGCAGAACCCTTTGAGCAATACCGACCGGTATATTGATATCACTTTCCTGGGCGGGCAGGGCTATATTGTAGGAGAAAAAGGTGTAGTCTTATCCACGGTTGATTCCGGTAAAAACTGGAAGAAAATGAAAAAATTTACCCGTGAAGATTTGCACGCTGTTGCTTTTAATCCCCTCGATCATACGGTTTTCTTTGTAGGTAATAACCATGCCGCATTCAGATATAGACCGTAATTCCGTTCAATAATCTTAATTTTGAGGCTTGAACGCCTAATTTTATTGCTTGCTATTTTTTGATACCGATGTCTGATATTATCCAATTATTACCCGATCATTTAGCCAACCAGATTGCTGCCGGAGAAGTGATACAAAGACCGGCTTCTGCGGTTAAAGAATTAATCGAGAATGCAGTAGATGCCGGGGCTACTTCTATTCACCTTATCCTGAAGGATGCAGGGAAAGAATTGATACAGGTAGTGGACAATGGTAAGGGGATGAGTGCCATGGATGCCAGGATGAGTTTTGAAAGGCATGCTACTTCAAAGATCAAAAAAATAGAAGACTTATTTGAGATCCGTACAAAGGGTTTCCGGGGTGAGGCCCTGGCCTCTATAGCCGCTGTAGCGCAGGTGTCGCTCAAGACCCGGCAGGAGGAAGACCCTTTAGGCACGCAGATCGAGATCGCCTCTTCTGCGGTCACCAGCCAGGAGCCGGTAGCCTTTGCAGGAGGCACCAGTATCTCTGTCAAGAATTTATTTTTCAACGTTCCGGCACGCAGGCATTTCCTCAAGTCCAATACCACAGAGTTGAAGCATGTGCTGGATGAATTCATCAGGATCGCCCTGGCCCATCCGGATGTGGCCTTCCGCTTTACCAATAACGGTATAGAACAATATAACCTGCCCGGAGGCAATCTGAAACAGCGGATCTTATCCCTGCTGGGTTCAGGAATGGACCGCAACCTGATCCCTGTAGAAGAGCTCACAGATGTGGTGCAGATACGCGGATTCATCGGTAAGCCCGAAGCCGCCAACAGGACCCGGGGCAACCAGTTTTTCTTTATTAATAACCGTTTTATAAAAAGTGCTTACCTCAATCATGCGGTAACCAATGCTTTTGAGGGCCTTATTGCCAAAGATGCCTTTCCTACCTATATCCTGTTCCTGGAAATAGACCCCCGGAAAGTCGATGTCAATGTGCATCCCACCAAGCAGGAAGTGAAGTTTGATGACGACAAGATCATGTATGCTTATCTGCAGGCGGCCATCAAATTTGCCCTGAATAAGTACAATGTTGCCCCATCAATAGATTTTAGCCTGGATGCCTCTATACAAAACCTGGATGCCCTGAAGATGCCGATGACCCAACATCGGGAACAGGAAGTGCGCGGAGGTTATTTATACGATAAATTTTCCAGTGCCGGGCAGGCCCATTTCATAGAGCGGCAGGAGGATAGGAAGCAATGGCAGCAACAGCAGAAAGCCTTCTTCCCGGAAATGCCGGGTACCGGCTTGAATGCCGAAAAACCTATGGTATTTGATACCCCATCAGTAGCTCAGCCCATGCTTTTGAGCGAAGAACTGGTGGACGAAACAGGTTCTAAGTCGGTGATACAATGGAAAGAATACCTGATCACTACCATGAAATCAGGTGTGGTACTTTTACACCAGCGGAGAGCCCTGGAGCGCATTATATTTGAGAAGCTGGAAGAGCGTATGCAGGCCAGGGAGCACGTTTCCCAGCAATTACTGTTCCCCGTCCTTATAGAGCTGAGCCCTTCTGATGCCGTATTGCTGAACGAGGTCTTGTCTGATCTTTACCTGCTGGGCTATGATATTAAACCGGGGCAGGGGAGTCATGATTATGAAATTACCGGGGTGCCTTCCGATATACAGGGTGGACAGGAGCAGCAAATGCTGGAATGGGTGCTGGAGCAGATAAAAAATGAATCGGGGCAGGTGGTAGATGAGCGACGTACCATATTGCTCAGGACTATGTCCAGGAAAATGGCCCTCCCCAGGACATTGTCTGCAGAGCAGGCGCAAAATCTGGTGGACGAACTGTTTGCTTGCAGCCAGCCTCAATACACTCCGGACGGGAAGCTTATTTTCCGTATATTAAGCCAAAATGATCTCTCTGCATTGTTATGAAATTGTAACCAAATTGCAATTTAAGGAAATATAGGGGTGTGAATGATGCTCAAAGTATTGATTATCATATATTTGTGAATATAATGATAACTTTTGATATACTAAAAAGGTACAGATAGCCGTTTTTTTTTAACAGGGTATTGTTTTTTTCAAACGAACCAATATCTTTGCTAATACTTTTTTAGAAAAAAATAATTTAAAACAACAAAAATTCTAAAACAACAAAACATTGAATTATGGCAGAGGTTAAGAGTGCGTCAAGCGCGAACAAGGCAGCTAACAGTAAAACTAAAAACTCTAATGGATTTTGGGTAAATGTAGGAATCGTAGCTTTATGTATCATTGTGGGGCAATTGATTTATCACTTCGTATTAGGTGATGTGAACAACTTTACAGACGGCGCAGCGAAACATACGCCAAAACCAGGTAACTGGAAAGGAAATATGTATCTGGGTGGTTTCATCGTACCCTTGTTGATGGCAGGTTTCATGGTTATGCTGGCTTTCGTTATTGAGCGTGCAATTGCCATCCTTAAAGCTAAGGGTAGCACAAATGGTGGTGAACTGGTACGTAAAGTTCAATATCATTTAGCAAACAGAAACATCGATGCAGCTATCGCTGAGTGTGATAAACAAAAAGGTTCTGTAGGAAACGTAATGCGTGCCGGTTTGTTGAAATACAAAGAAATGGCTAACAATACACAACTGTCTACAGATGAGAAATTGTTATCTATCCAGAAAGAAGTTGAAGAAGCATCTGCTTTAGAAGTTCCTATGTTGGAGAAAAACCTGGTATTCTTATCTACCTTAGCTTCTGCTGCAACCTTATTAGGTCTGATCGGTACAGTAATTGGTATGATCAAGTCATTCTCTGCAATGTCAAGTGCAGGTGCTCCTGATGCTACAGCGCTTGCTGCGGGTATCTCTGAGGCCCTGTATAATACTGCATTAGGTATTACTACTTCATTCTTTGCGATCATTTTCTACAACTTCTATACTACTATCATCGATGGTATCAACTATAATATTGACGAAAGCGGGTTTACTTTAACACAAAGTTTCGCAGTAAACCACAAATAGTTTTTGAAATTTTCACAAAATAATTTTGTGGAATTATGAAACACTTATCGTCTAATATAAAAATATAGAAAAATGCCAAAAGCAAAAATGCCCCGTAAGAGCACGCATGTGGACATGACGGCGATGTGTGATGTGGCGTTTCTACTGTTGACGTTCTTTATCCTGGCTACCAAGATAAAACCGTCAGAACCGGTAGAAGTACGTACACCGGCATCTACTTCAACCATGCCCATCCCTGATGATTATATGCTGCTTACCGTGTCGAAAGAAGGTAGAGTGTTTTTCTCTATCGATAACTTAAATGTAAGAGAGCAGATCATCGGCGAAATCAGCAGCAATAAAGGCTTGAACCTGAATGCTGCACAGATGCAGGCTTTTAAAGAAGGTGGTTCCATAGGCGTTCCTTTCAATATGCTGTCTTCTTATCTGGCACTTCCTATCGCTGACAGGAATAAATATGATAAGACTGCTCCGGGAATCCCTACAGATACGTCTTCGTCCTTTGATACCAATGAGCTGGCTTACTGGATCAGGACAACACGTTTGAGCAATCCTAATTTACGTATTGCCATTAAAGCTGATGGAGAGTCTGCTTACCCTCATGTTCAAAAAATTATTGCAACATTAGGCCACCAGCAGGTATTCCGCTTCAACTTTATTACCGAAACCAAAGGCGTACCTCAGGGTTCTGCCTTGGCCCAGGAACTGGCAGCAGGAAAAATGCAGGGTTCAAATTAATCATTAAATAATTAGGCTGTACCGATAGCCTCAAAATATTATCACAATGGCAGAAATGGAAGTGAAAGGTGGGAAAGGTTCCCCCCGGGTTGACTTAACACCAATGGTAGACTTGGGATTCCTTTTGATTACCTTCTTTATGTTCACCACCACCATGTCCAAACCTAAAGCGATGCAGATCCAAATGCCGTTTAAGGAGGATAAAATGGAAGAAAAGGATAAGAGCAAGGTGAAAGAAAGCACGGCTATGACGATTCTGTTGAGTAAAGACCACCGTGTCTATTACTATTACGGAATCGGATCTGACGCTGCTAACCCGCCAAAACTTGAAATAACCGGCTTCAAAGATCAGGGTGGTATCAGGGACGCTATTATCGCGAAAAAGAAAGAAGTTCAGGCTTTGGTAGCCAGCGGTGCTTTAGCTCCTGATGACAAGATCACAATTATGATTAAGCCTGCAGAAAACTCTACGACTGATGATCTGATCGATGTCCTGGATGAAATGACCATTAATGCAGTGCCTATTTATGCAGTAGTTGATATTACTCCGGTTGACCTGGAATTTATTAATGCTACCGAAAATGCTAATGGAGAATAATTTATTGTCAATTAGCAAAAAACATTAATTCTTATGGATGCGAAACAAATTTTAAATGCGAGTTACCTGGATATACTTTTTGAAGGTAAAAACAAAAAGTATGGCGGATACGAGCTGCGTAAGAAATATCCCCGCAGAGCAGGTTTAGCCGGATTATTGGCGATCCTTGTTGTGGGCGGCGTATTCGGTGCCATGTTAATCAAGCCCAAGCCGAAAGATATAGATATGGCCAATAATGTGCCGGTAGTGACCGAGATGCAAAACCTGGAGCCACCACCGCCATTAAAGGAAAATGAACCACCACCACCACCACCACCTACGGCACCACCACCGGTGAAGCCTTCTGTGAAGTTCACAGTGCCCGAGATCAAAAAGGATGCTGAGGTACCTAAAGAAGAGAAGCTGGTAGAGAAACCAAAAGATGAGAAAGTGGTTGTTGGTAAAAATACACAGGACGGTTCTGACGATCCTAATGCGATCGATCCGTCTTTGAGTAACCTTCCAAGCGGAACAGGTAAACCAGAACCTGTATTGACCGGCGGAGACGGCGGCGGAAAAAGCTCTACAGAGATCTTCCGTGCGGTGCAGAACAAAGCCAAGCAACCGGGTAACTGGGCCAGGTATCTGGGAGATAACCTGAAATACCCTAAAGCTGCCCGTGAAGCGGAAGTAACCGGAAGGGTAACCGTAGAGTTCGTTGTTGAAAAAGACGGTTCTATTACCAATGTAAGGGTAATTCGTGGTAAAGACTTGGGTAATGGTATTCCTGAAGAAGCTGTGCGTGTAGTAAGTGCTGGTCCTAAATGGGAACCGGCTACACAGAATGGCCAGGTAGTACGTTCTTACTTTACCTTACCCATTGACTTTAAATTGCAATAATTCAGCTCAACTGAATAAGTGCTAATAAAAACATCCCGTTATCGTAACAGATAACGGGATGTTTGTTTTTGGGAATGGTATCCGCAGTATTTAGAAAATATCATATTCCAGCCGGATGCCTGCAGAGAGGTAAGCCATCTTATGGGTACGCTCCCACATCTGGTAATTGTAGGTAATGTTATAGCCGCGATAAGTAGCCTCACCGGCATCTTTATTGTAAACAGTGAACCCAAAGATAAGCCCGATACCCAGGCGATCTGAAAAGTCATTATAATGAATACGCTTGTAGCCGATATATAAATTTGTATTGATCATGCCCCATTGATTGTTGCGATAATTGGTCTGGAACTGATTGGTTGTGGCAAATCTTACCATTTGTGTACTTTTGTTAAGATTCACATTAGCGTAAGTAGTATCAGAGAAGTTATTGTACCTGGATATATACAGGGGGGCTGAAATGCCCAGCCTCAGGTCAACCTGGTGTTTACGGTTAAAACGGAAGAAATAGCCCATAGCTATTTCGGGCTCTATTACAGGAACAGAAATGCCTGTCTTACCTAAAATGCCCATAGGATAAGAAGTGTCGGAAGTTGCATTGAAATTTTGCGGGTATTTATAGCTGAAATTTCCATTGCCGAACAAGACCGCAGCCCTTAAATAAAACGTATTACTGATTTGCCTTTTGGCATAAACACCAATGCGCGCGAAAGGAGCAAAAGTACTTTTTGTTCCATCGTTTTCCATCATGCTATGTCCCATATTCTGGTTGATGTCAAACTGAATACCTATATGGTCTGTTTTGCCTTCATAATTGTAGTCGTAAACCTGGGCATTCCCGGTGTCTGTGGTTGCTGCTACGATCAAGATAGCGGCTCCAAGCTGTTTTAGCATTATGTTTCAGATTTAGGAAGCTAATTTAAGCTAAATAGGAAACATCTTCAAATAAATTAATTCCATATTGACATCTTTTATATTAACTTCGCATCAGTTGAAAAAAATATATTTATTCGAGAGGAACATTTCAAAACACAATAGCGGACAAACCTCTCACAAATTTTAGATTTATGAATTTACAAGGAACTTCGGTTTCTTTTACCTTAGAAAATGGTAAAGAAGTAATTATTGAAACCGGAAAATTAGCCCGTCAGGCTGATGGAGCAGTAACTGTGAAATGCGGTGACTGTGTTATTTTAGCAACAGTTGTTGCCAGTAAAGAGCCTAGACCAGGCCAGTCATTTTTCCCATTAACAGTAGATTATCAAGAAAAGTTTGCTTCTGCAGGCCGTATACCCGGTTCTTTCTTCAAAAGAGAAGGCCGTATCAGCGATTACGAGATTTTAATTTGTCGTTTGATCGACAGAGCTTTACGCCCATTATTCCCGGAAAGCTACCTGTGTGAAGTTCAGGTTTTGGTTTCTTTGATCTCCAATGATCCGGAAGTAATGCCGGATGCATTAGCCTGTCTGGCTGCATCTGCTGCCCTTGCAGTGTCTGATGTGCCTATCCAGGAGATCATTTCTGAAGTGCGTGTTGCCCGTATTGACGGACAAATGGTGATCAACCCTTCTCCTGCCGAGATGGAAAATTCTGATATGGATTTCATCATTGCAGCTACTGAGAAGAATATCATGATGGTAGAAGGTGAGTCAAAAGAATGTCAGGAAGAAGACCTGATCCTGGCTATTGAGACCGCCCATACTGCTATCCGTCGCCAGGTAAAAGCCCAGGAAGAATTAAGAGCTAAAGTAGGCTCACCGGTAAAACGTGAAGTAGCTGCATTTGAAGAAAGTGCAGAGATCAAAGCAAAAGTTGAAGCCTTTGCCGGGCCAAGAATGTTAGAGATCTCCAGGGCCGGAAGTGCCAAGCACGACCGTTCTGCTGCGCTTAAAGCATTGAAAGATGAATTGATCGCAAGCTTCGGCGAAGAGCCGGAAGAAGCAGATCTCGCTTTCGCCAAGCGTTATTATGATGATCTGCAATACTACACGGTACGTAATATGATCCTGGACGAAAGCCGCCGCTTAGATGGCCGTAAGCTGGATGAAGTACGTGGTTTATACATCGAAACAGATTATTTGCCAAGCCCCCATGGTTCTGCATTGTTTACCCGTGGTGAAACACAATCATTAACCACCATTACTTTAGGTACTAAAGATGATGAGTTATTGGTAGAAACTGCAGGAACCTCTAATTATCAAAAATTCCTGTTACACTATAACTTCCCGCCATTCTCTACCGGTGAGACCAAGCCTATGCGCGGACCAAGCCGTAGAGAAGTAGGTCATGGTAACCTGGCTAAACGCTCTTTGTGGCAAATGATGCCGAAAGATTATCCTTACACAGTACGTGTGGTATCTGATATCCTGGAGTCTAACGGTTCTTCCTCAATGGCTACTGTATGTGCCGGATCATTGGCATTAATGGATGCAGGTGTGCCTTTCCCTAAACACGTAGGTGGTGTGGCCATGGGCCTTATCAGCCGTGCTGAAGATGGTAAATGGGCTGTATTGACCGATATCTTAGGCGATGAAGATCACCTGGGAGACATGGACTTTAAAGTTACAGGTACCCGTGAAGGTATCTGCGGTATCCAGATGGATATCAAAGTAGATGGCTTGAGCATGGATGTAATGCGTTCTGCACTGGCACAAGCCAATAAAGGCCGTTTACATATCCTGGATGCGATGTATGCAGCACTGCCGCAAACACGTGACGATCTTAAACCTCATGCACCACGTATTGAGCAAATGATCATCGATCGTGAGTTCATCGGTGCGGTGATCGGACCAGGTGGTAAGATCATCCAGGAAATTCAAAGAACAACCGGTGCCGAAATCAATATTGAAGAAGTAGGTAACCAGGGTGTGATCAAAATATTCTCTAATAACGGTGATAGCTTAAATGCTGCCAAGAACTGGATCAAAGGCATTGTGGCGATACCTGAAGTAGGCGCAGAATATGAATCTGTGGTGAAATCTATTATGCCGTTTGGTGCATTTGTAGAGTTCATGCCGGGTAAACAAGGATTGCTGCACATCTCTGAAGTGAGCTGGAAGCGTTTAGAAAACCTGGACGGTATCCTGAACGAAGGCGATGCCATCAAAGTTAAACTGTTGGGCGTAGATGCCAAAACCGGTAAATTCCGCCTGAGCCGCAAGGTATTGATGGAAAAACCTGAAGGTTATGTTGAAAGACCTGAAAGACCGGAAGGAGAGCGCAGAGAGCGTCGTGAAGGTGGCGATCGTGACCGCAGAGATAACAGGAATGGTGACCGTCGCGGACCTCGTCCTGAGCGCAGAGAGCCAAGAGCAGAGCACAACAATGATGCACCTCAGTCTGCACCTGTAGATAATGCTCCTAAAGCAGATGCTGCAGATGACGATCTGAGCCTGTAAACTTAAACATTAGCTTAAATATCAAATCCCTGTCACGTCGAGTTGCTCGAAATGTGACAGGGATTTGCCCATTAAAGCGGTTTAGGAACTATAGCATTAAATCCTTTGGTTTGGAGCAGGAAGTAATGGTTATTATCTGGACAAACTTTATTGGGCATAAAAAATCCCGGGATATCATTATCCCGGGATTTTTTTATGCTTGTTGGAGCGTATTAGCTTTTCTTAAACTCCTTGACACTACCGTCCAGGTTATATTCAATGCTGTACTTTTCTCTTGCACTTTCCACATTGGAAGTGCTCCAGCGTACCTCTTGCTTAGGTACCCAGAATAAAAGAGAGATACTCGTTAATTCTTTTTCTGTGCCACCTTCTATAGATTTAGCTTTTTCGTTCCAGTTGTTGTACACCGTAGCAGCCGTGCTGAACTTGATCTTGGCCAGATCCCAGGTATTGTCGTCCATTTTTCCGCTTCCGGAGATCTGTACCGCCTGAGGCTCGCCCCACTTGCCATCGGCAAAGTGATACTCATCAATGTTTTCAGGCTTTGCCGGATCCTGTAAAGCGATCGTGATACGACCATCTTTATAGAAGCTTACATTTTGAAATACTTTGACCGTTTTGCCGCTGAACTTTGGCATAGCCCTTAATTCGGCTTCCGCTTTTTCTAATAATGCTGCATCTGCAAAAAGGTTCTCCGTTTTTACCGGCTCATCCTTCTTCTTGTCAGAAGCTGTCTGTTCTGTACCTTGACCATCTGTTGCTTTACTGCTGTCATTGCCACCGCAAGCCACCGCAAAGGAGGAAAGTGCAGCAATACCTAAAATTAGAATGTTTTGTTTTTTCATTTTTAGTAATGTGTGTTATAAGTGATTATAGAAAAAATTACTACGGTCAAATATAGTGTTTTTTCCAGAAAACAGGCCTTTATAGCTCCTTGATCAGATATATATAGGTAGGAAAGTGGTCACTATAACCGTCGATCCAGGTATTGTTGGAAAAAGAGCGGTGCGGGTACCCCTTATACCGGCCAAAGTTGCTGATGAGGTAATTAGGCTTAAAGATCTCTGCTTTGTAAAACTGCCATCCGCCTGCATTCTTATTTAAAAATCCCTGGGAGATGATGATCTGGTCGAAAAGGTTCCAGGAGTCGCCATAACCTAAAGTGCCGATACCTTTTTTATAGAACGTTAACCATGGGTTGAACAAGCCGCCGGGCTTCAGTTTCTCTTTGTCGCCGATAGCTCCTAAAGTCTGCGCTACAGAAGGGCTCACAGGATCGTCATTTAAGTCGCCCATTAAGATGACCTTGTAGTTGGGGTTTTCTTTTACTTTTTTGGCAATGATCTCTTTACAGATGCCGGCCGCTTTTACACGTTTCCAGGCACTTGCTGCTTCACCACCTCTGCGCGAAGGCCAGTGATTGACAAATACAGCTACCGTATCGCTGCCCAAAAGACCGGTGACATGCAGGATGTCCCTGGTGTACTCTTTACGGCCGTTTTCACTGATGTCTACATTGATCGACTCCGCATCCAATACTTTAAAATATTTAGGATTGTACAGCATACCTACGTCTACACCACGAAAATCAGGCGATTCAAAGTGCACTATTTTCCATTTACGGTCTTTCAGTTTAGGCTGGTTAACCAGGTCCTGCAACACTTTTTCGTTTTCAATTTCAGCAACACCGACGAGGGCCGGGCCGTCCGGTACTTTTTCTGTGGCTATTTCAGAAAGTACACGGGCCAGGTTCTGCAATTTTTTACGATATACAGCATCCGTATAGCCCATACTGCCACCAGGGGTGAATTCTTCATCGTTCTTCTCCGGGTCATCTGCCGGGTCAAACAGGTTTTCCAGGTTGTAAAAGGCAACGGCATTGATTTGGTATTCCTTTTTTTGTGCCCAGGAATAGTGGAGCGTGCTTAAGCCCAGTACTGCTGTAATAAATAGTTTTTTCATTCTTCTTTTTAAATAAAATATAAGAGATCCAAGCCGGATCTTCACGACTCATCTACGAGCCCTGCCGGACAGGGTCCCATAATTTTTGCAAAGCAAATCAAAAGAAACCAATTAGAAAAAACTTTTACAAGAATTAATACCGGCATAACATACTTACTTTATTGAAGATTTCAGCCTGCTTTACCTTATTTTTGCGCATACCTGGTAAAAATCAAGGAACCATTGAATCTCGCGTACTACATAGCCAAACAGATATCAGGCAATAAACAGTCTACCTTTTCGAAGTTCATCCTTCGCCTGGCTACTATTGCCACGGCCCTGAGCGTTACGGTAATGATCATTGCGATCTCCGTCGTAGATGGCTTTAAAACCAAGATAAGGGAGAAAATGTTCGTTTTCTGGGGCCATGCGCAGGTGACCATGTTCTCTGCCAGTCCTACCAGCCTCATAGGAGATGCTCCTTTCCTGAAGGATGACCAACTGATCCGGGACATAAAATCGGTACAGGGAGTGCAGGCCGTTTATCCCTTTATTTTAAAACCCGCTATCGTTAAGGCCGAAAAAGGCCTGGAAGGCATTAAACTGAAAGGTATAGAGTCCGGCTACCCTTTGACCAGCTCAGATGCGATCCGCTTTGAAGGTCAGCCGATCCGCTTTGCCGATTCGGCTTACAGCAGCGACCTGATCCTGTCACAGTCTACCATGCAGCGGCTCAACCTGAACATTGGCGACCCCGTTTTCCTGGTGTTTTTTAACCCCGAGCAGGGCAATCCTTCCGTAAGAAAGCTTACAGTGGCCGGCAGTTTCCATACCGGTATGGAAGAGGTAGACCAGGGCTTTGGCCTCTGCGATATCAGGCTGCTGCGTTCTGTAAACCGCTGGTCAGAGCGCGATATCAGCGCCTTACAGGTCAGCCTGAAAGATTACCGGCAGTCAGAAGCGGTGAGTGCAACCATTTACCAGGATTACCTGCAACCACCTATGTCCGTATCCACGATAAAAGAGATCTATCCTTATATTTTTGCCTGGCTCGATTTTCAAAATACCAATGCCGCACTCATCCTGGTGATCATGGCCGTTGTAGCCGCCATTAATATGGCTACCGCACTCCTGATCTACATCCTGGAAAGAACGCAAATGGTGGGCACGCTTAAGGCCCTGGGTATGCAGAACCGGCAGATCCGGCAGGTGTTCCTGTACCATGCCGCAAGGGTGACACTCAAAGGCATATTATGGGGCACTTTTTTTGGTGTATTGCTGTGCTGGCTGCAACTGCAGTTTTCCCTGGTAAAACTTGATGAGTCGGTCTATTATATGAAAACGGCCCCGGTCTCTATTAACGGGTTCTATATACTCCTGGTAGCCCTGGGGACATTGCTGTTCTGTTCCCTAATCATGCTGTTACCGGCACTGATGGTGAAAAAGATAAAGATCATTAATGCACTTAAATTCAGGTAATAGATGACGAAGGCTGAGTACATAAATAATGATGCTTTATTGCAGCAATTGCCGGTGTTTTATCAGCCCTGGTATTTGGATCTCTATGGGGTTGAATGGCAACTGATGTATGAGGAAACCCCGGATGCACGCTGGGTATTCCCTTATTTTAAAGAACGAAAACTTATATTTAGCCTTTGCCGGCCGCAGGCTTTTATGCCTTATTATGGTCCCTTCCCGCTCCCTAAAACAGGAGATGCCCGGCAGCCCGGTATAGCAGCTTTGCCGGGATTGAAGCAGTTAGTAAAGCAAAATGCTGAGCTGGTACTGTCTCCCTTTCCTGACTTTGACTGGCGTGTTTTAAAAGAACTGGGCTTTTTCGCTAAGCCAAGGGTGACCTACAGGCTGGACCTGGCACCTTCGGAAGCAGCACTTTTCAGCAAGGTAGAGAAAAAGCACAGCAGGAATATTATAAGGGCGCAGGAGGAATTGAGTATAAAAGAGGGTATTCCTGAGCTTGAATTACTCACTTCATGGATGAACCATGCTTATGAGAAAAGAGGGTCAAAACAGCGGATAAGCACTGAGTTTGTAGGGAAATATATCCATACGGTCTTAGCCAATAATGGGGGTATTGCCCTGACGGCTTTTGACAGCAAGGGGAGCCCCCGGTCAATGGTGCTGGTCTTGCTCGACCCTGGCGCTAAGAATGCCTACTATATAATTGCCGCCAATAGCTTTGATGAGCCGCACAATGCCGCTAATACCGGCCTGCTTTGGAAAAGTATCCTGATGGCTAAGGAGAGCGGCTATAAACACTTTGATTTTGAAGGGAGCAGTATTCCTGGAATTGCCAGATTTTTTGCTAAATTTGGTGCAGTCCCTATGCATTTTGCCAATTGGCAGCATAGCTCGGGGATCTGGAAAATGAAACAAAAATTATTCGGTTAAAAATTGATATTGACACATGAGCCAGCAAAAGAAAACGGGCTTATCTTCACTGGGAGGATTGGTATTTTCTACTAATCCAGATGCAATGAAGGAAGAGCCGGAAGAAGAGATAAGCACACCTGAACCCAGGGAGCAAAAGCTCCGCGTGATCCTGGACCGTAAGCAAAGAGCCGGGAAGATCGTTACTTTGGTGGAAGGTTTTGTGGGCCAGGAGGAAGACTTCCAGGCCTTGGGTAAAAAAATAAAAACAAAATGCGGTACCGGCGGCAGCGCCAAAGATGCCGTCATCCTGATCCAGGGCGATTATAAGCAAAAAATTGCAGCCTGGCTGATAGAGTGGGGCTACAGTAAAACAAAAGCCGTTTAAAGATGGATATTGAAGTATTAAGGGCATATGTAACAGCGCTTAAAGAGGGTATAGAAGAGAGCTTTCCTTTCGGGCCGGAGACCCTGGTCTTTAAATATGGCGGAAAGGTGTTCCTGCTTCTGTCCCTGGATGAATTTCCCCTTCGGATCAATGCGAAATGCGACCCGGACAGGGCAATTGAGTTGCGGGAGGAATATGCTGCCATAATTCCCGGTTATCATATGAACAAAAAGCACTGGAATACACTCATTTTGGATGGTTCTGTGCCTGTCCGTTTAGTAAAGGAACTCATTGCTGACTCCCTGGAATTGATTGCTGCTAAGCTGCCAAAATCAAAACGTTAGCCATTAAATAAGGAATTAGAAAAATATTTCTTTATTTTTTTGGTAGAAGAAAAATATTAATATACCTTCGCAGTCCGAAATTTGAAATTATGCCAAAGTTAAAGACACATTCAAGAGCTAAGAAGACTTTTAAAATTACCGGTAATGGTTCTATTCGTCGTTTTAAGGCTTATAAAAGTCACTTATTGACTAAAAAGTCTACAAAACGCAAGCGCCATTTGCGCGGTAGTGTAGAGATTCACTCTGCAAACCTGCCATTGGTTAAGAGAATGTTGAGATTGCGCTAAGCAATAGATCCCTCTGTAAAAGAGGTACGTTTAAGAAAACAATTTTATTAAAATAGTATTTAATTCAGATAAACTATGCCACGTTCAGTAAATGCAGTTGCATCACGTGCAAGAAGGAAGAAAATCCTTAAACAAGCTAAAGGATTTTATGGTAAGCGTAAAAACGTATATACCGTTGCCAAAAACGTATTAGAAAAAGGTTTAGGCTATAAATATGTAGGACGCAAATTGAAAAAACGCGATTATCGCGGTTTGTGGATTGCGCGTATCAATGCAGCGGTTCGTGAAGAAGGTTTGAGCTATTCTGTTTTCATGCACAAGTTGAATGAAAAAGGAATCAACCTGAACAGAAAGGTTTTAGCTGACCTGGCTATGAACCAACCTGAAAGCTTCAAAAGCCTTGTTGCTGAAGTAAAATAAATTCAAAAACCCGTAAGGGTTTTTAGTATCAATATTTTTGATTTACATCAATAAAATTAATTTAAAATGGAAGCAGCAATTGCATTTATCCACGAACAATTAACTACAAAGAAAGAATTACCTGCTTTTAAAGCCGGTGATAATATCACTGTTAATTATAAAATCATCGAGGGCGCTAAAGAGCGTATCCAGTCATTTAAAGGTGACGTTATTAAACGTCAGGGCACAGGAGCTACAGCTACTTTCACTGTTCGTAAAATTTCTGACGGTGTGGGTGTTGAGCGTTTATTCCCTGTTTTATCTCCAAATATCGACTCTATTGTTGTTAATAAGCGCGGTCAGGTTCGTCGTGCGAAATTGTACTACCAAAGAGAGCGTTTCGGTAAGGCAGCACGTATCAAGGAAAAACGTATGGCTATCGTGGCAAAATAAATTTCAAATACTTTGGATCATAAAAAGACCAGCTGATTATTCAGCTGGTCTTTTTATTGTTTTAAAAAATGGCGTTTAATCTATTGTAAATAATTATTTTGTAGATAAAATTCCTGAAAATGAGGAATTTGTAAAAGGAAGTTTGTGATTTCTTGCATTTTACCAACTTAATGCTTTAAATTGTCGTCTATATTATATTGACTTTTATTAACAAATTGGATAACTTACCCTAGGATTTGTATCAACCTTTTTGAATCATCCATCTAATCAATGAAAATGAAACTTTTACGCAACTTTTTTAAACCTAAACTGCTTTCGCTTACTTTGGGTTTGCTGGGGTTTAGTGCGGGCCAGTCATCAGCACAGGCTCCTTATTGTTCCATGACTTATGCCAGCTCTTGTTCCTCATGGGGAACCAGCCAGGTAACCGTGGGCACATTTACCCATAACCCGGCTTGTAATTCTTCGACAAAATACCAGGATTATACTGCACAGAACATTCCATTGACTGCTGGTGTCAGCACCAATGTAAGCTTAACCGCATTGGGTTATACCGGAGTGGGTATGGCGGCAGATTTTAATAATGACCTGGATTTTGAAGACGCAGGAGAGACCTTATTTTTACCGAACTATTTTGATGGTCCCGGCGGTACAGCTGCATTTACAGGCACTGTTACGGTACCACCCTATGTGGTTGCAGGTAACTATCGCCTGAGGATATGGAACCGTACGGCAAATGCCGGTGGTGCTAACAATGGTGTTATCCCTTGTGGCACAGGCTACGGTTATGGCCGCTACCTGGATTATACTTTAGTAGTGACCAATACAGCTACTTGTTTACCGCCTTCCAATGTACAGGTGACCGCGGCTGCAACAACAGCAGCCATCAGCTGGACGGCCTCTACTTCCACACCGCCTAACTATCGCTGGAAAGTAGTTGCAGCAGGTGCTGACCCGGTTACTGCTCCGGCAGTAGTTGCTACGGCTACCGGCACTACAGCAGCAGTTACCGCAAATGCGACCGGCTTAACACCCGCTACCTCTTATGATGCTTATGTAAAAGCATTATGTAGTGCCTCTGATAGCAGTGTATGGACGCTGGTGCGCAATTTTACCACCCTTTGTGACGGTACTCCGGTTACAGGCGTAGCTTCTTCATCTGTAGCCTCTGTATGCCCTACAGTAAGTTTTAACCTGGTACTTACCGGTGTTACTGCAGCTCCTGGTATTACCTTTCAATGGCAATCTTCCAGTGCGGCAGGTGGACCGTTTACCAATATTACAGGAGCGACTACAGCTACCTATGCTCATTCCCAATCTGCAGTAACCTATTACAGGTGTATTGTAACCTGTACAGGTAGTACATTAACTTCTACTTCCAATGTGATCAGTGTAGGTATCAATGCACCTACCAGCTGTTATTGTACACCAACATCCACATCAGGAACGACCTATTACATTACCAGTTTTTCAACAACCGGAGGTTTAACTAATATTACCAATAACGGAACGAGTACTGGTTCTTATAATCAATACCTTACTCAGTCAGCTTCAGCATTAATGGGATCAACGGTCAATTTTTCGCTGACGACTAACTCCCAGCTTGTTTATCGTGCCATCTATATTGACTGGAACCAGGACGGAGCTTTTGACGAAACTACCGAAAAGGCCTATACCGGCAATTATAGTACCGTAACAGGAACTACCGTAACAGGAAGCTTCCTGGTACCTTTAACTGCAATGCCTGGCAATACCAGGATGCGTGTACGTTCTTCTTATTACCTGGGGGCAACAATGCATGCCTGTAATAGCTTAAGTGCAGGAGAGGCAGAAGACTATACCTTTAATGTGGTATCTCCTGTTGGTGTTTGTGTTAACCCGGTTAACCTGGCTATTGCCGGTGCGGTTACACCTACTTCAGCTTCAGTTTCCTTTACTGCACCTACAGTAGGTAATACCCCGACCAATTTTATTTATCAACTGAGAACAGACGGAACTTTACCCGGCTCCGGAGCTACAGGCCTTTCCGCGAGCGGAACCGTAACGGCTTCCCCGGTTAACTTTACTACTTTAGACCCGGCTACCAACTATGTATTCTATATCCGCACCTTCTGTTCGGTAGGAGATACGAGTGTCTGGGTAAGTATTCCTTTCAATACTACCTTCGATACCCTTACCCCGGTTTCCCTGGGCCAGTTTAATGCCGACGTTGTTGCCAATGGCATCGGTACTGCTTTGAGTTCAACGACCAATGATGTGGACGGCGCTAGTTTTGCCCTGGTAGCAAAAGATTTTCAATTGACTTCTTCAGCTACTTTCCCTACTTATGGCGTACCTAATGACCGGATCATCCAGAATGGTATCCGTAAATATCGCCTCGCTAACTATACCGGTAATAACTCTTTGCGCCAGCTATTGAGTACCCCTACCGCTGCAGTAAGATTCCTGGCCCCTAAGCGTGCCAATAAAGTATATGTAATGGGCATCAGCGGAAGTGCAGTATCCAACTTTAATGCTATCGTTTATTTTACAGATGGCACTACTCAGACTCAGGCGATGAACTTAGCAGACTGGTACACCAGCAATACCAATGTTGTGGTGAGCGGTCTGGGCCGGATCAATGTTTCCAACAACGTACTGGAAGGTTCCGCTACTGGTGGCCCGAGAATGCATGATTCCGCGATCGTGATCAGCACGGCTAACCGGAATAAGCAAATTGACAGTATTGTGATCCAAAGAACAGGTACTGCGGCCGGTGTCAGCAATGTAATGGCAGTAAGTATTGTGCCGAATGTAAACCAGACTTGTAAATTACCGGGTTATTTAACTATTGCTAATCCTAACTGTATAGGCGGCCTGTTGTCCTGGCAGGGTAATGGTGTAAGCACCAACTACCAGATCAGCTATGGCCCGATCGGTACTTTAGTAAATGCAGGTACCATTGTTTCTGTTACAGGAGCTACCGGTGCCAATACCCACCAGTTTGTGAACGGCAGTACTAATGCATCTCTGCAATTATATGTACGGGCGGTATGTGGTACCAATTCCTATTCCGATTGGGTAGGGCCATTGGAAGTTACTTTACCAAGTACGACCATTACACCAACCTTTACTTTACCTTCAGCTATCTGTTCCGGCTCAACAGCCCCGGTTTTACCAACCACTTCCAATAATGCGGTTACAGGTACCTGGTCGCCGGCTGTAGTGAGCAATACCACTACCGGTTCCTATACCTTTACCCCTTCTTCAAGTTTCCCTTGTGCCTTACCGGTTACTGTAACGATCAATGTGAGCGGTCAGATCACGCCTACATTTACCCAGGTCGCTCCATTCTGTCATGGTACTACCGCCCCGGTTTTACCGACGACTTCCCTGAACGGGTTCAGCGGTACCTGGCTACCGGCTACAGTAAGCAATATCGCATCGGGTACTTATACCTTTACCCCGGCTACTTCCAGCAGCTGTCTGAGCAATGCTACAATGAGCATTACCGTAAAACCAATTTCAGAAGTAACGGTATATGATTCTATCTGTTCTGAGGAGTTGCCGATCGTGTGGAACGGGATCACCGTTACTGCAGGCGGTGCTAATGCAGCAACTTATATCGTCCCGGCTGCAAATGCCTGTGACAGTATCACTACTTTGAATTTAACGGTTACTACCAATACCAATCCGGGTGTTGTAGCAGCGGCTAACCCTTCCGGTTTAATAGGTACCGGTCAAACCGTAACCTTTACCGCTACATTGACCGATGCAGCAGGTTCCAGCCCTTCTTATCAATGGCATAAGAGCGGTACCATCATCCCGGGTGCAACTAATGCAAGCTGGACCGGGGTAGCAGGGACCGACTTCCTGAACGGTGAAAATATCCACGTAGTGGCAGAAGGATTTAACTCCTGTGCAGCAGTACAGTCTGTATCCAGTAACATCCTGGAAATGCAGGTGACTGTAGGTATTGCCGATAAACCGGTACCTGCCGGCTTCAAGTTATATCCTAACCCTACGAGTGGTATGCTGAAAGTGGAAGGATTAAGCAAAGGCAGCAAATACCTGGTGGTAGATGTACTCGGCAGGATCCTGATCAGCGGCCAGATCGAGCATACGCAGGTACAGGAATTGAACCTGAACAAGCTTAGTAACGGTACTTACCTGATCTTATTTGAAGATCCGGCAGGCTACAAATGGATGCAGAAAATAAATAAACTTTAATACTATTCTATTGTCTGCATAATCAATATTTTAAAATTTAATAATGCCCGGTGTGCTACACGCCGGGCATTATTTTGTTTTTTAATGTTGTTTTTTATATATCTTCGCCGCATAACCTATAACTGTTACCCTTGTTAAAACCCCTCCTTTTAAGCAGCCTTAGCTGCCTATTGATTATATGCCTATGTACTCCCTGGTCTGTGAAAGCCCAGGAGCAAATTTTCGATCCCGTATTTCCCACCGATAGCAGCGCCATAGAGCAGGCCGCTCAAACTTTATTACACAAGAAGACGGTAAAGAACCGTCGCTACTACCGCAAGCTGGAAGCGACCAATAAGCTGTTCCTGAAAAGATTGCAGCGACAGGAAAAACACCTTGCTGCAAAATTAAGCAGCGACTCCCTTAAATACCAGCAATACCTGGCCCTGAAAAGCCCGGGTATGGACAGCCTGCTGAAGCAATCAAAGGATACTACTTTCCTGCACAGGCTGTCAGCCTCCGGCCGCAGGGGCAAGGCCAGCCTGGATAGCCTGCAGGGCTTACAAAATATGATGGGTACCTTTGGTAAGGGAGCTAATGCATCAGGTGCATTCGATCTGCCTGCACTGGAGCAAAAAGCCGCTTTGCAGGAATACCTCCAAAAGCAGGTAGCCGTCCGTACCGCTGCGCTGGAACGCTTGCTGAAAGGCACTAAACTGGAAAGCTATGCCGGGCGCATGAGCAATACCGGCAAGCAGTACCGGCAGCAGGCAGGCTACTGGAAAAAGATCCTCGACCAGCCCGATGAGGCGGAAACCAAAGCCCTGGACTACCTGCGCGGTATCAAAGGCTTTGAAGAACAATTGAACAGCAACAAACAAGCAGCAGGCAATGGGATGGCCGGTAAATCGGCAGAAGAGCTGGAAGCTATGGGCTACCAGACCAAAGCGAAAGTAGGCGAGCAGTTGCAGCAGCAATTCGGTGATCAGTTGGGCAATATCAGCCAGCAGGCCGGGGAGCAGTTAAAGCAATACACCAAAGCCTTAGACAAGCCCCTGAAACAAATCAACCAGGCAAAACAAGCCATTGGTGAAGGGAAACAAAAACTGGATGAAGCCCGGAACGGTATACAATCCGCTAAAAACAGCTTAAACAAGTTAAAACCAACCGGTTTCCGTAACCCCATTCGGGGTATTCCCTTCTGGCAAAGATGGGAGACCCAGTATAATTTCCAGACCCAAAGGGCCTCTGCAGACGGGAGCAAACCCGTGATGCTGCAGACCGGGCTGAACCTGAGTTACCGGCATAGCCCGGCATTGAGCCTGGGCATAGGTCTGGATGGCAGCCTGGGCCTGGGGAGCAACTGGCAACACCTGCGCCTGAGTTATGAAGGCATTGTAGGCAGGGTATTCCTGGACTATAAGCTGCTCTGGGGCATCAGCCTGCAGGGCGGTTATGAAAAGAGCCTGAGACCCATGAACCGGGCGTATACACAGGTTCAGGAACAGTTTGGCAATAGCTCCAATGTGAAGACCGCTATGGGCTTACTACAGGATGCCGCTTATCTGGGCCTGGTGAAAAGCTATCGCATCAACAGTAAGCTGCAGGGCACTTTCCTGGTCGGTTACAATTTTTTAAATGATAAAACAAAGATCAACTCACCCTGGATCATCAGGCTGGGTTGGAAACTATAAATAGCGACGTTGCAATATGAAAAAAATCACGAAAGGCCTCTTATGCTCAGTTCCCTTACTGGCAGTAGGGAAACTGCAGGCCGAAGCACAGGACCTGTCCTCCCTGTACACACCTAACCTGTTTTTAGGTACGGTAGATGTGCGTATTCCCCTGTATGACCAGAATGGTATCGGGGCCAGCCTTAGCTATAACACCAAAGGCATACCCGTGAGGGAGATGGCCGGTGTGGCGGGCTTGCACTGGAACCTGCAGGCCGGTGGTACTATTTACCGGAAGATCAAAGGTATCCCGGATGAGTTCCGTTACGAAGCCTTCTTCCCTTACAATGGACCTTTTATTAATGCTGCTCATGAGACAGTAGCCGGTAAATACAGGCACTATATAGGCCGTCTGTATGAACCCCTGGTACCGGCAGCAGCGAATGTCTTTGCTGATCCCGAAAGTGATGAATATACCTTTAGCGTAGGTAATCAATCCTTTAACTTTTACTTTGGCCGGAACGGAAAGGTGTTTACCAATCCTAAAAATAAATTCGAAATTTATTTCTTTCGCGATGGCAGTTATCGCAAAGCAGATGATGTAAGTTCTTTAGCCAATTACACAGATCCGGGTACTTCCCATAATATAAAAGTGCTGGACCAGGAAGAGCAGAAAGAATATTATTTCAGCCCTTCTGTGCGTACCGATGCTACTGTTACAGAATATTTCCTGGATCCGGGATTGACCTTGTTCAGTATGAACATGGGTGGCTGGTACTTTTCACAGATCAATAGCCTGTTTCCCGAGCAATGGAAACTGGATTCCGTGGTAGCTGTTGGCAACCGGGTTACCAAATTCTCCTATGAATTATTTGAATTGTCTAATGAGGCCGCACAAGATTCCTCCTGGGTAGGAGAAATCTTGATTGGATATACAATGCCAAGGGTTGCACCCACAATAAAAAAATCAAAATTTTACCAGGTTGCGTCCATAGAATATCCCAACAGGATCAAATTAAATTTTGTCTATAATACCACGATCAAAAGAAAAGACATTGATCCTAAGAATCCGAATGCAGACCGTTATCCTTTCCTGGAAGAAGTGAAATTACAGGAGGGAGATCAGAGTATCCGCTATCGCTTCGATTATGCCTACTATTATTCAGGCCTGCCACCGGGCTATGAAGTAGCCATGAACTACAGCACCACCGGCGATGCCGCAGATATGTACAGTCTTAAGCTGAAGGGCATCACTCAATACAGCGCCGATGGCACAGAAAGTTTCCCGATGTACCGTTTCCAGTATATTGATAAGAAACAAAGAAGATTTGGAGCTAACCTGGATCTTTATGGCTATTATAATGATGGTTATCCTGCCCGTTTTAACAATGATGCTCATTCTATTCCGGGTGTAGCATATATAGGAGCGAGCGGAACATATCCTGTCAAGATAAATACCGAGGCCGCAGCCTGGGGTTTACTGAACGGTATAGAGAATGGTTATGGGGGAAAAGTAGAGTTTAAATACGCCAAGCATAGCGGCCTGACAGCTGTAGCTTCCCCCTTACAATCCGCGCATCCCGGGCTGATCAATCCTGCCGGCTTAAGTGATGGGGTACGTATTGATTCCATCATCAGTACCGACAAGCACAATCCCTTAAAACGCGATGTCACCCATTTTGAATACAGCCAGGGGCAGCAGTTTATTGCCGGGGGCTTCTGCTCAGACGATTTGTCGGTATTTACCACAGGTCGCGCCCGGTATATTTCAGAAACTTTTATCAGTCCTAATTTATTGTTCCAGGGTTCTAACCATGGTTATGGCCTGGTGAATATGGTGACCCGTAATAAAGCCCAGGAGCTCTTGTCCCGTACAGAGTATACGTTTAGTAATTTTAAAGACGGTACTGCACCGGCCAAAGTATTGGTGACAGGAGGTGGCCAGGTAGCCATAACACCTCCTTTCTTTACCGGCAAACAAAGGGTAAGGGAATGGGAGATCGGCCTGCCGCTTTCTATCAAACAGTATGATAACAAAAACCTGCTGGTGGCCGAGACCCGCAACGAATACATCAGCCGGCTGGATACCGCTACAGCAATCGCCATGCAATTGACCGAGTATAACCGCAGGATATCTATAGAAGATGGTTGGCTGTTCCAGTCTCCGGAAAGTATTAGCAATCCCGGTACTCCTTATCCCGAAAATATCCGCAATTTTACCGTAAGTACAGATCCATATATTCCTTACCGGGGTAAAAGCCTCTTGGCTAAAACCGTAAACTATAAATACGAGAGTAACAGCCTGTCTATGGCCGACTCGGTGATCTATCGTTATGATGAGCGCGATAACCAAAAATACAGTTATGTGCGCAACAGCCGCGGCGAGCTGATCCGCTATGCCAATATTTATAACTATGAGCTTTCACCGGTTACCGTATCCGGCAATGCAACATTATCCACCCTGCAGTCAAGGGGTCGTGAGTTGCTGATCGGGACAGAAAGATGGAAAAGCCCTGCTGCTGCCAACCTGCCCGAAGACCTTTCACCTGTAACGAGTAGCGAGCGTTTGATGGATGCTGCAATCTTTAAATTTGATTTTTTACCCAACCAGGTGCTGGCTACGAAGGCTGTCTATGGCCTGGAAAGTGAAGCCCCGGTTACCGGTAATGACTACCGGGAAGGTATGTTTACAAGCAGTGCACCGGGCTATACGGCCTACTCCCAGGTGGCTAAAGTATGGCAAAATCAACCTTTGCCCGATTACCTGGTACAGAGCACCGAAGCCCAGCTTTTTGATGCCCGCGGCAATGTGAGCCAGGCTTATATTCCTGCTACAGAAGAGTACAAGGTGAATATTTTTGATCCGAACAATTTCAATAAAATTGTTGAAGTCAGCAATGCGAAGAAGAACGAAGTTGCTTTTGCAGATTTTGACCATACGCTGGAAGGAAATATGGTGTATAACCTTGATCATATTAACCGGATCGGTTCCCTGGTCAGCCCCGTGATTCCTCCACCGGCCGTGAGCGGTATCAGCCGTTGTATCTCCGGGAATGCCTATCTGACGATTAATGCCTCTGCCAGTACAGCCAAGCAGGTCTATACCTCCGGCCTGTCTACCGGTAAAGAATACCGGGCAACCTTCTGGGCCTCAGACCATGCTACACCACAATTCGGTATCGAAGGCGGCAGCCAGTTCAGCCTGGTGCATATTGCCACTAAAGGTCGCTTCAGGCAATATGAAGTGATCTTCTCCCTGGCTCCGGGACAGGAAAATGTACGCATCGGGATCAACAGCCCGGCCAATATTGCCCTGGAAGACATCAGGATTTGTCCTTCCAATGCGCTCATGCAAAACTGGCTCTATGCGCCACTTACCGGCGTAGCTTCAGTTACCGATGCGCTGGGCCGCCTGACCTATTTTGAATACGATAAACTGGGCAGACTGGTGCTGACGCGCGACCAGGACGGCAATATTCTGGAAAAGAAAATCTACGATGCTAATTAATCGCTAAAACCTTAACAATGTTACTTAAAACAATTTCTATATGTCCTCCTGCGCTGCAGCGATTGCTGCTTGCAGGCTTATTGTTTTCCTGTCTTCCGGGCTATGGTCAGAATACTCCTAATGTCACCCAGTCCGTAGTTCCGGGTAGCATTACTCCCGGAGCCGGTGCACCCGTACCCGCTTACGATAATAATTTTTACCCTTCCGGCATGCGCCGG
>MKTB01000004.1 GCA_001897525.1 Bacteroidetes bacterium 43-16 | reverse complement strand
ACAGCTTTAGGCAGATAAGATTATATGCCATTGTGTTTGCTGTTCTCTGTACCAGTGTGGTAGGATACGCCGTATGGCGTTCCTATCGCTTTGCAGAAGAACAACGTCAAAAAATATATGTACTGGATAATGGTAAATCCATGATGCTTGCCTTGTCGCAGGATGCGGCCATCAACCGGCCCGTTGAAGCAAGAGAACACGTCAGGAGATTTCACGAACTTTTCTTTACGCTTGCCCCCGATAAGAACGCTATTGAAAGCAATATGAAACGGGCATTTAACCTTGCCGATAAAAGTGCTTTCGATTACTACAAAGACTTGTCGGAAAAAGGCTATTACAGCCGCATCATTTCGGGGAACGTGCAGCAGCGTATAGAGGTAGATAGTGTGGCGTGCAATTTCGACAACTACCCGTATGCAGTGCGTACCTATGCCAAACAGTTCATCATCCGGTCAAGCAATGTAACCAGGCGAAACCTGATTACTTCCTGCTATCTCGTCAACTCCGTTCGTTCCGACAATAATCCGCAGGGCTTCAATATTGAAAAATTTGCAGTCGTGGAAAATAAGGATATAGAGGTTATCGAACGCTAAAAAACAATCTTATGGAAGCATTATCAGATTTAAGCACGTTCGCAAAAATCCTTAGCAACAAAGGATACAACGGGTATTTCCATACGCAGGGTGCGTATGCCGGAAAGCTGAAAGACAGCATCCGCGACTACCTCGAAAGCTGCCAAAAAGGTGCAGACAGTTTGCCTAAACAGGACTTGTTGCTGACAGGCTACCTGCAATGGTCGGGCGATGACAAACCCCATGTAGAGTGTAATATGTGGATAAAGTACCTGAATGGCAAATTCTCACTGAGCCGAATGGAAATAGCCAAGAAGGACGGCTTTGGGCAACTGCTCAAAAAAGCGGAACTGGCAAACCTGTCCGTAATATCTGCACCTAAATTAACGGAAGCGGTCGCATTGGTCAACGATGCGCCGAAGCAACAGGCCGGGAAAAGTCCTAAACGTTTCAAGCTCTAACATAGAAATAGTAAAGCTATGAAAAAATTAAGAGCAAATATGGACAGGTACTTTGACAAGTTGGATGACCGTTGGCGGGCATTGCCAGTACGCAAACAGCACCAATATACGCTGTACTTCTTTGTGGGTTATCTGCTGCTTACCGTAGCGGTCATCGGCAAAGTGATGTACGATACCTCAAAGTCTGGCAACGATATGGTCATAGAGCATATCGAAAACCCTGTCCTAAAAAGTAAAAATCCTGCAAGGTTGCAGGATAGTGTATCAACAATTTTAAAAAATAGGATTTATGAAAGAAAATGAGAACAAAAAATCGGTTGTTCGGGTAACCGAGGGAAATCCGGCTGCAACTGCTGATGTGCTACAAAATGGCGCACAGAATAACAAGGAAAAGCTGAAAAAGCCTTTAATCTTTGGCTTAATGGCGATTGTCTTCGTGGGTTGTATGTACCTCATATTTAAGCCCTCCGAAGATAATAAGACCACTGAGAATATCGGACTGAACGATGCCGTTCCACAGGCAACGGGAGCAGGAATGCCTGACGATAAAGGCAAGGCTTATGAACAGGAAATGTTGGAACGTAAAGACCAGGAAAAACGTAATGCTCTGGCAACGCTATCAGACTACTGGAATTCGGAAGAAAAAGAAGAGCCTACAGAGGAGCTATTTACTAATGAGGAGGAGAATTCTGGCTTTGGCAGTAATAGCAGAAAACCTGGAAGAAACGGAAATCCCACATTGAACAGCTACCGCAATATGCAAAGTACATTGGGTTCATTCTATCAGGACGATAATTCGGAAACAATGCAACTCCGAAGACAAGTAGATGAACTGAAAGAAAAATTATCAGAAAGAGATGTGCCGCCTGTAGCAACAGTAGATGATCAATTAAAATTAATGGAGAAGTCCTACGAAATGGCCGCAAAGTATTTGCCACAAAATGCCAATACCGGGAGCGCTGCCCCCACTGGCGGTACAACTCCCGCTGCTGCGGGTATAAACCAAAAAGAGCATTTTGTAGCGTTTACACCGGCACGGAAAAATACTGTTTCAGCCCTTTATCGAGAACCGACGGACAGTGCTTTCTTAGAAGACTGGAGCCAATCCAAAAATCGGGGTTTCTACAGCGCAGGTGCTACCGGACAGGTAGTACAGCCCAAAAATAGTATTAGAGCCTCCGTACACGAAGCGCAAACGGTTATAGGCGAAACTGGAGTGCGTTTGCGTTTATTGGAGCCAGCCCAAACGCCACAACGTACCATCCCTAAAGGAACAATTGTGACCGCAAATGCCAAATTTCAGGGCGGGCGTTTACAGTTAAAAGTAATGTCTGTAGAACTGGAAGGTAATATCATTCCGGTAGATATTACGATTTACGACATAGATGGACAACAGGGCTTATACGTTCCGTACTCGCCGGAAATGAACGCGCTGACAGAAATGGCGGGCAATATGAGCCAAACTTCGGGGACTAGCCTCATGTTAAGCCGCTCGGCAGGGCAACAGATCGCTGCTGACATGAGCCGTGGCGTAATACAGGGAATTTCTGGCTACTTCTCCAAAAAAGTAAGAACACCGAAAGTTACACTCAAAGCTGGTCATCAAGTCTTCCTTGTATCAAAAAAATAATGTTCAACTCAACTAAATAAGAAATTGAAACCTGCTCCGCACAACGGAATATGCTTCATTACCATTAAAAATTAAATATTAACGACAATGAAAAATCATTTAAAAACCTTTTGGGCTTTTGCCCTTATACTCGGCTTTGCCGTACAGTCTTATGCTCAGGATAGTACCAGAACGCCACTTGCATTAGGTAAGATAGAACCCTACCGTTTGGAAGTCACTTACGACAAAACTTCTCACCTGATTTTTCCGACCGCTATCCGTTATGTGGATTTAGGCAGCGAATACCTGATTGCAGGTAAAGCAGAAGATGCCGAAAATGTTTTGCGTGTAAAAGCATCGGTAAGGGATTTTGAGCCGGAAACCAATTTTTCTGTGATTACCAATGACGGACGTTTTTATAGCTTCAATGTGCATTACAGTTCCTACCCGGAGGCAATGAGCTATGACCTGCTCACGATGCAAAAGGCAGTGGATAAAGCTAACGGTAATGATGTGCTTTTTGAGGAACTGGGTAACAATTCCCCCTCATTGGCCGGATTACTACTGGAAACCATTTACAAGAAAGACAAGCGCATTGTAAAGCATATCGGGGCTAAGAGTTTCGGCATTCTGTTTATTCTCAAAGGCATTTACATCCACAACGGCAAATACTATTTCCACACGGAATTGAGAAACCGTACCAATGTGCCTTACGAGATTGATTTTATCAATTTCAAAGTGGTGGATAAAAAGGTAGCTAAACGCACCGTAGTTCAGGAACGCCCACTAACTCCTTTGAGAACTTACACGCCATTGAATGGCATTGCCGGAAAATCGACCGAGCAAAACGTGTTCCTGTTAGACCAGTTTACCATTGCCGATGACAAGGCGCTGCTGATTGAGATTTTCGAGAAAAACGGCGGCAGGCATCAAACATTGCAGGTCGAAAATTCGGATCTGATCAAAGCCCGTTTGATAAACGACATGTACCTGAAATTTTAATAACCCTTTAAAACAAGAATATGAAAAAGTATATCTATAGTGTGCTGCTTGTTATGATAGGCATCACGGCTGCACAGGCGCAAAGGATGCTGCCAAAGCAGAAAGGATTGGAAATAAGTGCAGGCGTATTATCCAATGATAAAATCGGCAATGATTATTACATCAGTGCTGCAATGACCGTAAACGGAAAGAACGGTAACTACCAGCTCTGGGCGTTTGAATATTCCCATCAATACCACAATTATAAAGATGTGCGTATACCACAAGAAACGTACTCCGCTGAAGGCGGCTATAGTTTCTTTTTGTTGGGCGATGCCCGAAAGAACATCACGCTGAATTTAGGGATAACGGGCGTGGTCGGTTACGAAACCATTAACCGGGGAAAAGCAATGTTGTATGATGGTGCGAAAATATTGAGCGAGGACAATTTCATTTATGGTGCAGGTGGTCGTCTCACCTTTGAAACGTACCTGTCAGACCGTTTTGTATTAGTCCTGCAAGGACGCACAAAAGTCTTATGGGGTACGGATTTACAGCAGTTTCGCCCCTCTGCAGGTGTGGGATTAAGGTTTAACTTTTAAAACGTGAAACAATGATAGCAATATTCAATAAATTCAGAACAGGGCTAATGCCATTATATATACTGTTGGCAATCCTCACAGCCTCGGTAACATTGGTATCTTGCAGCAAAGATGACGAACTCGAAATACAGAACGATTTCCCTTTTGAGGTAAATGTGATGCCTGTGCCAAAAGACGTTCCCAATGGACAGACGGTAGAAATACGTATGACCATAAAACGTACTGGCAATTATAGCAACACGCAATATTACCTACGTTATTTCCAGTTTGATGGTCAGGGAATGTTACAATACTACGATGAACCGCCTTATCTGCCCAATGACCTTTACCAATTACCAAAGGAGCAGTTTCGGTTATATTACACTTCAACATCTGCCGTATCACAGTCCTTTGATGTTTGGATTTCAGACAGTTTTGGGAATGAAAAACAGATAAATTTTCAGTTTAATAGTAGTGATTGACAACCAAACAAATGAAGATGAAAACCGGCTTTTAAAGTCGGTTTTTGCTTTTTAGTTTTCGGCGGGAAAAACTTTCAATTTTGCAACGCGCCCTCTAAACAATACTGTGTTAGCCGTTTGTTATTACTTACATTATGCCAGCGTTTGCTCCTGACATAGTCGCTATAAAATAGTTTACAGAATATATGCCAAGCATTACGAGTAGCATTTCCTCTGGTTTATTTTGATATTCAACGTTATACGAGATGTCATGAGTGTATTGAAACGCTCTCCAATTGAATTTTGACTTAATTTCAATGAGCTTTTCTTTGTCTTTGTTTTCAATGGTGTATTTGTCGGAAAAAATATCGTTCAGTTTTAAGACAAATTCTTGTCCGTCTTGAAATGTAATGATAATCTTCCCATTCCAGCTTAATGACAAACTTGCAATCGGTGTTTCGTTTTGGGTTACAGAAATACTTGTTCCAAAAAATCCAACAGGTGCTACTTTATATTTTTCGGTATTTACAAGATTGATTTCTGCTTTAAGAAAGAATAGATTTTCGTAACTTATTTCTCCTAAACGCTGACCGTTTTCAGTCAGTTGAAAGGTTTTTTTGTCAGTTGAATGTGCATTCATAGCTATATTATGTTGAGTTATTTGAAATCGGTATCTTCTAATTGAAAAATTTCTTCTACCGGTGTCCCAAATGCATGGGCCAATTTTAAAGCTAAAAGAGTGGAGGGAACGAACTTGCTGGTTTCAATCGAGTTCATCGCTTGTCTTGATATGCCAATTTTTTCTGCTAAATCTGCTTGTGTCCAATTTTTCTTTGCTCGCTCAACTTTTATCGTATTTTTCATCTGTATTTGCGTTTTGAAATGAAAAAGCCAATGAAATAGAAAAAGAAGAACAAAGGAAATATGTACAAGTAACTTATGTTATCTAATCCCAAGTTTTTAACTAATCCTACCATTCCTAAAATCATTACCAAAAGCAACGACATAAAAAATGCAACAGATACGGCTTCCAATTGAATTCTGATTTGTACTTCATCCAAAGAGCTTATGCTTCGTATACTTTTGAAGGTATATACCCCGAACAAAAGCGAATTAAACACAATAATTAGCAGTGCTAGCGGTATTGGTAACGAATATTTGGACAGGCAATACACACCAACTGCGAAGCTAACAGAAAAAATCAAGGCCCAAAATATACTTTTAATATGCATTCCATTTTTCATACTAGGTCTTATAAAATTATCATAAAGATAATAAATCGTTACTAAATGTAAACTATATACGACATTTTTTTTTAATTTTCCTATTTTCAGTTATAGGTAAATCGATATGTAACCAATCGTACGATTTGTACCTATTACAAAAGGATTAGCCATCTCTAGCACACTTAAACGACTGCTGTGACAAACATTGAGATTTAGATTTCAGACAGCTTTGGGAATGAAAAACATATGAATTTTCAGTTTAATAGTAATGATTAGTGAATAGAAGAAGTCCTGCCCAAAAGCAGGATTTCTTTTTTAAGGCACCTCGAAGCTATAATTTTTGTAAATTTAAAAGATAGATTTAAAGTGTTTTTGTTATGGTCGCATCATTGGTTATTGGTATCATATTTTTGGTTGCAGGCTTGGGACTTCGCTATTGGATTAACCGGAGAAAATTTTACAGGCGTGGGCCGATGGGCGCAGAAGGCTTTTCCTCTTACGAAAGTTCGGTTTTCATTAAATTGATTGAACGGGTTGGTAAATGGGTAGCTTATGCTTTGATTGTCTTTGGATTATTGTCGTTATGGGTTTATTCTCGTGAGAAAAAAGATAAGGAAAAACAGCAGCCGCAAGTGAAAACGGAACAATTACGATAAGCAATCCAGTAGCTTTAAAAACTACCAACCACAGGATAATGAAATATAGAGAATTAAAACCTACCATAGCATTAGAACCGTATATCCATTCTTTTTGGGAATTAAAGGGCGACGAAACCGATAGCCAATGGGAACGGAATTTCCCCGACGGATGTCCGGGGTTGGTCATCAATTTAGGAAATGAATGTATCACCGACAACGGGGTGCTTCGTATGGATTTCGGTAAAACGTATGCTGTGGGAACGATGACTTCCTTCAAAGACAGTTTTATTGAAGAAGGTACCCATTTGTTTGGGGTATGCCTTAAACCTGCGTCTTTCTCAAATTTCTACAGCTTTGCGGCACTAAACGAACTGACTGGCAAGACGGTTCAGTTTGAAAAGTCAAATTCATTTAGCATTGAAAAACTTATTAGAAATCCAGCCGATTATCTTAACAGTTTTTTTGTCAACAGGCTACAAACCACCCATAATGGCTTACTTCAGTCGGTGATTGCGGATATTCATAGATCAAACGGTCAATTGAGTATAGACCATCTTGCTAAAAGAAACTTCGTAACGGTAAGATGGTTAGAACGGAATTTTAAAACATATATTGGAATTACCCCGAAAGCGTATTCAAATATCGTACGTTTTCAAAATGCCTTTGCCCTGATTAAAAGTTCTTCCAATGAGCAAAGTTTATTGGATATTGCCTTTGAGTGTGGCTTTTATGACCATTCGCACCTTGCCAATGAAATAAAAAGAAACACCGGTGTTTTCCCTTCCCAACTTTAATTTTGTCGCATTTTTCCAAAGTATGAGTATAGACCAATTTCTAATTTTGCTAAAAATAGTTTGATATGAAAAAAGTGATCTTAAATTTAGCAGTTAGCTTAGATGGGTTTATAGAAGGAGCAAACGGCGAAATTGATTGGTGCATTATGGATGATGACATGAATTTTAATGCCTTTATAGAAAGCATAGACACGATGTTTTATGGCAGGGTTAGTTATGATGCCTGGGGCAATTATCAGCCTGATGAAAGTATAAGTCCAGCGGAAAAAACAATGTGGAATGGAATACATTCAAAAAATAAATTTGTTTTCTCGCACCACGATAGAAGAGATCAGAATGCTACTTTCGTCACTTCAGGCATAGCAGATAAAGTAGCTGAGCTTAAACAGCAGGGCGGTAAAGATATTTGGCTTTACGGAGGAGCAAATCTCATAAAGACGTTTATTAATCTGGGACTTATTGATATCTACAAAATATCGGTACATCCGGTTGTTTTGGGAAGTGGGAAACCATTGTTTGAAGATTTGAAAGGCCGCATCGGATTGAAACTAATCAATACCAACATTTTTAAATCGGGAGTTGTTGAACTTACTTACGAACCTGAATAAACAAGGAGCCATTAATAGTCATTTTTGAAATAATAAACACAGCCCTGATTTTTGGGGCTTTTTCGTCTCAATAGTACCAACAGTTCAACTATTGTTCGAGTTTACAGGTTCATTAAAATAGAAAGGAGTGTTTCGATTTTTTTAACTTTGTCAATCTCTGTTAGTGGCGTTCCAGTTGAACCCTGGCTAGAATTGTTAAGCGCAACGGGGCAAAATACTTTTTTATTTCAGAACTTGGACTTTAAATGATTAAAAGAGAAACGCTTGAAGAAAAACAAATCGGCATATATTTTATCACGCTAATAATTAGTGTTTTTGTCGGGCTATATTGGAAGGAGACTAACATACTTGAAAAAGCCATTGAACCAGTAATTGGGATTTTGCTATACAGTATGTTTTGCCAAATTCCGTTTTTACAGTTGAAGCAAGCGCTAAAAGACCGTTCTTTTTTTAAGGCTATATTGTTTGGAAACTTCTTGCTGATCCCTTTATTGGTTTGGATTTTAATAAGGATTTTTCCAACAACGTCAATAATAACGCTTGGAATACTCTTAGTGCTGCTAACTCCCTGCATCGATTATGTCATTGTCTTTTCGCATTTGGGAAAAGGAAATTCTAAAGCTGTTTTGGCTTCCACTCCGTTGCTGTTTATTCTTCAAATGTTATTATTACCTCTTTACTTATGGATATTTCTTGGTAAAGAGACAATAGGGATCATTGAAATAACCCCGTTTGTAAAAGCATTTCTTCACTTAATTGTCATTCCATTTCTGCTTTCTATCATAACACAAGTATTATCGAAGTCAAACAGCAAATCCGGAAAAGCAATTTTGGATTTTTCAGGCTGGTTGCCTGTTCCTTTGATGGCTTTGACCTTTTTTGTGGTTATTGCTTCTCAAATCGGCGTATTGTATAACAACCCCGAACCAATTTTAAAAGTTGTTCCGATTTATGTAGCATTTGCGATAATTGCCCCATTTATCGGGAAATTATCAGCCAAAATATTCAGGGTTAATTTTTATGGATCTAGAGCTATTTCATTTTCAACAAGTACACGAAATTCATTGGTAGTATTGCCGTTGGCACTAGCTTTACCTGCTCCCGAAAATCAATTGGTTGCCGTGGTTATTGTAACGCAGACAATTGTTGAAATTTTCTTTGAACTGCTTTATATAAAAGCAATTCCTCTCTTAACAAAAGCAAAAGACAATTAGCTTTTAAAACGTACTAAATAACAATTCCGTAAGTGGGCCCTCGGTGGAACCTAATCTGATTATCAAACGCCAAACACTGCCTCTCAACGCCAAACCCTGCAACATTCCCCAATGCAGCACTAAGCCTTTATAAATTCGACTTCCACAGCAAAAATGAGCAAACTATGGAAGTTATCGCAATACAAAAATCCACACTGGAGGGAATGAAAAATGAGCTGAAGGCACTTTTGGAACTGACCAAAAATGCCACGAAAAGATACACACCAATTTTCGCAGAAGAACAATGGCTCGATCACCAGGAAGTATGCCTGATGATGAACATTACCAAACGGACTTTGCAGACGTATAAAAACAAGGGCTTATTGCCTTATTCCAGACTGAACCGTAAGAATTATTATAAACGCTCGGATGTGCAGGCTTTGCTTGAAGCCGGGCAGCCGTACAATACCGCCGATAATGGATTTATTGACGAATGACAAAGAAGAAATCGTTGCCTATCAGGAAATGATAATACAGCTAAAAAACCATATCGAAAGTATATTGAAAAATTACCGTCCGGTAATGAACGGGGAAATATACCTTTCGGGCGAAGACATGTGCAAGCTGTTACATATTAGCAAACGTACGTTACAGCAGTATCGTGATGATAATATCCTACCATTTATACAGATTGGAGGCAAGATTATCTATAAGGAAACCGATATTCTACACATACTGGAGCAAAATTATATTTCCACTAAAACCGATCGACAATAACCATTATTGTCCCAAATAACCTTCCATTTAGGAACGATTTTTGTATCTTTGCGGCAACATTTAGAAAAATCTTAAAGTGTTTTTGCTTTAAGTCCCACATTGAAAACTGGTAATTTTTAGACAACGGGACGATAAGGAAGAACGCTCATGCTATAGGCGTGGGCGCTCGCTTATTCGTTGTCGGGTATACCAGTACCTCAATGTGCGTTAAGTGTGGTTGCCTGCGCCTCTTTTTGTGCCATGCTCTACACACAAAACATTGAGATTATGGACAAAAAGGATATTTTTTACCCCGATTTTAATTATGCTGCCCCACAGTTATCAGCATTTAGCCTCTGCATCGATATTTTTATCATTTCTCTCCAAAATGGCGACATTATCCGCTTTAAGCCTCCTGATATTACCAATTTTGGTGATTGGTTAATAGCTAACGGTGTAAGAGATATCGCAGTTGATGACGGGATTACCAGCAAACAACAACCTGAACCACATGTATCTTTAAAATCCAAAAGGAAGACAAAATGAGTATAGTACAAATCATCAGGGTCGCTCTAATCGACGATCATGATCTGCTTAGGGGTGAACTTTGTAAGTGTCTTGAAAGCTTTGGTTTCCAGACCATATTTGAAGCCGAAAATGGAAAAGTAGCTTTAGCAAAAATGGAAAAATGTGATATAATGCCGGATGTATGTATCCTTGATGTGAATATGCCGGTGATGAATGGTATCGAAACCGCTAAGTTTATCAAGGAAAAGTATCCAATGATAAAAATATTAGGTTTTAGTATTAATGATGATGAGAGTGATGTTTCAAGGATGTTGCAATCAGGTATTGATGGATATATTTTAAAAGGTGCAGATCCTGATGAATTGAGAGCAGCTCTTCAAGTACTTTATAGTGGTGGTAGATACTTTAGTCCGGGAGTAAAGGAAATGGCAGAGCAGTATTTTAGGGATGTTCATTGAAGTGATCAGGCAGTAGTGATTTAGGTATTTCCGATATATTTATTGTAAATATTATTAGCTCTTAAGGCAGCCACTCGTTGTATCATCAGGTACACTAGTTTTTGAAGCCTTATCCAATTACATCCATCAATACCACCAAAGGAACCTCTAATTGCACCGATGGAATATCATTTTAGATGTTTTCGATCTTTCTTACTACTCGCATAACGACAGAAATGTGACACCTTTTTGTCTACTTTAATTGTTTCAAAAGCTCACAAAATTTCAAATCCTCGTAATTTGATGGAACAGGAATATTGAATTGATGAAGTCTTGCAATTAAGTTTCGCTTCAGTGAAAAGCTAAAAGCCTTTTGAATTCTTTGAAGCTTATAGCTAGGTTTGTAATAAATAAAACTACTTGATTTGCAGTAACAAATATCAACATCCTCACTACATAAAATGTAAAATTCTTCCCTTTCTTCCAGTATTTTAAAAGCCCTTATAACACTTTTTTTAGATTTTTGAACTAAGAGAAATTGTTTTTTTTCCCATTCTATAATCTTATTAGGAAAGGCATCTTTTGGTAAAACACCTTGTCTGTATAGATTATTTGTAAGAGATTTATTTTTATGCGGTATATGGTACTTATAAACTCCTGGTATTTGAGCTTGCAAAAACATTGGAGAAATAAACAAGATTATAAGTGCCAAAATATATTTAACCATCTTTTTTTGATATGTGAAATTCATTTTTTTGGAAAGTGCGTTCTGTATTTTGTGTTGAATTCACTAATTGCAGTTTGTTTTATCGAGCTACTTTTGTTTTTTGATAAATCCTCAACAGTTGCTTTAACATCAGCAATAAAATCTGCATTCTGTATATCCTTTGCAAGATTACTAATGGTTAGCTCTTTTATTGGAGATTCTAAGTCTTTACTATATTGGTAGTGAATTTTGTATGTTCCCCTAATGCCATAGTTATAACCTTCCCGAAAGATATAAATGAACAATCCATCTGAATCAACTAATTCGGAGTAACCATATACAATTTTAAAAGTTTTGCCGTCGTCAGAATATCTATATAAAGTCTCTCCTATTTGATATCCCCATAAACTGCCATGGCTATATTTTTTCTTTTCTTTTTCTTTTTTGAGTACTATTCTCCCCCAATATTTTTCAAGTTCATTTCCTTGTTTTGATAGACACGCACTATCAAGAACTTTTCCTTTTGAATAGTCTTCATACGATTTGTAAAGCTTAATATTATTTACACAATCAATTTCTTTTACATGTCCTTGAGCAAAAATAAATGCAGGACTCAGTACTAATAAAAATCTAAATAATAATGACATAAAATATTTATTTATAAAAGCATAAGTCAATTAATCGAATTGACATGTGCAAATAATTAACACTTTTTTCTCTGGAAAATACCGCTGCTATTTAACTGACCAATGCTTTACCAACAGCTCCTAGCAAGTTCTAATAATATTAAGGGAGTCACCTAGTTATACTAAGCTCAAGCAAGATGCATGAAATTAATGTTTGTAAAATTTGTTGTAGATATCGTTAATCTTCAGGTTAGAGTCGGCCTGTGTAACCGAAAGCTTTTTCAATTTTTTCAATTCGGCAATAAACTCAGGATTAGGAAAGTCGGCTTCCAAATTCTTTATCGTTAACTTTTTTAAAGGCGAATTCAAATCCTTACTGTAGAAATACAGTTTATACGTTGAAGACATCCGGTAACCACCTGATTCCTTTTTGGAATATATGATGAGCCCTGCTGTATCTATAATTTTGTGATACCCGTACGTACCAAAAGTGGTAGTTTTGTCGAAATAACGAAATAAATCATTGCCTTTTTGATATCCCCATAAACTTCCATGTGCATATTTACGTTTATTTTGTCCATCTTTCAATACCAATTTATTATAGAAAATGCTGAACTTTTTAGATTTACCCGAAAGACAGATGCTATCGTTAGCTTGGTTATTTTCATAGTTCTTAAAGCTTGTGTAAAGCTTGATACTCTCAATGCAATTTCCACCAGCCTTTGTTTGAGAGAATAATAGCAAAGGGTTTAACAGAAGCACAAACAAAATTCTCGATAACATATTTTCAATATATTTGAACAGTAAGGCAATTTTTAACAACTGCCTTACTTAAGTTAGCTTTTTAAGATTTAAATTCAACAGTTATTATTTGATAAAAATCGCTGCTATTGAAGATCCGAGCCCACCACCGATAGCTCCCAGTAATGCCCCTATGCCTACACCAGCCAAGCCGCCACCTATTCCGCCGATAGCACCACCAATTGCTCCGCTTATTGCTCCTTCAGCATCTTTTTTCCAGGGCCAGCTAAACTTTCTTGCAGTTTTGATCTCTTTCCATTTTGAGTTAGAACTCGTTTCCTGTAGTTCACCATATTGGGCACTGTATTTTGCAACAGCTGCATAAAGAAGAGGATAGGATTGTTGTTCGACACTCATCTTACTCGATAGAATATCATTTTCAATGCTGTCGATCTTACTTACTACTTCGCTTAACGATAGATCGTCTGATAAATCATTAATGGAGTTTATAAAATCTATCCCTTCTTTTGTAATTAAATCTTTTTGCTGTAACCAGTCGATCATACCGGACAACTGCAATTTTTCAGTTCTGTTAATTGATTCCGAGATGAATGCGTTCCAATTTACGTATGCCTCAGAACTGGAATTGTCTGACAATTTTTGAACATACGATGCGCAAGACTGAACAATCTGTTCTATGGTGGAAGACGGATTAATATTGCCGATAACAAATTGCATTCCGTCGTTGTGCATTTGCCCAACTTGATTGTAGGGATTGCTTAAAATTGAGGTTGTAGCCATAATACTTAAATTTTAGAAATTAAATAATCATAATTATTCATCATTGTAGCTACCGAATGATCTATTTCAAAATTAGCGCACCCTGAAATCCTGTACAATAGGTAAAATAACTATTTATTCGAGGCAATTGATTTTAAATCAATGATGTTATGGTGGACGCAGTATAATATGGCAGACATGATATTTTCGAAATTGTATTTATGCTGAATGTTTTGTTTGTGTGCGTTTACCGTCTTAGTACTAATGAATAAAGTTTCAGCAATTTCCTTAGCTTTCATTCCCTGAGCAGTTAATAAGATAATTTCAAGTTCACGATCAGTGAATTGAACATTTTGTTCATAGATCTTACTATCGGGATTTGCAAGTATTTCATTTATTACCGAAGTGAGGCTCTTTTCAAAATAGAATCCATTGTCTTCCAATTTCCAAATAACATCTTCCAGCTCTTTGGGCGGGGTATTTTTTGTAAAATATCCTTGTACTCCCATGTTTACAACGTTTCGAATAGTATCGATCTCATTCATAAGAGTAAGTACCAAAATTTTGATGCTGGGATACAATTGCTTCACTTTTCTACACGTTTCAAAACCATCCATTTCTGGCATTTGCAGATCCAGGAGTATGATATCGACAGGCTTACTGTTAAGTTTATCGAGTAGCTCTACGCCGTTCGAAGCTTCGATAACCACAACCATTTCAGAAAAACTATTAATTAAGAGAGCCAAACTTTTCCTAAAAAGTGTATGATCATCCACTATTGCAATTTGTAGCATTATTTTTCGTTTTCTATATGAATTTGTAATTTGTTGCCTGTATCTGTATCCAGCTGAGTCAGATTTGCACCGATATGCCTCATCCTTGAAGTTATGTTTTTAAGACCCATTCCATTTGGTTCTTTTACACTTTTATAAAAATCAAAAGCAGTACCATTATCGGAAATTTCAAAAACGATCCATTTATCAGCCCTATTGACGGTAAAATCAATTCTGCTGGACTTCCCATGCCTGATCATATTATTAATGAGTTCTTGAATTATACGATATAGTTCATAGGCTTTCGAAGAAGGGACGTACACATTTTCTACAACACATTCTTCATAAATTGTTACATTATTCCATTTTCTTATTCTTGAAAAGTAGCTTCTTAGTGTAGAAATAAGGCCTAAAGATTCCAACATCGGAGGCATTAGGTTATAGCTTATATCCTGAACATTTTCTAATACATTTCCTAAGGCTGTCTCAATCTCCAGGAATATTGATTTTTTAAAAGTGTCCTTTTCCTTATTATGAAGTATGGTTATGTAATTCTGGATCGCACTTAGATCCCCACTGATACTGTCGTGCAGATCTGAAGCAATTCGTTTTCGTTCTCTTTTTTCCGACTCCAGAGAGCTGCGCAACAGGCTTTCGGATTCTCTACGATTCACATAATTGATCTTGCTTCTGTATGCAACGATAAGGAGTATAACAGCTAATACAGATAGTGCCATTACTGCGGTTCCTATATAAAAAAGTATTTTCAATTCGGTTTCATTTTCCATACACCAACAGTTAAACAGATTCTTAAAATTATCGTTGCTATAATATTGATCACCCAAAAATCATAGAAGTAATCACTGCTATTTGCTATATAGTAGCCAAACAGGAAAAGTAAAAATGTTATTGAGTAGTACATTGATAGCCCTGTTATAAAATAAAAAGTAGAGGAGTTTTGAGGCGCATCAATAGCCATTTCCCCAAAAAGATCCTTCACCCACATAAATGAAAAGCCAAGTACGAATACTGTAATCGGTAGTTTATTGATAGCCTTTGCCAGCAGACTATTGGTCGAAGTCCAAAAAAAGGCAGAGACGCAGTAAGTAACAACCAAAACGACAAAAGAAAGAATGAAGAGGCTTTTATATTTTCTTTGGAATGTCTTATTATAGAAATAATAAATTGTACACAATTCGAAAAGAGAATAAGCTTGTGACCAATACGAACTATTTACATTCAATAAAAGTGAGCAGAAAAACTCATAAGCCGTTGCAGTAGCTGTGAGGTAGATAAATGGCATAATATGCCCTTTTACTAAAACGGACTTGTATCTAATGACAAGTATTGATAACGGCAATACTCCAGATAATAGCGCTATGTATGTAAGAGCATCATACAAAATCAGGATCAATTAACGGGCTTAGTTTTGAGCAATGGGGAGGACAGGGAAACAAATCTTCCAAAATAATTCCTTCCGAAATATCTTCCCCTTTTTTATCGACACCAACTAAAACAAGATTATTTTTGTCTAACGTTTCATTGTACCCGTTGTATACCCGTATGCCAATACAGTTTTCTTGTTGCAGGATCATGTTAACTTTTTCTGATCCAATAAAGAATGCTTTAATGGAATCTGGGTTGTTTTTTTGAAATGTTGCCGTGTATGACATTGCTTCTTCTAAAGAAATTACCCTACCTGTATTTTCATTTATCGTCATTTTCCTATATTTTAAATAACAAAGTTCTTTTTAAGTAGAGTAAAAAACAATAGGTAAATTACCTATATTATCCAAGCTTTTAGAATCCTGTATGTTCGCTTTTTTAGCTGTAGAAGGTCGCTGTATTTGATAATTTGCAGTCCTTATATATTTTTATGGGAGTCGATTAACTCATTTTACTTGCGGCATTTTATCATATAAAATGGGTATTTTTCGTTTACTTCCGCTATTTCAAATAGACCGAAATTCCCGAATTCTTCTTCTACAGTTTCTCGATCGTAAAAAAACATTTTAAGATCACCAAACATTTCGAAGCGATCTTTACCAATTTCCTTTCCTTGTCCGTAAGTTATTGCCTCCTTTGTGATGGCTGTAAAAACCATATAGCCGTTTTTAGCTAATTGTTTATAGCAATCAGCAATAAGCTTTGATCTTTCCTTACCATCAAGCAAATGAATTAAGGCATAGCAAAATATTCCGTCATATTCGTTGGTATCAAAAGGCATATCTGTTACAGAGCCATGATGAATGGTCATTTTCGTCCCATAATGTTTTCTCGCAAGTTCAATGGCCGCTTTAGAGATTTCGATGCCTGTTACATCCATTCCGCTGCTTACGAATACCTGTGCGTTTCTTCCGTAACCAATGCCAGGAATAAGAATATTCCTCAAGCCATTTGCTAGAAAGAAGTCTTTTGAGCGTATAGCTGAGTCAGCAGGCTGAAAGCCCCATATAGCCTGTTTTTCGATGAAATTTTCTTCCCAAAATTCTTTCATATTGTTGCCTTATAAAAATCATAATAACAAAGTGTAAACTTGTATCTTTAAGAAACATGTTTCTAAAGTTTCAGCCATATTACTGCCTACATTTTTGCATCTGATATAAGCAGGAAGTAGTCAAGCAATTTAGCGTTGTGGATTTTTGCCAAAATGATATTGCTTCGAAAACTCTATTTTAGGTAAATGTAAGAAAGATTTCAATTGTTGCGACACCATTGCAATAATTTAATGCGATTTATTTGCATTAAATTTGCTATTGAAAATATCAGAAATGAATCGTAGAAATACACCCTCAAAACATGCCGTACTTGATTTATTGGTTAGTGCCGGAAAAGCCCTGAGTCGTGAAGCAATTGAGCAGAAAATAGATGTCGAAATAGACCGGGCTACAATTTACAGGGTCCTTAACCGCTTTTGCGAAGACGGCTTAGCACACAGAATTGTAGCCGAAGACGGAAAGCAATATTTTGCTGCACGTATGAAATTCGATGAGAATAAGTTTACAGATAATCATTTTCATTTCCAATGCTCAAAATGCCAGACTATAGAGTGCCTGGCTATGCCAGTCAATCTACCTTTAGATGCTGGCTACCGTATAGAAAGTGTGAACTGCATACTTATGGGAACATGTAAAGATTGTTCTTTGTAGCAAAGCGTTAATAAAGTTGCTTTCATTGAAGATTGATGTCTTACTGCTTCTGTATGTTTATAAACCAGTACATTTTATAATTAAGCCCATCGTTACACAGATAGTATGGCAAAAATGACCCCTAATCAGGCGGCGTTCTTTTGCTTCTTTTCTTTGGTCGCCGTGTAGAAAGAAAAGAAGTCTGCTAAAACAATGAAGGGATAATAAATATCCCATTAAAGACGTAACAACCTATTTGCTAAAATGCAAAGAAAGGAATATGCGGAGTGGTACATTTTGGCAAAGTGGTTGCACCGCTTAGATGCAAAAAGGCTGCCCCGACCATCGGGAGGGAGTGTCTTTTTGCCGCCCGACTTTTCGGGTCAGGCGACTTTTAGGGGTTGGGTATGAAAATTCTTCAGATTAAGAAAGAACCCCCTGTTTTCGGTCATTCCATAACGGAACATAGACCAAAGTAATGAGCAACCCATTTGAGCCAATGTCGCATTGATATACAAATCCTGCTTTTCTAATGCTTCTGCTAAACTGCAACTTGGCGTATCGTCCGACTGTTCGGATGTCTTGAGCAACTCGCCAAATTCATCCGTAACCATTGGCAGGCTTGCCACGGTTTCGTATTTCTCGGAGTTGGGTTGTTTAATCTCTCCGATAGTGGATAGGATGACTTGTCCTGTCTGTTGGCTGTTACCAAAGTCTAACCAATACTTAGGCTCATCACGGTTGGTTCTGCGTTTGCTCATAGCTTTGAGCATTTCGGCAATGTCAAATCTTGCCTGTACATTATCTACACAAGTAATGTATATCGTTGCCTTTGCATTTTCGGGCAATCTACCCAACACATTATGTTCAAACTTTTGGGTTTCGGCTTTCCAATTTGTTCCCATAAACCGATTGACACGGTTTATCAAGGCTACTGATTTGTACAATCCTGTTTCACTTGGGGCAAATCGCTGTCTTCCCAAATTGGCTTCCGTAATAATATCATCGTCCCATAAACGCACCTGTAAACCTGCGTGTCCCAATTCCGTTAGGCTATGGCCCATTTCCATTAAGGCGGTCAGCACCTTTGAGCCTGTGCCACCTGCACCAATCAAATTGACTTCTATCGGGTTGGTAGGACTTATCAAATAGTTGTCCGTAAAATGGACTGCTGTTTTTACTGTTTCCATTATAATAGATTTTTGAGGGTTTTGTTATTTGTTTTCAATACTTCTTTTGGAAAATTTTTATCTGTGTTAATAAGGTCTTTCCAAAGGTCTACGCAATTTCCTTTTATCGGATTGTGGTTACCTAATAAATGGCTGAAATAGGAATTGAAAAAATAGTATTCCCAAGCCTGTATAAATTCTTCCACCGAAGCGGATTTTTTAATATCTACACTTACCGTTCCCATACAGACTTTACCGTCTTCGTATATATTGAAATATGGTGTATGATACAGCGTTGTTTTTTCTGTTGGTCTTCGATCGCTTGCAAGGGCAAACACACTCAAACTGTTTTTACTCGCTTTCCAAAGCATTGGCGGTACTTGTGCTTTTCCGCTTGGAATGTGCAGACTATCCACAAAATACAATTGCCGTTGCTGTGCTTTGCTGTACCAAATTACCGCTCCCTTATTTGCATTGGGATTGATGTGCAGAATGTTGGTAGGCAATATTCCGTTTGATTTCAGAAAGGCTCTGTTCTTTTCCTGTTCGGTGTTGAGTGCCTTTGCCAATACACTAGCTTCCCTTACTGTCAATGGGTGGGCGTTGATAGGATTGCCGTTTTTATCCATATCAAAATGCTCTACATATACATCGGTATTGTTTCCTTTGGTTTCGTAGAATACCAAAGCGGATTTTGGATGGTACAATGTGCCAAAATCCTTTGTTATATCATTTACCGTTTCCATAATTCCAATTTTAAAAGGTGTGTAAAATATCACTTAGCTTGTGCAGTAGTTCAAACAATCGGTTTTCAAAACAAAGGTTATTGGTAGTTATATCCCTGCCGTCAAACTGTTTTTGGATAATGGGTTCTTCCATTTGTCCATATTCCTGTATTTCGTTGTTAACCGATTCTATGAGCGTTTCATTTAGCCAACCTTTGTGGTCTGCGTAGAAGGATATGTATTTTTCCATTCCGATAATGTTTTCCATATCTTCCTCTGATGCTTCTCCGTTAGGTTTGGCATTGCGGAATACGTTTTCATTCGGGTAGGTCTGATAGAGGGCAAAGGCTTCTTTTGCTACGCTCAAACATTCTCCGTCAATATCATCTTTAACTTTAAACCCATTTATACGCTGTTCAAATACGGTCAGATTAATGCGGTTATAAATCCGCTGTTCCATATAATCCCCGATGTATTCGGCTTGTTTGATTTCCGAAAGATAAACCTCCGTTTCGTCAGTATAGTCGTCCTGTTCAACCCAATCGTTCATCATTTCATACATCCAATACAGATAGCTTGCTTCCTGTCTATAATAAGGAATATCGGCTATATGATAGAGATAGGCACAAACGGACAATAGTAAGTGAGCGTTTGTTTTTCGTTTGGGATTGTGCAACATTCGGTATAGGGAAGCAACGGGAATATAAAATAGTGTTGCTCCCGTATTGTAGCGTTCTTCACTTACAAAATAGGTTTTCTTACTGTCCTGTACTAAACGGATTTCTTCCCAATCCAATACCTTTTGTTTTAGTTTTTCTTCCATATCCGACATTGCCAATGCCATATTGTAGGGATATGAAAATTGTTTACTGTGCATAGGTTCAATTTGGTAATGCTCGGCAAGTTTGGAAAGGGACTGAAAAAAATCCCTTTCCGTTTTATCCGATTTCCTGCAAGCCTGTACGGTTTTTGTTTCTTTCAGTTTAGGTAGAAACGTGCAGTTTAGAAAACCATTGGCAACATTGCTGTCGGTACTGATTTGCGTTTGTCTTTCCGTACTTCGCTTGCATCTTTTGGCTTTTGCATCCAATTGGCGAACTCGTTTAACTGACGGTGCAATTGCCGTTGTCGTTGCTGTTCGGGTATTGTGATAGTTCCCGATAGGATATGTTTGTGCATAGTTCATTGCTTTAAATATTTGGTTCAACCTTTCGTTCCCATTACGCTCTCAAATTTGTATTCTACCGCATCATCTTTTATCTGTGGTGCAGATGCTTTTGCGGTTGTGAGTATCGGGTACATATTGGCGTAAAAATTCATTACGGCTTCCACGCTCCAACGTGGTTCGGGGTCGGTCAGTCTGATGTCCTGTCCTTTATCTTTGAGTATAAAAACTCGTTCTAATTGCGTTGCTAATAACATGACTTTTCGATTTTGGGATTTACACTTTATTCTTCGTCTGTTTCATCTATAGGATAATCGGCTATAACTTCTGCCACCTGTGGCGGTTCGGGTGTTGCTTCTTCCATTGCTCCGAAAAGGTTTGGTGTGGCAAACTTGTCGGACAATGATGTTTTACGTTTGCGTATCTCGTCTGCTTTTTCGGGAAACTCCGCTATATCGGGAACTTTCATCCACGCTTCACGGAATTTGCCCTCTTTCTCCAATTCGTCAGCCTTTGCCATTCCGTCTTTAAACTTCTTGTCTTTGGCTTCCTTTTCCTTTTTCGCCTTCTCGGTTTTTTCTTTTTCCATTGCCGATTGCTGCTTTACTATTTCCATTTGTTTAAGGAATTTATCCATATCGACCATTACACCCGAAATGGTTTGGATAGGTGCTGATATCTGCTGAAAAAATCCCTCGTCAAACTCCTGGGGCGTGGCGTTAAATGTCAATGGGGGAATTAGGTTTTTGGCGTTATCTCCGCACTGCTCGTTGTTGAGCAGAACCGATACGATAAGGTTGTTTTCTGCTCCTTTGGAAATGTTCAGTTGCAATACTCCTGTAAAGTCCAACTGCTGTATCTGATTGAAAAAATTGCTGTTCATCGTTCTGAAATTTTAATTGTTTGCTATTCGTTTTTTTATTGCTGTCAATTTCTCGTGTATGTCCGTCCAATAGGCTTTTTGCCTTTTATCGAACTCTGAGAAACTTTTGTCCACGTGACTGTAGCCTGTGTTCCTTTTAGCTGTCTTGATAGCTTCCCTTAGGTCGGTTACTTCAATTTCGCAACCGTGTAAATCTGTTATTTTCATTACTGGTCTGATTGTTATTTACTGATTTCTGCTATCTGGTCAATCCTGCCGTAAACAATGCTTCTAAGGCTCGTTTTATCGGGAGCATTGTATTCTGCCCAATTGCCGAACTGTTTTACCACATAGGTTTTTAGCACATCTTCAAACCCGAACCGATAACCTTGCAAGGGAATGGCTCTTTTAAAAAAAGCATTTCTGTTTACGGCTTCGGCAAGCCAATTCTTTTCGGCTCTGTTCATCTTTTCGCCTTTATTTAATTTTTCCCTCAATAGATAGACTTTTGCATTTTGCAGGGATTTCAATTCGGGAACATCGTGGCGAACAAACTTTGTAGCTATTACTTTAGTTTCCATTGCATTTGCTTTAAGGTTATGACTGTGATTTCTCAGCGGTATAAGTTCCATTTTCATAGTAACCTATCAGCTGTTCCCATAGCCGTATAAGGCTGTCGGTATCTATATAGAAATACTTGGTTCTGTTGCAATAGATGATGTATATCGCTTCAGCTTTGTATTGCTTTTCAAGGCTCTTGCCTTTGGCCAAACTTTTGGCTTCCTCTATCGTCTTTGCTTTCATTTCATCCTGTATTGTATTTTTATCAATCTGCACTATATCTGCAATGGCACATTCGGGGCAACCCTCTGCGGTTTTTATCTGCTGTATAGCTCCCTGTTTTCCACTTAGTGATACCACTGTCAGCGTTACCGTGCCTGTGTCGTGTTTCAGCGTTGCTTTATAGGTTTCCTTTGTCATAGCTGTTGTTTATAGTAGGCTACCACCGATTAAGGCGGTAGCCTGTGGTTACTTAGTTAAGATTTAGGATTTCCGCACCGTTCAAAGCAAATGCGGTGCACAATTCAAATGCTTTCTGTGATTTGAGTTGAGCAGTACCACCCAATACAATACTCTGTAGCTTGGCTTCATCGTTCTTGTAGTTTCTTACGTTCTGATAGTAGCCTGTCACAGCGTTGTACGCTCCGAACAATGTACCTTTGGTCGTGTCCATTTGTTGTGTGTCGCTTATCATCGCATAGCTAAAAGCATCATCAACCACATTTTTAAATACGGTCGATACTTCATCCTCTGCACCTTTTTTGAGTAGGTCAAGTGTTTCCTTGTTGGGGCAAAGTGCCAATTGGATTAGCTTTTTTACTTCTCGGTCTGATACTTTTACTTTTGTCCACTCGTTGAAAATGCCCTCTAATTGGTTGCTCAACGTGTTGGCAAGTCCCATAATCTTGTGAGCGTTCTCAATACGTTGTTTTGCTCCCGAAGTATGTTTTATACGGACTACGTTGGTCATACTACGTAAGGAGGCATTCAGCGTATTTTGGCATACAATCCTGATAGGAGTAAATGCGGCTGTAATACTTCCGCTACCATCGTGCGAAGTGGTTAGGAAAATGTACTTTTCCGTTACATCATCGCCATTGCCTACACGGATATAGTCGGGCAGTTTGGCTGTGATAAAAATGCGTTCTCCGTTGCCTAACGCTCCTGCGGTTTCGTATAAAATTCCCTCGCCACCGCCTACAATGGCATCAAAGAAATTAAAGGCTTCACGGTTCTGTACGATATGGTAATCTTTACCCACTACGCCCAATACTGCATTGTTATCTGCGCGTATGTTGGCGAAATAGTTAGGTACTTCCAATTCGCTACTGCCTATCTCGATACCGCCCGAAGTTTCGATAATACCCGAACCTTTGGTAAACAGTGGGGATTTTACGACTTCATAATCTAACCCTGCATACTTGATAGCTTCCTCGCTTGTTGGGTATTGTTCTACAATTTGCCCCAAACCGTGCCACGCTTTTTGTTGTACGCTAAAGAATGAATAACGTCCTGTTCTCTCGTTGAAATTGATATTATGTGCCATGATGCTTAAAATTTTGATGTTAAAAAATGATTGAATACTTGTTGTTAAAATGGGAGATCATCCTCTGTGCCTTGTCCCGCTGTACTGTTACCTGCCGTTTGTGCAGTAGCTTGTACGGTTTCTGATTTCTTGCTACCTCCGTGCAGTTTGATGTTTGAGGTATGGAAATTCAGTCCTGCGTGTGCTTCGCCGTCATTGCCTGTCCACGCTCTTGCACTTACCCTGCCTGTGAGTTCCACCAAAGTGCCTTTGGTTAGTATCTTGGCTACTTTCGGGCTTATCCAATAGGAGCAGTCGAAATAGGTCGTTTGCTCTATGCGCTCGCCCTGTTTGTTTCGGTAGCTGTCGTTTGTCGCTATCGAAAAGTTTACTACTTGTCTGTCCTGTGACGTTGTGCGTACATCCGCATCCTTTGTCAGTCTTCCTGTGATGTTCATGATTTCTACTTTTTTGCGTTATGAAATTTGTTCTGATTTGTTTTTTTTAGATTTATTCGGTAATGAGAGGAGGTGCTGAAGTTTCGTTTCACTCTGTTACCATTTCCAATGCTGTATTTTTCCATTACTGACATTTTTTTTATTCGTCTAAAGAGCCGGAGTATGCTTTGTTTCGTTTCACGAGCATAAAAGGTTAGTGTTTAGCAGAAACAAGGTTTTGTCAAACAAATACAACCCGCATGGGTGGAGATTTTTTGTCAAACCCAAGGGCCATGACCTTGTTTCTGGGTTAAGAACACGATCATACCTTTGCTCTTGAAATGGGACAAAACCAGCATACCGGTTCTTGAATAAAAAGCACTGTGGAAGCCTATGGAAAAGGCATTGGGAAATGGTCTAAGTGATTACAAAATCTGCATTTTTAGGTAACAGAATTTTTTAAAGACCTTTTGCTGTTTAGAAGTATTTTGGTCTAGGAAGCTACCTAAACGGTAATGGAAAATGTTGTTGGGGATAGAAGTAAAGATTTTTTTGATTGATCGATACGTTCTTTCAAAGCTTCTTCATGGCAATAGGAGTGTTCCGTAGAAGTGAATGTGCTTTAAGTAATAAGTATGTTCATAAAAAAAGACGGATCAGAACTGTCCGCCTTTAAATGTTATGATTGTGCTACTTAGGCTAACCGAAACAAGTAGCGGGATATTATTTCTACCTGCCCATTAGCTTGAAGCTGGGAATAAGCATCTATAATCTGCTTAAGATACTCTATATCATTACTTACGACATATTTTTTAGCCTGATGGAACATTGCTAAATCCTTATTAAGATAGAATGCAATATTCTGAACACGTTTTGTCTGCGAATCATTGCAAATAAATGTTTCGCTGCTACTAAGTGGTAATATGAAATTGCCAAAATCTTCAAGATTATTAGTGTCGCTTTCTATCAATGGGGCATCGCCAAGAATTGATTTGATGTTGGGATTGGTATTTACATAACTATTGCGGTGTACCTGCAGTAATTTTTCTTTACTGATGTTAAGGTTGTCATAGAAAGGAAGAAAGGGAAAGATCAATTTTTTTGTTTGTTTAAATAATTCTGAGTTCATTAGATATTCCAATGCTTCCTTGTGGTCGGAACCATCCTCCCTTTTGATTACAATGTTGATAGGGAGTTTATCATAAGGGTATTCTTTATGTTTGGCATCAAAGAGATCATCATTTGATGGTAATCGCCATTTCATGGATGATGCCATGACCAATATGGATGTTAACGCCTCTTCAGTAATAATGCCTGTACGTGATATTTCTACTATATCTTTTGAAAATTTCTCATCAAGTTCGGCATAGAGTTTTTCCATGTTGTCATTAGGCGTTCCTTCAAAGTACCAGGTATTTCTGTTCATTTCGAAAAAGACAGATTTGGGACTTCTTTTTTCTTTTGCAAAAGCCTGTTTCTCCTTGTCGTAGAGATAAAGCATATTGTCTTTGTCAGCAAATCGCTTTATGAGGAATTGCGGGATATAGTGATGTCTCTTGGAAATACCCATACTAGCTATTAGTCTGTTTTAGATTTTCCAACTCCTGAAGATACAGGCCATACAGGTTCAGCTCATTAAGAGCCAGCCTGAATGCTATACCATTAATTGGCGGCGGCGTGAACTTTTCAAAATTATCACAATCAGGATCTCTATCAGGAAAGGTGTACTTAGCCTTTTGGTATGCCGGTCTTGATGCAATACGGTTTGTTCGCAGGCTTTCAAAAATTTCGTAAGTAGCCAATATCAACACAGTTGCTTGACCAAAGGTCGTAAGCTTATCGATGAAAAAAAACTGCTTGTCTTTAAGTATAAGAGGCGGCGTAAAGAGGTTTATTATCCTCGAAAGTTCCAGAAGGAATTTCTGTTTGTATTTGATCGTGTTTTCGTCCGAAACAAAGAATGGTCTGACAAAGAAAAAGAAATCATTTTCCTTTACTTTCTGCGCCACGTAAAATTTATCGTAATAATATTTTAATGCCTGTGATATATGGATGCGTCCTTGCTGGGATGTTAGGTCAGCAAAATACTTTATGTTATTGAGTACGTCGTTGTACTGCAGTGTTTCCGAGAAATTAGATAGTAAATATGTCTCTGGGTTTTCCTGAAATGGCTCATAACCACCATCTCTTAATTTTTCCAATATTTCGATAAGGACTACCGGGGGATTTGATGAGTTCAGGGCAAAGTATGCAATAAGAATTTTTTCAAATGCTGAAGGTCTTTTCATTCCATAAAATGAAAGGATTTCGTTAAAAAAGCAATATGGATAAAAAGGCCTTTGACTGAGCATACTCGGATTTATATCCGATAGGTCATTTTCAAAAAGGTATTCATCGATTGCGGAACTTAAAAATTCGTCAATAGCACCAAATGTCAGGTTAAAGCTATGTATATTGATAAGACCTGTAGTATGTATGGTAATAAAGTGTCTTTCCCCCGTATGTTGCACTCCACCTACAATAACTTCCATTGACCGGTGAGTCTTTTCTATGGATGCAATCCCGAATTTTTTATTCGTTGCGTTATTTGTATCCTCTACAACTTTATAATCAATATCATCTTCGGAAAATGTTGCAACTGCATCGTTCCAATAATCTACCATGTTCTTACAGCTTTGAAAAGTGTTTGTGTTGATGGGATACGCATTGATTCCTTCGGTGGCCGTTAAAATGGTTGATGCACGAAACCTGTCGCAAAAATTCAGGCAAAACTGACGAATGCCAGGCAATGTAGCTATGTTGGTAAGGTAATGATAATATTCGTGAATGAATATGGATTGATGTTGACCAATTTGCAGGTCGGTTAGGAAATCCGTTAGATTTTCAATATCAAAACCGTCTAAACAGATATAAAATCTATCAGGATAATATTTGATTTTTGTGAGGTCGATTTCTTCCATTATCTCGTTGTTTTATATCTTCTTTAGAAGCTGGTTTATATTTGCTTTAGCTATGTAAATTTAAAAATATCAGTCGAACTTAATGCAGTATTACATCATGAAATGGCAAATAAAAAAGCAGGACTTAATCCTGCTTCAATTTATACCAAAACAATGGCTCTAAACAAGAACATCACTTTCCATGTCAATAAAGGCAGCTTCCATTCCAGCAAATTTATGAGATACCAAATCCATATCCTTACTGATTTTCTGGCTTGTAATCTTTGCATAGATTTGTGTGGTCGAAATATTTTTATGACCCATCATTTTGCTAAGGCTTTCAAGGGGTACACCTTCAGTTAGAAACATTGTAGCGAATGTATGACGTGCGGTATGGAAGGTAACTTTCTGCTCAGTAACAATCTCAGCCTCCTTAATAAGTTTAGCAACATGGCTATTGCAGGTTGCGTTTGAGGGCATAGGAAATACATAATCATTCCTGGTTAACCCCCGGTATTTTTCTATAATACGTTTGGGGATTTCCAGAAGTCTGACATTTGAAGAAACGTCAGATTTCTTCCTCCTGCTAATGATCCATTGATGGCCATCAAAGAAAGATTGGATGTTACTCCATTTCAGCTTCTTAATGTCAATGTATGAAAGGCCAGTAAAACAACTGAAAATAAAAAGGTCTTTTACAAGTTCGTATTTAGGTTTAGAAAGCTTCAATAACATGAGCTTTTCTACATTTTCCTTTAGGAGATAGCTACGATCAATTTCTTGCATACTGATTTCATAATCTTCAAAAGGATTTTGTTTTATTAGGCCTTTTTTAATTGCTAGATCAGCCAAGGCAATAACAGGCATCGTATAAACCCAAACCGTATTGTGTGTACATTCCTTATCAATGCGAAGAAAAAAATCAAATTCACGAATAAAATCACCTGTTAACTCCCTAAAGGCCATATCATCTCTATGGTATCGCTCTTTGATAAATTCGGAAAGGTGATTGAATACTGTCTTGTATTTATTGTAAGTGTTCTGTGATCGCTTTCCTTTTGAAACCATTTTTTCAAAATCTTCATTTTGCTCTTTAAATACCCTTAAGATAGCGTCTTCCATAACACCCACACCAAGGAAAGACAGCTTTACTTTTTGTGAGGTCGCAAAGCCATCATCTTTCATCATGTCTTCATAGATTTTGTTGATGCGAACGCGTATTTTATCGAGTTTCTGGTTGATGTCGGTTGCCAGATTGCTCTTTCCCAAAACACGACCGTGTTTTAAGTCCCACGTCTCAGGATTGATTTCTAATTTGGTTCCAAATGTTTTCGGAGTTCCATCAATGGTAATACGGCCCATAACAGGGACATTTCCGTTTTTCTTAGGTTCGTTCTTTTTCAAGTAGAACAATAACTTGAAAGTGGATCTTTTCTCACGCTCCATAACTCAAAGATTTAATGTTTAAAATTAATTTTTTATGAGTTACAAGGGAATATGAAAAGAGGTGCAAAAGACTGAAATATAATCACTTATATTTACGTCTATTAATTTAAAACAGGTAATGATTTAGTAACCTAACCCTGCCTATTTAAGCCCCAAACCTATCAGACACCGACTTCCAAACAAAGACTGCTATTTTATAAACTACTGTTTAGTAACAGTTTTAACCGTTTTGCTTACTTTTACTTTTATCTAAAGTTTTTTCTAAAAAAATCCATTTTAATAATGATGTATAAATTCAAATTAGGAATGATTATGCTTTCGGGCACATTAGCATTTGCCGCTTGTAACAGTGGCGGTAGCGACAAAGCTACTACAGGTACACAAAAGGAAACAAGTAAAGAGGGCGAGTTCCAGTACAATGCAGAATCCTTTGCAGATGTACAGGTTTTACGTTACCAGGTACCGGGATGGGATAAATTAACCCCGCAGCAAAAAGAGTTCATCTATTATTTGTCTGAAGCCTCTCTTGCAGGCAGGGACATGATCTGGGACCAGAGAGGAAAATATAACCTTACCGTTCGCAAAGTATTAGAGGCGGTCTATGGTACCTATAGCGGAAAGAAAGAAGGTGCAGACTGGGAAAACTTCAAAACATATGCCGGCCAGGTATGGTTCAGCAATGGCCTATACCATCATTACAGCAATGATAAAATAATGCCTGCCTTTAACGAGACTTATTTTGCAGACCTGGTGAAAAACAGTGATGCTAAATTATTGCCTTTAGAAGAGGGCGAAAATGTGGACGGCTTACTGGCCCGCCTGCAAAAAGTAATCTTTGATAAAAGCTATATGCCTAAAATGGCCGACTTCAAAGCGGGCATCGATCACATAGCAGCATCTTCCAATAACTTTTATGAAGGCGTAACCCAGGCCGAAGTAGATGCCTTCTATGCGACGTTCCCTAAGAGCGATCATGAACCGGAGTGGGGATTGAACAGTAAAGTGGTGAAAGAGAACGGTAAGCTGGTAGAGAAAGTATGGAAATCCGGGGGCATGTATGGTGCAGCGATAGACAAAATGATCTTCTGGATCGAAAAAGCCATCCCGCTTTCTGAAAACGAACAACAAAAGAAAGCCCTGCAATTACTGGTAGAATACTATAAAACAGGTGATCTTAAGAAATGGGATGAATATGCCATTGCATGGACGGCAAATACAAGTTCTGTAGTAGACTTCACCAATGGTTTCATTGAAGTATATGCAGATGCGATCGGTAAAAAAGGAAGCTATGAGTCCATCGTTTCCATCAAAGATTTTGAATCCTCCAAGCGTATCGAAGCCATTGCCGCGCAGGCACAGTGGTTTGAAGATAACTCTCCTTTAATAGAATCTCATAAGAAGAAAAACGTAAAAGGGATCAATGCCAAAGTGATTAACGTGGTGATGGAAGCAGGAGATGCTGCACCAAGCACGCCGATTGGTATTAACCTGCCCAACTCTGACTGGTTAAGAAAAGAGCATGGTTCTAAATCTGTTTCCCTGGGCAATATCGTGAGTGCTTATAATAACAGCGCCGGATCTGGTATGACCGATGAGTTTGCGATCAATGATGAAGTGAAAGCACGTTCAAAAAAATACGGCAGTCTCTCTTCCGACCTGCATACTGATATGCACGAATGTATCGGTCATGCTTCCGGGCAGATCAACCCGGGCGTAGGTACGCCGGACCAGACTTTGAAAAACTATGCTTCTACATTGGAAGAAGCACGTGCTGACCTCGTTGCATTGTATTATGTATTGGATCAGAAATTAGTAGATATAGGTGTGATGCCTTCCCTGGAAGTGGGTAAAGCAGAATACGATAACTATATGATGAATGGTTTAATGACCCAACTGGTGCGCATCAAACAAGGAGATGAGATCGAAGAAGCACATATGCGCAACCGTGCACTGGTGGCTTACTGGGCTTTAGAAAAAGGTGCGAAAGATAAAGTGGTGGAATTCGTTAAGAAAGATGGCAAGACCTATGTTCAGGTAAATAATTACGAAAAACTGAGAACATTGTTTGGTGAACTGTTGAAAGAGATCCAGCGCATCAAGTCTGAAGGCGACTATAAAGCAGGCAGGGACCTGGTAGAAAATTATGGCGTGAAAGTAAACCAGGAGCTGCACAAAGAAGTGTTAGCACGTTATGCCAAGTTAAATATCAAACCTTACAAAGGCTTTATTCAACCAAGATTAGTTCCGGTGGAGAAAGACGGTAAGATCACCGATGTGAAACTGGAATACCCGAATTCATTCTATGAGCAAATGCTCGAGTTCGGTAAGAAATATGCTTTACTTCCGGTAAAAAACTAAGTTTTTTTCAGTGATAAATAGCAAGGGCGGTACCATCTGGTGCCGCCCTTCTTAATAATGTCATATTAGCTTAACAAATTCTATAAATAAAAGCTAAAGCCACCTTTAAGCTTTTAATTTAAATATCTTTGTCCGTTTATATATCTGTTTTTTTTTTGATGAAATCTATATTTGGAATAGGAGTGGCCATTGTAATGACTACGTCTGCGATGGCACAACAGCAGGAGCTTAAAGTAAAGGGAATTATTTTTGATAATCTGAATGAGACAGTGCCTTATGCGACCATAAATATCCATAATGCTGCGGACTCTGCACTTGTGACCGGCCTGGCCGGTAATGAAGACGGCAGTTTTGAATTTTCTGTACCAGAGGGTAATTATTATATTGAAGTCAGCTTCTTTGGCTTGAATACCCAAAACATAAAACTTGCCCGCCAATCTGGAGAGCTGGACCTGGGCAAGATCGCTTTAAAAGCAGGTTCCAGTACAGCGCTTAAAGGCGTTGAAGTGGTGGCCGATCGCGAGCAGATGTCTTTACAGATTGATAAGCGTGTTTTTAATGTAGGTTCAGACCTCAATAACCAGGGTGCTAATGCTTCAGAAGTATTGCAAAATATCCCTTCCGTCACCGTTGATGCAGAAGGCAACGTAAGCCTCCGGGGCAGCCAGGCCGTGCGTGTCCTTATTGACGGAAAGCTTTCCGGCTTTGCTTCCTCGGCAGAAGCCCTGCAGCAGTTGCAGGCCGATATGATCGATAAAGTAGAGATCATTACCAATGCCTCTGCACGTTATGAAGCCCAGGGAGAAGCGGGTATCATTAATATCATTCTTAAGAAAAGTAAGAAGGCCGGCTTTAACGGCTCGGCAACGCTGAGAACGGGTTATTATCCCGATCATGGTGTTGGTTTTAATGCCAACTATCGCAAAGATAAATTGAACTTATACGGCTCGGCAAACTACAACTATCGCCAGGTGATAGGCCGCAGCACGACCCATCAAAGGCTGGAAAATGCAGATACCGCTTTCATCTACGACCAGGGTTATAAACATAATCGCAAAAAAAATGGCGTGAATGTCAATATCGGTGCCGATTATGAGATCAATCCGAAGAATACGCTGAGCGCCTCCGTTGGGCTGCGCTATGGCAGGGGCCATAACACATATGATCGTAGCTATGATAATTATGAAATTACCGGGCAGCCGGTAAGCCGCGATGAGCGTTTTGAATTGCAGAAGGAAAGAGAAAATATGATCGAAGCCACTTTAGGCTATAATAAAAAATTCAAAAAAGAAGGTGCAGAATGGAAGACCGAGTTGCGGTTCTTTAATGACCTGGATTTTGAAGATTCAGATTATGAAGAGACCTCAAATGTAAGCTCAGATGTGTTGATAGAGCGCTCTAATGCTTATGTAACGGAAAATATGCTCTTGCTGCAATCAGACCTTAGTTTACCCGTTTGGAAAAAAGGAAAGATAGAAGCAGGTATCCGCGGGCATGTGCGCGATTATGACAATAAATTCGGTTACAGTAAACTGGTAGCTGCCGATTGGGTGAGCAATCCGACCTTTAATGATCGCTTCAACTACCAGGAAAACGTATATGCTGCCTACCTGATGGGTTCCAACACCTTTGGTAAATTGGGGGTGCAGGCAGGATTGAGGGCAGAGTACAGTGAAATATATACCCTGCAACATTCCCTGGAAAATGGCAGCACAAGAGATTATCTCAACCTGTTCCCCAGCTTGGCCTTATCCTATAAACAAAGCGACGTGCATACTTACCAGATGAGCTACAGCCGCCGGATCAACCGCCCCGGACAGTGGGACCTGATGCCCTTCATGAAATTTGGTGACAACCGGAATATGCGTGTAGGAAACCCGGATCTTGATCCTGAGTTGACCGATGCTTACGAAGCAGGTATGTTGAATTCCTGGGAAAAAGGGTCTTTGTTGTCTTCGGTTTATTATCGCCATACCAAAAATAAATTCGACCGCATCACTTACCTGCAGGATAGTATAATCTATAGTCGTTCGGTAAACATCGACAGGCGCGATGCGATTGGCCTGGAGTTTAATGCCAATTACAACCCGGCAAAATGGGTTCGCCTCACCTCCGGTTTTAATTTCTTCAGAGAAGAGATCCGGGGCGAAGTAGACAACCAGAGTTTTAATTATGATAATTTCAGCTGGACCAATCGGACCAGTGTGAATGTTACTTTGCCGCAAAGATGGCGCTTCCAGTTGAGTGGCAACTATGAAGCCCCGCAGGTGATGGCACAGGGTAAACGATTGAGTATGTACTTTATGGATTTTGCCCTGTCTAAAGATCTTTTGAAGAACAAAGCTACCATCGGCTTTAATGTAAGCGATCTGCTGAATTCGCGCAAATGGAGAAGCACCGTAAATACGCCCGATATCCAGTCAGAGACCATGTTTCAATGGCGGCAGCGGAGTGCAAGGCTCACCTTTACCTATCGTTTCAACCAGCAGGCCAAAGAGCATGATAACCTGATGGAGAGAGGTGGTGCAGATGAAGGATAATAAAGCAATTAATATAAAAGGAGCTGTCTAAAAGGCGCGTCATTTCGAGCGAAATATAATGAAGTCGAGAAATCTCACAAGTATAAATACTTGACGTTTAGATTTCTCCATTCCGCTATGCTACAGTCGAAATGACGAAATAGTACTTTTTAGACAGCTCCTTTTCTCATTACAGGATACCTACTTCCTGCATACAGCTTTTCATCATCTGGTAAGTACGTTCAATATCATTATCCAGTCCTATAGAGAAGCGGATGAGTCCGTCGCTTAAGCCCATCTCAGCCTGCTCTTCAGGAGATATTTCACTCGAGGTAGAAGTGCCCGGAGCGCTGAACAGGGTCTTGTAAAAGCCCAGGCTCACCGCCAGGTAGCCAATGTTCCGGTTTTGCATCAGTTCCATTAATTCATTGGCCTTATCCAGGCTGCCCACATCCAGGGTCATCATACCGCCAAAGCCATATGCTGCATTAAACATACTGCGGTACAATTCATGACCGCTGTGGCTGGCCAGTCCCGGGTATACCGTTTTCAGGCCGTCTTGTTCAAAGCGCTCTGCCAGGTACAGGGCATTCCTGCTGTGCTGCTGCATACGGATATGTAAGGTGCGCAGGTTTTTTAAAATACTGGCACTCCTGTAGCTATCCATTGTAGGGCCCAGAAGCATGGCCGCACCATCATTTACATTCCTTAAGGCATCAATGAATTCCTGCGTACCACAGACAACACCGCCAACCGTATCGCTGCTGCCGTTGATAAACTTGGTAAGACTATGTACCACCACATCGGCACCCATATCTTTTGGAGCTATGGCCAGCGGTGAGAAGGTATTGTCCACCACAAGTTTGAGCTTATGCTTCCTGGCCAGTGCAGCCATAGCAGGGATGTCTGTGATTTCCAGTAAAGGATTACTGACCGTTTCACAATACAATACTTTAGTATCGGGAGTGATAGCGGCCTCTACCTGCTCGATCTTTGTGCTGTCCACAAAAGAAGTGGTGATCTTCAGCTTAGGCAGGAAGTTTTTCATGAAGGCATAAGTGCCGCCATAAATCGTCCTGCTGGAGATAATGTGATCACCTGCAGCACAGAGCTGCAACAGCACAGAGGTAATAGCGCCCATACCAGAAGCGGCAACGTTGGCGGCTTCTGTATTTTCCATTGCCGCCAGCGCCTTACCTAAATAAAGATTGCTGGGAGAGGAATGTCTTGAATAGAGGTAGCAACCTTCTGCATTACCTTCAAAAGTGTCGAACATCTTCTTTGCGGAAAGAAAGGTGTACGTAGAGGAATCTGAGATCGAGGGATTGACCCCACCGAACTCTCCAAAATACTGGAGGTCCTGGATCTTGTCTGCCGGATTAAACGTCATAAAATTGTTGTCTTGGTTCAAACAAATGTCGCCATTTTTTACGAATTGGATACCAGGCGCTTATAAAGAACCTTTAACAATTAAGCCATTATATTTGCAGGTAACCTTAATAGATATGTGATGATAAAGAAAATGTTGACCATTGCGGGAGCAATGGCTTTGAATGCTATTACTTATGGGCAGCCGGATGAACTCGGGGCCTGGTACAACTACTTCGGTAACCAGCAACTGCAAAAAAGCAACTGGAACCTGCATACCGAGATTCAATACCGCAACTTTAATAAAGGGGGAGACCTGGAACAATTACTGCTCCGCACCGGTATAGGTTACAATTTAACGCCGGGTAATAATAATATCCTGCTGGGTTACGGATTCATTCACGGAAGACCATATGTAAAACAAGGTTTAGACGAGAAATATACCGTGAATGAGCACCGGCTGTTTCAGCAATTTACCACAAAGCAAAGTATTGCCCGGGTAAATGTTCAGCATCGCTACCGCTTTGAGCAACGCTTTTTACCGGATAATTTCAAACTACGCTTTCGCTACCTGCTCGGTGTTACCATACCTGTAAATAAGCCTGCAATGGAGGCCAATGCCATTTACCTGTCCGGCTACAACGAACTGTTTATACACACTTCCGGCGCTATCTTTGACCGCAACAGGAGTTTTGCGGGCGTAGGATATGTGATCAAAAAAGACCTTCGTTTTGATGTAGGCTTTATGCGCCAAATGTTGGCGCAGAACTCCAGGAACCAGTTAATGGTATCCCTTTACAACAATCTTCCTGTAAGTTTCAATTAATGGAAAAGCGGCAGTCCGGCTTAATGGACACCCTGAGTTTATTCAACTGTGTCCTCCTTAGCCAAGCGAAAGAGGACACAGTTGGATTTTGCAGACAGGCGCTAAATTATAGCTTACCAGCCTAAAAGCTTTTTCATTTTTGCACCCACTTCCGTGGTCATCAGCCAGTTTTTGATATGAGCCAGTTTCTCAAATGCAGGACTGTCTTCAATGAATGGTGGTGCCATAGCACTTATTTCGTCATACATCCATCTTGTGGCAGGCGATAAACGGTCCTGGAAATCCTTGGCATGAATGGCCTGTATCAATGCATAAGCATACACCGATAGGGTTTCAAAAGAATTTTCTATCACACGGGCACAGATCAATGCTGCATTCGTTCCCATGCTTACTATATCCTGGTTATCATTATTATTAGGAATACTGTGGATATAAGCAGGATTGCTCAGCGTCTGGTTCTCCGCCACATTACTTACCGCAGGATATTGCATACCCTGGATCCCGAAGTTTAAGCCCAGTATGCCCTGGTTCACAAATGGGGTCAAACGCTTGTTGAGCGCGGGGTTCAGGACAAAGTTCAACTGGCGTTCCGCCAGCATAGACAATTTAGTGATGGCAATTTTTAATTTATCCATTTCCAGCGCGACGTAATCACCATGGAAATTACCCCCGTGATAAATGTTTTCCGTCCGGTAATCCACTACAGGATTATCATTTACAGAGTTCAATTCCTGCTCGATGATCTGTGCCGTATATTCGATCGTATCATAGATAGGGCCTAAGATCTGCGGCACGCAACGTAAAGAATAATATTCCTGTACCTTATCTTCTATGACCGTTTCCGTTACTTTCTTCTCATACAAGTGCTCAGAGCGCTTGCGCATCAATTTTGAATTCTTCGTAATGGCCCGCATAGCGGCGGCCACCACCTGCTGGCCTTTATGCAATTTAACGCCATTCAGTTCTTCCGAGAAGTGATCATCGTAAGCTTCCATGATCTCATTCACCATTAAGGAGAACAGGATCTGTCCACACATCAGTTTGCGTGCATGCAACACATTTATGGCCCCTATTCCCGTCATGGCAGAAGTGCCGTTCAGTAAAGAGAGCCCTTCCCTGATGTGCATATTCAGCGGCTTCAGTTGCAGCGCTTCAAATACTTCTTTGGCAGGCTTCACTTCCCCTTTGTATTGAAAATAACCTTCACCGATAAGGCCTAATGCCAGGTGAGCCAGCTGGACCAGGTCGCCGCTGGCACCTACGCCTCCGTGCTGATACACGCAAGGATAGGCCTCTGCATTGATCAATGCCGTCATCAGTTCTATCAGTTCCGGGTGCACACCGGAGTAAGCTCTTAATAAAGTATTCAGCCTGGCCAGCATGAGCGCCCTGCTCTGGTCCGGAGTAAGTAAAGTACCCATTCCTGAGCTGTGGCTCCTGATCAGGTTTAATTGCAGCTGACGGGCATCCTCATCTTCAATTCTATATTGGGCCATTGGCCCGAAACCGGTATTAATGCCGTAGATCAGTTTGTCTTTTGCAAAATTTTTGAGGAAGCTGTGCGATGCGGCTACTTCTGCGGCTGCATCTGCATCAATACTGATCTCATCTTTTTGAAGCACGATTTGCTCCAGTGCTTCCAGGTTTAATATTTTTTTTCCTATTTTTTCCATTGTAGTGTTGTTGCAATAAATGTTTAATTCAATGTGAAGTTATCTCCTTTTATGATCGTTAGGATCCTGTTCCAGGTGCAATAGCTCCGCATCTATATTGTATATTGATTTAAGGTGTTTTTTAGTTTGTTCCGCCGCATATACAGATCTGTGTTGCCCGCCCGTACAGCCAAAGCTGATACTGAGCTGATCAAAACCACGGTTCAGGTAATCGTTAACGGTGATATCAATAGTAGCAAAAATATTATCTAAAAAAGAAGGCATTAAAGTCTGGGCCTGTAAAAACTCCTGTACGGGGAAATCACGCCCGGTAAGATGTTTATAAGGTTCAAACCTGCCGGGGTTAAGAATGCCCCTGCAGTCAAAAACAAAACCTCCGCCATGCTCCGAGGTCTCTGCCGGTAATCCTTTCTTATAAGAGAAAGAGTATATCCTTACCTGTAAAGGCTTTTCAGGGTCCTGTTTAGGAGTGAAGAAGCGGTCTACGATCTGAGGTTTTACGATCTCGCCCAGTACCCTGGCCAGTTCCGGGTAACGGATGATATGTGAATACTCATTCAGGTATTCCTGTAATTGTAACAAAGCCGGGTAGATGCTGGAAAGAAAGTGCTGCTTGCGCTCGATCAATCCCCTTAGACCATAAGCGCCCAGGGTTTGCATAATGCGCAGCAAGACACATTCCAGGTACACCTTCATGAAATGCAGTTCGTCAATATCAGGCACCGCTTTAGATTCCTTGATCGCTTTGAGGTATTGCTTTTCCAGGTGCGTTTTCCAGTCTTTAGGTAGCTGCGCCTTGGCCTGCCACAATAGAGACACCAGGTCATAGTGCGGCAAACCGCGCATACCACCCTGGAAATCGATATACCCGAGCGTGCCGTCCTTGATCATAATGTTCCGGCTCTGGAAGTCGCGGTACATAAATGTTTTGATCGTTTCGGCATCCAGGTTTTTGGCCCATTCTTCCAGTTCATCCTGGAGCATGGCCTTATTATAATCTATCTTCAATACATCGGCAAAATAATACCTGAAATAGTTCAGGTCTGCCAGGATCGCTTTATTATCAAAATACTGAGTGCCGTAGCACATCGTATAATCTATTTCTCCGCCGGCGATCCATTGAAAACGTACCAGGTCCTCAACAGCCTGCTCATAATAAGCTTTTACCTGCTCTGTTTTGCCTTCCCTTAACAGAATGTCCAGGAGCGAGTCAGAGCCCAGGTCCTCCATCAGGTAACACATATTCTTATTACTCTGCAGGAATAATTCCGGTACGGGTAAGTTGTTCTTTTTGAAAATGCGGGAAAAATAGAAATAAGTGTTGTTCTCTTTTACATTCTTGCTGTAAGCGCCAATAGCGCTGTCATTGCCGCTGGAAAGACGAATATACATCCGGTCAGAGCCGGAAGGCGCGATGGTTGAAACTGAACTTGCAGGCTCGCCGAACTGCTGCTCGTACAAGTTTTCTAAACTTTCTATATAGTCATTTTTCGTTTCCATTATACTTATTCTGTTACAGTTTTTTTTGGGAAATCGTATTTTATGATTGCTTTATGGGCTTTGTGAAAAGAGGTCCAGGTATCGGCATCCATTTCAAAGGCCGCTATAGAGCAGGTGGGCATATTGTCCGTGATAAAACGGTCCCCGTGTTCGATCAAAAATTGGGTGAGCCCGGGATTGTGGGCAATAATAAATATAGTCTGGTACTTGTCGTCAGTGGTGCTGATCACATCTTCTATCGTTTCAACAGGAGCATGGTAAAGCTTATCCAGCCATTCGATCTCCCCCTTATAATCCATAGCCGTTGTGAGTGCTTTGGTCGTTTGCCGGGTGCGTTTCGAGCTGCTTGCCAGGACCAGGTCGGGTATAAGGCCATATTGAAGCAGGCGCTTACCCATTTCAGGTGCATTCTTTTGACCTCTTTCATTTAAAGGCCGGTCAAAGTCTGCCTGTCCTAGTGTGGCCCAGCTGGATTTGGCATGACGGATAATAACAAAACGCTTACTCATGAGGGTTAAAATAATTCAGTGAAAAAGCTTGCCCGTCGAACACCCCATAAGAATTGTAGGTAATCCAGTCTCCCAGGTTTACATACAAGCTTTGCTGCTCCAGCGGTATGGTGAGGGCAAGATGTCTATGCCCAAAAATAAAGTAATCAATGTGTTCTTTATGTAAATAATCTTTGGCGAAGAGAATGAGCCATTCCTTATCTTCTCCTTTAAAGGCTCCGTCATGAGCCCCTTCATGCTTAGCACCGCGCTGGCTCAGGTAATTGGCCAGGCCCAGCCCGATGTCGGGATGCAAAAACCAGGAATAGAGCCATTTTGAGAAGGGATGAGACATCACCGCCCTGATGAACTTGTATGTTTTATCTCCCGGACCCAGGCCGTCACCATGGGCCAGGAAAAACTTTTTGCCGTTGACTTCGATCTGAATAGGGCCGAAATGGATGGGAATATTCAGCTCTTCCGTAAAATAATCGCGCATCCAGAGGTCGTGATTGCCCACGAAGGCCTCTATAGAGATACCTGCATCAGTCAGTTCTGCCAGTTTGCCCAGGAGGCGGGTATAGCCTTTAGGCACTACATTTCTGTATTCAAACCACATATCAAAGATATCCCCCAGGAGATAGATCTTATGGGCTTCGGCCTTGATACGGTCCAGCCAGGCACAAATTCTTTTTTCTCTCACGAGGCTTCCGGCTTTGTCAGGGATGCCTAAGTGAAAATCGGAAGCGAAGAATATTTTTTTGCCTTGAGGGAGCTGCATAATCATGATCAGACAGCAAAAGTAAATATTTTATTATGAATTCTGGAAAATCTGCTATATTTGCAACCCAATCACGAAGAGAGGTGTCCGAGTGGTTGAAGGAGCTACCCTGGAAAGGTAGTATACGGGCAACTGTATCGAGGGTTCGAATCCCTTCCTCTCTGCAAGTAAAGTAAAACCCGCTATTATGGCGGGTTTCTTTTGTATCAAATCAAAAACGCTTGTATCAGTCGATAAATTCGACAGAGGAACAAGAAAAAAATTTCCCCCCAATTTTACGGCATTACAATAATGATCTTTCTAAAAGATGGAGGGTCGAATGGTACGAGCCACCCCCCGACCATGTTCACGGTAAAAGAATGTCCTATTATGGTACCATTAATACTGGTGCCACTATTGAGTACCGCGAGATAACTGCTTCTCTAATCTGCGTTGTATAATATTTAAATATTCTATTATTTTTTTTAATGCAGAAAAGAACAATTTATTTTATAAACCTTGTGTCTTGATGTACTGATTAATCAGGTTTGACTTGTGATTATCAATGCTTGTTCTTTTAATACTAAGATTATCTATGATGAAATTCTTTAATTCATCATCCTCCATTTCAATTATTGCCTGTGCCAATGTATCATTAATTTCTTTATTGAATTGTGCATAATAGAACTCCGGCTCTTTACCCAGCTTGTCAATGATTGAAAACAATTGTTCTATCGTTAAGGTAATAACCACATCAATATCAAGGCCTATTGCATCCACACATGAGCGATTAATATTATTAATGAATGGTGCGATATCGCTATTCACATATTTTGTTGATAATGTCTGCCCGATAAAGAACAGGTCTTTTTTTAGCCAGGCTAAAAGTTATTGTTTCAATAAAGTAATTTCTAATGTCTGTTTGTTCCATTTTTATTTTTAAATATTCTGCATATTTAAAAATTCATTGATCTTTTGCAATACCCATTCCCTTGTAGCTATAGTTCCGTCTTCATCAGGTAAGTTGTGCCTGCGATTAGCGGTTAAGGTGCTTGTTGAAAGATTAGAATAGAAACCGCTAAAGCCAGTTGTTTTAATTGAAATTTATCTTTTCTATCCCAAAGTCTATTGTAATTATCAGGTTCAATACTATAAACGGTTAAACCACCTTGCGAACCTGTAATGTTTAGATTTTCGCCTCCGGTGATTTGAATACCTCCGGTTGTATAGATATTGATGTAACTTGATTGAAAGCTTACATTAGACATTTGCCATTTACCCTGCCAGTCATTTTTCCCAAACCAATAGTAGACTTGCGAATCATCTATGTAATGCGATGCGCCATTACCTGATATGGTAATTCCTTTTTCATGTACTTGTGTGCTACTGCTTTGATTTGCGTTTTGAACACGAATCCTTGCTGCATTTGGATAAGTCGAGTGGATAATTTTGCCGTTACCTGTTGCACCTGTAAAGGTCACTTCCCCTTCAACTTCTAATTTTCCTTTTATTTCTGTGTCGGTGTATAATTTATTTGCCATTTTCTTTTTTAAGTAGCATACAGACAAATTGACACATTTGGATAAATGGAATATTTTTTGTACATTTTATTGCATTCATGCTGAAATGTCTCAGCAGATTAAACAAATACTATTATGCAAGCATTAAAATTTACTGATTACATTTCTAATCAACCTGTATTTATTATTTCTGATAAAATTCTTAGTTTTAAATCATGTCATGATTATACAAATGAAGGTAGTGATTATACACAAATTAATGTCGGAGGTGAAGATAGAGAGCCTTTGTCTATTAATGTAAAAGAAACGGAAGATGAAATTGTTGAAATTATTAAAACTGCTAACAGTACAAAGTAGTTAGTAGTTGACGATGATTTTAAGTAATACTATAAAAAATACGGGAATTCCCCCATTGTTGGGAGTAAACTATAACTCTACCTTTGCGGCTCACCTTTTTTTAAAGTTTTATGAAAAAATTAATTTTATTAGCGGTATCTAGTATACTGCTTGCAGTTTCATGTAAGAAGCCTAATGACGATGCTAAACCTGGCTCTTTTGGTTTTTTAAACGGAACAGTGCTTAACGGATCAATGCCTACCGTTGAAAATGGTATGCTTTCTTTTAAAGACCGTGAACATTTTGATCGCTACATCTCAGGTCTGGAAGTGTATGTAAACGGCGAGTTTGAAAAACAAAATAAAGATGATAATGCCGCAGATACCAATAAACTGTCCACCGATGAAATTTTATTGGCGTACGAGCAGGCAAATTTCAGTAATTTCGTTTCTTTCAGGAGCGAAGCTGTAAGAACCTTTGATATTCTCAATAATGTAGGCTGGGATAAATTCGAAGATATTGTCAATGAGCATCCGTTTATTGATAGACTCTTTGAATCTTCTTTAAACAAGGACAAATCTGTAATAATTGGTGATTCAATTTTCATGTATTTAAATGTTGATGCTGTTGTTGGTTTCCCAAAAAATCGCATGGATCATTATTCGTTTATGGCTACAATACCAAAAGCAAATCAAACAAACGCATCTTCTATTGGTGAATGGGTATTAAAAAATAAACCGGGAATATTTACCGAGTTATTAATACTAGCTCCTTCTGAATCAGGTAGAGTTATTGGTACTGACCCTGGATATACACCTCAGGCGGATGGTCTTATTAAAACCCGTGAGGAAATACTCCAACCTGGCTGCGACCCATTGGCATGGAAGGTTAATGTTTCAATAATTAATGTGAAAAAAGGCGTTTACAGTGCAAAATCCACGATATACTGGGGCGATGGTGATAGTACTGTAAATAACAATATTGACCTGCTCACTAAGTTCGAAAGAGATCACGTCTACCCGGCAATGGGAACCTATCATCCTTATATTAAATATTACATTTTGTTAGGTGATTATATTTCCGGAGTTGGTTCAATTATCTATGGACATGAAGAAATTATTGTACCCTTTTCCCCGATCACCATTACCAATTCATTAACTGGATACTGCTACAAAGAGACTATGAAAGAAAAAAACCAGGTAGCTACCAGCGCTGATGGGAAGGCAAAAATTAATTGTAGAATAATGGGTCGTTCTTCATATTGGGCAAACAATATTCAAGCGGAAACTGAATTTTGGAAGAAGAACAGTAATAATAAATGGAAAAAGGAAAAAACCGGGCCGTACCGGAAAATTTACGCAAAAGTAATGTCGAATTTGTCTTTTGATGAATGTGGACAGTGGCAATACAAAGAAAAGTCAAATGAAAACACAAATGACAAATCCATTACGGCTGTTGATAGATATGGTAAGAGAAACCCTGTTATGTTTAACTACATTAAAAGCTATCACTTCGCTTATTATGGTGGAGAACAATTAAAATTAAACATTGAACTTCCAATGTGTCCTTAATTATGATAAAAAGTTATAAAATAAGTGTTATCGTTGTTATGCTGCTGCAATGTTGTAGCAGCATAACAACATTTGCTCAAAAGAGCTTTACCACAAAAGGTATTAAGCCTTATGTTATGCCTATTTACAGCATCAATAAAATGGGTATAGAAAAAGAACCAGTACTTGATAATCACGATTTAAATGGCGTAAGTCAGGGCAGAGTTCCATCAAGTGATGATAAAAATACAGTTCCTGCTACTGTTTCTGTAAAGAATAACATGAATTTTGCAGCAGGAGTAGATTATGAAATGTGGCTTCCCTATAGGTTTTTCTTTACTGTTGGAGCAGAGTACAGAACGCTAAACAATAGGGTTCGATATGATTATAACTTTGATAAGTATATCTCTGGCATCCCCTTTGAAGCGGCGGATAGCCGGACATTCACCTACAATCAAAGGCTTAACCTGTTAAGTTTTGGGCTACATTTAGGTAAAAACTTTAAAATCAGCAACAATGAATTTGAAGTTAGAATTGGGGCTTCTATTCCTTTCAATCTCAATAAAATAGATGATTACGAAAGCCTTCGGGGTTCATGGGTCATTGAGAAAAACGGGAATACTTATTTATTACCCTATACGTACCAAGAGGTGCATGATTTTAACCGAAACAGCATTTTTACGCCCGAAAATTTAAGACTTCATCTCTATGTAGGAACAAATACAAAATTTAATATTTTTTCTAAAAGGGCATCGAGAATTTCTTATGGTTTACAATTAAACTTTGTTGATGGAAGAGATCCTGATTTAAGGTTTTACTCTTATTACAACTATGCGATGGATGGCGGTAATATTTACTACAAATCACAGCGTACTTCCTTCTCCTATAGTAAAGTGATGGAAATTGGATTTAAAGTTGGGGTAAACCTATATTAAATAAAAAGAAAGAGAAATAAAAAATGAGGTAGTATTTGCACTACCTCATTTTTTTATGCTGCTAAAGCTTCATTATTTGCCTGAATCAGTTCGTGAATAAATTCGTTTAACTGCTTTACCACATCCTTTACATCTGATATGGCAAGTTGCTCTGAATATTGCTTGCCTTGGCTTTTATAGTATTTTGTAATCGTGGTCTTTGATATGCCAGTATTCTTATAAATATCGTTCAGGGTCTTTGCTCCGCCTTTGACGGCTTTGTTTATTTTCAGTTCATTATCTGCTCTTTGCACTATGTTTACTATTGTCTGTTCCATTGATTTCAAGTTAATCTTGTTCACCTGATCGAATACATTTAGTAATTCAGAATAGGTCGGGTTCTTAATAACCACTTTTTTACTGCTTATTGCCTTGCCCTTTTTGTGAATTTCAATGTTATCTACAAAGTGTTGAACTTCTGTATTATCCCAAGGCTTTTCAGCTCTATTATTATTCAGCCACACAATTACTTTTTTAATCTCATTCAGCTTTTCTGGTTGTGGGTTTAAACGGAATAATTTTGTTGCGACTGCTGAATAAGTATTTCCCCGATTGCCGACTTTAATAGACGCAAAAAAGTTAATTTCAAGGTGTTTTGCATCTTTTGCTTTTGCCTTTATGTATTCCTTTGGTCGCCAACCATATTGTGATTTAAGAATGAGTGTACTAGAAAATTCTTTGTGCTGCTTTTCAGCAAGTGTTTCCTTTCGCTCTTTAGAATTTGATAATTGTTTTTCTTCCCAATCTGCTAATATGTCCTTAGTCTTAATGGAATTTCGTTTAATAACAATATCTGCGTCATAAGATAAAAAGTTAACTGAAGAAAAATCCCTTCTTTTAGGATCTGGGTTAAATCCCTCCTTTTTTAATTCTTCAGTCAGCCAATCGTACAATTTAAGGAATTGTTCTTCATTAATTTCTGAATCTGATTGAAACAAAACTCCTAAGCCTGTACCAGATAAAGATTTCCAACACGCATAGATGCCACCTCCCCAATTTTTAATGAATCGTTCTTGTGCAGATAAAGCTTCGTCAACGCTACTGTAGTCAAAGTCAAAATAAATGAATGAAGAAGAATCCCCTGCTTGTGTTTTATTCCATTGAATGGCGGGAACGTTGTCTATACGTTCTTTTTTGTAGTTGGCTTTATAAAGTGGGTTATGTGAAAGTGTATACCTAAAATAGCGTATTGCTTCTAAAACATATTGTTTAGGTGATTTTATAAGTGAAAGAATATCGTCTGCGGTATGTTGCGTAAACTCATTCCTATTACTAACTTTGGGATATTGTATAATCATTGTGGTATTTATTAAAATTAAAAAACAAACACCGGATGAGAAATACCACTAACCCAACAGATGTCTGCTTCTTAAAAATATCTTCTAGCGTTCTATTGTGGTATTGAACTGCTTTTTCTTTAAATAGTATGAAATTTATTTTGTTGCACTAATTCCAAAAATATTATAGCTATTATACATTGTTAAGATTGGTATATCTTTGATAAAATTTGGGAATATGTTTGATGGAAAAATAAATATTAGCTCTGAAACAGTTGAAAAAGCGATTGATACTCTTAGTGATGCGCTAAAGCCAATTACCAAATCCGCAAGTGAAGAATTCGGGTTGTATTTGGCTGAAAATATTAAAATGTGGAGGGTAAAAAGGCAAATAAAAAACGTGAAAAAGGTTGTTGAAAATTGCAAGAATTCTGGATTTAACCCTAAACAACTTAATCTTAAAGTACTATTTCCTTACCTTGAAAATGTGTCATTAGAAGAAGATGAAGAAATGCAGGATGCTTGGGCGAATTTAATTACGAATTATTTAGACCCGAATGAAAACCTGACATTAACCGTTTACCCAGACATATTACGACAGCTATCGACACCTGAAGTAAAGGCATTAGAATTTCTTTATTTCTACAAAGGAATTTATTTACAAGTTGAAGAAACGAAAGATCAACCAAATACTGAACAGACAAATGATAAGCTAGGGATTATGCTTATTTCTTTTGAAATCTCTTTGAACTTGTTGCGATTAGATTTAATTGATGCAGGGTACATACCTGGAGATATGCATAGTGGAACAGATAATGTTAAAGTATTTACTTTAAGTGAGTTTGGAGAACAATTTGTGAAAGCCTGTACAAGAAAATAAAACTGCTCTATTTCTTCTTTCTTACACTATTAGTTATGCTTTAAGGCTAAAGACGAAATATGAGCAAATAACATAGTAAGAACATAGTTTAAGGTTGTTTCGCTGCGCTTCAACAATTCAAAGTGAAATATGTCGCTCCACTCACATTTCATTTGATATGGTTTCTTTGCTGTTTAGAATAGCTTGTTTATTTGCTAACTTTATTACAAAGTGTTATAACTTATTAATAATTAATGACTTAACGTCACAAACGGTGTTTCAGAATAATTAACTATTATTCTTTTCTCTCTTCTTCTTATTAGTATAAGCTATTGTGATGTAAGAATTCCGCTGTAATTCAGTCCTGTATTGACTTTTAAAGGATTTAAAGTTGACCAAATCAACAGTTGTGACGCTATATCCGCTCCTGTATTGGATTTGAGGTGGATTTGAACGCAGTTGGCAGGTTTACAGCTTACTCTTGTATCTCAATATTTATAATTTATTTTCAGAATCGTCTGGAATTCCATAACTCGTCATTACCTTTGTTCTACAAAACGTAACTGTTATGACTGTAATTTTTCATAACAGATTAAATTAGTTGTAATTATGCACATGAAGTTTGCGCAACTGTATCGAGGGTTCGAATCCCTTCCTCTCTGCATCAATGAAAAAGCCCGTCGAAAGACGGGCTTTTTCATTTTTTGAATAGTTCAATTAACATATCCCCATGATAAATATTAGATCAATTGGAATATGGGGAAATCTTTAGTATTAAACGGGTTACAACCCATAACAGAGATTTACCCACTATACAATTATCTATATCCCTGACGCACTTCTATTTCTAACAATTCTGAAAAGAAAAAGAATATCTTTGTTCCTTATTTAAGGGATAAAATGGTAAAGAAAATTATTGGATTAATGTCACTTTTAATGCAAAAAAAAGTGGCTTTTGATCATATTCTATTGGGCTTAAAAAGGCAAAGGAATTTTAAAGTACCCCTGGCCACAAATTATATCCGTATCAGCAACTTCGAACTGGTAGTACAGGAAATTAAAGAGAAACAATTAAAAGGTTCAGTGGCTGAAGTGGGGGTATATAAGGGAGAATTTGCTAAATTCATTAATCGGGCTTTCCCTGAAAAAAAACTTTACCTGTTTGATACATTTGAAGGCTTCGACAAGAAAGACATTAATGTTGAAGTAAGTAACAATTTCAGTTCAGGAGACCAGGACTTTTCCAATACCTCAGTAAATGAAGTATTGAGTAAAATGAGCAAAAAAGAGAATTGCATTATAAAAAAGGGCTATTTCCCTGATTCTTTAGATGGCTTAGAGGACAGTTTCTGTTTCGTTTCCCTGGATCCTGATTTGTATAAGCCTATTTTGGATGGATTAGAGTATTTCTATCCACGTTTAGAAAAAGGAGGATATATTTTTGTGCATGATTACAATAATGATGCGTATGCAGGTGCAAAACAAGCGGTAAGAGAGTTTTGCGAGAAATATGATGTGCCTTTTGTGCCCATAACAGATAGCTGGGGCACAGTAGTCATCAGTAAGTAAATTTCAAATAGAGCCAACTGACTTATAGGCTGACATATGAAGTGATGTGAGTTCTTTATCAATAGCCTGGATGTATAGAACTATACTCGATTTCCTGGTGTACATAAAGGAAAAGGAGATGCGGAAAAATAACTCTAAGCATTGTCAACTTTGGTAAACACAAAATCAAAGCAGAAAAAATACGAGAGGGTCGCTAAAAAACTACGGGTGATCATTAAACATATATAAGCGCTATAACAAGGGCTGATACATACAATGCGAAGTCTGAAGAACTTCGCATTTTTCATTGACCATAAAAGGTATTTTCTCTAACTCAAAGACAGCTTACCAGCACTTAAAATCAATTGAAAGTAAGCTATTAAATGCTGCACCTACCTGAACCAGTATCCCCCTGTTTTGAAGGCCTGCCAGGCTTTCAAAGAAAGGTTGATACAAAAAGATCGGGCAGCAGGAAATGATTACAACAAGGCTAAAGGTGAATTTTTAAAACGGGAAGCAAAAAATGCCCTACATTGGTATCACAAATTAAAATAATGAACGATGGAGATACGTAGCTTAACCCGGGAGGATACAGAAGATCTGTTAAACGCCGTAAATGGTGCCTTTGCAGATTATATCGTGCCCTTTCAGCTGAACATGGAACAATTGCAATTTAAAATGGCATCAGAAGATATCCTGCCGGAATGGTCGGCAGGTGTTTTTGATGGAAATAAAATGATCGCTTTCATCATGCATGGCATGAGGACGATAGATGGCAAACCTGTGCTGTACAATGCCGGAACAGGAACACTGCCCGAATACCGCGGACAGGGACTGGTCGGCAAAATATACGACCATCTGCAGCCCTTGCTACAAGAGCATAAGGTGACACAACTCATGTTGGAAGTGATCGAAAACAACCAATCTGCAATTCGTGCTTACGAGAAAAACGGTTTTTCGATCCAAAGAAAATTGTTGTGTTTTGACGGAGTACTAAAAGAGAACAGCGCAACAGAACTGTTTGCCATCCGGCCGCTGGATCACTTAAACTGGAATACCTTACAGTCTTTCTGGGACATTACACCAGGCTGGCAAAGTGCTGCCGCCAGTATGGATAAGGTTGCGCCTCAAGCCTTGGGGGCATTTGCCGGAACAGAATTGCTGGCCTATGTACTGTTCAGCCCCGCTAAAAAACGTCTGTACCAGTTGGCCGTAGCACCTGCGCATCGCCGGAAAGGGATTGCTACGCAGCTTCTAGCCCGGCTGCAGCAACAAACTGGCCATGAAAAAGTACAATTGAACAATGTGGATGAAGCAGCAGGAAGCCTGAAGCTATTCCTCGAAAAACAAGGACTTGTCAATACCATCAACCAGTTTGAAATGATTAAAAACCTGTAATGCTTTAAGCATAATAAAAAGCTTCCCGGACCTTATTCCCGGAAGCTTTTTATGGAATATGGCTTATAAACGGTCCAGGTCCCTTTGCGTAAGCGTACTTTCTGTATCGCCGGTGTTTAAAGTACTTGCCGGTTCAAACAGCAATACGGCAACCTCTTCTTCCGCTATAGGTTTATGCTCTATGCCCCTGGGCACGATCAGGAACTCACCTGCTGCCAATTCAACGGTCTTATCCCTGAAAGCTATACTTAAATTCCCCGAAACAACATAAAACAGTTCATCCTCCTCATCATGTTTGTGCCAGACAAATTCCCCTTTGAACTTAGCTAATTTTACATGTTGCCCATTCAGTTCTCCTACAATTTTAGGCGACCAGTATTCCGCAAAAAGCGATAATTTCTGTGCTACATTTACTTTATCCATTTACTTAAGTTTTTAAACAGGTTCTTCACAATAAACTATTTTTGTACAACACCCACTAAGTGGCATTATCGGCCTTTTCCCTTCCATACATTCAATACCCTGGCCAGTTCAGCGATCGCCTGGTTTTCCTCCAGTCTTTTATCCATCCGGCTCAGCGTGGCCTGCGAGATCACCCAGTTCATCGTGTAATCCTCTGCTACCTCCGGCGGATCTTCCTGGTACAAATTGATCTCATGATAATTGTTTTTTAAACCATAAGATTTGATCAGTGAATCCGTGTTATACAGGTTCTCTATGAAAATCTTCAGGCGAGAATCATTGACAGAAGTCTGGGAGCTGTAAGAGCCCGCCAGCGTGATCAGCGGTGCTGCCAGGTCATTAATAATGGGTTGTGTCTTTTTGAAATGTTCTGCCGACTTCGGCGTATTGTACACATGAACGACAGTAAAGCGTATTTTCTGCAAAGCAGCCCCATACCGGGTTTTAATATAAAAATCTGTTTCAAACAGTTTCTGCAACTCCATGATCATCTCGTGGACCACGCCAGCGCCCGAATTATCAAAGTAACCGCCATCTACGAAATAATGCTTCCTGATTTCCTGCTTATTGTCCTGCACCAGCACCTCATCTATCCTGCCCGCAGGGCTCAGGTAAGGAAACCTGGCACCCAGGATCACTGCAGAGCTGATGTTGAGGTCCTTGCCTTTGGGAATCAGCGAAAGCACATCTACCCGGTTACCGTAAATCGTGCTGTCCATGCACACATTACTCACGATGCCTGGTTTCCCGTCCTGCATCCTTGTCGTATTGATGCATAAAATCGGTAATAAACGCTCCTTCACCTTTAACTCGTTGAACGAAGCAAATCCCTGTGCGAAATAACCATACAAACTGTCCTTTTTGGACATTCCCGTCTCTAAGGAGCGCTCTAAGGTCCGGGCGCGGTCATCTGTGAAAGGCAGAATATAATTGGAAATTTCAGAACCCAGCATACGCGATACCGTAAAGGTCAGGAAATCTGTTTTCAGGAAAGACTTGGCCTGCTGCGTCAGGTCATAACGCGGAACACCCTGTTCTATGGACTTTTTGAGCAAAGCATAAAAAGTCGTATTGCCCAGGCTGCCGCCCGAAGCACCGGAAAGTACAAAGAGTTGTTCTGAAAAATAACCCTGGCTCAGGCTGTCCAGGCGGCCCAGTACAGAGGCTACCCAATACCCGGAACGCGAAGCGCCCCCGTCAGAGTGCACAAAGACCATCGGTACCACAGCAACAGAATCATCCAGCAAAGCCCTTTCATGCTGGCCCAGCCACTCAATAGCATAAGTCCTGAAGATGATCCGCTCATCATAATCGGTACCGGCCTCATCCCGTAAATAGACCTTATGCGTTTCATTGATCATGCTGCCGATAAATAATGAGAGCACGATAAAAAACACCAGGTTGACTTTATAGACCCAGGACAAAACCCTTAATAAATTGAACAGGCCGGTATAAAAACTAAAAGCTAAAAGGATCACGCCGAGCGTACCAAAGCCGATAGAAAAGTCCATCCAGAAGACAGACATGATAAAAACGATTACCGCCACAGCCGCAAAAATATTCAGTACGATAAAAGTAAGGTCTTCATACCGGGGAATCCTTTGCTGGGCAGAGCCGAAGATGCGCGTCAGGATAAAGCGTGAGGCATCTCTTACCTTCAAAGGGGCAGAGAGCTCATTCACCCTTTTCCGGTTGGCCACCAGGAACATAAAAAGCGCCTGCATGATCAATGCAGCAAGGATCATGGTATAGTTGCTGTTCCGGATGAGCCCGAATGCGATGATCAATAATATATTGACTACGAAAAGCCAATGATAGATCTTCGTAAAAAGGGCGAAGCCAAATCGTTTGATAAAAACTACCGAACCTCTTTTGATACCTACATTCAACAACCAATAATAAACTCCGGATAAAACCAGTAAAACAAATATGCTCAGGCTATTCAGGTACTGGGCCGACCACAGGCCGGGCTTGCCCAGGAAAGCAATGATGAACATCATGTAGACATAAAAGCCGGAGATCCTGGGGAAATGGAACATCATGCCCGGCATCTGCTGGTACATCCCCTTCTGGAAATAAGCAATGATCCTGCCCGTGTACCAGATCACATAACTCCAGAAAAACAAGCCTACCAGCACAAGAATGCCCGGGTACCAATGCTGGTTCTCACTGGTCTTGGTCAGCAGATCGCTACCCTGGGGCAATAAGATCAGGCAAATGCTGAAGACGATCAAGAGTAAAGTAGAAGGCAAAAAGACCTTGATGCCCTTAAGGATGAGGGAAGCTCTCTGGAAAAAATTACCCCTGGAAGGTATGATATTGTATGTTTTTGCCATGATAAATGATTTGATACAAAGCTAGCCAGAAGCTACGCCAACATATGGCGTTTCGTTGTTTTAAATATTCATTTTAGCATTGATTTAATATACAATATAAATAAAAAAATCGTTCATAAGAACGATTTACAATAAAATAACCAGGACCTTAAGCGATGAACCGTATTAAGGTTCCGGCTCGAAATCCACGCTGATCGCATTGATACAATAACGCTTACCCGTAGGCTCCGGACCATCATCAAAAATATGTCCTAAATGAGAGTTACAACGCGCACACTCCACCTCAATACGGTTCATACCATGCGAATAATCTTCTTTATAGATCATATTATCTTTGCTCAAGGGCTCAAAAAAGCTGGGCCAGCCACACATACTCGTAAATTTAGCGGTGGACTTGAACAGTGGATTACCACAAACCGCACAGAAATAGCTTCCTTTGGTCTCATCCTCCCACATATTACCCGTAAAAGAGCGTTCGGTACCCGCTTCGCGGGCTACATAATATAATTCCGGCTTCAGGATCTTTTTCCACTCCTCATTGGGTACATTCAGCTTGGTCGTATCAGTCCGGGAATAATAAGGATTGTCTGCTTTCATTTTAGTTTCATTCTTTTGGGCATTGGAGGTACAATTAACCAAAGAAAGTAAGGCCGCTACAGTAATCAACCATAGCACACTTCTTTTCATTAATATGTTATATGTCTTTGCCAATTTTGTATAAAATATTATCCGTACACAAATTTACTACATATTCTGATTGCCTGTCAATTTGATCTTATATCATTGCGTTAAAAATGCATATATGTGCATAATTCCTCTCTCCCCAAGCGCCAAAATTTTCGNNCGTCCAACATAGGCAAATTGTACAAAAAAGCACAGAAAGATAATATGCCGGCGGTGGCGATCACCGATCACGGTAATATGTTCGGTGTGTTCCAGTTTGTATCAGAAGCCTGGAAGAATACCAAGGTCGTGGGTACCGATGAAAACGGTAAAGAGATCAAAGAGCCCGTAGTAAAGCCCATCGTAGGCTGTGAATTCTACCTGGTCGCCGACCGGCATAAGACCAGTTTTAAGCGCGAAGAAGGCCGCGATAAACGTTACCACCAGCTATTCCTGGCAAAAGATGAAAAAGGCTACCAGAACCTGACCAAGCTCTGCTCCCTGGGCTATATGGAAGGCTTGTACGGTAAATATCCGCGTATCGATAAGGAACTGGTATTGAAATACCATGAAGGCCTGATCGCGACCACCTGTTGTATCGGTGCCGAAGTGCCGCAGGCCATCCTGTACAAAGGAGAAGAAGAAGCAGAGGTCCTGTTCAAATGGTGGCTGGACCTGTTTGGCGAAGACTACTATGTAGAGCTGCAGCGTCATGATATGCCCGAGCAGGAGCAGGTAAATGCCGTACTGCTGAAATTTGCGAAAAAATATAATGTACCCGTTATTGCCTCCAATGACTCCCACTACGTGGAGCAGGAAGACTCTAACGCCCATGATATCCTTTTGTGTATCAATACCGGGGAAAAACAGGCTACCCCTACCAATAAAGAATTCAATGATGATGGCGAATCCAGGAAAGGAACACGTTTTGCTTTCTGGAATGACCAGTTCTATTTCAAAAATACTTCCGAAATGTCGGCCGTATTTGCCGATATCCCGGAAGCCCTGGACAATACCCAGATGATCGTGGATAAGATCAAGCCCTTACAGTTAAAGCGCGATATCTTACTGCCCAACTTCGTGGTTCCGGATGAGTTTAACAATGACCAGGATGCTTACCTGATGCACCTGACCTGGAAAGGAGCACATGAGCGCTACAAAGAGATCACCCCCGATATCGAGGAGCGGATCAATTTTGAGCTGTTCACCATACGCACAATGGGTTTTGCCGGTTACTTCCTCATCGTATCCGATTTTATTAAAGCGGGTCGCGACCTGGGCGTATTCATCGGCCCCGGCCGTGGTTCCGCTGCAGGCTCTGCAGTAGCCTATTGTATCGGGATCACCAATATCGACCCCATTAAGTACAACCTCCTGTTTGAGCGTTTCCTGAACCCCGACCGTAAGTCCATGCCCGATATCGATACCGATTTCGATGATGAAGGCCGCCAGCGCGTGATCGATTATGTAGTGGACAAATATGGTAAAAACCAGGTAGCGCATATCGTTACCTATGGTACCATGGCCGCTAAGATGAGTATCAAGGATGTGGCGCGGGTACTGGATTTTCCGTTGCAGGATTCCAATGCCCTGGCCAAACTGGTGCCGGACAAGCCGGGTACTAAACTGAGCCGTGTATTGCATGCACCTATTACCACTAAAGAAGCAAAGAACGGGGACAAGTCCCTCGAAGATAAAGAAGGTTACGGTCCAGAGGATATAGAAAACATCCTTAAGATCCGGGAACTGTATAAGGGTACCGATGATGCCGCCAAGGTATTGCACGAGGCCGAGAAGCTGGAAGGATCCGTCCGTAATACGGGTATCCATGCCGCAGGTATCATCATTGCCCCGCAGGATCTGTCTGACCTCATCCCGGTGAGTATGGCTAAAGATGTCAACTTACTGATCACCCAATACGAAGGTAAGATCATCGAGGATGCAGGGGTGATCAAGATGGACTTTTTGGGTTTGAAAACCCTTTCCATTATCAGGGATGCCCTGAACCTGATCAAGATGAACTATAATCTTGATATTGATATCGATGGCATTCCCCTGGACGATGAAAAGACCTATGAACTCTACCAGAGAGGCGATACCAATGCGACCTTCCAGTTTGAGAGTCCAGGTATGCAGAAGCACTTACGGGATCTGAAGCCCGATAAATTTGCCGATCTCATCGCGATGAACGCCTTGTACCGGCCCGGTCCGCTGGCCTACATCCCCAACTTTATTAAGCGTAAGCATGGAGAAGAAGAGATTACCTATGACTTACCCGAGATGGAAGAGTTCCTTGCCGAGAGTTACGGTATTACCGTGTACCAGGAGCAGGTGATGTTGCTTTCCCAGAAGATTGGCGGCTTTACCAAAGGTGATGCCGATGTATTGCGTAAAGCTATGGGTAAAAAAGACCGTGCTACCCTGGACAAAATGAAAGGCAAGTTTGTAGAAGGTGCCGTGGCCAAAGGGCATGATGCCAAAGTCCTGGACAAGATCTGGACCGACTGGGAAGCCTTCGCACAGTATGCCTTCAACAAATCGCACTCCACCTGTTATGCCTTCGTGGCCTTCCAGACCGCTTATTTAAAAGCACACTATCCCAGCGAGTACATGGCAGCGGTGATGAACAATGCTAACAGTATTGATAAGATCACCTTCTTCATGGAAGAATGCCAGCGTATGGGATTACAGGTTTTAGGTCCAGATGCCAATGAGTCCATTAAAGGGTTCTCTGTGAATAAAGAGGGGATTATCCGCTTTGGGCTGGGCGCTTTAAAAGGTGTAGGTGAGGCCGCAGTAGAAGACCTGATCAAAGAAAGAAACGAGAACGGAGCTTATAAAGATATTTTTGACCTCATCACCCGGGTGAACCAAAGGACGGTCAATAAAAAATCATTGGAAAGCCTGGCCTATGGCGGAGGTTTTGACAGCTTTGATAATATGCACCGCGCACAATATTTCCAGGTGGGACAGGACGGTGAGACCTTTTTGTCCAAGATCATCCGCTATGGCCAGCAGGTGCAGGCCGATGCCGCGATGAACACCATCAGCCTCTTTGGCGATATGGAAATGCCGGAAACCAAACACCCGGATATTCCTAAAACTGAACCCTGGTCCCTGGCAGACCGCCTGAATTACGAAAAAGAAGTGATCGGGATCTTCCTGAGCGGCCATCCGCTGGACAATTTCCGCTTTGAGAAAAACAACTACCAGATCTCTGATCTCGCCGATCTCGATCAGCTGATAGATCGCCCGGTGCGTGTGATGGGCTATATCAGCAATCCCCTGCATCTGCTCACCAAAAAAGGAGATAAATACGGCAGGTTTACCCTGAATGATTTCAGCGGATTCAAAGAAATATTTCTCTGGAAAGAAGATTATGTGAAGTACGGTAACTTTTTGTCCGAAGATCAGAAGATCGTTATTATTGGTCGCTACCAGGAGCAAAGATTCCGTCCCGGAACCTTTGAATTGAAGATCCAGGATATGATGCTGATGGATGAGGTGAGAAAGCGCTTTACCAAGGCCATACGGATCAGGACCAGCTTCGAATTATTGAATAATGACCTCATTGATCTGCTGAAGAGGAATTTTGTGCCCGGAGGAGGCGATTGTGAACTGGAAGTATTAGTGGCTACCGAGCAGGGAGATCTCAAATTAGATTCAGATAATAAAAGTTCCATCCTGCTCACCGATGACCTGATCGATCACCTGGTAGAAATGACCGAAAGTAATTTACTGGAATACAGAGTAGTGCCCAATTAAGGGAATAGGTACTTCCGGCCTGCTTTATTCAGACCGGATAATTTTTTAATATAATACCCCTCGCCCGCTAAGCGTTGGGGTATTTTTTTGCGTCTTATTATTTGAACCTTTATAAAATCTTCTATATGAAAACACTAAAACCAATAGCCGCTTTTTTGCTCAGTATTACATTACTGGCGATTATGTTGACCGCTTGTAAGAAAGACGGTTCCCATTCCAGCTGTTTTGATAAAAAGCTATACGAGGAGTACAAAGATAAGGCCTGCCCCGAGAATTGTCCCGGCGTGATCGGTTGCGATGGCAAAGAATATTGTAATGCCTGTATAGCGGCCACGCAGGGAATCCGCGCTCAATAAACTCATATAACCCTATTAATCCCCTCCATATGAAACACGTACTATTCATGCTTGCAGCATCGGTCATGATTACTGCCTGCAATAAATCAGAAACAATAACAGGTGGCAGTGCCTGCATTAAGAGTCAGGTAAAAGAGTTCAGGCGTGGCGATGTATGCAGCGGCAGTGCCAGTGTGAAGCAATATACTTTTCAAAACCAGCAGGTATATGTATTTGACCAGGGCACCTGCGGTGCCGACTATACCCAGGCCGTATTGAATGAAAATTGCGAGATAATAGGTTACCTGGGCGGTATTGCCGGTAATGGTACTATCAATGGCGAGAATTTTTGCGATAACGCCACTTATGTAAGTACCATCTGGAGCAATTAATTGCTGAGCAGGAACTCGATCGTTCTCGGGAAGAAATGATGCTCCAGGCGATGAATCTTTTGGGCTAAACTTTCCGGCGTATCGCTTTCCGTAATAGTACAATGGGCTTGTATAATGGTATTGCCTTCATCGTAGTGTTCATTTACATAGTGAATGGTAATACCACTTTCTTTCTCCTGGTTGTCAATCACCGATTGGTGAACATGGCTGCCATACATACCCTTACCCCCGTACTTAGGCAATAAGGCAGGGTGTATATTAATGATCTTATCGGGAAACGCCGCTACGACAGCATCCGGTACTTTCCATAAAAATCCGGCAAGCACAAGCAGGGAAGGATTAAAAGCCTTGAGCTGCTCCACGAATGCTTCAGATTTGAAGCTGTTCCTGTCGATCAATATCGTACGGATATTATGTGCTTTGGCAATGTTTAAAACACCCGCTTCCGGTTTATTACATACAATCGCTACAGGTACCACCTCTTTATTATCTTTAAAGAAATCGATAATGGCCTGGACATTGGAGCCTGCGCCGGAAGCAAACAGAATGATGTTTTTCATGCTGCGAAGGTAAAAATAAATGCCCATCTAAACTAGATGGGCATTCTAAAAAACAAACAAAAAAAAGCTACTTCTTAGTCTTCTTATATTTAGAGATCAGGTCGATCACGGCATTTCGCTGTAGCAGCTCCGGCTGTAATTCTTCGATGATCTTAATTTTTCTAGGGGCATCTTCGATGGCATCTTCCAGCTTAAGCATGGCTTCTTTGCTTTTTCCTTTGGCAAACAAGATCAGGGCTTCATAATAGATGAAATCTGCCGAAGGCTCAAAGAAATTTGCCGATTCTTTGATCTGCGTTGCCGCCTCTTCATAATAGCCGAAGAGGTACAGGGCTTTGATCAGGGACAGCCAGCTCTTTTTATAGTTGGGCCTGATCTTGATCGCGGAAATATAGCAGGCCAGTGCTTCCGGGCCATCATTCAATTGCAGGAGGCAATCGCCTAAAGCCAGACAATAATTGACATTTTCTTTATTGAGCTCATAGGCTTTGGCAAACTGTTTCAGTGCCTTATCCCAATTGTGCTCCTGTACATAGGTCTGGCCTATCTTATAGTAAATTCCATCATCCGTCGGGTTCAGCTTAATCGCTTCCACATAATAATGACGCGCCTTAGGCAGGTTTTTCTTTTTCTCAAAACAATGCCCGATCGCTTCAAAGATCACATCCTCGGGTTTGCCCAGTTCCAGGTTCTTTTCCAGGGACTCAATCGCTTTATCATACCACTTCAAGCGGATATAAGCTTCCGCCATATTCCGGTAAGCGATCTCAAATTTTTCATCAATAGCGACACAGAACTCGTAAGCATCAATGGCTTTCTCATATAATTTCATACCCTGGTAGGCAGAGCCCAGGTTGAACCAGGCCAGTGCATTATAAGGATGCGCATCAATGATATTTTGATGTAATACGATGCTTTCTTCCTGCTTTTCGGCAAAATCTGCCCAATAACAAATTTTGTGCAGCGCCTCTTCACAGTTCGGATCAATCTCCAAAATAGCTTTTAACGTGTCGAACACAGCATCCAGCCGCTCACATTCATCATAAACCTCTGCCAGCTCAAGCATAATATCGATCTGCTCTTTGCCGGTGAATAGTTTAGCCATCTCCACCAGGTAGCTTGCCGCCTGCTCGTATTTTAACTGCGCCACTAAGATATCTGATCGTAAAATGACCGCATCAATGATGAGTTGATCCTTAGTGTCCAGTTCATCTAATACCGCAATAGCTTGCCGGTATTTCTGGGCCTGGAAGAGTAATTCCGCCTTGAGCATATAAAACTCGGAAGAAAAGGGGTGGTGTACCAGCGCCAGCTCGCAGGCCATAAGCGCCTCAGATTCCTGGCCGTTCTGGTAAAAATAATCTATGACCAGTTCAAACTCCTGCTCATTCCAAAAACGCTCAGCCAGGCCATTTTTTAGTGATTCATATTGCGATAACAGCTCTTCGATGCTACCTGCAAAATCGTCGTCGTCATTCCAATCATCATCAAACATATACCAAACATTTAAGTAATAACAAATTTAAACAAAATAATGTTATTGTTCTTTAAAAGCTTTTCCACACCATCAGATTAGTCTATATGCCCATATTTTTAGTCGATTTTATTTGTATAATAGGAATAAGCTGTACCTTAGCAGACACATTTTTATAAACACATAAAAGATATTTTAAAGTAAAAAATAGCCCATGAAGTTATTGCACGGAAAAACAGCTTTAGTTACAGGAGGAAGTAGAGGGATCGGAGAGGCAATCGTAAAAAAATTTGCAGCAGCAGGAGCTGATGTGGCATTTACCTATTTGTCTTCTGATGACAAAGCAAATGCATTAGTCAATGAGTTATCAGCCCTTGGGGTGAAGGTGAAGGCCTATAAAAGTGATGCGGCAAAATTTGCAGATGCAGAAAATTTAGTGAACGAAGTCGTTAAGGAATTCGGAAAGATCGATATCTGTGTAAATAATGCAGGTATTTCCAAAGACAACCTCTTGTTGCGCGTTACCGAAGATCAATGGGACGATGTGATGGAAGCCAACCTGAAATCCGTGTTCAACCTGACGAAGCATGTTATTCGCCCGATGATGAAGGCCAAATCCGGCAGCGTGATCAATATGAGCTCCGTTGTAGGCGTTCAGGGCAATGGCGGTCAGAGTTCTTATGCGGCCTCTAAAGCCGGTATCATTGGTTTTACCAAATCAATGGCCCTGGAGCTGGGTAGCCGTAATGTACGTTTCAATGCGATCGCACCTGGCTTTGTAGAGACCGATATGACCCACTACCTGAAAGAAGGTGGGGAAGCGGTAGACAAATGGTTGCTGAAGATCCCGATGAACCGTTTTGCAAAACCTGAAGAAGTAGCTGATGTTGCTTTATTCCTGGCTTCAGATATGAGTAGCTATGTGAACGGGCAGGTGGTGAATGTGTGTGGCGGGATGACTACATAATGCCGGGAAAATACTTTTTTATTTTTGTATTATAGATTTTTAAAATAAATGAACAAAATACACGCTGCTATAACAGCCGTTGGGGGATATGTTCCCGATTATGTTTTAACAAATCGCGAACTGGAAACCATTATTGACACTACAGATGAGTGGATCAGGACCCGCACCGGGATACTGGAAAGGCGCATCCTGAAAGGGGCAGACCAGGGAACTTCTGTAATGGGCATTAAAGCCGTACAGCAAATTTTAGAAAAGAAAAGCTTAGACCCGGCAGACGTTGACCTGCTGATCTGTGCCACCACAACCCCGGATATGCAATTCCCGGCTACAGCCAACCTGATTGCTGCCGAATGTGGTATGGTAAATTCCTTTAGTTATGATATCAATGCGGCCTGTAGCGGCTTTTTATATGCATTGACTACAGGAGCACAGTTCATCGAGAACGGTCGCTGCAAGAAAGTAATCGTAGTGGGGGGAGATAAAATGAGTTCTATCATGGACTATGAAGACCGTGCTACCTGCATTATTTTTGGTGATGGTGCCGGTGCGGTGCTACTGGAAGCTGATGACAGCGGCCACGGTATTATCGACTCTATTTTGAAAAGCGATGGAAACGGGTGGAAACACCTGCACCAGAAAGCAGGCGGTTCACGCCGTCCGGCTACTGCTGAGACTGTTGCCAATAAAGAACACTTCGTTTACCAGGAAGGTCAAACCGTGTTTAAGTTTGCCGTGACCAATATGGCCGATGTAGCCGCACAGATCATGGACCGTAACCAGTTGAGTGGTGAAGATGTGGCATGGCTGGTACCTCACCAGGCCAATAAGCGTATTATCGATGCAACTGCACAACGCATGAATGTGCCGGAAGATCGTGTAATGCTCAACATCATGAAGTATGGCAATACGACAAACGGTACTTTGCCTTTATGCCTGTGGGAGTATGAAAAACAATTGAAGAAAGGAGATAACCTCGTACTGGCTGCTTTTGGCGGTGGGTTTACCTGGGGATCTACCTATATTAAATGGGCTTATTAAGCTTCGGCTTAGCTTAAATATAAAGAGGGCTGCGATGATTCATCACAGCCCTCTTTTGTATTTTGATAGGATTACTTATCTTAGCATACAAAGGAAGTAAAAGGAACGGCCAGGCTGATGATTGCCTGCTGCCCTTTCTTAAAGATCCCGTAAATAGTAGACCCGGTACCGCTCATAGCGGCATATATAGCGCCTTGCGCATAGAGCTGCTCTTTGATCTCGGCCAGTTCAGGGTGCGCTTTAAAAACAGGCCCTTCAAAATCATTAAAGACCTGCTTTTTCCAGTCTTCAACAGGCAATTCACTTAAGCCCTGCAGATCAAAAGCTGCCTGTTTGGGTTGGATATTGCTAAACGCAGTTGCGGTACTGATATGTACTTCGGGGCAGATGATCTGTATCGTATAGTCACTCAGGTCTAAGGTAATTGGCTGCAGCAGTTCTCCCCTTCCGCCTGCAAAGCAAGGCTCATTATAGATAAAGAAAGGGCAGTCGCTGCCTAATTGTAAAGCATAGGCAGCCAGCTGTGCTTTACTGAGGTCCAGCCGGAAAAATTGATTCAAGAGCTCCAGCATAAAAGCGCCATCTGCCGATCCGCCGCCCATTCCTGCGCCCATAGGAATATTTTTCAGGAGCTGTATCTGTACTGGGTTTAGCTGTTCCGGGAAATCTTTTTTTAATAGTTCCCATGCTTTCCATACCAGGTTTTGCTGCGTATCCCCGGCTACAGCGAGTCCGTGGGTGCTAATGCTTGTTGCCTCTGCTGGTATTATTTCCAGTGCATCAGAGATCTTCACCGGGAAGAAAACGGTTTCCAGGTTATGGTAGCCATCCGCGCGCTTTTCAGTGACGAATAAACCGAGGTTGATTTTTGCATTGGGAAAACAGATCATATAAAACAGGTTTATTTTTTAGGGGAACATATTGCAGCAAGGGCTGCACGATAATCATCCGTCACAGGGTCGCCACCGGATTGATCACAAATATCCAGGTATTTGAGCGCATTCTTGCAATCGCCATTCGAGAAATAGGCCGCAGAGAGTTTAAAGCTGGTATTGGGATCATGTTTGTCCAGTTCGTAAGACCTGTTGAATATAGTGATGGCGGTATCCAGGCTGACTATAGCTTTTGCAGGATTTGTGGCCCTGTTGTTGATGTGCATCACTATATAATAAGTACCCAGGTCCGTGAGTAAATGCGTATTGTCCGGTTGCAGCTCAAGCCCGGCCTGGTATTGCAAGCGGGCTTCCTCGTATTTTTCCAGTGACATATATACGGCTGCATAGCCCCAGTATTGCTCGGGGTTATCAGGATCCAGTAAATAAGCCTGGTTGAAGCGGTACATGGCCGTTTTAAGATCGCCCCTGTTGAGGTATACAAAGCCCAGCTTAATCATATGATCAGAAGCGGCCCTTTTATTCCCCTTAAATTGACCTCCGTTTAAAGTCGCTTCTACAAACTCCTTATCGGCTTCCTTTTGCGATTCGGTTTTTTCCACCAGGCCATATTTGGGCCTTAAGCGAATGTTCGACTGGGCTTCCTGGTCCCAGGTCAGGGTACTTTCCGGCTTGTTTTGGGTATAGGATCCCGTGCAGGAGCAGGTTGCCAGGAGAAATAATAAAAAGGAAAATACACGCATAGCTGATGATTGAATTATTTTGGCTTAAGCTTTAAGCCTGAGCCCGCAAATTTATACCTAAATTTGAATTCTTATCTAATTCAATATATAATGGCATTCAGAGTATATACAAAAACCGGCGATAAAGGTACTACGGGCCTCATCGGCGGTACACGCGTAGCAAAAGACAGTTTGCGGATAGAAGCTTATGGTACGGTAGACGAGTTGAACTCCTTCCTGGGCCTGGGCACCGATCAGCTGGCAGACCCTGCCATCAATGAATGGATCCTGGAAATACAGGACCGCCTTTTTACCCTGGGAGCGAGCCTGGCCACTGACCCGGAGAAAGCACCGAAACAAAAATTACCCGACCTGCATCCCGAAGATATAGCGTGGCTGGAGCAACGTATTGATGAAATGGACGATAAGCTGCCGGTGATGAAGTCTTTTATATTACCCGGTGGCAGTGTGGCTGCAAGCACCTTCCATGTGGCGCGCTGCGTCTGCCGCAGGGCAGAAAGGCTGTGTGTGCACCTGGTCAACCAGGAAGAGTTTGTTGCCGAAGTGGTCCTGAAATATTTAAACAGACTTTCCGATTTCCTGTTTGTGCTGGCCCGGTATATTGTGCACCAGCAGGGTGCCCCGGAGATACCCTGGAGACCAAGGGTATAATCTTGCTAAAAAGCAATAGTTTTAAGTTAATGCTTAGGTAATATTATAATTTATGGACATTTGAAGGTTTGTTTTGTTGATTAATCATTACATTTGCGCCCACTCTTAAAAAATTTGTGGGGGATGTATAATATATTAATTGCAGATGAGCTGTATACGATAAGAGTTGGTGTTAGAACTATAGTTAATGAAGTATTGGGCGATCAGCATCATCTGGTATCGGTCTCAGATTACGACACTTTAAAGCAAGCTGTGCACAGCAACAGGTTTGACCTGATCGTTATTGATCTGCATATGCAGGGCATTAATGGCATGTCTTTGATCAAAACGATCATTGATCACCAGGAAGACCCTAAGATCGTAGTGATGACCAAGCTGGATAATGACTGTTTTTTCGAAACCTGTATGGGCTTGTGTGAAGTAAAGGCTTTTATCAGTAAGCATACCAGTGAGAGCGAGGTGCGCACGGCATTTGAAAATGCGATCCTGGGCAGGCGTTTTGTGCCGGAACTGCAGCAGCAACGCTTAGACCAGCTATATGTGTACAGGAGAGACTTTTCCAATCCTTTTGATGTACTGTCGGCAAGGGAGCAGAAAGTGACCCAGTTATTGCTGAAAGGATTGGGTATTCTCGAGATCGGCAACGAGCTGGACATTTCTTCTTCTACGGCCAGCACCTATAAAAGCAGGATATTCAAGAAGCTGAATGTCTCTAATGTGATTGAATTAAATAAACATGCCGACCAGTTTGGTTTTATCGCCAATGGACTGGAGTTAAATTAGACCAGCTTATATTTTATAATATCGAATCGTTCAAGACAATTGTTTTGAACGATTTTTTTCATCTTAATATTAAGATAATACACCCGTAACGATTCCTTCATATACCTCTGATAGTTTTGCCACATAAAAATCAAATCAAACAAAAAGTTATGAAAAAGGCTTTACTATTGCCAATTGCTGCATCTGCATTATTTCTTGCAAGCTGTGGAAAAGACAAAACAACAAACCCGGGTACTTCTACTGAGAATGTCATTGAAGGCGACATCACCGCTGATATGAAATTAACAGCAGACAAAAAATATATCCTGAAAGGTTTTGTATATGTGAAGGCAGGTGCTACATTGACAATCGAGCCAGGTACGGTGATCATGGGTGACAAGCAGACAAAAGCTTCATTAATCGTTGCCCGTGGTGGTAAGATTATGGCTGAAGGTACTGCAGACAAGCCAATTGTATTTACTTCTGAAGCCGCTGCAGGTGACAGACGTGAAGGAGATTGGGGTGGTGTGATCCTTTTAGGTAAAGCGCCGATCAATCCAAGTGGTGGTACAGAGGTGATCGAAGGTGGTATCCAACCAACTGTTGCCGGTAAAGAATCTGAGTACAACGAATATGGTGGTACAGATCCGGAAGACAACTCTGGTATCCTGAAATATGTAAGGATCGAGTTTGCAGGTATTGCTTACTCTCCGGATAATGAGATCAACGGTTTGACAATGGGCGGTGTAGGTCGTGGTACTACGATCAGTCACGTTCAGGTGTACCGTTCAGGTGATGATGCATTTGAGTGGTTTGGCGGTACGGTAAACTGTGATCACTTAGTAGCTACTTATACCTGGGATGATGATTTCGATACAGACTTCGGTTTCTCCGGTAAAATCCAGTTTGCTTTGGCTTCCCGTGCTAAAACGATCGCTGACGTTTCCGGTTCTAACGGTTTCGAATCAGATAACGATGCAAATGGTACTACCAACAGTCCTAAAACAAGTGCTATTTTCTCTAACGTTACCATCGTAGGTCCTGGTAAAGGAACTTCATTGAGCGGTATCAACGCCAACTACCAGAATGGTGCGCAGATCCGTCGTAACTCGTCTATGTCATTAGTAAACTCTGTTATCGTAGGTTTCCCTACCGGTGTTTATATTGATGATACAAAAGGAGAGCCTACTTCTGCTAACATCACTGCAGGTACTTTAATGTTCAAAAACAACATCATTGCAGGTTGTACGAATGCTTACAAAGCTTCTAACACTTCATTTGACGTAGCTACCTGGTTTACTGCAAACAATAACAGCAAACACGTAAATGGTGATACAGTAGGTCTGGCAGATGCTTATAAATACTCTCCTGCAGTATCCAGCAGCGTAGGTGTTCCTAGCTTCCTGTTGAAATCAGGTTCTATGGCATTGACCGGTGCCAGCTTTACGGGTCTGACCGGTTTCCAGAATGTAGCTTATGTAGGTGCATTTGATGGTTCTAATGACTGGACTGCTAAATGGACAACATGGGCAGCAGAAACAAATCAATATTAATTTATAATTTGGTTAGGTTATAAATGGAGTGCCCGGGATTCATTTCCCGGGTACTTTCTTTTTTTGTGGGAAACTGGAGCTTATAATATCTTTTACGGAAGGGGCACATTTGTGCCTTTTTTGTAATTTAGCAGGGAAAGTATATAAAAGCAAAACTTATGAAAGCGACAGGCAATACAGTAGCAGAAATTCTGAGCAATCTGCCGGAAGACAGGGCTGAGCCATTTAATAGACTGCATGAAGTTATCCTGGAGCACCTGCCGGAAGGCTTCGAGGCTGCGATCAGTTATGGCGGATTAGGTTATGTCGTACCACATACGCTTTATCCCGGGGGATATCATTGTAAGCCGGTAGAGCCTTTACCCTTTGCGGGGCTTGCTTCCCAAAAGAACTCCATTAATTTTTACCATATGGGCATTTACTCCGATCCCGCTTTGCTGGATTGGTTTGTGGGCGAATACCCGAAGTACAGTAAGCGGAAACTGGATATGGGGAAGAGTTGTATCCGGTTTAAGAAATTTGATGAGATCCCTTATGAACTTATTGGTGCTTTGATGAGCAAAATGAGTGTAGCAGAATGGATTAAGCTTTATGAATCAATGTTGAAGAAGTAGTTAGGCTACGTTTGGCTTAATTTTAGAAAGCAGGTCTCTTATTGTTGGTAAAAGATAGGTATTGAGCAGGATGAGTCATTGGTCCTAAATCGCATGAATTTTTGTATTTTTTGAGTAAAAAAAATTTTGCAGAAACAAAAAGTAGTTTTACCTTTGCAATCCAATCAAACGGAATGGCTCTGTAGCTCAATTGAATAGAGCATCTGACTACGGATCAGAAGGTTTCAGGTTTGAATCCTGACAGGGTCACAAAAAGCAGTTACAGCAATGTAGCTGCTTTTTTTATTGCACATAATGCAATAGCCAATCGACTCTATTGTTTAAGTATCAATTACAGATATCCGGTAAGTGAAGTTCATCCTCAGTTCCGAATTCTTTTGCTATAAATGTTCAAGGGGAAAATGCATATTGGCAACTAATGACTTAGCGATTGTTTACGTCTATAATAGGGATACTTTATTCGCAACAAAAAGTAATAGCGCATATGAAACAGGTACTATTTTCGATAGTAGGCATCTTTATCCTTTTTATGCTTCCGTCTTGTGTTAAACCGGAAAACCGCTTTGTCTATACGATTAAAGGAAGAATAATGTCTTCCATGACTAATGAAGGGAAACCGCAGGTTAATTTATCTTTGAAGGCCCGAAACTTTGGATATGGAGCCAAATGGAGCATAATCGCCAGTGCTTATACAAATGAACAGGGTGTTTTCTTTTTGGAGCAAGTTCCCCTGCGTCATCATAAAGAATTAAGATTAGAACCTGTCAGAATGAATATTAACAACGATCGTTCGAAAAAGGGTGATACCGTAGATCTTGGAGATATATGGGTGAATGAGTGAACATAGATCGGTCTTAAATGCACTCTTTGCCCCCTTTACTACTCCTGCTTTTAAACCCAACACATCCAGGAGTTCGGTTTTTGCAGTAAATTTTCCTAATTTAGATAGGGTATTGGCACTTCCTTTTGAAGCTCGCTGCAACAAGCCATATTATAGCAATAAAAGATGGGTATATTCAAAAAGCTTTCGGATTTTATCTTCGGGAAGGAAGAAGAAAAAGATCTAGGAGATCACTATGATCCGTTTTATGTGGATTCCTTGTCCCGGGTGGATGAGGCCAATAAATACTACGTCTTTAATGTGACCCCACCCTTATCTGTTGTTAAGAGTTTATCCAACCATGACAGGTATTACGAATTGCATATTAAGACTATTGATTTTACTATCCGCTACGAGGAATTTCTGGAGGATTATATTCATGTTGAATTAATGGACAATAATAGGATGGAAATTTATGAGGGTGAATTTTACCAGGAATGTTTTTCTGACGGGCCATTCCGCTACGAATTATTAGAGTTAAGAGAGATTCAAAAATCCCAAAGAGTTGAATAGAAAGAAGCAGCAAATTAAAAATATAGAACAGATAAACGCATGAATTATTAACTTCCAATCACTATTCATTATTCACTGCAATCCATCACCTATTCACTCATCACTCATCACTCATCACTTTTCACTATTCATTATTCTCTCTTCACTAATCACCCATCACCCATACTTATGCTCCCTACACACCAAGGCTACCTCTTTATTTCCGAACGATTGGGCTTCAGGTCCTGGCAGCTGGAGGATATAGATCCCATGTATCAGATCAATTCAGATGAACAGGTGATGGAATTTTTCCCGGCTTTGCAGACGAAAGAGCAAACCACTGCATTTATTGAACGGATGCAAAAACAGTTTAAGGAAAAAGGCTTTTGCTATTTCGCGGTAGATATACTGGAGACCAATGAGTTCATAGGTTTTCTTGGTCTTTCAGAGCAGCATTATCCTGCCGGTTTTACGCCTTGCGTGGACATTGGCTGGAGGTTGAAACGCAGTGCCTGGAACAATGGCTTTGCTACGGAAGGTGCTAAGAAATGCCTGGAATATGCTTTTGAACATTTAAAGATTAAGGAAGTCTACTCCATCGCACCTAAAGTGAATCTTAAATCGGAATATATCATGCAGAAGATAGGTATGGAAAAGCAATATGAGTTTGAGCATTCTTTGCTGGCAAATGATGATCGCTTGAGGACTTGTGTGTTGTATAGAATAGTTGAGTAAAGCATTCCTACATTCTTGATTTCAAAAAAGTATATTTGTAAATAATTACTTATGAATATCAAGAACCCTTTTTTTAAAACGTTTGTATTTTATACACTTATACCTATTGCCCTGTTTACTCTCTTCAAGAATACTCTTGATGAAGGCATTTTAAAATATTTTGCTGATTCTATTTTTGCAGCTTGCTATCCTTCAAATATATGTTATGATATTGCAGTAGCCTTGCTATTGGTTATTGCAATAATTTCCACGATGCAGAAAGTTCTTAATAAAGGTAAGGTGCCTTATAGATTATTTTTTATCTGTATTACATCGTTAATAATCTATTCCACTTATCGTTTATTATTTACGAGAGCCTTTTACTATACAGAAACTGCTGTTTACACACAACTTAAATTAGCTGACATAGTTTTCCTTTATCCCATTACAATTATTTTCACATTTCTATTGCAAAATGTTGTAAAAATGAATTTGAAGCCCAAATTAATTGAAACAGATGGCTTTACAGTTGATGAGCCAATTACTATAAAAGAAAAAAATGATCTTCTGAATAGAAATAAATTTATTGATGTAATTGCCAATAGGATAAAAAGTACTAAAACAGGAAATAGCTCATTTGCCATTGGTATTGTTGCAAAATGGGGCTATGGGAAAACTACATTTATCAATACTTTACTTGATAAATTCGATGAAGATGATGCAATAAAAATAGAATTGAATGTTTGGAAGTGTAATAACAATACACAAATTATTGAAACCCTGTTTAAAGAATTGAGAAAGTCTTTAAAGCCCTACAGTTTCACAATTGATAACAAACTTGAAGAATATGCTGTAAACCTTATTAAGGGTACGAAGAGCGAGCATTTTAATATGTTCAAGAATGTGTTAGGTTTACTTGTGAAGGATGTTTCTTTGGCAGGACAATATGATTCTATTAATAAAGAAATTAAACGAATTAATAAGCGAATAATTGTTGTATTTGATGATTTAGACAGATTGGATAAAAAAGAAATTTACGAAGTAATAAGACTAATTAGAAATACTGCAAATTTCGGCAACACCTTTTTTATAGCAGCTTATGATAGAACCTATATTCTGAATGCAATTCAAGATATTAATAGCTATCAAACGCATTATTTTCTGGAGAAAATTTTTCAGCTTGAATTTACATTGCCTCCAATAAATGATAGCATACTTGAACAAGAACTTGAACGAAGATTATATAATAAATTAACTGAACAAGATAAACTTGGCTACAAAAAATTGAAAGAAAGAGGTGTTTTGTATCCTGAAATCGGAAATGCCGATTTAACCTCTTTATTCATTCACAGCATAAGAGATGTTGTACGTTTTGCAAACTCGTTTAGATTGAGTTATGAATTTGTAAAAGAAGAAGTTTATTTTCCTGATTTCTTTTGTTTGGAGCTAATAAAATATAAGCATCCGGAAATATTTGAGATTATCTATAAAGAAAAGGACAAATTTTTTACTACAAAAGATGCTGATAGTTTATTGGGAATAACTTCTGAATATACTTACTATTTGAAAAGAAGTGATGAAAAAGAAGGAAAAGGGGGCAAGCTACTTCTTAAAGAGTACCTTGAAAATGACAGAGGTGGTTTTAAGCTTGAAAGTGAAGATGTTGATAGAATTTGTCTAGCATATGATTCAATTTTTGCGAAAGATGCTACTTGGTCATTATCGCAAAGGCGTGCTATTTTAAATGAGCACTTAACAGTACAAATTCCTTCTATGTTTGATAGATACTTCATTCTTGGAATAGAAGGTAGACTATCTGAAATTAAGTTTAGCAAAGTGAGGCAGCTACATCTTGATGAATTTTTAAAAGAAATTGAAACGTTAGTAAGCATTGAAGATATGAAATTTGAATTACGCAAAAGATTTGAACTTATAACACAATTTGATGGAAGGGATGATTTCGAGAAAATCTTGAGTGGGATTTTTTACGTAGGAAATTTAAAGAGAAAGCATCTTTTCTCTTTAAATTATAAGTATGTAGGATTTGACAATAGAAAGATTGCTGCATTAATTGGAGATGATTTTTATTCTAAATTTTATAACGATTCTAAATCTTACAAAGAATTTATTACAGCTCTTTTTACAACAAGTATTGTTGGCGAATACGATTATACAAATCAATTTTTGGCTTTTATTCTTAAGGACGGATATTATTCGGTAATGAATGTTTTGAATGATGTTGAGATAAGTAATATTTTCTTTCTAAATTTTCAAAACATTATAAATACATCTAAGGCATTTAGTAGGGATATTTGGTGGCATTATTTAGATTGTATAAAATCTAGTAATAAAAATACAGGAAGGTATAAGAGAATGAATGATACTCGTAAGCTTCTTAAATCTTTTGTATGGAAAAATGATTTGGATAATTTTATTGATTACACCATAAGTAAATTTTCGTTTGAATCACATTATGAAATAAATACTATAATATCAGATATTTTTGGTACTAACCAGTTATTCATAAGAGCTATTAAACTAACAAAAAGAAACTCTCCAAAAATTCACGAGTTTTTGAGACTCTATGAAATATTAAATATGAATCCAGATTATTCTAAAGGAGTACCTAAAGATTTCTTTAAAGAGATTAAATTAAAATGGGAGAGTGAGAATAATGAGTAAATTTTATAGTGAATATGGATATATAAAAGTACCTAAAGGGACAATGCTTTTTAGGCAAGGTGACGTTGTTCCTGAATATGGTGCATTTTTTGCTCTTTGCGAATTTCATGCAATCGGTTTTAAAGACACCGACAGTAGGAGTTATGATAGTATTAAATTGACTTCTGAAAAGATGGTTTATGAAGTGAAAGAAGATTTAATATTGATATTTTTAATAAGCCATTTAGATAGAAGAGGTTTTCCAAGAACTGCAATAAACTTAATTTACCAAACTTTGATGAAAGAAAATACGCTGCGCGATGATTTAGCAGTCAAATGGAGAGATGTAGAATTGAAAAAAATATTTCATGTTGAATTGATAAAAGAAGGAATTTTAGGCTGGTTATCTACTATCGAAAATTTCGAACCATTAGAGATATTTATTTTACCGACAGCAATTGATAAAATTCAAATTAGACCCGATTTGAGTACTACAGATTTTGAAAACTACAATGCGCTTTCTCAAATCGAAATATTTCCACCACAAAAATTTATGTCAACATCTTTAGAGAATATAAAACCGTCTCTTAACCATATATTAGCAAGAAAAGAAAGGTTTGATATAGAAGACTATTCAATTTTTGAAAAAGTATTTTTGCATACAAATCTTTTAAAGAGTTTATGAGGAACGACGTAAAATTTAATTTTTTATTACTATTCCCTTTACTCTTGTATTGGCAACAACAAAAGATATGAAAACCTCGCAGGCATCTACCCGGCAATATTTCATTAGCATAGCGGCCATATTGATGGTGTCCGCTATCTGTTTTTACTTTAAGGCAGAGCTTAACTACCGTGCAGCGGCACTGGCTTTACTACTGACGGTTTCTGTAGTGGCGATGCTCTTCGATATCCTGCCTGTGCTTATAGCCGCAGTGCTCAGCGCCTTTATTTGGAACTACTGCTTCATCCCGCCCCTCTTCACCCTGGACATCAGTAATACGGAGGACCTGCTTATGTTCCTTTCCTACTTCTTCGTGGCCCTATTGAACGCTGTCCTCACCTTCAAGATCAGGCAGGCCGAAAAGAAAGCCCGGGATAAGGAAGAAAAAGAAAATACCATCAAACTTTACAATACCCTGCTCAACTCCCTGTCCCACGAATTAAGAACCCCCATCGCTACCATACTCGGTACCGTAGATACACTTAAGGACAATAACGATAAACTCAGCCAGCTACAGCAGCTCGATCTCCTCAACGATATCGACATCGCAGGGATGCGCCTCAACCGCCAGGTGGAGAACATCCTCAACATGAGCCGCCTCGAAAGCGGTATGCTCCAGCCCAAGCGCGACTGGTGTGATATCAACGAACTGGTGAACAATGCCCTGCAGAAAGTAAATGCCCTTAAGCACAACATCCTCTTCCACGAAGAAGAAACCTTACCCCTGTTCAAACTCGACATCGGCTTCACGGAACAGATCGTATTGAACCTCCTGCACAATGCCGTACAATACACCCCTGAGCACAGCAGCATAGAGATAAAGGTGAGGCATGAATCCGAGGCCTGCCTCATCACTATTGCCGATAATGGCAAAGGCATCCCGGAAAAAGAGTTCCCTTTACTGTTTGATAAATTTTACCGCCTGCCCCATACCAAAACCGGGGGCAGCGGACTGGGCCTTTCGATCGTAAAAGGATTTGCAGAAGCACAGAACGGTTCCGTACATTTGAGCAATAATGATAAAGGTGGGGCTACCTTTACCGTACTGATCCCCGCAGAGACCACCTATCTAAACAACCTTAAACATGAATAAAAGCACCGTTTTGGTCATCGATGATGAACCGCAGATCAGGAAGCTGCTGGAAATAAGCCTGGAAAGCAACGATTACCAGGTACAACAGGCGGAAACCGGTAAGCAGGGCCTGCTCATGGCCGCCAACCATCCGCCCGAGCTGATCCTGCTGGACCTCGGCCTGCCCGATATCAGCGGCCATGAACTGCTGAAAACATTAAGACAATGGTACAATAAATCTATCATCATCCTCTCGGTGCAGAACACCGAAAATGATATCGTCACCGCCCTGGACAATGGTGCTACCGACTACCTCAGCAAACCCTTTCGTACTGCTGAGCTGCTGGCCCGCATCCGTGCCGCCATGCGCAGGAACCAGCTGAGCGATAATAATGCAAGCATACAAACCATAGACGACCTGGAAATCGACCTTACTGCCCGTACCCTGAAGAAAGGCGGGGTCATTATAAAACTCACCTCGACCGAATACAGCCTGATGGCCCTATTCTTCAAACATGAAGGTAGCGTGCTCACCCACCAGTTCATCCTTAAAGAGATCTGGGGTGTAGGCTACCAGGCGGAAACGCAATACCTGAGAGTATTTGTAGGCACCCTGCGCAAAAAGATAGAAGACAAGCCCAACCAGCCGCAACACATCATCACCGAAAGTGGAGTAGGCTACCGTTTTCAATAAAACCTGTTTTACTTACTATTTTTCCATGCCATTGCTCTTATGTTTCTGGTAGCGGCCCTTAAGGCAGCCGCATCTTTATAATTTCTTTATACCCGTGCCTGCTATCTTTATACCCTCTTGATGAAATCCGGGACAATTTTGCAGTGGAACATCATCCACATCAAAGATGCAGCAAAACTTATCAGCAGGACATCAACCTAAACCTATGAATGGCGTAGCCCGTGTAACGGCCGCCTCACTTATTGTCGCCCTGGGCATTATCTACGGCGATATCGGCACCAGCCCCTTATACACCTTCAAAGCCATTATCGGGGAGCGGCAGATCTCAGAACTTTTAGTTTTGGGTGGAGTCTCCTGTGTCTTCTGGACCCTGGTCTTGCAAACCACCATTAAATACGTCTGGCTCACCCTTAAGGCCGATAACCAGGGCGAAGGCGGGATCTTCTCCCTTTACTCCTTAGTGCGGCGATATGGCAAAAGACTGGCCATTCCCACCATGATAGGCGCTGCGGCCCTCCTGGCAGACGGGATGATCACCCCTGCCATCTCCGTCACCTCGGCCATTGAAGGACTGGAAATGATAGATGGTGTAGGGCACATACCCGTAGTGCCGATTGTGATCGCTGTGATCTCCCTGATCTTTTTTGTGCAGCGATTCGGCAGCCATAAAGTAGGTAAAGCCTTTGGCCCCATCATGGCAATCTGGTTCCTGGTCTTGCTGCTGGTCGGCCTTAGCCAGGTAATGCAGTCGCCCGGCGTGATCAAAGCTCTGAACCCTTATTATGCTTACGAATTGCTGACCCATTACCCCAAAGGATTCTGGATACTGGGAGCCGTATTCCTGTGTACGACGGGGGCAGAAGCCCTGTACTCCGACCTCGGGCACTGCGGCCGCGCCAATATCCGCATTACCTGGACCTTTGTAAAAATATGCCTCATCGTAAACTACCTGGGGCAGGCCGCCTGGCTGCTGAAGGACGGGGGGGCACTCCTGGAAGGACGTAATCCCTTCTTTGAAATGATGCCCGAATGGTTCCTGATCCCGGGTATTTTAATCGCTACCCTGGCCGCTATCGTGGCTTCCCAGGCCCTCATCAGCGGCTCCTTTACCCTCATCAATGAAGCCATCAACCTTAACTTCTGGCAAAGAGTCGGCGTGAAGCAACCTTCTGAAACCAAAGGACAGATCTATATCCCCAGCGTGAATAACCTGCTATGGATCGGCTGCGTACTCCTGATCCTCTACTTCAGAAGTTCCACCAGGATGGAAGCCGCCTACGGGCTGGCCATCACCCTGGCCATGATGACCACCACCATACTCTTGTCCTATTTCATGCTCTATAAATTAAAATGGAATAAGCTGCTGGTCTACGTTTTCCTGCTCGTATTTGCCGTGATCGAGTTCTCCTTCTTCATCGCCAATGTGGTGAAGTTCCGCGAAGGCGGCTATATTACCGTCTTTGGCGGCGGCATCTTTTTCTTTGTGATGTACGTTACCTATTTCGGGCGGAAGATCAACAACCGTTACACCAAATTTGAAGACCTGGGCAAATATGCCCACCAAATCGCAGTATTGAGCAATGATACAGAGATCCCGAAGTTTGCCACACACCTCATCTACCTGACCAAAGCTGACCGCAGAGACCAGATAGAAGCCCGTACCATTCGTTCCATATTTGATAAAAAGCCCAAACGGGCAGACGTGTACTGGTTTTTCCATATCAACCGCACCAACCATCCCTACACCCTGGACTATGAAGTCACAGAACTGGTCGATGATAAAGTCATCAAGATCGTGCTGAATATCGGCTTCAGGATCCAACCTAAAACAGAGTTATACTTTGAAAAAATTATTGACGACCTGATCAATGATCAGGAACTAAACCTGCACCTTAAAAATGATGGCAGCACCAAGTACAATCCTTCCATTGACTATAAATTCATCGTCATGGAAAAATACCTTTCTGTGGAAAATGAATTTGCTTTGAAAGAAGGCGTGATCTTAAAATCCTACTTCTTCCTCAAAAGACTGGCCCAAAAAGATGAAGATGCATTTGGCCTGGATAGAAACGATGTGCTGGTAGAACATATACCTTTGGTTTACCAGCCGGTAAAAGCATTTAACCTGAAACGTAAAATTCATTAGACATTAAAGTGCAAAAGGTGAAAAAAGTACTGATCATAGACGACGAAGAAAAGCTAAGGGCCTTACTGACCAGGATCATCAGTTTAGAAGGATTTGAAGTGATACAAGCACCGGATGGCAAATCGGGCTTGAAGAAATTAATTCAGGCAGACATTGATGTAGTGCTCTGTGATGTGAAACTGCCTGATGGCAGCGGGGTTGAATTTTCAAAGATCATTAAAGACAAGTATCCTGCAATAGAAATTATTTTACTCACCGCTTACGGCAATATCCCGGATGGTGTACAAGCTATAAAAAATGGTGCTTTCGATTATATTACCAAGGGAGATGACAACAATAGAATAATTCCGCTTCTGTACAAAGCAAGCGAAAAAGCAGCATTGAATAAAAGAGTACAACAGTTAGAAAAACAATTAGACAATAAACACTCATTCGATAAAATTATAGGTAGCTCGGCCTCCGTTTTACAGGCCATTGAACTGGCAAAAAAAGTAGCGCAAACAGATACCACCATTCTCCTGACCGGGGAAACAGGAACGGGTAAAGAAGTCTTCGCACAAACGATCCACCAGGAAAGTAAGCGCAGTAAACAAAACTTTGTAGCGATTAACTGTTCCGCTTTCAGTAAAGATTTGTTGGAAAGTGAAATGTTTGGTCATAAGGCCGGAGCCTTTACAGGTGCGGCTAAAGACCATAAAGGTTTGTTTGAAGAAGCAAATAACGGCACCATCTTTTTAGACGAATTGGGCGAAATGGCCTTGGACCTGCAGGCGAAATTATTGCGGGTAATTGAGTCCGGGGAATTCTTAAAAGTAGGAGATACTAGTCCCACCAAAGTTAATGTCCGCATCATAGCAGCCACCAATAAAAACTTGAAGCAAGAGATCGAAGCAGGACACTTCCGGGAAGACCTCTTTTACCGTATATCCGTGTTCCAGATCCCGCTCCCGGCCCTGCGCGAAAGAGTGCCCGACATAGCATTATTGGCGCTTCATTTCCTGGTACTTTTTGCGAGGAAGAGCAACAAAAAAATTACCACTATCAGCCCCGGATGCCTTCGTGCATTGCAAGAATACTCATGGAACGGTAACATCCGGGAATTGAAAAATGTGATTGAGCGCGCTGTAATTCTTTCCAATGGAGATGAGTTGTCTGTAGATGACCTGCCTGCAGATATTCAAATGAGATCTGAACTTACAAAGGATCAGCAGCTATCTGCATTTTCACTGCAAAGCGCAGAAAAATTGCACATTCAAAAAGTACTTAACCATACACAAGGGAATAAAGCAGAAGCTGCCAGGCTTATGGAAATCGGTATTGCTACGCTATACAGAAAGATCGAAGAATATAAGATCCGCTAGTGCTACCTACTCGTTTTGATAATGAGCCTATCATTTTGATAGGCTTTTTTCATGTCTCTATTTTTTGAAATAATTTTCAATATATTGATTGTCAAGCAATTATGTACTATTTGTTTATTGTGGAACATAATTGGCTACAGTATAGTCAAACAAATAAGTTTCCAAATGAATCAATATGAAGTAGCCGATGAAATAGCTGCTGTAATCCCGGAAGTAAAAACAGAAATATCAAGATTAGTCCACTTAAAAAATCCTTTTGCCCTCATCCGTATCATTACCCGGCATACCCGGAAAATGGTAGAGCAGCATAATGAACTGATGACAGACAAGTGCATGAAATTGATCGATAGCATTTATAGAAAAGGAGATCTGATGATAAAAAATGCTATTGAAAACGTATTCATCTTTTCTCTTGACAATATCTTTTTTACTTGCCCTGCCGGCGAAAGAAAACAGGTAATCCGAAAAGTTCCTGCGGGCCTGTATGCTCTTTATGTGAAACAAGTGTACAAATCAGGACTCTAAAAAAACTTTCATTCAACAACAATAACCCTTATGCTTACCCTCATTTTAATCCTTTCCGGCATTTTATGTTTCTGGATTTTCTACAGATCCATCCGTTTTTTTGATGAGATATGATATTGATAAAAACAGAGACCACATTTCACTTATCACTTATCACATTTCACTTATCACTTATCACTTATCACTTATCACTTATCACATTTCACATTTCACTTATCACTTATCACTTATCACCTATTACCTATCACTTACCACCCATCACCCAAAAAATAAAAACAATGACCGCATTATTCATCTTATCCATTGGCGTTTTTGCTTACATCGTTTATGTATTGCTTAAGCCCGAAAAATTTTAAAACAGCAACAACCCGTAATTGGTCAACTATAAAATATCAACCGTCAATTATCAGAAAAAATGAATACAGAAATCTTAGGAATCATTGTGATGTTCACCGCAACACTTGCATTGGCACTTCCCTTCGGTAAATACATGGCGAAAGTTTATGGCGGAGAGAAAACCCTGCTCGACCCGGTTTTTAATCCCATAGAAAAGGCATGCTACAAGATCAGCGGGATCAATATTAAAAAAGAAATGAACTGGAAAGAACATATGGTAGCCTTGCTGACCATAAATCTTGTCTGGTTCCTGCTGGGTATGCTTATCTTAATGACCCAGCAATGGCTGCCCTTCAACCCGGATCATAATCCCAATATGAGTGCAGACCTGGCTTTCAATACCACCATATCTTTTGTGGTGAACTGTAACCTGCAACACTATTCCGGAGAAACAGGTGTGAGTTACCTGGGCCAAATGTGGCTGATGTTTCTACAATTTGTAAGTGCCGGTACCGGTCTGGCTGCAGCAGCTATTTTGTTTAAAGCCTTCCGTGAAAAAACAACCGATCAATTAGGAAACTTCTACAACTTCTTAATGAAATCCTGTACAAGAATACTGCTGCCGCTGTCCCTGGTCGTCGCTTTGCTATTAGTGTTCAACGGCACGCCGATGACCTTTGAAGGTAAAGACCAGATCGTATCCCTGCAAGGCGATACCGTAAATGTTTCCACCGGACCTGCTGCCGGATTTATCGCCATCAAGCACGTCGGTACCAATGGGGGCGGTTTCTTTGGCGCGAATGCGGCACATCCTTTCGAAAACCCGAATTACCTGACCAATATGGTAGTGATGTTTGCCCAGCTGATCGTTCCGCTGGCAATGATTTTTGCCTTTGGTTATTTTACCGGTAGAAAGAAATTTTCCAGGATGATCTTTGGCGTGATGACCGTGGGATTTTTGCTCCTTACCCTGCCCAATATCAATATGGAGACGAATGGTAATCCTGCCATTGCAGCCATGGGTATCGATGATTCATCAGGTGCTACAGAAGGTAAAGAAATACGCTTCGGGGCTGCTGCCACAGGGTTTTGGAGCATTGTGACCACCGTTATTTCTACCGGATCAGTCAATGGGATGCACGACAGCACCATGCCTTTATCCGGCATGAATGAGTTGCTGGCGATGATGGTCAATGCCTTTTATGGCGGTTGCGGAGTAGGCCTGTTGAACTTTTTCATCTTCATTATCCTTGCCGTGTTCATCAGTGGATTAATGGTAGGACGTACGCCTGAATTTATGGGCAAAAAAATTGAAGCAAGAGAAATGAAGATCGCCATGATCATCGCCTTACTGCATCCGTTTTTAATATTGGTGGGTACCGCATTAGCTACGGCATTCCCGGCACAAGGAGCATCCACGCTGAACAACCCGGGCTTTCACGGCTTCAGTGAAATATTGTACGAATACACTTCTTCTGCAGCCAACAATGGGAGTGGTTTCGAAGGCCTGGGCGACAACAATCTCTGGTGGAATATCACCACAGGTTTTGTGTTGATCTTAGGAAGATTCCTGCCCATTATCGGTCCAATAGCCATAGCGGGATTATTAGCCAACAAGAAATACATACCCGAAAGTAACGGCACCTTGAAAACAGATACAGCAACATTTGGTTTAATGGTATTTGCAGTAATTGCCATCATTGCCGCTTTATCCTTCTTCCCGGCATTAACCTTGGGACCAATAGCAGAGTATTTTTCGATGTAGGGGGAGAAGTGAATGGTGAGTAGTGAAGAGTAAAAGGTGAAATGTGGATAGGAAAAAGTGAGATGTAAGAGTTGAGAAGGGGAAAGTGAAAAGAGAGCTGTAAAGAGAAAAATGTGGAAAGAGCAATATAAGCAGCAAAATCTGAGCAGTAAAATGCTAATAATGATAAATTTTGGAGATGCATTTTTGTTTTCAACCCTTGTTTCTTACTTCTAAACATACTCATCTCACTTTCTAACCTATCATATTCCATTTACCTCCTTTCACTTTTCAATTCCCACCTCTCACCTCTCACATCTCACATCTTACATATCACATCTTACATATCACATCTTACTTATCACTTACTACCTCTCACTCTCCACTAGCCGCTCACAACCCACTTTCAACTTTTTTAATCAATCCATAAATCATTTTTCCGATGGAATCCAGTTCATTATTTAATAAGACAGATTGCTCATTAGAGATAAATCCCAGATCACCACTTAATAGCAACAATGTGTCGAGCTCAGTTAAAGAGCCGAGTGAAATATGTAGAAAATGAATGAACTCTTTTTTGCCTTTTCTTGCTGCCCCTTCTGCGATGTTTACCGGAACAGAAACAGCAGCACGACGAATCTGAGATATCAGTCCGAATTTTTCCTCAGAAGGATAAGTCTTTGTAAGCTCATATAATGTTTTAACCAGGTGGAAACTATGAATCCAGGCGTTTAGTTTTTGATGTGGTTTCATAAGGAAAGTTTTATTAAAAATAAATACAATTCATTATTCAGTAATCAAAAGTTATAACCTATTGCTCACTAATTACATCTCACATCTAACTTGTCACCTATCACTTATCACATCAAACATCTCACTTATCATCCATCACGTCTCACTAAATTAAAAACATGAAATCAAATAATAAAAATAATCAAAAACTCTTCACGAAGGAAATCGTTTTGGAAAGTTTGAAGCAGTCATTCATCAAGCTACATCCGAAGTTAATGGTAAAAAATCCCATTATGTTTTTGGTAGAGATTTGCACTGTGGTCATGTTACTGGTAACTATAAACTCTTTTTTTTCCGGAACAGATCATTTACAATTCTCTATTTACAATTTACTAATCACAATAATCCTCTTCTTCACCTTACTGTTTGCCAATTTTGCAGAAGCGATTGCAGAAGCAAGAGGAAAAGCACAAGCGGACAGCTTAAGAAAAACCCGTGAAGAAACACCTGCCCGTTTAGCAGACGGTCGCACTATATCTTCTGCAGCACTCAAAAAAGGCGATATCTTTATTTGTGAAGCCGGGGATATTATTGCCACCGATGGTGAAATTATCGAAGGTCTGGCAACGATTGATGAAAGCGCCATCACCGGGGAATCTGCTCCCGTGATCCGCGAATCCGGTGGGGATAAAAGCTCCGTAACCGGGGGCACGAAAGTCTTGTCCGACAAGATCAAGGTCAAAGTAACTACAGAACCCGGCGAAAGCTTCCTCGACAAAATGATTGCATTAGTAGAAGGTGCTTCCAGGCAGAAAACACCCAATGAAATAGCGTTGACGATTCTTTTAGCCGGCTTTACACTGGTGTTTATTATTGTCACCGTTACCTTAAAACCCTTTGCAGACTATGCCAATGCACCCATTACCATTGCATCCTTTATCGCCCTGTTTGTCTGCCTGATCCCCACAACCATCGGTGGCTTATTATCAGCCATCGGGATTGCTGGCATGGACCGTGCCTTGCGCGCCAATGTCATTACCAAAAGTGGTAAGGCAGTTGAAACAGCCGGAGATATTGATGTCTTGCTGTTGGATAAAACTGGAACGATTACCATTGGCAACAGGAAAGCCACCCAATTCTATTCCGCAAATGGCATCGATGAAAAACAAATGATACGCGCAGCCGTATTGAGCTCTATGAGTGATGACACACCCGAAGGTAAATCCATTATTGAATTGGCCGGTGTCAATCCTTTAAGCTATGCCGTAAATGCACCGCGCTTTATCCGGTTCTCTGCAGAGACCAGGAGTTCCGGGATTGATTTTGAGCAAAGTCGCATCCGTAAAGGAGCCACCGATGCCATCAAAAGAATCGTCGAAAAAGCAGGGAACATTTTTCCCGAAGAAATTGAAGTAAAAGTCAGGGAAATATCCGGTAAAGGAGGAACACCTCTAGTCGTATCAGAAAACGAAAAAGCCCTGGGCGTTATTGAACTGCAGGACATCGTTAAACCTGGTATCAGGGAACGGTTTGAACGTCTGCGCAAAATGGGTATTAAGACCGTTATGGTTACCGGGGACAATCCTTTAACCGCAAAATTCATTGCAGAGAAAGCCGGTGTAGATGATTTTATTGCCGAGGCAAAACCCGAAGATAAAATGAACTACATCAAAAAAGAACAGAGCGCAGGAAGGCTGGTTGCGATGATGGGAGACGGCACCAATGATGCCCCGGCATTGGCCCAAGCAGATGTAGGCGTAGCCATGAACAGTGGGACACAGGCCGCAAAAGAAGCAGGCAATATGGTGGACCTGGACAATGATCCCACCAAATTAATTGAAGTAGTAGAGATCGGCAAACAACTATTGATGACCCGCGGAACCCTTACTACCTTCAGCATTGCCAATGATGTGGCCAAATATTTTGCCATCATCCCGGCATTATTTATAACAGCCATCCCGGCTTTACAAAGCCTGAATATTATGGCCCTTTCCAGTCCGCAAAGCGCCATTCTGTCCGCTGTTATCTTCAATGCCATTATTATTCCGTTCCTTATTCCGCTGGCATTAAAAGGCGTTGCCTACAAGCCGATTGGCGCATCAGCACTACTGCGCAGGAATCTTTTAATCTATGGTTTAGGCGGCCTTATTGCCCCATTCATAGGGATTAAACTCATCGATATCATCGTGTCTTTATTTATTTAAACAATCAAAAAAATGAAACAACATATATTACCGGCCATCAAAATCACCGTACTTACTATTATACTTTTTGCCATCCTCTATCCACTGGCCGTTTGGGGTATTGCACAGTTCGCACCCAATAAAGGGAAAGGTGAAATAATAGTGTACAAAGGACAAAAATATTACAGCAATATCGGGCAATCTTTTACAAAAGACCAATACTTCTACTCACGTCCATCAGCAGTCGGCTACAATGCCGCAGGTTCCGGGGGCAGTAACAAAGGCCCTTCCAATGCAGCCTACCGGGCAGAAGTTCAGGCACGTATTGATACCTTTTTAGTACACAATCCCGAAATCAAACAATCCGCAATCCCGGTAGAACTCGTTACCGCAAGCGGCAGCGGGTTAGATCCACATATTTCAGTAGCCGCTGCTAAAGTACAGGTAAAACGCATCGCACAGATCCGGGGCATAAATCCGGCTCGATTAGAGCAACTGATTGCTGAACATACAGACAAGCCATTAGCAGGTTTATTCGGTCCCGAAAAAATAAATGTATTAAAGCTCAATATTGCACTAGATGAAATGAGCAAAGCAAATAACCAATAGTCTTCATTCACTTCTCACCTCTCACTTCTCACTTCTCACTTCTCACAATTCACTTCTCACTTCTCACCACTCATCATTAACCATTAGCTTTTTTCTCCCTCAACAATGAAACAATCAATAATTATAGCCGCGCTTTTTACCGCTTACACCGGAACTTTAGGGGCACAGGAAGCAACGACAAACACAGAGCCGAAGCCCTTAATCCTGAGCGCCTATGCCGAAGCCTATTATCAATATGATGCGAACAATCCGATGAGCAATGCACGTCCTGGCTTTGTGTACAGTCATAACAGGAATAACGAAGTAAGTTTAAACCTTGCTTATCTCAAAGCCAATTACAGTACCGCAAAAATAAGGGCCAACCTGGCAATTGCTGCAGGCTCCTATATGAATGCCAACTATGCCGCAGAGCCCGGAGTGTTGAAAAATATCTATGAGGGAAATGTAGGCGTGAAAATATCTAAAAAGCATGATTTGTGGATCGATGCCGGTATTTTCTCTTCACATCTCGGCTTTGAAAGCGCTGTGGGGAAAGACAACTGGACATTGACCCGTAGCTTGTTTGCAGATAACTCACCTTACTTTGAAACAGGAGCTAAGATTACCTATACATCGCCCGGCGGCAAATGGCTGCTCAGTGGATTAGTCTTGAATGGCTGGCAACGCATACAGCGTGTAGACGGTAATACGACACCGGCCTTCGCGCATCAGTTGACCTACAAACCCAATGAAAAACTAACGCTCAACAGCAGCTCATTCATTGGGAACGATAAACCAGACAGTCTGCGACAAATGCGCTACTTCCATAACCTTTATGTCATATACCAGGTCAATGAAAAATTTGGCATCACTGCAGGATTTGATATAGGGGCAGAACAAAAGGCAAAGGGCAGCAGTACTTACAATACCTGGTATACCCCGGTTTTGATAGCTAAATATAAATTGACCCATCAATTCAGCCTTACTGCCAGAGGCGAATACTACCGGGATAAAGCAGGAGTCATTATAGATACCGGTACCCCAAACGGGTGCAGCACTTTTGGCTATTCCCTCAATGCAGACTATGCGATCCTGCCCAATGTAGTATGGCGCACAGAGATTAAGCAATTAAACAGTAAAGAGGCTATTTTCAGGCAACGCAATGAAGCATTCTCCTCAAACAGCATTAGCGCGACAACAGCATTAGCCGTCAGCTTTTAAAACGTTTGGAGTGTCCTGAGCGTTTACATAAACAACGAAAAATTATAATCAGTAAACGATTCACTGAAATAATGGACGAAGAAAGAAAAACAGCAGCTCATTTCCTCTCCCTGATCAAAAAATCAAGGAGAGGAAAATTCAAACTCTACATAGGTATGAGCGCCGGTGTCGGTAAAACCCACCGTATGCTACAGGAAGCACATACCTTATTGCGTAACGGGATTGATGTGAAAATCGGTTACATAGAAACCCATAACCGTGCAGAAACCGTAGCACTGCTGGACGGATTGCCGCTTATACCAAGAAGACAGTTATTTTACAAAGGCAAAGAACTGGAAGAACTGGATATGCAGGCCGTGATCAACCTGCGCCCCGAAGTAGTCATTATAGACGAACTGGCCCATACCAATATCGAGGGCAGCAAGAACGAAAAACGCTGGCAGGATGTGCTGGATATCCTGGATGCAGGTATTAACGTTATATCTGCCGTGAACATTCAGCATATAGAAAGCCTGAATGATGAAATTAAGAGCATTACCGGGATCACCGTCAAGGAAAGGATTCCCGACCATGTAGTAAGTCTGGCCGATGAAGTGGTGAACATAGATCTTACCGCAGATGAATTGATCACAAGACTGAAAGAAGGGAAGATCTACCAGGCAGAAAAAATTGCTGCCGCTTTGAGCAATTTTTTCCAGAGCGATCACATTTTGCAACTGCGTGAACTGGCATTAAAAGAAGTAGCCGCACAGGTAAACCGGAAAGTAGAGACAGAGATAATAAAGCCCAATACCTTAAAACACGAGCGCTTCCTGGCCTGCATCAGCAGCAATGAAAGATCAGCAAAAACAGTAATCAAAAAAACAGCAAGACTCGCCAATTACTATCAAAGTAAATGGTATGTACTCTATGTGCAGGCCCCGAATGAAAGTGCCGATAAAATAACTTTAAAAAAGCAGAGACTACTTATTAATAATTATAAATTAGCAACAGAATTAGGCGCTGAAGTAATTAAAGTACAAAATTCTTCAATCGCCCAAGCGATTATAGAACAAGTGGAGGCTAAAAGAATAACCACAGTTTGTATCGGGAAGCCCCGGCTGAACCTATGGAGATTGATCATGGCCACCAGTATTTTTAATGTACTTGTAAAAAAACTTGCTGCCAACAATGTAGATTTGGTAATATTGAGTTGATCATGCCACTCATAACTTATCACTTTTTACCTTTTTACTTTTTACCATTAACCACTCACCATTAACCACCCATCCCTATCAAAGAAAAGATGAAAATAAAAACTAAACTAATATCCGGTGTAGGTTTACTGTTTGCCTTTATAATGCTACTGGCAGCAATGAGTATTTTCTATGTAAATGCATTGAAGCGCGATACCAATAATATACTGGTAGCGAATTACAATACCCTGGAATATTCCCGGAATATGTTATTGGCGCTGGAAAATATGACAACAGATACTTTTGCTTTATCCGATTTTGAGCGGAATCTTAATAAACAACAAAAGAATGTGACTGAGCAAGGAGAAGGAGAAGCTACTGCCGGGATAGCGAAGCATTTCATGCATTTAAAACAGAATCCTGCCGATCCCTTATTGGCATCATCCATACGGAAATCCATTACTCAGCTCATGCAGCTGAATATGCAGGCCATTGAACGCAAAAGCAGTATTGCCAATGCCACTGCAGATCATGCAGTGCTCCGGATCTCTATTGCCGGGGTAATTTGTTTTATCATTGCCTTTATACTGTTTGTCAATCTTCCCGGGAACATAGCCGATCCGATAAAAGAATTGACCGGAAGTATCAAACAAATTGCCGGGCATAACTACAAAGAACGGGTCAATTTTGAAAGCAATAGCGAATTCGGAGAACTGGCAAAGTCCTTCAATACAATGGCAGAGAAATTAGAAGAATATTCAGAAAGTAAATTAGATAAGATCATCAAAGGAAAGAAACGGATAGAAGCTCTTATCAATAATATGCACGATCCGGTGATCGGTATCGATGAGAACAAGAAAGTACTTTTTGCTAATGATGAAGCCTTAAAAATATCAGGATTGAGCAGTGCGAACTTTGTAGACCGGCAGATCCAGGATATTGCTGTAAGTAATGACCTGGTGAGAGATTTAATAAAAGAACTGATCAATCCAGAATGCAAAAAAGAAAGTGAACAATCAATCAAGATCTTTGCAGATGGCCAGGAAAGCTATTTCGAAAAAGAAATTATAGATATCAATATCATTCCCACCGGAGAGCAGCAATCACAATTGATCGGTCATGTAATTATGCTTAGGAACATTACGCTTTTTAAAGAACTGGATATCGCAAAAACGAATTTTATCGGGACGGTTTCCCATGAATTCAAAACACCTATTGCAGCTATAAAGATGAGCTTACAACTACTGGAAAACGAACGCATCGGCAATTTGAATGAAGAGCAGCGGCAATTACTGGAAAGCATTAAAGAAGACACTAACCGCTTATTGAAAATCACCGGGGAGCTCCTGAACCTGGCACAGGTAGAGAGCGGTAATATCCAATGGTCGATCAAAGCTGCGGAGCCCGGGGAGATCGTACAATATGCGATAGAAGCAACTAAAACACAAGCAGAACAAAAGCATATCAAAATAGATCTTTCCTTGCCTGATACCTTGCCCCAGGTACAAGCCGATAGTGAGAAAACGACATGGGTACTGATCAATCTTATTTCGAATGCCATCCGGTATTCCTATGAAAATTCGGTTATTTCATTGAACATAACCCGGGAAGCGGATAAGGTCAGGTTTTCGGTACAAGATACGGGAACCGGTATTGCTGAACAATACAAAAACAAGGTCTTTGAACGATATTTCAGAGTTCCGGGCACACAAAAAGAAGGCACAGGACTAGGCCTGGCCATCAGCAAAGAATTTATTGAAGCGCAGGGTGGAAATATAAGTGTAGTCAGTGAACTGGGGATGGGAAGTATTTTCTCCTTTACCCTTAATATCCCGGAAGAATAGAGGGAATGTCACAATAGGAGCATTCAAGTAAATCACCCTGCAAGAATTGCCTTGCAGGGTGATTTTATCCTTCCAGTTTTTTGATAAAATTCTCTATATCGTGGCGCCAGAAATAAGTCTGCTTCACCTCCGCTTCTCCAGGCTCCCGGTACAACAATTCAAAGGCCGACATATTGCCATTGCCTACTTTTTCAATTTTCACCACATCCTTCCCCAGCGCCCGGATCCTTTTTTTGAGCGCCAGCAATTCATCATTGACAGAAGTAAAGTCCATAGTTTTCTTTTAAATAGAATTCATTACAGAACGATTATCGTTCCTCTAGGTTGAGCTTATAACTGTTGCAGTTTCCGGTACAGGTCCTGCCCGAAGTGCTCCAGGGAAGGGTCCCGGGCACCCATGAGCAATAGCACACAATCCTCCGTAAAATGAGTATCCAATTCCTGTAACAATTGCTCCCGGTCTTCAACGAAAAATGCCTTTACCCCCAAAGCCTTCAGGTCATTAATGATATCATTGGCCGAAATATCCTTTACCGTAGTGCCACCTGCATAATAGATCTCACTCATCCAGATCTCATCACCGGGTCTTAAGCTCCGTGCGATCTCTTCCACCAGCTCTTTCCGGATAAAACGCGTAGGCGCATAACCATGCGGCTGGAACCAGGCAATCAGTTTATCTGCCACAGGTTTACAGGCATTGATGCTGGCAGCGATCTTGGCCGGGTTGTGGGCATAATCGTCAATTACCGTAATGCCCTTCACTTTACCTAATAACTGATGCCTGCGGTAAATGCCCGGGTAAGTCGCTAATGCCGCTGCACAATCTTCCGGCTTAAGGCCAAGCAATTGTGCCACGGCAATGCAGGCCAGGGCATTCTCCATATTATGCGCTCCTATCGTGGGCATAGAGAAAGGCACACCTGCTACTTTGAAATGTATCGTAAAACCTTCCTGTCTGAAGTCCGTACCGGCAACCGGGCTGTCCTTGCCGAAGTCTTCCTGCTGATTGGCGCTGAAGGCCAGTGCCAGCGGATGAGAACGGTTGACGATAAAATGACCCTGCGTATTGTTTTTGAAAATATGGAAAATATCATCCAGCTCAGCAAGTTCCTTGTGGTCCTTATCAATATTAAGCAGGATGCCGATATAAGGTTGATAATTGACCAGCGATCCGTCGCTTTCATCCGCTTCAATGATCAGCCAGTCACTCTTGCCCACATGGCAGTTACCGATCTTGCCCTCGCGGATAAGACTGACGATACCCGCTCCCGTGATGAGGGAAGTATCAATGCCGCAATGGCTCAGGAGGTGAAACAGCATAGCCGCCGTCGTACTCTTACCACTTGTCCCGGCTACAGCGATCGTTTTCTTTTCTGCGCAGATCTGGGCCAGGAGTTGTGATCGCGTGATCACAGGAATCTCCAGTTCCAGGGCTTTGGCCACTTCCACATTCGTTGCTTCAATCGCCGTGCTGACCACTAATACTTCATCCGCAGCGCTCAGGTGAGCCTCCTTTTGATCGTAACAAGTGATGCCTTCCGCAATCAGCTGCTGACGCGTATGTTCGTTATCCGCTGTATTAAACAGCCGGTCGCTTCCCGCAACCTCTTTGCCCGAGCCGCTTAAATATTGTGCTATAGCACTCATGCCGGCCCCGGCAACCCCGGCAAAAAAGAACTTTTGTTTATCTAAAACCTGTGGTACCATGTCAAAAATTGTTTTACAAAAGTATCAAATTCCATTGTTTTAAAATTGCTTTACTTTTGTATAAACGAGCACTTATGACAGATGAACATTTTATGAACCAGGCTTTGGCCCAGGCCAGGAAAGCTTTTGAAGCAGGGGAAATTCCCATCGGTGCAGTAGTGGTGATGAATGAAAGGATCGTGAGCCGGGGCTACAACCAGACCGAGATGCTGAACGACTGTACTGCCCATGCAGAAATGATCGCGCTTACCGCCGCCTTTAATGAATTAGGGGCCAAGTACCTGCCCGATGCAACTTTATATGTTACCATAGAGCCTTGTCTCATGTGCTGCGGCGCGCTGTACTGGTCTAAGATCGGCAGAGTAGTCTTTGGCGGAACGGATGAGAAAAACGGCTACAAGCATGTAGTAGGCGAGCAGTACGGCTTTCACCCTAAAACAAAAATCAGCCACGGCATTCTTGCGGATGAATGCACGCAGCTGATGAAAGATTTCTTTAAAGCTAAAAGAGCTTAATTAAGCTAAATGAGCAATCAACTGATCAATATCCAGGGTCGACTGAGTGCCGTCCTGCATATTCTTTAGCGTGATCACTTTATTGGCCAGCTCATCAGAACCGATGATGGCCACAAAAGGGACATTACGTTTATTGGCATACTTCATCTGCTTGTCAAACTTCGCTTGTTCCGTGTACATATCCGCAGGAATGCCTGCATCCCTTAAAGCGCTGCAATATTGTAATACCTGGGTCGTCGCGGCCTCGTCCATCAGGAGGAACAGTACTTTGGTGCCGGATGCTACCTGCTCCGGGAAAAGACCAAGCTCCTCCATCACATCATAAATCCGGTCGATACCGAAAGATACACCCACTCCGGAAAGCCCTTTCAGGCCAAACAAGCCCGTAAGGTCATCATAACGGCCGCCACCGCCTATACTGCCCATCTTTACCGCTGAAGTACCCACTTCCACGATCACCCCGGTATAATAATTTAAACCACGTGCCAGGGTAAAGTCTACTACCAGTTCACTTTCCCAAGCCGCTTTCTTCAGGATAGAAAAATATTGAATACTGTCCCTTAACTCTTTGATGCCTTGCTGTGCCATAGCACTGCTTTCCAGTAAGCTTTCCATAGCGGCCAGGCGCTCTTCATTACTGCCGCCGATGTTCAGGTATTGCTCTACAAAACTGATGGTTGTTGCCCCCAGTCCTCTTTCCGTTAATTCTTTTGAAACCCCTTCCCAGCCTATCTTGTCCAGTTTATCAATCGCCACTGTAATGTCTGTTAATTGGTCTGAGTGTCCCACAACCTCCGCCAGCCCGGCTAAAACCTTCCGGCTGTTGATCTTCACACTGATGCCCGGCACTTTGAGCAGGTGAAAAGCCTGGTGGTAGATCGCCAGTAATTCCGCTTCATTGATCAGCGAATTACTGCCCACCACATCCGCATCACATTGCCAGAACTCGCGGTAGCGGCCACGCTGAGGGCGATCGGCACGCCATACCGGCTGCATCTGGTAGCGCTTAAAAGGAAAAGCAAGATCATTCTGGTGCATCACGACAAAACGCGCAAAAGGGATCGTGAGATCATAACGCAGTGCCCTTTCGGTGATAGCAGGAGTACTATATGGTTTATCTAAGATCTTGCCCCATTCTTCATTCAGCTTGTCTTTGTCCTTTTTTTCATGCAGGCCATTATTCAATACTTTAAAGATCAAACGATCGCCTTCTTCGCCGTATTTACCCATCAGGGTCTGGAGGTTTTCCATTGAAGGGGTCTCCAGGGGTTGATAGCCATAAAGTTCAAATACCGTTTTAATGGTATTTAAAATATATTGACGCTTACGCACATCACTGGGAGAAAAGTCCCTGGTACCTTGTGGTATAGATGGTTTCATAAATAATGATATTGAAAAATGTGTGGCAAATTTAGCTAAAAGCAGGCAATGCGGCGGCCGGGAGGCATAAATTTTTCAATCAGGTAATGAGCCGGGGATTCCCTAAATTGCGCATATTATTTCTATTATCTTTGTTCAACAACAAAAAATATTTTTGATATGCAGATTTCTCAGTTTGTAGACAGGTTTAACGAACCGCAAACTTTATTAATGGCAAAGCTGGGCAGGGAGCTTACCGCACAAGGTATAGACATCATCAGCCTCAGTCTTGGAGAACCGGACTTTGACACCCCGGAGCATATCAAAGATGCCGCAAAGCGCGCACTGGATGCCGGTTATACCAAATACACACCCGTAGCCGGTATCATGGACCTGAGAAAGGCGATCTGTACCAAACTGAAACGGGATAATGGCCTGGATTATAAACCTGAAAATATTTTGGTGTCTACAGGAGCCAAGCAGTCCCTGGTAAATGCCGTCCTGGCCACCATCAATCCGGGTGACGAAGCCATCATTCCCACCCCTTTCTGGGTGACCTATGCGGCACAGGTAGAACTGGCCCAGGGTGTGGTGAAATATATTCCCTGCGGTATTGAAGACCACTTTAAGATGACCGCAGAAAAACTGGAAGCGGCCATTACAGAAAAGTCAAGGCTACTGATGTTCTCCTCTCCCTGTAACCCTTCAGGAGCGGTGTACAGCAAAGCAGAGTTGGAAGCCATTGCAAAAGTGATTGAAAAACATCCGCAGATCACCGTCATCAGCGACGAGATCTATGAACTCATTAATTATGTGGGCAAGCATGAAAGCATAGCACAATTTGAGGCCATCAAAGACCAGGTGATCCTTGTGAATGGCTTTGCCAAAGGCTATGCCATGACCGGCTGGAGACTGGGCTATATCGCAGCACCGGAAGCTATGGTGAAAGCCTGTGAAAAGATACAGGGCCAGTTTACATCAGGCACCAATTCTATAGCACAACATGCTGCTGTGGCCGCATTGCTCGAAGACCAGGGGCCTTCCATAGCTATGACACAAGCCTTTAAAGAAAGAAGAGCCTATTTTATTGAAGCGCTATCCGGTATAGCAGGATTTAAGGTAGTAGAGCCCGAAGGTGCCTTTTATGCTTTCCCCGATATCTCTTACTATTTCGGTAAAAAAGATGCAAAAGGACGTGTGATTCAAAATGCCGATGACTTTGCTATATTCCTGTTGAATACAGGTCATGTAAGCGGTGTGAGCGGGGCTGCATTTGGTAGTGACGATTGTATCCGTTTCTCTTACGCGGCCTCTATGGCACAGCTTCAGGAAGCCGTTAAGCGCATCAAAGCAGCCGTGAGTACACTTTCTTAATAATAATCATGTCATACTGAGCCTGTCGAAGTATGGAGCTGCTCCGCGTTCAGCAGGACATCAATAATCGGACAAAAAGAGACCATTCTACGGTCTCTTTTTTATTTTTCGCAATTTATCTTTCAGGGCAACCTATGCTCTTTTGGGAATAAGCCTTTAACTATTTACAGCGTTTTTTGAATATCCAATACCGCGGAGTAAGGGTTTTGCCGCCCATCGGCTACCGCCTGCTCCAGGCTGCTGATGTGCTCCTTAAGCCCGTTCCGGCTCAGCAGGTGCTGGTATAAAACTTCCCGGAGCAAGCGCCGGAAAGCGCTCAGGTTTTGCTCCTTTCTCCTTGTTTCAAAATAACCATTGCTCACCTGGTGCTGTTCAAACTTTTCTATCATAGCGTAGACCGCTTCTATGCCGCTGCCGTCTATCGAAGAGCAGATGCTTACCTCCGGGTACCATCCCGAAACATGAGGCGGTAAAAAATGCAGGGCACGGGCATATTCCGAGCGCGCAGATTTTGCCTTCTGCACATTGGCCCCGTCCGCCTTGGTGATCACCAGGCCATCGGCCATTTCCATAATGCCGCGCTTGATACCTTGCAGTTCATCACCGGCACCCGCCAGCATGAGTAATAAGAAGAAATCACAGATATTGCGCACCTCTGTCTCGCTTTGCCCTACGCCCACCGTTTCTATGATGATGATATCAAATCCTGCAGCTTCACAAAGCAAGCTGGCTTCACGGGTCTTATAGGTAAGGCCACCCAGGCTGCCTGCCGCTGCCGATGGCCTGATAAAGGCATTGGGTGCTACAGAAAGCTGTTCCATCCTGGTCTTGTCGCCCAGGATACTCCCTTTACTGATGTTGCTGCTGGGATCTATGGCCAGTACCGCCACCTTTTTGCCCAGGCCGATCAGGTGCATGCCAAAAGATTCTATAAAAGTACTCTTGCCCACACCGGGCACACCGGTTATCCCGATACGCATGGCTTTGCCACTGTAGGGCAATACACGGTCCAGCAGCTTCGCTGCCAGGGCCTGGTGTACCGGGTGTGTGGATTCAATAAGGGTGATCGCCCTGCTCAATAAAGCGATATCACCGTTAAGAATACCGTTTACTAAAATCTCTATGTCGGGTAATGGTCTCAAGATCAAATAATTATTTGATGGACTAATGTCAGTAGGCGGCTTCAGAAATGCCGCTAAGCAAACATAAGCAATCGTTAGCGATTGAGAAATTTATTATTACTAATTTTGGACCTGATTTTATATTATGGCAGCTGCAGTTTCCCTCGAAGAATGTTGGATAGATTTTAAAAGAACGATAGATGCTTCGGAACTTCCGGGGCGTTTCAACTTTCCTTTTTATCATGAGCCCCATGCGCTCTGCCTGGAAGCGGCCGGGGAATTGCAGGAATACATCACTACCCAAACAGAATGGCAACATAACTTCGGGCTGGATGCTGCGCTTACCGGCCTCGTCATCGGGAAAATGTTCGGGGTCATGCTGGTGCAAAGACCGGACGGGGCTGTCGGTTACCTGACCGCATTTTCCGGAAAACTCGCCAATAAAAATACCCATTCCCGCTTTGTGCCCCCGATCTTTGATATGCTGGCCCCCGATAGCTTTTTTCTGAAGGGAGAAGAGCTCATTAGCCGCATCAATGAAGCGATTGAGGCGCTTGAGCAGTCCCCGGAATTGCAAATTGCCCGGGAAAAGTTAGCGGAAAAACTGGCATTGGGCCAGGCAGACCTGCTTGAAGTCAAAAACAGGATAAAAGCCAATAAGGCCAGGCGTCGCCTGCAAAGAACAGATGCAGAATTTGCACTTTGTGAAGCAGGCAGGGCCGATCTGCTGGAAGACCTGAGGCAGGAAAGCGTAAGAGAGCAAGGGGAATTTAAATTCATGCAAAGATATTGGAAAGAACAGGCTGCACCGGAACAGGCCGCCCTGGACCAGCTACTGGCGCAAATTGAAGCCCTGAAAGAGGAGCGTAAAGCAAAGTCTGCAGATCTGCAGGAGCGCTTGTTTGCACAGTATAACTTCCTGGACCAGTATGGAGCATTAAAAAATGTAAAAGATATTTTTGACCATACCGCATTCGATAATCCGCCTTCCGGAGCGGGCGAATGTGCCGCACCCAAAATGCTGCAGTTTGCCTTCCAGCACCAGTTAAAACCCCTGGCCTTTGCAGAATTCTGGTGGGGGGCTTCTCCTGCTTCAGAGATCAGGAAGCATGGTCACTTTTATGCCGCCTGCCGGGGTAAATGTGAACCGATCCTGGCACATATGCTGCAGGGTGTAGAGATGGACCCTAACCCTATGGAGATACAGCAGGACCTGGGAGGGGAACTCAAAACTATTTATGAAGATGAGCAGATCCTGGTCCTGGACAAACCTGGAGAGATGCTTTCGGTACCGGGGAAAATAGCACAAATCTCTGTCCTGGAAATATTGCAAAAACGTTATCCGCATGCTACAGGGCCTTTATTGGTACATCGGCTGGATATGGCCACTTCCGGTATCCTGATCGCCGGGAAGACCAAAGAAGCCCATGAATATCTGCAGGCACAGTTTATCAAGAAGACAACCAGGAAATCTTACATAGCAGTACTAGACGGTGTGCTGGCCGGAGATGAGGGCCGGATAGACCTGCCGCTGCGTGTAGACCTGGATAACCGCCCGCACCAGGTGGTGTGTTATGAATATGGCAAACCTGCGGTTACAGAATGGAAAAAACTAAGCGTGAGCGGCCAGCAGACCCGGATACAATTATTCCCCATCACCGGGCGTACCCACCAGTTGCGGATGCACTGTGCCCATCATCTGGGATTGAATATACCCATCCTGGGCGATGACTTATATGGTACTAAAGCAGACCGCTTACACTTGCATGCGCAGAGCCTGACCATAAAACACCCGGTTACGCTGCAGGAAATGACCTTTACTTCTGAGCCTCCTTTTTAATGCTATCTTTCTCACTTCAACAAATACTACAATCGTAGCTGAATTGAGGTACAGGCTTAGAGGAACGAGCAAAAATGATGATTAATTCCTACTTTCGTTTTTATGAATATTGGTTTTGATGCAAAGCGTGCTTTTTACAATCGTACCGGTTTAGGCAATTACAGCCGCAACCTGGTCGAAGCTTTGCAGGTCAACTACCCGGAACATACTATTCAATTGTATGTTCCCCGTTTAAAAGAGCACAGCCTGTTCGACCAATGTAGACAATGGGATAAGGTATCCTTAATTGAGAATGATACAATGCTACCTGCTGCATTCTGGAGAAGCTGGGGCATAAAGCGATCTCTGTTAAAAAATAATACACAGGTCTATCATGGCCTGAGTGCGGAATTACCTCTCGGAAAAAAGCCGCTGGGGGTTAAGTATGTAGTGACGATACATGACCTGATCTATGAACGTTTTCCTGAATTGTATTCCACGATAGATCGTAAAATATACCGTAAGAAGACACTTGCTGCCTGCAACAAAGCAGACCGCATTATCGCGATCAGCGAGCAAACCAAGCGCGACCTGGTACAGTTCTATTCTATTGATCCCACAAAAATTGAGGTGGTCTACCAGGATTGTGACCCGGTATTCTCTGTGGCAGCCAGTCCCCAGCAGAAACAGGCCGTACAGGCTAAATATGAGTTGCCGCCTCATTTCCTGCTCTCCGTAGGTACTTTAGAGACCCGGAAGAATACAAAGATCATTTTAGCCGCCCTTTTACAATTACCACCTGAGGTGCATTTGGTGCTGGTGGGCAAGACCACTCCTTATACCGAAGAGTTGAGCGCATTTATAGCGCAGCATAACTTAAAAGACAGGGTGCAACTATTGCACCAGGTATCCTTTAAAGATCTGCCTGCCCTGTACCAATTGTCGGAGGTCTTTGTTTACCCCAGCATTTTTGAAGGGTTTGGCATCCCGGTCATAGAAGCATTGAAATCCTTTGTGCCGGTGATTGCTGCTACCGGCAGCTGCCTGGAAGAAGCCGGGGGGCCGGGTAGCTTATATTTTGATCCGCAGGATGCCGGTACATTGGCCGGCCATATCCTTAAACTCTGGAAACAAGATGCTATAAAGCAAGTGCAGGTTGAACAGGGAATACAGTATGCTCAAAGATTCTCTGCGGCTCAGTTCTCCACGGAAACAATGCAGGTGTATGCTAAGGTTTTAAAGCAATAAATACGCCTTTAAAGATGTGCTTACTTCCCACCGGTGCTCTATGTAGATAGCATATTTCAATAAACAGGATTTATGCCAAAGATTTGCTGTCGATATTACTAATTAATACTATTTATTATATTAAAATAGTTGATACCATTTAATTAGCGTACCTTTGCCGCTTATTTAAAAGTTTATATGAATAAATTCGAACAATTCGGATTAAAAGAAGAGTTGGTAGCGGCCGTCAAGGCAATGGGATTCGAGAATCCATCCCCTATTCAGGAAGAGACAATTCCCCTTTTGGTTCGAGAAAATGTAGACATTACCGCCCTGGCACAGACAGGAACAGGTAAGACGGCAGCTTTTGGCTTGCCCTTATTGAACCAAATTGATACGTCGCTTTCTGAAGTTCAAGCTCTGGTATTAAGTCCGACAAGAGAACTGTGTATGCAGATCCAGGAAGAACTGGTGAAGTATAGCCAGTTTTTAAGTGGTGTAGGCATCGTAGCAGTATATGGTGGTACGCCCATCGGCGCTCAGATCAGGGAGATCAAACGTCGTCCGCAAATCATCGTAGCTACTCCGGGCCGTCTTATGGACATGATGGAGCGCGGGGTGATCAACCTGGAAAACGTAAGAACAGTAGTATTAGATGAAGCCGATGAAATGTTGAACATGGGCTTCAGAGACGATATCGAGTTCATCCTTAAAAATGCAGAAGCTAAAGAAGCTTCCTGGTTGTTCTCTGCCACAATGAATAATGACGTAAGGCGCATTGCCAAGCGTTTTATGAAAGACCCTAAAGAGGTTGCCGTTGCACGTGAAAACGTGACCAACGAAAATATCGATCACCAATACTTTGTAACAAGTGCTCATCAGCGTTATGATACCTTGAAGCGTTTATTGGATTTCGCTCCGGATATTTATGGTATCATCTTTACCCGTACCAAGCAGGATGCACAGGACGTATCAGAAAAACTGATGCGTGAAGGATACCACGTATCTCCTTTACATGGCGACATGGACCAGAAGATGCGTACCAAAGTTATGGAACGCTTTAAACGTCGCTCTTTACAGGCGATCGTCGCTACAGACGTTGCAGCGCGCGGTATTGACGTAAATGACATTACTCACGTAATCAATTACGAATTACCGGAAGACGTAGAAAGTTATACCCACCGTAGTGGTCGTACCGCACGTGCCGGTAAATCCGGTATTTGTATGTCTATCGTTACGCCTAGAGAGATTGGCAGAATGCGTGCAGTAGAGCGCGTAGCGAAAACTAAATTTACAAAAACAGATATTCCTGATGGTAATGAAGTAGTGCGCAAGCGCCTGTTTTATTTCATGGAAAAAATCGAACAAGTAGCGGGTGAGGCGAAGTTCAGCGAAAAAATGGGCCAGGCAATTTCTGAGCGTTTTGCTGAGATCGATAAAGATGACCTGATCCAACGCTTGTTGTGGTTGCAATTAAAAGATACGATTGCAGACTATGAAGATGCACCTGATCTTAACTCCAGCTATTCACAGAAAGAGCCAGGGTCCAGCGTGAGCAAAGATGGCTCTGTAAGATTATTCATCAACCTGGGTACCAAAGATGGCCTGAATGCCGGTAAACTGGTACAGTTCATCACTGATCAGACAGACTTTGATGGCAAACTGGTGACAAGAATCACCGTAAGAGAATTGAGCAGCTTCTTTAATATTCCTGCAGATGCATTGGATTATATAAGTGCAAATATTAATTCCCGTAAATTCAACAACCGTAAGGTGCGTGTAGAAGAAGCGGATAAAAAACCTAGCTTTGGCGGCGGCGGCGGCGGTAGCCGCGATCGTGGTAGTTATGGCGGTGGTCGCAGAGATGGTGGCTACAGCAAAGGCAATGCTTACGATAAAAAGCCTAAAGGTGATTTTGGTGGCGAAAAACGCGGACAAAAAGCGAGAAAACCATTTAATTAATCCCGGATTATATTTAGATACAATAAAGCTGCAGGCAATTGCCTGCAGCTTTATCTTTTAAAACTCATTTCCCCGGGATACTCTTACGCCTTATTCAGAAATTTCCCTTATAATGTGATTGATATAAATTGCTATTGGAGGTTTATATTAACCGGCAAACTGTAATAAACATCGACTGCCTGCCCGTTTTGTTTTCCCGGTTTCCATTTAGGCATCTTTTTGACCACTTTGATCACTTCTGCCACCAAAGCCGGGCCTGCATCACTTTTTCTTACTGAACGGACATTATCTATACGGCCATCCTTACGCACCACAAATTCTACGATAAGCCTTCCTTTATAAGCGCTGATCCCTTTTGGTGCTTTAAGATTATTACTGATGTATTGATTGAAATCATAATCTGCTTCCGGCATTTGCTGTACCGTTCTGAAGATTTCTTCCCTGGGGGCTACTCCGGGCACTCCCATTACCCCGGGATCTATTGCATCCGGGCTGCCAACAGTATATTGGCCGGCTAATTCCTTTTTCCGGGCAAGATACTCAGGACTGCCAAAATTGTTTTCTGCATTGAGGAAGTCGGTAGCTTTTATGATCTTCCCGTCTTCAAAAACAATCTCGAAGCCGGGCCGGTCATTACGGAATATCCGCCAGGTACCCACAGGTATATTATTATGAAAACTCATTTCCAGGAAAGGCTTACCGTTTTCCCATACCTTGAAATCGCCTTCTTTAATGGCTTTATGATACAATTGCTTCGTGACATACTTTTCAAAAACGCGGAGGTTTTTGCTGTGTGCATAAAGATTTTGCTCTTTATAGCTATCAAAAAAATTCTCGTAATCCATGCCGAAAAATAACTTGATCTCATTATCCGGGTTGTGTTTCAACAAGATATTTTTATCATTTATCCTTTGTAGCGTATGATCGGGGATGGGCTTATAATAAGCAGAACTGCTCAGCTGCCCTTTGTCGTCCCAGGATTCCCAGTGACCGCTGGCCATACCCCATTCATAAGTACGCTTTGCCGCCAGCTTACCATCCGGGTAGTAAAACCTGAAGTTCCCGTTTTTATAGCCGGAAGTATAAGTACCTTCTGCAAAAAGCTTTCCATTATTATAATAATACTTGCATTTACCTTCATACACTTTGCTGGGTATAATATCTTTATAAGCATTCAGCATACGTTCTCCTTCCTCGAATTCAGTATTCCTGTTAAAGTCCTGGTCCTGCTCCAGGAGTTCAGGGTTTTGAAATCTTTCTGTTTGATTCCAGGCCATATGGAATTTGCCTTCAAAAGCTACTTTGCCATTGGGATAATAGAGCGTTTGCTTCTTCTGTGCCTGTAGTTCAGAGAGGGGAAGTGAACAGAGCATGGGCAGCACAAGGCTGTAAATAAGCAATTTCATGTGATGTTATTTTAAAAAATAAAAACTTACCGGGATTGTAAACATGCAGTTGACCTCCTTGCCATTTTGGCGGGCCGGTATCCACGGGGGCATTGCTTTTATCAACCTTACTGCTTCTGCATCCAGGCTGGCCGATAAGCCTCTTTTTACTTCAATATTTTCTATACGGCCGTCTTTTTTTACGGTAAAGGCAAGGTACACTTTTCCTTCAATGCCTTTGGCTACAGCATCTTTCGGGTATCGCTTATGCTTTTCTATAAAAGCATGCAGCTTTTCTGTGCCTCCGGGAAATGAGGGCAGTTGCTCCACATAAGTATAGATCTGATCCGGAGGGGCAGCTACTTCCTTTGCAGTGCCGGGAGCTATGGCACTCACATCAGCTATTCCTGTCTGTGTTACAGGAATTACTTTTTCCTGCTTGTCTTCCTGGGCAGCAGCTGCCCCATAGCAGAAAAGGGTAAGCGACAGGAGGAATGTCTTTTTCATGAACAGATTTTTTTCAAAAGTATTTAAATATCTCAATTGTTTTAATAATATTTGACTGCTTCACAAATCATTTATAATTCATGAGCAAATATTACTTTTGCAAGATGAAATATTTAATTGTAGGATTAGGCAACATCGGGGCTGAATATGATGCTACCCGTCATAATATAGGTTTTGATGTGGCAGACTCTTTCGTGATTAAACATGGCGGTACCTTTCAGCAGGACAGGCTGGCTTTTGTAGCTACTATCAGGTGGAAAGGCAAACAGTTTATTGTGATCAAACCGACCACTTATATGAACCTGAGCGGAAAGGCCCTGAAATACTGGATGGACAAGGAAAAAATTACGATTGATCACGTGCTGGTAATCGTGGATGACCTGGCATTGCCCATCGAGGCCTTACGCCTGCGCCCAGGTGGCAGTGATGCCGGGCATAACGGTCTGCGCGATATCCAGGCGACTTTAGGTACCAATCAATATCCGCGCCTGCGCTTCGGTATCGGGAACAATTTCCCTAAAGGAAGACAGGTCGACTTTGTACTGGGTAAATGGACCAACCAGGAGTTCCCGGTGATCAAAGAAAAGATCCTGAAATCGATTGATATCATTGAGAGCTTTGCCACACAGGGTATGGCCCAGACCATGAACACATTTAATAAATAGTTACCAATCAAAAATATATCTTTGCCAGATGAATGAGATAGCTGTAGCAGCATTATTACCGGCTGATTTTGACGATAGGTCCAGGGTATGGATCTATCAAAGTACACGTCCTTTTACCGATGAGCAGGCCCGTGAAATTGATGAACAAATTACTCAATTTACCGAGCAGTGGCAGGTGCATGGCAAACCGGCAAAAGGCTGGGGTAAACTTTTGTATAACCGTTTTGTGGTGATGATGGCAGATGAAAGTTATGAGGCCATCAGCGGATGCAGTACCGACAGTATGGTGCGCATCATTAAAAGCATAGAGCGGCAGTACGACTGTAACCTCTTTGACCGCTTATCCATCACCTTCCTGGTGAAAGATAAAGCAGAGGTATTACCGGTGAACCAGGTACAATATGCCCTGGACAAAGGTTATATCCATGCAGATACCTTGTTGTTCAACAACCTGGTGGGTACCAAAAAGGAAATGGAAGCACAATGGCTGCAACCCCTTTCCCAGTCATGGATGGCGGATAAACTGAATTTTAATACTACAAATACACCCTCATAAATGATCTTATCGGATTTGAGTATCCTGGAGGAAATTAAGGACGGAACGATCGTTATCGAACCTTTCGACAGGAAATATTTGGGCAGCAACTCTTATGATGTGCATTTAGGCAAGCACCTGGCCGTGTACGATGCCCCTGTTTTAGATGCCAAGGTACATAATACTATTTCCCATTTCGATATCCCGGAAGAAGGCTATGTATTACAGCCGGGCATACTGTACCTGGGTGTTACCGAGGAATATACAGAAACCCATAAGCACGTGCCCTTCCTGGAAGGCAAATCCTCTACAGGCCGCCTGGGTATTGATATCCATGCAACGGCCGGGAAAGGTGATGTAGGCTTCTGTAATACCTGGACACTGGAGATCTCCTGCGTGCACCCGGTAAGGATCTATGCCGGTATGCCGATCGGGCAATTGATCTATTTCCCGGTGGAAGGACAGGTCGAAAACCTGTACAACAAAAAAGAAAATGCCAAATATACCGAGCGTACCATTCGCCCGGTAGAAAGCATGATGTGGAAAAACAAATTTTAGCCAGGCTGTTTTTAGTGCAGCAGTACTGAAACACGACACTTTGTTGTTGTTCCCGGTCATGATAGCTGCTGTCTCCAATGAGTATTGAATAATAATATGATTAATAAAATGATTATAGGAATAGTAGGTAGTGGGGCTATGGGCAATGGTATTGCACAGGTGGCCGCTACATCCGGGCACCAGGTAATTGTGTATGATAACAATGCTGCAGCCCTGGAAAAAGCGAAAGCCGGTACATTAATGAACCTCAACAAACTGCAGGAAAAAGGGAAACTGGCCGATGCACAGGCCGTTTTTCAGCAGTACCGTTATACCGATGAGCTGTCCGGTTTAAAGGATTGCGGACTGGTGATCGAGGCCATCATTGAAAACCTGGAGATCAAGAAAAAAGTATTTGCAGAACTGGAAAGTATCGTAGAGGATAACTGTATCCTCGCCTCTAATACCTCCTCCCTTTCCATTGCATCTATAGCAGCATCTGTGCAAAAATCAGAAAGAGTGATCGGTATTCACTTCTTTAACCCGGCACCATTGATGGCCCTGGTAGAGATCATTCCTGCGATCCAGACCCGTGAAGGCCTGGCTGGGGAGATCAGGGATTTAATGCTGCAATGGAAAAAAGCACCTGTACTGACGAAAGATACACCAGGCTTTATCGTGAACCGTGTGGCCCGTCCTTTCTATGGAGAAGCTATTAAAATGATGGAAGAAGGCCTGGCCACAAAAGAAGATATAGATGTAGCCCTGACCAGTTATGGCGGCTTTAAGATGGGTCCCTTCACCCTCACCGATTATATCGGTCATGATGTGAACTATGTGGTGACCGAAACCGTTTTCCAATCTTTCTTTTACGATCCGCGCTACCGTCCGTCCTTCTCCCAGAAGCGTTTGCTGGAAGCAGGCTGGCTGGGCAGGAAGTCGGGGAAAGGTTTTTACAATTACGAAAATGAAGGCCCGGTATTAACATCCGGCCTGGAAGAAAATAAACAAAAAGAAATCGTAGAGCGCATCCTGTTCCTGCTGATCAACGAGGCGGTAGAAGCTTTATACCTGAATATAGCCACTGCTGCTGACCTGGACCTGGCGATGACCAAAGGTGTTAACTACCCTAAAGGCTTACTGGCCTGGTGTGATGAATTAGGCGCAGACTACGTTTTGGCGGGTATGGATGCCTTGTACAACAAGTATCATGATGACCGTTACCGAGCCAGCGCAATGCTGAGAAAGTACGGCACCGAGAAAAAGAAATTTTTCAATTAAACGGCAAAATGGCGAACATGCAAATGTTCGCCATTTTAATTAATATGATCCGATGCTATGATTAATACTCTTCCTCATTAAAGAAGAAATCATCCTGGGTCGGGTAATCAGGCCAGATGTCCTCTACACCTTCATACATTTCTCCTTCATCTTCCAGTTCCTGCAGGTTTTCTACAACTTCCAGGGGCGCTCCAGAACGGATAGCATAATCAATCAATTCATCTTTTGTTGCTGGCCATGGGGCATCTTCTAAATGCGAAGCAAGTTCTAAAGTCCAAAACATATTATGATAATTTTGTTTTAATTTGTATTTCCGCAAATGTAAGATATAGTTTGTAAAAAAAGTCCATTTTTAAAAAAGTTTAAATGTTATTTAATTATTATTATCTACGGTCCATATTCACTCCTTCGGGGCAGAATACTTACCGGAAAAATTTCCTAAATTTACACGATAGGCTTCTTTGAAGCTTTCATGAGTAAATGAAAAAGAATTCCGGATGAATACGCTGTTGCAAGCAAAAGATTTAGAGAAAGCTTACGGTGCGCTTAAGGTGTTAAGAGGTGTTTCTATAGACATTGAAAAAGGATCATTTGTCGCTATTGTAGGCCCTTCCGGTGCCGGGAAGAGCACGCTCCTGCACCTGCTGGGCAGCCTGGATAAAGCCGATAAAGGCAGCCTGAGCATCAACGGGCAATCTATAGAACAGCTAAGCGCCGGCCGCCAGGCCGCATTCCGGAACAAGCACATCGGTTTCGTCTTCCAGTCCCATCACCTGCTGCCGGAATTTACGGCTTTGGAAAATGCCGCTATGCCCTTGTGGATCGGTGGTATGGACAAGAAGAAAGCAGAAGAAGAGGCGGCAAAAGTATTACAAACAGTAGGGCTGGGGCAGCGCATGGACCACAAGCCTGCGGCATTATCCGGCGGAGAGCAGCAGCGCGTGGCTATAGCCAGGGCCATTATACAAAAGCCGGAGATCATCTTTGCAGATGAACCTACGGGCAATTTAGATACACATACTGCATCAGAGATCAACCAGATCTTCCTGGACCTCGTTAACCGCTATGGCATTACTTTGGTGATCGTGACCCATAATGAAGCCCTGGCAGAGATGGCACACCGGATTTTTGTGATGAAAGACGGGCGCATAGAGGAAGAACGAAAAGGTAATTTTCATCAGCAGGAAGCAACATAAACTAAGCGTAAAATCATACTTTTGTAAGCAGAAGCAGATAAAAAAATTTAAAATCATTCATAATGCCTGAGACAATTCTGAGTTTAGAAAATGCCAATATTTACCAAGCAAAGACCCCTGTGTTGCACGATGTCAACCTCAAAATTGAAAAGGGTGAATTTGTCTACCTGATTGGTAAAACAGGCTCAGGTAAATCCAGTTTATTAAAGACCTTATACGGAGAGTTGCCGCTTAAAGAAGGTGAGGGCATGGTTGCCGGCTTTGACCTGCGACAAATGAACCTGAAAAAGATCCCTTTCCTGAGAAGGAAGATGGGTATTGTATTCCAGGATTTCAAATTACTCACGGACCGTAATGTGTACGATAACCTGGACTTCGTACTAAGGGCCACAGGCTGGGACGATAAGAACAAGCGTAAAGCCCGTATCGAGGAAGTGCTGGACATGGTGCATCTGCCGGCAAAAAGCTATAAGAAAACCTACGAAATGAGTGGCGGTGAGCAGCAACGTGTAGATATCGCCAGGGCATTGCTCAATAATCCTGAATTGATACTGGCGGATGAGCCAACGGGTAACCTTGACCCCGAGACCACTGAGGTAATTATGGAACTGCTGCTGACCATCTCGGCAGAGACCCAGGCTTCTGTTTTGATGGCTACCCACGATTACAGCATCTTACAGAAATATCCTAACCGCATTGTGCGCGTGGAATCCAATACGGTTCACGAACACCAGATGCTCTAAGAGCTCCCTTTGTTCCCGATTTTAAACTTTATTAACCCTTAATGGAAATACGAAGCTGCTTAATTGTCATATTTTTGTAAATTCCAAAAAGGCTTTAAAGCATATGAACCAGGATCAGCTTCAAAATGAAATAAAACCAGTAGAAGAACCGCAAAAAGGGAAAGGATTTAAGAAATGGCTAAAACGTTTCGGTATAGCCGGCTTCTGGTTTTTTCTCATCAAAGGCCTGCTCTGGATCGTTGTATTTGTAGCCGGGTATTATGGCTTTAAGCTTTGGTAAAAGCATACCAAAGCTTAAAGATGAAGTACTTTTTTAGATAATATTCAGTTGATGGCCACTCGCCAGTACTGCAATAATAATTACACCCACCACGATTCTATACCATCCGAAGGCTTTAAAACCATATTTCGTCAATACACCGATGAAGAATTTGATGGCCAGGATAGCAACAATAAATCCTACCACATTACCCACTACCAAAAGCTGGATCTCTTCGCCAGTAAACGTATTGCCATCTTTAAAGAACTTCAGTAATTTGATGAGAGAAGCACCGAACATCATCGGGATCGCCAGGAAGAAAGAAAACTCTGCGGCCAGCTTCCGGGTAAGCCCCTGGGTCATACCCCCTACAATAGTACTTGCAGAGCGCGACATGCCGGGAATCAAGGCCAGGCATTGATACACCCCGATCATAAAGGACTGTTTGTAATTTACCTGCTCGATCTGATCTACTTTAGGTTTGTTGAACCATTTATCCACGAACAATAGTAAGATACCTCCCAGAACCAATGTAATGGCAACTACCAGCGGACTTTCCAGGGCCGCATCAATATAGTCGTTGAACAAAACCCCCAGTATAGAGGCCGGGATAGCCGCTACCACCAGTTTGATATAAAAACTGACTGATTGGAAAAATCTTTTATAATATAAGACCAGTACCGAAAGGATGGTGCCTAACTGGATAACGATCAGGAATAACTTGACAAAAGGACTGGGTTCCAGGCCCATCAATGCACTGCCAATGATCATATGCCCGGTAGAAGATACCGGCAAAAACTCGGTCAGGCCTTCGATGATGGCCAATATAATTGCTTGAACTAAAGTCATTTTACTAAGGAATGTTTAAATATTTATGGGTTTGTAATGATAATTGCCACTGCGGATGCGCCATGATGTATTCCAGGATCATAGGAGTGATCTGTTCCTTTTTGTCCCATTCTGCCTGCAGGTATAGTTTGCAGGAGGGAGGCACCAGCGCCGCATATTCTTCTGCCCATTTAAAGTCAGACTTGTTGAACACCACGATCTTTAACTCGTCGGCCCAGGACATATTCCCGGGTAAAGGGGCTTTAAATTTTTTAGGAGAGAGCGTTACCCAATCCAGGGTTCCCGTTAAGGGAGAAGAGGCAGAGGTTTCAATATGCGTTCTGAAACCGGCATCTTTCAATCCCTGTGTCAGTGCGCTAAGGTCATACATCGAAGGTTCGCCCCCGGTGATCACCGCAAGACGGCCCGGATGCGTGGCCGCCAGGCCCACGATCTCTGCTACACTCATTTGGGGATGCGCATCGGCATCCCAGCTTTCCTTTACATCACACCACACACAGCCTACATCACAGCCGCCCAGGCGGATGAAGTAGGCAGCGTGTCCTGCATAGGCACCTTCACCCTGGAGGGTGTAGAAATGCTCCATGACCGGATATTTAATTGCGTACAATTCTTTTGTTTCCATAAAAACGGCACAAAGGTAAGCTTAAATTCAAAAAAGGAACAATACCAAAAAGCAAAGGGAGTGTGCCGGAAGACTGTTGTTCCGCTGAACTGATCTGAATGTTCCTTGCAGGAACAAGAAACCCTATAAGGTTTCAAGCGCCTTATAGAGTTAATTATTTAATGTACTGCCGGGATCTTTCCCTGCCCGATCTTGCTCAGGGATGCCAAAACCTATAAGGTTTCAAAAACCTTATAGGTTTAAGCCCCTTTCTATCTTTTCCGGCATTCAGAGGAAAACCGGCTGTTTATTGCCAGCCACCGCCCAGTGCTTTATACAACTGTATCATGGCCTGGGCCTGGTTCCTGCGGGCCTGTACCAGGTCCAGGTCTGCAGCACGCTTGCTCCTTTGTGCATTGATGATCTCCAGGTAATTGGCATAGCCGCTCACATAAAGGTCATTGGAGATCTCCACACTGTTGGCCAATGCAGTAACTTCTTTTATTTTAAGCCCCAGGACCTTTTCATTGTTTTCCATATACTGCATCAGGGTCCTCACCTCCTGGAAAGCGCCTACAACCGTTTTCTGGTACTGTAGGAAAGCAATTTCCTGCTGGGCGCTAGCCACCCTGAACTGGCTCTTCAATTGATTTTGCTGGAAGACGGGTGCCACCATATTGCCCAATAACTGGTACACCATAGAAGTCGGGTTGAACAGATGACTGGTGTTAAAAGCATTAAAGGCTGCATAGCTGGAAAGGCTCAGGGTCGGGAAAAAGGCAGCCCTGGCCGCTTTGGCATCTGCATGGCTGGCTTCCAGTTCAGCATAAGCCATTTTAATGTCCGGGCGGTAGTGCAGCAGTTGGGCAGGATGCCCATAGCTCGTTTTAAAAGGAAGATGAACCGGTTCTATCTTCGCCGATCGTTTAATATGGCCTTCAAATTGGCCCATTAAGGCCAGGAGCTGGTTTTCGATATTAGCCGTTTGCTGCTGCATCTCTACCCATACCGCTTCTGTATTGGCCAGCTGAGCATTGAATTGCTGCACGGCCAGCTCTGTTGCCCTGCCCACTTCCTTCTGGATCTGCACGATCTCCAGTGCGCGCTCCTGCAGGCTGATGTTATCTTTAAGGATCGCAGACATTTTATCCAGGGAGATGAGCTCATAATACAAGCTAGCCGCCTGGGTGACGAGGCTGGACTGCATGAGGTCCCTGGCCTGGTTGCTTGCGAGGAAGCGCTGCTGTGCAGCCCTCTTCAGGTTGCTGAGTTTGCCCCAAAGGTCTACTTCCCAGCCCACACTCAATCCCAGCCAGTAGTTGGGGGTGAAAGAGGTATTTACCTTCTGGCTTTCATCAATATTGGGGGAAAGGTTGGTGTCGAAATTGCCCACTCCCTCTATCGTATGCTTGCCATAACGCGTACCCGAAGCATTGATGCCGGCCTGCACGCTGGGCAGCAAGGCTCCTTTGCGGGCCAGTAAATAGGCCGAGGCGATCTTTAACTGCTCCGCAGCGATCTGTTTGTCGAAATTATGCTTCAATACCGTTTCGATCACCGCGAGCAGGTGTGGATCTTTAAAAAAATCTGCATATTTAAGTTGCGCCATACTGGTACTGTCCGCAGCTTTAAGGGCATTGAACTGCTCCGGTATTGCAGGGATTTCTTTTTTATTGACTTTGGATGGGATGCTGCAGGCACCGAGTGTCAGGCTCAGCCCCGTAAAAAGTATATAGATATATTTTTGTGTACTAGACATATGTTTTCTGGATTTAATTTATTTTGGCCTGGCCTGGGCGATGGCTTTGGTTCTTTTTTTGCGTTCAGACATTGTGGCAAAGAGGACATACAGCCCGGGGATAACAATGATCCCGAATATGGTCCCGATCAGCATTCCGCCGGCAGCGGCAATACCGATAGAACGATTGCCCATAGCACCTGCACCGGAAGCAATACACAAAGGAATAAGCCCGGCCACAAAGGCGAAGGAGGTCATTAAAATAGGCCGCAGCCGCTGGCCTGCACCTTCTATGGCAGCTTTTAAGATCGGTAAGCCGTCTTTGCGGCGCTGGATCGCAAACTCCACAATAAGGATGGCATTTTTTCCCAACAGACCAATGAGCATGACCAGGGCCACCTGTGCATAGATATTATTATCCAGTCCGGCCAGTTTCAGCGCCAGGAAAGACCCGAAAATACCTGCAGGCAAACTCAGGAGCACAGAAAGCGGTAACAGGAAGCTTTCATATTGTGCGGCCAGCAAAAGATAGACGAATAGTAAACACAGGGCGAAAATATATAGCGCCTGGTTACCGGAAATGATCTCTTCCCGGGTCATGCCGGACCAGTCGATACTGTAACCACGAGGTAGTTTTTCCTCTGCAACTTTACTCACCGCAGCAATGGCATCACTGCTGCTGCGGCCTGCAGCAGGCTCCCCATTGATCATCGCAGAAGTGTACATATTGTACCGCGTTAGCTGTTCGGGGCCGTAGACCCTTTCCAGTCTTACGAAAGAGCCGAAAGGCACCATCTCTCCGCGGTCATTTTTTACATATTGCTCCAGGATATCCTGCGGCTCTGCCCGGTATTCAGGGCCGGACTGCACCATCACTTTATACATCTGGTTAAAGCGGATAAAGTTGGTGGCATAATAGCTCCCCATGAGGGTCTGTAAGGTATTCATGGCATTATCTACCGTAACGCCCTTTTTCGCGGCCATATCATAATCAATATGGATCATATACTGGGGGAAGGATGCGTCAAAGCTGGTGAAGGTATTGGTCACTGCCGGATCATTGGACAAAGCTTCCATAAACTGTTTGGTCACCTCGGAGGTGGCTAAGGTATTACCGTCTCCGCGGTTCAGCAACCTTAATTCAAAGCCGCTGGAATTACCGAATCCCGGTACGGTGGGCGGTGAGAAGATCTCGATCCGGGCATCGGTGATGCTTGCCGTTCTTTTGACCAGTTCGGCAATAATATCATCTGCACTTTGGCTACGTTCTTTCCAGGGCTTCAGGTTGATCATGCCCATACCATAGGAAGAGCCTGCGATCTCGTTGGTTAAGCTATAACCGGCCAGGCTGGTGAAGCTTTCTACACCGGCCACTTCTTTTGCAATGGCATTGATCTCATCCAGTACTTTCTCGGTACGCTCTACTGTAGCTGCATTGGGTGTGGTCACATTCACATAGACCATACCCTGGTCTTCTGTAGGAATAAATCCTCCGGGCAATATAGCACCGGCACCCCAGGTGAGGACAAAGAAGACCAGCAGAAGCAGCATCGTGAGTCCGCGCTTGCCGGCAGTACGTTTCAGCAGGCGCTGGTATTTATTATTGGTTGCATCAAACTTTTTATTGAAGCCATTAAAGAAACGTTGCAGCCAGTTATTACTTTTGGCGGGTCCGGAATGTTTCAGCATCAGGGCACATAAGGCCGGGGTCAGGGTGAGGGCATTGATCCCTGAAATGACGATCGCGCAGGCAAGGGTTAGAGAAAACTGGCGGTAGAAAACGCCTACGGGACCGCTTAAGAAGGCAACGGGTACAAATACGGCCGACATGACGAGGGTAATGGCGATAATAGCGCCCGTGATCTCCTTCATGGCCGCAATGGTGGCTTCGAGCGGAGCGAGGTGCTCTTCGACCATTTTTACGTGTACGGCTTCCACGACTACGATGGCATTGTCCACCACGATACCGATGGCCAGTACCAGGGCAAATAGGGTTAAGAGGTTAATGGAAAAGCCCAGCATCAGCATACAGGCCAGTGTGCCTACCAGGGCTACCGGAACGGCCAGCATGGGAATTAAGGTAGAGCGCCAGTCCTGCAGGAAGATAAACACCACGATACCCACCAGCAGGAAGGCTTCCAGCAGGGTCATAAGCACGGCAGAGATGGAGGCATCCAGGAAACGGGATACATCATAGGCATAGCTCACTTCCATTCCCGGCGGGAAATTGGTCGTTTTCAGTTCCTCCATTTTTGCCTTGATATTTTTGATCACATCGCTGGCATTAGAGCCGGGCCTTTGCTTGATCATGATGGAGGCAGAAGGGCTGCCATCACTCTTGGAGGCCATGCTGTAGCTCATTGCGCCGAATTCTACATCGGCAATATCTTTTAATTTTAATATAGTACCATCGCTGTTGGACCTGATGGCGATGTTTTCATATTGAACGGGTTCAGAAAACTTACCGGTATAGCGCAATACATATTGCAGTTCGCTGATGGTTTTCCCGGAGCTTTCCCCTGTTTTTCCCGGTGCTGCAGATACATTCTGGTTCCTTAATGCAGCGATCACTTCATCTGTGGATACTTTATAGGCCAGCAGTTTATCCGGTTTTAGCCAGACGCGCATGGCATAGTCTTTCTGACCCATGATCTCGGCCCGGCCTACACCATCTATCCGTTTCAGTTCTTTTAATACATTGATATCGGTAAAGTTGTAAATAAAGCTTTCATCCTGCCCTGGATCTGTACTGGTGATGTTGAGGTACATGAGCATACTGTTCACCTCTTTCTCTGTGGTGACCCCGGCTTTGATGACCTCTTCGGGCAATTCATCCAGCACGGTAGTTACCCTGTTTTGTACGTTTACCGCTGCCATGTCGGGATCGGTGCCTACTTCAAAGTATACGGTGATCAGGGTGACCCCGTCATTCCCGGTAACCGTGGTCATATAGGTCATGCCCGGCACCCCGTTAATGGCTTTTTCCAGGGGAACGGCAACCGCATCTACAGAGACTTCGGCATTGGCACCGGTATATCGGGCCGTTACAGATACAGAGGGTGGAACAATGTCCGGGAATTGGGTGATCGGCAGGCCTACCAGGGCCAGGATACCTAAAAGCGTAATGATAATAGAGATGACCAGTGATAAGACCGGCCTTCTGATAAATGTTTCTACCATTTCTAAATTCTTTTTCTAAATCAAACAGGACTAATAGGGAGCTATTAGTTTTTCCAAAAGCAAAAAAGTATTGGGGGATTAAGGTTTTTTGGGCTGGATCTGCTGCCCGTCCCGTAAAGACTGTATGCCTTCCAGGACGATCCTGTCGTTTTCCTTAAGTCCGGATAAGACCAGGTAGTTGTCGGCGATACGCTGACTGACTTCCACTCCGGTCATTTTCACCACGTTTTCTGCATTCAGCAGGAATACGTAATTCTTGTCCTGGATCTCGAAGACAGCCTTTTGCGGCACCATGATGGCTCTGGGAAAAGCGCGTGTGACCAGGATCTTGCCTGAAGCACCATGGCGCAGGATACCCTGCGGATTCTCAAACTGCACTTTATAGGCGATGTTCCCGGTATTCTCATCTATTTCACTTTCTGCACTGCTTAATTTTCCGGAGAAAGGGTAAACGTTGCCATTGGGCAATACCAGTTTGATCGCGTTAAGATCATAGTCATGTGAATCGTTAACTGCAAGGTGCAGGTATTCATTTTCAGAAATATTGAAATAGGCATATATGGTATGGATGTCAGAAAGCGTGGTCAGTAAAGAATTCGGGGCTACCAGGCTACCTTCTTTCAGGGGAATGCGGTCTACTACTCCTGTAAAGGGAGCGTGCACGGAGGTGTAGGAGATACGTTTAGTGACGGCATTTTTTTCAGAAAGGGCCACCTCGGCTTTGGCCAGGGCAGCATTATACTTGGCGCGTGCCAGGTCCAGTTCCGTTTTGGTGATCACTTTTTTATCTACCAGGGTCTGCACACGCTCGGCTTCTACCTGGGCTACTTTGGCATCTGCCTGGGCACTGTTATAGGCCGCGCGGGCTTTGCTCAGTTCAATCTGCAATTCACTGTCATTGATCTTAAACAGCAATTGTCCTTTATGGACCTGTTGTCCTTCTTTAATATAGATCTTATCCAGCAAGCCTTCTGTACGGCTATGTACTTCCACATTCCTGTTGGCCTGTATATCGGCCACATAAGGGATATCTACTACCGTATCACGGGCCGCTATGGTATAGACGGGTAAGGTTTTGATGTCGCTATCTTTAGCTTGTTCGTTTTGTTGCTTACAAGAAGCCAGCACTGCCGTAAACGCACATGCTATCAAAATGGTGCTTTTATTCATCCTGATCATAAATTTTCCAAATAATAAACAGGCACACGATGTATATAAATCGTGCCTGAGACTAAGTTAAAAAGAGGGAAGGATCAAGGCTGAAAGCCTGATCCGGTAAGGTTTGGATTAAATGGATCTAAGATCAAAACAATTGTTGCAGAAACAGCAGGCCGTAGCATATTGCCTGTTTCCGGAAGACCGAGACGGGATAAGGGTAAGTAAAAGGGTCCCTGTTTTTGTAAATAGCTTTCAGTTCGAGTGCAGGGTCGATATCACCCGGGAAAATGTTCTTTTGGTCTTTTTCCAGGTAGGATTGCCTGCTGATGAGCATGTCATCAGAAAACACTTCAGTAAGCTCGTCTTTCTCAAAGAAATACTCGGGGAAGCAAGAATCCTGCCCTCCGAATTCCGCACCGGCAACATTGATGCCGGTAAAAAAGAATAAGGAAAGTAATATGAGCAAGAAGTTTTTCAGGACCTTGTAATTTTGGTTAGGAAGGTGTTTTTTGAAAAATACCGCGCAAAGGTACGTTTTTCAATACTTGATCTGCTTAAGGGAAATGGAAACATTAAAGAAGATTTTGTTAAAAAGGACCTTTACAGGTGTTACAGCCCGACTGTATTTTTCCACATAGGTGATTTCAGCAAATAGGCTTAAGCTTGAATTTTACCTAACTTTGTGCGGATATAAAAGTAAAACGACATGCAACAATATTTGCAACTGCTGCAACATATATTAGATACAGGTGTTCAAAAAGAAGACCGGACCGGAACGGGTACGATCAGCGTTTTTGGTCACCAGATGCGCTTCGACCTGAGTGATGGCTTTCCTTTGGTGACGACGAAGAAATTACACCTTAAGTCCATCATTTATGAATTGCTCTGGTTCCTGAAAGGAGATACCAATATCGCGTATTTAAATGAGCATGGCGTGCGCATATGGGATGAATGGGCGGATGAGCAGGGCAACCTGGGCCCTGTGTATGGCAAGCAATGGAGAAGCTGGGAAGGGGCAGACGGGAAGGTCTATGACCAGATCAAAGATGCAATCCACCAGATCAAAACCAACCCGGACAGCAGGCGTATCATTGTGAATGCCTGGAACGTGGCAGAACTGCCGCAGATGGCCCTGAGCCCTTGCCATGCCTTATTCCAGTTTTATGTAGCGAATGGAAAATTAAGCTGCCAGCTGTATCAGCGTAGTGCCGATGTATTCCTGGGCGTGCCTTTTAATATTGCTTCCTATGCTTTACTGACCATGATGATGGCGCAGGTTTGCGGCCTGGAGGCAGGAACTTTTATCCATACATTCGGGGATGTACATTTATACAGCAATCACGTAGAGCAGGCTAAATTGCAATTGAGCAGAACGCCTTTTGCTTTGCCGGTGATGAAGATCAACCCTGAGGTGAAAGACCTGCTTGATTTTAAGTTTGAAGATTTTACTTTAGAAAACTATGAGGCGCATCCGCATATAAAAGGATTAGTGGCCGTATAGTTAAAGCATTAGCTTAATAAATATTAAAAATTAATTTATGCCGGTAATATTGCCCGTGAAAGGTATCATGCCCAGTATCCCTGAAAGTGTTTTTGTAGCGCCCAATGCGACTATTGTAGGAGATGTAGTCATGGGTGAAGAATGTAGTATCTGGTTTAATGCAGTACTTCGTGGTGATGTGAACAGTATTACGATAGGGAACAGGGTGAACATACAGGATGGTGCCTGCATCCATTGTACTTATGAGAAAACAAAAACTGTCTTGGGCAATAATGTTTCTGTGGGGCATAATGCTATCGTGCATGGCTGTACGGTGGAAGATAATGTATTGATCGGCATGGGTGCCATCGTAATGGACAATGTGCATATAGGTAGTAATACGATCATTGCTGCAGGGGCTGTAGTGCTGGAAGGTACGCAGGTGCCTGCGGGTTGTATTTTTGCCGGAGTGCCTGCAAAAAAGGTAAAAGACATCAGCCAGGAACTCACAGAAGGGGAGATCAACCGCATTGCCAATAACTATTTAATGTACAGCAGTTGGTTTAAATAAGATTAGAATCAAGGCATATATATGTGGGCAAATACTGTAAACTGTTCAGTATTTGCCTTTTTTAATGTATTGATTTTTGTAATTTGTGGATCCTGGCGCTATATTAATTAATTATTAAGTTTGTGTTACCATTTACAAGCTAAGCTCTATCTGAATACCTTTGCGGCATCATTTATAAAATCAAACATAATGGGACTTAATTCCTTTTTAAAAGCATTTCTGCCAAAAGACAAAATCTTCTTCAGCCTTTTCGAGCAGATCTGTAAAAACCTGATTGATATGTCTGAGGCTTTCGTGAAAGCAATGCATGAGCCTAACTATGATGTGAGAATGGCTGCTTTGGACAAGTTGAAAGACTGGGAACACAAGAACGACAGCCTTACGCACAAAGTATTCCTGGAATTAGGTCAGAACTTCATTACCCCGTTTGATCGTGAAGATATTCACTACCTGGCTACTGCACTGGACGATGTTGCAGACTATATGTATGCAGGTGGTAAGAAAATAGTTACTTATAATGTAACGGAGACCAATAGTTATATGAAAGATATGTCGATGATCGTACAGGAATCTGTAGCTCATCTGGCAGATGCGGTAGGTCATTTAAGAGATATGAAAAACATCAGGGCGATCACAGAAGCTTGTGTGAAAGTGAATAGCCTGGAAAATAAAGCAGATGACCTGTTTGACATTGGCATCACTTCCCTGTTCTCCAATAACCTGGATGCGGTAGAGATCATCAAGCTGAAAGATGTTTACGAAGATCTGGAGATCATTACCGATAAGTGTGAAGATGCTACCAATATTATTGAGTCAATAATTGTTAAGTACGCGTAACCTGATTCTGAAATCTTTTAGAAAAAGGAAACAGTCTTTTTAATTTATTTCAATAATATTCTATGTTATCATTATTAATCACAATCATCGTATTAGCCTTAATATTTGATTATATTAATGGTTTCCATGACGCCGCGAATGCTATTGCAACGGTTGTGTCTACTAAAGTACTTACGCCTTTCCAGGCGGTACTCTGGGCAGCCTTTTTCAACTTTGCGGCTTATTTCATTTTTGATCACGGTGTGGCCAACACGATCGCCAAGACGGTGAAGTCCGAATTTATTACGCTAGCCGTAATCCTTGCCGGGCTTATCGCTGCCATCAGCTGGAACCTCATCACCTGGTGGTTTGGTATTCCCTCCAGCTCCTCGCATACGCTGATCGGTGGTTTTGGGGGAGCGGCCATTGCGCATGCTTTACTCTCTACCGACGCTGCTGTAGGACTGGGTGCTATTGACGGCCCTACCATCATTAAAATTATCAGCTTTATATTCCTAGCGCCGCTCGTAGGTATGCTGGTGGCCTTTATTATTTCTCTTTGGTTCCTGCACTCCTTCAAGAAAGGATTGATGCCTAAGTTTATTTCTCTTGCCATCATCGTTACTTCTATTTACTGCCTTTCCAGCTTTATTGAAACGCCGGCCCAGGCGGTAGCAAAATCTACGGTAAAGATCGAAAAAGCGGAAAAAGAGATCACTGCCCTGCAGCTGAGCACCACAGATGATGTGAAGCAAATTGCAGATGCAGACCTGAAAGCAAAGGCAGAGCCACATTTCAAGACGCTTAAAGATGCAAAAAAGAAAATAAAGGAAGCAGAAACTACTATTGCTTCCAAGAAACCACAGTTCCTGAAAGTATTATTGTTTGGTAATAATATGAAATGGTCGCTGTTGTTCTTCATTTTGATCTCCATGTCTTTATTTACCTTGTTCCTGAGTGCCTTGAACTATGCGCAGTCAGAGCGTTGGTTTAAGCGTATGCAGCTGGTCTCTTCCGCAGCATTCAGTATCGGCCACGGGGGTAACGATTCTCAAAAAGTAATGGGTATCATCATGGCTGCTTATATTGCCTATGACCCTACGGTGTATAGCCTGGACCATATGGTGGAATGGGTACCACTGGCCTGTTATGCGGCCATCGCATTGGGTACTATGAGCGGAGGTTGGAAGATTATTAAAACAATGGGTACCAAGATCACGAAGGTGACACCATTTGAAGGTGTGGCAGCAGAAACCGCAGGAGCACTTACCCTCTTCATTACAGAGATGTTGAAGATACCGGTAAGTACCACGCATACCATCACCGGTTCTATTATTGGTGTGGGAGCTACCAAGCGTTTATCAGCTGTTAGATGGGGAGTTACCATCAACTTGCTTTGGGCCTGGATCCTGACCATACCGGTTTCAGCAATATTTGCCGGTATTGTGTACCTCATCGTTTCTTTATTCGGATTGAAATAAAGACAAACTTTTTAAATAGTTACAATGGGATTGTTTTACGGAACAATCCCATTGTTGTTTTTATATAATTTAGGTAATAACTTACAAAGTTAACCCAACCCCGTTTAAAAGGTTTTTTGTTACTTTGCAGGTATAAGGTTAATAAAATAGCTTACCCCTAATTTTGGGCAAGCTAACACGTTTAAATTGTTATTATTATGTAAGGTTTTGGCCTAAATACAATATTTATAGTATCATATCATACAGCTTCTGCTCTAAACTACGACCCTGAATAGAAGAACTAACGCAAGATATGACTGTGATATACCCATATGGGTGTAGCTATGTCTTTGCGTTAGTTAGGGTGTCGTAGCCCTTGAGCAGTGAAGAATTTTAGTTACACCTTTTTTATTTTTTAACGCTCACAAACTACGACAAATGAACTCCAACAAAATCTCCCCACCGAGTAAGATAGGACTAAAAACCTATTTGTATTGCATGTGTATTGTAGCCTTAGTTGCATTTTTACAAACACTTCTTAAGGATAATAGTACAATTGTATTTAAGCTTTTAATTGCAATACCTGTATTAGGATTGACTTATTTATTAGCTGCCTTCTTAGACAAAAAATATCCTACCAAATGAAGAAAATATCAATTACTCAGGGCGAACGTAGATTTCTTATAGCTTGGTTTATTACTTGGGGTTTTGCCCTTTTTGTAAACCTTGTTAATGTTAGAGGTGAAATATCTAATAACTCCAATAAAATATTTCTTTTTACTGAGGGCAATGAACCTCAAACGTTTAATCATCAAAGTGACTTCTATCCCTTTACTACTTTTTTAGAAGACAATGGTCAGTTTAATGGTATATTCAATTCTTTTGATTTGCCAGAATTTTTTGCTTTTAGCTTTATTGGACTTGCAATTGTCTTTGCTCGTAAAGTATGGTAATATAAAAGCTTGATTTATTTTGATATATTTGTATAAAAAATATCAAATATGGAAGATAATATTCAAGAACTTACAAAAAGAGTAGATGAACTAGAAAAATTACTTAAAATTACTATTGATGAATATGCTGGATATATAAGTATATTACAGCTAAAATTAGGAATTACATCACAAGGAACTGATGGTAAAGTTATTGCAAACGGTATTTATCAACTTCACAATAAATAGCATAAGGTATTATTTTTTCTAAAAATATTTGGAGTAGAGTTTCTTCAGGGCTTGATTTAAGCATTTCTTCTGCTAATGATTCAGGGGTTACATTTTTAAAATTTTCATCGCCTTCCTTTAGTAGTTTATTGAAATCTATATTTAGTTTTTTCATTATTCCTTCTTTTTAGCTTTTAACATTGCACGGATGGCTTCACCAAAGTTTAGTTTTGGCAGGTCATCCGTTTTTATTATTTGTTCTTTTGTAGCTTTTTTAGGGGCTACCTTTTTTGTTTGTTTTTTTGCCATTACACAAGCTGTTTATACTTTAAGCTACCATTTACTATTGTAAGCAAAATTAATGCTTTATGCCCATCTGTAAGATGTTTGGTATTGTATCGATAAACAGCTTCGTCCACATAACGTTGCAGATGTTTAGGACTTACTTTATGGTAGATGCCAATAATGCTTCGTTTTAATAATGCCCAAAAACCTTCCAGTGTATTGGTATGTGCATCACCATTTACATACTGCTTAGCACTGTGCATTACAATACTGTGTTCATAACCATTAATTGGACTATACCACTCATCGGTCATTAGTTTACTGCCTTGTTCTACATTAGCTAGTATAATTGGCACTAGTACTTCCATTTTTGTGTTAGGTACTACAAATGCTCTTAGTTCACCGCCACGTTGTACTAATCCAAGAACTGGTGTTTTATCCTTAAAACTTCGACCTTGATTGTTTTTTACCTTTTTGTCAGCGTGACGATTTTTATTCTTACCACCCACAAAGGTTTCATCACTTTCAACCACACCGTCTAATTTTTTGGCAAAGCTTCCTTGTTTAATAGCATGTCTAATTCGCTGTGCTAAAAACCAAGCTGTCTTTTGTGTAACTTTAATATCACGTGCCAATTGATAACTACTAATACCTTTACGATGTGCCAACAAAAGATATATAGCAGCAAACCATTTTCGTAATGGTAGCTTACTGTCTTCAAATATTGTATTAGCCTTTGCCGTAAATTGTTTGCGGCAAATACCACATTTATATCTCTTTACTTTACCATTCAGCACATAAACTTTGGTATGGTAACAATGTGGGCATTCTATACCATCTGGCCAACGTTGTTCAGCCAAGTAACCTAAGCAGGTTTGTTCGTCTTTAAAGTAATCCATTAGCTCAAATAAGCTACTAAAATCCTCTGGTGATTTGTACTTTGCCATTGTATAAAACTGTATTTGGTTTTATGCAATGGTAGTACGGCAAAAAAGCGATTTGCAAAAATGTTAGGCTATTGTATTATAAATTCCTTTAACATTAAAATAAAAATTTTGCCGTTGTATCTTTGTATTATTTGCCGTATTTTTATATAAAAAATGAATTTAAACGACTGCTTAATTTTTTGCAATGAAAATACTGATAAGATAGGTACTGAATGTAATAAAGGAGTTATATCCGCATTAATCCCTGCTCCAATTAAAGTAGAGGAATTTGTTAACTATATTAAGTATTATTTACAGTCAGATGGTAATGTACCAAAAGCTGCTGTATTAAGTGGCGCAATACAGTATGAACCCCTATTGTTATTTAAAACTCCGAACTATGCATTAGTGTACAGTTGGTATTTTACAAGTTTTCCTAACGAACGTTTACAAGGGCCACAAGTTTAACTTTAATAGATAAGTGATTATTTAATACAATAATTGGATGGCCGATGTCTTTTTCCAAAGATTCTATAATTCGATTTATGTGCTCTTCTGCTTTTAGTATTTTTTTTAATTTTCTGTATTTCATATAATTACATTAGATATTAATATTAAAAGCCAAGCTTTACAGGCTTGGCTTTTGTGTTTTGCTTGGGTTAACTTGGTATGTTAGTACCATAATTTATTGCTGTTCTATGCTTGGTAAGATTGTTTTTGTACCTTTTTATATTACAAAAAAATCTATAGTAGATTTACTACAAAATATGAGTTTAAAGCCATAAGCTTTGGTGAAGGGGGGTATCGCTTAGTATCTTTATACCAGAGAAATCAAAAGTGTTTTTATTCATCCTGAAATCTATTAACAATGGCAGAGAACAATTCAAGAGCCCTGTTGAAATTTAATGGCGGCGACACAGTAAAAGTATTAAGATTAAGCTACAAAGTAGGCCGCGCTGTGGACGTATCAGGCCGTGTAGCGTCTGACCCATCCAATGCTTTAATTAAAGTAACGGTTGAAGCAACAGACAAGGCAGACATTTTAGAAAGTCTGTTGAATGGTAAATACAAACCAACTTCAGGTGAAGTAAAGTTCAACAAATCTCATGAAGAGGGAACTTTGATCGACCTGGCCTGGGAAAATGGCTATGTCATTGACCACGAGCTTGAGTTTGATGCCATCGACAGCAATTCCATGTATGTATCTTTTGTGGTAAGTGCAGAAGTGATCAAACTGGGTAATGCAGAGTATGTAGGTCACTGGCCTAACGCATAGTAAGAGCTCCGGTTTCGTTGCTCAGGGCATAACATTTGCCCGGCTGCCAAAGCTGTATCATCAAAATGATCTGGCTTTGGCAGCTTTTTAATATGAAGTATTTGAAGGTAATATACTGAAAAATAGTTGTTGATTTTTTAGCAGAAAATGTTATACTACATTTGCCAATTTGAATAGAAAGCTTTAATGGCTCATACAAGTTTATCCACCACTCACAATTAACCATTAACAATTAATCACTCATCACTAATCACTCATCACTAATCATTCACCATTACCTATTCCTCTCTCAATTGCACCAAAGGGATCAGGCTTTCAATTTCATTGGCCTTCTCGATCTCTCCTAGATTACCATAAGTACTGGCCAGGCTTTCGAGCATCAAAGCAATGAAGGAGCGGCTGTCAATCGGTTTCAGGTGATTGTACTTTTCATGCTGCCCGTTTTTTTTCAAATACATAATGATGTCGTTGCGGTTATAGATCATGCCATTGGTGGGATCTATGAAAAATTGCAACTGGCCCACTCCCTGTGCCCTTTCGATATCGTCAAAGCTGTAAATATGCTCATAATAAGCCATCACAAACTGGTTGGGAAGGTCTATGGCAAATACAGGAACATCCAGCAGCTCGCACAAAGCCATGTATAAAATGCCGATCGTGAAAGCATTGCCCTGGCGTGACTCTATAGTTTCATTTAAGAAAAAGTGGCGCGGTTCATGCTCCGTAAGTTCATGGCCCTGCAACTTGAAAAAGTTGAAGAGGATACCATTAATAATATTGATCTGCTCCAGCGGTGATAAAAAGTTGTTCAGCTCCAGCCATACATTGCGGCGCATGAGTTCAAACTGGTGCATCACGTGCTCCTTATCCATTTCAGGATAACGGTATTTAGCGATAAGTAAGGCTGCGTCCAGTATGGAAGGTTTTTCCTGCTGCGCCCACTTGATCAGTTCCGTTTGTAAGACTAAGTAATAGGATTGATGGATCAGGTTTTCGATCCGGGTCTGGACCAGTTCTGAATCGGAGAACTCCCAAAGCTGCTCCAGGTGAGGAATGACCGCTGCACCGTAGCCTAATAACTTTTGCGCTACAAGCTCAAAGACTTCCTCGTCCGGATCATCAACAAGCTGGAGTAAGGCAACAATTTCGTTATCTGGTTTAAGGCCGGGCATTAATATTTACTAATTTTTAAATGTTCTCTTTTGCATAAAGCCGTAATTTTATGCGGTCCTGAAAAACAAATATAATGAAGGAATACGGTATTATCGGTAAAACTTTGCAACATAGCTTCTCTCCGCGCTATTTTAACAATAAATTTTCTGATGGCAACATTGAAGCCCTTTATACGGCCTTTGAGCTGGAAAATATTGCAGCCTTCAAAAATTTATTGCAACAAAAACAATTTGCCGGGATCAATGTTACGATACCTTATAAAGAACAGGTCATCCCTTTCCTCGATGAGCTGGATAGCTCTGCAGAACAGGTAGCTGCCGTTAATTGCATCCAGACCCATAAAGGTAAATTGGTGGGCTATAATACAGATATTGCCGGCTTTACCGGATCATTAAAACCATTATTGAAAGCCCATCATGTGCGGGCGCTGGTCCTGGGTACCGGTGGTGCTTCCAAAGCCGTGCAACAGGGTTTGCGATCATTACAGCTCCCTTTCACCATAATCAGCAGGACTCCGCGTGTGGGTGAACTGGGCTATGATCAGCTTGATTCAGCCATATTAAGCAGTCATCAGCTTATTATCAATACCACGCCTTTGGGCACTTTCCCCGATGTGGAGGCAAAGCCGGAGCTGCCTTATGCATATCTTACGGCAGACCATCTCCTGTATGACCTGGTGTATAACCCGGAAGTAACCGCCTTTTTGAAAGAAGGACTTCAAAGAGGAGCACAGGTCAAAAACGGCTTTGAAATGCTGCAATTGCAGGCAGAGGCCGGCTGGAAGATCTGGAATGAATAAGGTGTATTTTTTAAATGTTGTATTTTCGCGGCTTTCTTAAATTTTATTTTTTTGTAGTATGATGAAACGAATCCTGGCAGTGCTGCTCCCCGTTTTTTTGAGTTTTGTTTGCCTGGCGCAACAGGGACCACAAGCCCCTAAGAGAGAATTCAGGGGGGTCTGGATAGCCACTGTGGGAAATATAGACTGGCCTTCAAAGCCGGGCTTGAGTGCCGTACAGCAACAAAATGAGTTTGTCAATCACCTGAACTTCCTGGCAGGGCAGGGCTTTAATGCTGTGATCGTCCAGATAAGACCCGCAGCAGATGCCTTCTACCCCAACGGGATAGAGCCCTGGAGCAGGTACCTGAGCGGCAAGCAGGGCGAAGCACCCTTCCCCTTTTATGATCCGCTTGCCTTTATGATTGAGGAAACGCATAAGCGCAATATGGAATTCCATGCCTGGTTCAACCCCTTCAGAGCGCTGGTCAGCAGCAAGGTCAATGTGAATCCGGCTTCACATGTAACGAAGCAACACCCGGACTGGGTCATCCATTACGGGGGTAAATCTTATTTAGACCCCGGCAACCCGGAAGCCCGGAACTATGTAAATAATGTGATCCTGGACGTGGTGAAGAAGTATGATATTGACGGGGTGCATATCGATGATTACTTTTATCCTTATAAAATAGCCGGACAGGTATTTAACGACAACAGGTCTTATAACACTTATGGCAATGGGATGAGTATTGACGACTGGCGTCGCTCCAATATCAATAAATTTGTGGAGGCCATGTATAAAGGGGTGAAGAAGGAAAAGCGTTATGTAAAAGTAGGTATCAGCCCCTTCGGTATCTGGCGCAATCAACGCCAGGATCCCCAGGGTAGTGCTACCAATGGTACCAGTTGCTACGATGACCTGTATGCAGATGTAAAGACCTGGATCGATAATAAATGGCTGGATTATGTGGCACCGCAACTCTATTGGGAGCATGGGCATCGCCTGGCTGCCTTCGACGAGTTAGCACCCTGGTGGCGGCAAAACTGTAAGGACAGGGCGGTCTATATCGGTATGGGGGTCTATAAAATGGTGAATGCAAAACCGGGTACCTGGCAGGGGCCTAATGAAATACTGAAACAATTGGAAACCTCGAGAAGTGTGCATACCGACGGGGCTATTATGTACAGCCTTGCCAGCTTCTACCAGGCAGGGGCCGGCCTGAGCCAGCAATTGAAGCAAGGCAGGTATTTCGGCACGATTGCTATCCCGCCGACCATGCCCTGGCTGGGAGCAACGGCACCGGTAGCGCCTAATGCTAAAATTTCAAAACAAGGCAACAGGATTATCCTGAGCTGGAATAAAGAACTTACCGTCTCCGGTGGACTTAAATATATGGTATATCGTTTTGTGAAAAACGAAGCGGTAGATCTCAATAATGCTACCCGGATCATTGGTCTCACCCAGCAATCCAATTTTGTGGATGAGGTGAATGACGGCAGGCAATATAAATATGTCATCACCGCATTAGACCGGCTTTGGAACGAGAGTAAGGCCAGCCAGGTCTTGGAATAAGCAGGAACAACGGGGAAGAGGCTGTCTGAGAGGTCGGTATTTCACTATACTTTAGTCGAAATCGCACAAACGATCTTTTGGACAGCCTCTTTTTTGCCATAAATTATAAATAGTTTATAATATATTTAGGACTTTCCTGATTTCCCCAATTAAGTTTTACCTTTGCGCCTTAATATTAAATAGGATTTAATTTATTTTCATGGATCGTAATTCAATCATTGGCTTCCTGCTTTTGGTCGGCCTGGCGGTAGGATATATATTCTACAGTCAGAATGAAGCAGAAAAGTACAATCAGATCAAGACAGAGACAGCGGCTAAAGAACAAAAAGCCAAAGCTCAGAGCAATGCCGCTGCAACCGCAGTCATTCAGGATACCAGTTCTGTGGTAGACACCACTTTACCGGCAGCCTTCAGAGGTAGCGAGCAAATTGTAAAGATTGCCAATAATGTCATCAGCTTAGACATCACCAGCAAAGGAGCCTACCCGGTATCTGCATCATTAACGGAATATAAAACCTATAATGACTATGCTGCGAAAAATAATAAAGCCATGCAATTGTTCTCTGGTAAAGACGACAATAAGCTGGTGTTTAAGATCCCGGTAGATGGTAAAGAACTGTGGTCAGATGAGTTGAACTTTACTCCGCAACCACGTACTGCAGACAGCCTTCCTTTGGTGATGGTGGCCCAGGTAGGACAGGGTAAAAGCGTGATCCTGACTTATTCCTTGTCTGATAACAACTATATGATGGACGCAAGTCTTAAAATAGTAGGGATGAACCAGGAATTGGGTAAAGTGAGCACGATACCGGTACAATGGGCTACTAAAGCCATGCGTACAGAGAAAGATCTGCCTTCTGAACGTCGTAATGCACAGATCCACTATCGTTTTGCAGACGGAGAACATGATTACTTTACCTTTTCCAATAAACCACAACGTACCCTTGAAGACCCGGTACAGTGGATGGGGATGAAAACACACTTCTTCAACTCTACGATCATCGCGAAAACGAAAAACTTCAGTAACGCATCTTACGAATCAATAGAGCCTAAAGAAGATACTACTTTCGTGGTGAAGAACATGAGCAAACTGGCGATCCCGGTAACGGCTTCCAATGATTTCTCTTTCGACTTTAACTGGTACATAGGCCCTAATGATTATAATACGCTGAAAGCTTATAAGATCGATATGGAAGAGATGATCCAGTTTGGTTTCGGATTGTTCGCTTTCGTCAAGTATATCGTTAAATGGCTGATCCTGCCTTTATTTACTATGCTTAACGGCTTTATCCCTAGCGTAGGTGTGGTGATCATCCTGATGACCCTCATCATCCGTATCTTCCTTTCCTTCCTCACCTATAAGTCCCAGTTATCTGCAGCTAAGATGAGGGTACTGAAACCGCAGATCGATACTTTAAGAGAGAAACATGGTCACGATCAACAAGCTATGGGTATGGAGCAGATGAAACTTTACCGCACTGCCGGTGTGAATCCATTGGGCGGTTGTTTACCTTTATTGTTCCAGATGCCGTTCTTATTATCCATGTACTATTTCTTCCCTTCAGCAATGAATTTAAGACAGTCGAGATTCCTGTGGGCAGAAGATCTTTCTACTTTTGATAATATCCTGAACTTAGGATTTAATATACCTTTCTATGGCAACCACGTGAGCTTGTTCACTTTGCTGATGACTGTATCCAGTTTACTATTGGCTATTTACAGTAAGCAAATGACTGCCGGACAGGAAATGAGCGGTCCTAATGCACAAGTGTTGAAATGGATGCCATTTGTAATGCCGATCATGTTCCTGGGTTGGTTCAACAACTTTGCAGCAGGTCTTACCTTCTACTATTTCTTATCCAATATGCTCAGCCTGGCACAGCAGTTTATCATCCAGAAGTTCTTTATTAACGAAGAAAAGATTCTTTCTAAAATTAAAGAGAACCAGAGTAAACCGGCGGCCACCTCGAAATGGCAGCAAAGACTGGAAGAAATTCAAAAACAACAACAAGGACGTACTAAAAATACAGGTAAATAAAATAAGCGGGGGCTTCCATACGGAAGCCCCCGCTCATTTTATTGTTTATACTTATCTCCCCCCTTGCTAACCTTTATATGATAGCGAACCGCGCCTGGTCCGCTGCAAAGTTAGCGGTTTCTTAATGCAATCAGCCAGGTAGCATCTACCTGCTCAAATCTAACTTTACCGAAATCCTTTTCAGAAAAATGAAGGGTAGGTACATCCCTGTCCGGATCACTTCTGTCGGTCTGTTCAATGCTGTATTTATGTAATAAAACTTCTTTACCGGACTTTTTGAAAGTAATATACTCCTTCATATAATAACGGTCATTACAGTTGTATTTCTCAATAGTGAAGAAATTGTTCTTCAGGACGATGGTGTCCAGGGAACCATCGGGACAAGAAGTGCCTCCTTCCAGGATAGTATGGTTGTTGCCGTTCACCCCTTCCTTCAGCATGGTTACAGATAAGCCCTCACCTTCTTGATCTATCTTAAATACTTCGTTCCGGAACATATTTACCGCAGCACCGCTGCTTTTGCCCGGAATGCCTTTTGCCTTGAGATAGGCAGCCGGGTCCTTGAATTGTTGCACCGGTTTCAGCAGCTGATCTTGCGTATTGATCGTTTTAGTAATATTCGATTTATCAAGACTATTAGGTATGGAAAGCGTTATCGCTTTACCTGAGCGGCTGATGTTTAGTGCCGCCTGCTTGCCGGGCAGGCTCATGTCTGCATCGCCCAGGTAGTACAGTGCCTCACCCTTGAGCTGAAACAGGTTATAGATAACTTCCCGGTCTTCTCTTAGGGCAACGATAAATAGCTGCTCTGCTTCATGGTCAAAGCGGTAAAGATCTATTTCTCCGAGGTCCAGGTCAAAGGCTGAACGGTAAAGATTAAAGCCGCTTTTGCTGCTGATGCCCAATAAGGTGGCCGTATCATAAGCCAGCGAAATCGTTTTGTCCGGGTAGCTGAATACATAAACGCCCTGCTCCGTATTTTTCTGCTGATAAGGTACCGCCTGGTACCTCACCCCGGCATCTGCTGCCTGCTCTATCTTTGCTGCATTGTTCTGAGACATACCTGTGCAGGCCATGAAGCCCGATCCCAGTACAACAAGCAATATCTTTTTCATTATTTCCATACCTGATTTTTATATTCTAACTGTAATTGTTTATCAGCCGCCGTCATTTCATTTTCAGTTTTAAAGTTGAAATAGACCATAGGATTACACTTGCCCTGCAATCCGCCTGCGCTACCCACATTGTTCACTTCGAAGTGCAGGTGCGGGTTGCGGGTCTCGAAATTATTACCGCTCCTGCCCGACACGCCGGTGTAGCCAATGACATCATTGTGTTTTACCGGTTTGCCCGCTTCAAATTCTCCGAACTGGCTTAAGTGCATAAACACCAGGAAAATATCCCCCTCTGCATTAAAGCCTTTATCTACCAGCTCTCCTTTATGGGCATACAATGGGGTATAAGCTCTTTTCATACTTTTAAAGGTCTCCTTGTCGGTGACCTTGACCACGACCACTCTTCCGGCCAGGGTCGTCGAGGTATATACCCTTTCTACCACACCATCGAGACAGGCATAGACCGGTGTCCCGGGTTTGGCCAGCAGGTCTGATCCGGAGTGATTGGCGCTGCCGTCGCGTATATTTTCTCCAAACGATCCGTGCCAGGGTTTTGCCCCACCGTTCTGCGAATACAGGCAGAGCATAGGATTGTCTATCGGGAATCTCCATTTGCCATTGCTCGGCTGTACCGGTGCGGTGGCTACCGGGCTGCACTTACTGACCTGGAAAATTTCATACACTTTCGTGAAATTACTTTTTCTTAATGCATAAGTAGAGGTGGCCTCGTTGACGATTTTGGTAATGCTGTCCACCACTTCCTCACCACCTGTAGATTTCAGCTGCAGGTCCTTCCAGTACCAGAAGGCCATGGCAGAGAGCACGCTCTCTTTATGCTTCAGTACATTGTCTGGATTGTTGACAATGTCAAAATTATATCCTTTTCTTTCCAGTCTTTTATTGATCTCGGTATAGTTACTCCTGCCGGTAACCTGGATGATGCCTTTACCCATAAACTTCCAGCCGTCACCGGGATTCACATTGCCCAGCTTATACCTGGGCCCCCTGTTCTCATCGGCATAGACGAGGTTCGCGATCTCCTGGCTGTTCGCCGCCTGCAATCCCTTATCATTATAGGCATTCAGGTCTTTTCTTCCATAAAGTTCCGCCTGACGGGGATTGTTTTTGAAGTAAGAAAAGGGAGACGATTTGAGGTTCTCAGGTCTGCCTGTTGCGTAGTAGCCGCCTTCCAGCGGATTAGTACGGCCATTCACCCAGTTGCTGCCGGCTACATAATCGGCACCCTTCAATCTTCTTACGCTGTAGTTAAAGCCCTCCGGCTCGTTGAGTTTCAGGGAAGGCCCCACCTCTGCCAATACCTGGGCAAAGAAATGCGCTTTGCGCAGGCAGGTATCAATTTCAAATTTCTTATTGGCCTCATTAAAAGCCGCGATCAGGTTGGCTTTATCTGCAGCGCTGGCGCTGGTGAATATTTTATTGACTTCATCATTGCTGAGCACCGTACAGCGCGGGCATTTGCCCGGCTCATGCGGTGTGGGCGCTTCTGGTGTAGCTACCGTTGAAGTACTCCTGCCATTGCCGGCAGGGGCAGGCTGTGTACCGGGATCAAACTGGTCCAGTACGATTACTGTGTTCGAGATCTTTTCGCTGCCTTGTATACGGGCTACTGCATAATATTCATGCTCTGCTCCCTCGAAGGTGCCTGCTTTGGCTTTAGCGCGCCATGTGGTATTGTCGAAGACAAAAGGAAGCTCTAAAATACCATTGTTCTGGCTAATCTTTTTAGCACCGAATGCATGGATGAGCGTATTGCTGCTCCTATCATGCCCGGTATCGCTGATGGTGTCTCTTTCCCATATACTTACCTCCACATTAGCATTCACAAGATTAGCCGTATGCAGCTTGACCATACCCGAATGCCCGTATTTGGGCCTTGAGGTAAAGGGCTGACCGTTCCTGGCCAGCAGCTCCACTTTGACGAGTTGAGGCGTGCCCTGCATAGGAGATACGATAAGCCCCGGGGGACTTTTGATTTCCGCGTTGTTGAGATAGGCCTCTACCAGCAAGCGCTTCCCCAGCCATTTTTGAGGAAAAGAAAAGGGCACCCTCCGGCCCGTTTTAACCTCTCCTCTGAGCTCCCGCCATCTGCCATTACCTTCTTCTGCAAATAATTTCCATTTAATATCATTGTCGCTTTTTACCACGGTGCCCGGGTAAAATGAAGCTACTTCATAATAATTTTGTTGGTCGATCTGAGGCCTCGCATTCCCCCTTACTGATGATACTCCCTTACGCATTAGTTTAGATTTTTAGAGGTTTAGTAGTACTCCACGTCATCACCCACCGCATCTTTATAATCATCCATATCCACCAGGGGATTGATCTGTTCTATCGTTGTATTGTCTGCGCGCTGCACATTCTGCGCGCTCATCTCGGGCCGCTGTCCATGGTCCTTTACGGTGATTTTGCCACCTGTAGTACATTGCAGCTCGGAAATTTCGGTAATAGCTGCGCTGTCCATGATCTTGACTTTATCATAGGTCTTCTGCCAGAGGCCTGCAGGGGCATAGGCACAAGGCAGGTAGCCGCCGGAGCTGGGTTTAAGTTTACACTTGCCAAAACTCGGACCTGCGGGCTTGAACTGCACGTCTTTCTCGGTGACGGCGAGGTAATCGGCATTGCCATTACCGTCATTCCAGTAATGTTTTGAGTGACTGCTGACCACAAAATTCGGGAACTGGTCCCCCTGGTCGCAACAAGCCTTGCCTTTCGGGATAATGAAATGCTTGCTGTTATGATCTGAAGAAGATTGTGCCATATCTTTTAATTTTTTATGATTAAAGGTCCTTTCAGACGATTATTTGATCCTGTTTACATCCAGTGTGGTGAACGCTTCTGCCGTTTCACCGCCCAGGCGGATGTGCATACTGTCTATTACATTCGTTGCAACTGCCAGGTCGAGCTGCGCCTCATACTGCCCCGGTATATGACTGAACTGTTCCAGTTGTATAAGCTCAGTATCCTCACCGGGCTTTACCTGCTGCCCGATCTGCAATTCGACTCCTTTAGCAGCCTGCAGCTTAAAGCCCGACTGCCCTTTGTGAAAGGCAGAGCGGAAAGGTGCAAAGTAGTGCCGTATAAAAAGGTCCTGCTTCATTCTTTTGTCGAAAAACTCAGCTTGCCCCAGACCGTACTCAAAAGATTCTATATACTGCGCAGCATAAGGATCGGGAAAGAGGTCCAGCAGTCTTGCTTTTTCATCCGGCCAGTTAAGCCCGGCTTCCGGGCTCATTTTTATTTTGAATAACCTGCCATCCTGGTCCAGCATGACCATAAGCGGGTTAATCGCTTCTATTACCGCTATGGCCAGGTTGCTCATCTTGCTTTCGGTAGTTAAGCGGGTATGCGTTTTATAAATTTTATAATAATGATACAGGTGCTCAGATCTGTACCATTCTATCCTGATCCTGTATTTTAAGCTACTGCTTGCACCTGAGGGCAAAGGATAGTTGATGCCCACTTCATATTGTTCTTTCCATTTAAAAGATTTCCAGCTCAGGTCAGGATTGGCTGCTGCAGATTTGAAGCCCGCATCATTCAGTGCATTGAAGCGCTCAATCTCCGGTAGCGTAGGTATAGAGACCTTTCTCCCCGGGATGAGTACTCCATCGATGAGGTCTTCCGGCAGGCAGGTCCGGTTATTGTATTCCCTTAAATGCTTTGGATTTTCAATGCCCAATGCAGTTGCCAGATGCTCTATCGTATCGCCTTCCTGTATAAAATGAAACATATGATCCTCCTTGATTAAACCGGTCTGAAAATGCGCTGTTGTTGCTCAGAATGTTGTCGGGTACTATTGAGGCAGCCTGTCTACTTCTTTTGCTGCGCCTGTATTCCCGTCCATGATGTAGTAAACGGGCTTCCAGGGATTAGGTTCCCCGGGCGACTGTTTGGCCAGGTCCAGGAATTCTTTTTCGCTCAGTTTTTTCCCTTGCGTCAGGATGATGGTCCAGGTATTGCTTTTGGCATCGTAATGTATGTCATATTTTGGCGTACCGTTTTCATTCAGCCTGCCGGTGCCTTTTTTGATATCTATATAGCCTTTCTCGTCGAGGAAGGCCAGTACTTGCGGATATTTTATTTTGCCGAATTTTTCTTCTTCATTCACCGTACGCTCCAGTTGACCCGATGCACTATAGTATTCCGATTGCATTACTTTTACCGTTTCGCTGAGCAGGACCTCTTTCTTCCTGAGGCTGCCATCTGCATAGAATTCTTTGTAGCTGATCAGGAAAGAAGGATTGGGTAATAGCTCTTGCTGTGCACCGGCTTCATTCCCTTCCGGAGCGGTCATGGACAAAACGGTATAGCCATTAGGCAGGGCTAGTGTACCCTCGCTCTCCTGGTATTTTTTATACAATGCGACATCAAATTTTTCAGGCATAATGTTATGATTTTGACTATTGTGCTTATGGGTAGGCCCGGGCTGGCTGTTGCAGGCCAGGACAGAGAATAAAAAGGGTATGCAGAAAAGTAGTTGTTTCATAGCTAGATGATTTTTGCGTTTAAAACTTTCCATTGCCATTTGAATACAGAGATCCTGGGTATGCCCTTGTGATGGCAGTAATCCATCAGGTTATTGGTTTTATAAACTTCATAAGTATATTTTGCCGGGGGATTTCCGTCAAAAGTATGCGCCAGTCCCAGGGCGTGCATGAGCTCATGTGCCACCGTTTCTTTGGAATGGGTATTGAACTGCACGGTGAAGGTGGTATTGAAGTAAGAAAACCCGTTGGTATAGCCCGATATGACACCTGCATTCCAGGAGGGGAAGATCTCATCTATAAAAAATACTTTAAAGCTGCTGTCGTATTTAGTGCCGTATTTTTTCTTAAAAGCGGCTTCCAGGTAGGCTTTCAGGCCATTTGATTTGCTCAGGTAATATTTACCGCCGATCTTCAGGCAGAACTTATCCCTGAAGTCATGGTTGCCCGGTGTGCCCGTACAGTCGATCGATATATTATCCTGTATCGTAGGCGTGACCAGGGCCTGGTTCAGGCATTCTGTGAAATATTTATGACTGCCGGTCTGTGGCTTTCCTGATTTCAACACCCCGTTGATATTGGTCTTTACGGCAATAAAAACGGTAGAGATCGGCTTTACATAAGTACCTGCATTGGGATGTATCATCATCGCACCGCAGATCTCATCATCTGCTTTCACATAAAGCGTCTGCATTTTGCTGAAACTTTCGTTGCAGGTAATTTTCAGGTAATTGAATTTATCATATTTACCTTCCCGCACATCCCCGATTTCTTTAATGTTCAGGCTCAGGTATTTTTCCGCTTCCTTGTCTTTGAATTCAAAAGTTAGCTTTTCCGGTTTTTTCTGAATTTCTATTTTCAGGTTGAATAAAGCTGATTTTCCCTTGAGCAAGGTAAGGGTAGGGATGGGGTAGAGATAGGCTACCTGCTTGATCTTCTTCCATACGATACCGAAGCTGGTATAGCTTTTCAGCTTGCGGTCATACATTTGCAGGTCCTTCTTGAAATTAGTATTCCAGGAGTTCCCGTTCTTAAACACCGTTACATTATCCGTTTCATAGTATTTACCCATGATGCTGCCAAACCAGTTGTCGCCCTGCTGCCCGGAATCTCCGCTGCGGAGCCAGTCAAAACCGTATGCAGGACTGTCTTTATAAGTATCGTGAGGCCTGAACTGAACCAGGCATTTTGCTTTAATTTTCCCGGCAGAAGGTTTCTCCGGGTTGTGATAGCTCACCCCTTTTGAATCTGCCGTTTTGTTGATCTCTGCAGTGGCCGTATAATTAATATTGCTTTCAGAGAAAATATTAAAATCTTTCTCGATCCTGTCGACCAGTTTACCTTTAATAATGCGAAGCCTGCTCATCCTGATAAGTATTAATAGTTGTTACTTTTTTCGCCGCTGTTGATCTGCACTTCGTTCTGTGCATGATTATTGATCGAAGCATTGGAAATGGTCTCTATGCCCTGGTCTGCGTTTACGATCGTCTTGCCCTGCTTCACTTCGCTCAGTACATCGCCTTCGATGATCTCCAGCAATTTTCCGGTAATGAAGAGGTTATTATCACCGAGCACATTGGTGGTTTTTATCATGCCCACACTTTGTGCTGCATTCATACCTATCGATTCGGTCTGGTTCATGCCCACATTAGTGCTCATATTCTCGCCCACATTGATGAACATATTTTTACAGTTAAGGGTCATCGTCTCCGGTGCCGTAATGTTGATATTGCTGCCCGTGGTATCGAGGTGGATTTCGTTGCCGCTCTTATCGGTAATGATAATACTTTCATCTTCTGTAAATACAATCCTGTGCCCGCTGCGTGTCTGTATAGACTTCACCCGGTTGTCGGTATTGCCGCCCAGCCCCGTGCCGCCATGAAAGAGTCCGCCCATCACAAAAGGCCGGTCCGGGTGCTGGTGAACGAAGCCCAGCATGACCTGGTCGCCCTCTTCGGGGATGAAGACATGGCCCCGGTTCTGGCTCACCCTGTCGGTACCCCCTGCATCGGGCATCAATACCCTGATCCATTCTGTGCCGGCATCCTCTCCCTGCCAGTCCATGCGCACCTGTACCCTGCCCTGCCCCGAGGGGTCTGCATTAGAGATCACGGTGGCAAACTGTTGCTCTGCTTTGGGTTGCTGGAAGCTTCCTTTGGGCAGGAAACCCGTATCGGCACCTACGGCCTCAAAGCTTCCTTTGTAATGCCCCAGCACATCTACTTCATGCTGTATGCTGGTCACCATCAGTTTGGTGAAATAGCTGGTGGTATTACCTCCCGGCTGCAACATTTCAATGTCTACGACACAACCCGGGTATAAGAAGGGTACAGAGGTAATACCGGAAGTGGTAAATACTTCAACCGCTTTACTGCCAATGGCACCAGCCTGTGAGGCGCTTACATCAAGGGGGGTATGAGCCTTTATAGGCGCTACGCTGAGTGCAGGGGTAAGGAAGGTCTGCTCCGAGATCTCATAACCCGATTTGCCCATAGTGGCCACCTGGTTGATCTTTGTTTTACCGGATACCAGCTTATTGTCCTCGCTGCTGTTATAGCCATAGTAGCTGGGGTTGAGGTGCTGTACCTTCATGCCGATCTGTACCTTATGCACATTCCTGCCATACACAAGAGAGACAGAAGCTTCTGAAGCAGGTAGCTTCCCGAATAGTAAGGTGTTGCCGTCATAGAAGAACTGCTCGCCATAAGCTGCAGCCGTTCTTTGCAGGAAGTTATAATGTGTTTCATTATACTGGCACATATAGCTGATGTCGCCCTGGTATTGGGGATCAACTTTGTAGTTATACTTGCCGGAGCCCAGGCCTTCTTTAATCACGCTTTCTGCAATGTGCTGCAATTGAGAAAACTTGGCTCCCCCAAAACTTTGGATATGCGGTGCCGCATCCAGCAGTATGGTAGGGCTGTAGCCCGTCAGCAGGATGTCACCGTTGTTCCGGTGCTCCCTGCAAAAGCCGATCTCGGTGATCACGCCTACAAAATCGCGCTCCGGGCCATCGGGTATATTCCGGTAGCTGAAGCTGATGCTGATGCGTTTTCCCAATAACTTTTGCACCTGCTGCATATTATGATCTTCAGGAGTTCCCAAAGAATCATGTGCCAGGGTGAGTTCAAATGAATGATGTCCTTTTGCTGTTTGATGAAGCGTTAAAGATTTGTAATGATGAACGGATTGTCCTTCAACAACGATCTTTAATTGACACAGTGGCGTAATGCCTAAACTGTCATTTTGCTGACCAGATGGATACATAGGCAAAAAATAATAAGTTATAAAAATTAATCAGGGTCTTGGACAAGCCCCAGCGAAAGGTTATACTATAAAATTAATCTAAATGGTGCAGACTTACAAGTTTTTAGAAAAATAAAACATAAAAATATTACGGCTTATTCTCATCATAACAGAAAGTATGACAAGCATTTAGCTGAAACACTGAACAACAGTGCCCGGCTTAAATGAGGGTAAATAAAAAAACTGTCAAAGCCTCATGTCTGGTAAAGATCCTGAAGCTTTGACAGCCCGAAAAGAAAACCGGGTGCTGTCCGGGGCTTGAAGCCCGTGAACATTAAGTATTAGGCCAGTGACCTACGTACTCTGCATTGCCCAGTTTGATCACTTCTGCGCTTACCACAAAAGATACATACATGGAGTTGCTGTCAATGGCATCGAACTCAAGTTCATGATCTATTACATAACCGTTTTCCCAGGCCAGGTCGATCAAAGTTCCCTCTTCGTGAGATTTGTTGAACTTCACTTCACCGGTAGTAGGTTTGTACTTACCATTCAACAGACTTTCCAGGATGTCTGCTTTGTCTGTAGCTTCAATAGTGATTTTAATCAAAGCATTGGAAGGATCAGAAGCTACACGGCCCGATACGTCTACGGCACGGCCTACTTTGTAGCTTAATCTTAATACTTTTGCGACGTCGCCACCGTTAAATTTCAACAGGGCTCTTGAATTGTTCTCTGCCATTGTTAATAGATTTCAGGATTAAAAAATAATAAAAGCAATTTTAATTTCTTGGTATAAAGATACTAGCCCGGAGTGTCCTGTTCCAAAGTTTGCTTCCTGAAATTTAAATTTTGTAGTAATTCTACTATAGAATTATTTATAATATAATATGCGGCATCATATCGCTGATTGTAAGAAGTATATATATGGATTATAAGCGCATAAGAATTCTTGCCGGGCCAGGACCGGTGCTTTCATTATGCTTATGCGGGTCTTGATATTAAGGTGCAGGTCTGTTTGTTTTTTTCTACATGCAGGTAGTGTAAAGATTGTTTTATTTCAGGTGAGGGTATGCATTCATCGTGACTTCATAAGCCCTTACTTTAACCGAAGTTGTAAGCACATTACAATAGCTGCCCTCCCTGCTTTTAATACTGACCTTAAAGGCCAGATCGCTGTATTCAATATCATCGGGTACAAAAAATTTAAACCAACCCAGTTCATCTGTCAGACCAATACCCAATGTGTCGATTGTAATAATAGCATGGCTTAAAGGAAGAGGACTTGTTTCATTTTTAAGGAAACCCGTAAGCCACCTGTTCCCGGCAATCACCGGATCTTCTGCATGGATACCCAGCACAGATCCCGGCATCAATTCTTTTAAGAGGTGAACAGAAACTCCGGGAAGCGGCGTTGATGCATCCACCTTATGATCGATGAAGATATCCCGGTCTAACTGATCTGCATGTAACCTCACACAAACCTTAGTACTTGTATTTAAAAACAATGATAAGACTGCATCAGGAAGATGGGCGACATCATGCACTGTTTTATTGCAGCTGGCGCAGAACCTGCCATTGCCCACATCAGGCATCTGTTCAAAGTCTTTGGTGCAGGGATCGGGCATTTGCAGTCTTATGCTCTGGTGCCTACTATTCATATTATTAGCGGTTTTGAGAGATAAGATGCAAAATAGTTCCATAGCGTTGGAAGGTACTTAGCGCATTTCTTTACTGTATAAATATGGTTATCTTTGACCCCTTTAGTAAATCCATAAACCCAAATTATTGAACATGATGACTGCGCTATTAGGCAAAATACTCAAAAGCCATCGATTCGGTTTGATCTTATTGCTGTTGATTCAATGGTACACCTTCATCTTCAACCGTCATCTGCCCGTTCAGCTCAATGCATTCGTGTTCATGGGCAGCAGTTTGCTTTTCGGTATAGTGCTGTTGCGCATTTATTACAATAAGTCTGTCGGCCTGAGTGAAACAGGACTGCAGAAGGGCATGTTATCGAAAAGAATAATAAGCCTTGGAGGACTGGCGCTGGTAGCCTTTAGCTTTTACTTGCTTAACCAGAACTTTACGCAACACGAGATCCTGGCCAAGCAGTCAGATGTGATTCCGACTATTATTGAATTGTGTGAGCGCTTTACTCATGGAAAGAAAGTATATACTCCTATCGAGCATTTTGGATATTACCTGCCGGTCACTTACTTGCCCATGCAATGGATGCCTTTTTTAATGGCAGAGGTATTGCATTTTGACTATCGCTGGATCCCTATTGTGATCTGGGCCATCGCCTTTATTATATTGGTACGCAGGAGCATGAAATACAATAGTGCTGTTTACCACCTGTTTACTATACTGTTTGGCACTATCCCTGTGTTGCTCATGTCTACGACGGCTAATCCCCTGAGCTCGATCATGGCAGATACCGTGGAGATCATGGTCGCAGGTTATTACATCCTCCTCATTTTAAGCTTTAACATCAACAGCCCTGTCTTGAGAGGACTGATTGTGGGCATTTGTTTAATGTCGCGCTACAGCCTGGTGCTTTGGCTGCCGCTTGCGGTCGTGGTCTTATGGATCAGTGAACCTAAACGTAATTTTTATATTACAGCCGCGACCATCCTTATTTTTATCCTGGGCATTTATGTCCTCCCGTTTTTAAGTAAAGACTGGGGTATTTTTTACAGGGGGTATAAACATTATGATATATCTGCTTTCGGAGAATGGGAGCATATTAACGCAGCAACCGGTAAGCCTTACCATTTGTACAGCGGCTTTGGTTTTGCCTCTTTTATCTATGAGTATTATCCCAATCCCGACCTGATGGCAAAAATAAAAGTAATACAGGGCTTTCACTTTTGGGGTTCTATATTGAGTACAGTGGCTATGATCATTGTCTATTTCAGGATCCGGAAGAACATTCATTATAAGATCTTCCTGATGGGTTCCTTTAAGATCTACCTGGCCATTTTTATGTTTTTTATCCAGGTGCCTTATACCTACCTGATGCTTGTAGACCTGTTTGTCACTATTGCCATATTTGCAGAGGTAGGTAAATATCATTTTGCCGGGACAATAAAAGAAGAACCTGCTAAGCAACAATTAGCCTAAAATTTTAAATCGCCCATTAGTGAGGCAAGCATCAGCACAAGCAGGCATAATAGGGCAAGGAAGACGTATTTCACCATCAGCAATACCGCTAAAAGGTAATCTGATCCTTGTATCAGCTTCCGCTTCTTTTTAAGGCGGAGCAATAGGATAAACCATAGGTCTGACAGGAAATAAAATACTATATAAGTCTTCGTGAGCATGATCCTGAGCAGGCTTTGGTAAAATTCCGGGGCTTCCGCCCCGGAAAAGAAATAGAGAACAAGCGTGATCAGAAAGAAGAAATGAAACAGGAATAAGGCGTTTGAAAATAAGATCAATGCCTCCAACATCCTGCTCCGGTAAGGCTTACCTGCGACCATAAGTTTCATCCTTTAAGCTAAGCCAGATTGTTTCTCTGTGATCAGTATCTGCCTGATCTCCCCGAATTCATGCGGGATAAGGCTCACCCAGTTCACATCTTTTAAGGGGACATTATTACGCCCTTTTTTCCAGGCCGCTTTAAAGGAACTGTGGAACTCCGGCATCGTCAGCCAGCCATAGGCCACTGCCACCATCACCGGGAAGGTGACCCGGCCATTGGCCAGCATAAAGGTCTGCAGGCACACCTCGCCCTCTTCCGTAGGCGGATAATCCAGGAGCACATGTTTGATGTCATGCCGCTCATAATAAGGCAACAGTCCCAGGGAATGTTTTTTGAAAAACCGGTGCAACTGGTGGCCTACTGTACTTTCCGGCATGGTTTCCAGGTCCGCATCCGTATAGGGGAACGATATTTTTTTGCGGATCAGCTTGAAATAAGGCAAGCCTACTTCATGTGCCAGGAATACCAGCAGGCGCTCTCTTAATTGTTTAATTTTCATCGGTTACCTGTTTAAATTCGTAAATGCTGTTGTTTTGTTCCACATCCACTAATTCAGGTGGAGCAGCGAAATAAAGCTTGTTGATCTTTTTCCAGTTCAGGGCAAGAGCAATGGCTGTTGCCGCATTCAGCATGGTAAAGAAGGGCATTGAATCAAAAGGAAGTCCCATGACCAATAAAAAGAGCACAAGGGTCCCGTTGGCAGTGGCAAAGGCAGCACATATAATGGCAACCCATTTGGCAACACCCTTTTCCCATAAAGAATGTATGGCTTCAATTAAGCACCAGAACATAAACATACCGGGCAATCCCCCCACCAGGGCAAAGGGTAAGACGACTATTCCGGCCGGCAACTCTACGAATAAACTGTAGAGCAGACATTCGGCGATCGCAGCAGTAAACCAGACATGAGCGGCTACTTTCATAATGATTGATTTTATTGTTTTAAAAGTACTTTGTTTTTCAAAGTGTTGATGCAAAAAAATTTAGTGTAGGTTTTTTATGATTTTTTCCAGGGCTTGTATATGGCTTCTGAAAGCGCTTTCGCCTTCAGCGGTTATGCTATAAGTCGTGTTTGTTTTTCTGCCGATAAATCCTTTTTCCACGCGGATAAAGGCATGCTCTTCCAATGTTTTAAGGTGAGACGCAAGATTCCCGTCCGTAGCGTCCATCAGGGTTTTGAGCTCATTGAAATTGATCGATTCATTAACGATCAATGCACTCATGATCCCGATGCGGATACGACTGTCAAAAATTTTATTCAATTGGTCTAACTCTTTTCTCATGCCCCTTTTCGATCATATTTATACCACATGATAAAGCCATAAATGATATGGAGGACACCGAATCCCAGGCCCCAGGCATAGAGATGCCATTCCGGCTTCAGGAATGCGATACAGCCCAGGAGCACTTCAAAGAGCCCCAGCCACCTGATATCAGAAATACTATATTTTGAACTATTGATGAGGGTTAACCCGTAAACGACCAGCATCGTAGGTACGATGTAGCCAAAATCTGCATTCATCATAAATACACCACACATCCATCCTCCTGCCAGCATAGGAATGCACATGCTGATGATCATTTTCCGGGCAGCAGCATTGAAGGTGCGCTGTCCCTGTTTTTTATTCTTCCGGTAAGAGAAATAAAAAGCCCCGGTAACCGCGACGATCAGGGTCAATACAGCAAGCAGGGCCAGCTCATCTACCAAAGCGCTGATGGCTGCTCCTGCAGCAAAAGGTACTGCAGCCGTCTTTTGGTAAGCAATGCCCGTGGCCAGCAAAGCTACCAGTCCGGCCCAGATCCCACTCCAGCCACTCAGGGACAATACCCTGCTGGAACGGTCCATGATACTCCTGATGTCTTGCAATACCTGCAAGGATTCTTCTTTATGATGTGTCATAAAAAGCGCTTTGAATTACAAAGTAAATGTAAATTTTTTATTGCTCCAATATTTTTGTACAAAATTTTACCAAGGCAGGGAAAGCGCCCGGGGAGTGTGTTGTGTGTTTTTTCGCATTGTAAATAATTTAAATATGTTGTTTTGTCTTATTTTACCTGCTTATTATTGCAAGACCAAGGCTTGAAATTGGTTTGGGCAGGTAGGTAGACGATAAAAATGCTTAACACAGGTTTAATAATCATCTGCCGGGCCGTATAAAATTATCTGCCCGAGGACCAGGTAAAGGTGCCAGGATATAGATTTGAGGCCTATACTAAACTATTTTGCCTGAAATATTCAGGAGTAAACATTTTTTCAAAATAAAAATCCACTTAATTTTGCCCCTTACTACCAACCTTTTTATTACAACCACAGTCTTCTTTTATATTAAATGATATAATTTTTAAAATAAGATCAGATTGTCATTTGCTTTGGCATATAATAATATTTTGACAGGGACAAGCGAACTAGAAGCGTTAATATCTGGCTGTGCACGCAACGAAAGGGGTGCACAAGGCAAGCTATATGAGCTATTCTACCCAAGAATGATGGGTATGGTTCGTCGTTATTTTCCCGCACACGAATTAGCCGAAGAAATACTGAATAATGGCTTTCTGCGAGCCTTTCAAAAGATTGATAGCTATGGCTTTAAGGGCTCATTTGAAGGATGGTTGCGGAAGATAGTATTCCATGCCGTCTCCGATTATGCAAAAACGCAGGTCAAATATTCCGAAAATATCTTACTGGTTGAAAAAGATGAGTTTGTGTTGAAAGATGCAGCCAGTAGCCTGTATTATGACGACCTGATGAAGCTGGTATATGAGCTTCCGGAAACCGCAAGAGTAGTATTTAATATGTATGTGTTTGATGATCATTCACATAAAGATATATCTAAAACTTTGGGCATTAGTGAAGGCACCTCTAAATGGTACCTTTCTGAAGCCCGGAAAGCATTGAAACAAAAAATTGAAAAATTAGAATTACACCTTAAAAAGTAATTGTTAGGACAGTGAACGATAAAGATTTTATAAAAATAGACGACCTGTTTAAGGGGAAGCCGGAAAGGGAAGAAAGAATTCCTGCCGGTGCCTGGAGAAACATGCAGGATCTGCTGGAGAAATCGGCAACAACGGGAGGTGCGGCCGGAAGCAGACGTTATGGATTATACGCAGTCTTTGCACTATTGACTGTAGGCATGGGCGTGAGCGCCCTCAGCCTGCAAAACAGGCAATTGCGCGATAAAGATGCTGCTCCTATCGTAGCCGCTGAGACCGGGGGACAATTATCAGGCCCTCTTTCCCAAAATAATACTACGGCAACTGAACTTTCTCCTTCAGCTTCCGGGAATAATAATATCCATAATACCCCTACAGGCAATACTACAGCTTCCGCTGATGCAGCCGGTAATGGTAACAACAAAGAGCAGGGCAACAACAATAATATTGCGGCCCATACTCCTGGTTCAAGCCATAACAACACAACACAACAGCAAGCGACAACAGTTGTTGCCGCAGACAAGCATAATAATAAAGGAAGGCATATTAATGCTACCCGCACGGATGTGAAGCGGAGCAATAATGCTAAAAATAAAATAGCTGCTACAGAGGCAACCATAGCGGCCGATATTCAGAAGAAGCAATTTACAAACCCTATCACTTCTTCTTCACCGGCCAATGTAAGCGCTACTGCAGATGTGGCACTGGCAAAAATTGACAAACAACAATTTGCCCCGGTAATGGCTAAAGATTCCATTTATGAAGCCGTTGTGCTCGATAATACGAACAAACAGAAATTTGTCGTAGAAAAGCATAACAATGAATGGAAAAAAGAAGTTACCACACCGGTTAAGGAAACGACCCGTAAAGTAACTCAAAGCCAGACAGCAGACAACAGGATCGTTCAGCACATGGACACCATTGAACAAAGAAACTATGTGCGGACGCAACTGATCGCTTTATCGGACAAAGAAAAACTTTCCCTGGTGGCGATAGCTTCCACTGCCCCTAAAGTTGATATGAAACTTACGGCCAATACAGGAGCCGGACTTGACCTGATGGCGAGTAACATAACCAATGGCGGTGGCTTTGCTAACCTGGTACCACTTGAAAATTATAAAGTAAAGACTTTAAATAAAGATGATCGCAGAAGCTTCGTTACCCGCTTCTATGATATGATGAACACTTACATGAATAAAGACAAGCCTTTCTACTTCGGCGGAAGCCTGGGCGGTCAGTTGATGTTCAGCCAACCCCTCCAATCCGGCTTTAACCTCGGTCTTGGTGGTTATTACGAATTCAAAGAAAGATATACCTTAGGTCTGGAATTCAGGTATCTACGCAATAGTTACAGTGGCTCTTTGGTGGAAAACTACCAAAATTATAGCCAGCAGACGGTGGACCGTTCTGGAGCCACACCGGTGTACAGTGCATTAGAGCAGAAGTTTACAAATACTTATAACCTGCAACACAGCACTTACCTGGAATTGCCGGTAAGCATCAGGTATCAGTTGAGCAAGCTTTCCGTTATGGGAGGTGTTTATGGAAGCTATATGACGGGTACTAAATATACCACGAACATGGCAGAGCAAAACGGGGAAGCACATATGGTAAGCGGACCAAAACCATTTGTATCCACAACAGGCAGTATACTGGCCAATGACTTTAAAGCAAGATATGGTATGGGCTTCACCATTGGAGCAGCCTATGATTTCTCCAAGCACTTAAGCCTGGATGTAAGGATCAACCAAAACCTTTGGAATAACTTAAAAACAAGTTCTGAATTATCTACCAACTTATACAGGGCCACCGGCGTTCAGGTATCCTTGATGTATTTTATAGGTAAAAAAGATAAAGTAATGTACATGATGGCACAATAGTCATCGCAATTCTATCACCAAAGGAAAAGGCTGCACTAAGTTGCAGTCTTTTCTGTTTAAAGCCTCTGCCAGACTAAATAATGTTTATTTAATATTCAAATTGTAATTTTGACCCTAAAATAGTATAACAATGAGATCGTTGAAATGGATGAAACTGGGCTTCCTGCTCTTTAGTTCAGGGATAATTGCGAGCGCCCAGGCACCTGCCGGGTATTATCAAGGTACCCAAAACCTGGATGGATATAAACTCAAAGCAAGACTGAACCAGATCATTTCTACCAAAACGACCAGCTGGAATTACGGAGACCTTCCGGCCTATTATGAGCAAACGGATAGAGATCATTATTATGAAAACGATGGCAGCCTGCTGGACATTTATTCCGAAAACCCTGCTGGAGCAGATCCCTACAACTACTGGTACAATAACAATAGCCTGATCGCCGGGGCAAGTAATGAAGGTGAAGGCTGGAACAGGGAGCATATTTACTCCCAAAGCTTCTTTAACAGCAATTATCCCATGTACTCCGACCTGCATTTTGTAGTGCCTACAGATGCCAGGGTCAACCAGAGAAGAAGCAATTTCCCGTTTGGTAAAGTAGGCAATAGTCCCGCCTTCACCTCCCTGAACGGAACAAAGGTAGGGCCGGCCAATATGCCGGGGTATACCAATACCGTAACCGAACCCATAGATGAATTCAAAGGCGATATCGCCAGGATGCTGATGTACGTGGCAATAAGGTATGAAAACATGATTCCTTATTTTCAATATACCAATGTAAGGAACCCTATAGACAGCTTAAGCGAAAAAGCATTCAAGTCCTGGTACATCTCACTGCTGCTGCAATGGCACCAGCAAGACCCGGTGAGCCAGAAAGAGCGGGACCGTAACAATACCATTTATACCATACAGGGCAACAGGAATCCATTTGTAGACAGTCCGCAATATGCCAATGCCATCTGGGGCAACCTTTCCGTCAGCCCCGATGTGCCGGAGCAACCCTACCAGGTAGATCTTGCCGATGCCGGTGCCCGTTATATCACCGTAAGCTGGCCCTATCTCCAGGACCCCGATGTATTGGGTTTTGAAGTCTTCCTGGATGATGTCAAAGTGGGTACTACAGCTGGTAATGGCTATACCTTCCACCATCTGCAGCCTGCCACCAGTTATACCATTAAAGTCAGGAGCTATTCCCACGCCTACGTGAAAAGTCCTTTTGCTACCCTTGCCTCAGCGACCACTTTAAGCACAGACACCCTCAGCCGGGACCTGTTTATCTCCAAACTTATTGTAGGGTCTGCACAGAACAAGGCGATAGAGATCACCAATAATACCGGCTATACCGTCGACCTGAGGGATTATTACCTCAATATCCGTCAAAGCAACCAAAGCTCCGGGGCTTTGTACTGGTCATCCAACAAAGTACAACTGGAAGGCACACTGGCCCATGGAAAAAAACTGGTGATCATCAATCCCCTGGCGCAGCTCAGCTGCTTCAGCAATGACAGTGCAGATATCCTGTCCAATGCCACTCCTATGCGCTTCGATGGTAAATTTGCGCTGGACCTTAGCTACAATACCACCACAGTCGATCGCCTGGGCAATTCCTCTTCTATCGCAGATTACGCAGTAGCCAGAAGCCTGTACCGCAAAACCACTGTTTTGAATCCCAACAGCAGTTTCGATACCTCAGAGTGGGACAGCTACCCGGAAAACTACTGTGAAGGTTTAGGAGAAGAAACAGAAGCGCCTACCGGAATAACAGGTCCGCAGCGCACAAATGAATTTCAATTGTACCCCAATCCTAACCACAATAAAGTACTCTATGTAAAAGGAGACTTAAGCCGCATAAAAGAGATCCGGATCTTAAGCCTGGACGGGCGACTGCAGCAAACCCTTAAAGCACCCTTTAATGGAAGCATTCAACTACCAGAACAGAGTTCCGGTTTACTGATCATCTCCATCAACGGGAAAGGATACCCGGTAATGGTTCAGTAAGGTCTGTAAGCATAGCAAGTACATAAGGAAAAAGCCCTCGCAGACGCGGGGGCTTTTCACACAAACAAACAAAACACGAATCTCAGTTCTTCTATTAGTTCAATACTTCTTCATTACGTACCACTACCACTCCATCAAACACATCTATTAATACCGGTTTACTCTTGTCGATATCACCGGCAATGATCTTTTTACTCAGCAGGTTAATGATCTCCTTTTGTATCAGTCTTTTTAAAGGCCTTGCACCAAACTGCGGATCAAATCCCTGTTGGGCAAAGTGGTCCAGCGCATAATCTGTAAACCTCAGGTCAATACCCTGCTGTGCCACGCGCGCCTGCACCTCTTCAAACTGTATTTTAATAATCCCTTTGATCTCATTTTTCATCAAAGGATGGAACATGATCACCTCATCTATACGGTTGATAAACTCCGGCCTTAAAGTCTGGCGCAACAAGAGATTCAGGTCTTCTTTCGTAGACTCAAATACTGCTTCAAAATGCGCATCATTAGTGCCGCTCAATCCTTCAAATTTTTCCTGGATGATATCAGAGCCCAGGTTACTGGTCATGATGATGATCGTATTCTTAAAGTTGACCACGCGGCCTTTATTGTCCGTCAGTCTTCCATCGTCCAACACCTGCAACATCACATTAAATACGTCCGGGTGAGCCTTTTCTATTTCATCTAAAAGCACTACAGAATAAGGCTTGCGGCGCACCGCTTCCGTTAACTGTCCGCCTTCATCATAACCCACATATCCCGGAGGAGCACCCACCAGGCGGCTTACACTGTGCTTTTCCTGGTATTCACTCATGTCGATACGGGTCATCATACTATCATCATCGAACAAGGCTTCTGCCAATGCTTTGGCTAATTCTGTCTTACCTACGCCCGTAGTACCTAAGAAGATGAAAGAACCGATGGGTTTTTTCTCATCCTGCAGGCCGGCACGGCTGCGACGGATCGCATCTGAAACCGCTACGATGGCTTCATCCTGGCCAATCACCCTTTTGTGCAACTGCTCTTCAAGATGTAACAACTTCTCGCGCTCACTCTGCATCATTCTTTGCACCGGGATACCTGTGGCTTTAGCCACATTCTCGGCAATATCATCCGCATCTACTTCCTCTTTCAACAAACGCTTTTCATTACTCAGTTCACTCAACTCCTGCGTATGTTGCTGTAATTCCTCTTCCTGTACCTTCAGTTTACCATAGCGGATCTCTGCCACTTTACCATAATCACCTTCCCGCTCTGCACGCTCCGCTTCCTGCTTCAGCGCCTCTATATTTGCCTTCGCCTTCTGTATCTTGGACACCATATCACGTTCCGTTTGCCATTTGGCCTTAAGCGTATCCCGCTCTACCTGCAGGTTGGCAATATTCGTGTTCAAGACCTTCAGCTTATCTTCATCATTCTCCCTTTTGATCGCTTCCCTTTCGATTTCCAGCTGGCGGATCTTTCTTTCCAGTTCATCCAGTGCCTCAGGCATAGAGTTCATTTCCAGCTTCAGCTTTGCCGCACTTTCATCGATCAGATCAATAGCCTTGTCCGGTAAAAAACGATCTGTAATATATCTTTGAGACAATTCCACCGCGGCTATGATCGCCTCATCCTTGATGCGCACCTGGTGGTGCGTTTCATAACGGTCTTTCAGGCCGCGGAGAATGGAGATCGCATCTTCCGTATTAGGTTCATCCACCAATACTTTCTGGAAGCGGCGCTCCAGGGCCTTATCTTTTTCAAAATACTTTTGATATTCATTTAAGGTAGTCGCTCCTATTGCTCTGAGCTCGCCCCTGGCCAGGGCCGGTTTTAAGATGTTGGCAGCATCCATAGCGCCTTCACCGCCTCCGGCACCTACTAAAGTGTGGATCTCATCAATGAACAAGATAACCTGCCCGTTACTTTCAGAAACCTCTTTCACGACTCCTTTCAGGCGTTCTTCAAACTCTCCTTTATATTTTGCCCCAGCGATCAGTTGTCCCATATCCAGGGCATAGATCACCTTGCTCTTCAGATTGTCCGGCACATCGCCATTAATGATCCGATGAGCCAGGCCCTCTACTATAGCCGTTTTACCTACTCCCGGTTCCCCGATCAGGATCGGGTTATTCTTAGAGCGGCGCGATAATATGTGTAAGGTCCTGCGGATCTCTTCATCCCTTCCGATCACGGGATCAAGTTTGCCATCACGGGCCATTTCATTCAGGTTTTTGGCAAACTTCTGCAAATTGTTGAAGCTGGCATCCGAGGTCTGCGAATTGACCGTGCTGCCTTTGCGCAGGTCTTTGATCGCGGCCACTAAAGCTTTTTCAGAAAGCCCGGCATCCTTTAAGATCTTTGCCGTATCATCATTGCCTTGTATAAGCGCTACCAGTAAATGCTCCGGGCTCACGAATTCATCGCCAAAGGTTTTTAAAATACCTGCCGTCTTTAAGATAGCATTATTTACCTCCCGGCTTACAGATTGAGCCGCTTCTCCACCCGTCTGTTTAGGCAGGCGTGCCATACTTTCTTCTAATTTTTTTTCTATTAAAGTAGGATTACCACCGGCTTTTTTAATAATAAACTCGATAGGGCCTTCTTTATCTTCCAGCATAGCCTTAAGCAGGTGCTGTGATTCTATATAAGAACTGCTGCTGTTAAAGGCCAGTTGCTGGGCCTGTTGCAGCGTCTCCTGTGCTTTGATGGTGAAATTATTCAGATTCATATATTTAATGACTTATTTTGCTTGTTATAAAATTAAATCATCAAACAAGACTCCAATCCCTCCGGGATGAAAATTAGTCATACTTTAACGCAGCAAAATGTCTGATTGGCAAGCATTACGGCAGGGATTATGTAATTATTGCCGAAAGAATTTTGCCTGCTGTACTAATGTCAGTAATTTAGGCTAGCCTTTAGGAAATGATCAACGATATAACACACTGGATACAATCATTACCCTGGAACTCCATCCTTAAAATAGGATCGATCCTCTATGCCTTGCTGGCCATCGGGGTGTGCCTCATGATATTAATGAATGCACGCTCAGGCTCAAAAGCCCTGGCCTACCTGTCCCTGATTGCTTTAGTGCCCGTCCTGGGCATCATCTTTTACCTCTCCTTCGGGATCAATTACCGCAAAAATAAGATCTATACCCGCAAAATACTGCAGGACGACCGTCTTGCTGCATTGGTGCGGAATGCGCTGGAGCAACGTTTTAAAGAAGTGAGCCTGGAGCATAAAGCCGACCTGGAATATTTTTACCCCTTAGCGAAAATGATCCAGGAAGATGCGCGCAATATTTTCTCAGATGACAATAAGGTCGATCTGCTGATCAATGGGGAGCAAAAATTCCCCAGGCTGCTGGAAGACCTGCGCAATGCTAAAGAACATATCCATATACAGTATTACATCTACGACAATGATGTGATCGGGAATGAAATAGCCGATATCCTGATAGAAAAACATAAAGCCGGTGTGGAGGTAAAATTCATCTATGATGATTTTGGGGCCAGCAGTATCCGCAAAACCCTCGTGCGCCGACTGAATGCTGCCGGAGTGCCCAACTATCCCTTTTATAAGATCAAACTGATCGCATTGGCGAACCGGCTCAACTACCGCAACCACCGTAAAATTGTATTGATCGATAATAAGATTGCTTATGTAGGCGGTATTAATGTGGCCGATAAATACATCAACCAGGAAAAGAGCAAAGGGTACTGGCGCGACACCCATCTGCGTATTGAAGGCCTATCTGCCTTAAGCCTGCAAATGGTATTCCTGGGCGACTGGCAGTTCTGTGCCGATGAGAACATTGAGGATATCTTAAAATATTTCCCCAGGAATAACCCACCGGTAGCCGAAACAGAAGGGAAAGTGGTACAGGTGATCTCCAGTGGCCCGGACTCCAACTATCCTTCTATTTTATTTGCCCTCAACCGGGCTATTTTACTGAGCCGGAAATCCGTGTGGCTCACCACGCCTTATTTTATCCCGGAAGAAACACTTACCGATGCATTGATCATGGCCAGCCTGAGCGGGATCAATATCAAACTATTGGTGCCTATGCATTCAGATTCTGCCTTCGTCAATACCTGTGCGACCTCGCACTATGAAGAAATGCTCGAAGCCGGGGTAGAGATCTACCGCTACACCAAAGGATTTGTACATGCCAAGACCATGGTCTGTGATGATAAGATCGCCTTTGTAGGTACGGCCAACCTGGACCAGAGAAGCTTTGACCTGAATTTCGAGGTGAATGCCGTGGTGTACAATAAAGAACTGGCGCAGGAACTCAGCCAGGCCTTCCTGGAAGACCTGAAGCATGCCGAAAAGTTAGATTACGGGGAATGGATGCAAAGACCCAGGTGGAGAAGACTGGCAGAACGTGTTTTGTACCTGTTCTCTCCTTTAATGTAAACAAGAGAAGCGTAGTAAAAGTGCTACCTTTGTTTTATTCAACCAAAATCACAAAAGCGTGACTACATTAAAGCAGGGCGATAAAGCCCCCGCATTTAAAGCGAAAGACCAAAACGGGGCTATACATCAGCTTAAAGACTATAAAGGTAAAAAACTGGCACTCTATTTTTATCCCAGGGACAATACACCTACCTGTACAGTACAGGCCTGTAACCTGAGAGACCACTACGAAGCGCTGCAGCAGGCAGGCATTACCATCCTGGGCGTAAGTACCGATGATGAGCAAAGCCATAAAAAATTTGAAACCAAACACCAGCTCCCCTTTCCTTTATTGGAAGACAGTGCACATAAGATGGTCAATGATTATGGCGTTTGGGGACCTAAGAAGTTTATGGGTAAAGAATTTGACGGTACACACCGCACTACCTTTTTAATTGACGAAAAAGGTAAAATCGCACACATCATTGAAAAAGTGAAATCTAAGGAGCATGCAGCTCAAATATTGCAAATCTGGGAGGCACATTAAACCCCGGGTCATTTTTTTTATCTAAATTTAATTAATAGAATACTACTGTAATAAAATTTGAATCATAAATTATGAAAAAAATACTGATTACCCTCGGCGCGATAGCTATGCTGAGCATTAATGCTAAAGAAGTTAAAGCGCAAAAGCTAGGGGATGTTTTAAATACCGTATTAGGAGGGGGCAAAGGAGCTTCCAATACCGGTAATTCAGGCAGCCTGACCAACACCCAGGTGGTGAGCGGATTAAAAGAAGCTTTACGCATCGGTGCCAATAATGCGTCAAACAAGCTTTCCATCACAGATGGCTTCTTTAAAAATGCAGCCATCAAAATTTTGATGCCGGCTGAGGCCCAACAGGTAGAAAGAACATTAAGATCGGTAGGACTGGGCTCGGTAGTAGACCAGGCTATTTTATCCATGAACAGGGCCGCAGAAGATGCCGCAAAACAAGCCGCTCCTATTTTTGTGAATGCCATTACCTCTATGACTTTACAGGATGGTTTCAGCATCCTGAAAGGAGGCAATAATGCAGCCACCATGTTCCTGCAAAACAAGACTACCGCAGCTTTGACTACCGCCTTCAGACCCGTGATCAATAAATCCCTGGATAAAGTAGGGGCTACTAAAATGTGGAATACCGTTTTTAGCACTTACAATAAATTACCGATGGTGGCTAAAAAGGTCAACCCCGACCTGAGCGGATATGTGGTAGAAAGATCACTCAACGGTATGTTCCAGACCATTGCCCAGGAAGAGTTGAAGATAAGAACAGATCCTGCAGCACAGGTTTCCAGTTTGTTGAAACAAGTGTTTGGCAGTAAATAAATCAAAAAAGTCATTAAACAGAGATCGTTTAATGACTTTTTTAGTTTTATCCCCAATAGGATAACGCTATGCTATAATTAATGTTCCAGGATAGAGATCATATCCTGGATCTCGTTACCATCAGCAGTATCTCCGCTGAGCACAGCTGAGCTATGAAAAAAACGCGCACCGGTCTCCTCCATCACAGCAGCCAGGTTGGCCGCCCTCAGGCCGCCTCCCGGCATGATCTCGATGTTATTGCCCGCAGCTGTCACCATCTGCTTTAAGTTATGGATACCAGAATTTACATCTGCTGCAATACCAGAAGTAAGCACCGTCTTGAAACCGCAATCAATAAGATCTTCCAGGGCGGAGCGCCATTCTATAATTTCATCAAAGGCACGGTGGAACGTACAGGGCAGAGGGCTTGCTGCTGCCACCAATACCTTATTGCGCGCCACATCTATTTTTTTATTCCCCGTCAGTATGCCAAAAACAAAACCATCTGCGCCCAGTTCTTTATAAGCCAGGATCGTCTGCAGCATCTGGGTAAACTCTGTTTCATTATAAACAAAATCACCGGCCCTGGGGCGTACCATGGTGAAGACGGGTACAAATAATTGATCTTTGGCGAGTGCCAGGGCATCCGCTTCCGGGGTCAGCCCACCCACTTCCATGTTTTTACACAGTTCTATCCTGCCCGCTCCGTTTTGTTGCGCAATCAGCGCCGAGGCTAAATTAAAAGCCGCTATTTCCAGTTTTCTCATCTTTATGTCAAATAATAAGGTGCATCAATCAGCCGGTTGCCGTTTATAGTATCGTGTAGCGCATAATTAAAACCAGACTGGATACAGTAAGCGCCATGCTCGCCCTGCTTGTTAATGGCAATAAAGCCTACCTGTATCTTTGAAAGGTCTTTTCCTCTTTGCCGGGTCAGCTTTATGATCCTTTGCACCGCTTCTTCACAAGCCTTTTGAGGGCTTTTGCCCTGGCGCATGAGTTCCACTACCAGGTGCGTGCCCACGATCCGGATCACTTCTTCACCATGTCCCGTGGCCGTAGCTGCACCCACTTCATTGTCTACATACAGCCCTGCGCCAATGATCGGGGAATCGCCTACACGGCCATGCATTTTAAAGGCCATGCCGCTCGTGGTGCAGGCACCCGATAAATTGCCCGAAGCATCCAGGGCGATCATACCAATGGTGTCATGATTCTCAATATTTGCTTTGGGATTATATTCACTTGTTTTCAGCCACTCTTTCCATTCCTTTTCAGAAGCATCTGTTAATAAGTTTTCCTTTTTGAAGCCCTGGGCAAGGGCGAAGTCAAGTGCGCCCTGCCCGGTAAGCATTACATGCGGTGTTTTTTCCATCACCGCCCTGGCGACGGAGATCGGGTGCTTGATATATTCCAGTGCCGCTACAGAGCCGATATTGCCCAGTTCGTCCATAATACAGGCATCTAAAGTTACTTTCCCGTCCCGGTCCGGTCGCCCGCCGTAGCCTACGCTCCGCTCTTCAGGGTCTGCTTCCGTTACTTTTACACCTTGTTCTACCGCATCCAGGGCCTTGCCTTTGGTGGACAAGACTTTCCAGGCAGCCGCATTGGCTTCCAGGCCAAAGCGCCAGGTCGATAAAACAATAGGTTTCAGGGCCTGCTTATTTTTTGAAGCCGCAGTCTTTTGGGCTAAGCTATCTAGGGGCTTGAGCGCAAGGCCGGCAGATGCCAGCCCGAGACTTCTTAAGAAATTTCTTCTGTTCCACATGGATCTTAGAGCATGATTTAAAAAATAAAGATAGCAGATATATTCAAAACCGGGAGAGATGTCCTTAAAAATGTGACCAGTCTTAACCGGCAGGCTGTTTGCTGCGCAACAGAGCTGCGTAGTAAAGACATGGTTACCCTTAATGCATCCTTTTGAATCATAGGAAAGTCTTTCTGGTGGCGGAAAGAGGGAGGAGTGCCTTAATTTTTTTGATTTACGCAGTTCCTTTGCATCCCCGTTGGAACATCTTTGCAGGATTAATTACTTAAAACATAAATCATGAACAAATTTGAAAGATTAAAAATTGAATTGGCCGAAAGAGGCAGTGGAAAAATGAAAGCCTTTGGCAGTTCTATGATGCCCATTCTGAAAAGTGGAAGTAACCTGACTTTTGAAACAGCAGAGGATTACGAGATCGGGGACATTGTCTTCTGCAAAGTAAAAGGGCGCTATATAGATGCCCATAAGATCATTAAAAAAGACCAGGGTAAAGGCTTCCTGATCGCGAACAACCATGGCTGGGAAAACGGTTGGACCCGGATTATTTTCGGAAGAGTGGTGGAGGCTCAGTTCCGGAACAAAATTATCTTTACCAGAAAGAGCGCATAAAAAATCCCGCAGTAAATAATCTACTACGGGATTTTTTATGTCAATTTATATTAATCGCAGTGCATCTTTCTTATTATATTTATGAGATTGCTCGACTTCATTTCATTACGCTCGCAATGACGAGCTATTTTGAGCCTAAGGCTATTGCGAATCATAAGGTATCCTTTTCTTCAAATTATTTTCTCTGTGCCACAAATGCTTCCATATCTGCCAGGCTAAACGAACTCAGGTTGCGTGCTTTCGTCAATCCGCCTTTTTGAGCAGAAAGTACTCCGTACCTTACCAGGTCCATACCATCTATGCTATGTGCATCCGGGTTAACGGACAGGAGCGCGCCCTGGCTTAAAGCATATTCGATCCAGGTCCAGTCCAGGTCCAGGCGGCGCGGATGGGCATTGATCTCTATTACTACATCATGTGCCACGCAGGCATCAATCAAGGTTTTATGGTCGACAGGATACCCGGCACGGGATAGTAGAAGTCTGCCCGTAGGGTGTCCCAGTATCCTTGTTGCAGGGTGTTGGATCGCCGTCAGGATACGCTGCATGGCTTTTTCTTCCGTCATTTTCAGGTTGCTGTGCACCGATGCAATCACCAGGTCAAAGCTGTCCAGTACGCTGTCTTCATAATCCAGCCGGCCATCATTTAAAATATCTGCTTCTATACTTTTAAAGATCTTGAAAGGGGCCAGTTTCTGGTTGAGTTGATCGATTTCAGCATGCTGTTGTATAATACGCTCCGGGCTTAATCCGTTCGCATAAAAAGCGGCCTGCGAGTGATCGCTGATGACCAGGTATTCATAACCTTTTGCCTGAGCACCGGCAGCCATTTGCGCGAGGCTATGCTGCCCGTCGCTGTAAGTAGAGTGGCTATGAATGATACCTTTGATATCAGCAGGCTGAATCAGTTCGGGTAAGCTGTTGCTTATCGCCAGCTTCAGGGTTTCCGGGCTTTCTCTTAATGCCGGCAGCACATAGGCCAATTCATGCCTGGTAAACAGGTCCTGCTCACCGGCCGGGCTTTCCGGGTAATCATAAGCCGTTTCAAAAGCCTGTATGAAATCGGCGGAAGAAGACCGTTTAAACAATTCAATAAAGAAGCTTGCGCTGCCTGCTACCAGGTAGAAGTTCAGCGGTGGTAATCCTTCCAGTTTTATCGTCAGTTTATCTGCTGCTGCTGTAAGTTCAAAAGGAGCAAAAGAGAAAGCCGCGATGATTTCCTCTTTGTCCAGGGTGCATACCCAGTCGATGCTGTCCAGTACATTGCGCTGCATCCGGAAAGCGCCTGCAGGGCTGTACAGCGCATCCGGATAATTCGTTTCAAAAAATTGCAGGAGTTGGCCCACCATCACATCAGCTTCTGCATAGAGACAGAAACCTGAATTGTCTTTGATGAACTGTATACTGGCGAGAATAGAAGCCTGTGTTTTGGCCCCGAATCCTTTGAGGGTCACCAGGCGGTTCTCCTGGCAGGCATATTCCAGCTCGCCTATGCTTTCGATCCCCAGGTCCTGCCAGAGCAAAGCGATCTTTTTAGGACCAATCCCTTTGATCTGCAGCATATCCACAACCCCTTTGGGCGTTTTCTCCAGGTAGTCTTCCAATGCCGACAATTTACCGCTCAGGTTCAGCTCTTCGATCTTTTTGGCTAAAGATGCCCCGATCGCAGGTAAAGCTTTTAACTGATCTACATTCAGTTCTGCCAATGGCTCCGGGACCTTCTCGATCCTGAAGGCAGCAGAAGCATAAGACTTAGCCCTGAAGCTATCATCTCCATGAATGTCCATTAGTTTAGACAACAATTCAAAATGGTCGGCAATGTCGTGGTTGGTCATAAGGCAAAGATATAATTTGCCGGGCATCAGGCAGCTATTTTTGAGCAGAATCAGCCAGAAAAACTGCCCTAAATAAGCATCCGTTTCATTTTTCGTAAATTTATGGTTCAAAACAAAAACAAAAAGATATGAACAAGAAACATTTATCAGGCATGCTCCTGCTCACGCTCCTGGTCTCGGCCTGCGGAAAAGACAAAGGAAATAATAACAATGATGATGTGACACAATATCCCCCGGTAGAGACCCAAAACCCGAATACCAGCTATACCCCTGCCTTCCAGGGACAAACCCGTATCTATGGTATTAAAACGCAGGCAGAGCTGGATGTAAAAGTATTGAGAGAGGGGCTGCAAGCGCCCTGGGGACTCGTGGCCTTGCCTAATGGGAATTGGCTGGTGACCCAAAAAAATGGTACCATGCTCGTATTGAATGCAGATGGTAGTACCAAGAGTACGATCAACGGTTTGCCTGCCGTGAACTCCGGCGGCCAGGGTGGCCTGCTGGGCGTAGCGCTAGACCCTCAATTTGCAAATAACAGGATGGTGTACTGGACCTTCTCAGAAAATGTAAGCGGAGGTACGGTGACCGCCGTGGCAAAAGGGATGTTGGCTGAAAATGAAGGCAGCATCAGCAATATTGACGTGATCTACCGGGCTATGCCGGCTTACCAGGGCCAGTTGCACTACGGTGGCAGGCTTGTCTTTGATCAGACCGGGAACTTATTGGTAAGTACCGGGGAGCGCTCCGACCTGGTAACCCGCCCGTTGGCACAGGATAAGTCTACTGGTCTTGGCAAGATACTGCGCATCACCAGGGAAGGCCAGGCAGCCCCCGGCAATCCTTTTGCCAATGATCCTGATGCTTTGCCGGAACTGTACAGCTATGGTCACCGGAATGTTCAGGGGCTTACTTATGATGCACAGACCAATGCACTCTGGGAGGTAGAGTTTGGTCCAAGAGGTGGAGATGAGGTGAATAAAGTAGAGGCCGGGAAGAACTATGGCTGGCCGACCATTACTTATGGTATTGAGTATGGCGGTGGTGTCATTGGAGACGGGCTTACGCAAAAAGAAGGTATGGAGCAGCCTGTTTATTACTGGGATCCTTCTGTTTCACCGAGTGGTACCGTGTTTTATAATGCAGACTACCATACAGAATGGAAGGGTAATTTGCTGATCGCCTGTTTAAGTGGGCAGCACATTGTACGCTTAAGGATCCAGAATGGTAAAGTTGCCGGTGAAGAGCGGCTGTTGAGCACCGAAAACCAGAGGTTCAGAGATGTGGCTGTGGGCATAGACGGAAAACTGTATGCCATCACCGACCAGGGCAGGCTCTACCAGGTAGGGAAGCTATAATTCATTAATTAAAGGAAGATACCGGCCACGAATATTTCGTGGCCTTTTTTATTTTATGTTTAATTCTTAGGCGTAAAATAAGCATTCCGCTGCTTAGTATATTATCTTTGCGCTTCCTTATTTTTTGTTTTTAAAGTAGTTATGCACATGAAATTTATCTCTTTTTTATTATTCTTTACCTCTTACACCCTGGTTTTAAATGCCCAAAAAATGGAAAGATTTTTCAATTATGACTGGAAAGCATGTCATAAAAACGATGCTTCATTTTACTCCTTAAGGGAGAAAACCGATTCCGGCTATATCGCTACAGATTATTTTCTGGGGAATGGTAAGCCTCAGATGACCGGTAAGTATGCTGATTCTTTAGGAAAAGTAAGAAATGGCTATTTTACCTATTATTATCCCGGAGGGCAGGTGTCCGGTTTGGGAAGATTTGTAGATAATAAGAAAGACGGGCTGTGGCAGGGATTCTATATGGATGGGAAACGATTAGATTCTGCTGTGTATGCAAATGGAAAGTTATTGTCGGCCTTCAAATGGTTTGAAAATGGACAAATCTGTGATTCATTATGGCAGGAAGATGGCAAGGAGTATGCACAACAGAGGTATGACAACGGTAAACTGTCTTCATTCGGGCAATTGAAATGGTCTGATGGCAAAAGATTGGGAGACTGGGTGTTTTATCATTATAATGGTAATCGCAGTGCACAGATAAAGTATAATACACAAGGCGAGGTGGTGAATGCAAGCTATTTTGACGAAGAGGGAAATGATGAGACGGCAACAGCGCTTCCCTTTGTAAATCCTTATAAAGAAATGGCTTATAAAGATTGGGTAGCACATATCAGGACTAGTTTAAAAATGCCTGAACTGGCAACATTAAAAACACCCGGGAAAGCAGTCGTTGTAGTATCTTTTTATGTAGATGAGCAAGGAAGGGTCCAGGATCCGGTGATTAAAGTACCCTTACATCCTAAATATGATGCAGCGGCGCTTGAATTAGTAAAAAGTGGTCCTCAATGGCCTTTGGCAATGAACTACAACAGGAAGATCGTAAAACTGAAAGTTAGCCAACCGGTCTTTTTTAATGTAAAATAAAGATCATTTATCTTTTTTAAATGGGTGTGCTTGCTAATAAGCACACCCATTTTTCTATTCCTGTTTCTTTATTTTTTGCAAGTTGGCTGCGTTGCCAACTTATGAGTAGTTCAAATCCCAAATTCCCTACCTTTGCATCCATGATAAATCCGGTAAGAGTGCGTTTTGCACCCAGCCCTACAGGTGGCTTGCATTTAGGCGGTGTGCGCACCGTATTGTTCAATTATTTATTTGCTAAAAAACATGGCGGCACTTTTGTCTTGCGTATCGAAGATACCGATCAGACAAGATTCGTTGAAGGTGCCGAATCCTATATTTTCAATTGCCTGGACTGGACCGGACTTACTCCGGATGAAAGTCCCTTGAAACCCGGCGATTTCCCGCCCTATCGTCAAAGCGAGCGTAAACCGATGTATCGTCAGTATGCCGATCAGTTGATCGCTCAAGGCAATGCTTACTATGCTTTTGATACTACAGAAGAGCTGGAAGCGATGCGTAATGATCTGAAAACGCCGGAAAACCCTTCCCCGCAATACGATCATAAAACACGTATGCACATGCGCAACTCCCTGACGTTGACAGATGCGCAAGTGGCCGAATTGCTGGAAGCCGGGACACCTTATGTGGTCCGCATCAAAATGCCGGAAAATGAAACGGTTCATTTCCATGACCTCATCCGCGGAGATATCAGTCATGATACCAATGTGGTAGACGATAAAGTGCTGTTGAAAAGTGATGGTATGCCTACTTATCACCTGGCGGTGGTAGTAGATGATTACCTGATGAATATTACCCATGCCTTCCGTGGAGAAGAATGGCTGCCCAGCGCACCCGTTCATGTGATGCTGTACAAATACCTGGGATGGGAAGCGGAGATGCCGCAGTGGGCGCATCTGCCCCTGATCCTGAAGCCGGATGGTAATGGTAAATTGAGCAAAAGAGATGGCGACCGTTTAGGGTTCCCGGTATTTGCTATGGACTGGGCCGATCCTAAAACAAACGAAACCACGAAAGGATTTAAAGAAATAGGGTTCCTTCCGGAAGCCTTTGTCAATATGCTGGCTATGCTGGGCTGGAGTTCCGGTACTGAGCAGGAGATCTTCTCCCTGCAAGAGCTGGAGCAGCTGTTCTCTATAGAAAGGGTGAATAAAGGCGGGGCGAAATTTGACTACGATAAAGCTAAATGGTTCAACCAGCAGCATATCTTAAGAGCCGATAACAGCCGCCTGGCCCTTTTGGTAAAACCATTTATGGAAGAGGCCGGTATCATGATTGAAGACCTGGGCAAGCTGGACCAGGTAGTAGGCCTGGTAAAAGAGCGCTGCCACTTATTAAGCGATTTTGTACAGCAGGGCGGATTTTTCTTCAAGACACCGGAAACTTTAGATATAGAAGCGATCAAAGGTAAATGGAATGAAGAGAAGACCAAAGTGATGAACGAATGGGCGGCAAGCCTGGATACGATAGCCTGGGAACATGATGTTTTGGAGCAATCACTGACAGAGATCGCAGGACAGCACGGGGTGAAAAAAGGCGAAGTTATGTTGCCTTTACGCGTAATGCTGGTAGGTGGTAAATTTGGCCCCGGCGTGTTCGATATCGCATTATCTATCGGTAAAGAAGCCACCCAGGAAAGGGTAAGGAACGGACTGGCACAATTATCCTGATTCTTAGTTCAATGATATATGCAAGGTGCTGTCTAACAAGGGTGTCATTTCGGGCGAAATATAATGTAGCTGAGCAATCTCTGATACTAAAAATATTGATTTTGAGATGGCGCTATTTCACTACGTTGTAGTCGAAATAGCGCAAACCATCTTTTAGGCAGCACCTTTTTATAGCCTTTATAATGTTCAATCCGCTTGACGGAGCACTTAGATAGATTGTTTAATGGTGAATACTTGCCTGCGATCAGCTCGGTCGTCTCCGGCCTGTTTTATTAGCAATTAAAAATCCGTATCTTTGTATTTAGATCATTACTAATCATTGCAAATTATGAGCAACGAAACTTTGGAGCTGGCTTTCCAGAAGAAAATAGACGACGAATTAAAGATAGAACCTAAAGACTGGATGCCGGAGAAATACAGGCAGACTTTGATTCGCCAGATTTCTCAGCATGCACATAGCGAAATCGTGGGTATGTTGCCGGAAGGTAACTGGATTACGCGTGCCCCTTCTTTAAGAAGGAAAGCAGTTTTGTTGGCAAAAGTACAGGATGAGGCAGGCCACGGTCTGTACCTGTATTCCGCAGCAGAGACATTAGGTATTACCCGTGACCAGATGCTGGATCAATTGCATGATGGTACGGCAAAATACTCTTCTATATTCAATTACCCTACCCTGAGTTGGGCAGATATGGGCGCGATCGGCTGGCTGGTTGACGGTGCAGCCATCATGAACCAGGTGCCATTGTGCCGCTGTTCTTATGGCCCTTATAGCCGTGCGATGATTCGTGTGTGTAAAGAAGAGAGTTTTCACCAGCGCCAGGGATATGAGATCATGCTGACCTTAGCCAAGGGTAGTGCAGCTCAGAAGAAGATGGCACAGGATGCCTTAAACCGCTTCTGGTGGCCTTCTATTATGATGTTTGGCCCTAATGATGATGCTTCTCCTAACTCCAAGCTAAGCATGGCCTGGAAGATCAAGCGCTTCAGTAATGATGATTTAAGACAGAAATTTATTGATGTTACCGTAGAGCAGGCTAATATTTTGGGCCTGACCATTCCCGATCCGGACCTGAAATGGAACGAAGAGCGTGGTCACTACGACTTCGGGGAGATCAACTGGGATGAGTTCTGGAACGTGGTAAAAGGTAATGGACCTTGTAACCGTCAGCGCCTGGAAGCCCGTAAAAATGCCTGGGAAAAAGGTGCCTGGGTGCGTGAAGCAGCCCTGGCCCATGCGCAAAAGAAAGCCGCTAAGCAAAGCGTAGCATAAACATAATGAATCAGGTAATTTATAATAGTCCCGGCAGTTTGCCGGGACTATTATGTTGCTTCCTATCCTGGTTTTAGTCCCCGGATGCGCTTAATACGGAAAGGCCTTAAATTACAGGCTTTCAGTGCGTGTAAGGAGGCAATATTGCCTTTGCCTGAGGGCTTGTATACTTTTTTAGCTCAGGCCAAAAATTAACACTTGATTCTTTAGTGTGATGCATTTAACTTTGCAGGATTCAAAAAATCAACAATAATGTCCATTGCCAATAAAAATAATTCTTCCTTTGACGTAGTTTTGGTGGGTGCCGGTATCATGAGCGCTACATTAGGTGCCATGTTGAAGATCCTGCAGCCCGACCTTTCTATCGGGATATTTGAACGCCTGGGCAAAATTGCTCAGGAGAGTTCCAGTGCCTGGAATAATGCAGGTACAGGACATGCTGCACTGTGTGAGTTGAACTATACCCCCCAAAAAGCAGATGGCACAGTAGATGCCAGCAAAGCTTTCGATATCAATGAGCAATTTGAATTGTCCAAGCAGTTATGGGCCTATATGCTGGACCAGGGATTGCTGAAAGATGCACCCGGTTTTTTGTCACAGACTCCGCATATGAGTTTTGTGATCGGCGATAAAAATGTCGATTTCCTGAAGAAACGTTACGATATCCTGAGCAAGCACCACTTCTTTAAAGAAATGAAGTATGCAGAGGATAAAGCTACTATAGCCCAATGGGCACCCCTAGTGATGGAAGGCAGAGATACAGCAGAGAAAGTGGCCGCTACCTATATGGCTACCGGTACCGATGTGAATTTCGGAGCACTGTCAGAGCAGTTATTTGATTTTATTAAAGGATCAGAGAATGTATCCTTCCATTTTGATCATGAGGTCAAAGACCTGGAAAAGAATGGTCCGCAGAGCTGGAATGTTAAAGTAAAAGACCTCGATACCGGAGAGATCCGCTGGGTGAACACCAAATTCATCTTTGTGGGTGCCGGAGGCAGGGCACTGCCATTGATACAGAAGTCAGGCATTAAGGAAGGAAAAGGATTCGGAGGCTTCCCGGTGAGCGGGCAGTGGTTACGCTGTACCAATCCGGAAATTATTGCCAGGCATTCCGGTAAAGTTTATGGAAAGGCTGCAGTAGGTGCTCCGCCGATGTCTGTACCGCACCTGGATACCCGGGTGATCAATGGTAAAAAAGAATTGTTATTTGGCCCTTATGCAGGTTTTTCTACCAAGTTCCTCAAAGAAGGTTCCATCCTTGATCTGCCGGGTTCTATAAAGCTCAACAATATTTACCCGATGGTACGCGCCGGTCTGGCAAATGTACCCTTGACCAAATACCTGATCAAGGAAGTGATGCAGAGCCAGGAAGACCGCATGCAATCGCTGCGCGAATATTATCCTAATGCTGTAGCCAAAGACTGGGAACTGGAAGTTGCCGGACAAAGGGTGCAGGTGATCAAAAGAGATAAAAATAAAGGCGGTATCTTACAGTTTGGTACTGAAGTGATTACGGCAGAAGATGGTAGTATTGCAGCATTATTGGGCGCTTCTCCGGGAGCTTCTACTGCGGTACCTATTATGATCAAGCTATTAGAACGCTGTTTTGCCCGGGAATTGAAAGAAAGTAGCTGGGAAGCTAAGCTGAAGGAAATGATCCCTTCCTACGGACACGTATTGAAGAATGATGCTGCACTTTCCGCAAAAATTATCCCTAAAGTGAATGAAACACTAGGGATAAAAGACCAGCTATAGGCTTGAAACAGACGATGTTTTGACCCTAAAATGCAGTTTTTATAATAATTTTAAGAATTTGCTTTAATATTTGATGAAAATATTTTACTTTCATCCCTCAAATTGATAACAGAAATGCAAAATTTGTTACGAAAAGCTCTAAATATTGGATTGTTAGCTTCTTTTTCAATGTTCTCTGCTACACAGGCAGAGGCACAAACAGAAAAGCAAAAGAAACGTCATGCTTGGTTGCAGCCGGATATCAAATATCTTGATCAGCGCAGCTTCTCTTTAGGGGTAACTTATGGCATGTCAGATTTATGGGCAGACGTAGGAACAAAAAGTGCTGTTGATCATTATTTAAACGGGGACTATTGGAGTAATCTTAAAGGAATGGGTGGTATTTACGTAAAGTACACACATGTTCCCGGACTCGCATTGCGCCTGGGTGTTTCTAACGGAACCTTGTATGCAAATGACAAGTGGAACCAGAATGCAAGCCAACAGTCCAAAAATGTTACAGATGATCCCGTTCAAAGATATTTGCGCAATCTTGATGTGAAAACAAACATTTGGGAAAGCACTTTAATGTTCGAGATCAGTCCTTTCCAATTATTTGGTAACTGGGAATTTGGCAGAAGAGCCAAAGCAAGATTTCAACCCTACCTTCTGGCCGGCTTCGGCGGGATCTATTTCAATCCGCGTGGTAGCCTCATCGATTTTGAGAACGATACCAAAAGATGGGTTGACTTAAGACCTCTGGCAACAGAAGGACAAAATTTCGACAAAGCAGGTTATCCTGAGGCTTATAGCCGCTATTCCCTGATCGTACCTGCTGGTATAGGCTTCAGAGTAGATGTGGGCAGAGGCTTATCTATAGGTATGGAATATGTAATGCGTTATACATTTACCGATTACCTCGATGATGTGAGCGGCCAGTACATAGATCCGCTAAGATTTGACATTGCTTACCTCAACGAAGGCTATAAAGCTTACGAAGCTAAGAGAATGGCAGATCGTACAGGTGAAATCACACCGGGAAAACAACGTACACCGGGAGAATACAGGGGAGATCCTACAACCAAGGACTTATATTCTACCATCTCTGTAAACTTCTACTGGAAACTCTTCAAGCGTGACAGACCTTGGTGGTAAAAAAGTTTTAAAGAAATCTTAAATAATAAATAGAAACGCTGTACTAATTCACAGCGTTTTTTCGTTTGATAAAATGCATTACAACACAAAGTGAAACTATGATCGGATATGTAAAAGGAGTGTTGCAGCAGCTGAGCCCGGCACATACTTACGTGGATATTAACGGCTTGGGTTATGATGTAAACATTACCTTACACACTTATGAGCAGGTTAAAGACCGAAAGGATGCTGTGCTGCTCTATACACATTTGCAGGTGAGAGAAGATGCCTGGGTGCTTTACGGATTTGCTTCATTAGAAGAAAAAGATGCATTCCAGAAGCTCTTAAGTGTCTCCGGAGTGGGCGCTGCTACTGCAAGAATATTACTTTCATCACTGACAGCGGTTGATCTGGCCAGGATACTGGCCAACGGGGATAGCAAGAGCCTGGAAAAAGTAAAAGGAATTGGGGCAAAGACGGCCCAGCGCATTATCCTGGAATTAAAAGGAAAGCTGGAGCTCAGTGTTCCTGATCTTGAAGCCGGGGCGGGATTTGCAGTACCTGTTATAGAACAGGATGCCTTACAGGCGCTCTTAGGCTTAGGCATACCTAAAGCCAATGCAGAAAGTGCCATTAAAAAATCAATGAAAGCAGGAGACGAAGGCTACTCGGTAGAAGAGCTGATCAAAGCAGCATTGAAAAATTTATAGTTAAAAATAGTTGAACAAAATTTAATTTGATCGTTTGGTTTGAATACAAAACGCAAAATATACAGAGGGCTGGGAGTATTAGGGGTGATAGCAACCACGGCATTTGTTTCTCAAGTGGCGAGTGGTGGCTTTGGCCGTTTTACGGATTTGTGGACATGGGCCGATAGCCAGGACCCGTATTTGGAAGCAGGTGCTGCTGCAGAAGATAGCTTAAAGTTTCCCGTTAAGGATAAGGCCCAGGCCGGACCTTCCGGCACCGGGGACACAACAGCGGCCAGCTACTTTGACTTTAATGACCCGAAGAACATACAGAAATCGGTAGAATATGATCCCGATTCAAATACTTACCGCTTTATTGAAAAGATAGGAGACCTTAATTTCAGGAATCCAACAGAAATGAGCTTTGATGAGTATTATAAATACCGTTCCAGGCAGGATGAAAACGAATATTTTAATGAAAGGCTCGAAGCTTTGGGTATGTTCAACCAAAAGCCCGATCTGCCTGCCCTGAATAAAGAAGGCGTTTTTGACCGGCTCTTTGGCGGTACCAAACTGGACATCAAACCACAGGGAAATCTTACCGTTATGGCAGGTTTCTTCTCCCAGAATTTAAAAAACCCGAATATCCCCTTCAGAAATCAGAAATACGCTATTCCTGATTTCGATATGCAGATGAATGTGAATCTTGTGGCCCAGATAGGTGATAAGATGAAGCTGAACATCAGTAATAATACCCTTTCCAACTTCGGTGAGATGCAGGAAATGCGCCGGCTGGAGTATACGGGGAAGGAAGATGAGATCATTAAAAAAATTGAACTGGGTAATACCAGTTTCCCTTTACGCAGTGCACTGACACCGGGCGTGTCTTCGCTGTTCGGCTTAAAAGTGCAGACCCAATGGGGTAAATTATGGATGACCAACGTGATTTCGCAACAAAAATCACAAAGAAGGTCCATGACCACCAAAGGAGGTGCTATGACCCAGGATTTTGAACTCATGATCAATGATTATGATGAGAACAAGCACTTCCTCCTAGGCCAGTATTTCTTTGAGAACTACGACAACGCAATGTCTGAGATTCCTATTATTAAATCCCAGGTAATGATCAATAAAGTCGAGGTGTGGGTCACCAACCGTACCGGGAGCACACAAGGGATCAGGGATGCGATGGCCTTTATGGACCTTGGTGAGGCCAATCCTTACAATGCAAGTTTACGCACCGGTAATGGAACGCCTTACCCGGACAATAGGTCCAATGCACTCTATCAAAACCTGAACCAGAACCCGATGGCAAGGATGCAAAGTACTGCTACGCAGGGTGCGATCTCTATGGGGCTGAGAGAAGGGGAGCAATTTCAGCGCGTTACCGTGAGGAAGTTGAATGATAATGAATTTTATTTCCAGCCACAACTGGGTTATATCTCTTTGCTGACCATGACCCCCAACCCGGATGATGTGGTGGCTGTTGCTTATCGCTATACCTATAATGGTGAGGTACACCAGGTAGGGGAATTCTCAGAGGATCTGCCTCCGGACAGTAGTGCACAAAAAGTGATCTTCCTGAAGTTATTGAAAGGTACCGCCCCCAGGGTGAATCTTCCTATCTGGGATTTGATGATGAAGAATGTGTACTCGCTGCAAGGCATGAATATATCTAAAGATAAATTCAGGCTGAATGTACTTTACCAGGATCCCGGGGGTGGGAACAAACGCTTCTTACCTGAAGGACCAAGCGCAGGTATTCCCATTATTTCCTTATTGAACCTCGACCGGCTTAACCCCCAGAATGATCCGTTCCCGGATGGTGTTTTTGACTTTGTAGAAGGGCTTACAGTCAACAGCAGGAATGGTAAGATCATCTTCCCCACCTTGCAACCCTTTGGCAGAACGCTCAAACCGGCTCTGGGAAATGATCCGAATTTAGAAAGAAAATACATTTACCAGATCCTTTATGACTCCACCAAAGCGGTGGCTATACAGCAGCAGCAAAATAACCGTTTCCTCATCAAGGGTGAATTTCAATACTCAGGCGGAGGTTCCGAGATCAGGTTGAATGGCTTCAACATACCGCAGGGTTCCGTATCCGTATCGGTAGGTGGACAAAGACTGATGGAAGGTACCGATTACTCCGTAGATTATGGAATGGGGGTTGTACGTATCCTGAACACGGGTTTACTGAACTCCGGCCAGCCGATCAATATTTCTTATGAAGATAACGGAACGTTCGGCCAGACTACCCAGAGTTTTATGGGGACAAGGCTCGATTACTATGCCAATGATAAACTTACCTTAGGGGCTACCTATATGAGACTGGCAGAACGGCCCTTTACACAAAAGGTGACCAGTGGCTATGACCCGATCAAAAATACAGTCGTTGGTGCCGATGTCAATTACCAATCAGAAGCACCCTGGCTGACCAGGCTGGTGGACAAACTTCCTTTTTACAGTACCTCTGCTCCTTCCCTGATCTCCGGTAGTGCAGAAGTTGCCGGTATCTTCCCCGGCCACTCCAGGTTTGTAGACCTTGACGGCGATGCAGGCGGAACAAACTATGTAGATGATTTTGAAGGGGCCAGTAACAGCTACGACATCCGCTACCCGGCAAATAGCTGGAGTTTATCCAGTGTGCCACTGGATGCGGTGGGCCCGACCAACAATGTATTGTTTCCTGAAGCGAGTTTAATCAATGATTTACGGTCCGGAATGAACCGCGCCAACCTGTCCTGGTACAATATTGAACCGCAGTTGAATGAAGGCGGACCCAATTCTCCGGCCAGTGTAAATAATGATACGCGACTGCAGGACTACTGGAGACAGGTACAGATCAAAGAAGTATTTCCGGGACTGGATGTACAGAATGCCATGAGCATCCTCACTACATTTGACCTGAACTATAACCCGACGATAAGAGGACCTTATAACTTTGATGCCAATAATGTTGACCCGGCCACAGGTGACCTCTTAAACCCCGCAGCCCGTTGGGGAGGTATCCAGCGTGCGCTGGACCAGAGTGACTTTGAACAGACCAATGTAGAATACCTGACTTTCTGGGTATTGGATCCCTTTATATATAACAGGACCAGCAATGGCGGTTACCTGTATTTCAACCTGGGTAACGTTTCTGAAGATGTACTGAAAGATTCACGCCTGGCTTTTGAAAACGGGATCACCTATCCTAAGAATATAGATAAGCTGGACCGCACTATCTGGGGCTATATTCCTAAATTCCAGCAACAGATCGTACGTGCCTTTGACCAGGACCCTGCAGCCAGGGCTACTCAGGATGTGGGCTACGATGCTCTGGATGACCGGGAAGAAAGAGAGGAGTTTTTTGAAACTTTCTTAACTCAGGTAGGTGGTGTTTTAGGCACAGGCTCCCCGGCTTATCAAAAATTATTCAATGACCCCTCTTCTGATAACTTTAAGCATTTTTACAACTCTGATCATGATGCGGAGAATAACGGGGTGCTGGAGCGTTACCGCTATTTTAATAATCCACAAGGGAACTCTCCTGTATTGAATGACAACGGCGGCTCTCAAACCACAGCCGGAACCTCTTTCCCTGAATCGGAAGATATCAACAGGGATAATACCCTCAATGAATCTGAATCTTACTACCAGTATAGAATAAAGATGGAACCGAATATGCAGGTCGGTACCAATCATATTGTAGATAAGCGCGAAGTAAATGTAACCCTGCCCGATAAAACTCAAAGTATCAATACCTGGTACCAGATCAAGATCCCTATCAAAGAATTTGATGCCAAAATAGGCGGTATCAGTGATTTCAGGAGTATCCGCTTCGTAAGGATGTTCATGAACGGCTTCCAGGAGCAAACGACCTTGCGTTTCGCCAGGCTGGAGTTTGAAAGAAGCATGTGGAGAAGGTATAATTTCTCCCTGATCAACCCGGGAGAGAATATTCCGGAAGAAGACCAGAGAACCACCACTTTTGGTATTACCAATGTAAACGTGGCTCAAAACAGTAATAAAACACCGATTCCTTATAAAATACCTCCGGGCATTCAGCGCCAGTTGCAGATGGCTACTACCGGGCAGCAGTTAAGAGCCGATGAGCAATCTCTGGCGGTACAGATCTGTGGCCTTAAAGATGGTGATGCGCGCGGCGTATTTAAAGAGTTCGGGGTGAATATGAGACAGTATAAGCAATTGAAAATGTTTATACATGCAGAATCGGTAGAAAATCAACCGGCAGTACGTGACGGTGATTTGGTCGCCTTTATCCGTATCGGTTCCGATTATGTACGCAATTATTATGAATTCCAGGTTCCATTGTCCGTTACCCTGCCTAGGTCTGCAGCTATAACTGCAGAAGAGGTGTGGCCGGAAGCGAATAATATGGAGATCAATCTCGAAGACCTGATCAACCTGAAAAATGACCGTAATGCCACCGGGGCTTCTTCTGTACTGCCTTTCCAGGGCGTGGACAGGAATGGCCGCCTGATCAAGGTAATCGGTAGCCCTAACTTCGGAGAGGTTAAAAATATTATGCTGGGGGTACTGAACCCTAAAAGGACCACTCAGACACCAGGTGATGACGGTTTGGCAAAATGTGTAGAGGTCTGGTTCAATGAATTGAGAAATGCCGGTACCGATGAGCGTTCCGGTTATGCCGCTACGGCACAGGTGAATGCTCAGCTGGCCGACTTAGGTAGCTTGCACGTCGGAGGCTCTATGCATACTAAAGGCTACGGAAGTATTGATCAGCGGGTAAATGACCGGGCGCGTGAAGATTACTATAGCTATGAGGGAAATGCCAACTTGAATTTAGGTAAATTGTTCCCGGCAAAGCTGGGTCTTCAGTTACCGGTTTTTGCAGGCTATTCTCAGAACACAGCAAATCCGGAGTACGACCCTTATGATATTGATGTCATCTTCCAGGATAAACTTAACCGATATTCCGGCGATCAGCGTCGTGCATTGAGAGAAGCGGCACAGGACTTCAGGTCTATTACCAGCTTTAATGTGAACAATATGCGTATCCTGGGTAATCCGCAAAAAGCAGGAAAGCCCAAGCCCTGGAGCATTAAAAACTTCGACTTAAACTATTCTTACCTGAAGCAATACACACGTAATCCATTGATTCAAAGCGATGAGTTTACAGATCAGAAGCTTGGCTTAGGTTATACCTATGCGGTAGCTACTAAACCTTTTGAGCCGTTTAAGAAAATGATCAAGTCAAAATCTCCATGGCTCGCTTTTGCCAGAGATTTTAATTTCAACTATTTGCCTAACTCCTTTACCTTCAGAAACAGCCTGGACCGTACCTTTAATGAGACCATCCTGAGAAATGTAGATGACGGAGATTATGAATTGCCACCTTATTACTATAAAAACTTTATCTGGAACAGGAATTATAATTTAAGATGGGAGTTTACCCGCTCCTTGTCCCTGAACTACCAGGCTAACAATATATCCAGGATCGATGAGCCTTATGGCAGGATCAATAACCGTTCTAAAAGAGATTCTTTGTTTGATGCCCTGTCAGACTTTGGAAGGAATACCTACTTTACACAGAAAGTAGATATAGCCTACAATCTCCCGACCAGTAAGTTTCCTTTCCTGAGCTGGACGACCATTAATATGATCTATAATGCTAATTATGACTGGACCGCAGCATCATTATTGGCACATAGTCAGGGGAATATTATTACCAATACGCAACTGAAGCAGGTCAACGGTGCTTTTAACTTCACACAGCTTTACAGCCGTAGCCGCTATTTAAGAGAGGCCAATAAAGCTTTGCCGAAGAAAAACCTGTCTACCCAAGACAAGCTGAAAATGAGCGACAAGCTGGGGAAAGAAGCTTCCGTGATCGGTGGTATTGGCAGTAATGATAAAAACGGGGGCAAGAAAGACGAGAAGGATGAAAAAGAAGAGAAAAAGAAAAAACAATCCCTCGTACCTCCTAAGCCGGAAAAGAAACAATTTACGGCCAAAGATGTAAAAGGTAGTGATACCATGGCGGTAAGAGATGTATCGGCAGCACTTAAGAAATTAAGAAAAGACGAAAGACTGAGATACCGTAAGGCGATCATCGCCTGGCGTAAAGCGAAAAGGGCGGTCGTGCCGGAGATGACCAATGGTTCGAAAGCACTGTTACGATTTGCTACCATGATCAAGAACATCAATGTCGACTATTCTGAAAACAGCGGTACCGTATTGCCGGGCTACATGGACAGCACCAATTATTTCGGCGCTAATATGCGTAATAATGCCAATGGATTAGGTTTTGCTTTAGGCTATCAGCCCGATCAATACTGGCTGGATCAGCAAATCTTAAATAACAATCTTTCAAAAGATAGTTTGTTTAACGGGATGATGCAGCAAAGGTATACCCAGGCCTATAATATTAAAGCAGTATTAGAACCGATCCGGGAAATGCGTATCGACCTTAACTGGTCCAGCAACTTTACGAGGAATCAATCCAGGATCAATAAATATAATGAGGTGACGGGCGATTTTAACCAGATCAACCCATACCTGACTGGTACATTTGATATGACCTATATAGGTATCTCAACCATGTTTGGTGGTGGAAAGCCGAATGAGATCGATGCCAACTACCGGAACTTCGTCGGTAACAGGCCGGTGATCTCTGACCGGCTGGGTACCGTAAACCCCTATACCGGGGGAACAAGAGACCCGAACAATCCAAATTATAGCAAAGGATACACCGGCTTCTCCCAGGATGTATTGATCCCGGCATTCCTGGCCGCTTATTCCGGCAAAGATGCCAGTAACATTCCATTGATCCAGTATGACCGCAACAATATCAGGAGCAACCCGTTCAGGTATTATTTCCCGATGCCTAACTGGCGCGTAACTTATACCGGCTTGTCTAACCTGGAGTTCTTTTCCGATATTATGAATTCATTTACCCTGAACCATAACTATACGGGTAAGATGAGTATGAATTCGTTTACCAACTCATTGCTGTACTCTGACTTGATCGGCGTAGGTTTCCCTTCGTTCATTGATTCTAATTCTAATAATTATGTACCCTTCTTCCAGGTGCCTAATGTGACCATCAATGAGAACTTCGGACCTATCCTGGGCTTCAATGCAGCCTTTAAGAACAACCTGACGATGAGGGTAGATTACGGGAAATCAAGAATGGTGAGTCTGAGCCTGATCGATTACCAGGTGAGTGAAACCAAATCTTCCACCTTTGAATTCGGCTTTGGTTACCGGGTACGTGGACTAAGGTTGCCTTTCTCTTTGTTTGGCAGCCGCCAGTTGAAGAATGACCTGAACATTAAATGTGATATCGGTATCCGGGATGATGTGACGACCAATACTTATATAGCTATGGATGAACGTGTAGCGACTATGGGCCAGCGGGTGATCTCTATTATGCCTACGATCGACTACATCATTAATGATAACCTGCAGATCCAGTTTTATTTTGACCGCAAACAAAGCAATCCTTATGTGAATACATCGTTCCCGCTCACCACAACAAGGGGTGGATTACGGTTAACCTTCACATTTGCCGGACAATAAGATAAGAAGGATTATGAAAGATCAGTATGAATTTTCGAGACACCGGGATGCATTGGAAAAAGTGATCGGCAACAGTTTTGAACTGGAGCATGTTGCCGACTATATCAGCAGGGAAAAGCTTGCCGCTGCCCTGGCAGATAAGGTGCGCTATATGATGCAGTACCAGTTGGAAGAATTGTTTTCCAGGCTCTACCGGCTTGATATTTTTGAAGAAAAGATCAAAGAAGTGATGGCTGCAGGAGGGGATATCGCAAAAAAAATTGCCGATCTGATTATAGACCGGCAATTGGAAAAAAATATTTCAAAACTCGAAAACCCTCCGTCAAAGCCTGAAGATGAAGACCTTGCCTGGTAAGCTTTAATACACTCTTACCGCACAAACGAACTCTCTCAGCGATTTTACCTGCTCAGGACGAGGATTGGTACTATAACGGTTCTTATTGTTCAGGTTTACTTTCTTGTCTTTAGAAAGATCAGCGATCATCTTCACCAATTGCTCGGCATGTACCGCGAAAGTAGTTCCACTTGTATTATTTTGTTTACCCGTGATGATACCGATGATATTGCCATTATTATCCAGTACCGGGGCACCACTCTGGCCGGGGTTGGCCGTGATCTCCAGCTGATAAGCTAAAGTATTGCCATCATAACCCTTCTCACTGCTGATATAGCCTTCATTATAAACTACCTCATCTTTAGGGTAACCGATACTAAAGATACGCTGGCCCAGTAAAGCTACATTTTTGTCTATAGTATAAGGAAGGGGCTGCTTGAAGCTGAAATTTTTATCTTCAACTTTAAGGATGGCCAGGTCTGCCTCAGGATTTACCTTGATCACAGAAGCTTTAAAAAACTTACCATTGCTCATCTGCAGGTAAATAGAATCTGCTTTTTCTACCACGTGATAGTTTGTAGTGAAATAGCCGTCATTATTTATAGCAAAACCGGAACCACCGAAAGTGCCCGGGTTCTCAACCGGGGGAACAGGGGTACTGCTCTCCGTTTGCTTCATATTGCTGATGATTTGATTCTGAGACTTTTTGATCGACTCAATATCTCTTTTCAGCAATACATATTGGTTGTTTTTTGATTTAGTATCCTTTGTAAGGGTATAGGTAAACAGGGAAGAGCATAAAGCAATACCTGCCGCTGCAGATATTGGCTTCCAATAGCGTTTTACAGCCATCCAAACGCCCGTTTTAGGAGCCGCTTTAGCAGGCTCATGTTGCAGTTCCAGGCCAGATTGTGCCCTGTGCTGCACCGCAGCCTGTGCCAGTTTAGATTTTAAATGGGTCTTGCGGGCATGCTCTTTGATCAATACCTGTATTTGTAAAGCTTGTTCAAAAGCCTTATTCAATACGCTATCTTCCTCTAAGGTCGCATGTAACATTTTAAGCTCCTCCGGCAGGAGATCTCCATTCTGGTAGCGCTCTGCCCATTCTTCAACATTTAACAAATGTATCATCACGTTTATACATTTAAGGCCATTTTAGTTGAAAAAAAGAGCTTTTTCAACCTGTTCAGGCATTTATACTTTTGTGTTTTAGCATTTTCAGCATTGGTATAGCTGAATTGCTGTGCTATTTCCAGCATACTTTTATCTTCTATATAGAATGCTTTCAATAATTCGTTACAGGGGCTGCCCAGCTGTTCCAGGGATTGCTCCAGTTTATTCAAATGGGCTTCCTTTTCCAGGTGTACATTCAGGTCGGCATCATACGCTGCAAAGTCCAGGTCATCATCCTCTTCACCTTCCTGCTCCATATCCAGGCTGCTGATCACACTTTGGGACTGGCTTTTCTTAAACCATATCCGTTTACAGATAGCAAACAGGTAAGTGCTTAATTTACAGGTGAGGCAGAAAGCCTCATCATTTGATTTCTCATAAAGCACTACCAGTCCTTCCTGGAAAACGTCATAAGCATCTGTTTCATTCCCCCCCCTGCTGATCATCCATTTGGTCAACATGGGTTGATATAACTTATATATCTCACCAATGACATGACTATCGCTCTGTGCCAGGCCTGCTATCAGCTCCTGGTCTGTATAAATCACTTGTCTACTCAAGGTATATCCTTTTTGTGCCCAAAAATGAGCATTTAGATCAATTTAATATAAATAAACTACCGGTTCTTAATACCCCTTAAGGTATCTGTTCCACTACAAAAATAACAAGTAAATGTTCTGCATGACCCGAGTAAGTAATTTTATACAATATTTAATACGAAAAAGCCTCAAATGTAACCCCTGAAAAAAAAATTATTTTTTTTCTGAAAAACCGGGTTACCTTTTTTAGAATCCGGCATTAATCATCAAATAACAAATTTAAAACTTAAAAAAATCAATCAAATGAAAGCATTAAAATTAGGCGTTTTCGCTATCGCTATGGGTTTATTCGCAGCATCTTGTGGAACTGAAGAAGCTAAAACTGAAGGTGAAACTCCAGTAGCTGAGCAACCTGCAACTCCAGAAGCTGCTCCAGTAGCTCCAACTGATACTCCTGCTACTCCTGCTGCTAACGCTGCAGTTCAAGCTGGTGAGCAAGCTCAGGTAGCTGGTGATAAAGCTGTAGAAGCTGCTAAAGACGCTAAAGAAGCTGGTAAAGAAGCTGCTAAAGCTGGTGAAAAAGCTGTAGAAGCTGCTAAATAATTTAGTCTAAGCTAAAAACAAAAAACAGGTTGGCTCATTTGAGCCAGCCTGTTTTTTTTGTGTGCCTATCCCATCCTGTGCACAAGCAAAGGATTATTCGGGCAAAAAAGCGGTGTCTAAAAAGGCTCCCAAATTTGTCATATTGAGCTCCGTCGAAATATAGACAAATTTGATGCTCAATTCTTGCCGTACTGAGCCTGTCGAAGTATCGACAAGCTCAATGTGACAAGAATCTTGGCTTTTTAGACAACCTCTTGAATTAAAATAATACAATCTTCTCTTTTAAGTAAAGTCAAGAAAGATGATCCCCCCACCCACACTCCAGGTTGCCGTGACGGTACCACAAGGCCCACATGTGCTATTTAATGCGGGATAGGTCCAGGTAGTAAAGGGAACTAAACAGGGTTGACCGATCGCCTGGCTACCGATTGTAGAGCATACTGAAGGTCCGGTCATGATAAAGGCCATCAAGAATGCCCTTTCATTTCCCGGGGGAACAGTCGGTACACCAGGAGTATTGCTGTAATTATAATTATCTATGGATGAAAACGGGGCAACGCTGATCACGCTTGATGATGCGCCCGGAATACAACTACCGGCACCGGTATGCGCGGTACTCAGGCCAAGCCTGAAATAAACCGGGCAACCCGTATTATTCCTGATCCAGATCTTAGGATGTGTTTGCGCAAATAGAAAACCTGACTGTACGAGTAATGCCATCATTAATAAAAACTTCCTCATAAAATAATAGTTTTTGGTGAAATATAAAGATAGACAAAGACTTCGATATTATGTAAAAAATTATTTGATTAATTTTACTTCCTTTATAAGCCCATGAACAGGGTCCCAATTCAACAGATTTATGCTTCGCAGGGGCAATAAGCCGTTTAAAAAATTACAAAAACATACCAATTTTATTCCGGGGCAAGCACCGTCTTGATTTCCTTTAAATAATCCGGGTTATCGGTTATGCCATTATGGCCCTGTCCTTTTAAGAGCACCAGTCGGCGCTCCGGCTTTAAGAACTGCAGTAGTTTTTCAGAAGAATGAGGATAAATGACCTCATCCTGGTCGCCGTGGAACAAAATAACCGGGAAGGGGCAATCTTGTAATATTTTGTATGTTTCAAATTGATACCTCAACAGGAAGCTGGGTAAAAGAGGAAGGGTATGTTGCACCAGGTCTGTCAGGCTATAATAAGGAGCCTGCAGGATGAGGAGGTCAGGTTTGTTTGTAGCAGCCAGTTGTGCCGCCATTCCCGTTCCTATAGAATAGCCTATAATGATTTTCTTTTTATATGGATAAGCCTTAAGATGATCATAAACCTTTTGATTATCTGCAAATAATTGTTGTTCACTGCTTATGCTGCCCCCGCTTTTGCCATAGCCGCGGTAATCATAAATGAAGACATCATAATTAAGATCCGTATAGGCCTTGGCTACAGTGCCCCAGGAAGCCAGGGAGCCGGCATTGCCATGCAGGTACACAATCAGTCCTTCCGGCTCTTTTACTTTAAATAATAAGCCATTTAGTGTAGTTTCCCCCTCTACAGGAATGTTGATCTCTTCAAATACCTGGCCGGGAAAATCAAAGCGCTGCGCTTGTGCTAATTTTTGAGGATGGAAAATAATGCGCTCCTGGAACAAGTAGAGCAGCAGGAATAAAACCAGTATACTGCCTGTTACAGCGCACAGCAAACGAAATAGATACCTTTTCATCAACTTCATGTTACAAGATAAAGGATATTTTTGGGAGGAGAGACTATAAGGCCAGCTTATAGGGCCGATCCCGGAACAAATTTTTTAATCTGTATTGCGCTTTACGATCAGTATCCATTCCGTGTCTTCCAGGGGCAGGTAGCCATATTCATAACAGAAAATATAGACCTGTTGCTTTTGGGTGAGGTAGGTACTGGTGTGGTAATTGAACTGAAATCCTTTTTCTGCCAGGCGTTCTCTTTTGACTTTTGCCGTTTCGTTCTGCCCGGTCAGCAATTCTGCCAGGATGCGCCTGTTTTTACGCAAGGCATTATTGACATTACGTACATAGTTGGTCTGATCGCTGTTTTGCTTGTTATTGTAGTTATTACGGCAGGCATCATCACAAAATTTTTTATCCTGTCGGCCTCGAATCACTTTCCCGCAATCTAAACAATATTTTTCCTGTTGCTCCATAAGTATTGATTTAGTGGATATTATCCCGACAACAAACGGTTGCAATCAATTATATGCGATTATAAACAATTAAATACCGACAAGGGCTCCATCAGCGTCCCATCTTTGCATTAGAAATCGGGGGAACATTGATTTTCCTGTTTGCTCAACACAAGTTAAATTTTTTTTCAAAATATCTAAAATTTAAATTTATGAACAGTGTAAAAAACAGCGTACAGCTAATCGGACACCTGGGTGCAGAGCCTGTAATGAGAACATTGGATAATGGGGCTAAAGTAGCCAGATTAAGTATCGCAACTACAGAAAGGTATAAAGGTAAAAACGGTGAATGGATGGAGGAAACGACCTGGCATAGTGTAGTCGCCTGGGAAGGACTTGCCGAAAAAGCAGAGCAGCATTTGTATAAAGGTGCGCAGGTCCTGATCACAGGGAAGTTAACAAGCAGAAGTTATGTGGACAGCAAAGGGGACAAGAAATATATCTATGAAGTGAAGGCTACCGCGATTATGGCGCTGGATAAAAAAGTAAATGTTCCGGAATCAGGAGCGGTATTGGTAAAAGAGGATCTTCCTTTTTAAGCTACCGGAGTAATATATACAGTCAAAAGGCGGGCAATCAATGCCCGCCTTTTGTATATAACCCGGGATTCAATACCCGGCTTTAGCTAAGTGTTTCTATTTTTACCGCTAAGATCTTATTGAGATCATTAATCATCCCCGGGAAAAGGTCTTCCAGTAAATGGGCTTCGTGCAGGGTAAGCGGAGCATCACCACTGAGGCCCATTAAGACTATGGCGGCCAGCAGGGCAGGATCGGTAATAGCTTCAATCGAAGATGGCTTCAGGTGATGGCCTCCTTTAATGATCAATAGACCATCCTGCAGCTTGAGTTCCATGCCCAGCCGGGTTAAGGTATCAAAGCGGGACTGCCATTGTTCCGGGTTGTGTTCAATAACCGTATTGAAATTACTCAATACAGAAGTGTCTTTTGCACGGGCGGCTAAAACGATAAGCGGTAAATACAGTTCCGGGCTTGGACCGATATCAAACTGGAAAGCACGTGTTTCTCCCTTTTTGACCCTTACAAATTCAGCTCTTATAGACAGGTTACAGGCATTGTCTTGTAAAGCTTCAAAAATTCTTTTCTCTAAGGCATCTTCAAACATATCCAGGCCATTGACCTGTAGAGTGCCGCCTACAGCGCCTGCCACCAGGAGGTATACGGCATAAGACCAGTTGTTCTTTACATCAATAGCGGAGCTGCTAAAATCGTCCGGGGTTTCGTCTTGTTGCTGACCTATTATTTGTGGATGGATACGTATTTTCATGAAATATGGTACTGATTTTATGCGGCTATGTATAAGATATATGTGGCAGGATGAGTCCTTGACTATTGCTGTTTTATATCTGCCAGCACCGCGCGTAATTTTTGCTCTTCTATATAGCCCATATGGTTCCAGACTTCTTTGCCTGCTTTATATATTTTTAAAGCAGGAAGGGCATCCACCTGCAGGGAAACGGCCAGGTCTTTGTGCTGGTCCACATCTATCCGGATCACTTCAACAGATAGTTTTTTGTCCTGGGCCATTTTATCCAGGTAGGGTTTCATCTTTTTACAGGGGCCGCACCATTCTGCATAAAAATCTACTAACACATAAGTGCTTTTTTGGGTCAGTTCCTGGTAAGCCTCCAGGCTCATGCCGGAAGGTTCAGAGACCTCTTCTATAGGAAAAGCCGCGACACGCCAGGCCATGACTCCGCCTTCCATATCTACAATATTTTTAAACCCCAGGTCTGCCAGGCGTGCCGCCGCTGAAGCGCTTCTGCCGCCTCCCTGGCAATAGACATAGACCGGTTTGTTTTTGTCCAGTTTTTCCACCTGTGCATTAAAGTTGTTGCCATTCCAGTCGATGTTTGCTGCATGGCTCAAATGGCCTTTCTCAAACTCTCCCGGCGTGCGCACATCAATCAACTGCGGATTTTCCCCGGCCTCCAATGCTGCTTTAAAGGTTGCTGCAGGTACTTTTTTTACCTGAGCAGAAGAGCGGCAACTCACCAGGAGCAGCACAGAAAGCGATAATAGTTTCAATAATTTAAACATACTAATATATAATTAAAGGCAAATTTAATACTTAAACACATGCTTTGGCACTAAGTATTGATCTCCTGACGGATATTGTTTTCATCCTTATTGATGCGTTTCAACACCCAGGGTAAGGTTAAACCCTGGCCCAGGAGGGAGAACAGTACTACAGCGATAGAAATGAAGATGATCTCGTTGCGCATAGGAAACAATTCCCCGTTATCTAAGCGGACGGGTAAACCCAAAGCAATGGCCAGGGAAACGATGCCGCGCATACCCGACCAGGATAAGATCAGGGCTGTTTTCCGGTCAAATAAAGCTTCTTCATTCACTTTACGTTTGCCTTTAAAGGCCCGGTCCAGGCTGAGCTGCTGCGAGTAGAGCCGCAATAGGCGGATGAGAAAAGCGACAACCGTGATGATCAAAGCATAGGCTATATAATGCCAGATATGAGCGCTGTTGATCTCTCTTAATACGATCGGGAATTGCAAACCGATCAATACAAAGATCAATCCGTTCAACAGGTAGATATTGACATCCCAGAAATTCCTGGACTGGTTTTTAAGGGCTTCTGGAAACTTCATTTTACTTAACCAGGACATATTCAGGCCCAGGACCACTACAGCGATCACGCCGGATACTTCAAAATGCTCTGCCACCAGGTAGGTGGTAAAGGGCATCAATAAAGTAAGGCTGATGACCACCAGCTCGTTATTTTTAAAGAACAGGATAGCAAAAGACATCAGGCGGCTCAATACAAAGCCGATGAGAAAACCGCCTGCCAGCACGACCAGGAAATCAAGGCCTGCCTGCCACCAGACGAAGCTGGCACCGGTCACTGCGGCTACGGCAAAGCGGTAGGCAATGAGCGAAGAGGCATCATTGATCAGGCTTTCTCCTTCCAGGATGGTCATGGTTTTATGCGATAAGCCCAGGCCTTTGGTAATACCGATCGCGGCAATAGCATCCGTTGCAGAAAGTATGGCTCCCAGGACAAAGGCCAGGGGCCAGGTCATCCCCGGGATCATAAACCTGGCGATGACTGCGATACCTGCAGCGGTGATAAAGACCAGTCCGAAAGCCAGGGAACTTATAGTATTGAAATTGGTGCGAAAGTCTTTAAAAGAAATATTAAAGGCTGCATCGTAGAGTAAGGGAGGGAGGAACAAAAGCATCACGATCTCCGGGCTTAATTCCAGTTTGGGCATGGAGGGTAAAAAACCGACCATCATCCCGATCACGATAAGAATAATGGGGGCCGGTAATTTAAACTTCTCTGCGATACCTGAGGTGACCAGCATGATCGACATGATGACCAGGATAAGGGTAAAGTTTTCCATCGGAGGCTTGTTTGAATACTATCTAATGCAGCTTGGTCGCTTTAATGTAAATATTACCTTCGGCATCTTTCCACCAGTCGCCGGTAAGAGCAATATTGTCTCCCACGGCGTAGTTCTTGTATTCCGATTTACTTTTTAATAGGTTGACCCTGCTTATCGTTACCTGGTAAGTATGGTTGGCTTCGCTTTTTACTGTTGCCGTATAGCCATCTTTCCCGTTTTCAATAGCCGTCACCTGCCCACGGATGCTTAAAGGCGCTCCTTCGTTGAGCTCAGTGCCGGGCTGCCTGGCCTGTTTACTGCCACAACATGCCGGGAACAAGATGCCCATGCTGAAGCATAGCGCAATAACGATTATATTTTTCATCCTGATTTGTTTAAGCACCAAAGTTAAGCTTCCGGGCATTTTGCAAACAACTTGGAATCAAATATTTTTTATTCCGGATATTTAACAGCCCAATATCAAAAAGCTGTATTAAGTTTGGTTAACCAATTCAAAAAACAATAAAAATGGCAGCTGTAAACATCTACCTTACCTTTAATGGTAACTGTAAAGAAGCTTTTGACTTCTACAAATCTATACTCGGGGGAGACTATCCTTATGTAGGTACATTCGGCGAAATGCCGCCCAGTGAAGAAAACCCGATGCCGGAAGCAGATAAAGACAAGATCATGCACATTTCCCTGCCCGTTTCTAAAGAAACAATATTAATGGGGAGTGATTGCGGATCAGACTGGTCGGCATCCTTTAAAGAGGGCAATAATTTTGCCATTTCTCTGAATGCAGACTCCCGTGAAGAAGCCGATCGCCTGTTTGGCGGCCTTTCAGAGGGCGGTAAAGTGACCATGCCTTTGGCAGATACCTTCTGGGGGGCTTACTTCGGTATGTGGACCGATAAATTCGGTATCAACTGGATGGTGAATTACGATGATCCGGCAAAAGTACAACCACATTAATCTTAAATAGCAGAAGCCGGATCTATGCCGGCTTTATACCTATCCTTTCAATTATGAAATTTACTTTACAGCAAATAAAAGACACCCACGCAAAGGTGAAAAGCGGTGCCGATTTTCCGCAATATGTTGCAGATCGGAAAGACCTGGGCATGACCGGTTATACCATTGATATAAATGCCGGGAAAACTACTTATACAGATATTGACGGTGCAATACTGAGTACAGAATCGGTTTATGCTACAGTCCCTTTGAATAAAACAGTGGACCAGGAAAGATTTATGGAAAGGCTAAAGCTGCACCAGCAGGGAGGAACGGATTATCTTACATTTTGTAATGATTGTATGGAAAATGGGGTAGCCGGCTGGACATTAGATTTCGGGGAAATGACCTGTTATTATTTTGACGGGAAGGGAGATGGTGTACTGGTAGAAATCATACCAGGTGTGCAAAAGCAATAAGGTCGCGGAACGCGACCTTATTGCTTTTCTGTTGTTTTAGGATAAAGCATTCCCATCTTTCCAATACGTTCTGCGATCTTTCGCTGCATTATTCTTGGGGCAATTACTTTTATGCATTCTCCGAAACCCAGGATCTCCCTTTCCAGTTCAAAATTCCAGACCACATCCAGCCGGATGGTAATGCCGCTCTCGTCTTCTGCTAAAAGCTTTTGAGAGTAATGTATAGGTTTGGTGAGCACATAGGGGGCATGGTACTTGTTTACCCAAAGAATGATTTTATATGCCCGGTCTCTTTCTGTTTTGGTAACGCCTAATGTGTCTTCAAAATAACGTTCAAAGTCAACACCGCTGTAAGGCTTATAATCTTTAGGGGTCATCTCCATAAAGTCGATGATCCGGTCCAGGGCTAAGGTAACTAAGGTGGTGCCCTTTTGAGGCATCGCGATCAGGAACCAGCGGTTGCGGTATTCCTTTAAAAGATAAGGTGAATAGACAGACTGCTTTGCATCAAGTGCTTTGAAGGATTTATAATTAATGAGTAAAGGGATTTGCTTTTTGATGGCCTGGTACAGGGGCAGCACATGCTCAATACCTTTCAATAATTTATTGCCTTCCAGCTGGATGAAATTGGCAGATTGGTTTTTAGATTTATTCACACTGTTTTCCAGCCGGGCAATGATATCGTTCATATCATCGAAATAGTCAAAGCCGTTCATCTGGCGCAGCACAGAAACGATCTCGTTCATCTTGTCAATGTCTGCATCTGTGATGCGGGTATGACTGATACTGTAACCGGCTTCTTCATAGATATAATACTTTCTTTCCTGCACCAGGATGGGTGCATTGTAGCCCAGCTTGTCGCTGCGCATCAGTTGTATATCTGCCTGTATGGTACGCTTGCTGACACCGCTGGTGATGCCTTCATACTCGTACAGGGCTTCAGACACTTTTTCGATCAGGTCTTCCAGGGTCCACCTCCGTAAACGGTTTTGCAGGCATTGATCAATAGTTTTGTAACGAATCAGCGCCAGTTTATTTACAGCCATCTCTGTTTTTTTATTAAAAGTAAAGGATTCCCGCTACCTGCGCAAGAAAACTGCGCAATATATCTGCGTAGTTTAAATTTTTTTTGAATGGAGAAAAAATATTTTAAATTTTAAATGCAGTGCTATAAAGGCTTTCAGCACTATTTTGTATTTATTTTATCACTGCGCAGATCGCCTGCATACTACGCATAGCATCTTTGCATTGTTGATCAGGGAAAGGAAAAGCCTTACAGGATGCAGCAAATAAGTTCTTTAGAATAATTAAAATATTTCCGGTCAAGTATAAGATACTGCAACATCAACTTAAAATTGACTCCTCTTATACGATTGCCGGAAAAAACGGGACAGTAGCTCAGTTGGTTAGAGCTCTATTTAGGAGATTTATAATTATCGTCAAAGGTCAAATACATCTTACTTCCTTTCAGGGTATAGCGGTCGCAGGTTCGAGTCCTGCCTGTTCCACAAAAAAAGTTCTTTAAAATATTAAACATATTCCGGTCAAGTGTAAGCTACTTCTAACTCAAATCCAAACTGAAAACGCTTACGCCATTACCGGGACATCAGGGACAGTAGCTCAATTGGTAGAGCAATCTGAACTTTTCTATTACCCTAATGGTCAAGAAAAGTTTACTACACTTATGTGTCGCAGGTTCGAATCCTGTCTGTCCCTCAAATGGTCAGGTATAGCTTACTCCAAATTGGCATACAGTTGAAAAGCTGAACAGGTTCGAATCCTGGATAGCTATACTATTATCAAACCAAAGGTCAATTATTACTTACTTCAAACTTTTTTGGATAAAGCACAGTAATAAAATCACCTTTTTAAAACAAAGAAAAATGAACAATGAATTAATGAAAGTTGCCATCCGCTATAATGCGGTTTATGTAGCAGATGCAAAACTGGTAGCTAACAAAACCATCAAACAAGCTGCGGCAAACCTGGTCGCCAACCTGAATAAGATCGGCTATACCGTTAGTGAAGCACTCTTGTACCAGTTCAATTTTATGACTGCACCGCAATTGCTGTCTGTTTACGAAGCATTTGTTGATGTGTTGCAAATAAAAAATAACTGGACCCCTTTAGTTAAAGGCTGGGATATTCCAACTCATGAAACTAAAAAGGACCATTGGGTAACACAGATTGCTCATACAATAAGGTACGGCAAAGGATCGACCCTGTCTTGTGGTCACCTGATCCCGGTAGGTGCCTTTGCACTGGAAAGATATAATGGCTGTCCCTTTTGTGGCACTCCTTTTGAACTGAATGACAAAGTATATACTGCTCAGGGTTCTAAATTTAAAGAGCTGGCATTATGGGAGCAGGAAGATGCACAAACTGTTTTCAAAAACCTGCTGCAATCTAAAACAGCACTGGATGCAACGCAGGTCGATACGCTGAACTTATTGTTCAAATACTTCGACCTGCCGGATGTGGAAATCGGGATGAAAGAAACCCTGATGCTGGTGGTGGATGCCATGATTGCCAAGGGGCAATCAAAAGAAGCAGGTGCATTGTTTAACAGCCCGGTAGATATTATGCGGTATTTATGGTTTAAGCAAACCGGGTTTTTGCAAATCATCGAACCTAAGACAATTTTGAAACGTGTTGCTCAAAACAATAAGCATATGTGTTCCTTTTTGGATACTGCACATAATGCAAAAAAAGATGCCAAAGGCGCACTCAAACTTAACTACACAAGAGGGGTATCTAAAATGGTGGCACAATGGTTGAATGACCTGTCTATGGACACGGAAACAGCGGCAGTATTGATGCACCCTAAAAGATCCATGTGGGTGCGCTTCATCCGGGCATTGAGACTGGCAGAGTACAGTAAGCAAAAAGGGATGGAGTCTTTAAGCGCGTTGCTGCATATTTTTTACCATCAATTGTATGAAGTGCCTGCAGGTGTCATTGAGCATTACAGATTGAAAGCAGATGCCGCAAAAACATTTGCTTTGCTGAAAGCACGCCCGGGCTTGTTTGCACGTTCTTTGTTTGCCAATATATTATGGTTTGGTGCCGAAGAAGCATTACCGGCTTTTGCTGAAATAGCCCATAAAGTGCCGGCAAGACTATTATTCACCTTGAACAGTTATGCCAAAAACTATTTCGACAAGACAAAGACCCGGAGTGTGAAACCATTGGGAGGTATCAACAAAAGCATCAAAGCCAACCGCTTGCTGGAGTTATATACAGAGGAGCAATTGAAAGAGATGATTACCGCCATAGAGACCATGTGTCTGAACGAAATGGAGCAGCGATATGCCAAAGTGGACAATAAGCATAAAACCATTTTTATAGAAAAGTCTTTGTTCTATATGCCTATGGCAATCGGTGACCGCGCAGAAAGTGTGCAGGACCTGCCTGTAGCCTTGATGGGTACACAGTTTCCATTAGAAGGTAATGCTGTAAGATTGTTTATGCAATGGGGTAAAGGTATGAGGGCACAACACCTGGATATGGACCTGAGCTGTATCATTGCTTACGATAATAAAGTGGCTAACTGTAGTTACTACAACCTTTCCACTATGGGCGCGCATCACTCTGGTGACATACGTTCTATTCCTAATGATGTGGGTACTGCGGAGTATATCGAACTCAACCTGGATGCTTTGGAAAAGGCACAGGCACGATACGTTTCTTTTACCTGTAATGCCTACAGCAATGGTGCTATTGCTCCAAACCTATTGGTAGGCTGGATGAACAGCGCCTACCCAATGAAGATCAGCGAAAGATCTGGTGTGGCCTACGATCCTTCCTGTGTACAACACCAGGTACGTGTGACACAAACCTTGACCAAAGGCTTATTGTTTGGTGTACTGGATGTGGCCAGGAGGACAATCATCTGGATGGAGCAAGCGTTCAATGGCCAGATAGGTGCTAATCTTAACCTGGGCAATGTAAAGGCGATGTTGAGCAAACTGGAGGCCAAGACTACGGTGGGTAATATCTTAGCCTTGAAAGCAAGAGCACAGGGTTTAATCATTGTTGATACACCATCAGCCGCTGATGAAGTCTATGACAGCATTTGGTCAATGGATACCGCAGCAGTTACACAACTGCTGATCGATTAAAAATTAAGAAAACCTATAAGGTTTCAAAAACCTTATAGGTTTAATCACCTTTTAAATTTTAAAACAAATGTCACAACAAATAAACGGAAATGACCTGATCACATTGGGTTATCCGCATAACGAACTACTGGGAATAGCGCTTAAAATCAATAAAAAAAGAACAGGCTACAAGCGTGAAGAGATGCTGCAACATTATGCTGCAGTACTGGAAAATGCAGAAAATTACCTGGACCATAAGATCTTTGGAAAGCTGGCTACAGCTATTGTATCTGGCGTGGGGACCAGGGAAGAAGAAGCTACCATATCCTTGAAAGAGCAGGCAGCAGCGTACAGCATTTACGGGGCTGCACAGATTGAAGCAGGGGCCTTAAAACAAATGAATATTGCCATGCATTTACCTGTGGCAGTTGCCGGGGCTTTGATGCCCGATGCACACCAGGGATACGGCTTACCAATCGGTGGCGTATTGGCTGCGAAGAATGCCATCATTCCTTATGGCGTAGGCGTGGATATAGGCTGTAGAATGGCCTTGTCCGTCTATGATATTCCCTATACCCATTTTGAATGGAACCAGCACCTGTATCAGGAAATTCTTTTTAAAGAGACCGCTTTCGGTGCGGGTAACGGCTTCCTGAAACAGAACAGGAGCGAGCATCCGGTGCTAGATAATCAATTGTTCGGTGAAAATAATTTTGTCTCCAGGCTGAAAGATAAAGCCTGGACACAATTAGGGAGTTCCGGGGGAGGCAACCATTTCGCTGAATTCGGGTACCTGGATTTTGAACAGGACGATGTGCCCTTAGGGATCAAAAAAGGAAGATACCTGGCCTTATTGACCCACTCCGGTTCCAGAGGCATGGGCGCGACCATAGCCGGGCATTATACCAATCTTGCCAAAGAGTTATGTAAACTGCCTTACGAGGCAAAGAACCTGGCTTACCTGGACCTGGATAGCGAAGCCGGGAATGATTACTGGCTGGCGATGAACCTGGCCGGGGACTATGCCTCTGCCTGTCATGAAGTGATCCATAACAAACTGGCATATGCATTGGGCGCACAGGTTTTAGCTAAAGTAGAGAACCATCATAATTTCGCCTGGAAAGAGATCTGGAACGGTACGGAAGTGATCGTGCATAGAAAAGGCGCTACACCAGCCGGTAAAGGGGTGATGGGTATCATTCCCGGGTCTATGACCGCTCCTGGATTCCTGGTAAGAGGAAAAGGTGAGGCCAATGCCATTAACTCTGCTTCACATGGAGCCGGAAGACAAATGAGCCGTACACAAGCCCTGAAAAATGTTTCTAAAGCGGAGATGAAAAACGCACTGGACGAGGCCGGTGTCGTATTGCTGGGAGCGGGTAGAGATGAAGCCCCTATGGCTTATAAAGACATCCACACAGTAATGGAAGCACAGGCAGACCTTGTAGATGTGATCGCAAAATTCTCGCCTAAAATGGTACGAATGGCCGATGACGGAAGCCGGGAAGATTAATTAATGGGCTTACCTAAAAAGGTTTTTATTTCTAGCGAAATATAATGAAGTCGAGCAATCTCTAATTCAAAAAATATGAATTGTGAGATTGCTCGACTTCACTACCTTACATTCGAAATAGTGTAAACGACCTTTTGGGTTAGCTCCATTATTTTTAATTTTATTTTAGTACCTGGTCACCGCGCCAAAACCATTAAACTGATCCAGTGTACCTTCCGGCAGGAATACTACATCTCCGCCAAAGTCCCTATTCTTTTCGATCAGGTCATCATAAATATCATCAACTACCTCTGGGCCTCCTGTTGCATTGCTCTGGTAAGCGATCTCCCCATTTTCAAAGGTTGCAGCCTGGTATAAGCCCTGTTCCACAAATAGGGTTTGTACCATGCCAGCGGCAATGGCCCTGCTGATCTCATTCGTGTCACTCAGGAATTTCTGCTCATTCACGGCCTGCATCAATTCAGATTTACGGGCATCATTTTGCGCTTGGGTAAACTGCTGTACGATCGGCCAGGCATCGGCTACTATTGCATGTGCTTGTTCATTTTGACGGCTCCGGTTCAGGAAGCCACTCATAATGGTATCTTTCTGGTCTGCGATCTTCAGGTATTCGTAATAGTTTGCTTCATCAGAACATATTAATACGGGAAGTGGATTTTCTTTTCTTACTTCATTCACCCGCTTATCTACAAAATTAAAGAACTCAGTAATCAGGTCACCTGCCCTGTTGGTAGTTTTAGATTGTGCAGAGAAGGTTTTACTGTGGTCTGCATTTTGAATGGGGAACGGGCTGCCATACTCCTGCACTTCTTTATCATTTAAAGCCTCAATCAAGCGGGCTTCATCTTTATGCAACACCAGGATATAATAATGCGTTTCCAGGTTAATGCTGCGTACCAGGTCCCTGGTAGCAAAGCTATTGCCTATCACTACCCGGTCTGTAACTGCAATAGGTAGTCTTACTATTTCTTCGATTTTTTCATTTACAAACAATACAAGACTGTCCAGATTTTTCCGGTGATCTACCGATTTGGCCAAAGCTTCCAGCTTTTCGGATAAGGCCCTTGCTACCCGTTTATCTTCATAAGCAGAGAGGCGGGTCACCGCTTCATTCACCAGGTTTTTTAAAACGATAGCATCCTGCTCTGCATCAGGGTGGGTACGATGTGTGTTCAGCACCACAGTAATGCAATTGGCTGCTTTAATCTTTCTCAATCTTTTTAATGCTGTGTTCATAAATAAATAATTTTTCGGGTGAAAAAAAATAGCTTTCGGAAAAAGCTGTTGACACTTGTAACGGTCAATATTAAAGGGCGAAGCCCGGATAGAATAATCAGATCAAAATGTGTATGAACTCAGGTAAAGATAATAAAACAGCACCCTGCAACCTAATGAATACAAGCACTTTAAGACTTTATTAATATTTTAAAATGCTCATGCAATACAACAATCTTCTCCATGCCCCTGAATTTTATACCACAAAAAAATAGAGGAGCTGTATCAACAGCTCCTCTATTTTTTAATGGAATTTTATACCATACTATTTAAGATTCTTCCTGAAGAATCCCAACATGGCTTTATAAAATTCAATACTGTTTTCTTCTTTATGGAATCCGTGTCCTTCATTATATTTTACTAAATAAGGCACCTCGAATCCTTTTGCCCTTAAGGCTTTTACGATCTGGTCAGACTCATTGATGTTCACCCTTGGATCATTAGCACCTTGCACTACGAACAAAGGTTTTTTGATTTTATCCAGTTGATATACCGGGGATACCTCTTTAGCTATTTTCGCTTCTTCAGGATTATCCAGGTCATACCAGATCTCTTTAACCATTTCTGTATAAGGCTTCCAGTATTCAGGGAAAGAAGCGAAGAACGTTTCGATATTAGATACACCTACGTAGTCTACACCACAAGTATATAAATCCGGAGTTTTGATCAATCCCATCAGTGTGGCATAGCCACCATGTGAACCACCATAGATAGCGATCTTATCTTTGTCTACCCAACCCTGGCTGATGGCATAACGCACCCCATCTTCCACATCATCCATTGCCTTACGTCCGATCTGCTTGAAGCCAGAAGTCAGGAACTCTTTACCATAACCGCCGGAGATCCTGAAGTTAACCTGTAAAGTCGCATAACCCCTGCTGGCAAACAATTGAGATTCCGGGTTGAAACCCCAGTGATCCCTTACCCCTTGCGGACCACCATGCGGATTAACAATCATAGGTACTTTCTTCCCGTTTAAGGCCTCCTTAGGTAAAGTAATATACCCGTGGATTGTTTTGCCATCCCTTGAGGTGAAGGTGATCGGTTTCATGACCGCCATATCCGCCTCTTTCAACTGCGGCATCAGGTCATACAACAATTCTGCTTTCCCGGTTTTGGTATCATAGATGTAATATTTCCCGTACAGTTTATCACTTTGTACCGTGATCAGTAACTTATCCTCATTATCCGTTTTACCTGCAAAGTTGAATTGATAACCTTTAAACTGCTTGTTCAGGTTGGCATAGATCTTTTTAAAGGCCGCACTTACTGGTACGATCTCTACTTTCTCTCCCTCATAACCATAGTAGTCCAGTTCCCAGTTCCTGCTCCTGGAAAGACCCAGGATATCTGCATCATAATCCTTATTGGCGTAAATTTCTTTGATGACCTTTCTTGTTTTGAAATCATACAGTACGATCCTTGTTTTGTCTGCATCTACATTGGTGATCACATAAGCTTCATCCGGGTTTTTGCTGGCATAATTAAAAGAAGCAATGCTGAAATTATCATACCATTTACCTTCATACACCAGTTTGAATTCTTTCTCCCCGTCCAGGCGATAATACATTTGAGACTTAGTACCGTCTTTCATCCTGCCATAACCTTTCAGGTTGCCATGACGGTCAAACTCGTAACCCATGATCGGGTTCGCCGGGTCATCATTAGAGAATAATTTTTCCGTAGCACCTGTAGTTACATTGATCTTATAAGGTTCATGCACTTGCTTGCTGTCTTTATTCATGCCTACAATGATGAACTCCCTGTGATCTCTTGATGCGCTCAGGATACTGGCCTGCACGCCCGGGTAAGGAGTAAGGTCCACATTGTTCTTACCATCAAGATCCACTGCATAAATATGATAGTTCTCATCGCCACCTTTATCCATTACATACAACAAGCGATTGTCGCTTACCCATCCGTAACCGCGGATCAGTTCCTCTTTCTCCTCAATGGCCATAGCTACTTTACCGGTAGCAATTTCCTTTACATACACATGGTTTTTATTTTTAGCATCCTTCTCTTTATAAGATAAATACTTGCCATTAGGCGATAACTGGAAGCTGCTCGATTTCGGCTTTGCGAAATAGTCATCCACTTTATAAGTGTAATTACCTTTGTCCAGGTCGATCAGTTTTTGAATGTCCGCTGCAGAAGAAGGCAGGCTCAGGTCGCCCGGAAGCTTCACGTCTGTCTTGCTCAGGGTTAAAGGAAACTCCATGCCACCCTGGCTAAATTTACCTTCTATACTATTTCCTTTCAATACTCCTTTGTAAGAAATGCCCGCTTGTGTAAATCCTAATTCAACATTAGGATCATTAAAGGCTGCTTTATCTAAAGGCAGACCTATAGCCTTTTGCAAAGGGATATCGAGTGTTGCAGATAGTGCCCCGCTTTTCTCTTCAATATGAAAGATCATTTCCAGTTTAGTACCCTGTACCTCCAGTTCGCCCTTCCAGGCCCCTGTAATTTGTGCCAATAATGGTGTCATTCCCATAAAGATTAATAAACCTAATAATAATAAACGCTTCATTGTTTTAAGTTTTATTTGTGTATAGCAAATGTACAAAACGGCTGTGGTAACACGGTCTGTTTTAGATCAAATGCCGTTTTTTTTAGGGGAATGGGAATAATATCCCGATAAGCAATAAGTGGCCCGGAGTATTGATCCGCTATAGAAGCGTTTTATGATAACTTTTTGAACAGCCGGTTTAACCTTTCCCTCCAAAGGTATTCAAAATAGCAACAATAAAAATTGATCATCATTAAATCTGGTATTATGAAAAAGTTAATCGCAATCGCAGCAATGATATTTATGGGTGTGGCTATAAGTCCTAAAGCAGAAGCAAAAATAAATATCCAGATCAATATCGGCAGTCAGCCTGCCTGGGGACCTACGGGTTATGACTATGCACAATTCTATTACTTTCCCGACTATAACTTCTATTACGATATCAGCCGCGGACAATATGTAGTACTGCAAAACAGGACCTGGGTGTATACTTCAAACGTACCTACTGCCTACCGCTTCAATCCCTACAATGCCTATAAAGTAGTGCTGAACCAAAGTGCACCTTACCGTCAAAACAGTACCCACATCAGGAGCTATGCCCAATATAAAGGCATGGGTGGCAGACAAGTGATGATCAGGGACAGCAGAGAGACTAAATACTATGCCAGCAAAGGACACCCGATGCACAGCCAATGGCAGCAAAGCGCTAATAACAGCAACAGGAACAACTATAACAACAAGATGAATAATAAAGGAAAAGGGAATAATGCTAATTATGGTGCTGGCAGAACAACAGGAGGAGCAAGAAGATAACAGCGTGTAGCAGTATAGAACAGTAACGGGACATCGATTTATGATGTCCCGTTTTGTTTCATACTAATCCTCCTCGAATATCTGGATATTTAGAAGTCGTCTTCCTCCTCATCCTCCTGGTCATCTAAAGAATAGTAATTATTTTCTTCATCTTCAGACCCGATCTCTTCCAGGTCATCATCATATTCTGAGCCGGGTACATCCAGGTCCATATCAAAATTTTCTTCTTCCAGCTCTTCTACATCATAATCCTCTTCCTCCTCATGACGATAGATGTCTTCGCCTTCCGGAGATTCAGGATAGTCCGGGAATTCGTTGTCGTTATTATTTTTCTTTGCCATTTCATATCAGTTTTTGAGGTAAACAATAAAAATAAATGCAACCTAAATTTACGACACCTTAGCTAGCAGAAAATATAGTGAAGCGTTAATTTTATTTTATCTATCGGGAATTGTATAAAAATTAATAAATATCGCCTGTTGGCAGCACAGTTAAGCCCTAAATAGTGATATAGGTCACAGGTCTGCTGCCGGATTCTATCAGAACTTTGCATAAAATAATCGAGATGAAAAAAGTACTGATCATAAACGGGGGACAACATTTTGCACATTCAGGCGGCGCATTTAATAAAACACTGGTAGATTGGGACCATTCCTTTTTTAATGCGGAAAATGGTTTTGAACTCAAGACGACAGACATTAATGAAGCCTATGAGCTTGAAGCAGAAGTCAATAAATTCGTTTGGGCAGACCTGGTGATCTATCATACGCCCGTCTGGTGGTTTGGACTACCTCATAAATTCAAAGAATACCTCGACCTGGTGTTTACTGCCGGGCATAAGAAAGGGATTTATAACAGCGATGGCAGGAAGGCGGCAAACCCCGCTATTAATTATGGCACCGGGGGTACTTTACAAGGAAGGAGTTATATGCTCACGACCACCTGGAATGCGCCCGAAACCGCCTTCACTTTACCCGGTGAATTTTTCAACCAGACCTCAGTAGACGAGGGTGTCATGTTCGGTTTCCATCGTATGAATGCCTTCACCGGGATGCAAAGAACAACAGGCTTTCACTTTCATGACCTGGAAAAGAATGCGAGCCCGGAGCGGATCAAGGCCTATGAGCAAGCCTATTTACAGCACCTGGAAGCTATGTTTGCTGCTATAGGAGTATAGGTAGAAATCAACCAAATATTGCTCCATTTCGCCATGTAATAGTCGATATGGAGCAAATGATCTTTTGGACAGTTTTAATTTGTGATTACTTTTTGTTTGCTATCCGGCTAATGGGTCCAGATCATACCCTGTGGATTAATGTTCCAATGGTACTTCTGTGCTGCTCCAAAGTCGCTGAAGTCCATTTTTTCGCCTAAAATGATTTCTTTATAAGCCTGGTACATCTGCCTGGCTGCAATGATCGGTTGCATACGTCCTACACCCGTACAGAGCCCTGGAATAGCCACAGAATTAATTCTATCATCCTTTACTGCATTAATTAATACAGCCTTCATGGCCAGGTAGGCATTGATGGACGTATCTATATTGAAATTTGTAGGAATACGCATCGTTGGTGCAGAAATAAGGTAAGGGATCTTCCGGTCTCCGGTTTCTAAAATTAAAGCCCTGCCCACTAGCAATTCCCCTTCTGGTAATTCCTTTATTTGCTTTTGTAAGGTCTGCTCCAGGTCCCATCCGAATCTTTCAGAAAGGGCATAATCCAGCCCTCCGTCCATAAACCCGAATGAGTTGGCCGGTGATACCACGGCATCGCATTCCAGTTGTGTAATATCCTGCTCTACAATGCGTACCCCCTTTTCTGCTGCAAAGAACGATTGCCATGCTTCCGTGATCTTTGCGGATAACTCACACAAAATAATTTCCATAAACTTAATTTTATCGGCATAAAAATAAATGAATTTTTCCTTCTCAGGACATGTCCTTAAATTTATGCAATGAATTTTTCTGATTTTTTACGCAACCATATCACTGCTATCGTTCCGCTGAATGAGGAGGAATTCGACTTTGTGCAATCCTTCTTTATGCCCATGAAGGTTAAGAAGAAAACTTTATTGATAGAAGCCGGGCAAATCGTGACCTCTGAGTTCCTCGTAGCCAAAGGCCTGTTGAAAGCCTTCATGCATGATGAGGCCATCAGGGAACACATTGTACAGTTTGCGATGGAAGACTGGTGGATATCCGACTACCCGGCCTATGCGATCCAGTCCAAAGGCCAGCTTTGCGTGCAGGCCCTCGAAGATTGTGAAGTGCTTGCTCTAAGCCTGGCAGATAAAGCGGCCATATGTGCTACATTACCCAAAATGTACCAGTTCTTTGGACAGAAAGCCTTTGGCGGATACGTGGCACTGCAAAAAAGAGTCCTGTCCATGATGAAGAATGCTGCAAAAGAAAAGTATGCATTGCTGTTGCAAACCTATCCCGAATTGTTCCAGAGAGTCTCCAAAACCATGATCGCCCACTACCTCGGTGTGTCCCGCGAAACCCTGAGCCGCTTACATAAAAGCTAGATGCCCAGGCCGCCCAGTACCGTATACTCCTGCCCTTTCTGCGGTGGCTCCGCCAGCAAAGGCATGGCCTGCATGATGAGTTCCCTTACCCCCGCAACATTTAAAGAAGCGTCATGAGCAGATTGATCCTTCCATAGCTCCGTAATATGCACCCCATAAGGATCTGCTGCCTGTGTGGCTACCGCATATAGCCTGCAACCCTCCGCCTGCTCCATCAAAGCCGCTGCCTGTAAAAGAATAGCCGCCAGTTGTTCCCTTTCCCCTTCTTTGGCCAGCAATTTTCCCTGTAATAAATACATGATCAGTAGTTTTGTTCAAAAGTAGCTATTCCCCAAAATCAATACCTCATTATTTATAAATTTCTATACTTATTTTTGAGTCCTGATCCCTCCATCAATGGCATTCTATGATTTAGATAAAAACAGCAGGGCAGAGCTGGTACAGCAGATCAGTACAAAGATCCTGGCCGGTTTTGAACAGCAAAGCACAGATCATCTGCTGCAATACGCGGCAGATGAGGATACCTATATCCGGAAAGCTGCTTATTTATCTATAGGGAGATTATTTTTTGCCTGCCCCCACCTGCAAGCCCTCATCCTGTCCATCCTGGACCGCCTACTGGAGCATACCGACTTTAAAGTGCGCCAGACCATCATTAATGCAGCCGGGGAGATCGGGAAGCAGTTGTTTGAACCCGTACAGGCCATTTTTGACAAGTCTTTGTTTGACCCGCACCATTCCCCCAGGAATGCAGTCATCGGCTCTGTAAAAAAAATGGGCGAAGTAAACCCTGTACCGGTATTGGAATGGGCCGCACAATATTTACAACACCCCGATAAAGAGATCCGGAGAGAAATCTGTCATGGCATAGAACTGAGAGGAAGAAAATATCCCCAAGATATCCTGCCCCTCTTGCAAAGCCTTGAGTTTGATACTACAGCCCGGGTAAGGAATACCCTGGTACACGTGATCGGGCAGATCGCCTATAAAAAAGGCTGCCTGGAAACCGTAACTGCACACCTGCAACACTGGCAGAATAAAGACCTGGTAAAGGCTGCACTTGAAGAGATCATAGATGTACACTACCGGTACCGCAACTTTTCTTTTTATACCCAGGACGAAGCAAGGAACTATATCGCTTCACGGGCATTTTAATTTTAACAATATTGTTTTGGAATGAATATTCCAATTTTACTACTTTTGCTTCGTGAACAAAAGAGAACAGATCATATTGGCGGCAATGCACCTTTTTGTAGAAAAGGGCATACAGGGCACGCCTATGTCCGCAATAGCAAAAGCGGCAGGAACAGGTATGGGCACGATCTACAATTATTTCCCTACAAAAGAAGAGCTGATCAATGCCATTTATCTCCATATCAAAACCTCGGAAATTTTACAGACCCTAGAAAGCCTCGACAAGAACAGCTCCCTGAAGACCCGGTTCCTCGAATTCTATATTTCAATAATCAACTTCTACCTCAAATACCCTATGGGCTTTGCTTTTATGGACCAGATGCAGAATTCACCGATCATAACAGCATGTACAAAAGCCCAGGGGAAGCATGCTTTTGTCACCGTTTTTGAACTGATCGAGCAAGGACAAAAAGAAGGTATTATCAAGAACCTGGAAATGGAATCCATTATTTACTTCCTGGCCGGCACGATCAACACCTTTGTGCGATGGATACTCAATGAACCTAAAAATACACGGAAAAAGAAAATAGAAGCCCAACTGCAAATGGTCTGGGACGCAGTGAAAGCTTAATATAAACCTATCCTACACTTTGGAATAAACATTCTAATCTTAAAAAACCTTCGCTTATGCTGATCAAAAAGACCTTACCCCTGAAGGCCATCATGCGTACTACCGGCCATCATTTCATATGGCTGGGCGGCTGGATGACCCTGTTTACGAGTCTTTACTATTTTACCGACTGGAAATGGATGCAGGTGCCCTGGCTGCCTATCTCCCTGACGGGTACTGCCGTAGCTTTCTATGTCGGCTTCAAAAACAACCAGGCTTACGACAGGCTATGGGAGAGCCGCAAAGTATGGGGCGCTATTGTCAACAGCAGCCGTATCTGGGCTTCGATGATCTCCGGCCTCATTGCTCCCGATCGTCAAAAAGAAAAACAGGCACTAGTCTACCGGTACATCGGCTGGATCTACACCTTAAGAAACCAGCTTTTGCAACCCACCAGCTGGGAACACGTAAGCTTGAGGCATAGCTTTGGTAAATTCAGCCAGGCAAGACAACGCAACTTCGGCACCGGTCTTTTTGAAGAAGAATGCGAAGCCCTGGCTTTACCCAAATACCTGCGCGGGCTGCAATCCGCCTCAGACAATCATTTCAGCAACCAGGCCACTTACATCCTGAACGAGCAGACCAAGGTCCTGGCCGATCTCAATCACCAGGGCGACCTGGATGTATTCAAACAAATGAAATTACAAACCGTGGTCAATGATTGTTTTGATCACCAGGGTAAGCTGGAGCGCATCAAGAAATTTCCTTTGCCCCGCCAGTACGGGAGCTTCAGCTTTGTGTTTGTCTGCATCTTTATTTTTCTCTTGCCCTTCGGAGTAGTAGGGGAGTTCCATAAACTGGGCGATGCCTGGATATGGCTGTCCATTCCTTTCGGGATGCTCATCGGCTGGGTTTATGTGGTGATGGAACTTATCGGTGATTATTCAGAAAATCCTTTTGAAGGCCTGGAAAACGATGTGCCCATGCTGGCGATATGCAGAACCATTGAAATTGATTTATTAAACATACTGGGAGAAGCACATCAGCTGAAACCTATAGAAGCCAAGCGCGGTGTATTGATGTAACCGGAAGAAAAAAATGAAGAAGATAAAAAGAGTACTTAAAAGATTATTGATCGCTTTCCTAAGCCTTATTTTATTATTGACCCTAACAATATTTATCTATATGAAACAGCCAAAATTTGGCAAAGTGCCCGAAGGAGCAAGATTGGCACTGGTACAAAAATCACCTAACTATAAAGACGATAAATTCAGGAACCGTACGCCGCGCCCGACCATTACCCCGGGTTTCTCCATGACCAAGGTGGCCTACAGTGCTATATTCGGCAAAGATGAGCGTACCGATCCCACAGAAGCTTTGCCCTCTGTAAAAACAGACCTGAAAGCATTGCCCATTGACAGTAACCTGGTCGTCTGGTTTGGCCACTCCTCTATGTACATGCAATTCGGTGGTAAGCGCTACCTGATCGATCCCGTCTTCAGCGGTTCTGCATCTCCTTTGCCCAATTCTGTGAAAGCATTTAAAGGCACCGATGTGTACACCGTTGCCGATATGCCGGAGATCGACTTCCTGCTGATCAGCCATGACCACTACGATCACCTGGACTATAAAACCATTGTCGCCTTGCAGCCGAAGGTAAAGCAGGTGATTTGCGGCCTGGGAGTCGGCTCCCATTTTGAATACTGGGGCTATAAGCCGGGGCAACTGATCGAAAAAGACTGGTATGAAACGGTGCAGCTTGATGAGCAGACCATCATGCATATCCTGCCTACACACCATAGCAGCGGCAGAAGCCTGAAACAATCCAGGACACTATGGGTTTCCTTCCTCATCGAAGGGCATGGCATGAAAGTCTTCTACAGCGGAGATGGCGGCTATGACAGTATCTACAAAGAGATCGGGGAACAATTTGGCCCGATAGATTTTGTAATGATGGAATGCGGACAGTACAACCCGGCCTGGCAATCGGTACATAAACTACCCGAAGAAGTAAAGCAGGCGACCATTGATGTAAAAGCAAAACGAATGATGCCCGTACACCATTCCAAATTCAAGCTGGCCCGGCATCCCTGGGATGAACCCTTAAAGCTGATGACGGAATATGCCAAAGATGCACCTTATACATTAGCTACACCAAAGATCGGGGAAGTAGTCTATATGAATCAGCCCGATCAGACATTTGAACAATGGTGGTTAACTGTAAAATAAAAAGCTATGAAAACCTATAAAGTAATTATTACCGGGGCTACCGGGATGGTAGGCGAAGGAGTACTGCTGCACTGCCTCGAAAGCTCCGAAATTGAATCGGTACTGGTTATCGGCAGGAAACCCCTGGACCGGGTACATGCTAAGCTGAAGCAACTGATCGTAAAAGATTTTAATCAGCTCGATAAGGTGAGTGAGCCGCTGGCTGATTATGATGCCTGCTTCTTCTGTGCCGGGATCAGTTCCGTAGGTATGAATGAGCAGGATTATACTTCCATTACTTACGATACCACGATCAACTTTGCCCGGGCCTTGTTGGCACAGCATCCGGGTATGGTATTTAATTATGTCTCTGGTGCCCATACCAATGCTCAGGGCAGGCAGATGTGGCAAAGAGTCAAGGGTAAAACTGAAAATGACCTGATGCAGCTGGGCTTTAAAGCCCAGTACAATTTCCGGCCCGGTTTTATGAAGCCGGTAAAAGGACAGAAAAATGTCAAATGGTTTTTCAAACCAATCATTGCTTTATTTCCCATCCTGCTTCCGTCACAATCTTTAACTTTACACCAGGTAGCACAAGCCATGATCAACACCATCTCTAAAGGATATAAACAAGCTGTTTTAGAGATCAGGGACATTAGAGCTCTTGCTGCTATATAGTATTTACTTAAAAAATTCAATTGATACCATGTCTTATTGCGCAGCTATAGAAAATATGCAGACCCCGGAGAAAAAAGCCCTGCATAAAAATTATCATGATAACCACTATGGTTTCCCTATTCATGATGATAACGAACTACTGGGCAGGCTGATCCTGGAGATCAACCAGGCCGGTCTCAGCTGGGAGACCATCCTCAAAAAAGAAGCAGGCTTCCGTGAAGCCTACAGCAATTTTGAGATAAAGAAAATTGCTGCCTATACAGAGCAGGACAGGGAGCGTTTACTGAACGATGCGGGTATTATCCGTAATAAACTGAAAGTAAATGCAGCCATAGAAAATGCGAAGACCATACTGGAATTACAAAAAGAATATGGCTCTTTCGAAAAATGGCTGGAACACCATCACCCCAAACCGAAAGAAGAATGGGTCAGGCTTTTTAAAAAGACCTTTAAGTTCACCGGCGGAGAGATCGTGAATGAGTTCCTGATGAGCATCGGTTACCTGAAGGGTGCCCACACCGAAGACTGTCCGGTACATAAAAAAATCATCCGCAGCAAGCCTATGTGGAGCATCAGTAAATAATGATTACAATAAGCAAGCCGGGAGCGATCCCTGGCTTTTTTATTGCAGCTTAACCCGGTTTCCTATGAAATTCTTTTTCCTGTTCCTGTTTTTCCTGCTTTCCAGCATTTTTGTATTTGCCCTTAAGCCCGGTACCTACCTGGAAGCTATTGATGGCTTAAAGATCAGTTATGTGGTCAAAGGCAAAGGTCCTGTTATGTTGGCGGGTCATCCCAATTCCGGGAAAATAGCCTATCAATTGACCTTGCAGTCCCTGGAGCAGTATTTCACAATGGTGTATTATGATCCCAGAGGCACGGGCGCTTCAGAGGCACCTGCATCCCTGGAAGGATATAATCTTCAATTCCTGGTAACAGAACTGGAAGCACTCCGCCATAAATTGGCGGCAGATAAAATATGGCTGTTTGGTCATTCCGATCAGAGTTCAGTGGCCCTGGCCTATGCCCTGGCTTACCCACAACACGTTTCGGGCCTCATCCTTTCAGGCACCAGCTATGCCGGTACGGTAAAGGAAATGGCAGCAAGAAGAAAAGCTACAGAAGCAGACAGGGCGGCCACATCAGCCTGGTTTGCACAGGTAGTCCGGGACTGGGATTATATGGAAGCATATAACACTACTGTAGATAGCCTGGGACGCGATCTTTCCATGGTCCCGTTAAAGTGGTGGTGCTATAATGAAGCGAGTGCCAAAAAGGTTATTACGGTAGCCCGGGAAGTAAGCAGGGCAGGCAGAAGAAAGCCTATCGAAGGTCGTTACTGGCAGGCCGATGCGGCAGAGATGGAGGCTTATCTCAACTTGCAAAAATGCTTTAAAGAGATTGCTGCCCGGACACTCATCCTTAATGGCAGGTACGATACCAATAATCCCCCGGCATATGCACAGCAGCTTAAAGACAGCCTGCCCCATGCTACATTAGTGCTGCTGGATGAAGCTGGTCACTTTCCCTGGGTGGAATCCCCTGAATCTTTCTTCAAAGCCCTGAAGCAATGGTTGCCCTCATAAGATTTTTCTTAGCTTTAAGTATTCAATTAAACTAAGCCATGCACTTAAGAGATAAACGAGTGGATCGTATGTTGCAGGAGAAAGGCTATATAGATACGGTGATCTTCTACGGCCCCATCTCTATATGGCTGACCTTATTTGCAGGCTATATACTGGCTCCTGCACTAGCCATACTTTTCTTTGTTGTAGGCATATGGCTGCTCCTGTTCCTGCCTTATCTTCTGGCCGCCTACCTGGTCAATGCCCGGCACAGCTGTAGCTTCGCCCTTTCAGAGGGAAAGTGCATGGTGATTAATCCTAATCCTCCCTTCAGGAAATTTGTCACCATTGACCTGGAAGATATCGTGTCGGTAGAGATCGGCGAAAGCCGGAAAAAGTGGCCGGTATTATTTACACTCTTTGGCGACAACTATGTGGAGATAAAGACCGGCAAAGAGACACGCCGCTTTTACTGTGCCTATCTTGAGCAGGATGCTTTTGATGAAAACTTTACAGAAAAAACGATAGAAGACTTTCAATATGCCCTGGAACAATGCGGCATTCCGGTAACTATAGACTTGGAAAGCTGATAAAGCACAAGTGCAGATCATCTTTTGATCAGAACACCTGGACATATTTTGGGAATTTTAAATACATTTGCAAGGGATTGCCCAATAGTAATGAAGCAGGTATTTTTGCTTTGAACAATAAATCATGAGGAATAATTTACGCAAGAAGTTTTTATCAGTCATAGCCCTGGGTGCCTATTGTTCAGCGGCCCAGGCACAAACTACTTACCTGAACCCGGGCAGCCCGGAATACCACCTGGCAGACCGTATGGAAACCAAGACGGGGATATTGAGCAAGGAGTTCAATACTGCTATGCAGCCCCTGTCGCGGAAAGACCTGGTAAGCTACCTGTCTGACCTGGGCAGAGAAGCCCGTGTAGGCCGATTGAGCACAAATGCGGTAGATGAGTTCAACATCAGCCGTGCCATCAGCATCAGCGGAGAGTGGCATGAGAATGCCTCCGGTGAATCGGGATTTGTGCGGTCTAAAAAGCCCATCCTTAAATATTTTTACCAGACACAGACAGACCTGGTGAATGTAGAGACCGATGATTTCTTCCTTTCCGTAAACCCCGTTTTATACCTGCAGGCAGGTTATGATGTAACGGATAAGAGCGTCAAATTCACCAATACACGCGGCCTGGAATTAAGAGGACGCATTACCGACCGGATCGGTTTTTATACCATGCTGGCCGATAACCAGGAAAGAGTGCCCGGCTACCTCAACAGCTGGATCAGCAGGCACCGCGGACAATTCCCGGGCACACATTATGCAGCGCAGAACGGCCAGACCTTTGATATATTCCTGGCACGTGGCTATGTCGATTTTGCCCTTGTACAGGACCATGCCAATATCACATTCGGGTATGATAAGCAACAGGTAGGCTTCGGCATCAGGAGCCTGGTATTGTCCAATAATGCAGCCCCATCTACTTTTGTACGGCTGAGGGCCAACTGGAAAAACTTTTTTTATGAAAGCATCATCCTGGAGCAGATCGCTAATAATGAAGTGAGACAAACTACAGGAGATGGCTTGCTGCCCAAGCAGTATGCAGCCGTTCACCAGTTGAATTATGTACCCACCTCCTGGTTGAGTGTCGGGATCTTTGAAAGTACAGTATGCTCAAAAGCAGGTAAAATGCCGGCCGGTATTTTTGTACCCGTCATCGGTTACCAGAGCATCGCTCGCCAGGTGAATAATGATGGCCGTAATAATGCCTGGGGCTTGCAGTTTAAGGCACTCCCTGTAAACGGGGTGCAGGTTTATGGCCAGGCTTTCCTGGACAAATTGGATCCGGGTAGCATAGGCAAAGGCTCCTGGAAAAACCAGTATGGCTTGCAGCTGGGTCTGAAATATTACGATGTAGCTACTTTGAAAAACCTGGACCTGCAGTTGGAACTTAATGCCGTGCGTCCCTTTACCTATGCCGCTGCTACAGATAGTACAGCCGCTTTTGCCCACTACAATCAGCCTATGGCCCATCCCTTAGGCAATAATTTTGTAGAAGTGATCGGTAACCTCAGGTATCAGCCTGCCCCCTTATGGACGATAGAAGGCAGGGGCGTATATGCCGTGTATGGCGGAGATATGCCCAATGGCGCTTATGTAGGTTCCGGTATTTACCGCGCAGCCACAGGCAGGGCTTTTGGAGATAATAATCAATACCCGATGCTTGCCGGTAACAAGACAAAAATGGCCTGGGCTAACCTGAATGTAGGTTATGAGTTAAGGCCCAATCTGTTTTTGGAAGCAGGAGGGATCTTAAGCCTGAGCAACCAGGTGCAGCCTGCAGAGCCCCGTATGTACGGGTACGGTGGATTGCGCTGGAATATTTCAAGGAATATTTACGATTACAACTAGGAAAACATTCCCGGATAAAATAAGGCTACATTCATAGCACATGGCGACAAGCGCTTCATGTGACGTGAATGTAGCCTTTCAAGTAGTAAGTGATTACTTCGTTTGCTTGTTCAGCCAGTCTAAAATGGTTTGCATGGCAGCAGGAGCAAAAGTTTGTTCAATCGATCCGTATTCCTGCGGCATACCAGTTTTAGCTTCCTGGAACAAGTGATTCAAGCCCTCCAGCTCTAGTACGCTTGCCTTTTTGTTTTTACCCTTTTCAAAAGCACTTTTCAAAGCCGGGATATTGAACTCCGGTAATACCTGGTGGTCCTTAGACCCGATCAGGGCGAGGACAGGTATTTTGATCTTAGATAGATCGCCCTGCGGATCATATTGGATGAAATAAGTCATCCAGGGGTCCCTTACCGCCTCCAGGTAAGTGTTGATCACACTGTCTTTTGTAGCCCCCGGTTCATGCGGTAAGCGGCCCTCTTTGAACTCATTGCCCAAGTAGAGCCTCAGCTTTTGATCGATCACTTTCGGGTCCTTATCACTATTGATGATATCATAAATATTCTTGTTGGAATTCAGCGATTTTTGAAGCGTAGTGTCCGGCATGCCACCTCCTTTTGCAATGATCTCCTGCTGTTGCAATAATATTTTATCTCCGCGCATTCCGGTCCCGGCCAGCATCACGATATAGGCCAGCTCCTTCTGGCTGGCTGCGAGTTTGGCCGCAATAGTGCCGCCTTCACTATGCCCCATAATGCCTGTACGCTTCTTGTCGATGTCTTTCCTGGTTTGCAGATACTGTACCGCAGCTAAAGCATCTGCAGCAAAATCAGCCGTTGTGGCACCTTCAAATTCGCCTCCCGACTGGCCCACGCCCCGGTCATCATAACGCAGTACGGCATAGCCGTTGCGGCTGAAATAATCGGCTAAGAGTAAAAACGGTTTATGCCCCAGGATCATCTCGTCCCGGTCTTGCGGACCGCTGCCGGTGACCAGCACGATGGCAGGGAAAGGCCCTTTGCCTTGTGGAAGCGTTAAAGTGCCGCTCAGCTGTATACCCGCCGCTTTGTTGTCAAAGCTTACCGCTTCTTCCTTGTAGGGAAATGGCGCTTGCGGCTCCTGCGGCCTTTTGTTCTTCAAGGATAAAGTTTTGCTGAGGTCAAGGTCAAAAGACCGTCCGTGTTGCGTAAAGCTGCCCTTGATATTGTTCGCATCAATCAAAGCCCCTTTATAGACCATCTGTATCTCCGGTATTTCAAGGTAAATACTATCCTTATTGCTGCTTGCCGACTTTACCGGGATGCCGGTAGCTCCCTGTTCCGGGCTGTCCATCGTAGCTTCCAGTTGACCGTTCTGCTCGGTAATATTGAATACCAGTCCCAGCTCTATAGCCTGGACCTTTAATATCCCGGACCATTTACCCGAAAACTGTTTTTGAGCATAAGCAAATTGTGTAAAGCACAGGAGCACTAGAACCTTGAAACCGTATTTTTTCATCTTTTAATTATTGTTTAAACAAACCTTGCCCAAAAATAAGCCTTTTAAAAGGTTTCGTGGAAGCTCATAAGTGTAGATATGTATAAATAGATTTTATTGAATGAATTTATAAAAATCAATAGATTTTGACTATATGTTTAGCGTAGAATGCGATAGGCAAATGCAATTACTTAGTTTAACTTTGCCTGCGAAAAATAAGATCAATAACTTCAAAAAAATAAAAAAACATGGCTTTAGTAGGTAAAAAGTTCCCAAATCTCGCAGTAGATGCAATGTCTGAAATGGGTGACACTTACAGGATTAACGTATTGAAAGAAGCAGTAGACAACAAGAAAAAAGTTTTGTTATTCTGGTATCCGAAAGATTTCACTTTCGTATGTCCAACAGAATTACATGCATTCCAGGCAGCATTAGGTGAGTTAGAAAAAAGAAATACGATCGTGATCGGTGCTTCTTGCGATACGCCTGAAGTACACTTTGCCTGGTTGAACACTTCTAAAGATAATGGCGGTATCGAAGGGATCACTTACCCGATCCTGGCCGACACACACCGCATACTGGCCCAGGAATTAGGTATCCTGGATGCAGAATACAGCATGGATGAAAACGAAGAAATGGTATACTCCGGTGGTAATGTACCTTTCCGTGCCACTTACCTGATCGACGAAGAAGGTAAAGTATTCCACGAAAGCGTAAACGATATGCCGGTAGGCCGTAATGTAAACGAATACTTACGCCTGATCGATGCTTATGCACACGTTCAGCAACATGGTGAAGTATGCCCTGCTAACTGGGAAGAAGGTAAGCAGGCTATGAATGCCAACCGTGCAGGTGTAGCTGAATACCTCAGCCAAAACTAATCATAAGCCATAGTGTTCCAGGCACTGCCGTGCTCATGACACTATGGCTTTTTTATATCTGTTCATGAATAAAAACTGAATATTATGTTCCAGGAACTCACTGAAGATAATCTGCAGGAGATTATTAACAGCAACGATAAAGTAATGGTTCAATATGGTGCTACCTGGTGTGGCAACTGCCGTATTATGAAACCGAAATTCAAAAAAATGGCCGCTGAAAACGAAAATGTAGTCTTTGTTTATGTAGATGCGGAAAAAATGCCGGGTGCACGCCAGCTGGCGAAAGTGGACAATTTACCCACCTTTGCCGCTTTCTCAAAAGGTGCTTTAGTGAACCAGGTACAAACCAACCAGGCCGAATCTTTAAAAACTTTGTTCAATGAAATTACCAATAATTAGACAAGCGTATCAAAATGCCGGCCCCGAGAAATTGGAAGCGGCATTGGAAGTCCTGGAGGCCATTACAGAAGCCAGGGGCGTATCAGAGGAAGAGTTGAACGTGATCGGTGAACTGATCACGAATATCTGCGGTGCTATGGAAGTGCATGAAATGGTAAAGTCCGGAATGCGTGAAAGTGAAGCCCTGAACGGGTTTGCACAGAAAGTAATGGGTTCCATTGATAAATAAGCACATCCGGGGGAATAGCTTTGATCTATAAGAGCATCAAAAATAACATCCCGGAAAGCATATTTTTATGAGGGATAGCTGATGATTTTTTGGTAGTTTTGTCCTATATTATTTTAAATCAAGCATTATGTCAAACACTGGTAATATGATCATCAGTATATATACGGAAATGACCCCGAACCCTGAAACTATGAAGTTTGTTGCAAACAAACTGTTGTACCCGGGTAAGAGCATTGATTTTCCGGAAGAGAAAGATACAGCGCCTTCAGCTTTGGCTCAAGCACTTTTTGCATTTCCATTTGTAAGAGGCGTATTCATTGCCAGTAATTTTGTAACCCTTACAAAGACTGCGGATACGGAATGGGTAGAGGTCATCCCGACCATTCGCCAGTTCCTGAAGACGTACCTGGAAGAAGGTAAAGAGGTGATCAATGAGGCTTTGGTGCCTGCAAAAGAAAGCCAGGAACAACAGTTTTCTGATGCAGATGTTGATGTGGTGACCCGCATTAAAGAGATGCTGGAGAACTATGTGAAACCTGCTGTAGAAATGGATGGCGGAGCCATCACCTTTATCGGCTTTGATGACGGTATCGTGAAGCTGGCTTTACAGGGCTCTTGCTCCGGTTGCCCCTCTTCCATGATTACCCTTAAGTCGGGTATTGAAGGGATGATGAAGCGTATGATCCCTGAAGTAAGAGAGGTGATCGCAGAAAATATGTAATTTCATTTATTACGATAAATAAAGCCAGTGAAAAATATTCACTGGCTTTATTGTTTTATTTAAGTATCAGGAGCATTTAATCACAAAGTTTATCAATAAACAATACACCGTTGATGTGATCATATTCATGCTGGAAAATGATATTGGTAAAGTTATCCGGTCTTTTATGCCCGCTGAACCGCTCTTTAATTAAAGTACCTTTCTCATCATAATAACTCACTTCAATCCAGGCATAGCGCTTAGAATTGCCCCTGATGTCGGGGATGGACAGGCAACCGTCTCTTTGAAAACAGACCAGGCTGTCTGAGTGTGCCGTGATCTTCGGGTTGATAGCCACCTGTACTTTCTGTCCCGGCTCGTCTATGCGGGTAAAGAGGAAGATATTCCGGTTGATGCCCACCTGCGGTGCCGCAATGCCGATACCTTCTTCTGCATCCATGGTCACTTTCAATCTTGCGAGCAATCGGCTGAGCTGCTCATTGTCTTTTATTCTCTTGAGATCTTTAGAGCGCTTGCGTAAGATCAGGGAATCCTGTTTATTGCTGATGCTTAATACCCGGAAGGTATCCTGCGCAGTCTTGTTGGAAGAGATCAGCATACGTTCTTTAATATTGAAATTGAGAGTAGTACAGGAAGCTGCCAGGAAGCAGGGGATACCTGCCACTAAAAGGAGTTTAAGCAATAAGGAACGTGGCATAAGATGCTGGATTAGGTGATCAGATATAAAAACAAATGGGGCAAGATTGATCGTGTCCTGCCCCATAAATTATTGAGTAATTAAGTATTGTTTAATGTTGGTGATCTCCCTGGTAATTGTACAGGAACACAAATTCTACACGCCTGTTCTGCTTACGCCCTTCTGCCGTTTCATTGGTGGCTACGGGGTTTTTAGGACCGAATCCCCAGGTAAAGATCCGCTTGTTCTTCACATTGCTGTTCAGAAGTGCTGCTTTCGCGCTTTCTGCCCTGCCCCAGGATAATTTTTCGTTCAGCTCCAGGCTGCCTGATGTATCGGTATAGCCGGTGATGAGGCAACTCGTTTCCGGATACTTATTCAGTACTTTGGCAATTTTTACCAGGGTAGGCAAATAAGTAGGATTGACTACCGTAGAGTTCACGTCAAACAATAAAGCTTCCGGCAGTACCAGTTTTACTTTGTCGTCTTCATAAGTTACCTGCGCTTCCGGCAATTCCTGCCTTAACTCTTCATAAGCCGCCCTCATGTTGGACTGCTGCACTTTGCTCAGTTTTTTCTTTGGCTTGCAGGAAGTGGTGGTAGCCACCGTTCCTGCAAGGAGAAACAGGCTGAATATCAAAACTAAAACCCTTTTTATCAATACCATAATCCGTGTTTAAATTTGATCAAAGATATGTGTTTATACTTTAATAATATCCGAAGCCAAAAAAAAGGATTGGTTAAAAAAACCAATCCTTTTGAATAAATATTTATCAAGCGTTTATGGGAAGATACCTAACTCTTCATAAGCCACACCCACTTTGTTGATGGCACAGATAAAGGCTGCGGTACGCATGTCTTCTACGCCCTGGTTCATTTTTAAAGCTTCTCTTATTTCATGGAAAGAACTGATCATGGTGTCTTCCAGGCCGGAATACACAAGATCCACTTCATCCGGTCCGCGTAAGAGCATTTTTCTTTCTGCTTCGCCGATACGCTTGCCGGTTAAGTTTTCTACGTTCTTCACGATCTCTGCATTCATATTCTCGCTGAAACGTTTTTCCATACGTCCGTAACGAACGTGGCTTAAGTTTTTCAACCATTCAAAATAAGATACGGTTACCCCTCCGGCATTTAAGTACATATCCGGAACGATGATCACACCCATTTTATTCAGGATCTCATCTGCATCCGGCGTTAAAGGGCCATTGGCCGCTTCACCGATCACTTTAGCCTGGATCTTAGCCGCGTTATCTTTATGGATTACCGCTTCTAAGGCTGCAGGGATAAGGATATCGCAAGGTTGCTCTAAAGTGTCTGCACTATTGGAGAAATTAGTAGCGCCCGGGAAGTCCAGGATAGCTCCTGTATTCTTCCTGTGTGCCATTACATCTTCCAGGTTAAGACCTTTGGCATCATAGATACCGCCTTCATATTCTGCCAGGCCTACGAGAATAGCTCCTGCTTCCTGGAAAAATTTAGCGGCATAGTAACCTACGTTACCCAGGCCCTGAACGATGATCTTTTTACCGGCAATACCTACTGGTAAGCCTACTTTGGTCATTTCTTCTTCTACATTACACAGCTCTCTGATGCCATAGAATACACCTAAGCCGGTAGCTTCTGTGCGGCCTCTTACACCACCTTGTGCAATGGGTTTACCAGTAACACAAGCCTGGGCATTTAACTCACCAGGGTAAAGAGAAGCATAAGTATCCACGATCCAGCTCATCTCTCTCGCACCTGTTCCGTAATCAGGGGCCGGTACATCAATACCAGGGCCTATAAAGTTCTTTTTAGCTAATTCAGAGGTGTAACGACGGGTGATTTTTTCTAATTCAAAAGGAGTGTATTTTTTAGGATCTATCCTGATACCACCTTTACCACCGCCGAATGGTACATTCACCATCGCACACTTGTAAGTCATCAGTGCGGCCAGCGCCATAACTTCATCCTGGTTCACATCCATGCTGTAACGGATCCCTCCTTTACACGGCAGTTTGTGATGAGAATGCTGTACACGATAAGCTTCTATTACTTCGATGTCGTTGCCTATCTTGACAGGGAATTTAATGCGTAATATTGAGTTACAGGCCTTGATCTGTTCTAAAATACCTTTTTCAAATCTTGTAAATTTGGCAGCCTTATCAAAGTTGCGCTCAACTCCTTGAAAAAAGCTATACGCTTGGTTGGTTGATGACATAAAACTATTTTGTTGTATTGGTTAAAGATTCTTTTATTTATTCTGCTCTCTTTCCAGGCGTTTGATTTTTCTTTCCAGTGAAAAGAGGTAAATAATTATCCCAATAAAGATAGTGATTATCACCAAAATCACAATATAAATTTTACCATCTGAGCGAAATTTATCGGCCATTGCAGCCGGAGGGTTTTGGGCCAGTAAATTCAAGGGGAAAAGCAGCAGGGCCAAAGCTAAAAAGCTTACTGTTTTTTTTGAAAAGGATTTGATCAAATTCATTGCAACACTATTTTCTTTAAGTTATTTATGGAGTATATTAATTGTTTAAATTGCTCTTGGCGCTTACAGGGCCGGAGATAATATCTTTGAGGCTTACCAGTTTATAACGGATGCCGAGGGTAGCGATCCATATGCCCAGGGTGAACCAGCCGGACACGGCCACATAGAATAAAGGGCGCATAGAAGGGGCCAGGTCGCTGAATGCAGGATTGCCTCCGTTGCCGGGATGTAAAGATTCTGTGAGTCTTGGTAATACCATGATCAAAGGGATCATGATGAAAAAGGCAAAAACGTTGAATACGGCCGCGATCTTGGCTTTCTTGTCATAATCGGGAACGGCTGATCTTAACACCAGGTAAGCAAAATAGATGAGCAGGCTGATAGCAGAGGCCAGTTGCTTAGGATCATTGCTCCAGAACTCGCCCCAGGTAAACCTCGCCCATTCCATACCGGTAACCATACCCAGGCAGCCAAAGAGGACACCCACCTTCGCGTATTGCTCACTATTGATATCCTTCTTCAGGTCTTGTGTGTTCAGATACCTGATTGCATGTACCATACTCACCCCGAATAAAAGCATCATGCCAAACCACATGGGGACATGGAAAAACAGGTTCCTGATCGTCTCATTTAAAATATTCAATGCCGGGACGGGCATCAGCAGGCCTATTATAAAGGTTGCCGTTAAGAGTAGGATACAAAGTACTTTCCACCAAAGCTTACGCATAGCGTTTATCTATTTTTACAAATTAAGCAATTGGGCAAAGGTAACAACAAATAGCATTGCTCAATCGGGCCAGAGTCTATAAATTTCATAATTACATACATTTGACTTTACTATTTTGCATAAGACGGTGTTGCGTTTATCTTTGCACTATGATTACCTTGATTTCCGGTACCAATCGAAATGATAGCAATACGCTTAAAGTGGCCCAACATTATTATGAAGTGTTGAAAGAGAAAGGCGTTGAGGCCAATTTTCTTTCCTTAAAAGACCTTGAAGTGCATTACAGGAGTGAAGACCTGATTAAGGCAGAGGAGCGGTGGCTGATCCCTTCAGATAAGTTCATTTTCATTATCCCGGAATACAACGGGAGCTTTCCCGGCATCCTCAAGACGATGATCGATCATACGGATATCCGCAGGTGCTGGTGGAATAAGAAAGCACTGTTAGTGGGGCTGGCTTCCGGAAGAGGCGGAAACGCCAGGGGGTTGGACCATTTTTCCAATATCCTTCATTACCTGAAGGTGCATGTACATTACAATAAGCTCCCCCTTTCAAAGATCCATGAAGAACTGGATATGAACAGCCGCTTTGCCCATACGGCTACCCAGGAGCTGATCAAGTATCAGGTGGAAGATTTCCTGGCTTTTTAAGTCCGGGAGGAATTATTCGAGGTCATAAGTTTTACGGCGCAATTCGAAATGCTTACCGAGGTAGACCCTTCTCACTTCTTCATCAGCGGCCAGCTCTTCTGCTGTGCCCGATTTCAGCAAGCGTCCTTCAAACATCAGGTAAGCCCTGTCGGTGATCGATAAAGTTTCGTTTACATTATGATCGGTAATCAAAATACCGATGTTTTTATATTTAAGCCGGGCCACAATACCCTGTATATCTTCTACCGCAATAGGGTCAATACCGGCAAAAGGCTCATCCAGCAGGATAAATTTCGGGTTAACGGCCAATGCCCGGGCTATTTCGGTGCGCCTTCTTTCCCCGCCGCTTAATACATCTCCCATACTTTTACGCACATGGGTGAGGCGGAACTCTTCCAGCAGGCTTTCCACTTTCAGCCTTTGCTCCTGTTTCGTCAGTTTGGTCATTTCCAAAACAGCGGCAATATTATCTTCTACCGATAATTTCCTGAAAATAGAGGCTTCCTGGGGGAGGTAGCCGATGCCCATCTGCGCCCTTTTGTACATGGGTAGCTTGGTAATGTCTTCATCGTTCAGGAACACCTGGCCTTCATCCGGCTTCACCAAACCTACGGTCATATAGAAAGAAGTGGTTTTTCCGGCACCATTAGGGCCCAGCAGGCCTACGATCTCGCCCTGTTTTACCTCTATAGATACATGATTGACTACGGTTCTTTTACCATATTTCTTTACGAGCTCTGTAGTATGTATGCGCTGCAACTCTGCCGTTTCCATCCTTTTTATGATATGAGTATTTCAGCAAATGTACAAAAGAAAACCAGGTACCTATACAATATAACTTGCTAAAATGTGGTTATGAATATATCAATTCAAACGAAGAATTCAATAAAAACTTATACTTTTGCCAGATGTTTCAAAGTAAAACTATGCGTAATACCGTTATTGCCCTCGCAATGGCAACTGCTGCTGTGTTTGCAGCCTGTACCAAGAAAACCAAAGTAGAACCCTGTACAGAATCTACTGCGACGGTTTCTGAAGCTGATTCTATCGCTTTAAGAAACTTTATTGAACAGAATAATATTGATGCCACCTACGATAGCCGCGGATTTTACTACCGTGTGCATACCGCAGGTACGGGAAAGAAGCCGGGCCAATGTGCGGTGATCGTAACCGACTACACGGGCAGGCTGGCCAATGGTAATGTATTTGACTCCAGGACTAATCTTACAATGATGGTAAGAGACCTGATCCCGGGCTTCAGAATGGCCGTTCCTTTATTTGAAGAGGGTTCTGAATATTCTATCTACCTGCCCCCTTCCTTAGGCTATGGTAATAATGACAACGGTTCTATACCGGGCGGCTCGATCCTGATCTTCAAGATCAAGTTAAATTCTATCACACAAGAAATTAAATAAGACAAAATGTTTAAATATTTTATGCGTACCATCAGCTTGCTGATCTTTTCGGTTTTGCTGGGCGGGTGTTTTAAGAAAGATGTTTGTAAGCCCCTAAGTGCGCCTATGCCTTCAGAAGAAGAACTGACCAGCCTGAAGGCTTTTGTAGAAGCTATTGACACGAATGCGGTTTATGATGACAGGGGATTCTATTACAGAATTGTGAAGCCAGGCACGGGCAATAAGCCGGGTATTTGCTCAGATATCTACTCCAACTTTGAGTGTACAGACGGATCAGGCTATACTTATTTCCAGAGTGCCAACAATGCCAGCTATACCACTTTTGATCTTTCCGATCAGAATTATATCTGGAGATATGCCTACCCGATGATCGGGATGAGCGGCGAAATAATTGTATATGCACCACCAAGCCTGAGGGGCGGCTATGATGCGCTTAAAGCTACCATCCATGCCAGCGGTGTACCTACAGATGCTAATGTGATGTATAAACTTACTATGATGCGCTATAATTAATCCTGTAGCGATCTTATAAAAATGAAATGCCGGAATCCATGGATTCCGGCATTTCATTTTTATAAGTATAATATTCTTTGGTTAATACAATATGCGTTCGTTTAATACTCGATACAGACGTTTTTGGGTTCGGTGAAAAAGCGCAAAGCTTCCCAGCCGCCTTCCCGGCCCATACCCGAATTTTTCACCCCTCCGAATGGCGTTCTCAGGTCTCTCAACAGCCAGCAGTTCACCCAGATAATGCCACAGTTCACCTGCTCTGCAAGTCTTACCGAGCGGCTGACATCCTGTGTCCAGATAGTGGCGGCAAGGCCATAATCCGAAATATTAGCCAGTTCCAGTGCTTCTGCTTCATCTTTAAAAGACTGCAGGGTAACTACAGGGCCAAAGATCTCTTCCATATTCGTTTTACAGTCCGGTCCCAGGCCTTCAATTACCGTAGGGACGATGAAATAGCCCTCTGCGCATCTGCCTTCCGGCTGTAGGGCATAGCCTCCGGCCAGGATCGTTCCGCCTTCCTCTTTTGCGACTGCGATGCAGGACATCACTTTATCAAAATGTAATTTACTGACCACAGCACCTTGTTTGGAACCCTTCTCCAGCGGATCACCTACCGTTAATTTGGCCACTTCTGCCAGGAATTCTGTTTTGAACTTTTCATAAACAGATTCCTGGATCAATATCCGGGAGCCGCAAAGGCAGATTTGGCCCTGGTTGGCAAAAGAAGATTGTACCACCGTTTTCATCATCTTGGCCCAGTCGCAGTCTTCAAAAATGATTGCAGGATTCTTACCACCCAGCTCCAGGGAAGTCTTCTTGAGCTCCGCAGCACATTTTACGGCAATATCTTTCCCGGCTCTTGTGCTCCCGGTAAAGGATACGGCTTTGATCTTGCTATGCTCAACCATAGCTGCACCACAATGGATACCATCACCATGTAAAATATTTAAAACACCATCCGGCAGGCCCGCTTCTTTGACTATATGACACAGCAGGTAAGCAGTCATCGGGGTCACCTCGGAAGGTTTAGCAATGACACAGTTGCCTGCTGCCAGGGCCGGGGCAATCTTCCAGGTGAACAGGTATAAGGGCAGGTTCCAGGGCGAAATGCAGGAAACGATGCCTATAGGTTTGCGTAAAGTATAATTAATGGCCCTGCCCGGCATCGCATGACTTTCTGCGGCGAAATGCATCATGCTGCCGGCAAAAAACCGGAAGTTCTCCGCGGCACGCGGGATGTCCACCCGGGTGCTTAAGCTGAGCGGTTTACCATTATCATTCGTTTCTGCCAGGGCAAAGAAGTCCAGGTGCTCTTCGATTAGTTCTGCTATCCGGTTCATGATGCGGAAGCGGTATTCAGGAGTGCTTTTGCTCCATTCCGGGAAGGCCTGTTCTGCTGCGGCTACGGCCAGTTCCACATCCTCAACCGTGCTATTGGGGATCTGGCTGTACACTTTGCCGGTAGCAGGATTTATATTATCTAAATACTGGCCTCTTGCAGGGGCATGAAATTGACCATTTATATAGTTCTGGATAAGCTCAGGAATCTGTGTAATCATGGCACAAATATACAGAATGCCCTGAAGTATTTTATTCTTAGGAATTTAACAAGGGAACATTTTATTTCGCTAAAGAGATTCGAATTTAATTGTACCTTCGTCGTCTTGTAAATTCAAAAATCCACATTATTTATGAGTGCTAATCAGTATCCGCATGTACCTTATGGAAAAACGGTTCATGGACAGGAAGAAATCGATGCTGTAGTAGAAGTATTAAAAACCTCCACACAGATGGGCAAGAACGTAAGAGCCCTTGAAGATCGTGTAGCTGGCCTGTATGCTAAAAAGTACGGGATAGGCGTAAACTCAGGATCTTCTGCCTTATATCTTGCCGCTGACTTATTAAATTTTGAAGCAGGTTCCGAGATCATTACACCGGCCCTGACCTTCTCCACTACCGTAGCTCCCCTGGTAAAAAAAGGCTGGATCCCATCTTTTATTGATGTAGAAGAAGGTACTTACAACCTGGATGCCGCCAAGGTAGAGGAAATGATCACGCCAAAAACAAAGGCGCTCTGGATCCCTAACCTGATCGGTAACCTGCCGGATTGGAAAATACTGCGTGAGATCGCTGATAAGCACAACCTGTTTGTACTGGAAGACAGTGCAGATACTTTAGGTGCCGAAATTAACGGGGCTTCCAGCGGCCGTTATACAGATATGAGCACCACCAGTTTCTATGGTTCCCACATTGTAAACTGTGCGGGTAATGGGGGAATGATCTGTGTGAATACCGATGCATTTTATGACAGGGGTCGCCTGCTGAGAAGCTGGGGCCGCAGCTCTTCTTTATTTGTAGAGTCTGAAGCGATCGAGAACCGCTTTAATGTTGAAGTAGATGGTATTCCTTATGATGCAAAATTCGTGTTTGAAGAGCCGGGATACAATATTGAACCTTCAGAATTGGGTGCAGCCTTCGGACTGATCCAGGTAGACAAGCTGAACGATAATATTGACAAGCGTACCCGTAACTATACAGAGATGCGTGCTTTCTTCGAGCAGTATGAAGAGTATTTTATCTTACCTAAGCAATTACCGGATTCCCGTACAGGATGGCTGGCTTTTGCGGTAACGGTAAGAGAAAGCGCTCCGTTCATCCGCAGAGACCTGCAGATCTTCCTGGAGAAAAGAAATATCCAGACCCGTACCGTATTCACCGGGAACATTTTACGCCAACCGGGCTTTAAAAATGTAGCTCATAAAGCGGCTGCCGGTGGTTATACCGAAGCAGATAAAGTCATGCGCGGTGGTATGCTGATCGCTTGTCACCATGGCCTGAATGAAGAGCAGATCGCTCATATGAAAGCCAGCATTGAAGCTTTCATGAAAGAATATGTAAAGTAAGAATAGAATCTTAATGGGCTTATTATTGATCATTATTACTGCTTATTTGTTTGGAAAAAAAGTAGAGGAAAAAGGATACGGCAGTTATCGGTACAGGATCAGGCATGTTTGTGCTTGTATTTTTACATCAATGATGGCAAGCTTAATCTCTTATAGTCTTAAAGAAAGCATAGAGATTGCCGGTTCTACTGGTTTCGTAGCAATGATTGGTATCATTATTTACCGCTACCAGGTGCTCTCAGAACTTGAGCCGAAAAAAACATAATAAAAAATGGGTGGAAGCTAGCTTCCACCCATTTTTTATTACTTGAATAATACTTAATTGATGCTGTCTGTCTGCATCTCTTTATTTATTTTCTTCACAAGACCTTGCAATACGTTGCCCGGTCCTACTTCTGTGAAATGATGTGCACCGTCAGCGATCATATTCTGTACCGTTTGCGTCCAGCGTACTGGGGCAGTCAATTGGTTGATCAGGTTTTGTTTGATCTGTGCCGGGTCTGTGTAGGGCTTTGCATCTACATTCTGGTATACCGGGCAGAGTGCAGTATTGAACTCAGTAAGTTCGATCGCTTCTTTTAACTCTTCCTGTGCCGGTTGCATCAAAGGGGAGTGGAACGCGCCGCCAACAGGCAATACTAAGGCACGTTTCGCACCTGCCGCTTTCAGGGCTTCACAAGCCTGCTCTACTCCTTTCATAGAACCAGAGATGACCAATTGTCCCGGGCAGTTGTAGTTAGCCGCTACTACCACTTCATTGGTAATGCCTGCAACGATCTCTTCTACTCTGGCATCTTCCATGCCCAGTACCGCAGCCATGGTGGATGGGTTCATCTCACAAGCCTTTTGCATGGCCATCGCTCTTTTATACACCAGCATAAGGCCGTCTGTAAAATTTAAAGCGCCACTGGCTACCAGTGCCGAGAATTCTCCCAGGGAGTGCCCGGCAACCATTTCCGGCTTAAGGCCCGGAGTAGATAAGAAAGCTATCACGGAGTGCAGGAACACTGCAGGTTGGGTCACTTTCGTTTGTTTCAGCTCTTCATCTGATCCCTTAAACATAATGTCGGAGATGCTGAATCCTAATGTGGCATCTGCCTGCAGGAATAATTCTTGCGCTTTTTCGTTCGCTTCGAAAAGATTTTTTCCCATTCCCGGGAATTGTGCTCCCTGTCCGGGAAATACGTATGCGTGCTTCATAAATTTATGTTCGTTTTTTATAGTTCTTTCACCCTGGCGGCATAGGCTGCCAGCAGCTCATCTAAGGTAGTTTTGAAAGCTGCAGTTTCAATATTGCTGAAATAGTCGCCCTGCTGCATGATCTCCTGCAACAGCCAGTCCTGGGCCTCCATAGCGCCCATAGCATAGGCATATGGGGTATGGCTGAAGCTGACCATTTCATAGACCGAGTTGAAGACCCCGGCATAGCGTACGCCCAGGTCTTTCTCTATTTTCTTTCTTTCTAAAAATTTAGGATCAGCTACTTTATCCCGCATTTCAATAAAGTTCTTTAAAGCCAGCTCGGCAACCGCATCGGCATTGGGTTTACGGGATTTCTGGAATTCGGGGAGAATGGTAGCCCAGTCTGTTCCGTATTGCTCCATCAGTTCATCCAGCACAGAGCAGTCTTCAAAGCCTGCATTCATGCCCTGTCCGTAAAAGGGAACGATGGCATGGGCCGCATCCCCGATGAGGCAGGACTGGTCTTTATGGGACCAGGGATAAATTTTGGTAGTAATTAAAGAAGACACCGGGTTCTGGGTGTAATCTTCTAAAAGGGTCGGCATCAGCGGCACTGCATCCGGGAACTGTTCTTTGAAAAATGCCATCACTTCTTCCTTCGTTTTTACGCTGTCAAAAGAAGGGCTGCCTTCAAATGGAAAGAACAGGGTACAGGTGAAGCTGCCGTCATTGTTGGGCAGACCGATCATCATATAATTGTGACGCGGCCATATGTGCAGGGCATTTTTCTCCATCTGGAAATTGCCGGCTGCATCTGGCGGGATACATAATTCTTTGTAGCCGCTGTTGATATAGAATTGCTGGAAATCAGTCCTGTCCTGGTAGGACATATGGGTGCGCAGGGCAGAGAAAGCGCCGTCGGCACCAAACAGGAGATCGCATTTTATGGATTGGGTACTGCCATCTTCTGCTTTCAGTTCAATGGTGTTTTGAGGAATGTCTACTTTGGTACAAGCCTGGTTAAAGTGGATACGTACGCCATTTTGTTCTGCGAGGTCCATGAGTTTTTTATTGAGTTCGCCCCTGCTCACAGAATAGATGGCTTCCCCGTTTTTGCCATAAGCCTGGAAGGCAGATGTGCCATCTTCCTGGTGCAGGAAGCGGCCGGGCATAGGGATGGCGATCTTTTCGATCTCTGCCCTTAAGCCTGCCAGTTCCAGGGCTTTCCAGCCCCTGGTGCTCATCGCAAGATTGATCGAGCGACCTGCGCCTATAGCCGCTGTTCTCAGGTCAGCCCTTCTTTCATAAATATCTACCTCGTAACCTCTTTTTCTTAATAATATGGATAAAACCGATCCTACCAGACCTGCTCCTAAAATAGTAACCTTTCTCATTGAATTTAAATCCTGCTTGTTTTGGATTGCTAAGATACAGATATTGTCTGTAAATATAAATCCGGGGCCAGGCCTATTTCAGGCTAAGTATGCATTATAAAATAGTTTTTTACTAAACATAGGGTAAAGAAACAGGTTTGATTTTTTAATGATATTTTTGTTTCTTTTTGGTCTGGACAATGTTATATAAAGACATAGGATATTTTAAAGGTCTGAATGCCCTGAGGTTTATTGCGGCGAGCTTAGTGGTTTTGCATCATGGCGAGGCATTGCGCATAAAGCTCAATACGGTTAATTATAAAAACCTGGCCCTCTTCAACCTGGGTGGCGTAGCGGTAGAGTTCTTTTTTGTGCTGAGCGGATTCCTCATCACCTATTTAATGCTTAAAGAGATAAAGGTCAGCAATACCATTGCCGTGCGCAAGTTTTACTTCAGGAGAATTGTCCGGATCTGGCCGCTATACTTCCTTTTGGTCTTCCTGGGCACGCTGCTTATTCCCTTCCTGGTGCAGCAGTTTAATGTAGATTATGAAGTGCCTTATACGTTTAAGGACACCTGGATGTATTTTGTGTTCTTTATGCCCAGCCTGGTCACGTATTACTGGGGCCACCATCTGCTGGAGCCGCTCTGGTCCATAGGCGTAGAAGAATGGTTTTACCTGATGTGGGCACCTTTGATCAAGCTGTTTAAGCAACATATATTTAAACTGCTTGCAGGTGTTTTGGTACTTAAGTATATCCTGAATGCGCTGGCCAATTATGTGTTTGAAGACATGGGCCTCTTCCGGGAAATCGTTAATACTTTCGCTGTGGAGTCTATGGCAGTAGGCGGTCTGGGCGCTTTATTTCTTTATAAAGCTGCCCGGCCGGTGAAGGAGATGCCTCTTTTCGGACCAGTAGGCCGGGTAATAGTCCTGGCATTGCTGGGGAGCTTTATGTTTTTCGAAAATGAGTATTGGTCTGTTTTTCATCCTCATTTTTTCAGCAGGCCGGTTTTGGATCTTACATTCATTTATGTCATTATCCTGGTCTCTATTGGCTATAAGGAAAGTAAGTTTTCTAATTCGAAACTATTAAACTGGTTGGGGGAATTGTCTTATGGCATCTATATGTACCATATGCTGGTCATTGGTGTGGTGCTGGTGGTGGTAAAGAAAATGCCTTTCCTGAATAGCCTGCCGCTCCTGGGAAGTATCGTTTTTTACATCCTGGTATTCCTGCTGACCATTACGGTTGCCGCACTTTCCAAGAAATATTTTGAGAACAGGTTTATGCCCAAAAAGAAAACCGCAGAGATAAAGACGGTTCAGCCGCAATCAGCAGCGGTAAAAGAAGTAGAGTAAGAGGGCGAATCCAAATTAACATAAGGTTTTTTAAGTAACAAAAAAGGTTCGCCATTGGCGAACCTTTTTTTATGAGGAATATTGTTTAGTCCTTGCTTTTGATCGCAACTACTTTGATCCATTCATTCAGGACGTTTACCGTCTCATTTAAGTAAGCATCTTTCTTAAGACCATCGATCCATTTTTTATTCTTTTCAACAGATGCGCTGTCTATATTCACCCGGGCCACATCATCTTTCAGGTTCACTACCTGGAGTTTTGTTTTTGCACTGTCAATTTGCTCCAGTTTTTTAGCAATAGCTTCACCCTCTTCCAGTTTCTTTTTCATCTTAGCTACATTCAAAGGATAAATGTTGTTTTCCTGTTGCTCTTTCAGGCGGGTAGCCATTTGGCGCGCCAGTACAAAGGTTTCATTAGTAGCGATACGTTGCTTGCTGTCATTATTCAGACGGGCCAGTTCCGGTATAGCGTTCATGTTCATATAGTCTGCCGCTTTGATTTTATCCCAGGGTAAAGCCGCAGGATTTTTTCTTTCACCAAACTCTTCCAGTAATTCATAAGCATCCGGTAACAAGATATCCGGGGTAACGCCTTTTAACTGGGTAGAACCACCGTCTACTCTGTAAAATTTCTGAATGGTCAGTTTTAAAGAACCAATCCCTTCAAATCTGGCATCACCGTTCTTGGCGGCCATCCAGGCTTCGATGATGGCTTTTCTTGCATTGGGCTCAACGAAAGGATCAAGGGATACCACTTTCTGAACCGTACCTTTACCAAAGGTGCGTGCACCTATGATCACCGCTCTGCCATAGTCCTGCATGGCTGCAGCAAGGATCTCGGAAGCAGAGGCAGAACCACCGTTCACCATAATAGCCAGCGGGCCTTTATAAATCGCTTCTTTTTCTCTGCTAGGTAAGATACTTACATTACTTTTCCGGCCCCTTACCTGTACCACAGGCCCGGTACCGATAAAGATACCCGCCATGTCTACGACATCGCTCAGAGAGCCTCCGCCATTATTTCTCAGGTCAAGTACAATACCGTCAACGCCTTCCTGCTTTAACTTGATCACCTCTTTCTTTACATCTTCACCACTGGTTCTGCCACCGGCACCGTTGAAGTTGGTATAGAATTCCGGCAGGTAGATATAGCCGATGCGTTTACCGTTGTTTTCAATAATATTAGATTTTGCAAAAGTATCTTCGGTATCCACACGTCCGCGCGTGATGCCGATCACCTGGCGCGTACCATCTTCATGCTTCACATGCAGGTTGACTACCGTACCTTCTTTACCACGGATCAGTTTAACGACATCATCAATCTCATAGCCTTCAATATCTACCGGTGCTTTACCGCTTGCTGCATCTTCAACTTTTTCGATAATATCGTTCACTTTCAATTGGCCTTGCTGCCAGCTCGGGCTACCGGTGATGATCATCACCACTTTTGTCTGTCCTTCGTCAGTAACCTGCAATTGTGCACCGATACCAATGAAGTTACCCGACATCATTTCTTCAAAACGCTTGCGGTCTTCAGGAGGAAGAAAGTCTGAGTGCGGATCTTCTGCACTGGTGATCGCATTCATATAAATAGAGAAGCGGTCGTTCTCATTCATTTTATTCAAACGCTTGAAGTAGCGCTCCTGCATTTTTTGTACCGACTCGCGGGCCTCTTTTTCTAAAACAGCATCTGTTTTGGCTACATAGCGTACAGAGTCTTTTGCTTTTTTATCTTCCGCTTTTTTAAGATCGATGAATTTCATCAGCGCCCTGTATTTCAGCACAGTGTTCCATCTTTCCTTTACGCCATCCGTGTTTTTGGCATAGCTCAGCTTCTTGCCATCCAGCTGGATCTCATCATTCAATTCAAAATTGAAAGGCCTGGCCAGGATAGGCTTGTAGTATTGCTCTGCTTCTGCTACTCTTTTTACAAAAACATTATTTAAGTCCTGGAAAAAATCAGTTCTGCCTGCTTTGATCTGGTCATCAATATCGTTTTGATGCTTTTTTAACTGGTCATAATCCTGCTGGTTAAGAAAGCGCTTATCATAATCCAGGCTTTCCATCACTTTGTCAAATACTTTCTTGGAAAAGGCATCATTGATCTCCTGAGGAGAGTAGTGTGCTTCCTGCATCAATGCCATTACCGTTTGTTGTATAATGGCATTCTGGCCCTGGGGTTGTGCATAAGAGTTGATATATCTAAATGAAAAGAAAGCCAGTAAGGCTCCACAGATCACAGAAGGTATCAAAATTTTGGTCTTCATAAATTCGAACATGTTCAAATATTAATAATTCATAAAATGTAACACTGTTGCATCGTCATCCTGTAACGACACAAAGCCTCACAAATGTAGTTTAATTTTGAGTTAATAAAACGACAAAATATATGAGGAATAAAGATTAACTAAACGTTTATAAAAATCAGAATGACTGCATTTTATAAGCTTATCCCACTATCAAGAAGCAGCTTTAAAAAACCTTCCTCGTTTAAAATATTGATGTTGCTCAGCTTCTTTGCTTTTTCCAGTTTGGAGCCTGCATCCATGCCTACGACCAGGTAGTTCAGCTTGCTGCTGACCCCGCTCAATATTTTTCCGCCAAGCGCTTCTACTTGCTCTTCGGCATCGCTTCTTTTGAACTGGCTTAAGGAGCCGGTAAATAAAAACGTTTTCCCGGAAAAAGCTCCCTCATGATCTGCATCATTATTATGCTGCGTATTCTTGAGGTTCAGGCCCAGCAAGTCTAGTTCCTCCAGCAAGTGAATGTTGTCTTCATTGGAGAAAAACTGGACTAAAGATTGAGCTACTTTAGGCCCTATATCTTCCAGGCTGCACAAGCGCTCTTCATTCCAGTCTTTCAGCTCCCTTACGTCGCCTATGGCTTTGGCCAGTGTCTTGGCGGTGGTCTCACCCACGTAGCGGATGCCTAATCCGTAGATCAACCGATGCACCGGCTGCTGCTTACTGTGTTCAATAGCCGCTTTTAAGTTATCTACCGATTTTGCGCCAAATTTATTCAACTGTCCTATGGCCTCAAAGTCCAGCTTATATATATCCTGTACGCCTTTGATAAGGCCGCTTTCAAAGAAACGTTTGATATTGGCATCGCCCAGGTTGCGGATGTCCATAGCATCTTTACTGGCAAAATGGATCAGCCTTTCCACCACCTGCGCACTGCAATTGATATTGATACAGCGCCAGGCCACTTCTCCTTCTGTCTTCACCAGTTCGTCTGCACATACCGGGCATTGTCTCGGGAAGATGATCGGGGTTTCACTACCGTCCCTCAGTTCCGGCAGCGATTTTACGATGTAAGGGATCACATCGCCTGCACGCTCTACCAGGACCGTATCGCCGATCATCAGGTCTTTTTCCCGGATCACGTCTTCGTTAAACAGAGAGACGGAACCTACGGTAACGCCCCCGATATGCACCGGGGCTATTTTGGCTACCGGACCTATGTTGCCGGTACGGCCTACCTGGAACTCTACTTTCTCTAGTTTGCTGGTCGCCTGCCGGGCCTTGAATTTATAGGCCATTGCCCAGCGCGGGTGATGAGAGGTCTGTCCCATGGTCTCCTGGTCGGCCAGCAGGTCTACTTTTACCACCATCCCGTCTATCTCGAAGGGTAACTCGTCCCTGTTAGCCTCAAAAGCGGCACAGTGGGCGATGACGGCTTCAATAGAATCGGTTCTGAGCATATCTTTAACCGGAGTGGCAAAGCCCATCTGGTCCAGCCATTGAAGCGTGGCATAATGGGATTGCAACACTTCATTATCTTCCTGCTGCTGATTGGTATGGTAGCTGATATTGTACAGCACGGCATGCAGTCCTCTTTTGGCTACTTCGGCAGGGTCCAGGATCCTTAAAGTACCGGAAGCCGCATTGCGCGGATTGGCCAATATGGAAAGCCCTGCGGCAAGCCTTTTTTCATTGATGGCTGCAAATACGTTTTTCTTAATGATTACTTCCCCCCGGATCTCCATACTCTGTACCCCTTTTCCCGAAAGATTTGCGGTAAGCGGTATAGACTTGATCTGGCGTGCATTAGTGGTGATGTCATCCCCGTATACCCCATCGCCACGGGTAGCCGCTCTTTGCAATTGGTCATTTTCATAGTAGAGCGAGATGCCGGCACCATCATATTTGGGCTCAACGGTATAAGTAATATTTTCTTTACCGGCAAAGGCTTTGCACTTGCGGTCCCATTCCAGCAGGTCTGCTGCATTGTAGGAGTTTTCCAGGCTGAGCATGGGCACCAGGTGTGCCACTGTTGTAAAAGCTGCATTTAACCCTTTAGCTACCCTTTGGGTAGGAGAGTCTGCACTGACCAGTTCCGGGTGAGCCTCCTCGGCTGCTTTTAAGAGCCTGAACAGGTGATCATATTCCTGGTCGGCCAGCACAGGATCGTCCTGTACATAATAGCGCCAGTCCAGGTAATTGATCAGGTCTTTTAAAGCATTAAGTTCCGGGCTGCTGATACTTTCCTGCTTTAAAAACTGAGCAGAAAGGGTATTGAAATTTATTTCCTGTTCTTTACTGAACATACATTGATTGTTTAAGATTGAATAAAGAAGGCCTTATTTTAGGGTAAATAATTCCCTGATCTTGTCATCGAATATTTGCTTGCCGAAATTACTGTGGTATGTGGCTTTGGCAGCAGCAGATTTCCTCTGGTACAATTCCTTATTGGCCGCAAGCTCTTTGAGCGCATGTACGGCAGAGCGCACAATACTTTCCTCAGAACTGTCGTCCAGCAGGTAGCCGTTAGATTCATTGATATAGACCGGGATATCTGCTTCTGGCGTGCTTACGGGAACAATGCCCAGTTTGATGGCTTCCAGGATCATGATCGGTAGTCCTTCCTTCCTGGAGGTGAGCAATACCACATCATTGGTCGTTACAAATTCATACATATCGTTCCCTGCTGTAATGGTGCCCGGGAAGGCAGCAAAACTATCTGCATCAGCAGGAGCATCATGCTTAAGGTCTCCTACAAAGGTAAAGTGGATGGGAACCTGTTCTTTGCTGATTCGCCTTGCAATCTCATATAAAAGATGTACTCTTTTTTCCGGGGCATTTCTGCCGGCATAGTAGACCCTCAGCAGGCCGTCTTGCCGTTCTGCTTTTTTATACCTTTCCGGCATATCTACATACAGGTTCAGTTTCTCAAACCGGATATATTTTTCCGGTACACCGATCTTTCTCTGGTAATCATTGATCTGGTCGATGACATTGTAAGCAATACCTATGCGGGTGTCAAGAAAAGAAGTAAAAGGCATCCAGACCCTGGAAAATTCTATGCCGAATACATGGATCAGTTCTATGATATGGCATTTCCGGTAAAGATGTGGCGTGAGCTTGTACCCAAAGTTACATTGCCCGATAAAAACAACAGGCCGTTTCTTTTGTTTCAGTATTTCCGAAGCCATAATACCCCGGTACATGATGTTGATAAAGTACAGGTATTTATTGTCGCCATATTTTGAAATATCTTCAATAGTAACATTGGGATGTTCAAAAAGGTGCAAAGCCGTTGTTGCATAAGACTTCTTCGTAAAGATAAGCTTGGTTTTTTTATTTTCCCGGATCACTTCCAGGATCTTGGCATTTACATACTCTGCTCCGCCCACTCCATAGTTGGGGATGAAAAAGAAAACGTCAAAATCGCTTTTGGGCCTGAACAGCCCGATGATATGTCCCAGGATAATAAAAGGACTCATCATCAATTGTTCAATATATCGCTTTACCGTAAATAGAGAATAGAGGGACATGGGGATTTTACTTTTTTAAGATCTTTTGAAACATTTTTGTCAGGATATCTTTCATGTCTTCAGACGGATTATAGAACCATATAGCCGTAAAATACAGCAGCATAAATACCGTAGCTTTTAAGGCCAGGCTTATGATGACCGGGAAAGAAGAAGGGACCATAGCCGTGATGATAAAACAAGCAATACCGATAAGCAACATACCAAGCGTCTTGGAAGTGTAGGGCTGGATACCGATCAGGCGCTTGACAAAATAAAACCGCAGCAGGCAAAACAAGCTGAGCATTATAGCATCACTGCAGGCGGTGCCCATCACCCCCCAGTGTTTGGTGAGCAGGTAGCTCACGGGGATGTTGAGTAAAATAACGCTTGAGGTAATATAAAACTCTACTTTCCAGTATTTGGACATGTAAAGGATCACATTATTCAACCCCATGGACAGTTCAAATACCTTAGCCAGTCCTATGATGAAAAAGATAGCGCCCAGCATACTGTAATCCTTACCGTTTTTATTGAAAAGGGTAGCGTTGACAAGGTCTATATTGGTAGCGATGAGGATAAACAAGGCAAGCCCCGTAATGAATAATGTAATCGAAGTCTTTTTATAGATCCTGCTTATTTTTTCCTTGTCCTTTTGGTGAGTGGCCTCTGATACTGTGGCTATATTGATCCCCAGCATACTCCTTAAGGGCGCTTCAATGATGGATACAAAAAAGCGTGCCAGTCCATACACGGCCGTATCAATAAGACCATTCTTACTGATACTGGTAATAATAGACATATTAATGGCAATAGGCAAGACGGCAATAGCCACCCCGCTAAAATGGAAAGCCGTATAGCTGGCTATAGATTTGTAAATTCTTTTGGTAAGCCCCGATATCTTATAATTGATCTGTATCCCGTTTTTGGTAAAGACCATTGCCCCCATTATGATCACCGAAGGCACATACATCAGTGAAAACAGGATGAAAAAGGTATCAATACTGATCCATTTAAAACAATACAGCATAATGATCGCCGACTGGAACAGCCTGAACCCGGTCTCTTTGATCAGGTTGGCCCCCACCGTACGCTTGAGCATAAAGGCAAAAGCCTCAAACAGCAGCATACACAGGAAGGTTACCGTAAGCGGTACCAGCAGGTAGAACCATTCGACAAAAAGAGGGGAGTTCTCGCTGAACTTTCTTATGATCAGGTCTTTGAAAATAAAGAGGGAAGCCACTACCAGGGTCAGGCCGATGATAGAAGCACCTATTACAATAAAGGGTAAGTCATTCCTTTTCTTCCCCAGGAAGTGCTGGTACATGGGATAGAACCGGTGAAAGGTCAGTACCGTGCCTAAATTAGCAAACGTACTCAGCGCCAGGAAGATCTCTCTTAATAAAGTAGTTAAGCCATACTGCTCCTGGCTGAGAAAGTGTATATAAAGGTACTGGTTCAAAGCACCGATAGCAAAGCCCGAATAGATTGATATCAGGGAGAGTATACTCTGCTTCCTTACAATACCCATTGGTTTTTATTTGAAATTAGGTTTAAACAGCTGTAAAAGTACCATAAAAATAAAGGTCAGCGTATCAGGGTTTGATTTTCTTCAGCTTTTTGATGATGGACTCCCGCTCATGCTCCGTAGCAATCTCTTTTTTCAATGCCAGCTGGTACATTTCTTCCGCTTTTATCTTATTGTTTTGGTGGCTGTAGTAGTCGCCCAGTATCCTGTAGGTATCATAGTAAACAGGATTAGAAAACATAAAACTGTCTGTATTGAAGGTGAATGTATGGTTATAATCATACATAAAGTGGTTCTTTACATACCTGAAATATTGAAACCCGGCATAGGCAGTACTGTTCAGGAAGGTATCGGCAGGAATGTTCAGGTCATTGTGAGCAATACTGCCTTTGGAAGGTAGCGCATGATCTGTAAATACTTTTTTAAGGTCGTAGCATACATAAGCCCCCAGCTGCCAGGGATTACTGCTCACCCAGAACCGGAGACTGTCCGGCTGCATGATGATGGAATGATGTGCAATCAACTGGTTGACCGCTTTTTCATTCCCCAGGCCTATGTCTGTATAGTTAAGGCCATGCTGGTCCCTTAAGACCGTAGCTACCCGTACCGGGTCTAAAGGCGTATACTCCTGCATGAGTTGCTCCAGGCGTTTTTGCCGGTAAACAGAGGCGCTTTTCTCTTTTGCTTCCATGTTCCGGGAGAGCGCGCCCAGCTCTATACCCTGGAAGTGATTGGTACTGGTGATCACATTGCCGGATGGATAAACGATATCCATTTTATTAGGTGTCTTTTCAATCAGAATGGCTTTTTTGTCCTGTGCCGAGCCTACCAGGAAGCTTTCACTGACAAACATTTCACGGGATTCCGCAATTTTTATAGCCTCCTGTATGTTTTGTGCATATTGAAGGATCTCTCTCGCTACCAGCGATACCGGGGTGGCAGCGCCCCAGGGTATTTCAGAAGGAGCGGCATTGATGGTGACCGTGAGGCCCTTGTCATTCATGCCCGATACCACACCCGTGAAGCCGCCCCAGGTGATGTAGGCAAAATTATGGCCCGTGGTAGGCGCTACAAATTCTACTATTTTATTGGCCGCAAAGCCATCACCTACCCAGAAGTCAAAGTTACGGCCAAGGATCAGGCTGCCATCTGCCGTCTGATCGCCCCAGGCACCGAATGAAGTACAGCCCACCAGCATCATATTCTGCAGCGCATGGCCTACATCATGCGCGGCATGGTAGTTGAGCATACGTGAGTAATTGGTGCCTACCCATTGAAAGCTATCTGCCGATGCCGATTTGGAGATCCCGTATATCTCTTCCTTATACTCCTCCGTCACATGATCTGAGAGGTCACGGTTCACAAAACCGATCACATATTTCAGGAATTTCAGGTATTTGGAAGAGGGGATCATGGTCCTGATCTGGTCGGTAAAAGCGATTTCCTGGGATTGGATCAGCGATTGGCTCAATTTGCCCGCTTTGCGTCCGCGCTCATAAGGAGCACCACTGATGTACATTTCATACAATCCATATTCATTCTTAGAGATCCAGTTGTCGCCCAGCGTATGCAGCGTATCTGTCACCGCTACCTCAGCAGGTTCGCGCTCTGCTTCACGGGCTATCTGAGGGGGTTGAGCATCAGAAATATTATAGATGTAGAGTACTGATACTGCGAGTAAAATAGTCAGAGCAGCAGCTACAATTAAAAACCATTTAAGTATTTTCTTTAATAAAGTCATTCTTTGTTACAATGAGCTTTTTCAGCGGAGGCTCAAAGATACGTTAAACAGGCTAAATATGATGGTAACCAAAAGTGAATACCTCCCGCAGCCTTTTGCCTTGTCGGCTGACAATAAGTATGGCACCGCTTGACAGGCTGACAGTTTTAAGCCTCCGGCCTGTCATTCATTCAAAAAAAACAGTTAGGAATATTTTTTGATAAGATTTAAGGACAAAACAAATACTATTTATGATACAGGAAAAAGGTACCATTTCAATTCATACGGAGAATATTTTCCCGATTATTAAGAAGTTTTTATATTCAGACAACGAGATTTTTTTACGCGAGCTGGTTTCCAATGCCGTAGATGCGGTTCAGAAATTAAAGCGCTTATCTTCTCTGGGCGAAGTAAAAGGAGAGATCGGTACACCTGATGTGCAGGTGAGCGTAGATAAAGAAGCGAAAACCATTACCATTTCCGACTCCGGTATCGGTATGACCGCCGAAGAGATCAAAAAATACATCAACCAGGTAGCCTTTTCCGGGGCCACAGAGTTCGTGGAAAAGTTCAAAGATGCCAAAGATGCCAATGAGATCATTGGTAAGTTCGGCCTGGGCTTCTACTCCGCCTTTATGGTGGCAGATAAAGTAGTGATTGATACCCTGTCTTACCAGGAGGGCGCTAGCCCTGCCCGCTGGGAGTGCGATGGCAGCACCAGCTTCGAGATCTCCGAAGGTACCCGTACAGAAAGAGGCACTACCATCACCCTGTATGTGAATGAAGAATCTGCAGAATTCCTGGAAGAAGCCCGTATAGAAACCATCCTGAAAAAATATTGCCAGTTCCTGCCGGTACCCATCCAGTTTGGGATGAAGACAGAGCATGTTGAAGATGGCCTGGACGAGGAAGGCAACCCTAAATATAAAGAAGTGGAGGTGCCCAATAAGATCAACAATACAAGACCGATCTGGACCAAGGCCCCCTCTGAGTTAAAAGACCAGGACTACCTGGACTTCTATAAAGAACTGTACCCCTTCTCAGAAGATCCTTTATTCTGGATCCACCTCAATGTAGATTATCCCTTTAACCTTACCGGTGTATTGTATTTCCCTAAGGTGAAAAATGAACTGGAACTGCAGCGCAACAAGATCAAACTGTTCAGCCGCCAGGTATTTATTACCGATGAGGTGAAAGACATCGTTCCCGAGTTCCTCATGCTGCTCCATGGCGTGATCGACAGCCCCGACATTCCGCTGAACGTTTCCCGCAGCTTCCTGCAGGCAGATGGTAATGTGAAAAAGATCAACAGCTATATCACCAAGAAAGTAGCAGAGAAGTTGGGCGAGATGTTCAAGACAGACCGCAAGTCCTACGAAGAAAAATGGAAAGACATCGGCCTCTTTGTGAAGTACGGGATGATCTCAGAAGATAAGTTTTACGATAAAGCCAAAGACTTTGCCCTGCTTGAAAACGTAGCGAAGCAATACTTCACATTACCCGAGTATGCGGCCAAAGTAAGCCCTTTGCAGACCGATAAAAGCAGCGATGTCGTTTACCTATACAGCGATAATCCTGCCATCCAGAACAGCTATATCCAAAACGCTGCCAAGCAGGACTATGACGTATTGCAACTGGACGGGCCTTTAGACACCCACTTCATCTCCCTGCTGGAAAATAAGCTGGAAAAAACCAAGCTGAAGCGTGTAGATGCCGATGTGATGAACAAGCTCATCGAGAAAGACCACGAGTATGAAAGTGTGCTGTCTGAGGATCAGCAAAACCTGGTAAAAGCCCTGTTTGAGAAAACGATCAATAACAGCACCATGAATGTGGAAGTGACGGCTATGAACCCCGAAGAAATGCCGGTGACCATAACGATGGATGAATTTATGCGCCGGATGAAAGATATGTCGAAGATGGGTGGCGGTATGATGAATTTTTATGGCAGCCTGCCGGATAACTATAAAGTATCTGTAAACAGTAATAATAAATTGATCCAGAAGATTGCCGCTACAGAAGATGAGCAAGAGAAAGAGCAACTGAGCCGCCAGGCCTTTGACCTGGCCCTTTTATCACAAGGAATGTTGAAAGGAGAAGCCCTTACCGCTTTTGTGCAAAGAAGTGTAGGTATGATGTAAGTAATACTGAAAAGATAATAGTTAAGAAAAGCATCCCTTTGAACAAGAGTTTAAAGGGATGCTTTTTTGTCTAAGAATTCAAAACCTATAAGGTTTCAAAAACCTTATAGGTTTTGTGTTACCCTGCTGCTTAGCCCAGCCTTAACCCATGTTTTCCATGCACTACGTGGTATATTCCCTGCCTTTCCATGCAATACTCCTGCTAGCACCTGCTTCTGAAAAAAAGGAGACAAAGGGATCTGAACGGTTAAACCTATAAGATTTCAAAAACCTTATAGGTTTTGTGTTACTCCTGCTAGCACACAAGCCCTTCTGAAAAAAAGGAGACAAAGCCATCTGAACGGTAAAACCTATAAGGTTTCAAAAACCTTATAGGTTTTGCATTACTCCTGCTAGCATACACAAGCCCTTCTGAGGAATATAAAAAAAAGCCATCTGAAAAATATGCCTCAATATTAAACAGGCACTTATATAATTGTATCTTTAGCGTTCAAATAATTACCATGCGTCAATTTATCCTTTGTCTATCCCTTGCCCTGGCCTCCTTTTCCAGCCTGCAGGCACAAAACTGGCAACAGGGAGCCTTCCAGTTCGGGGGAGCCAATCGCGAGTATAAAACCTATCATGCCGCCTCTGCCCAGCAGGATATGGCAGTCGTTATCATGCTGCATGGCCTCGGAGGCTCTATGAACGATGTAGATATGACCAGCTTCAAGGCAATAGCAGATACCACAGAGCTACTGCTTGTATCACCAGAGGCTTTAGCATTTACCCACCCCGTAATCGGGGCCATGGGACCGGCCTGGAATTCAGGCATCAAAGTCACCGGTACACCCCTTGGCGATATAGAATTAAATCCCGGAGTTGATGACGTAGGCTTCCTTAAAGCACTCGTAGATACCATTAAAGCCAATTATAATGTAGACGAAGCACGTATATTTATATGCGGCTTCTCCAACGGCGGCTTTATGACCCAGAGAATGCTCTGCGAGCAGCCGGGCCTGTTCCGCGCAGCCGCTTCCCATTCCGGTACCAAAGCACTTACCTTAACCCAATGCTCCAATATTAAAGTTCCCGTGGCCCATTTTCACGGCACCACCGATAACGTGGTAGATATAAACGGTAACTTCTACATGATGGGCCTGAGCGCTCCCGTAGGACTTTCTGTAGACAGCCTGGTGAGCTACTGGCGTATGCAGAACAATGCCGGTAATGTAGGCGCTACAGCCATTATAGGTAACCAAAGCGCTGCCAACTATATCACCCATTATACCTTTACCGGGGATAAAAGAGTAGAGTACTTTAAAATTGAAAACGGGATGCATACCTGGTACAACTTCGGTACCACGCAAAACGAGTTTGACCTGGCCGTAGAGACCTGGCAATTCTTCCTGCGCTCAGAGCCCAAAGGCCTAAGCCTGGTAAATACGGCAAAAAAAGAAGCAGTAACCGTTTACCCTAATCCTGCAAACCACCTCCTATATATAAATAACCAGGAGAAAATACCCTTTACAAAACTTTCTGTTATCGACCTTTCCGGCAGGACAGTATTGACCATGAAATACACCTCCACCGTAGATATCTCCTCCCTTTCAGAAGGAATGTATATTTTACAGGTACAAGATGCTGTAGGTAAACAAAGAGTTGTTAAGTTTGCGAAAAATTAGTTTCCATTATTTTTAGAGAATTGAATGGCAGAAAAAAGAAATCTTGAGGTGTGCTTCTCGCCCTCTTTGTTGCACCTATACGATACAAAAGATAAAGTAGTCGTAATTATTGATATTTTCAGAGCAACCTCAACCATCACAGCCGCCTTAGCTAACGGTGCGGAAAAAGTGATTCCTGTGGCCTCTGTAGAAGAGTGTATCGCACTGGGAAAGCAGTATACAGGCAGTATCACCGCCGGGGAACGCAATGGCCGGGTAGCCCCGGGCCTGCAATATGGAAACTCCCCCCTGGAATATCCCATAGACTTTATAAAAGGTAAAACCCTCAACCTCACCACCACCAACGGCACCCGCTTGCTGCACATGGTCAAAGATGCCGATAAGATCATTATAGGCTCCTTCCTCAACCTCAGTGCAGTATGCAGCTACCTGGTAGCGCAGGGCAAAGACGTGCTGCTGGGCTGCGCCTCCTGGAAAGACAGGCCCAATATGGAAGATAACCTGTTTGCCGGAGCAGTGGTCAGCAAAGTAAAAGACCATTTTGAGATCAGTTGCGACAGTGCCCACATCGCCCTTTCCATGTACGAAAACGCATTGACCAAAGAGAGTTTATTGGAATACCTGAAAGTAGGTTCCCATTACCACAGGCTGGCAGGCTATGGATTGATCAAAGACCTGGAATACTGCACCACCGTAGATCTGCATCCCGTTGTGCCCGTGCTTAAAGATGGTGCATTGACCAATAATAAATAAGAAGTTTTTAAATCAACGCAAGAGCAATGAAGATTATATCCTACAATGTGAATGGCCTGAGGAGCGCCATGACTAAAGGCCTGGTAGAATGGTTAAGCACAGAAAGCCCTGATGTGATCTGCTTCCAGGAAATAAAAGCACATAAAGAAAACGTAGACTATAAACAGTTTGAGGACCTGGGCTACGAGACCTTCTGGTACCCGGCACAAAAAAAAGGATACAGTGGCGTAGCTATTTTCACCAGGATCAAGCCAGACGAAGTTCGTTTTGGCAATAACTACGAGCAAAGCAATTTAGAAGGGCGCGTACTCAGTGCAGATTTCGGGAATACCACCCTGATCTCCGCCTACTTTCCCAGTGGCACAAGCGGCGATGAGCGCCAGACCTATAAATACCAATGGCTGGACGAGTTCTTTGAATACATCAACGAATTAAAAGCAGCCGGTCGTTCCATAATCATCTGCGGCGACTATAACATCTGCCATAAACCTATCGATATCCATAACCCCGTGAGCAATAAAAACAGCTCAGGCTTCCTGCCCGAAGAAAGGGCCTGGATGGACAAATGGTTTGAAAACAACCTGGTAGATACCTTCCGCCTGTTCTATCCCGATCTCGCCGATCAATATAGCTGGTGGAGCTACCGTGCCAATGCAAGGGCCAATAACAAAGGCTGGCGCATCGACTATATAAGCGTTACCGCAGACCTTAAAGATAAAGTTACAGCAGCAGCTATTTTGCCGGATGCTAAACACAGCGATCATTGTCCCGTGATGGCAGAAGTAAAGTTGTAATTAAGAAGATAATGATCATAAAAGCGTTGCATTCCCGGGGGATGCAACGCTTTTTGTTTTAATCCGCTTAGCATTTAATGCCTTGAGCAATTCCTTAAAACAGTACAGAGATACAATAATTATTAGCGCTGGAAATGATGGCTACTTAGATCACCCCCTTCTTACCTTGTATTTACTACTGTGTGTCCTGTAAAAACACCTTTTTGTCCCGGCTTAGAATGCCAGCTTGCACTCCTTTTATACTTTTGAATAAATATAATTTTTATGAAAAAGATTTTACTCCTTGTTGTTGCTGCCTGTGTTTATACGATCTCAAATGCACAACTGCCCACCAGCCTTCAGGGCAGGCTCCGGGACACACTTAATGTGCTGTATAACCAGTATCATTTCAAAGGACTATCCGTTGCAGTTTCCTATAAAGATTTTGGCGTATGGACAGCCGCAGCAGGAGTATCAGAGGAACACACCGCTTTAAGCCCCGATCAGCTTATTGGCATCGGGAGCAATACCAAGACATTTATCAGCACACTACTGATGAAATTAAGCGAGCATCATCAGGTTGATCTCAATGATAATATTGGTACATGGGTTTCCGGCTATGCCCATATTAATGGAGCTGTAACCATTAAGCAATTACTCAATCATACCAGCGGTATTGCCGATTACCTTGAAAATCCAATCATCATGGACTCTTTAAATAGTCATCCGGGTAAATTCTGGGAAAGAGCAGAACTCCTGCAGTTGACACCAGCGCCATACTTTAGCCCGGGAGCAAGTATAGAGTATAGCAATACTAATTACCTGCTTGCCGGTTATATTGCAGAACAAGTTACCGGGAGGCCCATAAACCAATTGCTGCGCGATAGTATCTATGCTCCCGCAGGGCTGCTGCACAGCTATTTTCCGCCATTTGAACCCGTAACAGATCCCTATGCCGCCTTCTGGACAGATTTGAATGGAGATAATGTACTGGATAATGGTATGAACTGGAACCATCCGGGTTCAATACTGCCCGTCAATATCAATACCATTGCCAGAGATGCCGGGGCTATAGTAGCCACAGCAGGAGATGTAGTGCTATTCTGGAGAGCATTGCTGGAAGGGAATATCATTTCCAGGCAAATTTTGAATACGGTTATGCTTCAGCCTTCCGGCTTTGGTAATCAGAATTCAGACTATGGCATGGGAATATTTATAGAAAAATATAGAGGTAACAGGACATTTAGCCATGGCGGCACCTGGATTGGTCAGATCAATTCTAATATGAGTGACACTTTAAATGACATCTATATTGCCGTATTAAGTAACCAGGATAGCCTCGATAATGATTACACACAACGGGTAGTAGAAGCATTGTACGATGTGGTGTACAATGCGCAGGCCACATCAGTTACAGAACTTAACAACCGGGAGCAAATAACCCTTTTCCCTAATCCTGCATATGAGCATATAACCATTACCGGCTTAAAGAGCCAGGAGACCATTTATATATATAATAGCATGGGCAAACAGTTGAAGAAAATCAAATGCTCCGGGCCACAAATGTTTATTCCACTTCAGGAATTTACAAATGGTACCTACTATTTACAGGTGACAGGACAGGGTGGTATACTTTATACCCATAAAGTAATCAAGCAGTAATCAGATTAATCAGATTGACAGGCTACAGAAAGCCGGTCAGCATTCCTTTTTTACTTTTTGTGCATTTAGAATGAGGCCAGGAGATGATATTTTCCGGCCTCATTTTCCTTGTAAACCTTACTATCATTGGTTCTTGAGGTATTAGTTATAAATATATTGATTAGAGTTTAAAAAAGATTTGGAAAGGTGAGATTAAAGCGCTTATCTTTGCACTCCGTTCGAGGGACGGGTAGTTCTTAAAAGATTGTCTGAAAGACAGAGTGGTATTGAGTTTGAGGGGATTTGGCCAAATGATTTTTCTAGAATAAAAATGAAAAAACATTTGGTTAAGAAATAAAGGTTGATTACCTTTGCACTCCACTTCGAAAGGGGGGTGGTTAACAAAGAGATAGCAAAAGGGGAAATATCCGGTTCGATTCCGGGATGCTAACAAAGGGTAACGAGAGTGTTACTGAAAGATATTTGAAATAAGGAACAGCAGTAGGA
>MKTB01000003.1 GCA_001897525.1 Bacteroidetes bacterium 43-16 | reverse complement strand
TATGGAAGTGGTTTTTAATTTCTATTCCTGGAAAATTCGTAGCCTAAGCCAATGCCAACATAAAATGTGTTTGAATGTCTTGGATAATTAGTGAAAGGGTTTAAGGTATATCTGAAATTACCATTGACAAAAAAACCTTTCCATATTTTTAAACGAGGATTTGCACCAATTGTACCTCCAACTGCCCACTCTTTCCCTCCATCAAGAATATATTCATAGGGATCAGGTTTACTCACGATATGACTATGCGCATATCTGCCATAATTCAATCCTGCATTCAGGTCTATAGAAAAGTTTTTCTTTTTCCATATTTCATATCCATATACAGCATTAAAACTGGTGTTTTCATATCTATGTAAATCCCCTTCTTTCAATTCACTGTAGTAGTATAATTCTTTCCCATAAATTAATGCAGACAGACCGATACTTTGTTTCCCTTTTTTAAGGGTATAATTTAATTGCGGCCAAAAAAAACGGTAATTCTCTTTAGAAAAGAAGCTATTGTATGGCGATGAAAATACATTCCCATAAATATTATAATCCAGTGCGAAAGAATGTTTTAATTGTCCGGTAGCATAAATGGCACAGAAAAAGAATGAAGCTATAAGGGATAATGTTTTCATTTAATCAGGTTTAATATCCATAGTCCGCACATTTTTAGGGTTAATGCAGGGGCTGAATTTTAGTTTTTGTTTAATAAAAGGAATTACTTCCTACAAGATCATTTCGATTTCCAATCATTAAAAAATCAGGTCTGTAATTCTAAGGTACTTGAAAGCTAAGATAAAATTTTACCCCTACAAGACCGTTTTTTCTTTTAAAAATACGACCTGCTTAAGTGATAGTTCTTCTCCGGAATCCTTCATCAAATGCAGCCATAAGCTACTCTTATGTATAAAAGGAACAGAAGCTTAATAGACAAAGTCAAAAAACTATCATTTTAATTTACCTTATCTGTTTTCTATTAAATTTAAAGCTGAAATACATTGACTATTTAGATATATTTTACTAAATTGTAGCTTCATCTAAAAACATTCTTTGTTATGATTTCAAAACTATTTAAGCATACGGCTTTGGCTGTATTATCCCTGTCCGGAACCTACCTGGCACATGCCCAAATCTTTGTGCCTCCGGTTGCCCACGAGCAAGTATTTAATAACTGGCATGAAAATTACTCGGGAGATATTTCCTGCTTTTCATTTAATGACAGGATAACCAATAATCCTGATTGGGGAGAAGTGGATGTTTACCTGGCAGCTTTCGGATTCGGATTCGGGGAAGTAACGGTGCAATTTACCAAACCCGGGGACCCTACCAGTGTAGTGTACAAAGGCAATCTCACCGGCTTACAGGGTAATCCTAACTACCAGGACGCTTCATTCTTACAGGTAGGTGCAGTGTACAATGATAATACAGGTACGATACAGGTATTGGTGGCCTACCAATGGGCCGGCTTTAAAGTGGATATCTTTGATATCGTCCCATCAAATACTGATCCGGTAGTGTATAACTCTACTATTGACCTCACCAACCAGACCCTGGCCTTTTTTGATCACCGGATCCGTATGGACAGTGATAGCAAGGATTTATCCAGGGTAGCTATTGTATGGGATAACCCGATTGCCGGCGGCCTTCAAACAATCGGTTGTGAATACGGTAACTGGGGCAATATTATGAATATGACTGGTACCGGCGGAGCCTCAATTCCCGATATCGCATTGTCCCGTACCACGAGCCCGGATTATTACCTGCATTATGTGCATTACAATGCAGCGGGGATGGCTATTACCAAGTCCGTCATGGCATTTGATGACCTGATGGATCTTAGCACTACGAATGTTACTCCTTCTGTTGAAGATGTCAATTTATTGAGTAGTCCCCTGAACGCTAACCTGGTCATTGACAGTAAGGATGAAGATGATTCAAAAAGCTGGGCCTACACTTATACCGATCAAAATGCATTAGAAGTATTTGTCCGCTTAATTGAGAACAATTCTGCAACACCACCCACCACGGTAAGTGTTAATACCGGTGTGCTGGGCAATGCTTCTATATATGGCCAATATAATGTTTATAGCCCAAGCCTTAACTATGGCTCAAGAGGTTCTCAGGAAGATGAAATTACTGTAGGCTGGTATAACACAAATAATATGACCCGTAATGCCTACATTGGTCTGATCATGACCCCGGATGGTACCGGCCTGATCAGCGATGCGGATTACCTGCAAATGCCGAATGCAGCCACCGCCAGCCCTTATACAAATGTTTCCAAATCGGGTATTGCCTTCAGTAAAGGTGATGCGGATCATACGGCCAACAGGCATGTGTACACCGTGTATTATGATTATGATAACTCAGTTAGTAGTGATATCTTACACCATGCCTATCATTTAAGAGGTTTGACGGTATTTAAAGAAGAAAAGAAGCTGGACCTGAGTTCATCTAAAATCTATCCAAATCCTTTTTCTGATGTGCTCAACACTTCTGTTAACCTTAAAGAAGCCGGTACGGTACGCCTGGATTTACTGGACATTACAGGTCGCGTAGTGGAGCAACAGGAAACCAAAGCCGAAAAAGGAACTTATACAGTACAAATGGGTGGGCTCAATCATATCATTCCCGGCACCTATTTCCTTAAAACGTCCATAGCCGGTAAAATGGTAAATATTAAGTCTGTTATTAAAAAATAAACCAGAGGTATCTAAGCAGATTCCAATAGTTCTGTTTTCGATTTTTTACAGACAGAAAATAAAGTGTAGCAGGTTCGATACCAGGACCACAACACAAGAAGGTAAAGCCTTTCAGCGTATTTGCTGAAAGGCTTTTTTTGGGTCAAACAATTTTAATTAAGGATTTCCAACAATTGAGCATATAAAATATAGTATTGAATACATCCCTGATCACTTATAAGTATTAAGGTCCTGTTTTAGCGGCCAACTAACAGATAAAAGGCACGATCCTCCAGGAATCATTGAGCAGATCACTACATATTTATTTTTATTATGGTTTTTAATTTATTATTCTGGTAAACACAAATATTTAGCCAAAAAATAGCATAAATGTGCTATAAAAGAGATTATTTTTGCAGCAACCTTAACAAATCCTTGTGTACTCCTCGAAAAAAAATGCAGCCTTACTGAGAAGAATAACTTATCACAGTACGTAACATTTTTTTTAACCAATCAATCATTTCTTAATGAGAAAAACATTACTAGTATGTTTCCTGTCGCTTTGTGCCCTGAAGGTAAGCGCAGCAGATTATTATTGGGTGAATGGTGGCGGTAGCTGGAGTGACCTCAATCACTGGCGGCTGGGCAGCCCCACTGGAAGTATCCCCAGCATTGTCCCTTCTGCATCCGACAATGTATTCTTTACCAACCAAAGTGGTTTCGGTACAGCCACAGCAGCCCGTACGGTATCGCTGGATGCCAACGCTTTTTGTAACAACATGAGCTGGGCATCTGATGTCGCGAATGCGCCGATATTCAACCGTAGTAATAATGCTTACCTGGTGGAGGTCTGGGGTAATCTTGACATTACACCGAATATGAGCTTTTCACAGGGCTTTGTGTTTCGTGGCAATACGACCAATTCTTTTACAACTAATGGTACTGTAAACGGGATTTTTGCTTTCGAAATAAATAAAGCAGGAGGAACCCTTAACCTTACCGATAGCTTTGTTAATAGTTCAGCCAGTACAATAAATAATATTAATCTTTCTGCAGGTACATTTAATGCAGCCGGTAAAGTGATTAAATCTTACCAATTCAATAGCACCGGCAGCAATACAAGGACCCTGGATGTCACCGGAGCGAACCTTGTCTTTTCTTATCGTTGGGTGTTTACCGGAACAAATAAAACACTATCGGCTACGAATTCTAACCTTACCGCAAACTCTATATTGAATATTGATGGTAATACCTACAATAAAGTAAGCTGCGGCGGCCTGTTTGATGGTGACATGAATGTCTCTAATGCGACAATATCCAAACTGAGCTTTACAAACACAAACGCAGGTTCCTTTGCTACAGTGACCAATACCAACACTATTGACACCGTAGTCTTCATGGGACGTGGACGTATCTACAACAATAACAACATCGGAAAGTTGACTTTCCAGAATTTGGGCAACTTCTTAGGCAATGGCAACACCGTTGGAACACTTAATGCATTAGCCAAATTACAGTTAACAGCAACCGGTACAAACAATTTTGATAGCTTACTATTGGGCACCAACCAAAGCTCTACTTTAGGTGGTACCATCAATATCAATCAATATATGCGTGCACAGGGTGTAAACTGTCAGGCATTTACCGAAGTAATGGCAGATTCTGGAAATATTGCTAACCTGAATTTCGCACCCGGTGCATCTGCATTGATGAACAATGTTTTCCTGACCAATATTTCTGCCCAGGGAAACAATACACCGATCCCGGTAACAGGCGTAGATGGTGGTGGTAATGCAGGTTTTGACATTACAGCTCCCTCCTCCCTGGCGGGTACTACCTTATACTGGGTAGGCGGTGCAGGAGACTGGAACGATAATAACCACTGGAGCTATACCAGTGGTGGTGCCGGTGGTGCCTGTATCCCTTTTATTTCAGACACCGTAATCTTTAATGCTGCGAGTGGCCTGGCTACCGGGAATATTGTTACAACCAGCGGAAATACCTATTGCTATAACATTTCCTGGTTAGCAGGAGTAGGCACTTCTAATTTTTCTCAAGGTGCAGGTACCCGTTTTAGAGTGTACGGTTCTGCTTCTCTGAATCCGGCAATAACATTTACCAATAGTAGCCCGGCTACTCTGGAGTTTGTAGGAACGGACAGTACGGCTACTTTTACGGCTAACGGGAGCAGCCCGGGCACAATAAATGTAACCATTAACAAAACAGGGAATGGCCGATTAACTTTTGCTGACAACTGGACCAATACCAATGCCCTGATCACCTTCTCTGCCGGACGTATGAGCATGGCCGGGAGAGCCATTGACGTAAGGGCTTTCAGCAGTAATAACAATAATGTTCGCTATGCAGATATTACTAATGCAACTATTCACGTTAGTAACACCTGGGCTTATAATGGTAACTCAAACTTTCTGCAATCCGACGGTTCTTTCCTGCTTTCTGATCTGTACCTGAATATTGCCAACAGGTCTTATCCTCAGATTGAGCTTTCTTATGCAGGTGCAACAGATATCTATTCAATTGCACAGAGCACAATTGGTCAACTGACCTTTACCTCAACTTCTGCCACCAGCGTAGCTAAGGTACTTAATGGCAATACCATCAGGAGACTTGAGTTCAGAGGTGCAGGTACTATTACCGGTGCTAACACGGTTGATACCCTGATCCTGGCAGGTTCACGAAACTATGTATTCAATGGTACCACAACCCTGAATAAATACCTGCTGGCACAATCTGCAGCTTGTACAGGCCTGCTTGAAATGCGTGGCAATACTTCCGGTACCATTCAATTCAACCCTACCGCTGTGATCAATATGGCAAATGTTTACCTTCAAAATATGACCGCTACAGGTGTACCCCCGGTACCGGTAAGTGGCGCAGATGCAGGGGGCAACTCCGGATGGAATATTAGTTCTGCGACAGGTGCAGCTCACTATTGGGTAGGCGGTTCAGGAGACTGGAACGAGGCCAGCCACTGGAGTCTTAGCAGCGGTGGTATCGGTAATGCCTGTATCCCTACTGTTTATGATGATGTTTACTTTGATGCGAACAGTGGTTTTACCGCAGGCAGCAGAACCGTTACCATAAACAGTGGTAATGCATATGCGAGAAATATTGACCTGACCGGAACAGTGAATAATCCAATCATTAATAAGTCTTCTTCGTTCAATATGGAGATCTGGGGAGATAGTATCATTCTTAACCCTGCAGTAACTTTTAATGGACTGGTAACGCCTAAAGGACCTCGTCCTGCTTTTCTGAAAGGAAATATACAGGGAGACTTTGATTTTAATATTGATAAATCGGGCAGCAGTTTAACTATTTTGAATAATTTCAGTAATGCCCAGACCAATATCGGATTGATCAATGGCGCATGGAACGCTTCCGGGATCCAGCTCTCTGTATGGCAGGTAGATAATTCGGCTGCTACGGCTAATGTATTCGCGATAAATATCAGCAATTCCAGGATTACAGCCCCATTCGGCTGGCGTTTCCAGGGTGTTATTGCTAACCATAGCTTAAATGCAGCAAACTCATCTATTACTACCAGCGACTTTAAGGCTGCCGGTATGACTTATGATACGGTGAATGTAACCAACACGCTCACTACCTCTGTAAATATGGCATCAGCTACGGTTAGAAGCCTGAAATTTACAGATCCAAGCAATGCCTCTGCAGTAGGTATTGTAGGCTCTGGCAATACACTTGGCAGAGTAGAGTATAAAGGCAGTGGTATTATTAACGGCAGCAATACGATTGACACCCTGATCTTCTTCCCGGGTGGAATCTATACCTTCACAGCAGGTACCAATACCACCATCAATGGTGCCTGGTACGGCAGCGGAACGCCTTGTCGCCTTACCGAGATCGTGAGCAGCAGCACAACGGCAAATGCCACTATAACACGTACCGGTGGGACTGTAGATTTTGACTATGTACGCTTGCGTCGTATCACTGCAGCAGGAGCGGCAGCGCCATTTAATGCCCGCAATCATTCAATCAACCAGGGGAATAATACCAACTGGAATATTGCACCTTATGATGGTGCCGCACCAATCTACGGATTAGGGCCTGATACAGCCTTGTTAGCTACCGCTTTCCCCTATGTACTGCGTACAGACGGGTTCTTCGGCGATCCTTCTTCTATGTACACCTGGAATAATAACAGCACAGCAGATTCATTGGTCATAACAGATACCGGCAGGTATAGTGTTACCGTAAATTTTATTGACGGCTGTACGATCAGTGATGAGATTTATGTAACATTGTCACAACCCCTTCCTATCACACTTTCAGGCTTTGATGCCACGATGCAGCAGTGCCAGGCTATCCTGGAATGGCAGGTAGCTAAGGCAGATAATTTCAGAAACTTTACAATAGAGCGCAGTAGCGATGGCCGTAAATTTGAACCCATTGCCCAGCTTGAATATACTCCTGCTACAGTAAACTATACTTATACGGATAAAGCTACACCAAACGGTAAATCTTACTATCGTCTGCGTTTAGCCGACAGAGATGGTGTGTATAATTACAGCAACACGGTGAATGTACATTCAGACTGTAAAACACAGCGTATCGAGGTATATCCTACTAAATCTGAAGGAACAGTATCTATCAACCTGCCTGCCGGTTATGAAGGCGGCACGATTGAACTTGTTTCCATCAGCGGACAATCTGTAAAAGTTTCCGGTACAGGTACGATTGATCAACCCGGCTTACACCAGCTTAACCTGAAAGGTTTAGCCCAGGGCACTTACTTAGTAAAAGTGAGCAAGGGTAATGAGGTACATACCTTTAAAGTAGTATTCCAACCTTAATACACCGGAATCTAATCTATTCTTCTTACACAATAGGCCTGCTTTCATAAAGCAGGCCTATTGTTTTATCTGACTAATGTGACATCTCCTTTTTTATTAAAAGGTTTGTTATAGGTCCCGGCTTCAAAGGATATTTCATAAAAATATACCCCGGCATCCACAGGTCTTCCATTAAAGGTTCCATCCCACTGCCGCCCGGGTTTTATGCTGTTAAAGACCCTTTGTCCCCAACGGTTATAAATATTGAAATTATACCTTCCTATTACACATCCCTGTTCTACCGAAGGGCCGAAAACATCATTTCTACCATCCCCGTTAGGTGAGAAAGCAGAAGGCATCATAAGCCTGCACTCACATAATTGCTGGTCATCTAAATAAATAGAATCTGTACCCACACATGGAAAATCTGTTACTGTAACCGTGTACATTCCCGCTGTATTCACAACAATCTGTTGTGTGGTAGCACCGGTATTCCATAAGATAGCAGATCCTGCCGGACTTCTGGCTGTCAATACAAAATTGATTGCCTCTCCACGGCATAGCGAAGTGTCGGCTCCCAGGTCCTGGCGAAGATCTTTATAAACAAATGCTATCGTATCTCTTACGATACATCCGTTTTTACTGATCTGCAACCAGTATTGACCACTTTCCCTGACCATAAAGTTATTTCGCCCGCTACCATCCTGCCATAGGTATGATGCACCATTGACCTCCGGCCCTTCAAGCGTGTATGCTTCTGATGTATTGCACAGTACGGTATCAGCACCCAAATAACCTTGCTGCGGCATATCCCGGGTGATCCTCACCTTAAAACTATCAATGCGGATATCACAGGCCGTATCATAATATTTTACCCAGTAAATACCCTCCTGGCTGATCGTTCTTATACTGTCTGTACTCCCATTATCCCAAGCTATGATGGAATTATGCCCGTATAAAGGATGTAACGTATAAGTCAGTGAATCATTACAAATAGCAGTATCCCGTTTCGTAACTAAAGTATCTGCATCGGGCCAGGCGATAACGTCTGCAGGCAGGCTTAAATAGCTATAAGCATCAGGATTAAGTCCTATCGTCGCATATTGAAAATCACAGGCGGCCCCGGGCAGGTTAGGACTATTGATACGGTTTATGTATTCAATCTGCGGAAAATATATTTTATCATTGTAGAGTTTGGGTTGCCCTGAAAGTATGCAGGAAGAAAACACCTGGAACTTTGAAGCGATAATTGTTGCAGGTGTCAGCACAGATACATCGTATTGATAGACGATAAAAGCGGTGGATATTCCCGGAATGGAAGGAGGATAACAGGCAGATGGATTGAGTGCTGTATTTACCCTGTCTTCAGTTAAAGCATAAAGCTTGGAATTGTCCGGTGAGAATACGGCTCCGATACAGCCAACAGAATCCATTATTTTCATCCCGTTGGACACCACACCTGTAGTAGCATCAAACTGGCAGAGCAGCTGGCCGTTCAGCCTTCCTTTTAATTTTGCGGAACCTGCCGAAATCGCCAGTAATTTTTTGTCCGGAGAGATAGACATAAAAGAATTTGAATATGCTCTCGAAATGACCTGCAGCCAACCTGCTATTAATGTAGTATCACGGCCCTGTATCTGGTTTCCTGTATGAGAGAGTACAGGATTTGAAGCAATACCTGCAGCAGTAATCTCGTAAGATTTGAAAATAGCAGAATCCATTGTGTGCACTACCAGCCATACATTGCGATCACATTTATCTCCCGGCACAGCAACCATCGATTCTCCCAATGAAGAATCAATGAGTATATTTTTCTGGCCCGGAACAATGTCTCCCAGCCCATTATTTAAACTCATGTCTACAATGGAGTAATACAAGCGACCATTAAGCCTGCCACCGCCCCAGCCGCCACCGGCCTCCATAGAAAACAGGTAATATTTTTGCGGGTTATCTACCATCGGGACAATAAGAACCCCCTGTGGAGAAACCGTCCAATCGGGAAAGGTGCTTCCGTTTCCTAATAAACTATCCCCGTTTGGCATTACGGTTTGATTCCTGTTCCAGCACTTCTGCCCGTTGGAGTAAAAAAGAAGATCCCCGGTATGCTTATCCGAGACAGAGGCAGAGCCATCCCGGTCCGGTATCTGGGAAGTAAATGCGGTGAAAGTGCCATTAAAATTCAGGCCGCCAAATTTTGGAAAGGCCCAAACGCCATTGGCTTTAATAAATTCGGGTGTCTGGTTGTAATATTGCCCGGCAGATCTGAAGGAGAAACAGATCAAAAAAGCAAAGGCAACCAGCTTACAAAACATGGGTGTAGGTTTGATATGCATAGTTATATATTAAGTGATTTAGTTAAAGAATTACATTCGCTATTTCATGCGCAATTTTTTAAAGGTTTTTTTAATGAAGCAAACCGATCTTTGTATAAAAAACAAAGCAGGAAGGAATATTCCGGTTACTGTTTATACCAATGATCATAAATATCGGTAAGCTAAATTAAGCAGATATCACATACCTCCTTAATGGTAAAATTAATGATAACGAAAAAATTAACAAACTATTCCGATCAGATTAAACCTGGTTCCGGGTTACTTTTCTCAAGAAAGAAGTCCTACTTTTTGATTGTCAATGATTAAGGAATTTTTTGCATAAAATAAAAAGTAAGCCGTCATCAAATGGCGGAGTATTTTCTTTTTAGCATATGGAATGAAAGCTATAAACCCCATATCTGGTGGATATGGGGTTTATAGTGAAGTTGAAATGGATAAAATACCTTATTGGATAAATCCTTTACTTCTTAACAGTGGCTTGATGTCTGCCGCGTGGCCGGTAAAGTCTTTAAAGGCCTGGTTCAGGTCTTTGGTATTACCTATGGACAAGATGTACTCACGGAAACGGTCTCCATTCTCACGGGTCATACCGCCATTATCCTTGAACCACTGGTAAGCATCCTGGTCCAGGATCTCTGACCAGATGTAAGCATAATAGCCTGCAGAATAGCCGCCACCCCAAATGTGATTGAAGTAAGGGGAATGATAACGCGGAGGCACTTCATTCACCAATAAACCTACTTCGCTTAAAGCCTTTTTCTCGAAACTCAATGCATCCCCGATCTGGCTTTCATCGGAAACACTGTGCCAGGCCATGTCCAGCGCTGCTGCCGCTGCCAGTTCGGTAACCGCATAACCCTGGTTAAATCCGCCGGCTTTATCCATTTTGTCCAGTAATTCCTGAGGGATCACTTTTTTGGTTTCATAGTGGATGGCATAGTTCTTCAGTACAGAAGGCTCCAGGGCCCAGTGCTCATTGATCTGCGAAGGAAATTCAACGAAATCACGCGGTACATTGGTACCGGAGATAGAAGTATATTTTTGCTTGGCAACCAGTCCGTGGATGGAGTGTCCGAATTCATGGAACATAGTTTCCACATCATCAAAGCTGATCAGGGAAGGACGGCCCTGTGCCGGCTTCTGGTAGTTGTACACATTTACGATCACCGGCTTCTGGTTCAACAACGTAGACTGCTCTACATAATTGCTCATCCAGGCACCGCCCGATTTACTGTCGCGTTGATAAAAATCCAGGTAGTAAATGGCTATGGAGGACCCGTCTTTATCAAAGACTTCATAAGCTACCACATCAGGATGATAGACCGGGATATCGGTACGCTTTTTAAAGGTTACGCCATACAATTTTTCTGCGGCGAAGAATACCCCTTTCTCCAATACCGTAGTGATCTCAAAATAAGGTTTGATCTGGGCTTCGTCCAGGTCATATTTTTGTTTGCGCAGTTTTTCTGCATAGTAATTCCAGTCCCAGGGTTCCAGTTTAAAGTTGCCGCCTTCTGCATCAATCAGTTTTTGCAGTTCTGCCGCTTCATTCTTCGCCATGGCCACCGCCGGGGTAGCGATCTGCTTCAGCATATCTTTAGCCGCTGCAGGATTCTTAGCCATCTGGTCCTGTAATTTCCAGGCTGCATAGTTAGGCTGCCCCAGGAGCTTAGCTTTTTGCAAACGCAGTTTTGCCATTTGTTCAATGGTCTTGCGGGTATCATTGGCATCTCCTTTTTCGGTACGGGTCCAGGAAGCTTTGTACAGCTTCTCGCGGGATGCCCGGTTCTTCAGGGTTTGCAAAGCCGGTTGCTGCGTGGTATTCTGCAAGGCAATCAGGTATTTCCCTTTCTGTCCTGCTTTTTCGGCATCACTTTGTGCCGCCTGTATTTCTTCTGCACTCAGGCCTTCCAGTTCTGCCACGTCATCAAACAATACTCCGCCCCCTTTTGTTGCGGCCAGCAATTGAGTAGAGAACCTGGCATTCAGTGCCGCTTCTTCCTCGTTCAGCTTTTTCAGTTTCGCCTTATCTTCAGCACTCAGATTGGCACCGGCCATTTCAAACTTCTCAAAATAAAGCTCTGTCAGTTTCTTATCCTCCGGATCTTTTAATGCTTCGCGATTATCATATACTGCTTTCACACGGGCAAACAGCTGGTCATTCAAAAAGATATTATCGCTGTGTGCTGAAAATTTAGGTGCATACTCTTCTTCTAATTGAGTGATGGCACTGTCTTTATTAGCAGAAGTAAAGTTGTAAAATACAATCTGTGCCCGTTTTAAGATCTCGCCGCTTGTTTCCAGGGCAACAACCGTGTTCTCAAAACTTGCCGCTTCTTTATTGTTAATGATCTTTTCAATCTCTGCATTTTGCTGCACCATACCGGTGTCAAAAGCAGGCTTAAAATGTTCCGATTTTATTTTATCAAACTCAGGAGCATGATATTGTAAAGGACTTTCTTTAAAGAATGGATTATTCACGTCTTTGTAATTTGCTGTGTTTTTTGAATCTCCGGTATTGTTACAGGCAGATAGAGTAGCAAGGGATGCCGCTGCTACCAATAAATGATTACTTTTCATCTGTTTATTTTTTAATGATCAGATGGAATTTGCCAAACATACCTCGCTTTTGCGTGGTCAATTTACTTTGGCATATTTCCTGTTAAATTTTAAATTTATCAATTAAATAAACCCCTAAGTTAGCGTTTATTTAATTGTGGGGTCAGGGTCTTTTTACTGGAGGTAATCCTTATGCCGTTGGGATCGGTCAAGATCTGTATCCGGGATGCTTTGCTATTTTCCTCCTTTATTTCCCGCATCATTTTGGCAAAAAGGTTTTATAAATTTGTTGAGCCTCCCTTTTCTTCATCCAGTCTTTGGTACTATTTACTTTTCAAATTTACGCTGATATTTTTCCAGGAGGTTCCAAATGCTATAAAATGCATCATTTCCTTTTTTATCAGAGAAATTGGTATTGAAGATCATTATTCTTCCTATATTACTTTTGGGATCGAAAAACATCATTGATACCACTCCCGGGTCTCCGCCTGTATGCCCGATATATCCTGTATAACCAAATCCTATAAAAATTCCCGTATTATAAGATTCACTGTATGGATTTTGCTCATTTCTCTCTGTAAAATTTGAAGCAGAAAGCTGTGGCAGAAAATATTCCTTGTATGATTTTTTTGATAAAATTGTACCTCTTCCATTATAACCCCTGATCAATTCTGACAGGAATTTACTTAAATCATTAACAGATGTGATAAAACCACCGTCAGGAAAAGTTATCATTTCATAATAAGGAAGCGGAGTTTTGGGATTGGAATATAATCTTGAAAAATTTGAAAAGCGGATGTCTTCAAATTTCCACCCCGAATGATTCATTTTTAAGGGTTGTAAAATGTGCTTCTTCGTAAAGTTTGAAAATGATTCATTCGTGGCTTGCTCAATAATGTACGCAGCCAGAGCAGTTCCGATATTGGAATACTCATAAATGGTTCCGGGTTTATGCTTAGAAAAACTATTTTGATGCCACTTGCCATTTGCAGAAAGGATGTTTTTCAAAAATGATTCCAATGAAAGGATTGAATCAGAAGGATTAAATATTTGTTCCTCATCAAAGTTTAATGTTACATTGCCCAGGTCCTGGTTTGCTTTTAAATAATAATTTTTACTTAAATAAAATTCATTGTCTGTAATAGAAGAGGTATGCGTAGCCAATTGCCGGAGTGTTATTTTTTCATTTGGAAAACCCGGATTGAACACCTTAAAGGGTAAATATTTATCAACAGGCTCATCAAGATTTAATTGTCCGAGTTCCTGGGCTTTTAAAAGCGCAATTCCTACAAAAGTTTTAGAAACAGATGCAATATTCTGAATAGTGTTTTCCGTATATTTTTTCTTTCTTAAAACCTCTGAAAAGCCAAACCCTTTCTGATACAGGGTTCCCTTTTCATTAACAATGGAAACGGAAAAACCATTAAAAATTCTTTGTTTATCAATCTCCATTATTTCATGGCTAAGTTCAATAGGGTAGTTTTTTGCTTGTCCTGAACTTGACCCGGAAAAAATTGTTATCGATGATACTAAAATCAAAATTGCTTTTTTCATGTTTTCTTTAGCTGCGCTTTAGTTGAACCTTTTGATAGATCTATACATTTAATCCCATAAACTTATTTCTTATGCTGATCATAAAACGCAAAAAACTCCTTCAGGCGGAAAATTTTTGTCAAAAAGGAATAATCCTGGTTTAACCTGCTATACGACTTTACCGAAGGCTCTTTCACATCTATATTACCCCCATTGCCCATTGTGCGGTCCGGGACAAAGAGCGCATCTGTAAGCTCGGGTTCACCCAGCAGGGAGTATATTTCCCGGCCTGCTACCTGGTAGGGCTTAAATTCCGCACTCAGGTCTTTTTCTGTATAAATAATATTATAGATCACATATTTTGATCGTGTAGGGTTAATCACACCCTGTTTGCAGGGGTCTACTGTTAATATGGCATTTTCAATACCCGTTTCCCGGCAGCTCAGCTTGTGCGTGCCTAATGACACTTCTGCCGCTACAAATTGCCCGGCCGGTACCAGGTACGTTTTATCGTCTATCTGTACAGTAATATTCTGGCTGGTAGGATTATCAATAAAGGTTGCCCCTTTTTCACGTAATTCAAAATAGGCCCATCCACCCAAAACCACCAATACAGCCAGTATAATAAACAGCATTCTTTTAATGCGCGGTTTTTTAGTTGTTGTTTCCATCTGTTATTTACATTTTGAAAAATATATAAACAATATTTATGTTCCGTATCCACCTTTTGACGAAATTCAAGGTTACAGCAGGATGGGATACTACAGGAGCATTACAGATCTTCCTTATTAAAGATGCCAAAGTAATCTTCATCATACACCATCTGCCCATTTTCCAGAAGATCAACATAGCGCTCCATCCATTCTTTAAAAGAACCTGCTTCCAGGGTTCTCACCGGATCGTCATGCCACATCATAATGATCTGTCCTTTTTTGCCTCCCTCGGCAGGGTCCAGGTCAATACAGATATGATCTCCGCTGCCATTATAAGTAATAGGTATCCACAAGGGATTCCACCAGTCATTTTTAATACCGGTTTCGGGATCAGAGCGGTAGGGTCCGTCCTTACCTTCAAAATCTTTATTGTCTAAAAGATCTTTCCACACCAGCCATTCATCATATATGCGGTCGGCAGATAATAATTCTTCCCCATTGATCAAGCCGGGGCTTTCGCTCAACTGGCCGTTATGTACCTTATAAAAGGAAATGAGGTCCTCCGGTAGTGCTGTACCAATACCGCTTTGTAATCTTTCCAGTTCTTTTTCACTGATCCCGGGGTTTAATTGCCCGGGAAGTTCCGGTGCTATTTTTTGCAATACCGCTTTAATGCGGCTCCATAATGCTTCCATGATTCTTTGTTTTATACTGTATTATTTAAAAATACGTAAAAGTCTTTTTACCGGCCTGAAATTCCGTTTTATACATTTTAAAATAAAAAGTTTTCCACATTATGAAAAAGTACTATCTTTGCCGTCCTAAAAATTTCTTATAAAAGGAGGACATTTAAATTGGAAGAAAACACTATTGTTAACCCACAAAACAATGCTCACGATGAGTTCGATTGGAGCATTGACAAAAGAAACGTTTCTAACTACTCAAGTGACAAACGTGAAGCTCTTGAAAAAGAGTATGAAGGATCATTTAAATCTATCAACGACGGTGAATTGATCACCGGTACTGTTGAAGGTTTAACTAAAACTGATGTTATCATCAATATTGGTGATAAATCTGATGGTTTAGTATCCTTGAACGAATTCCGCGACATGCCAGGTGTAAAAATCGGTGATGAAGTGGAAGTGTTAGTTGTTGAAAAAGAAGACCGTCAAGGTAATCTTAACCTGAGCCGCCGTATGGCACGTCAGGTGCGCAGCTGGCAAAACGTTGTTGACTACTTCAAATCTGGCGAAGTGGTTACCGGTACCATCACCTCTAAAACTAAAGGTGGTCTTATCGTTGACGTTAATGGCCTGGAAACATTCTTACCAGGTTCACAAATCGATGTTAAGCCGGTTACTGATTACGATCAGTATGTAGGTAAGACAATGGATTTCAAAGTTGTAAAAATCAATGAGCAAATCCGTAATGCTGTAGTTTCTCACAAAGCGCTGATTGAAAGCGATCTGGAGCAACAACGCGGCGAGATCATGTCTAAATTAGAGAAAGGACAAGTATTAGAAGGTACCATCAAAAATGTTACTGACTTCGGTGCTTTCGTAGATTTAGGTGGTGTAGATGGTTTGTTATACATTACAGACATCAGCTGGGGACGTATTTCTCACCCGAGCGAAGTTTTAGAGAACGGTCAGAAACTGAACGTTGTTGTGCTTGACTTCGATGATGAGAAAAAACGTATCAGCCTTGGCCTGAAACAATTATCTGCTCACCCTTGGGACAGCCTTCCTGCTGAAATCGTAGAAGGTTCTGTAGTTAAAGGTAAAGTAGTTAATATCGAAGACTATGGTTCTTTCTTAGAAGTATTACCTGGCGTAGAAGGTCTGGTACACGTTTCTGAAATTACCTGGAGCTCTCAACCTATCAATGCTAAAGAATTCTTCACTATGGGTGATGAGTACGAAGCTAAAGTGGTAACACTGGACAGAGATGAGCGCAAAATGTCTTTATCTATCAAACAACTGACTGAAGATCCTTGGGAAAATATCGATGAGCGTTTCCCTCTTGACAGCAAACACAAAGGAACTGTGAAAAACATCACTCCTTATGGCGTTTTCGTTGAGTTAGAAACAGGTATCGGCGGTATGATCCACATCAGTGACTTAAGCTGGACTAAACGTTTCAACCACCCTTCTGAGTTTACTAAAGTAGGTGATGAAATCGAAGTGGCTATCTTATCTATCGATAAAGAAAACCGCAAATTGTCTTTAGGTCACAAACAAATCGAAGATGATCCATGGATCAACTTTGAAAGCATCTTCCCGATCGGTTCTAGACACACTGCCAAAGTTATCCGTAAAGATGACAAAGGTGCTAACATCCAGTTAGAGCATGGTTTAGAAGCTTTCGTTCCTGCACGTCACTTACGCAAAGAAGATGGTTCTGATATCAATGTAGAAGATACATTAGAGTTCGTAATCATCGAGTTTGATCGTAACGACAAACGCATCATGGCTTCTCATGCACGCGTTTGGGAACAAGCTAAAGCTGATGAAAAAGAAGCTGTTGCTAAAGAAACTAAAGATTCTGTGAAGAAAGTACAGGATAAGGTTGAAAAACCAACTTTAGGTAATCTGGGTGCATTAGCTGATATCAAAGCTAAATTGAAAGACGAAGAAGAAGGAAAATAATTCCATCTGATTGGTTAATAATAAAAGCGCTGACTCTTTGGAGTCCGCGCTTTTTGTTTTGCATATAGCCACAAGTAGCATAGGTACCGGTTAAACCTATAAGGTTTTTGAAACCTTATAGGTTTAGGGCGCTGGATGATCCACTCCCTATTCCGGGTGCAATACAGTACAGCCAAAGAATATTAAAGATATTGAAGGGAATAACGCTGTTCAGTTAATATAACTAACAATTAATAATTAACCATTAATAATTTAAAAAGCCCGCCATCCAAATAAACGGTACAGGATAGATACCTCTGCATTAAACTGCCGGTTACGGGTATAAGTATGGGTGTACAAGGACTGCCCGGAAGTGATGAACTCACTGCTATATGCCACTTCAGGCATACGGCCCAAAGGAGCAAAAACGACTAAACCGAATTTAAAATCTCCCAGCTTCTTAATATGCGTAGCTATACGCGATCCCAGGGAAATATTGAAGTGATTGGCCCTCCTGTCAAAATTATCATCCGCGTTTTCGCTGCCGATGAGGATAGTATAGGCACTATCCATATTTGACGTGAATTTATAACTACTGCCGTTTGCAGTACTATAGCTGCGCGAGAAAGATAGACCGGCCAGTAAATGCCAATCCAGCTTTCTTTTCCTCATCATGGTGTACTGGGCAAAGGCACCGACATTTAGAGTACTGTAGCTGTTGAACAATCTGAAATAAGAATCCTCGGTGAACATACCATTACTTTCATTCTGCTCTACCAGTTGCTTCTGGCCATGCCATTTGACAAAAGGAATTACAGCAAAATTCCGGGCTACGGGAATATCTACCTCTATCCCTGTACCAAAGGAGAGCTGGGCCGCAGGCATATGTGTACTGCCTGTTCCGGTGACTTTATAACTGTTGAGATTGAGATAAGGACCTGCCTGTAGATACACACCTATTTTTTCCTGTGCGGAAAGACTTTGTCCCAGCAAATTGGCGACTAAAAAACAAACAAATAATTGCTTCATAAAAATTAAGGGTTTATAAACTAAATCTTTAACGCCTGATCACAAAGCTTTATTATTCAATCGTTTTTTAGAAGAAATATATGGATTAGAGATAAGAAATTTAATCTGTTACCCGTTTTTGCGAATGATCCATACATCCTGCTCCAGGCCCCAGTTTTGGGCTTTACCCGGGCGATGTTTCAACACTTCGAATTTACCGGCTACCAATTGCCGTATAAATGCGGGCGGATGATAGGTGGCATACATGCGGTATCCTTCTTTTACATTTCCTCTTTCCACGATAGTACCTGCATCATATTGCTGCTGCTCAGATTCCAGTAAATTTTTACGGGTAATATCACCATGGGTGGTGAAATAAAATACACCACCTGGTTTGAGTAACCTGTAGATCTCGTTCATCCAGGCCATATGCATTTTTTCCGATAAATGGGTAAATATAGAAATGGCATAAATAAAGTCCATAGCGGCCGCTTCCAGCGGGATAGGGGGTACCAGTTGGTTTTGTGTAAAAGTGATCTCTTTCAGGTTCTCATGGCACCAATTGACATATTCACTGTTGTAGTCGGAGCCGTACACCTGTGCAGTAGGAATTATATCCGGGAAATGCCGGACCACACGACCGGGACCACAACCCCAGTCTAAGATAGATTTACCCTTAAGCTCTATAAAAGGGCTTACCTCTTCGTAAATGGATACTGCAGCAGATTTACCGGTTTCCAGGTATTTGGCATAGTCCAGGCGAAAGGTTTCATAGATCATAAACGGGGTAGGCAGGGGCAGACCGGGATGGGCCGCTTTGAAGGCATTTATTTTCCCTTTCTGCTGCAGGTATTGATAATAGAACCTTGCTTTATCTGCTGCACGGCCTAAGCCTAAAGATTCTATTAAGGATTTTATTTGCTGCTTGACTTGTCCCATTTATACCTTTGAAATTTTATTGGTGCTGACAAAAATAAAAGAATTCGGCCGAAAGCGCCTGCTATTATTCATTTCTTTGCTCTTGTACCTGTTGAGCGGGCTATTGTTATACTCTATGTTTTCAGCCTATATGGTATGCGGCGCAGCCGACAATAATTTTTTGGTATACGCCTGTTGTGGATGACTCAATACACTATCTGCATAACCTTCTTCTACTATTAAACCTTTTTCCATCACCATCACTTTATTGCAAAAGGACTTCACCACCTGCAGGTCATGGGTAATGAACAGGTAAGTAAGACCCAGCTCTGCCTGCAGCTCATATAAGAGCTCAAGTACCTGTGCCTGGATCTTTACATCGAGTGCCGAAACGGACTCATCGCATATGATAAATTCAGGAGCTACAGAAAGCGCCCTGGCAATACAGATACGCTGTCGCTGGCCGCCGGAAAATTCATGTGGATATTTTTGCAAAGCTGTAATAGGCAGCTGCACCTGGTCCAGCAATTGTTTTAAGCGCTGCTCCATACCGGCTTTATCCACAACTTTATGCACCTGCAGCGGTTCAGCTAAAAGCTGGCGCACGTTTAGCCTGGGATTTAAGGAAGCATAGGGGTCCTGGAAGATGATCTGTATGGATTTTCTCAGATCAAACCATTGTTTATCCCCTAAGCCGGTCAATTCTTTTTCTTTAAACCATATATGGCCTGCTGTAGCCTTCTGGAGGCCCAGGATACATTTACTCAGGGTACTTTTTCCACATCCGGATTCCCCTACCAGGCCCATACGGTCTCCCTGCTCGATCTCAAAACTTACCCCGTCTACTGCTTTGAAGACTTTCTCCTGCTTGCCTAACCAGTTGCTACGCTCCGTATAGTGCACTTTTAAGCCCTCAACTTTAAGCAGGCAGGGATTATCTACCGGCTCGGCCTTTGGGGCCTGAAATTCGGGTGTTATGAGGTTAGCCACTACTTTTCCCTTTTCCAGTACGATAAAGTCATCTGCTATCATCCTGGCCAGTGCCAGGTCATGGGTGATAAAGAGCAGGGCAGTACCAAATTCTTCCTGCAATTGCTTCATCAGCTGGATCACTTCTGCCTGTACAGTAACATCCAGGGCGGTAGTAGGCTCATCGGCAATGAGAACAGCAGGGTGGTTGCACATAGCCATGGCAATGACGACTCTTTGCTTTTGCCCGCCGGAGAGCTGGTGTGGATAACGGCTGTATATAGCTGCAGGTTCAGGCAGTTTCACTTTGTTCAGCCATTCGATGGCTTGCTTTTTGGCGGATGTCCGGTTTATGGACTGGTGGGAAAGTATACTCTCTGTCAGCTGCTCACCGATCGACATGATCGGGTTGAGGGCGCTCATAGGTTCCTGGAACACCATACTTACTTTTTTGCCCCTTACTTTTCCCCATTCTTTCTGGCTCAGCGTATTCAAAATCAATTCTCCTGTAGGCTCTTCCAGGATGATGTATCCGGTCTGGCGGGCATTCTCCGGCAGCAGGCCCATAATCGCCAGGGAGGTCAGGGACTTCCCGGAGCCAGAGGTACCTATCAGCGCCAGTGTTTTGCCTTTCGCTATCTTGAACGAAATACCCTGGAGCGCATGGAACGGATTGGGACCTTCAAACTGGATATGTAGATTTTTGACTTTTAGCACGGCTGATTGATTGGATGACAAAAGTAGAAGCTTTGACCGGAAAAACAAACTGGCCGGGTTTTCCCATTCACAGGCTATTAATAGTTCTTTATATTTTTTTATAAAAAATTAACTTACCATTATTATAGCTGTGGATATATGGAAAACTATAGTTGTTAGCCTATTGTTTTTCTCAAATATAGGGTTATTAAGAGATTATCCACATTCTGTAAATCTACTGAAAGCTTTTACTGTACTGCATTTGATACTGTTTAATCCACAATGTTAATTAAAGTTGTTACAGTTACATTTTCCCATTGTGAATTCTAATAACCCTTTATTTATACCCTGAGCTGGTGTATGAATTTAAGGTTAAATTATGATTAAGTTTTATATCATGGTGTATAACTCCCATTCTTATTAAGTTCTTAACTTTTACACACGCTTTTTACCCATTTTATGTGAAGAAATCTTTAAGAACTATACTTATACAGCTACTTTCCACGTGGAAATGTGGATAAAGATATATTATTTTACTGATTAATATAATAATACACTTTATTTATTTATATTATATGTAAAGTCTATAAAAGCATATTTATAATTAAATAGTTTTATATAATACCTGGTATGAGCATTCGAAACGGCTTGTTTTATTATATGATAGTTTATATCCTGCTTTTATGTAAAAAGTCGTAGTTAGTTACAACTACGACTTTTTATTATGTCTATGAACTTAAATTATTTAGTTCTTTCCATTACCCATTTGGTAACGGTGGGTGCTAATTCTTTTTGTGATTTTCCACCTACGAATACACCAATGTGTCCACCGGGGAAAGCATATTCTGTTTTATCTTTTGTTCCTATCTTATCCATAATGGCTAATGTGGAATTATTAGGAATAATGGTATCTCCGGTAGCATAAACATTCAGGTAGGGAACAGTCATGTTTTTAAGGTCTATTTTTTTATTGCCCAGCTCCATTTCTCCATTGATCAGTTTATTGCCCTGGAAGAGATCTTTGATGTATTTACGATACATCTCACCGGCAATAGCAGGAAGATCTGCTTTCCACTTTTCCATTCTCATGAAATTGGCCATTTTGTCTTTATCATCCAGGCTGTCCATAATACCAAGGTATTTGGAGATATTCATAGAGGGTTTCAACATAGAGAATGCGCTGTCGATCATTTCTCCCGGTATGGTACCTACGCTGTCTACCATAGCATCTACATCCATATATTTTGCCCACTTGTAGAGCATATTGTCTCTGCTGCCAAAATCAAATGGAGCAACATAGGTGGTCAATGTCTGCAGTTTTTCGGGATAACGGGATGCATAAATCATGGAATAAGTTCCGGCCTGGCAAATGGCCATTTTATGGATCTTGGGTACTTTATGTTTTCTACGGATAAAGTCTACGGCATCATTCATATAACCATCGATATAGTCTTCCATGGTTAAGTATTTGTCTGCCTGGGTAGGGTAGCCCCAGTCCATGATGTATACATCAAGTCCAAGGTCTACAAACTTTTTCATGAGGCTTTTATCGGGTTGTAAGTCCAATACATCATGACGGTTCAGCATGGCAAAGGATACCAATACGGGGATCTTACATTTCACCGGGGCACCTTCTCTTAGGTAATGATAAATCTTTACTTTATCTTTCTGGAAGACAAGTTCTTTAGGGGTAGTGGCCACCTCCACTTCGTTCATATCCTGCAGGGCTTCATATCCTTTATAAAGCTTTTCTGTGGTATGGGTTATCTCGTCGAATACCTGGCCTGGATTTAATGTCATAATCTTTTGATGTTTTCTGGTTAAAGTGAATTTGTTTTACTCTTAAATGTAATTAATATTTTATTTTTTACCAAATAATTTAATTATTAAATATCGGCTGCTCTGCTGTACCGGAATTCTATCAACAAAAAGAAACAGGATATAATCTATATCCTGTTTCTTTTTACCAATCATTCTTGATGACTTTCTTTTCTTCTTTAATACGCTTTGCTGCAAAGGCTTCTATACTTGCTACATCAATACTTTGTCCTGCCTGCAGATCATATTGATACAGTTTATTGCCCTGTGCTTCTATGGTCAGTATCTGGTGACGTACAATGAGTCTCAATACTTTTTCCCAGGCCAGGAAGTTGGTCCTGGCCTGGGGATTGTTTATGCCTTTATCATCTATAGTAACGATCTTATCTTTTACAGAACTGAACTCGTAATAGAAGGCATAAAGGATACCAAAGATACCTATACCGGCATAAGCTGCAGGAACATACCATTGTTCCATAAGACAATAGATGAGGATAGGAAGGAGCAGCAGTATTTCAAAGATCCTTAGTTTGGTACTGTTACTTCTTTTCTGTGTAATCTGTTTATTGTATTTAATGGTGATAAACAGGATGATGATCCCTGCCAGGACATAGGTACCTGATACTCCAAAGAATATATCAGATTTTACTAAGGCTGCCTTTGTCTCTGCCAATGCTTTTATTATGGTAGCACTTACGGCTCCCATAATGATCAACAGGAAGGCAGCCATCAGGTGGGAGAAGGTTACATTTCTCTTATTGATTCCTTTATTGTTTAACTTTAGCTGGTAAGATGACATGTAGGGGGATTAAGATTGAGACATAAAGATGTTACACATTTTGTAGAGTACGCGGGCACCTACCAGCGGATCTATACCATCATCAAAATGTTCTCCTGAACTTACCTCATTCAGATCGAAGCCAATGATCTTCTTCCCGCTTTCTTTTATTTTCTTAAAGAGGTAGAAGATCTGTTCTACTTCATATCCTCCCGGAACCGGTGTTCCTGTATTAGGACACAGTTTAGGATCTAAACCATCTATATCAAAACTGATATAAATATTATCGGGCAATGCTGCGATCACATCATCTACGATTTGTTTCCAGGTATCGCCTTCATACATTCTTTCTTTAACTTCTTTATCAAAGAAGGTTTTTACTCTTGCATCATTTTGAATGATATGCAGTTCTTCATCACAATAGTCCCTGATACCTAATTGAACCAGTTTACTGACCTCTGGTACTTCTTTCAATACATTGTACATGATAGAGGCATGGGAGAAGGTGAAGTTCTCATAGGCTTCCCTGAGGTCTGCGTGTGCATCTATCTGTAGAATGCCAAAGTCTTTATGTTTGGTAGCCAGTGCCTGTAAATAGCCTAATGGGGTACTGTGATCGCCTCCCAGGAGTACTACCTGTTTTCCCTGGTCTAAATATTTAAGGCTTAATTCCTTCAACCATTCTTTAAAGAATGTACCGCCTTCGTTTACTTCTTTTAACTTACAGCATAACTGGTTATTACAGTCTATATCTGTTCCTTCTGACAGTGCAGCGATGATTAGTTCTGAGCAAGAGCGGAGATATGCACTTTTACTTTCGATACTCTTGTTTACGGGTAACATATAATAGCCCTTCTTCCATTCATCTATTCCGTCCGGGTCATATAGGTCTATTTGCAGGGATGCTTCCATGATTTGTTCCGGACCTTTAGCAGTACCTGCCCTGTAGCTTACGGTTACTTCCCATGGAGCAGGGATAATGATTAATGTTGAGTTTTCTTCTGTAGTTGGTAAACCGAAGATGTTGTTATCTTTAAGACCAACTGAGTTTGGATCAAAGTTCTCGAATCCTGACATTATACTTTATTAGTTTTTATTCAGATGCAAAGGTACTACATTATATAGATTTGGTATCAGCTTGCTTATTCATTTAAGGTTATGATAGCATTATATATTTCACGTTCCACGTGAAACGCTGCGAACTAATTCATTGTCTGATGTTTCACGTGAAACTGTATTCATATTAAAGGTCTATTGGTTTCACGTGGAACTATGTGAAGATTAGTATGATTATAGTTTCACGTGGAACGTGTCCGTTGATTGATCTGCTTATTCTTATATAGATATAATCACATGGTGTGTTGCTAATACTTTTTTTATCTTTGCATTGCTTAACTATATGGTGTAGTTAAGCTTATAATTATAGATACAAGAATGTTTCCAGAATATGATGTTATCGTAGTAGGTGCAGGTCATGCCGGTTGTGAGGCTGCTGCTGCTGCTGCAAATATGGGCAGTAAGACTTTACTGGTCACTATGAATATGTTGACCATTGCCCAGATGTCTTGTAATCCTGCTATGGGTGGTATAGGTAAAGGGCAGATCGTGCGCGAGATTGACGCTCTGGGGGGGCAAAGCGGCATTATCTCTGACCAGTCAATGATACAGTTCAGGATGCTTAATAGATCTAAAGGACCGGCTATGTGGAGCCCACGTTGCCAGTCAGACAGAATGCAGTTTGCCGGAGCATGGCGTTATGCGTTGGAGCAGACCCCTAATCTTGATTTCTGGCAGGATATGGTTAAAGGTTTATTGGTTTCACGTGGAACAGTACAAGGTATTGTTACGGGTATGGGCCAGGAAATTAAAGCTAAAACGGTTGTATTGACCAATGGTACTTTCCTGAATGGTATTATACATGTAGGTGAAAAACAGTTTGGTGGTGGTAGAATGGGTGAAAAAGGATCTTCAGGAATTACCGAGCAGTTGGTAGAATTAGGATTTGAAGCGAGCAGGTTGAAAACAGGAACGCCTCCAAGGATAGATGGCAGAAGCCTTAATTATGACCGTATGGAAGTGCAGGAAGGGGATGAGGAGGTAGTAGGCTTCTCTTATAAGGAGGTAAATAACCCTATAAAGAAAGATCCTAAGTCGCAAAGAAACTGCTGGGTAACTTATACCAGCCCTGAAGTGCATGATATATTGAAAACAGGTTTTGATAAATCTCCTATGTTCCAGGGTAGAATTCAGGGTTCAGGACCCAGGTATTGCCCGAGTATTGAAGATAAAATTAATCGTTTTGCGGATAAAGACAGGCACCAATTGTTTGTAGAGCCGGAAGGATGGAATACCGTGGAGATCTATGTAAATGGCTTTTCTTCTTCTTTACCGGAAGAAGTACAGTATAAGGCGATCACTAAAGTGGCCGGATTTGAGAACTGTAAGTTCTTCCGACCGGGTTATGCCATTGAATATGATTACTTCCCACCTACGCAGCTGAAGCTGACCCTGGAAACTAAACAGATCAGGAACCTGTTCTTTGCCGGACAGATCAATGGTACTACGGGTTATGAAGAGGCGGCCTGCCAGGGATTAATAGCCGGTATCAATGCCAGCAGGAATGCGCATGAACTGGAACCTTTTACTTTAAAAAGAGATGAAGCTTATATTGGTGTATTGATCGATGACCTGATCAGTAAGGGAACAGAAGAGCCTTACCGGATGTTTACATCAAGGGCAGAATTCAGAACTTTATTGCGCCAGGATAATGCAGATATCCGGCTGACACAAAAAGGATTTGATATAGGACTGGCCGATCAAGGTCGTGTGGATGCGGTAAATGAGAAAATAGCACAAACGGAACAAGTAAAGACTATTTTATCAGAATTGTCCATAGAGCCTTCAGAAATTAACGAATTCCTTGAAAAAATAGGCCAAACGGCCCTAAAAGAACGTCAAAAAGCTGCAAAATTGGTCTTAAGGCCCGACATTTCAATAAAAAATCTGGTTGCGCACCATTCCCTGCTACAAGAAAGTCTTAAAGGCTTTAAAGATGAGGCTTTGGAGCAGGCAGAGATACTTTTGAAGTATGGTGTCTACATGGAGAAGGAAAGAGAAATGGCGAACCGCATGGGCTTTATGGAAGAACTGGTGATCCCGGATAGTTTTAATTATGATAAGGTACAGGCCATCTCTATAGAGGCCCGTCAGAAATTGACTAAGATCCGCCCGCAAACTTTAGGGCAAGCTTCCAGGATCTCCGGGGTGAACCCGAGTGATATCCAGATATTGATGGTGCATATGGGCAGATAGTATTGTAAATATTTTTTAACCTGGTTGAGTAGTAGATACTCAGCCAGGTTTTTTTATTTTATGAATGTGTGATTACCGGATGAAAATAGCCCGGTTTTACTGCCGATTAAAAACTGTTTATTTGCAAGCCTATTTGTCTTGGGTGATTGCATATTCCTAATAGCTAATAAAGGATTTTAAATCCTTGTTTATTGAATGTTCGACATGCGCTTCGCTAACATGTCGAGCAGCAGGATTCGGGCTTTACTATTTCTCTGGAAATAACTTTGTTATTGAGTGCCTTTATTGCTTTTTTTGCTAAAATAGGTTCATTAATTGTAATTTTAAGTAAGTACTCGTGTTAGGAATCAATTTAAAAGTTGTGGAATAGACAACTTTTATGCATGAAATTTAGCAAAAGAAAGAATTGGACAGGTTTTTTATACCTTTGAATGGTATCTCCAGAACAGCTAACAAAGGATTTTAAATCCTGGTTTATTGACTGTTCGACATACGCTTTGCTAACATGTCGAACAGCAATGATAGGCAGCTTTTACGCATAAATTTAGCGGGTCTGAAAGAAAGAAATTCGACAGGCCTTATCCCTTTGAATTGTCTCTCCGGAATAGTTAATAAAGGATTTTAAATCCCTGATTCGATTGTTCGACATGCGCTTCGCTAATATGTCGAACAGCAAATTTGGACAGATTTTCATTACTTTTAGGTAATGTTTTAGTCGGGCAGGCTAAGAAAATCTGGTTATTATACATGGATTTGCAGCTGTATTTATTACTTCCTGGAGTTCTATCATAGCCCTATAGAATGACTATTAATTTGTAACTAATGCTTATTTATAGAATTTTATGGTGGGAATAAATGAGTAAATTGATAGTAATAGTTTCCTGATCTTCGGATCATATTCCAATTTCATAAGTTGCCTATTGAGGTATTTTTGTATGAATTGATTTATTAGGCTATCTTTTTTATAATGGAATTACTACCAGGATCTTAGGGAATGCAAACAAAATAATTACCTTTTGGTCATCTTTTTATTTATGGCCGCTATTGGCATTTATTTTATTAAATTGCGTGACTATTATATTGATCGTACACCGGATTTTACTTTAGAGATGAATAGCAAGTCTGTTTTCAAAAATTATATACTTCAGGTGCATAAAGAGCCGCATTTATTGAAGCGTTTAATCGACCGCTTGAACGATGATAGGAGTCAATTCTTTATTCATGTTGATGTAAAGTTTGATATTGAACCATTTACAAAATTAATTAATTATAATAATGTTCATTTCATTGCAGAACGCCATAATGTGATCTGGGGTGATTATTCACAGGTGATCGCTACACTGGCCTTATTAAGGGCTGTTTTTGAGGCTAATATTGAGGGCAGGATCATCTTTTTAAGCGGACAATGTTATCCTATAAAGCCTTTGCATCATATCACCAGTTACCTGGAAGAGCATGAAGATATAGATTTTGTGGAATTTGAACCGATACTGATTGAACGTATCTTAAAGCATAAAGTAAATTTTACCAATAGAAGAGGACATTATTTTCTGATTGGCAGGATCAGGTGGAGTCAAGTATTAACTAAGGATTTTTATTTGAATCTTTTTAAGCATGCTGCTGCACTGCTGCTTATGAAGCCGGGTATTAAATATCAATGGTATGCTGCCACACAAAACAGGACTATTTCTTTATTTGATCATCACTTCAAAGGATCTTCCTGGTGGAGTTTTACGGTAAATACTTCTAAAAAAATCTACCAATACTACCTGGATCATAAAGAAGAACTGGATCACTATTATAGTAATACACTTTGTTCGGATGAACAGTTTTTCCAGACGATCTTAATGAAATTGATGGAGCATGATTATTCTATACAGATAGATCGCTACCTGCATTTTATCGACTGGAACAGGGTGGGTGAGCCTTTACCTGCAGTATTGAAGATGAGTGATTTTGATACACTGCTACAGCAGCCGGACCGGGTACTATTTGCAAGAAAATTTGATCCTAAAAAATGTGCTGAAATCCTGGATAAAATTGATAGACAAATCCTTGATAATTAATACTTTATCTTATTCTCCTATTGACCTGGTTATTGTTTTCAATTTAAGTGGCCTGAATCAGGATTAGTATATTTTTGGGTGTGAACTTATAAAAATACATTTACAGGCTTACAATTAGGAATAGGTTGCTATAAATTGTGTGACCTACTTATAGATATAATGCATCCTGCTGTCTTTCCCCGGTTATATTACGCTCAGAAATCATTGCTTAAGCATTTATTGCAGCTGATGCTACCTTGATTTAGCCGAATATATACGCTACATCAATGCTATACTAGCAAAGAATATACAGAAGATTTAAATTACAGCTTCTTTTCCTATCTGGAGCAGCCGGTTGTAACAATGAAAAGCTATCTGAAATAGGTAATGTTCCGGCTAATAGTATAGATCTTGGAGTAAAATTCATCGCCTTGTGATCAGGTTGAGCTCTATAAAGCCAGGTATCCCAATCCGGAAATTACGGATGGATCATATATTGCTTGAAAACAATAATAAGTGCAAATAGGATTTGGGATGTATTTCTTTGAAAATGTAGTAAAAATTGTCATCGGTTATGAGCTGCATCTTTTTCATTACAAAATACTATTGTAAGCTGTGTACTGTTTTGCATAATTCACTTAATACATTACTTTCTACTACTCTTATACAAGATTAATCAGCGTTTAACCTGGTAGGGAATGAATAAATTTTGCTTTAGAACTATTTCTTTCTCTAAAATTAATGTTCGGATTCTATTTCTATACTTCTGAAATGTGCTCTTTCTGTATGTACTTTCCAATCATTTTTAAAACACGAAAAGACGACTAAATGAATAGCCGTCTTTTCTATTGTTTTCATTCAAAATGAATGATGAAATCTAGTGTTCTTCTTCTCCCGGACGTAAAGGAATGTTCTGAGGAATGAAGTCTTTTCCATTACCATCATCACGATAGTCATATGGCCATCTGTGTACTTCAGGAATTGGTCCTTCCCAGTTACCATGTCCCGGATGAACTGGTGTTGTCCATTCTAATGTTGTAGAACCCCAAGGGTTTGTAGAAGTTACTTTTCTACCTCTGAACATACTTACGAAGAAGTTGAATACAAACAATAATTGTGCGAAGAAAGTGATCACCACAACGATTGAAATGAAGGCATTCATACTTTGGTAAGGTGCGTAAGTAGCCCATTGTGTGTAGTCATAATAACGACGTGGCATACCGGCAAGACCTGCATAGTGCATTGGCCAGAAGATCAGGTAAGCACCGATGAAGGTTATAAAGAAGTGGATATAACCTAAAGTATTGTTCATGAACCTGCCGAACATTTTAGGGAACCAGTGATACACACCGGCAAACATCCCGAAGAAGGCAGATACACCCATTACTAAGTGGAAGTGAGCTACTACGAAGTAAGTATCATGCAGGTGAATATCTAATGCTGAGTTACCTAACCAGATACCGGTTAAACCTCCGGAGATAAAGATAGATACGAAACCTATTGCAAATACCATTGGTACGGTGAAACGGATACTACCTCTCCAGATCGTGGTCAGCCAGTTAAATACTTTAATGGCAGAAGGAATCGCAATCAATAAGGTCAATAGTACGAACACAGATCCCAGGAACGGACTCATACCGGATACGAACATATGGTGTGCCCATACGATCAAGGCCAGAGCGGTAATACCAATCAATGAAATGATCATTGCGGTGTAACCGAAGATCGGTTTACGGCTGTGTGTGGATAATATTTCAGAAGCCATACCCATACCTGGTAACATTACGATGTATACCTCAGGGTGACCTAAGAACCAGAATAAGTGTTGATACAGGATCGGAGAACCACCCATATGTGATAATGCTTTACCACCAATGAAGATCTCAGATAAGTAGAAGCTGGTACCCATATGACGGTCAAACAGTAATAATACTACTGCAGATACTAATACCGGGAAGGATAATAAACCTAATACCGCGGTGAAGAAGAAAGACCACATAGTCAATGGCATACGGGTCATCTTCATACCATTCGTTCTCATGTTAAGGATAGTAGATACATAGTTCAAACCACCTAATACCTGGGAAACGATGAATAAGGTCATACTTATCAGCCAAAGGTCCATACCTAAACCGGAACCCAGTGATGCTTCTTTAAGGGCACTCAAAGGAGGGTAGGTTGTCCATCCGCCGGCTGCAGGACCTGTAGAGATAAATAATGAGGCAAACATAATGATACTGGAGATAAAGAAGAACCAGTAAGATAACATGTTCATGAATGGAGATGCCATATCTCTTGCACCGATCTGCAAAGGAATCAAGAAGTTACTGAAGGTACCACTTAAACCTGCTGTCAATACAAAGAATACAAGGATGGTACCGTGCATGGTCACCATTGCATAATAGAATTCAGGGCTTAATTTTCCACCTTTTGCCCACTCTCCCAGGAATTGCTCCATGATCGGGAAATTAGACTCAGGGAAACCTAATTGTAAACGGAAGAATACGGAGAATAATGCACCGATTATTGCCCATATAATACCTGTAACCAGGTATTGTTTACCAATCATCTTATGATCCTGGCTAAAGATGTATTTCGTAATAAAATGCTGCTTATGATGCTCGTGGTGACCATCGTGATGTCCGTGTGCATCGTGTGCTTGTACTAAAGTAGCGTCGTTACTCATTTTATATTCAATTTACAACCCTTGTAAACAAGGCGTATAGTAATTTATATTGTTTTTTGAATGATTATTTTTACTATTTAACTGCAACTGTTGTAGTATCTTTTGCTACAGCAGCAGAATCTGCAGGAGCTGCACCGGCCGGAGGAGCATCTGCTTTTGGCGCTGCTGCTACTTCATGATGCATGCTATAGTATGCCTTTTGCTCAGACAACCATTTTTCAAACTCAGCTTTTGTTTCCACAATTACAGTTCCTTTCATGGAATAGTGGCCTTTACCACACATCTCAGAACAAGGGATCTCATATACGAAATCAGGATTTCCTGTAATTTCTCTCATCTTAGCAGTAGAGATCCTTGGTGTCATCCATAAAGTGGTAGTGATACCCGGAACAGCATCCATTTTCATCCTGAAGTGAGGCAGAGATAAGTTATGCAATACGTCACGGGAATTGATGACAAACTGTACGTTTCTTTCGTTGATGATGTGAATCTCACCGTTTTCGATGATGATATCATCTTTGGCAGCAGGATCGTTCCAGTCCAGACCTAATACGTTATTCGCATCATTGATCAATCTGAAGTTAGTTTTACCAAACACACCGTCTTTACCCGGGTAGCGGATGATAAAGTTAAATTGTTTACCTACTACCTGAACTTTTAATGAATCTTCCGGTGCTTTGGAAGTCATGTTGTTCCAGTTTTTCAAACCAATAGCTACCAGGACCATTAAGGTTAAAGCCGGGATAGTGGTCCAGATCAACTCTAATTTATTGTTATGAGAGTAGAATAATGGTTTTCTGCCTTCTCTTGCCTGGTATTTGAAAGAAAACCAGAACAGGAAAAGTTGTGTACCAAAAAATGCGATACCTGTGATAATGATGGTCCACATCAACATGCTCTCGTACTGAAGACCTTGCTCGGAAGCAGACTCAGGCAGATAAAGCGGTGCTAAGTGCTTATGACATTCATAAATACCCCACATTCCCAGGAAGAAGATAATAAGCAGCACCCAGGCCAAAGCTTTGTTTGTCTTTTTGGATACAGTTTCCTCTTCGCCACGAATTAAGTTTACATACTCACTGGCTCGTGCAATCTGGTATATTACGATAAAGACCAGAATAACTAAGGCGGTTAATATTAATCCCGACATTGTGTATTTTTAATTATTAATATTAAATGATATTGGTGTAAACACCGTGATTTTTCGCTAAACTCAGATTTGTTCTCTTAACTTAAGTGTACCACTGCTTCTTTCAGTAAGATATGGTTGTGTGGTATTAAGTCTTCTTTTGCCAGTGTTTTGGATACAGTCAGTATCATTAATCCTGCAAATCCTGCAAATATACCGATCTCATACCAGCTAATGTGCCAATTATTACCTGTTGGCCCCGGATAAGTCAGTAAATATAAGTTTAACCATTGTCCGAAAATAATAATTAATGCCATGAAAACAACAGTGAAATAGTTACGCTTGCTTGGACGGGACATTAAGATCAGGATAGGTCCTACAAAGTTTACCACCAGGTTCAGGTAGAACGGGAAGCTGTAAGCACCATTTTGACGGGTGTTATAGTAAACGGTTTCTTCCGGGATATTTGCGTACCAGATCAACATATATTGTGCAAACCAGGTATAAGTCCAGAAGATAGAGAAGGCAAACATGAATTTACCTAAGTCATGTGTATGCTCTTTATTCATTAAGATCAGGTTACCCTGATTTTTAAGGTATACAGTCCATAAAAGGATCATTGCCATACCTGAAACAAAAGCGCCTGCAAATACGTGCCAGCTGAATAGGGTAGAGTACCAGTGTGCATCAATACTCATGATCCACAACCAAGGTGTTGTACTCATCATGGTTAAGCCGTAAACTACCATGAAAGCACCGGCGATAACGATTGTTCTCCAGTAAATTTTAGTAGAGTTTTTAGGGGCACTTTGCTGTGCAATGGACATTGCTCTGAACTTACGTCCGAAGAAGCTCCATAAGCCTACTGCAGCTATAGAAAAACCTACAAACATTCCTTTGTTGAGGAAGGTAGACTTACCTTCAATCACCTTATCACCCTCAGGGTGTACCCAGTGATAGATAGGGTTATGATCTCCTAGGCCAAATACAATGCTGAACAGGATGATCAATACGATTAAACCGAATACCCATACATTGGCCCCGATTGCTTCCGGAACTCTTTTGTAAGCCACGATCCAGCCCCCTTGTGCGAGTGCCGCAGCAGCCTGGATAAATACCGAAGTTATGGCCATAAACAGGAAGAAGATACTATTCTGCGCCAAACCTAACCAAAAACGGGTAAGACCGGCTTCTTCATGTTTACCTAAGAAGCATATTGCTCCCGCAATAATAGTAATAATACCAATTGCTAACAATGCCAAACCAGTTTTCTTTAAACCCGAAGGGACTTCAAAACGATCGGTCATAATGTGTTTATTTTAATTATATCTTTAATTATTAGTTATTTGAATGGACTTATTTATGGGCTACGGCAGTATCATTAGCCGGAGCTTTAGCTGCTGCACTGTCTGCAGGGGCCGGAGCACTGTTTTTACCATCAGCTGATAAAGTAAAAGGTGCACCACCGTTTTCAGACTGGAATTTCTTTATATAAGCCAATACCTGCCAACGTTGTTTTGTATTTAACTGGCTTGCATAGGAACCCATCATGTTTTTTCCATATACTACAGCATGGTACATCTTACCGATGGTCATGTTGATGTAGTTAGGTCCTTTGAAGTTTGCAGGAGCAGCGGCAAATGGCCCGTTACCATCATTATATAAAGGTCCGTTACCATCCAGCTTTTGCCCGTGACAAACGCCACAGTAAATATCATATAAGCGTTTGCCTTCTGCTATTTCTCCTTCAGTGAATTTATAAGGAGATTGCATAGCATACCAGGTACTGGTATCATTTTCTTTTAAGTGATACGGTAAGTCATGTCCTCTTGCAATAGTTCCGTCTACAGGTTTTTGAGAGGTCAAAGAGTCTGCAAAAATCGGATTAGCAGTATAAGCGTCATATGCACGGGAATAAGTCATATCAGGGGCGTATATTTTACCCGGATTACGACGTATGCCACCACTGTTACATGCAGACAGTGCTAATACTCCTCCTATTAAAATGGTTACAAAAAAACGTTTATTCATAAATTTTGTATATAAACGACTTTTTACAAAGTCAATATTATGATGCGAATTGTTTAGAATAGTTTTCCTCTTTATCAAATCTTCCGTACCACCAGCCTTCTTCAGCAATCTGTACATCCGTTTCTAACGGTTTGGTTTCATTTAAAAAGTTCATCAATTCTGTCTCGTCCGTACCTTCAGTTACTTCTACTACTACTACAAATAAATCATCTGACTGGCGTGGGTGGAAGACGTGCTTCTTAACGCCCGGCATGATTTGGTTCAAATAGCAATAAGTCAATACCATACCTACTGCTGCAAACATTACCGTTAACTCGAATGTGATCGGGATCATAGCCGGTAATGAGAAGAATGGCTTACCACCATAATTGATCGGCCAATCTGAAGTAAAGATCCAGGACATTAATCCTAAAGCGGTACTTGTACCTGTAATACCAAAGATAAAGCCGGCAATGTGTAAATCTGTTTCTTTCAATCCCATTGCGGTATCAAGACCGTGTACAGGAAAGGGAGTATATACATCGTGCAATTTGTAACCGCTATGACGTACTTTATGCACGGCATCAAATAATGGTGCCTCATCGTCGTAACAAGCTATTGCAAATTTTTTAACTGCCATTCTATTTCAATTTTGAATTTTGAATTCTAAATTTTCAATTATTTTTTATAAATCATTTATCGCTTTCTATCACTGATCACTCATCACCTATCATTCATCACCTATCAACTAGTGGGCGTGGTTAGCGATTTCGATAAATTCTTCTAATGATTTGTCTTCTAATGCTAAGTTCTCTTTGTGTGCTTTATCTCCTGTAGTTTTCAATACAAACTTGATCTCAGCTATCGCAATTACAGGGAAGTATTTGGAGAACAGGAAGAAGCAGGTAAAGAACAAGCCAAACGTTCCTAAGTAGAAACCTAATTCAGGCCATGTAGGTGAATAGTAAGTCCAGTTGGAAGGAATATAATCACGATACAATGTAGTGGCAATGATCACGAAACGCTCAAACCACATACCGATGTTCACTACAATAGAAAGGATGAAAGAGAATACGATATTTCTACGTAATTTTTTGAACCAGAAGAACTGAGGGGAAACCACGTTACAAGTCATCATCGCCCAGTAAGACCACCAGTAAGGGCCCATTACACGCCATTTGAACGCTTCTTGTTCGTAAACAACCTGAGAGTACCAGGCCATAAATAACTCAGTCAGATAAGCGATACCTACGATAGAACCGGTTAATACGATTACCTTGTTCATCGCCTCAATGTGGCCCATGGTAATGTATTCTTCTAAGCGATACAGTTTTCTAACTAAGATCAATAAGGTATTTACCATCGCAAACCCGGAGAAGATCGCACCCGCAACGAAGTAAGGCGGGAAGATCGTGGCGTGCCAGCCAGGAATTACAGAGGTAGCAAAGTCAAAAGATACGATCGTGTGTACAGAAAGTACCAGTGGAGTAGATAAACCTGCCAATACTAAGGACAAAGCCTCAAAACGTTGCCAGTTTTTAGCAGTACCGGTCCACCCGAAAGAAGCCAGACCATATAAACGCTTGCGTAATTTAGTTTTAGCTCTGTCACGTACTGTTGCGAAGTCAGGAATCAAACCAGAGTACCAGAACAATAATGATACCGTAAAGTAAGTAGAGATCGCGAATACATCCCAAAGAAGGGCAGAGTTGAAGTTAGGCCATAAAGGACCACGGGTATTTGGTAAAGGCAATACATACATCGCATCCCATACACGGCCCATGTGGAAGATCGGGAACTGTCCCGCACACATTACGGCAAAGATGGTCATCGCTTCTGCTGCACGGTTTACACCCGTACGCCAGTGTTGGCGGAATAGCAGGAGGATGGCAGAGATCAGCGTACCGGCGTGACCGATACCTACCCACCATACGAAGTTGGTAATATCCCAACCCCAACCCATGGTGTGGTTAATACCCCAGGTACCAAGACCCCAATATACCTCCCAGAATACAGAGAAAGCACCGAAACCTAAAAAAGCCAATGCTACGAAGAAGCCAAAGTACCAAAGTTTAGTGGGCTTTTGCTCGATAGGACGACAGATGTCCGCGGTTACGTCACTGTAGTTCTTCTCGCCATCTACTAATGGCTCTCTAATGAACGATTCGTATTTTAAATGCATAATGTGAAATACCTATTCTGCTATGAAATAATAATGTTTGTTTGTTCTATAATTTTCATCTAATGCCTGGGCATTAAATGTTGATTTTCTTCTAGTCTGTCACTTAAAGTATATATTTTAAGCGTCTAAACCTTAGTGGTTGGAAGTACCTGACCCGGATTCGAAAATCAAAATGGGTTTGTAGGGACTTAAAACGCTATCAGTATGCTAAAAGAACATCTTACTTTTTTCTTAACCGGTTAAAGGTACTTTCCTCATTCTTTGAACCGGCCGCGAAATTATACAATTGTATATTACTACACGATTTAAATTTCGCTTTTAATCATTCCATCTTTTCTGTATTAATATCAATCTCCAGGTTTTTTGTCAAAAGAGAATCAATAATTTATCTTGTTTGACTTTTGGCTTTAATAGAAATACAATTTATTTTTTGATCTACTTATACAGCCAGGCTATTATAAGTGTTGATTATACATTTCATCTTTACTTGAACCTGCCATTAATACATCTGTATTACGGATCTTAGAAAGATAGCTCACATTAGGAAGAACGTGGATCTGCTCCAGCATATAGAACAGGCGCTCTTTATTGTCTACATATCTGTCTTGATAGATCGCACTTTCCGGATCATTTACATTACCGAAAGTGATACATCCGCCACCACAGGCAGATTGACAAGCTGTAGTTACATGGTGATCTTTCAATGGAGTACCTTCTTTTTTAGCTTTCAGCTTACCATCTTGTAAACGTTGTACACAGAAAGAACATTTTTCCATTACACCACGGGAACGTACCGTAACATCAGGGTTCAATACCATTCTCGTCAGGTCATCATTGATGTCATCACGACGGCCATCAGAATATAAGTTATCATCAAAGCAATCCGCATCGTTCCAGTCAAACCAGTTGAAGCGACGTACTTTATAAGGACAGTTGTTCGCACAATATTTAGTACCGATACAACGGTTATAAGCCATTTGGTTCAAACCTTCAGAACTGTGGTTGGTAGCAGACACCGGGCACACATTCTCACATGGTGCGTTATCACAGTGCATACACAACATAGGTTGGAATACAGTCTGGATGGTATCCGGATCATTAGGATCACCGGCAAAATAACGGTCAATTTTCAACCAGGACATTTCCTGAACTTTGATCACACGGTCTTTACCTACTACAGAAACGTTATTTTCTGCGTGACAGGCAATAACACATGCACCACAACCAGTACAAGAGTTCAGGTCAATAGACATGGCCCAGTGCAAACCTGGTTTTTCATGAACAGGGTAGTGGGTACCAAATTTTTCGAATGCTTTTTCAAATCCTCTGGCATCAAAATCTTTTCCTTTACCGAAATGATCTTCCTGCGGAGCTTTAGGATCATGTGCGGGATCATGAACATAGTGAGCCAATGCAGCTTTACGCTCATCGATCAGTTCATATGGATTTTTTACAAACTCTTCTTTAGAATATTCATAAAAGATCGGTCTGTTTTCCGCACTGTTATGTGTTTGAGTTACAGCTACAGGATAGTAAGCTGCAGTCTTTTCTATTTTAGCGTTACTGTAATAGTTAAAGGTCTGACCATTAAAAGCTAATAAAGGATAAGCATTTTTACCCAGATCAGCAGCGGCTAAACCTACACCTTTATCACGGCCATAACCGATTGCAATCGCAATTACATTATGGTGCATACCCGGAGTAACGATGATCGGTAATTCTACTGTTTTAGTACCTACAGTTACTTTAAGAACGCGTTTTTTAGGATCTACCTGGTTTACGGTGTTGATTTCCGCATCAAATTTTTCCTTAGCAGTCTTAGGTGACATCATGATACAGTTGTCCCAGGCTACTTTTGTAATAGGATCTGGTAATTCCTGTAACCATGGGTTATTAGACCATGCGCCACCCGCACCCATAGAAGCGGTTTCAAAAACGATCAGCTCATATTCAGAAGTAGAGGCAACCGCTCTTGCTTTTGCAATAGCATCGGCTACATTTCCGGCAAATGAAGCACCTGTGATAGATGGCGTTGCAGGCTCGATAACACCGTCCTGTAATGCTTTATCAAAAGTAGACTGACCTAATTTACCTACCCAGTAAGCATTGAATTGATCATGGTAAGTATCGGCAGCGCCGGACCATTTCAATAAGCTGTCCTGGAATGCCCTTGTTTTGAACAATGGAGCAATGGTAGGTTGAATGAAGCTGATGTGGCCATCTTTGGCTTCAGTATCACCCCAGCTTTCTAACCAGTGATGATCAGAAACTACATATTTTGTCAATTTTGCTGTTTCATCAAGACGATCAGCAAAAGAGATCGTTGTTTTTACTTTTTTAAGACCTTCTACAAATTTTGCTCCGTCAAAATATTCGTAAGCAGGGTTTACACCGTGCATCAATAAGGCGCTTACTTGTCCGGCATTCATTGCATTAACCAATGCAACCATGTCCGCATCAATACCTTTCTTATTTCTTGCAGGAGTAGAGAAGTCAATTGTAGTACCATTAGCGCCTATAGCAGCATTGATAGCATTTACAATGATTTGTGTATTTATATCGTTACTACCACATACCACAAGGCCATTTCCTTTCTTAAGATCTGCAGCAGCGTTTACGATTAATTTATCCAGGTTTTTAGAACCCGTGTTCGGTTGTGTACCGGAAGCAATCTGCTCATATAATGCAGCAACTACTTTACCATATTCAGAAGGGCGGCAGGTTGCACGCTCATCTGCGTTGGCACCCGTCATGCTCAGCATACCTTCGATCTGGTAATGCTTGTTCATGTTGCTTACCGTACCGATATCTTTACTCTTAACTTTTCTTGATTTGGTATATCCTTTGCTGTACTCAACTGGAGAAATCCATGTTCCTAAGAAATCAGCACCAATGCTTAAAACCGTTCTGGCTTTGTCAAACTGGTAATTAGGTAACATTCTTTTTCCGTAAGAAGCCTCATTAGCCAATAAGATACCTGTATAAGAAACAGGATCAAAGGTTACATGCTTGGCACCCGGATATTTTGCTAAAAACTGGGCAATTACGCTTTCAGTAGTAGGGCTGATGATAGTACCCGTCAGGAGGTAAATAGCACCATTTGCAGCAGCTAAAGCAGCTGTAACCTGGCTGTCTATCTCTTCAAAAGTATCTACAGCTTTACCATCAACATGAGGTTGACGTAATCTTGTTTTGTCATAAAGACTTAAGGTAGCTGCGATCATACGCGCAGAAGTACCGCCTTCTGTGATCTTGGATAAAGTATTACCCTCGATCATGATAGGACGACCTTCGACTGTTTTTACGACAGCAGGTACACATTCTCCATTATCTACAAATGTAGAAGCATAATAGTTAGGTACACCCGGAGTGATATTTTCTGGCTTTATTGCATAAGGAATAGCCTTTCTTACCGGCATTTCACAACTTGCAGCGACAGTTGCCGCCAAAGTACTAAAACCTAAAAATTTAAGGAAGTCACGTCTTGGTGTTTGTGCATTCAACAAATTGTCGCTTGGCATCTCTACCGGCAACTCCTCATTAAATTCATTAGCTACACTTTGCTGATATTCAGGGGTGTTGGCTAACTCTTCTAAACCTTTCCAATATTTCTTTTGACTCATAGTCTTTTTATAATAAAATACCCGATGAAACGATGTATGTTAAATAATGTTGTTGTTATCTTACTTGTAATATTAATAGTGACATTTTTGACACTCAAGACCACCCAGTTCCGCTTCAGTTACACCATCACGTTTGCCTTCTTTGATCTCCTGGTGATATTTTTCAAAAATGCTGTAATAATTGTTGTTCTGGAAGTCAACTTTTGTCTCTCTGTGACAGTTGATACACCATCCCATAGATAAAGACTCAAATTGTTTTACCTCATCCATCTCCTGGATAGGACCGTGACAGGTTTGACACTGTACATTACCTACATTTACGTGTTGAGAGTGGTTGAAGTAAACGAAATCTGCCAGGTTGTGAATTTTGGTCCATTTGATCGGCGTAGCCAGGATTTCACCCTGAGCATTACGTTTGTACTCTTTCTTAGCCGGATCCCATCCTGCATATTTGTACAATTCCTGGATCTGTGCAGTACCATCCACTTTATTACCTTCGTGGTCAAATAATTGCTCACCGCTATATTCGCTGATCTGTTTGTGACAGTTCATACACACGTTAGTAGAAGGGATCATGGCCTGGCGGCTGTCATTCACACCTGCGTGACAGTATTGACAGTTGATCTGGTTGATACCGGCATGCACCTTGTGAGAGTAGAAAATAGGCTGATGCGGCATATAGTTTTGCTGGCGACCCATTTCCACACCACCGTTTACGATCCAGTAACCGGCAAGGATGAAGATGATGATACCTGCAATAGCTATGAATAACTTGTTATTTTTAAGAGAGATCTGCTTGGTATTAGGCTTACCTTCTGCATCGTTGGCAGAGCGGGCCAGGTTTTTGTTGATACGGATCAGAACAATGGCCAGGATAGCAAGAATAGCAGTGATCGCAACATACAACCAGGTATTGTCCGCTTCTTTTCCGTTTTCAGGCTTATCGGTTTTGTCACCTTTTCCTCCATCAACAGGAACACTGTTCACATAAACAACGATCGCGTCAATATCCGCTTCAGTCAGGTTCGGGAACGAAGTCATTGCTGTTTTGTTCCACTTGTTGTACAGTTCGTTGGCATATTTATCTCCACTGGCAATTACCGCAGCAGAGTTGTGTACCCATTTGTATAACCACTCTTTACTAGGCACCCTTTCATCCATTCCTTTCAGAGCCGGACCGGTTGCATCTTTTAGAGGGTTGTGACAGCTGGCACAGTTAGCCTGGAAAAGAGCTTTCCCGTCCTGTGCGTTCGCTTGGGTAAAACCTCCGAATGCCATTAAAACAGCCAGGAGGGCTACAATACTTACACGTTTAAACATAAAATTGAGCTTTAAATATGCAGACACTAATATCTAGAATTTAATTTTAACGTAAAATTTACACTAATGATGGTTGCAAAAGTACAACAGGAAATTTAATTTTTGTGCACATTTGTTAAAAAATTTTTTTCAGTACTGGCGCGGCTTTCAGCCGATTAATTGTCATTTTGAATATATGTTTGTCAGAATACTGTCATTAGTTTGAAGGAAAAGGCATTTTGGTTTTAACAAATGCTAAAGTCACCGCAGCGTAAATTTTGAATTGTAGCGGCTTTTATCACAGGTTTAACAGGCATAAAAAAGGAACGAATTTTTGAAAATTCGTTCCTTTTTTAATGAAATATGTACTTTGAAGTAGCTAAGATCAATCAATTATAGTAGCTCCTGATTTTTCAATCCTGAAATAAGCGTCTTTTACCTCCATAATTTCAGCAGTATTTTGCAAGTTGACTATTTTTCCATAAAAATAGCCTTCAACCACATCGTCGTCATTCCGGATCAGTTTTACTACCAATTTATATTTGCTGAATGCTTTCATCGGTTTTCCTGGGACAGGTTCCTGAGCAGGACTATATGTAAATTGGAAATTGGTAGTGCTTTGCTCGCTCAGAATGTAAATACCAGGTTTCAATTTTAGATCTAAAGCGATACCATATGTTCTGGAAGAGCGACCATCATTTGTTAAGGGCTCAATAATGCCAGCAGTTATAATTCCTGCTTTATTAGAGATGGATTTCGGGATTGTTGAATTTGTGGGAGCATTTCTTTGCTCTCCACCCAAAATACCGGAAAATGGAGCGGTACCTTTCCAGTCCCATTTAGAAGCAGCGCTTACGCCAGTTCCATCGTCCGCTTCGGGCTCTCTGTATTTTTGAAAACAACTACTAAAGGATACCAGCATGGCTGCTAATACCAGGAAGGATAAAACTCTTTTCATGCTCATTTTTTATTTTTCGCTCTTGCAAATATATATTTTGTAAGCATTAAAGTGCAATTTTTCAAAATTATTTTTCAGCTACTTATTTTTTGAAATTCCGGGAAGCCAGTTCTTTCCTCACCCGGCTGAGTCCTTCGGGCGTAATCCCCAGGTAGGAAGCCACCAGGTGCTGGGGCACACGCAGCATCAGGTCCGGGTAGGTTTTGATAAATGCCTGGTAGCGCTCTTCGGCAGAAGCGCTCAGCAATAGGTTGATCCGGCTTTGCAGCTGGCTGATGTGCCGGTGCAGCAAGCGGTTATTCAGAGCACCAAACTGGGGTTGCATATCACTCAACTGGCAGATGTCATTTTCATCAAACACCATAACTGTACTATCTTCTACCGCATCTATAAAGTAAGAAGAGGGATGGTTGAAGAAAGAACTTTCCCGGTCGGTAACAAACCAGCCCTCCGGGGCAAATTGCAATACATGTACCTTTCCGCGCTCATCTATGGAGTAGTATTTAAGCAAACCGGACTCAACAAAAAAGGAATATTTGCAGATCTCTCCCTGCCTTAAAAGAAAATCCCCTTTTTTAACCTCCATTTTTTTCTTCTGGTCCAGGAAAGGAGCAAAAGTATCTTCCGGCAGGTTCGCATTTTCATTGAGGTACGCGTTAAAACTTAAATAATGCATGCTTTCCATTTAATTAGCTACAAATATAAATTTATCAGTGGATTTTTAATTGCAGATAATTTTCAACGAAACCTCTATGGTTCTATTAAAATTCATGGAAAAGAAATTATATTTGAAACCGGACTTTAATATTTAAGCTTAGTTGTATGAAAAAGGTTGTATTATTTGCTTTCTGTATGCCCTTATTATTCGCCTGTAATTCCAGGGGTGGAAAATCAAAAAAAGAAAAAGTAACGGCTCCTCAGCCGGCTACAGAATCTGTATTTGATAATAACGATTACCATACTTTAAGCAATGCGGGAGAAGTCTTCGGGAAACACCTTGCATTGGATATTGAAGTTGATTTTAAGCAAAAGCAGATCAGGGGTACCGCAAGCTGGGACATAGAAAAAAGAAAAACAGAGGCCGATAAATTTATACTCGATACAAGAGATCTGAAGATCGACAGTGTTCAATACGAGGATGGCAGCAAAGCAGCCTTTGAATCGGGCGAAACCGACAGTATCCTGGGGACTCCCTTATCAATAAGCCTGAAGCCCGAGACCAAAAAAGTGAAAATATTTTATCGCACCACGCCAAAGGCTACCGCATTGCAATGGCTCGATCCGGCACAGACCTTTGGCAAAAAGCAACCCTTCCTGTACACACAGTCGGAGAGCATTCATGCCCGCACCTGGATCCCCGTACAGGATGGCCCCGGGGTGCGCTATACCTATACGGCAAAAGTAAAAGTCCCCAAAGGTTTGATGGCATTGATGAGTGCAGAGAATCCCCAGGCTTTATCAGAAGACGGGGTGTATGATTTTAAAATGGATATGCCGGTCCCGGCCTACCTGATGGCCTTAGCAGTAGGGGATATTAAGTTCCAGGCTATAGACCAACGCACAGGGGTGTATGCAGAACCGGTGATGCTGGCCAAAGCGCATAAAGAATTTGAAGAGGTAGGCGCTATGGTGCATAAGGCGGAAGAACTCTACGGACCTTATCGCTGGGGCAGGTACGATATCCTGGTATTACCTTCCGGCTTCCCGATAGGCGGCATGGAAAATCCTAAACTTACTTTTTGTACACCGACTATCCTGGCCGGGGACAAGTCCCTGGTAAACCTGATCGCACATGAACTGGCACATAACTGGAGCGGCAACCTTGTGACTAACCAGACCTGGAATGACTTCTGGCTGAATGAAGGCTTCACCATTTATTTTGAAAGAAGGATCATGGAGTCTATGGCAGGAAAAGACTATGCAGATATGCTTTGGGAGATCGGTTACCAGGACCTGGAAGCAACCGTTGCGGACCTGGGTGAGCAAAGTGACGATACCCATTTACGCCTGAACCTGCGCGGGCGCAACCCGGATGAGGGCTTAACAGATATTCCCTATGAAAAGGGAGGCCACCTGCTGCGCCTGATAGAGCAGACGGTAGGGCGTAATAAAATGGATGCTTTCCTGACGAAGTATTTTAATGAAAATGCTTTTAAAACCATGAATACACGCGATTTTACAGAGTACCTGAATAAGAACCTGCTGAATGAAGTTACCGAGTGGAAAGCAAATGTGAATATCAATGAATGGCTGTATGGACCGGGTATCCCCAAGACCTGTCCGCGTGCAGATAAAGTGCGTTTTAATAAAGTAGATACCGCGACTGCACAATTCTTAAAAGGAGATATGAGCTTTGCGGCCAAAACAGGCAAATGGTCCACATTTGAATGGATGCACTTCCTGAGAAAACTGGCGAAAAATAATATCACCCTGGAGCAGATGAAAACACTGGATCATGCATTTGACCTGACGAAAACGCAAAATAGCGAAAAGGCAGACCTCTGGTATCTCTTAGCGATTAAGACGAAGTATGAACCTGCGTATCCGGCTATGGAAGCCTTCCTGAACATAACAGGGCGGGAAAAGTTTTTGCAGCCTTTGTATAAAGAGATGATGAACTCTCCGGAAGGGACGAAAATGGCCAAATCGATCTATAGGAAAGCCCGGCCCAATTATCATCCTTTGACCCAAAGGGTGATCGATGAGATCGTGAAATAATCTGGAGTAAAAACTAAAGGCGGCTGTCTCCTATATTGGCTCAATGCAAACATAGGTGCAGGCTATCATTTTAATGTAAAATTTTAGAACGTACAGTTTGCATCATCTGATCTGCAATAGTAGCGGTCGGCAGGTAAAATGTTTTATCATATACCGGTACAGGCAGCTCCAGCCATTTAATGATCTGCTCGCAAAATAAAGGTGTGATCTTATCTATCACCGTAGGCCCGAGATGCCGCAGGGCTGCGGCATTACACTTTTGTTCATACTGCCCGCCAATGGGCACTACCAATAATTTTTTATCCAGGAACATGGCTTCTGCGGGGGTCTCGAAACCGGCATTAGTGATCATACCGGCACTGTGGATCATACTCCGGTTAAAGGCATCTTTATTGACAGGGATAAAGGTGCAATTTCCTTTCTGTTCCACGCTTTTCACTTCTTTAGAGAATACCTCAAATTTTTGATCAGCTATTTTATGTATATGCTTATAAACTTCCAGGTCAGAAAGGGAGGGTAAATACACGCAAATATGATTGCCGGAAAAAGGCTTTGAGTTCCATATTTCAGATTTAATGACCGGGGGTAAAATAAACTTATCGTAAGGCCGGAAGTGCAGGCCTATATTGAGTGAAGAACGGGCAAAATGTTTTAAAATAAACTCGCTGGCTATGCTTTTGTTCTCTGGCCGGGGAACTGCAGCAGAAGCGAAGCTGGCCTGGTGCCCGAAGTGAACAGCAGCTTTGTTTTTAATACGACAAGATATGGCGCATATAGCTTCAAAATCATTGATAACAAGATCGTATCGTTCAACAGGTAAACTTTTTGCCGTCCTGTACACTTCAATGGGAGCAAGGCTTTTGGCGATTCGCTTAAGGTCCAGCCCGCCACTATGGGTATAGAATAAACTTAAACCTTTGCTTCTTAAAAGTACAGGTAATGTGGAGTCAAGACTAGAATTACTACCGCTTAAAAAAACATCTACAGTGCCATATTGATTTAAGTAGGGCAGCAGTTCCATAGCCCTGCTGATATGGCCATTACCCGTTGCCTGTACGGCATAGAATATTTTCATACCGACAGGCTACACGCTTTTATGATTAATGGACTGACTGTAATGAATGTATTTAAAAATGTCGGCCTCTATATTGGCTTCAGGTGCTTTTTTTAAGGCACGTTCAATGGTTTGCTCCGCAAAATCAGTGGCATTGTATTGATACAATTCCCAGTTGCCGTTATTGTATTCCAAAGCGCTCAGGTTTTCTACCCAGTCACCAGAATTGAGGTACTGTACCTTTCCTGCATTTGTTTCAATTTCTTTGATGCACGGCTGGTGGATATGGCCGCAAACAACATAATCATAATTCTTCTCAATGGCGAGCTCTGCAATCGTTGTCTCAAATTTGTTGATGTAAGCAACGGCTTTCTTGACACTGTTCTTGACCCTTTTCGAGAAAGAAACTTTATTTTTTCCCAGTATCTTCAGGCAGGCATTCACCATACTGTTGAGCAGGATCAGGAAGTCATATCCTTTACCGCCGAGTTTGGCTAAGATCTTGGCAGCACCTTTGGTGGTATTGTCAAATACATCTCCGTGGAAGATCCAGGTTTTCTTATTGTCAATATTGAGCAGGAATTTATCCGTAAGCAGGATATTGCCCACTTCCATGTCAGAGTATCTTCTCAGGAATTCATCATGGTTACCTGTGATGTACACGACACGGGTGCCTTTAGCCACTTTTTTGAAGATCTCATTGATGACCTCAAAATGCGTATGCGGAAAATAGCTTTTGCTGAATTGCCAGGCATCAATAATGTCGCCGTTCAGTACCAGTATTTTGGGTTCAATACTTTTAAGATAATTAAGTAACTCCGTTGCATGGCAACCATAAGTACCTAAATGCACATCACTTATTACAACAACCGAAACTTTTCTAGCCATGCTCTGTACTGGTTTTAAACAAAGCAAAAAAATCTGTATTACGCTAACGTTAGGCTGGGGTTATGTAATTATTATGTGGGTTGAAGAGGCTTACATTGCTTTTTGCATCAGTAGCTTCACCTCATTAAGGTCTAATGTCCTGTAGGTGCCGGGCTGCAGGTCGCCGATTGTAATATTTCCTATAGCTACGCGTATCAGTCTTAAGGTGGGAAACCCGATAGCGGCAGTCATTTTACGAACCTGCCTGTTTTTACCTTCTCCTATTGTTATGGACAGCCAGGTAGTGGGGATCTCTTTACGAAAACGGATAGGAGGGTTGCGTTCCGGGACTTCCGGGATCTTGTCCAGTACATATGCTTTCGCAGGAGCCGTCTTATGGGTTTTGCCGTTTACAGAAATTGTAACACCTTTTTGTAATTCAAGGAGGTCCTGATTTTGAGCTTGTCCTTCGACCTGTACCCAATATGTTTTTTGATGCGCATGTTTCGGGTGTAGTAATTTTTGATTGAGGGATGTATCGTTGGTGAGCAAGAGTAATCCTTCGCTATCGTAGTCTAATCGGCCTACAGGATAAATATTTTTTTCCAGGCCGCTTAAAAAATCAGCAAGCGTTTTTTTATCACCTTCTTTCGAAAATTGCGAAAGCACCTGGAAGGGCTTGTAGAACAAAATATATTTGAATGAAGACATGGATAAAAAAATAAAAAACTTGAAACCGGCTGCTGGCGTGGGTTTCAAAGGATAAAAAAGAAAAAAGTTCAACGATTTCCGGCGCTGAACTTTTTAAAAATGGGTTAGTAAGAACGAATTCTTGTACAATATTATAAAGTAATTTTTATGTGAAGAAATTTTTTGAAAAAAAATATACACAGTGTGTGGATTTCCTCCGGAGAAAAGTCAAAATGAAAATTAAAAAAACCGATAAAAATGTTTTCTTCTTTTCCAACCTTTTGGTAATTCGTATCATCTTAACTGTAAAAATAAATTGCTACTTAACATTTCTTTACTATATTTACAGACACAAATTATAAATTTATTGTTTAATTTTTTACAATTTATCATGAAAAAATTATTCTTCATTACGCTTGTTGCGGGAGCATCAATGTTTTTTTCAGGAAAATCAAATGCTCAGGTTGGACTAGGTGGATTTCCTAAATCAATGTCATTAGGAAATAGCACACAAGTAGGAAGCGCTACCATTACTTTGGAGCGTCCTGATTATGAAAAGCTAATTAGAGAAGATGCCGTGAAGGTAGATGGAACCATGTTCCGTAGCGGGATTACACTACCGGCGGGAATTGATTTCCACAAATCCGGTCAGTGGACTTATTTAGAGAACGGGGAAAAGATCTGGCGCCTTTCTGTTGAGGTTCCTGATGCCCAGGGTATTGTGCTGATGTACGAAAAATTTCATTTACCAAAAGGAGTCTCTTTATATGTGACCAACCAAAATGGTAAACAGGTTTTAGGCGCTTATACAAGTGAGCATAATCCAAAATCAGATCATTACTCTAATGAACCAATAGTAGGATCTGTTGTAAATATAGAAATGAACTTCACCGCAGACGCAGATGTAAGCCAGGTAAAATACCTGATCAAGTTTGCAGGTGCTATGTATCGTGGTTTGGAAAATGAGTGGACTCAATTCCAGGAAACACAAGCCAACCCTCCGCAATATCCGGGTGGTGTGTACGGTGGTTCTGCGATTTGCCAGGTAAATGCGATTTGTCCTCAGGGAAGCGACATTGCTGACCTGAAGAAAAGTGTAGCGAGAATTTTGATCGCTTCTAATGCGGCTTATAATGATATCGGGTTTTGTTCCGGAACATTAATAAACAGTACAGAAAATACAGCATCTAACTGTAAAAGATTATTTGCAACTGCATCGCACTGTGACAGCAACAATGAAAGAACAGACGATAATTTCCAATACTGGCAATTCAGGTTCAACTACCTTACTGCTAACTGTGATGGTACAGGAGCACCTAGCCAGACTACTTCTCCAGTATTGACCGAAGGTGCAAAATTTGTATCAAGAAGTAACTACCCATCTATGGGTCAGCCGAGTGAGAATAAACTCGTACAGGACTTTTTGATGTTAGAGTTGAATGATGATTTTACCAAAATTCCTGATGCATGGATGGCAGGTTGGTCTAAGAAATCAAGCTATACAAATGATGAACTGTTAGATACCTACACTAAGTTCATCGGGTTCCACCATCCTGGTGGTGATGCGATGAAGCTTGCTGTATCAGAAACAATTGATGCATCAGATCGTTTTAATCAGGTTGTTGTACCTGCTACACACTGGGGTGTTTCTTCCCAGGTAGGTGGTTCAGCCGGTGGTTCTTCCGGTAGCGCTTTGTTTGATATTTTTGGTAGAGTGATCGGTGTTTTGTCCGGTGGTCCTAACAACACTTGTTCTGATGGCAGACAATTTGGTGTAGAGAAAGTATATTCCAAATTTAGCTACGGCTGGGACAATGCATTTGATCAAACCAATTTCCCTGCATTTGCAGGTGCTCAAAGCAGGTTGAAAGAAACATTAGATCCTGCGAACAGAGGATTTGATTACTTAAATCCATCTCCTGTATCTATATGTAACGGAACTGACGGTGGTGGAGTAAGCATCAATAAAGTGAATAAATTAAGTGAAAATTCATTTACGGTCTTTCCAAATCCAAGTTCAAATGGTGTTTTCAATTTAAGATTCAATCTTAAAGAGGCTAAAAATGTTCAGATCAATGTAATAAACGCTTTAGGACAAAAATTGATGACAAAAACGCTTAATGGTGTAATCAACCAGACCCAAGCCGTAGATTGTTCTTCTTTTGCTGCAGGTGTGTACATGATTCAATTGAATATCGATGGAGCACAGGTTTCTAAAATGATCAGTATAAGCAAATAGTGAGGATTTGAAATAATATTGCAATTAATTTTTTGTTTTTTATTTTAATTTTTTGTTAACTTAGCGCGTCGATTTATCGATTCAGAGGTTTTTTAATTAAAAAAATAATCTATTATTTATTTTTAAATTAGGGTATGAGAAAAATTTTATTAACATTCGCCATGGTTTCGAGTGTTGCTGTAAGTACAGCTCTTGCTCAATCCCGCACAGTAAATGGTACTGTACGTGATGATAAGGGTGAGGTATTGACTGGAGCCACTATTGAAGTTAAGGGAACTACAGTAGGTGTTGCTGCAGATGAAAATGGTAACTTTACTATTGAGGTGCCTGAGGATAAGGCTTTTTTAGTGATCAGCTATTACGGTTCTGAAAGTAAAGAGATCCGTTTAGATGGTAGCTCAAGTTATCAGGTTGTATTGAGATCTGAGCAAACTAAAAATGAACTGGAAGGTGTTCAGGTATATGGACAGAAAATCGACAGACGTTCTTATACAGGTGCTTTGAATACAGTAAGCTCTAAAGAGATCGCTCAAAGACCGGTAACCTCAGTTGGTGCCGCCTTGGATGGTGCTGCTCCGGGTTTATTAGTTACGAGTGGTGGTGGACAGCCTGGTAGCAATCCTGATATCATGTTACGTGGTCAGGGTTCTTTAAGTGCGAGCAGTTCTCCATTGATCGTATTGGATGGTGCGCCGTATTCAGGAGCACTTAACTCCATCAATCCTTTGGATATTAAAGATATCGTTGTATTGAAAGATGCAACAGCAAAAGCGGTATATGGTGCACGTGCTGCAAATGGTGTAATCTTAATTACCACTAAGCGTGGTGAAAAGAGTGATAAGCCAAGAATCTCTTTTGATGCTTCCGTTGGTCTTTTGAACCGTTTTATCAAACCGTACAAAACACTGGGCGTTAGAGATTATTATGAAAAAGCTTATGCCGGTTTAGTGGATATGGCACAAAGCCCTAGCCTGGGATCTCTTGATGCCATTCAGTATCTTGGAGGCTATAATGCTTATAGAGTACCCAATGACCAATTATTTGACACCAATCCGAATTCACCTACATATGGACAGGTAATTCCGGGAGATGATCAATTAATCTGGACTGATAACTGGATGAAAGAACTGGAAAGAGTTGGGGTTCGTCAGAACTATAACTTGTCTGTTCAAAATGGTAATGATAATAGTGATTATTATTTATCAATTGGTTATACAAGAGATCAGGGTATCGTTAAGAATTCTGATTACCACAGGATCACCGGTTTATTGAATGTAAACTCAAAAATAAGTAATTGGTTGAGTGCAGGCTTTAAAATGCAGGCTACTTATGATGATCAATTATTCTTCTTAGGATCCGGAAATGCATTTTCTAATCCATTCATGACTGCACAGCAAATGGGAGCGATCTATCCTGTTTATATGTATAACGAGGATGGAACCCGTATGAAAAATGCTGACGGGACTGATAAATATGACTTTGGTAACAACCAGGCTTCTGAAACCTGGAACGGATTGAACCAAATCCGTCGTTATGACAATGGTTTACGTACCAATACCGTAGCTTCACTTACTTACGATAAGCCAAATACTATTTCTGTTACAGGTAATACTGTAGGTTATTTAGAGGCTAAAATTTATCGTGACTTAGTTGCCAAATCAACCATTTCATTAAACTACTATAATGGTAACTCATTAAATTACTATAATGCAGTTTATGGTGATGCGGAGAATGTAGGTGGTAGAGGTTCCAGAAGTATAGCAACTAATATCAACTTCACGTTCAACCAGTTTATAACCTGGAAGCCACAAGCTTCTAATCTGAACAAGGATTCCGCTGATCATAGCTTCTCAATGACTTTGGGTCATGAAAACTATAATCTTAAGAATTCATCATTAAGTGCAAGAAGGATCGGTTATGCCGTATCTATCCCTGGTTATGAAGAATTGGATGGAGCTGCAGTAGGTGAAGGTTCCGGATCTGTAATTAACAGGTTAAGAATTGAAACTTATTTTGCTCAGGCTGAATATAACTTCAAACGCAAATACTATATCTCTGGTTCTTACAGTAGAAACGGATCTTCAAGATTCTCTCCTGAAGCCAGATGGGGTAACTTTGGTTCTGCAGGTGTGGGTTGGGTATTCTCCGACGAAGGTTTCATGAAAGAATTCAGTGAAAAACACCTGGAATTTGCTAAACTTCGTTTCAGCTGGGGTGTTTCCGGTAATGATGCCTTGCAAGGTTCTGCCGGTGAAGCTTTCTACCCATGGATGGACAGGTTCAGTATCACAGCAAATGATCAGAATCCGGCATTAACTTTCTTAAGATGGGGTAACCGTTCTTTAAGATGGGAAGGTGCAGTAGATATGAACTTAGGTCTTGATGTAGTTACTAAAAAGAACAGGTTGAGCGTTTCATTGGATGCTTATAACAGAGGATCTAACAACTTGTTATACATCTTTCCTTTAGCTACATCTACAGGTTCTACAGGATACTATGCCAACGTAGGATCTATGCGTAACCGTGGTTTGGAAGCGAGCATCAGCTATGATGTTTTGAGACCTAAAACAGTAAGCGGATTATTCTGGTCTACTAAATTAAACCTGGCCTTAAACCGTAATGCTATTACGAAAATGCAAGGTTCTGAGGATACTTTATTCTCTTCTGGTACAATTATCACAAAAGGTGCTGCATTGAATACATTCTGGTTACCTGAATACGCAGGTGTTAATGAATTCGGTCAACCAACATGGTATGCCGCTTCTACAGGTGAAAGAACAGCTGACTATGCTGCATTGAGCTCAAGAAGAGATTTTAAATCATTCGGTTCTTCTTTCCGTGATCTGGAAGGTTCTTGGAGCAATAACCTGAGATTTAAGAATATTGATGTAGGCTTTACCTTTACCTTTGGCTTAGGTGGAAAATACTATGATGGATTATATGCTCAGTTAGTAGCAGGATCTAGTTCGGCTTTAGGTCGTGCGATGCATGCTGACTTGTTGAATTCATGGAAACAACCTGGTGATGAGCTGAATGAAGATGTTCTTCCTAAACACACTTATGGTGCTGCAGGACGTTTCAACAGTGCTTTATCTAATAGATTCCTGATCAGTAACAGTTTCTTAAGAATGAGAAACCTTAACATCGGATATAATTTACCTGCGAGAATGCTTAACAGAGCTTCTATCACAAATGCAAGAATTTATGTTGCAGCAGATAACTTATTTAATGTTTCTGCACGTCAGGGGGTTGATATTCAGTCTTCATTCTTCGGAAGTTCAGATTTTACCTATTTCCCAATGAGAACAGTAGTTTTCGGTGTTAACTTAGGTTTATAATCTAGCAAAGAAATAGTAGCATTAAAACATATTGAATAATATTAATAAGATAACAATGAACATAAGCAAATATATTGGGTTCACAGGATTAGCATTAGCCGTTTTAATCGGTGCTAGCTCTTGTAAGAAATCCTATTTGGACACAAAACCTACAGATCAGGTAGCCTATGAAGATGTATTTACTACAACTAAAGGTGCAAGATCTGTGGTGAATGGTATGCACGCAACACTTTATACCGTCGCGTCTACTACAAAGTTTGGTATGTCTTCCATCAATCTGATGTACGATTTAATGGGAGAAGATCTGGGGATGACCGATTATAACTGGTTTTATGAAGAAGCTAACTATTCCTCTGCAAGAGGAGGAGACAGCCATCCTTGGGCCATTTATTATACAGTAATCAACAATGCTAACTTCATCTTGAAACATATCGATGCCGCTGATGGTACCGATTATGATAAAAATGAAATTAAAGGCCAGGCATATGCCATGAGAGGTTGGGCTTACTTACAATTGATCCAAACGTATCAATTTGCTTACAACAGCCCTCAATATGTTGTTGCTAATGGTAGCTCTGCACTTGGTGCAGTAGCCAATGGCGCTACTATTGATGAAGCCCTGGGAGTTCCTATTTATACTACACCGGGACAAGTAGCTAATCCTCGTGCTTCATTAAGAGAAGTGGTTGCACAAATCAATAATGACTTCACAGAAGCTGAAACTTTACTTAAAGATCCAAATATTGTATCCAGAGCAAACGATAAATCTCAGATCAATATTGATGTACTTTATGGATTGAGAGCAAGAGCTGCTTTATACCAACAAAAATGGAGTGAAGCTGCTGACTATGCAAGATTAGCCAGAGGTTCTTACCCACTTTCTGATCGTATTGATCTGAATGCCGGATTTAATGACCTGAGATCAAGAGAATGGATCTGGGGATCTAAAATCAATCAAGAGGCGAATGGTATCTATGCATCTTTCATGTCTCATATGGATCCTAAAGTTGGTGGTTATGCATCAACCTGTATGAAAGCAATCGGTAGATGGTTATGGTTAGGTAGCAGTACAGATCCATTTGCAAAGCGTTTGGACTCTTCAGATTATCGTATCACCTGGTGGATACCCTTATCTGGTCCTAAACCTGCTGAGTCTCCTTTCAACCTTTGGGACAGAGGTGGTCAACGTAAGTTCTCTTCTATTAAACCTACCAGTTTCTTAGCCGATTATCCTTTAATGAGAAGCGCAGAAATGTATTTGGTTGAAGCAGAAGGTCTTGCAATGTCTAATGACCTGGCTGGTGCAAGAACAGTTTTGCAAGCCTTTATGGATACAAGAAATACCAGCTTTGATGCGACTACTTATAACACAAAAGATAAGTTAGTGAATGAAATCTGGCGCCAGAGACGACTGGATTTATGGGGTGAAGGTTTCCGTTTGTTCGATGCAAAAAGACAAATGGCAAGACTTCCATCAGGAGTTACTACACTTGTAGCAATTGATCGCTCTGTAAATGGTCACTGGAACTCTAACGTATACAGCGATAACAAAACTATCCAATCCGGTTCTCCTTTGTTGAACTTCAGGATCCCTGGTGGTGAGATCGCACAAAATGCAGCATGTGTTCAAAACCCATAATTGATTTTTAAAAAATTGATTATTTACATATTAAAAAATGCGCTACAGTTCACTGTAGCGCATTTTTTAATTGAATAGGGTGCTTAAACCTTGAACTAAAAGAAATCCATAAAGGTCAATTACCAGTGACAAGTACAAAGCACCATTAATAAAAACAAGCGGCTATTCAGAAAGAATAGCCGCTTGTTTTTATATGAAAATTTCAATTTAGCCCAATGGATTTAAGTATTGTGCATAGCTATAGCCTTCTTCACCATCATTGGTACGTACCAGCCACCATTGATCATTAGCTTTACTCACTAAAGTGATCACTTCACCTTTTGCAGCCTTGCCTACAATAGGTTGATCTGTTCCAGGTCCTTTACGGATGTTTAAATTACTGCTTTCAGTAACCACTTCTACCTTACTACCTTCAACAGCACCGGCCACATCCACGTCCATCACCACATCTCCGGTTAAGAAGTTAGGGTCAATAGAACCATAAATGTCCCAGAGCCTGTTTTTTACATCAGCAGTAGGAGCGGTGCCCTGTATATGTAATACACCTTCAGACTCACCAATGCGTAATTCTGAAACACCTGAATTTGCCGCTTCTATAAGGGCTTTATATTTATCTTGTAATGACATGATCTTAGTATTGGATTTTAGTGATTATTTTACTTTAAGCGCAGACATATCTGTTTTCTTAGGTTTCAGATTGTCCAGGGATTGTTTCAGTTTAGTCACTTTAGCTTTCTCAATTTCGCCGGTAACGGTGATGATACCATCTTTTACGCTGGTCTGTACCGTAGGGAAGTCCTTGGTAGCATCTACTACCTTAGCCTGCAGATCAGCATCTACGGTATTGATTTCCGGGGCTGGGGTCACCGGGGGTGGTGCAGCTACAGTAATATTGTTGGTTACAGACTTTACGCCTTCTTTTGCATCTAAAGCTTTTACAGCAGCCTCAACAGCAGCTTTATCCGCATCAGAGTTTACAGAACCGTTTAAGGTAACCACTCCGTCTTTTACATCAACAGTCACGCCGGGAGTAACTACAGCTTCCACTTTAGATTTAACCTCCGCATCCGGAACGTTTGATTTACAAGAAGTGAGGGCTACTGTACCTGCCAGTAACAACACGGGAATGAATTTTTTGATTGTCATATTTTCTATTTTAGGTTTTGATTAATAGAAGTAAAGATATATAATTAATGAACCGGATTTGGCAGATAACAAATATTTTACAATACATTTTAGTCAAATAGGAAGATTATCCATTTTGTTGTATCAATTGTTTTATTTAACTTTGCAACGGAAACATTGAGTTGGGGGCAAGTTGCCCCCATATTTTGTTGAAAAAATGGATATATTAACATTAGTAAGCGATAAAGTGAACGAGCTAACAGCAGATTCCTCACTTTTTCTTGTTGAAGTAAAAATGAAGCCCACCAATAACATTAAAGTTTATTTGGATGGAGACCAGGGTGTAAATGTTGAATCTTGTACAAAGATAAACAGAGCTTTGTATAAAATGATTGAGGAAGCTGCACTCTATCCCGAAGGAGATTTCTCGTTAGAAGTATCCAGCCCGGGAGTAGATGAACCCTTGAGATTCTTACGACAATATATAAAGAATATAGGAAGAACTGTTGAAGTAACTGTTCAGGATGAGACAAAGCATCTTGGTGTGCTTAAAGAAGTTTCAGAAGAAAGGGTAGTTTTAGAAACAAAACTCCCTAAGAACAAAGGTGTGTCAACCGCTGAGATACCCTTTGACACCATAACCAAGACAGTAGTACAAATCGTTTTTTAAATCAAATAAATAGCAAAGCAATCAGCTAGCTTGACAAATAATATTATACGATGGCAAGTATCAATTTAATAGAATCTTTTCAGGATTTTAAAGAAGCCGAAGGCATTGACCGTTCAACCTTAATGAAAGTATTAGAAGATGTTTTTAAAACATTATTAAGGAAAAAGTATGGCTCGGATGAAAATTTTGATGTGATCGTAAATGATCAAACCGGTGACCTTGAGATCTTCCGAAGAAGAATTGTTGTGGAAGATGGATTTGAAGAAGATGACAATGCGGAGATCCAGCTTTTTGAAGCAGTACTCATTGACCCGGATTACAATGTCGGAGAAGAAGTTTATGAGGAAATTGATGTACTGGATTTCGGAAGAAGAGCTATCCTGGCGGCCAAGCAAACATTGGCAGCACGTATCAGCGATTTAAAGAAAAATACCATTCTTCAGAAATATGCAGAGCGTGTAGGTGAGATCATTAATGGTGAAGTATACCAGATCTGGAGAAAAGAGCTGATGCTGCTTGACGAAGAAGGTAACGAGTTATTGTTACCAAAATCGGAGCAGATTCCGGGCGACTTTTTCAGAAAAGGAGAACCATTGCGTGCCGTAGTAAAGAAAGTAGAAATGAGGGCAAACACCCCTGTGATTATTTTAAGCAGGACACACCCTTCATTCTTAGAGAAATTATTAGAAATCGAAGTACCGGAAATACAGGATGGTTTAATTACCATCAAGAAAATCGTACGTGAGCCAGGTGAGCGTGCCAAAGTAGCTGTAGAAAGCTATGACGACAGGATTGATCCGGTGGGCGCTTGTGTGGGTATGAAAGGAAGCCGTATTCATGGTATCGTAAGAGAACTGAAAAATGAAAATATTGATGTGATCAACTATACCGGTAATGCTTCTCTGATGATTCAAAGAGCATTGACCCCGGCAAAAATTAATCGCATTGATATCAATGCAGAGAAAGAGCAGGCAGAGGTATATATGGATACCGATCAGGTATCTCTGGCAATCGGACGTAAAGGTGTAAACATTAAGCTGGCGCAACAATTGACAGGATATAACATAGATGTTTATCGTGATGTTAAAGAATCCGCTAACTTTGACATTGATTTAGAAGAGTTTGGGGATGAAATCGAACCATGGGTAATTAAAGAATTCAAGAAAGTAGGCTATGACACCGCATTGAGTGTTTTAGAACATTCTGTAGAAGAACTTACCCGTCGTACAGATTTAGAAGAAGAAACAGTTAAGGATGTACGTCGTATCCTGGAAGCAGAATTTGAAGAAGATCAGGATGAGCCAGCATCTTAATCTCAGGGGATTAATGTGCGGTACGCATGTTCATTTGAAGTATATAAAAAAGGTATTGATATAATTGGTTTTCAACCGTGCTGATATTATCAATATGATTAAGTAGAGATAGAATATTAAAGAGCGTTAAATAAATCACGCGGTTGAACTCAAATATTAGAATGTCAGAAACAACAAATACACCCAGACTATTAGCCGCAGCCAAGGAGTTCAATATTGGTAAGGATACACTAGTTGAATACTTGACCAAAAAGGGCTTTGAGATGGACGCAAAACCCAGTGCAAAGCTTTCAGAGGAAATGTACTTTGCATTGCAGGATGAGTTTGCCAAGGATAAAGCGGCAAAGCGTAAAAGCGATGCTATAGCTTTACCTAAAGGCTCTTTGCTGGAAAATCTGAATAAGTCAAAGGAAGAGCTGGACTTGGGCGCTAAGGATAAAAAATCTGGTGCAAAAACTAAATCAGCCAAAGAGGAAGAGGATGCTCCGGCAATTAAGGAAGAAGACATAACTCCTGAGCCGCAGGCCGCTCCGGTTGCAGAACCAGAACCGGCACCACAACCTCAGGCTCCCGTGGTGGAGATCAAAGAGGAACCTGCTCCTGTAGCAGCAAAACCAGAACCAGAGCCCGAAGAGGTTAAACCTCCGGTTGTGGAAGAAAAAGTGGAAACGCCTCCGGTAGAAGAAAAGAAGGAAGAAAAAGTAGCACCTCCCGTAGAAGAGGAGCCGGCTACGCCATCTCATATCGAAACAAAATCCCCTAAATTGTCCGGACCTAAAGTTTTAGATAAGATCGATTTAGAAGGACTTAATATGTCTACCAGGCCGAAAAAAGGTGCTGCAAAAAAGAAAGAAGAAGAGAAAGCAGAAGAAGCACCAAAACAAGAGACTCCGGTAGCAGCTACTCCGGCTCCTCAACCTGCGGCAAAGCCCGTTGTAGAAGAGAAAAAACCGGAAGAGCAACCCAAACCTGTGCAGGCACCCGCTCCTGAAGCGCCTAAAAAACCAGAAGATAATAAACCGGAGCATATCGAACTGAATGCACCGAGACTGTCTGGCCCTAAGATCTTGGGTAAGATAGAATTACCGGTAAATGACGGCGGCAGAGGCAGCGACAGAGAAAAGCGTAAACGTAAGCGCATACCTGTAGAAAATAAAAAACCTGAAGGTAACAACCAGGGTGCTAATAATAACCAAAACCGCGGACCCGGCAATAATCAACACCGTGGTCCTGGCACTCCGGGACAAGGAAATAACCAACGTGGTCCGGGACAGGGCGGCGGATTTAACCGTCCAGGTGGCGGTGGCGTAGGCAGACCTGATAACCGTCCGGGAGGCAATAATCGCCCGGGAGGTAACAACCGTCCGGGAGGCAATAACCGATTTAATAATCAACCTGCTCAACCTCAGGAAGTAGACCAAAAAGCTATTCAGGACAAGATCAGGGAGACACAAGCCAAGCTTGCAGGTGGTGCCGGTAAAGGTAAAAACCTGAAAGCTAAATATAGAAAGAGCAAGCGTGAAGAAATGGCCGAGAAGCGTGCAGCTGCAGAAGCACAGCACGATGGCAGCATCTTACAGGTGACTGAGTTTATCTCCGTTTCTGAATTAGCGACCCTATTAGAAGTACCATTTACTGATGTCATCAGCAAATGTATGAGCTTAGGTATCATGGTATCTATCAACCAAAGGTTGGATGCCGAGGTGATCGAGCTTGTAGCCAGTGAATTTGACAGAGAAGTAGAGTTCATCAATTTACAACAGGATGCAGATGAAGAAGTAGACGAAGATGATGGCCTGGAAGATACTGATGAAAGAGCTCCTGTAGTGACCATCATGGGTCACGTTGACCATGGTAAAACTTCATTGCTGGATTATATCCGTAATGCAAGTGTGGTTGCAGGTGAAGCCGGAGGTATCACACAGCACATCGGTGCCTACCGTGTGACTACAGATTCCGGTAAAAATATTACCTTCCTCGATACTCCGGGTCACGAAGCGTTTACCGCGATGCGTGCCCGTGGTGCCAAAGCTGCCGATGTTGCGGTAATCGTTGTGGCGGCAGATGATGCCATCATGCCACAGACAAGAGAAGCCATCTCGCATGCCCAGGCAGCAGGACTTCCGATGGTATTTGCGATCAACAAAATTGATAAAGATGGCGCAAATCCTGAAAAGATCAAAGAACAACTGGCCGGTATGAACATCCTGGTAGAAGACTGGGGCGGTAAATTCCAAAGCCAGGAGATCTCTGCCAAAAAAGGAATTGGTATCGAAGAACTGTTAGAAAAAATATTATTAGAATCAGAACTGCTTGAATTAAAAGCTAACCCTGTAAAAGTGGGTACCGGTTCTGTCATAGAGGCCTCCCTGGATAAAGGTCGTGGATTCGTATCTACAGTCCTGGTTCAGAATGGTACTTTAAGTATGGGTGATATGATCGTTTCCGGTCAGCACTTCGGTAAAGTAAAAGCCATGTTCAATGAGCGCGGACAAAGAGTAAAAGAGGCTGGTCCTTCCACTCCGGTTCAGGTATTAGGTTTGAATGGTGCACCACAAGCCGGTGAGAAATTCAAAGTATATGCTGATGAGTCTGAAGCTAAAACAGTAGCTACCCGTCGAGCACAGATCATGCGTGAGCAAGGTATCCGTACCCGTAAGCACATTACACTTGATGAGATCGGTCGTCGTCTGGCATTGGGCAACTTTAAAGAGCTTAACGTGATCATCAAAGGTGACTTTGACGGTTCTGTAGAAGCATTGAGTGACTCCTTACAGAAACTGTCTACTGAAGAAGTAGTGGTGAGCATTGTACACAAAGGTGTAGGTCAGATCACAGAATCTGATGTATTGCTGGCTTCCGCTTCCGATGCGATCATCCTCGGGTTCCAGGTTCGTCCTTCTTCTCAGGCGGCAAAACTGGCCGACCAGGAGAACATTGAGATCCGTTACTATTCCATCATCTACGATGCGATTGATGAAATCAAACTGGCGATGGAAGGTATGCTTGAGCCTAAAATCGAGAAGAAAGTCGTGGGTAACATTGAGGTGCGTGAAGTGTTCAAGATCAGTGGCGTAGGTACTATTGCCGGATGTTATGTAATGGATGGTAAATTCTCCAGGAACACTAAACTGAACGTGATCAGGGAAGGTATCGTGGTACACCATGGAGAACTGTCTTCACTGAAACGCTTTAAAGATGATGTGAAAGAAGTATCCGCAGGCTATGAATGTGGTCTGAGCATCAAAAACTTTAATGATGTAAGAGTCGGAGATGTACTTGAAGGTTACGAAGAAGTAGAAGTAAAACGTACTTTGTAAGCTACGATAAAATAAATATTGCATTAAGAGGTTGCCACTGGCAACCTCTTTTCTGTTATACGAATCAGGAAATATCCTTTAACTTTAATACCGGTAAAACTAATTGGTATGCAGAAGCATTTATACTTTTTGATTACAGCTATCCTACTTAACAGCCTCATTTTTGCGCAATCAGCCTCAGAGAAGAGGATCTTGCCTGTAGAGTTGAGTTTGTTCAATAACGGCACCTTTATGCCCGGGAAAGGTACATTAGGAATTTGGAGTCCGACCCTTCATCCCGGCCTGAGTGTGGGCACCCGGTTTTATTATACACAAAAAGACCGGTCAGAACTATTCCAGACGGCTAAACTGGGTTACTTCTATCACCGGCACGCACAGCATGGTGTTCAACTCTATACAGAGCTTGGTTACCGGTACAAGTTTAAGCCCGGCTGGTATGTAGAACCCAGGCTGGGTGCAGGCTACCTGCTTTCCATACCGGCAATCCAGGTCTTTGAATTTAAAGACGGAGCTTATCAGAAGCAAGCCTTTAAAGGCCGGCATCAGTTCATGGGCGGACTGGCGGTCTATGCAGGCTACAGTTTTCAGCAAAACAACAAACTTCCTTTAGACCTTTTCCTGGGCTACCAATTCTGGATACAGTCCCCTTTCGTCAACAAATATGTGCCTGTATTACCCAACAATTCGGTACATCTTGGCGGTATTTATTATTTTAAAAAAGCCACAAATAAACAATAATATGAAACTTCGATTAATGATATGGGCAGGCATATTATTGCTGAGTAGTTGTGCCCGCAAAAATAGTATTACGCCTACAGAGGTCTGCACAGTTGCACCTGTTAGTGCACATAGTAAGGGCGCTGCCTTTCAGGAAATAATAGGGGAGTACACTCAGAAAGGTTTGCCCGGCATTGCTTTACTGGTAAAAGATGCAGAAGGTACCTGGTATGGCGCTTCAGGGAAAGCCGATATCGCAAAAGGAATACCCATGCTGCCCTGCCATGTGAACAAAGTGGCCAGTCTTACAAAAATATTCATGGGTGCATTGACTTTTAAATTAGCAGAAGAAGGGAAGATAGACCTGGATAAAAAAGTGTCTGAGTACCTGTCTGCAAAAGACCTGAAAGACATTACCAATGCAGACCAGGTTACCGTGCGCCAGCTAATGAAGCATACCACCGGAATTTTTGATGTGATTACGGATAACAGCTTTTACCTTTCCGTACTCAATGACCCTCCGGCTTTTCGCGATCAATACGACATCTTGAAATTTGTCCGGGGAAAAGCAGCCGCATTTCTGGCCGGTACACAGGAAGGCTACAGCAATACCAATACCTTACTCCTGAGCATGGTCATTGATAAAGCTACAGGCCAGCCCCATGCCCGGCTGTTAAAGGAAAAAATTATAAACCCGCTCGGATTGAACAATAGCTACTATTATTATCATGATGCCTTACCCGATCATAGTGTGGCCCAGGGCTATTACGACCTCTTCAACAATGGCACGATCGCCAATGTCTCCAGCTATAATACCGGCAGCGGAAATGGTTATACCGGCTTATACACCAATGTATTTGATCTCCTGAAATTTTCAGAAGCTTTACTGGAGTACAAAACATTAGTATCACAAAACTCGCTGGATCAGATGCTCACTTTTGATATGCCCTTAGAAGAAGGCGCAGACCGGCTTTTAGGCGCAGGCACCATGAAAGATTTTATCAACAGACCCCATACCGATGAGTATGCCTATGGTCATCGCGGAAGAGACCTGGGCTATAGTGCCGATATGTTTTATTTCCCCGAAAAAGGGCAGACCCTGGTGCTGATCGTTAACTATGGTACCGATGGCGAAAGTGCACTTCGTCCTGCATTTTATAAACTGAGAAAAGCAATAGTAGATAAAATGATGGAGTAAATTCTGTTAAGGTCGGATCCCGGTATTAGTATGCTGTGCAAAACGGTTTTATATCCTTAATTTTGGGCTTTGTCCTTATACTTTTCCTAAATGAAAATAGATATACATACTCACATCATGCCGGAGCATATTCCCAACTGGTTTGAGAAATTCGGTTACGGTGATTTTATCACCCTGCAACATCATAAACCTTGCTGTGCCAAAATGATCAAAGGCGATACCTTCTTCAGAGAGGTGGAGGAAAACTGCTGGGATGCAGGCGCAAGGATGAAAGAAATGGATGATACAGAAGTCACCGTACAGGTACTGTCTACGATTCCCGTTCTCTTCAACTATTGGGCCAATCCCAAACACGGCCTGGAAACCTCCAGGTTCTTTAATGATCATATAGCCTCCTTTGTAGCACAGCACCCGGCAAGATTTATTGGCCTGGGCACCGTGCCGCTGCAGCATGTAGACCTGGCGATCAAAGAAATGGAGCGCTGTATCAAAGAGCTGAAAATGCCGGGCATAGAAATTGGTTCCAATATCAATGGTAAAAACCTGAGCGATCCATATTTCTTTCCTTTCTGGGAAGCCGCAGAGAAAATGGGTGCGAGCATATTTGTACATCCCTGGGAGATGATGGGCGAGCAGGATATGTCCCGCTATTGGCTGCCCTGGCTGGTAGGTATGCCCGCAGAAACCTCCCGTGCCATTTGTTCCATGATATTCGGCGGAGTCTTTGAAAAATTCCCTCATTTAAAAGTTGCTTTTGCCCATGGCGGCGGCAGCTTCCCGGCTACCATAGGCCGTATCCAGCATGGATTTGATGTGCGCCCTGATTTATGTGCTATTGATAATGCCGTTGCCCCCAGAGATTATATAGGTAAATTCTGGATCGATGCTCTGGTACACGATGCGCAGGCATTGGATTTTGTGATCGATGTTATGGGCTCCGATAAGATTTGCATGGGCAGCGATTATCCCTTCCCGTTGGGAGAGCATCATCCGGGCAAATTGATCGAAACACATATACAGGATAAGGCCATCCGGGAAGCACTACTGGCAAAGAATGCCATGGATTGGCTGGGGGTTTACCGGTTTTAAATAAGTCAGATTATATAGATCAGCGAAAATGAATTGCGTTGCTTTTGACTTTTTAATTTTGAATTTAGCATTTTAATGAAAACAATAAGAATAGGTACAAGGGATAGTAAACTGGCCCTATGGCAAGCCAATACAGTAAAGGATTTACTGGAAGGGCAGGGTTATACCACAGAGTTGGTTCCCGTAAAAAGCGAAGGCGATTTAGATTTAGTTACGCCACTATATGCCATGGGCGTGGAAGGCGTTTTTACCAAAACCCTGGATGCCTACCTGCTCAGTAATAAAATAGATATTGCCGTGCATTCTATGAAAGATGTACCCACTCAACTGGCACAGGGCATCGTTCAGGCAGCAGTTTTGCCCAGGGCTTCTTACAAGGATATTTTAGTCTTTCCTAAAGGCAAAACAAAGCAGGAAATATATTCAAAAATAGGTACAGGATCTGTACGCAGGAAAGCCTTACTCTTAAACCGGTACCCCGAATGTGTTATAGAAAACCTGCGCGGAAATGTACAAACCCGTTTACAGAAGCTGGAAGACAGTGACTGGGATGCGGCCGTATTTGCAGAAGCCGGGCTGGCGAGAGTCGCCCTGCTCCCGGAGCAATACGAAACCCTGGACTGGATGTTGCCGGCACCGGCACAAGGCGCTATAATGATCGTATGCCGGGCAGCAGACAATGATTGCCTGCAGGCGACACATACATTTAATGATGCCACCACTGCAATGGCCGTAAAAGTAGAGCGTGATTTCCTGAAAACCCTTATGGGCGGCTGTTCTACACCCGTGAGCGCTTTTGCCGAAATAAAGGAAGAGCAGATTTATTTTAAAGGAAGTATTTGTAGCCTTGAGGGGAAGACATTAATAGAACATGAAGCCGTGTTCCCTGTAGCAGAAGCCCCGGATGCCGGAACTATAGCCGGGAACGCCGTGCTGGAAAAAGGCGGAAAAGCTATCGTAGCGCAGATCAGGGGGCAAATTTAGAAAGAGAAGATTAAAAATATACAATAAGCAGAGGAGCTATTCGACCATAAATCCGGATACTCTTCTGCTTTTTTTGTGTTCAAAAAGTGGCTGCAGTTGAAAAATATGATAGCAAGTCAGAGCCTGCTGTTGTGGGGAATAATTCTTTTAATACAATAATGATTTTCTGAAATTATTTATTAATATTAGTTCAGATTTTAACTTTAACACGTATAAAAATGATTAAGTATTTAGTTCCATTTATTATCCTTAGTTGCGGATTTTTTGTCAAAAACCAGGCACAGGCAAAGAATAAAGAAAAGAAGTTTACAAAAGAGGCCCAGATCAAAGAGTTTTCAACCTCCGCCTGTAATTGTATTGACAGCCTGGAACGGAACAAGGCAAAAGATGAGATTACCGCGGAGATCGGTGCCTGTATTGATAAATACGTATCAGCCTATCATTTATCACTCAGTATGTCAGAAGTAGTAAATAGTATAAAAGAAGGTGCTATTGATGAGATAGAAGGAAAGAAACCGGCAAAAAAACAAAAAGAATATGTCATCGAAGTAGCGCCGCCCGGCTCCCAGGAATACATAGAACATTATCGTGAATTAGAGCGCTATATGCTTTCAAATTGTGAAGCACTAAAGTTTGCGATTGCCTCCGATGAACAAATCCACGACAATTCTGTATCCGCTAATCCCAAAGCCCTGAAGGCATATAATAAAGGCGTAGAAAGCCTGAAAGGCAATAATTTTAAAGCAGCTTTACCCTATTTCCTGGAAGCAGTAAAAGCAGATTCTACTTTTGCTTTTGCCTGGGACAATGTAGGTATTTGCTACCGCAACCTGGGCGAGATGGATAAAGCCATAGATGCCTACAAAATGTCCTTATTTATAGAGCCAAACGGTATCACCCCTTTGCAGAACCTGGCTGTAGCCTATACTTTCAAAGAAGATTATGATCAGGCTGCTGTTGTTTATAAAAAAATGACCAAGGTGTACCCCAAAAACCCGGAGGGCTATTTCGGGCTGGGTCGCGTATATATTCTTAAGGATGACCTGGAGCAGGGACTGGCTTATATGTGTAAATCGTACAATCTCTATACCGAACAAAAATCGCCTTACCGTGCAGATGCAGAAACCATAATGGCCTCTATTTACCAGGAGATGAAAAAGGCGGGAAAAGAAGCAAAGTTTACACAAATATTAAAGGAGAACAATATCACAGTAGAAGACTAGCCGGTATGGATAAAAAAGCGCGTAACCCCTTCGCACTTGGGGTGTCTGATTGATTTTCAATGGAATGCTATACCTAAATACTTTTATTCTAAATAGGGTATTTTTCCTAATTGTTTGGTTATTAATACGATCTAATTTTACATTATAAATTTATTTGTAATATTAAAAATTCGATCATGAAAAGTATTTTAACAACAATCGTATTGTGCTTTGCCTTTGTCTACAGCAGTTTTGCACAACCTTTAAACTTCAATTACCAGGGTATCGCCCGGAATGCAAGCGGAGCTCCCCTGGCCAACCAGAGCATTGGTCTTCGCATCAGTATTTTAGATAATGCAGATGTTTCCGTTTTCTCTGAAACGCAGACAACCACTACAAATGCCTATGGCCTGTATAATCTGCAGATCGGTAATGGTACAGTGCTGGCGGGCACTATGTCTGCCGTCGCAATAATGAATACCGCAAAAATTAAAGTAGAAATCGATCCGGCTGGCGGAACCAGTTATGTGGACCTGGGCACACAGCAACTTAATTCAGTTCCCTTTGCCCTGAATGCAAAAGGAGTAGAAGCTACTTCCAGTGGCGGTACGGGGTTAAGAGGAGCTGCCACCAGCAGTCTTTGGTGGGGGCTTTACGAAGGAGGCCAATACAGAGGCTACATCGGTAGCTATTCCGGCAAAAATGAAGATGTTGATTTTGGTACCGGTGGCGGTAATACCCTGGGTTCTGTACACCTTACAGTAGCAGCTGTGCCTAAGTTAACTGTAGACTCTATAGGTAATGTAGGGATTGGTACCCGCTTCCCTAGATATCGTTTCCAGGTAGATGGCATCACCGGTACATTTAATGATAATGGTATCCGGATTCAAAATACAACCGCAAGTACAGGTTGGAGTTTTTATGCCTCTTCTTCAGGAGATATGATCATAGGTAAAACAGGAAACCTGGGCTATTTCAACGGAACTACCGGTGCCTATTCCGCCAGTTCTGATGCAAGACTGAAAACAAATATCCAGAATATGGAAACTATTCTGCCTAAATTGAAATTACTTGAAGCCAAGCGTTATGAGTTTAAACATAATAATCCGGAACACGTACAATCTATAGGATTCCTGGCACAGGATGTGCAACAAGTATTCCCGGAACTGATCACGGTGAATAAAAACAATGAAGGTAACCCGCTGGTGGATCATCAATTGGGTATGGACTATTCCGGCCTGAGTGTGATCGCCATAAAAGCCATCCAGGAGCAACAGGCACAGATCGAGGCATTGAGAGCAGAAATAGCTGCATTAAGAGCTGAGCTTAAAGCCGGCAAATAAATTTCACCTGTTTTTGTCACCAATAAATTTCGAGATTATGAAAATCTTTCAAACAGTGCTTGTCACCATATTTATGGCTGCTATTAGCCATATTTGCTCCGCACAATCGATAGGCCCTGCAACATTAAATGCAGCCGGGGGAAGTGCCGCATTAGGAGGAAATACCTATGAATGGTCTGTGGGGGAAATGGTCCTGGTCAATACCGTATCCACAGCCGGGCTGGTCGTTACCCAGGGAACCCTGCAGCCCCAGATCCAGGTCACCGGGATCAAGGAGAATCAACTTGCCTTAGAAGGCCTGAGCGTCTATCCCAACCCGGCAAGCGATCACCTGAACATTAACCTGAATGTTGCCCGAAACCTTGAGGTAACCCTTAAGTTATCCGATGTTTCAGGCAGAACATATTACGTTAAAACAAGCAAAAACCATAATGGCTCCGACTTGATCACCCTGGACCTGAGCCCCTATGCCGGTGGTATTTACCTGCTCCAGATAGAGACTGTTGACCGGGCTAAAACTTACTATAATACCTTCAAAGTAGTAAAAAATTAATCCTTGATAAACAAAAATAGGGCCGGCCTGATGAACAGAGCCGGCCCTATTTTTTTGATAGGCTGCTAGTAAGCCGCTGTAAACCTTTGTTTGATGTGTTTGTTTTGCTCCAGCTCATCTGCTAAAGCTACCGCCACATCCTCTACAGAAAGCACACTTCTGCCGTCCTGGTCAAATACCGGGTTTTCTAAAGCCGTGCGATAGGTGCCTTTTCTTACCCCTGCAGTGCCCTGGTGCATTTCGATAGCCGGGCTAAAGAAAGTCCAGTCCAGGTTTTGGTTATTTTTAAGCTCATTCAGGTAATCTCTTGCCGCCTGGGCACCCGGTTTTATCTCTGCCGGGAATTCAGCCGTATCTACCAGCTGTACGCCATCAGCAATATAAAGGCTACCCGCACCACCTACAGTGATGAAACGCTTGACACCAGAGGTTTCTACAGCCTGCTCAATATGTCGCGCACCTTCCAGGAAGTCATGGTACATATTAGGATTGGTCCATCCGGCATTAAAGGTGCTGATGACCGCATCGCTGCCTGCTATCGCTGCTGCAAGTGCAGTTTCATCACTTACATCAACAGCTTGTGCCTGTACTTTTTCGTGAGACAATACCTTGTCGGTATTCCGGGCAATGGCGATCACCTCATTACCCCTGTTCACCAATTCATTAACTACTTGTGTGCCTACAAATCCTGTGGCCCCGATTACTGCTACTTTCATTTTTGTTTATTTTTTTAAATGTAATAATATTTGTTACAATTAGGGTCAAAAAAAATTAAAACACGCTGGAGAACTCTGCCAGAGTTTTTTTAGCTAAAAACTTCATTAACTTTTCTTCCGCTTCAGCATACAAAGCTTCTAATTGATCATTGATCTTTTTACCCACCGGGCAATTCGGGTTAGGCTGCAGATTTTTTTTACCTAAAAGAGTTGCTTGTTGTACCGCCTGGTAAACCTCAGAGAGCTTGATCTTTTGAGCTGGTTTCGCTAAACGGGTACCACCTTCTTTTCCTGCAAGGCTCTCCACCAGTCCGGCTTTTTTCAATACAGCCATTTCCTTGCGCACGATTACCGGGTTCACACCAATGCTCCCTGCAATCCATTCAGAGGTCAGCAGATCGCCCTCACTATGCGCGAGCAGCGATAAAATATGCAAAGCCGTGGATAATCTTGTATTGTTCATTTACCCCACAAAAGTAAAACTATTTTAATTGTAACAAAATATATTACAGTTAAAATTTTTAAAATAAAAAGGAGGGTAAGTGCATAATCTGCCCTTTAATGTTTTATCCGGGGATAAGAGGACTAAAGAGATTTAATTTGCCTTAAAGGGTGCGATGAGCATGAATTCAGGGATGATCACCTCGAATTCTTTATTGGTGTACAGGTTTTTGAAAAGATAAACACCGTACATCTTCCCGGCATCTGACCGGAGGTTGGCAGCAGATACGTATTGAAAGGTTTCATTTGCATCCAGGATAGGGGTCTGGCCCACAACTCCTTCGCCTTCTACCGTACGCAGCCCGAGCGTACTGTCTACGATAAACCAGCTTCTTCTCAACAATTGAACAGGGATATTGGAATAGTTATCAATAGTGATTCTATAAGCAAACATATAGCTATTGTTTACCGGGCTGCTTTGCTCCGGCCTGTAGAAAACCTCTACCGTAACACATACTCCTTCCGTGATCTTTTTTACCATCTTACTCATACATCCAACAACCAAATTTACATACTTTCATCCGAATTCCAAACCTGCTGTATCAAATCACTTTCATAGCCTTTCTGCAATAAATAAGCGGTGATCTTTTGGCGCTTGCGCCACTCATTTTTTTCTGAATCCAGGGCCTGTTCCTTCTTTTCATAAAGAGCCTTCAAGCGATTATAATAATCGTTATCGTCGATGCTCTTTAAACCTTTGCCGATACAATATTCAGAAACCTGTTTTTGCTTGAGATGCAGCCTGATCTTCACCTTACCCCAGGACTGCATCCTGAACTTGCCCCCGGCAAAAGCAATGGCAAAACGCTCTTCGTTCAGGAAGTTTTCTTCAATCAACAGGCCGATGGCTGCTTCCAGGTCCTCGCCATAGCATCCCAGCTCAAGTAATTTGTTCCTTACTTCGCTGTGGCAACGCTCCTGGTAAGCGCAGTATTGTTTTATGGTGGCTAATGTTGCTGCTAAAACCGTCAAAATCTTTGTCTCAATAAATTTATCCAAAAATAGGCATTTAAGCTGTAGCAAGGGCAATTGAACAATAGCAATATAGTTTATCTTTGTATAGAATATGGAATCATCAAATGTAAGGCCGAATGATCATTTAGGACCAAAGGAAAAAGAGTTCGAAAATACCATCAGGCCGCAGTCTATAGAAGATTTTTCGGGGCAGCCGCTTTTGGTGGAAAACCTCCGCATCTTTATCAAAGCGGCCAATCTCAGGGGCGAACCCTTAGATCACGTACTGTTTCATGGCCCCCCGGGGCTGGGGAAGACTACGCTTTCCAGGATCGTGGCCAATGAGCTTGGCGCAAATATTAAGGAGACCAGCGGCCCGGTATTAGAAAGGCCCGGAGATCTTGCCGGTATCCTCACCAACCTGGGGCCAAGAGATGTCCTGTTCATAGATGAGATCCACAGGCTAAGTGTAGTAGTAGAGGAATACCTCTATGCAGCAATGGAAGATTTTAAGATCGATATCCTGATCGACAGCGGGCCTAATGCACGTACGATACAGATCGACCTGTCTCCCTTTACCCTGGTAGGGGCTACTACAAGGTCCGGTCTGCTCACAGCCCCTTTACTGTCAAGGTTCGGGATCAAGTCCCGGCTGGACTATTATCCCAAAACCGTTTTACAAGGCATCGTCAGCCGGTCGGCAGGCCTGCTGAATGTGAAAATAACTTCTGATGCAGCCCTGGAAATTGCCGGCAGGAGCCGCGGCACACCACGTATTGCCAATGGCTTGCTGAGGCGTATGCGCGACTTCGCACAGGTATTGGGCAATGGCGTTATTGACCTGGCGGTGACAGAGCATGGCCTTAAGGCGCTGCAGGTGGATGCGAATGGCCTGGACGAGATGGATAACCGGATCTTGTCCTGCCTGATCGAGAAATTTAAAGGAGGCCCTGTGGGCATCAACAATATTGCAACCTCTGTGGGAGAAGAATCCGGTACTATAGAAGAAGTCTATGAACCTTTCCTGATCCAGGAAGGTTACCTGGTGCGCACCCCGAGAGGAAGAGAAGCTACGCCCAAAGCATATGCACACTTAAACAAAACCCCCGATATTAAGAATGGCAGCTTGTTTTAAGCAGGCATTGCCTAATATAGAAAATGGTTCAGGAATCTAATCCCTGAACCATTTTTATATAAAGAACCCTTTATTCAATTATCTGTGCCAGTTCCACCAGCCATCTTCCCTGAAGTTCCAGGAGAAAGGCATAAATACTAAGGAAACAGAGGCAACGCCTTTACCGATCAGTTCGCTGGAGTTAGAAGAACCTACCATACTGCCAATAGAGTTTTGATCTGTATAGAAAGGAATCCTGCCCATCACATATTGTGCACGTAATTTCCAGAGGATACCGCCTTTGATACCGATTTCGCCTTTTACAAAAGGAGATACACCAAAACCAAATCCGCCGTTATCAAAATCTACGGTCATATTAGCAGAAGGATAAACACCCGCACCAATGGTACCGGTGAATCTTGCCGATTTTTGCAGGTTAGCTTCTGCACCGAATTTAAAGTCAAGACTTACAGGCATAGCCATCTGTACGGACATGGAAGAGAATCCCAGGCCGAAATCATCAGAATAATAAGCACCGGTGATCTCACCGTTTTCATTAGTGATCCAGTTTTGAAAAACAGGGGTTGTGTAATCCCATAAAAATGCATTGTATTGGAAATTCACACCAATAGCCATCAGGCTGTTTCCGACACGTTTAAGCGGAATATAAGAACCCATTAAACCGCCATATCCAAATTTAGAACGCACATTCTCTTTGATATTGTTTTCATAAACATTATCATTACCCGGGTTTTTGACCCTTTCTACACTATTGTAGGTGGCAAAACCAACAGAGTAAGAGTAGCCAAGTTCAAATCTCTTGAAAAAGTTAGGGATACCAACTCCAAATTGGGCCTGAGACTGGGGAATACTTGCTACCAGTAATACAGAAGCTGCTACTATCTTCTTGAGCAAACTAAATTTCATACAAACAATTTTGAGATTGGAAAAATACAATTTTTTTATAAATATTAACAGGGAAAGCAATTTTTTTTCTTGCTTATACCTGTAAATACAAAAAGAAAGCATAGCTGAATTTACTCAACTATGCTTTCTTTTTGCTTATTCAATCCATTAAAGGTGTTGCTGAATCTTCTTTTCAAAAGCAGATTTCGGAGCAGCGCCTACTTGTTTGTCCACTACTTCGCCATTTTTAATGTACAGAATGCATGGGATACTTGTTACACCATACTCTACAGAAAGATTAGGATTCTCATCCACATTTACCTTTCCAACATTGATTTTGCCATCATACTCTGTTGCCAAAGCATCAATTGTAGGGCTTAAAGCCAGACAAGGTCCACACCAGGGTGCCCAAAAATCAACTACAGTCAACTTGTCGGACTGTAATACTTCTGCTTCGAAGTTTGCGTCATTATATACTGCTGCCATTATTTAAAGTATTTTAATTTTTACCTGGACAAAGATAATTGCATATTTCATAAATAAAAAATAGAGGATGTTAATTGTGCTATCATCCCCTGTTATTTTGTTTTATGCTTAGCTTTTTATCCTAGAAGCGTAAGCCCAATGTTAAGGCTACCATATTTCTGGTGTTCTTGATAGAAGCATCATAGAAAGTAATCGGGTTAGCCGGATCAGGATTGGTAAAGCGGTAAGGAGAATCTTTATATGTCTGTTCGCTGCGCAGGTAAGTAAGGTCCAGTGTTGTATTAGCCCCTAATTTATACCCTATACCGGCAGACAGGTCTATCCTGTCCCCGCCCAGGTCATTAACCCCGTCTTTATAAGGATTGGCATAGTAAGCGCCACCTATTCTTACGGCAAGATCTTTGGTCGCTCTCACCTCAGCTCCTATTCTACCATTAATAGCAGACCTGAAGGTAGATTTTATATAATCATTCTGTGCACGTTCATATTCAGAAACGCCGGTTCCCTCGTATCTTATGCGCATCGTGTTATAGGGAACATATTCTACATCAGCAGTGATGAAACCCCTGGTGCCGATAAATCCTGTAGCACTCACAATAGCCCTCATGGGCGTAGTAATGGAGTAGTCGGAACGGTAAAGATTCTGTGGCACTACATTATGACGACCCAGGCCCTCCATCTCGGATAAGAGGTCATAATCTACATAGTCTGTATAGCTGCCAAAAGTAGGGGTGTGTACACTCAATCCTACCCGGAAGCTTTGTACCGGTGCATAGATAAAACCGAATTTACCATTGATGCCCACACCATTTGTCTGCAAATCCTCGATCAGGCTGAAGTAGTCGAAATCATTATTCAGGTTGCCGGAATTATCTGCTTCCACAAATTCAGTTTTTCTCCTGAAGCGATAGCTGGTAATGCCTAAAGTACCACCGATCATAAATTTATCATCATAGTTCCCGGCCAGGCTGAGGTTAAACTCATTGACCGCACCTTTGGATTGATTATACTTGGTTTGCTTTAAAGTGCCTCCTGGTGCCAGCACGTTGCGGTAGGGAATAGATCTCAGGTCATTGGTCAGCAGGTAACCTTCATAACCCAGGAAGCCCATCGCACCATCAGCTTCATTAGTACCGTTTCTTTGCGCTTCTGCAGCCATTACTTCAGAAAAAGAAGATTGGTTGTTTACACCCTGGTAAGTAGAATGCGTATTGAAGTCGGCCAGTTTATTAAAACCTAAAGCAAAAGTTACACTCTTCCAGCGGGAACGGCCTCTCATATTAGTCGTAGATACCAGCCCGATACTCCCCAGCTTGAAAGCCGTATTGTTGTCTGCAGTGTTGCTATTATCTATATACTTTGAACTCGTACCGTTAAAATTCAGGTAAGGAGTGATCGTAAGTTCACTCTGGCGATATACGCCTAAACCGGCAGGGTTGACTGCGGCAGCAGAGTAGTCGGCACCTAAAGAGCCGGCAGCACCGCCAATGGCCATAGACCTGGCTGTAGTTCCTGTAGTTAAATTACTATATCTTAATGCATCTTCATAGTTTTGGGCATTCACATTAGATATAGAAAGAGCAGCTGCTCCGGAAAGGGTCATTAAGCTTAGTTTGAATTTCATCTTCAATTAGAATTTGATTACACAAAAATACTTTAAAAGGGACAGCTATTCGCTGCTAAGTGTTCCTAAGACCATTTTTTTAGCAAAAGGTTTAACATTAAAAGGTGGCCAAATTATTTTTGGCCACCTTTTGAATCAAATAACATAAACAAGTTTAAGCATTTTGCGTGTCTGCATCATTGCTTTTACCCCTTAGTTCATCGATCTTGTCTTCCGCTTTATCTTTAAGGTCAGACAGTTTATCTTTCGTATCGTCCCATGCATCTTCCGCCTTGTCTTTCACTTTTTCCCAGGCATCTCCGGCTTTATCAGCCAGGTCTCCGGCCTTTTCCTTAGTGGCATCCCAGGCATCTTCTGCTTTATCTGCCAGGTCTTCTGCCTTATCTTTTGCGGCATCCCAGGCATCAGCAGCCTTGTCTTTCGCTTTTTCCCAGAAACTTTTTTCTTCTGGTAGTTCCTGGTTTGGATTATTTTCTGTGGACATTTTGATACAGATTTTAAGGTTAAAATAATCGGTTATTTCAGTTAACTAATTTAGTCTATATAATAGCAATACAAATAGAAATTATATAATTTAACAAGGGTTTAATGAAAAAATCAAGGGGCCTGAATTTCAGGCCCCTTGAAGAAATATTATGTTTCAGAAAAATTATAGCGGGATATTGGCATGCTTCTTTTTAGGCATCTTCACCACTTTATTTTCCAGCATCTGGTACGCTTTGATCAGTTTTTCCCTGGTTACTTCCGGAAGAATGACCTCATCGATAAATCCGCGGGCTGCAGCACCATATGGATTGGCGAACTTGGCCATATATTCCAGTTCTTTTTCTTTCCATTTGGCATCCCGGTCTTCTGCTTCGGCAATTTGCTTTTTAAAGATGATCTCAGCAGCACCTTTGGCACCCATTACAGCGATCTCAGCCGTAGGCCAGGCATAGTTCAGGTCGGCACCAATGTGTTTTGAGTTCATTACATCATAAGCTCCACCATAAGCTTTACGGGTGATCACCGTGATCTTGGGCACAGTTGCTTCACTTAATGCAAAGAGCAGTTTAGCCCCGTTGGTAATGATGCCGTTCCACTCCTGGTCGGTGCCCGGTAAAAAGCCCGGAACATCTACCAATACCAGCAAAGGGATATTGAATGCATCACAGAAGCGTACGAAACGGGCCGCTTTTACAGAAGCATTAATATCTAATACTCCGGCCATGCTCGCCGGCTGGTTGGCTACAATACCGATGCTGCGGCCTGCCAGGCGTGCAAAACCCACCACAATATTTTCGGCATACAATTTATGTACCTCTAAGAAAGAATCTGTATCTACTACTTCTTCAATCACTTCTTTGATGTCATAAGGCTGGTTGGCATTTTCCGGAACGATGTCATTCAGCTTTGACCTGATCTCATTGCCCGCTTCATAAGGATACACGGGAGCGTCTTCCTCACAGTTTTGCGGCATATAGCTCAACAGGCGTTTTAAGTAATCAATACATTCCAGTTCATTGGCACAGGCAAAATGGGTCACACCGGACTTCTCTGCGTGGGTGATGGCCCCGCCCAGCTCTTCACTGGTCACCGTCTCGTGGGTCACCGTCTTCACTACGTTAGGGCCGGTAACAAACATATAAGAGCTGTTTTCCACCATCAGGATAAAGTCTGTGATCGCCGGGGAATACACCGCACCACCGGCACAAGGGCCCATGATAGCGGATAGCTGAGGGATCACGCCCGAAGATTGTACATTCCTGTAAAAAATATCGGCATAGCCTCCTAAAGAAACTACTCCTTCCTGGATACGGGCACCACCACTGTCATTGAGCCCGATAACAGGCGCACCGTTCTGAACAGCCATATCCATGATCTTACATATTTTTTCTGCATGCGTCTCAGAAAGGCTACCGCCAAAAACCGTGAAATCCTGGGAAAACACATACACCAGGCGGCCGTTTACTTTACCATAACCGGTAACTACGCCATCTCCCAGGTATTGCTCTTTCTCCATGCCAAAATCATAACTGCGGTGTTTCACCAGCATACCGATCTCCTCGAAAGTACCTTCGTCCATCAGCAACTGGATACGCTCACGGGCGGTAAGCTTACCTTTTTTGTGCTGACTATCGATACGGGCTTGTCCTCCGCCTAATTTCGCCGCTTCTGTATATTCATTAAGTATGGCTATTTTATCCATTGTATTTATTTGTAAAAATTAAAAGCTCAAATGATTAACGAAGGCAAATTTAGCCATTCAGGTTTAATAATTGCAATCTAAATATAGGCCGTGATATAGAAAAGACGTATGGATAAAGAAGTATATTCAAAAAATTATTTTCAATATTCGGCTTGTCTTACAGCCGAAAGGAATAGTTTTCCTATTTTTGAACAAATTTATAAGGGCTTGAGCCAAAGCCCGGATAAAAATATTTAAATGAAAAAAATAACACCATCACATATTTATTCTGCAATAGGGGTGTCTTTGGTCTTGTTCCTGCTGGGTATGCTGGGCTGGATCATGATCAATGGACAGGGCCTGAACAAGTTTGTCAGAAGCAGTATTCAGGTGGACGTGATCTTGCATGACAATACACGCCCGGAGAAATATACACAACTGCATGAGATCTTAAATAAACAAAGCTTTATAGAGAAGGCAGAGCTGATCACAAAAGAACAAGCCCTGGAGCAGTTGTCTAAGATAGATGCGGTGGACCATGGAGAGTTGCTGGGCTTCAACCCGCTGTACACCTCCATTGTCTTAAACCTTCAACCGGCATTCGTCAATCCCGATAGTTTAAATAAGGTCGAGCAGTTTTTAAAACAAAGCAATATCGTACGGGAAGTGGTATATGCCAAGCCGGTGGTGAGCAGCCTGACGAAAGTGATCAACAGGGCAGGACTGATCCTGGCCGTGATCGCCGGGATCTTATTGTTGAGTGTTACCTTCCTGATCGATAATACCGTGCGCCTGTCTATGTTCAGTAACCGCCACACGATCAAGACCATGCAAATGGTAGGGGCTACCAGAGGCTTTATTGCCAAGCCCTTTGACATTTCAGCAGCGCTGAGCGGGCTGATCAGTGCGGGAGTCGCTATCGTGGCTATCCTGGGACTGAGGGCTATTGTCTTAAGCAGATATCCCGAGATCTATGCGGTAGAAGATGGGAACCTGTTTATCGGGTTGCTGGTGCTTATTTTAGTACTTGGTGTGGTCATCTCTCTGTTCAGTACCCATCGTTCTGTCTACAAGTATTTAAAGCTGAAAGTAGAAGACTTGTATTAAAAAATTTTCCTTACTTTTGATTTCTTAAAATTTAATGTTCAAAATGGCAAAAGCAAATAATCGCAATAACGATACATCAAAAACATTTTTGTTTGGTAAAGAGAATTATTACCTGATGTTCGCGGGCTTAATTATTATTGTAATTGGTTTTATGCTGATGTCAGGAGGCCGTAGCAGCGATCCTAATGTCTATTCACAGGATATTTTCAGTTTCCGCCGCATCACACTGGCCCCGATCGTTGTTTTACTGGGCTTCGCTTTAGAAGTTTATGCGATCATGAAAAAGCCGAAAGCAAAATCTGAATAATCTCCAGGTTGATATATATCATTTAAAAATAAGGGCTGCAATTTTGCAGCCCTTATTTTTATGTTTCGAGTAAAGCATAGATGGCAAAGGAGGCCAGCCAATGCTCGCCGCCATAGCCGCTAAAGACCTCGGGAAGTGTTTTTGCCAAAAAAAGATCTGAGGTCGTGACAAATCGTTTCCGCAATGGGTTGGTATGATCCAGGTGTTTGGAGATCGTACGCATACACCAGGCCCGGCTGAAGGACAATCCGTCCAGGTGCACGATCTGGTAGTCGTTCCGGTCGCTCACCGTGGGCAGGGCACAGATCCTTTCTATACTCTCTTGTGTATAGTAAGCTTTGAACCAGTTTTGGAAATCCTTTTTGGTCAGGACTTTAGACATCAATGCGGCTGCCATCAGGCTGGGGGAGAAGAAGTCACTGCCATCCGGTTCCAGGTAGGCCGGTATCTGTTTGTTGTTACCGTAAAAGTGCATGGCCTTCGCCCTGATGGCGGTTTCAAATTCTTTATCTCCCTTGAAGATCGCCCAGTCTAAGGCAAAGTCCAGGCCAAAAGCCGTATTGGGATGAACGCCGGTACGGTTAGGGTAGGTTTGCTTAGGCAGGTAAGCTTTCCACAGGCTCACGATCTTATCCGTAAGGGGCTGCAGGGCCGTATGCCATTTCCGGAACATAGGGTCCGGGGACCTGCCCAAAGCCTCGTCCAGCTTTAAGAGCCATGCCCAGCCATAAGTGCGCTCATAGTTCTGGGAGGCCGTGTATTTACCGAAATATTGTGCTTCCTGCTGCATATTGTCCAACTGGAAACTTTTGTTCAGCACAGCGATGATGCTGTCTTTATTCGGCAGCTCAGGATATACCTGCAGCAGGCGCACCAGCATCCAGTGGCCGTGAACAGAACTATGCCAGTCCAGGCAGCCATAGAATACAGGATGTAGTTCTGAGGGCAATAAACGGGCATCTTCGGCCGCATCTGACAGGTGGGAGGTCTTATTAGGAAACTCCGAAGGAATGCAGTGTAAAGGTGCTCTGCTGAGCTTTAATGCTATATCCTGGTCCAGCTTGACCTGCGCATGGGCTTGCAGACTGCCGAGAGACAAAAGGCTAAGGAACAACCAATATTTTTTCATGCTTTATCTTTAATTACTTGGATTAAATTAAGGGGAGCAGACTATTTGCTAAAATGCCACTCCTGGTAATAAACAATGCCTAAAGCCTGCCCCTGGATCCTGGCCGTATCGTTAGGCGGGGAGATGTGGTAATACTTCAGATGGTTATTATCCAGTTGTGTGATGGTATATTTTTGGTTCCCTATATCCAGAACTGCATCATTAACGCTGTACTTATAGGAGTAGGGTCCTGCATCCGGCGTGCCCAGGTGTATGAGGAGCTTTCCTCTTTTTCTGAATTCCCAGATATCTTTTCCAAATGACGTGGCTTCATACACTACACTGTCGCCATTAAAGTCTGTATACCTGAGCTCATATCGTTCGGGAGTCCAGGCACCCATAACTTTATAGGCATTATCGTTTTTGTCCATTTTGGTACAGGAGGACAGGCCTGGAAGGAGTAAGGTGCTGAGGCACAGCACAGATAAGAACTGTTTCATGAAGGGGCGTGTAATTTGTGATAGGTGTGAATATATGCAAAAAGCAGAAAATAAAAAAGGCTGCCTTGATCAAGGCAGCCGGGTAACAGTAAAAATAAATGGCTTTATTTTAAAATGTCTTTGAGCGTAGTTTCCAACTTTGGTCCCATAATATTGGTGGCAATTACATTGCCATTAGGGTCCAGTAAGAAATTCGCAGGGATCGCTTCAATCCCGTAAAGGCCCACAACACCTGATTTCCAGCCCCCGAGGTCGCTTACCTGTGTCCAGTTCAGGTTATCAGATTTAACGGCAGATTTCCATTTGCTTTCATCGGTATCTAAGGATACGCCCAGGATTTCAAAATTTTTATCCTTGAAGGTGGTATACGCCTTAACTATATTCGGGTTTTCTGCCCTGCATGGCGGACACCAGGATGCCCAGAAATCGATCAGTAAATATTTACCTTTAAATTTCTCCAGGCTCACCTCTTTACCATTAAGATCTTTTAAGGTAAAGGCAGGCGCAGGTTCATTAATCTTAATTTTGGAAATATTTTTGGTGTTTAAAGCTTCCGAGAGGTATTGCTTAAACTCCCTGGTCATGGATTGGTTGGCGAAACGCTTGTCCAGAGAGACCATCAGTTGTTTCAGGTAGTCTTCATCATGCTCCAGGTCTGCCCTGAATGCTGCGAGGATCGCGATGGGTAAGTATTTTGTGGTATCGGCATAGGCCATCATGAATTTAGATTGCTCTTCCGTTATTTTTTGAAGATCAGCCTGGGCCAGGGCGATTACGCTATCATTGCTATTGGGATCAACGCTTAAGTTTTCAATCGTATAATGCAGTTCAGTTATACTCTTGTCGTAGCTGTAAATATTTTTCAGGAGCTTGGAGAGGCTGGCTGAGCCTGCAGAACCTTTAGTGGTATAATCGCTTTCTAACTTATTCCAGTTGGCATTTAAGGTAACCTCGGCCGCATCATCGATAACGAGTACCCATTTGCTGCCCATTTTAACCCGGTAGAGCTTTTGCTCTGCTCCGCGGAATCCTTTTAATAAGAATCCTCCTTTCTGATTGCTTCTTGTAGAATCGACGATTTTCAATTCATTGTTAAGGCCTATTTCTTCTAAATATACCAGCACATCGTCAGGCATACCATCTATCTTACCAATTACCTCAAACTGGTCTGTTTTTTTATCGCTACAGGACCATAAGAAGAAAATTGATGCAAACACAACAAAGTAAGGGGAGAACTTTTTCATATTTATACCCAAAAGTAAACAGCAAATGTAAAAAAATGGTCAAATAAGGTTGCATAAAGCTTTGCTAAATTTAGCCTGAAGCTTTATTTTTTAACCATTTGCAACAAAGCCCATGAGGATATCATGGGCTTATGCATTTATTTTAAATAGAATATTAGTCTTTTATGAAGGGATAATCTTCTTGTACATAAATGTCTTTGTACAATTCGTCATCATTTGGCCAGGGGCTTTCCTCTGCAAATTTAACACAGGCATCCACTTCCTGCTTCACTTTTTCCTCAATAGCTTCCAGCTCTTCTGTATTTGCAAAGCCATTTGCTTCAATGATCCTTACCACGTGCTTGATGGGGTCCTGCTCTTTGTATCCTGCCTCTTCTTCTTTCGTTCTGTATTTGGCAGGGTCACTCATAGAGTGTCCGCGATAGCGGTATGTTTTGATTTCAAGGAATGTAGGGCCACCTTTTTCACGTGCACGCTTTACCGCTCTTTCCATGGCCAGGTGCACCTCTTCTGGGCTCATGCCATCTACAGAATCGGCAGGCATATCATAAGCATCAGCCATACGGAATATGTCTAAAACTTTTGATGTACGCTCTACAGAAGTACCCATTGCGTAGAAGTTGTTTTCGCAGATGAATACTACCGGCAGGTTCCATAACATGGCCATATTAAAGGTCTCATGCAGGATACCCTGGCGTGCAGCACCATCACCGAATAAACAAACGGTTACACGGTCATTCTCATTATAGTTATCAGCAAATGCAATACCTGCACCCAGGCCGATCTGTCCGCCTACGATACCATGACCACCAAAAAAGCGATGCTCTTTAGAGAAAAAGTGCATAGAGCCGCCTTTCCCTTTGGTACAACCGGTTGCTTTACCAAATAGCTCTGCCATACATTCGTTAGCAGACATGCCTTTTGCTAATGCCAAACCGTGATCGCGGTAAGCGGTGATGAGGTTGTCATCTGGTCTGATCGCAGAAATAATACCCGCAGAAACCGCTTCCTGACCTATATATAAGTGGCAGAAACCTCTGATTTTTTGCATGCCGTATAATTGTCCCGCCTTCTCTTCAAACTTGCGTTGCAACAGCATACTCTCATACCATTCAAGGTATTGTGCTTTATCAAATTGTGTTTGCACTATATTCCGATTTTATTTTTGCGAAAATAGGGAAAATTATCGCTAAAATGAAGCTTTATGTGCAAATTTGCAGTTTAAGCAATCTTTAAGTATTCTAATTGCAAAGACTCCGGTCCATAACACTCACTCAATTCAGAAATTATACCTTCCGGCATTTTGACCTGGATGCACCTGTTGTTGCCATCAGTGGTAATAACGGGGTGGGCAAGACCAATCTCCTGGATGCGGTCTATTATCTCTGTTTTACCAAAAGCTATTTCCAGAGCAAGGAGATCAATAATGTGCAGGAGGGTAAAGAGGGCTTCCGGGTAGAAGGCCTGTTTGGAGACCGCAAAATACAAGAGAAATCTACCCTCATCTGGAAGGAGGGGAAGAAACGCCTGCTGGAAGATGAAGTGCCGGTAGAAAAGCTGACCAGTTATATCGGCAAGCATACAGCGCTCATGATCGCGCCGGATGATATAGAGCTGGTGAACGGGGCCAGTGCGGTAAGAAGAAAATTTTTTGACGGACTGCTGTCGCAGGCCGACCCGCTTTACCTGGAAAACCTTATCCATTACCAGAAAGTGCTGGAGCATAAGAATGCTTTCCTGAAACAAAGTCCTTACCCGATCAACCAGGAACTACTGGATGTCTACGACCGCCAATTGGCTGATACCGGGGCTTACCTGTTACAGAAACGTATAGAGATTTCTGATAGCATACCTAACCTGGTGCGCCAATTCTATGAATCTATAGCCCATCAGAAAGAAGCGATTCATGTGCAATACAATCCTTGTGTACAGGATCCGGCACAATTGTTTTCCATGCTGCGTTACCAGAGAAACAGGGATATAGAGGCCCGGCGCAGCACCCTGGGCCTGCATACGGAAGACTGGCTGCTCTTGCTGAACGATCTGCCCTACAAAACACATGCTTCCCAGGGACAAAAAAAATCTTTACTGATCAGTATGAAGCTGGCCCAGCTGGAATGGTTGCGCCAACTGGGTAAAACACCGATCATTCTTTTGGATGATATTTTTGAAAAGCTGGACAAAGAGCGCCTGCAAAGGTTATTTGCCCTTTTAAGTACCGCAGAAATTCCCCAGATCTTTATGACCCATACCAGTGCAGAGGATACAGCACAGGCCCTGAAGGGACATTTCAAAGAAGTGACCCATATTCATCTGTAATTATAGCCTTGAGGCTTGCTGCTAATGCATACGGCACTACCGGTGCCAGTTATGCCTTTTGTCGTTTTATATCTATTCCCCGGTTCTGATCCAATATTCTTATCATATTACTATAGTAGCTGATTACCAACTATTTGTTAATATTTTATGTCTTGTCTTAAAGGATACGTTGTTCAAATGATTATTCCGTAATGAATAATAATGGGGGTCGCCGAAAACCGATTTAGAGTAGGCATCATTAAGTTTATCAATATGAAAGGCAACAATTACTTATTCAAGGTAGCAAAGGTCTTTTTGCTGGGCGTGGCTTTGCTGGCCGGTCATCAAAGAGCCGATGCGCAAATTATTACCATTAATACGGGCACGCCTGCATCCGATTTGTACGCGGTAGGTCCGATATATATATCTACGACGATGTTTTATAAATATAGCCGGTTTGCCTATCTGTATACGCAGGCAGAACTGGCAGCAGCAGGCATTACCAGTGGTAGTACCATCTCTGCTGTGGGTTGGATGAAAGGGGGCAGCAGCAGCTCTGCCGGTCCGTCCAACTTCAAAATCTACATGAAAAACTCTTCGGCAACTGCTTATGCCTTAAGCAGTGAGACCTGGGCCAATTTAAGTTCCGGGGCAAGCCTCGTCTATCAAAACGCCAGTCAGTCATTTCCTGCTACTGCCAGCCCCAATTACATTCCTTTTACCCTTAATACCCCTTTTGTATACAGTGGTGGTGCTATTGAAATCCTGACGGAATGGGATGCCTCAGCCACACCAACACCGCTGGCGACAGGTTCTTTCGAATGGGTAAATACAAGCGTTCCAGACCGTATCTACGGTGGAGCAAATACTACGGCTCCCACTTCCCTTTCCAGCACCTCGAACAATACTTCCATTGATGACAGGAGACCCGTTATACAATTTACTTTGGGTACGGTCACCGGCTGCACTAGCCCGGTTACTCCCGGTACTGCAACCAGTAGTGCCAGCGCCCCGGTGTGTCCCAATACAAGTATCAATCTTAACCTGAGTGGCAATAGTACAGGTACTGGCATTACTTACGAATGGGAACGTTCTGCCACCAATACTGCCGGCAGCTATACCAGCATGGGGGCCAGCCAGACTACAGCAGGCACAACGGCACAGCCTGCGACCTCTACCTGGTATCGCTGTAAAGTGGTCTGTTCCGGGGGTACTCCGGCCTATTCAACACCGGTACAGGTGCAGGTGGCCAGTGTGACCGTAAACCTGGGTAATGATACCACGATCTGTGAAGGCAGAGGGCCTTTGGTCTTAAATGCCGGAAACGCAGGCAGCACTTATTTATGGGATAATGGTACTGCTACCCAGACCAGATCGGTAAGCGCTGCCGGTACTTATTCTGTATTGGTGACGAATACCAGCGGTTGCCAGGGCAGGGATACAATAGTCGTAGGACTCACGCCATTGGCCAGTGGCAGTTTTATGGCCACAGAAACATCCGGCGGCATGGTCACTTTCCAGGCCACCGCATCCAATGCCGCGACTTACTTCTGGCAATTCGGGGCCAACAATGCCACGGCTACAGGCAATCCTACATCCTTTGCTTATGGCAGCAATGGTACTTATAATGTCACGCTTAACCTGATCAATGGCTGTGGGGATACTACTAAAGTGAATAAAGCAGTCACCGTAAGTGGTGTGGTAAGCATCAAACCAATACTCAAAGATGCGGCTGTTTATGTATTCCCTAATCCTGCGAAAAATATGTTGATGATTGATAATGAAGGTGGTTTAGTCATTGAGCAAATCAGGATATTAGACCTGCTGGGTAAAGTACTCCAGGAGGAACCGGGTAAAGGAACACAAAAAAATTACCAGGTCAACTTAAAACAGCTGAGTTCCGGTATTTACTTCCTGGACATCAGGACACCTTCGGGTCATGTGCTCAGGCAATTTTCTGTGCAGTAATTTGTGTAATAATTGATATAAACAATAAAGCATTGCTCTTCCTGGGCAATGCTTTATTACTTACGGGGTAAGCCTTATTCTTTTTTGGGCTTGAAAATATTATTGCTTGAAAAATTTTAAACTTTCTGTGTATTCTCCCTGCTGAAGCTTTATTCTATAAACACCTTCAGCTAATGCTATTCGGGACCATCGGGTCTCTCTACTTGATTGGCGCAAGTTCCTGTAATCTTGAAGAACCTGTACAGGTAAACTATATAAACGCAAATCCCTCACTTTCGCGACACTCCGTTATGCAGCATCGTCGGTGATCATTCCATGGCTAAAATTGTGTGGCATTTATTTCATGGCCTTCTAAAAACACCCTCGACGAGCACACTATCGGCAGGATTCTCGTAGTTGATAAACCATGCAGGCTCTGCCTGGAATTCAATAGTACCATTACCGACTCCGAAGTTAAGATACTTAACCTCGTTGGGGGAAACCATATAGTACTTGCCTTCGTGATAAATACCCACCCCTGCTGTTCCTGATGAACCATCAGCAATGAGCCACATTCCACCCCTATCCGGAAAACCAGAAGAGGTATACCAAACCAATGAAAATCCCTCCCTTGCGTAGCATGCCATAGTTACAATACCCTTTCCTTCTGAGACAGTTACATTATTAGAACGGTATGCTGTTCCGTTGATTTTCCAGTCCGAAAAATAATTGGGCTTCTTTTTACAGGAAATATAGTAGATCAGACCAAAGCCGATCAATAAGAAAATAAATAAGTTTTTCATAGGAAAACATTTAAAGAAGAGGTTTAGTTATAGCTAAATTATATAAAATGTCTTAATGTTAAAAGCTGTTTTTCAATAGTTATTTGCGCTACTAAAAAAGGCTTGTGTGCTTTTTTTACAATGACAAGGGTATCAATGCAATGCGCCCGGGCATCATACAACCTTGCTGAACAAACCGATCAGAGGTGGGCGGATGGTGCTTTTACCGTTGCCTAAAAAAGGAACAATAATGCAGGCAATTCCCGGTTTATGTTGAAACCGGGAATTGCTTATTCGTTTATAGCAGCATCTGTCCTTAGCTATAGTTTTAAGCAGATTTTAGTAAAATACTTAGCCGGAATCTGCTACCTTTATTTTCAAGAAAATAACAACAGATGTCATATTTTAACCGGGAGATCGAAACAATGCCTTTAGAAAAACTAAGAGCATTACAGGAGGAAAGACTTAAAAAACTGGTACAAAAGGTTTACCAAAAAATACCACACTATAAACAGGCTTTTGACGAGCTGGGATTGAGGCCCGAAGACATCCGAAGTATAGAAGATCTGCATAAAATACCCTTTACCTATAAAGTGGCATTAAGGGAAAATTATCCCTTCGGCTTGTTTGCCGTTCCCCGGGAAGAGGCTGTGCGCCTGCATTGCAGCAGCGGTACTACGGGAAAACCTATTTTGGTAGGTTATACACAAAATGATATTAATCTTTTTGCAGAAGTAGTGGCGAGATCACTCTATGCGGCCGGTTGCCGTCCAGGTATGCTGATGCAGAATGCTTATGGTTACGGATTGTTTACCGGTGGATTGGGCTTGCATTATGGTGCAGAAAAGCTGGGCATGACGGTTTTGCCTATTTCCGGTGGAGGCACAGAAAAGCAGATCATGCTGATGCAGGATTTTAAAAGTGATGCCATTTGCTGTACGCCTTCTTATGCATTGACACTGGCAGAACATATGAAACAAAAAGGGATGGCACCGGAGGAGATCCCCTTCAAATATGCTGTACTCGGTGCAGAGCCCTGGACCGAAAGTGTGCGGGCTGCGGTGGAGTCGGGGCTGGGCGTAAAGGCCAGTAATATTTATGGTTTAAGTGAAATTATAGGCCCGGGAGTATCGCAGGAAGATGTAGATGAAAAAGGTACGGGAAGCTATATCTGGGAAGATCATTTCTTTCCCGAAATTGTAGACAAAGACACCGGGGCACCGCTGCCTTACGGTAAAGAAGGGGTGCTCGTGTTCACCACATTGACAAAAGAAGCCTCACCGGTACTGCGTTACTGGACCAATGATATTACCTCTATCTACTATGACCGATCTGCTAAACGCAGCCATATCAAGATGGGCCCTATCATTGGCCGTGCAGATGATATGCTGATCATAAGAGGGGTGAATTTATTCCACACACAAGTTGAAGCGGCCCTTGATGGCCTTGGCCTCTTAAGTAATAATTACCAGCTCGTGGTTAGCCGCTCCGGCAGTATGGATGAAGTAGCCGTAAATGTAGAGCTGGACCAGGACGTTTTTGACATACTGATCCAAACAACTGAAGATGTACTACAGCATGACAGCGTGCTGAATGCCCAAAAACAGCTACAACACAAGATCAAATCTGAGATCGGATTAAGTATGAAAGTCTGTATCAAAATACCTCAAACAATTGATAGGAGTGAAGGCGGTAAATTAAACCGCATTCTGGACCTCAGGAAGTAAATCTGCAGATAAAATTTCTTAGTATAATTACTGAATAATGTTTAAAAGGCTGTATTGTTTATCAATCGGTTAATTATTTAATATTTCAATTAGCGTAGCTACAAGTATGTTTAAAACATATTCAGAATAAACTATTCATTAACAAATAATATTAATTTATAAATTTAATTAATTGGCTATTATTATATTATAACTATAATAATAGTTGTATTTGACTTTATTTGTTAAAGGCAATTTTTGTATTTGGAAAATTCCTCTATAATCTATTTATCTTTGTGCGGTGATATAAAAGTTGAAAACTATATAAAAAAAGGTTTTTTATTCTTAAAAATTCTGCTGATTAATTTCACATTTATAGCACCAATCTGGTATAAAATTTCGTTTGATTGAGGCCGCAAAACCCGGTATTAATCATTTGATGCAGATGCCCCAGGGTAATTTGTATCTGGAAGTTCACAAACCGACCATACTTATGAAACTGAAAATTATCTTGACTATTTATTTAGTCACGGCAATTGCCTTGCCTTCTTTTGCCCAAAAAGTGCTTCCTTCGGATGACTCTCTTCGTAGTCTGTATGCTCAATACCAGAGCTATAGCCCTTCTTCAGCCGAGCTGAAAGACTATAATTTAATTAAGTATCATATTGCCTGGTTGCTACTGGATGAGTTATTGATTGCAAAAAATATTGAAGCAATGCAACAAGCGGAGCCTTCCGGATCGGATTATAACCTTGCGCTTGTTATTCCTTTCGATGAGATTCCTTTTGAAAAATCGGTAAAAATAATTCCGCTTGCAGATAAACTGATCCGGTCAAATGCGAAAGATAAAAGTATAGTCCGGCCTCTTCTGTTATCAAAAATTTTTCTTTTAGAAAAGCAGGAAAATTATGCTTCATTAAAAGTATCCCTGCCTGAGGCATTTAATATTTTTAAAGGAAGTGACCGGGTGATCAACCGCTTAAAGCAGGCAGAGTTGCCGGTGCTTTATAATACCGGAGAAGAACAAAAAGCGATTGCTTTAGGTGCTGCATATTATCGTGAATCAGCAAGCATCGAACTCCTGAAGTTGCATATCAGCCATTTGTATCGTTCAAAGGCTTACCCGGAAATTATTGGCCTTGCAGAGGCCATTAAAAAGGCAAATCTGATGGATTGCTTTTTTATCCTGGCAACTGCCTATCTGCAAACAAACGATAGTAAAAATGCAGAAAAGCTGTTTGATCTTATCTACAGGAACATTGAGAGGCCTGTTGCAGAAGAGATCAGGTTAGCAAAGCTCCAGCTCGACAGCAATGCCCTTATCCTCCCCGAAGCCATTTTAGCCTACACAGAGCAAGGCGGCAACCAGGTATTTTCTATCCTGGCTCCGCAACAGCTTGAAACAATAGCAACTTACTATTACGATCAAAAGCAACAGGCAAAAGCTTGTGATTTTTATCAATACACCCTTTTGAACATTAATGCCGTAATAAAGCAAAAAGACTGGACAGAACGTTATGGCGAAAGCAATGCAAGGTTCAGCAAGTCGCTCAGCGATTACAAGAAAGGGGAAGAGCAATTACATGCTGAGCTAAAAAAATTGAAAGCGGAAATAGTGAAGAAGCATCAAGAAGCATCGCTGTGTACTTTTCAAATCCTGTAAAGTATATCCCTGCGCTTACAATTTCAACCTACTAATGCCCATCCTATAAAAAAAATCAAACTGTAATTCTTAACACTTAAAATGTAAAAAATGACAAAACACACACTTGTTAAACTTACCCTGCTCCTGTGTCTTTTCTTTGGCCTCAGCCAATCGAAAGCTAATGCACAGTACATGTACAAGCCTATTACCGGAGAGGGCGTGCAGGTAGCCAAAGTGACCAATTCCGGTGCTTTCTGTGTCACGCAGTTATGTTTAGGATCCAATTACGTTGACCTGAATAAAATAATTGATGATGATGTCACTACGGGAGCCTATTACGGATCTATTTTAGATGTATTGAACTCAAAAGGGGTTACGGTAAAGAATTATGATACTACCTATCCTGCCGGAACGGTTACAGGTTATTTGTTTTCAAGTGAACAGGTGCTCTCTTTGGGCATTTTGAATGGTGTTTATGTAAGCACCTATTTAAACGGGCAACTGCAGGAGGTGAAATCTGCCGGCAGCCTTTTATCTATCAGTATTCTCTCTGTTTCCAACACAAAGAGCTATTTAACCTTCACGACAACAAAACCATTTAATGAAGTCCGCTTTTATACCTCCGGGCTTGCTAAAAACTTCCTTAACGGTTTAAAAGTGTATAGCGCATTTGCCTTCTCTTCTTTAAACCCGAATCAGCTGAATGTAGAACACTGCAATATGCCTATCGCGGGCAGAACGGTTAACGTTTCTTATGACGGACCGGGTATCTGTGCGGCATGTAACCTGATCAATGCAGACAACATCATTAATGCAAATTCCAATGATTTCGCAGCCCTGGTTACACCGGTTACCATACTTTCTTCTCCTTCTGTAGGCGTATTGAATACAGGTGGCGTTTATCCTGCCGGCTACAATGCAGGATTTGTTGTGTCCAATTCTGATGGTAATGCACTGGCTATGGTAAATATACTTAATACCATGTCTGTAGAAACTTATTTGTTTGGCCAGAAACAGGAATCCACAACAGTAAGTTCCGGAACAGGTGGCGGCTTGTTGTCTTTAAAGATATTGTCCTTCAATAATGCTAACCGTGCTAAAATAGGCTTCAAAACATCCAAGCCTTTTAATGAAATACGTTTTAGACAAAACTTCGGGGCTTCTGTTGCTATAGCGGCTACAAAAATTTATTATGCTTATGCAGAACCGGGATCTTGTACCGATTGTAATATCTATTTGGGCTCTGCTCCTTCGGGTAAATTCAGTGGCTCTTTAGTGGCCAATAACCCGGGCTTCTTTGGTTTCGGCGGAGAGACTTTTAACGGTACTTATGGGATCGCATTACATTCCTTAAGTAATGTGAATAATGTAATTACAGCGGACAGGGAAGACTACGCAGTCTATACTTCACCATTGATCGCAGGTATTCTTGCCGGAGCCAGGGTTTCCGCGGTAAACAACGGTACTGCATTCCCTGCCGGTACAAGTGCCGGATATGAGATCGTTCAGGCCGGTGGCTTACTGGATGTAAACCTCTTGTCCGGTATCACCATTAAAACCTACCTGGTGAGTGGAAATACCAAAACACTCAGAGAATCAAATGTAGGTAATGCACAATTGCTGGGCCTGGACATTTTACCGGGCAATAGCAGTAAAGCAAGAGTCGGGTTTAAAACGACCAAGTCTTTCAATATGGTGCAGATTGAATTAAATACCGGTTTAGTAACCGTGGGCCTGGGCAACCAGACAAGGATTTTTGGTGCCTACATATTTGAAGATGCAGATGGTGATGGCTTCGGAGATTGTATTGATCTATGCCCTGGCGATAACAGTATCGATTCCGACTTCGATGGCGTTCCTGATGCCTGTGATAACTGTAATACGGGTAGCTTTGCTCCAAGGTTGAATTCTTACAGCTACACTAATGACTGTAATGCTACTAATCAGACAACAGTGGTGTTACCTACAGTTTCAGAAGGTGGCAACCCGATCAATTCTGTAGTAGAGTATCATACTGTTCCTAACCCGACCAGTAATGCAACTAGGGTGTCTAATGTACTTACAGGAGTGGGGGCTTACAAATACTATGTGGTATTCCGTGACCAGGTGTACAACTGTTACAGTGTTTCCCTGCCGGTAACTATTAATATCAAAAACTGTGTATTACCAGACCTGCAACCGGTTGTTCAATATGGTATCAGTGAATATGGACCTGCCTACCGCAAAATAGCCGTTTCCATCGTTAACCTGAACGAAGTTGCTACTAACGGACCAATTGCTTTTACTATTCAAGGGCTGCCTCTTTCCCAGCAACTGGTGGATATACAGGTGAATGGTGCCGCCGCAGGTAATGTAACTATTGAAGGAGAGCAGTTCCCTTATGATAACACAAAATGGAACATTACCAATAACAGTGTAGCCGGCCAGAACAACAATTACAGGTTTGTTTCCAATGCCAGCTATTCTATTCCTCCATCCAGTGCGGTAACCGTTTACCTGACCATTAAAACACATAACAACAACTTTGGAGATGATGTAATGTTCTACGTAAACATCCAGCCCAATAGCGGTGGTGAGGTGAACAATACCAATAACGGTGTTTATTATCAGCTTTTCTATGATGCAAGCCTTGTTGGTAATCTCTTAAACCAAAAATCTTCTATTAAGCTGGTATCAGAACTATCTGTTTATCCTAATCCGGTAACTAACCAGGCTGTAATAGCAGGAATTGAAGCAGGCAGTAAAATAGAAGTGTATAATACCCTGGGGCAGCTGATGACCAGCACAACAGCGACATCAGGACTGGCTGCCATTGATATGAGCAAATATGCTGCAGGTAATTATCTTGTTACCGTTACCGGTACTACCGGTGTTCAATCGGTGAAAGTACAGAAACTATAATTTCTTTAATGATTACTACCAGGTGTGGAGACTTTCCGCACCTGGTAATAATTCTAAATACTTGCTCATGAAACATTTTAAACACTACATAAGTTTATTAATACCCTTTCTGTTGCAGTCAGGAGTTGTAAGTGCCCAGCAGAATTTCTATTACGATTACGGTACTGCTTCTCCTGCATTAAACCAGGGAGCGGCTACATCTATTCAATCTTCGAGTACTACCACAGATGTGTATAATGAGTATTGGCGTGGAGCATTCGGATATCCGAATGCGGCAAATGTATCCCAGATTATGCTGGTAAATGTACCGACCCAGTTTGGGATGACCATCGAAAGAAATGCTAATCCAATGAATTTGACACTCAGCAGTTCAAATACCATAATTGCCGAAATACTCTATGATACGGCAAAAATAAAAATGTTGCCTCCAGCTCAAACTTCCAATGGATACTGGGGAGCTGCGGAGACCGGTACTTATGAATTAGCTAATGACGGCAGGGTGTTCGCGGTAGTACAATACAAACTGACCAATAACCTGCCTCCAAATTCCGGTGGTGCTTTCGATCTGGTAAAGACGATGATGGAGTTCCGCTATGCACCTAAAAATACGGCCTATCACTTAGAAACGACACCGATATTATACCGGCTAAAAGCTATCGGAAATGTTGTATTGAATACAGAGATAGCCATGATCCCGACCGCAGGAATTATGCGCATTGGCTCGCTCTCCGGTCCTATACACAACCCACCGGTTTTGAAAAGTGATGAAAGTATGTCGCAATCGGGAGTGGCTGTATCCGGAGACCTCAAGACCAATGATTACCTGCCTACCGGAGGAGGAGTATTCGGTATACCTGTATTAAACAGCGGGCCTTCAGGTGCCACATTTACGTTGAACAGTGCTGGTACTTATTCCTTTTCAGCGACCACCCCGGGCGTTTATGAATATAAAGTCCCCGTAACGATCAAGACAGGTAATAATGGTTCTGGTACACAGGTTTTTTACGAAACCGTAAAATTTGTGGTTACGGATAAGGATGCCTCCAATAATCCTGTTCTGGCCGCCAATGACTATATAGTTACCCGGTTGGGACAAAATACGACACTCAAAGTGCTGGAAAATGATCTATCGACCAACACCGGGAGACAACTCAATGTAGGCTCTTTAAATTTAGGCGGCAATGCCAGCTATACTACTCCTGCCGGAGGCGTTTTCACGGTAAATGCCACTAACGGTACTATTAATTATGTTCCTGCCGCAGCAAATGTCAATGGAACAAATGCATACAAAGATTCGGTAAAATATACCATTTGTGATAATAGCCCGGTTCCGGTCTGTAATGATGCCTGGGCCTTCGTGGACGTGGATGCACAACTGCCTGCGCCAAACAGGGTGACCTCAAATAATGATGCTGTGCTTACTTACCAAAATAAGCCGGTAACCGGTAACCTTTTGAGCAATGACCAGGAACCTAACGGGCTTCCTTTAAAAGCGAAAGCCGAAACAATTAATATCCCGGGTAAAGGAGTATTAGAGATCGCAGAGAATGGCATTTATACCTTTAGTCCGACCCCTAACTTTACCGGATCGCTTACGATTCCTTACAAGGCCTATAATGAAACGACCAATGATCTTTTGAGAGATACGGCTATAGCGAATATTACCATATTCGTGAAACCATTTGAAGCAATGCCGGATATGGCGGTTACCCAAGCCGGTACAGCCACCCAGGGCAGTGTAGCAGATAATGATAATATGCCCAAAGGGGTTACTTACGGGCCGCTTACGGCACGCCCGGGTAATCCGGGTACCGAGGTCCCGGTAATAGATCCGGCTACAGGAGTGTACACCTTCCCGGCAGTTGTCACTCCGGGTACTTACACTTTTGAGGTACAGGTTTGTGCAGCAGCAGGTGTATGCACTGCTACGCCATTGACGATTACTGTAACAGACCCGAAGAATACGGATGCCAAGCCTGTTGCTAACCCGGATATCACCGGCCTGAAACAAAATCATGCAGGAGGCACAAGCAATAGCGTTAGTGTCAATCCTTTGTCTAATGATGCTTCGGGCAATTTCGGCGGACAGCTGGACCCTGCAATTACAGTCATTACTCCCGCGCTTCATGGCAATGTTACCGTGGATCCTTTAACGGGTATGGTAAGCTATACGCCTAACCCTGGCTTTACCGGGCAGGATTCTTTGAAATACCAGGTTTGTGAAACAGGTACGAATAAATGCAGCAGCGCATGGATGTATTTTTCGGTGTATCCGACAGACCCCCTTACAGAGACCGCTACAGGGATCAATACAACAATTGCTGCAGATGACTATGTAAGGGTTTTGGCAAACAGTGGTGCGGTATCTGTTAACCTGCTAGCCAATGATAAAGACCCTGAAGGCCATACACAAACTATTCAAGATATAGCCTCGGGAGCTATCCCTAACGGAACGTATACTATTAATAATGGCATCCTGGCTTTCACACCCAATGCCGGTTTTGTAGGTGTGGTGGCTATATCCTATACGGTTTCCGACAACGGTAATCCTGTAGCCAATAGAAAAGGTACCGCTTATGTTGAAGTCTATGCTGCTGCTCCTGATGTTAAGAATGACCATATGGCAACAACCCAGGGTAAGGCATTGACCGGAGATGTGAGCACAAATGATATAGAGCTGAGTGGCTTCCCCCTGGTGTATAACACGACACCTGCGCAGGCTCCGGCCAATGGTACGGTCATCATTAATCCTGATGGCACTTTTGCCTATACGCCTGCCGCGAGCTTTATGGGTGTGGATAGCTTTAAATACACGGTTTGTAATACCAAGCAAGTGTGTAATACAGCCTGGGCTTATGTATCCGTAATCCCGCCGGCCATTCCTCCCGGGCTTGCCAACAGGGCACCGATTGCACAAAATGATGAAAGTACTACGTTCATCAATCAACCGGTATCCGGTAATATTTCCAGGAATGATGTAGATCCCGATGGGAATACCCTGACCTATACTGTGCTGAACACACCAGGGCATGGAACAATAGTGTTAAATGCAGATGGAACTTTTACTTATACCCCTGCAAGCGGATTCCAGGGTAACGATACGGCCAGAATTCGTGTATGTGATAATGGCAGCCCATCTTTATGCGATACAACGGTATTAACAGTTTCTGTTAAAAGAGATCCCTCACCCGGTGTCAATGATGCCCCGGATGCAAATGATGATATCGTTAGCACAATACCTAATGCTACCGTAACGGGTAATGTATTGCTGAACGACAGAGATCCTAACGGAGATGTTTTAAGTGCGTCTATTATAGGCACGGTTCCCCCCGGTTTTTCGATGAACAGTAATGGTAATTTTACTTATGCACCGCCTGCCACGGCAGTTGATACAACGATTACCGTACGCTATGTGGCCTGCGACAACGGCACTCCCTCTAAGTGCGATACCGCCAGCCTGTATATAGCTGTGCGTGCCAAGATAGCCGACCTGACGATTCTTTCAGCGGTCAGCAGCCCTAACATCAGCGCGGCAGCACCTAGTACCAACCTCGTATTAACGGCAGTAGAAATCTTTGGCGGGAGAACCAGGAATGAAGTCCGGCCGGTGTATATACGTCTCCTTAAAAACAATGATGTATTTACCTATAGTTATGATCCCAATCAAACAACGATAAATGCACCTATGGCGACCAATATTGAAAACAACAAATGGGAACTGGTTTCAGAAAACAATGATTTTATACTGTTCCGCTTAAAGCCAGGTAACAATATCAGTGCTTACGGTTTGTCTTCTATTGGTATTAAATTAAGTTTGAAGCCTGGTGCAACTAAGGGGGTGGCTAATATTACCTCTTTAATTGTCAACAATTCCGGAGGTGATCTTAACCACGTGAATAATTCTAACAACAGGTTCGTTAACGTACAATAGCAGCTAATATCCCGGGCACTTCTATATCCTTTAGGAACATCCGTGTTAAGCACATCACAATATTATTTATCAAAATTCAAAATTTTTTAAAATGATACACTATTTAAAAATAGCTAAATCCATTTCTTGTACCTTACTCTCGATCTTGTTCCTGAGCAACAGTTCCATGGCCCAGGATCCTACTTCGGCTCAGGCAGACCCACGAGCTGCCTCGGTGTCTTTAATCGGAGGAGGAAGTACGATCAACCAGCGGGGGACGATCAGGTACATCCTCCAGAATGCCTCCTCTGCTGCTCCGGGAGATGACGGGTGGATTCATGCTAACGCAGTAGAATTGACCATTGGTTTCCCGAATGAGTACGGCTTAGAACCCAATGTAGTGCCGGTGATTGCCGGTTATACTGTAGTATATTATGTTACAGGGCCGGGAGGAAACATACACCTTAGGAATACTCAAGAACTGGATGCCACAGAGTCTTTACCGGCAGAAATTCCGGTAGTAGGTTTTGTAGCTACTGCCAATTATGAAAATACAACATTAAATGTAAGCACTGTTTACAACCCCCCTTTAACCTGCGGTAATACAAACCCCCTTAATGATAATGCCTCTGCTTCAATCTCTGTAGCGCAACCCTTGCCGGTCCGCCTGCTGAATTTCAGTGCCAAAGCAGATGCCTGTAATACTGTACTGAACTGGTCTGTAGCTAAAGAAGACAATTTTAGTCACTACAATATCGCCTATGCAAAAGATGGCGTACACTTCAGCAATGTGGGCAAAGTTGCCGGGGGGAAACGTAATTATACTTTTAGTTATGCCCAGCCTGCCGGAGAAGGATTTTACAAGATCCAGATGGTTGACAGGGATGGTACATTCAGCGAAAGTAAAGTAGTAAAGGTGATCACAGATTGCCGGAGCAGTAAAATCCTGGTTTACCCCAATCCTGCTAAAGACGTAATCCATGTAGAAGGAGCAGCAGAAGGCTCTGTGATCTATGTGATGAATATGACCGGCCAGACTGTTGCTATGAGGAAGGTGAATGCAACATCTGTTCAAGCCATAAAAATGGAAGGCTGGGCTGTGGGTAACTACAATGTAGTTGTGGTGCATGGCAGCGACAAGCAGGTGACTACAGTTGCTAAACAATAGTAAGTATAACCTGGGTCCCTGGGTTCAAATAACAAAGCCATCGTCATTAAACGATGGCTTTGTTCAATTATAGATCATTCCTGTTATTTCAGGAACAACATCTCACGGTATTTTGGCATCGGCCAGATCTTGTCGTCTACAAACAGTTCCAGCTTGTCTACATGATACCTGATCTTGTCAAAACGTACTTTGATTTTGGTACAATAGGCATCCGCTTTCTTACGCATATCATCCATTTTATTGGCTTTTTTACGTTCCTCGATCATCGCTTCCACGTTATCATTGATCTCCTGGATATGACCACTGATCACTTTCACCAGGTTCAACTGCGCAGCATAAGTTTTTTCTCCCAGGCCCAGCTCTTTCAAGCCTTTCACATTTTTGATCAGGCTGTTTTGGTATTCAACCGCAGCCGGTAAAATGTGGTTAGTCGTCAGGTAGCCCAGTACACGTGCTTCAATCTGAACACGTTTCACATACTCTTCCAGGACGATCTCGTGGCGTGCATGCAATTCTCTTTCAGAATAGATGCCCATCTCACTGAACATTTTCAGCGTTTCCGGTTTAGTCAGTACGTCTAAAGCTTCCGGGGTTGTTTTGAAATTGCTCAGTCCGCGTTTTTTCGCTTCCTGGGCCCATTCTTCACTATAGTTATCTCCTTCAAAACAAATGTTCTGACTGTCTTTGATATAACTTCTCAATACCTGCAGGATAGCGATCTCTTTCTTCTCGCCACTGGAAATTTTAGCATCTACCTCTTTCTTGAACTCGATCAATGTCTTTGCCATGATCGTATTTAAGGTACTCATCGGAGATCCGCAGTTAGCAGAAGAACCTACCGCCCTGAATTCAAATTTATTACCGGTAAAAGCAAAAGGACTGGTCCTGTTCCTGTCCGTATTGTCCATCAACAGTTCAGGAATGTGTTTATGGATGTCCATTTTCAGGATCACCTCATCCTGCTCAGTAAAGTTGCCGCTCACGCGTTCTTTGATCTCGCTTAATACTTCTGTAAGGTATTTACCTATAAATACAGAAATGATGGCCGGTGGCGCTTCATTGGCACCGAGGCGGTAATCATTACCCTCAGAGGCAATAGCAGCACGCAAGAGGTCTGCATGGTCATGCACGGCTTTGATCACATTGATGAAGAACGTAAGGAACAATAAATTGGTACGTGGCGTTTTGCCCGGTGCCAGCAGGTTGATCCCGGTATCCGTAGATAAGCTCCAGTTGTTGTGCTTACCACTACCGTTTACCCCTGCAAATGGTTTTTCGTGGAATAATACTTTTAATTTATGACGTTTCGCTACGCGGTTCATCACATCCATCAGCAAAGAGTTATGGTCCACCGCTACATTCACTTCTTCAAAGATAGGGGCACATTCAAACTGGCCGGGAGCCACCTCGTTGTGACGGGTACGTAAAGGAATGCCTAATTTATAAGCCTCCTGTTCAAAGTCCTGCATGTAAGCAAACACACGCTCAGGAATAGCACCAAAGTAGTGATCTTCCAGTTGCTGACCCTTTGCAGGGGCATGTCCGATCAGTGCACGGCCACATTGAACAATATCCGGGCGGGCATCGGCCAAAGCCTCATCGATCAGGAAATACTCTTGTTCCCAACCCAATGTTACACTGACTTTAGAAACATTCTTATCGAAATAGTTACAAACATCTACAGCCGCTTTATCCAGCACAGCAATAGATTTCAACAAAGGTGCTTTATAATCTAAAGACTCACCGCTGTAAGCCACAAAAATAGTAGGGATACAAAGTGTTTTACCTTGTGCCGTCTCCATGATGAAAGGCGGAGAAGCCGGGTCCCAGGCAGTATAGCCACGCGCTTCGAAAGTAGCACGGATGCCACCGTTAGGGAAACTTGATGCATCAGGTTCCTGCTGGATCAAAGCATCACCGTCAAAAGTTTCTAATGGTGTACCATCTCCTTTTAAGGTAAAGAAAGAGTCATGTTTTTCAGCAGTAGTGCCCGTCAGGGGTTGAAACCAGTGAGAATAGTGCGTTGCATTATTCTTCATCGCCCAGGCTTTCATACCCGAGGCAATCTGGTCGGCCATTTTACGGTCAATTTTATTACCGGCTTTTACCGAATTTTGCCAGCTTTTATACCCCTCATCACTTACATATTCTCTTACCTTGTTGCCGTTGAATACGTTACAGGCAAAGAAATCGGTGATTTTCTTACCACTGTAGTCATGTATTGTTTTTTCACTGTGCATGTGTACCTCGTCAATTGAAGTAAAGCGGTTAGCTGACATATTTGAAAAAAATTAAACTTTTAAAAAATGTATTTTTCCTTGTAAAAACTGAATCTTGTTTGCAAAAATATAAAAATTTTAAAACCAACAATCAAAAAAATCATAAAAATGATGAAAAATATTCAATTGTTGATTATTTAAATATAAAAAGCCCATTGTCTTGAACAATGGGCTTTTTAATAAATTAAAGAGTGGATTATTTGCTGATCACAACTTTTTCCAGCTTGCTGCCTTTGTTGCTTTCATAGATCAAAGTATATACACCGGCAGATAAATGACTGATGTTGATAATGTTTTCTGCCTGGTTGGCTTTAACTTCCAATACCGTTTGTCCTAAAATATTTTTCAGGTGAATGGTAGCCTGCGGGTCATTGATGCCCTCAAGTTTTACCGTCAGCTGAGATTTTGCAGGATTGGGAGATACACTCATCTGGATATCATTATTCCATTTTTTGATGCCTACCGGTAATGGCTCAGAGTTAGTTACCACAAACTCCTGGATAAAACCACTACCAAAATCACCGGCAAGGTTAGCATTACCCGGGTTATATTTCGGTAAAGACAAAGAAGTATTATTATCATATTGTCTTACGGTAAGGCTTCCCGGGGTGAAGGCAGTCAGGAACCTGAATCCATACCCGGCTTCCGCGATCACTTCCATAGCATAACAGCCGTTTTCCAGGTGGATCGTATCATTATTTACCTGTGAAGCTACCGAACTGCTTTTCTGGAATACGATATTACCTGCTTCATCCCTGATGATCCATTTAGAAGCATTGCCCGCTTGCGTAAAGCTGCTGGATACCATCCTGATGATAAAATTACCTTTATCCCAATGTGGTGGTGCCGTAAAGTTGCTGTGTGCAGTATCATTGTGGCTTTCCTGGTCGGTAGTACCGTTAGTGCCCGTGATCACGGCTTTAAACTGGTGGTTACCGGTAATTGTTTTAAAAGAAGGGATCGTTGGCAGGCTGATGATCGCATTTTCCATAGACCCGATATTTCCGGTCCAGGTATAGGTAGCAGCAGGCTCGCCTACAATACCATAATCAAAGTTGATCGAAGTCAGTGCATTCTTACCATAGTTTTTTACCTTAACTTTTACTTCCCCGCAGATCGGGTTAGAGCGGAAGTACAGGTCCTTATTGCTGGGTGCGATGATGTCTTCTATACCTGCATCTGTGGTATGGTTAAACTCTTTGTAGAAGAACAAAGTATTGGATGTAGTATAAGAAGGCGGATTGGCCTGGTTACTGGAAGTGTACGCCTGGAACTCAAGGCCGGCATTAAAAGAGGCACCGGTTAAAGAGCTGGCCGGTACTTTGTGTACGATCGGGAATACGACATCTCCCGGGCACCAGTTTGCCCTGTTGTACACCCAGGTTCCCGATTGAGGATATACCCAGTTGACACCACAGTCATTTCTCCATATATTTCTTTGCTCTACATTATTGCCATCTACCATCCAGCGGTACCATTTATTACAGAATTCGGCACAGTTATTGGTCTGGTCATCAGATCCGTGACCGGAAATGATATGATAAGCTTCTGCGTAAACCGCATCAGTGGGCTTGGTGAAAGAAATAGGGGCTGTATTATTATTGATCGGGTTTGCCGTCTGACCAAAAGCAAAACTGTTGTTCCACATTTTCTTCACAGATACCACATCTCTTGGAGGAGTACCTTCTACGAAGTCAAATTTCAAAGAACCGGTAAAGCCCCAGGAGTATCCTTCATATTTGATACGCATGGTGGCGTTATTTTTCAGGATAGGGTAGAAGTCTGTCACATCAAATACATAATCATGCTTCCAGTTCAGGGGCATATTAGGATAAGAAGAGTGTGCATACGGAGTGATAAACCTGCCCAGCTCAAAAGTATCCGTAGGGGTCATCACGGTAATGCGGACAGTATAATCCCACTGCGCACAGTATTGTTCTGTCGAAGGACAGGTCTCCTTGCCCAGGGTAAAAGTCATATTGACCTTGCGATAGCTTGTTGTTCCGCTTGGGAAAGTTACCGGGTGGTCAAAGTTGCCATAACTTAAAAACGAAGTTTGCGGATGGGCCTGAACAACCGTTGTGTCGCCCGGTGCAGCTAAGGCCGCAGTACTTAGTGTAAGGCTGGAAATAAGGGAAAATAGAATTCTTTTCATAAAAATTTGATATAAAAGATTTGTAAAGATAATGTAAACCAGTTAAATTATTTTTTTCAAATTTTGAGATTTTACAATAATCCGCATCGTGTTATTTTTTTATATAAAAGCCTCAAAGCAGCAATATATTAAATAAAAATACAGGCGATGAAAGGAATGCCGGGCTGGTACAGCACAGGTTTAAAGCAACAAAGCCCCCTGTGAAGAACAAGGAGCTTTGTATCAGGATATAAATTGTAATTAGCGGGTAATGATCACTTTCTTGTGTTTGCTGCCTTTTGTGCTCTCATACAGAAGTGTATATACTCCGGCAGGCAGATGACTGACATTGATAACCTGTTCAGGCTGGCTGACCTGGCTGCTCCATACCGTCTGGCCTAAAATATTTTTAATGCTCATCATAGCCTGCGGGTCACTGATGCCCTCTGCCTTTACCGTAAGCTGTGAGCTTGAAGGATTGGGATAGACGCTTAAACCTGAGGTCTCATCAAGTGTTGGGCGGACCGCTACCGGCAATGTGCCCGAAGTTTTTCCGTGCAGGTATAAGGAAACAGGGAAGTCTCCCTGCTGACCAACAAACCTTGCATCAGGTACATTCAGTACAAAAGTATGACTCCCGACAGTTAATGGACCTAAAGGTATGATCCGGGTATCAATCACATCTCCGGGACACCAGTTGCTGAAGGACTGCCATTCCGCATCACTCATGGGAGATGGACCATAAATACCATTTGCCTGCGTATTATACACCCTGAAGGGTTCGCAGGAGGTTCTTCCCGGTATATAAGTGAACACTTCATTACCATCAAAATAGACATAATGTTGTCTTCTGTTGTACTCTTCCCCGTTGTTATTTGCACCATGATTTGAGGTGATTAAAACAAATATAGCATCAGTAAGGGCCTGATCTACATTAAACGTAATGGTACGTCTTGTTAAACCAATAGAGTCGGATGCCCCGTAATTATTCAGGTTTTTCTGGAAGTTAAGTGGCGTTAAGACATTATTATTTTCTGTGGCTAAAGTGCCGCTTGTGATAAAATCTACAGAGCCATAAAATACATCATTTCGGCCGGCACAGCCCGCCACTTGTGTATTAGCGGCATAAGGTACACCAAAGACCTGCAGCTCTAACCAGATATCATAGACTGAGGTAATGCTTGTTTCCTTTAAAAGATGGGCCACATTGGCAATATTATAAGTATAAGGTACTGTGTTGGGCATCATGTTTTTATTCATAAAAGGAGTAATATACCGGGCAATCTCAATCCTGCTTACAGAATCAGGTTTGTAGGTGGTATCTCCTTTTGGTACTAAGGCCAGGTTTACATTGCCGATCCTGTCATAATTATCACAAGATGCTTTAATCGTAACCTTCATGGTAAGGGAACTGCCTATTTGTGACAACTGCTGATCGCTTAGTTTCACCGCATACAGGTCATTTCGGTGCCTGATAATGCCGGGCGGCGGTGGCGGCGTGTCTATAGTAGTGGCATAACCATCATAAAATAAGACATTGTCAAATATGGAGATGGTGGTTTGCCCATGTAATAATTGCAGCGCACTGATTGCTAACAGGGTAAACAGGAGGTAGATTTTTTTCATTTTTTATAAGTTTATAAAGGTTTAATGAATGACAATAATTACTTAAGGTTACACAACTACAGCGGCTTTAAAATAACTGTAGTACTGTACCGAGGATCAAAGTTTCTGTAAATAAGGAAATGCCCGGGAGCGGAGCAACAGCACTTTTGTAGGCAGCCATCTTGCTGCTGTGCTGATAGCAAAATAAAAATTCTTTTCATAAGCAGGTAGCATAAGTAAGCAGTAAAAATAATATAAAATGATTAAATATGAGATCATTGGACTTAACTAAATTTTTATCCTGACTTGTCATTTTTTTGTCAAAAAATATCTAATATTACATTCGGTTTTATATGAACTCTTTAAACAAAAAACATGAAAAGAAAATTACTTACAATTTCCTCGGTCGGCATTTGCCTGCTACTGACCGTATCTTCCATGCAGTCGGGTACGCATGGTACATTAGGCAACAGGACCGGCAGCAATGGCGGTAGTGATGGCTGTAATACCTGTCATGGTAATAATGCAAATACCGCAACGGTTGTTAACATCGAACTTTTATCAGGAGGCACAGTGGTGACTACTTACACACCCGGAGTCACCTATACCGTACGTTTAAATGCCCAGAATGCAACTAACGGAAGACCGAAATTTGGTTTTCAGCTGACTGCAGCAAATACAGGGGGCACTTCTGTAGGTACAATGAGTGCAAACGGGGTACAGGGTGTGGCCACAAGAGCGGGCAATACTTTGCTGGAACACACAGAACCTTTAGCAGGTACCTTAAGTGCAGATAATAACTATACCTATACCAGGGACTTCTCCTGGACTGCCCCTGCAGCGGGCACCGGCACCGTGAAGTTTTACGCCGTATTAAATGCGGTGAACGGCAATGGCAATAGTGATACCAATGGTGGCGATCAGTGGAATAAAGGCCAGAGTGCCAGCATTACCGAGCAACAAGGCTCTTCGCTGAAAGAACAAAATTTATTAGCCGCTTTGCAGGTGTTTCCTAATCCGGCAGGCAAGGAGTTGAATGTAGTCTTGAATACCAATGATTATGGAGCCTATGAGCTGGAAGTGATGGATCTCAGCGGGAGAACGCTTCTGTCAAAAGTACATATGCATGCCGCATCCGGCCAGGCCATAAAATCCGATATTTCCACTTTGGCTTCAGGCAATTACCTGCTTAAAGTAAAACACCAGGGCAAAGAGGCCAGCCTTAAGTTCCAGAAACTATAATTCTTATATAAAGATTATTCCATCCTCAATAATACAGTCTGAAAATGCCTTCTGATTGTATTATTGAGGATTGTTATTTCAAAGTCGTACCTTTGCAGACTTTATATATATTTAAATTATTTTTTTATGCCTGGATTTACTGTCGCGATTGTGGGCAGACCCAATGTTGGAAAATCTACATTGTTCAACCGCCTGGTGGAGCAAAGAAAAGCTATTGTAGATGACTTCAGCGGAGTTACCCGTGATCGTCAATACGGAATCTGTGACTGGAACGGTAAGGTTTTCAACGTTATCGACACCGGAGGTTTCGTTTCAGATTCGGAAGATGTTTTCGAAAGAGAGATTCGCTCTCAGGTGCACATCGCAATTGATGAAGCACACGTAATTTTATTTGTAGTAGACGCCGGCTCAGGTGCTACACCTTTAGACGAGGATATGGCTACAGTTTTGAACCAATCCAAAAAACCGGTTATCCTGGTGGTCAATAAGGTGGACAATCCTGAAAGGCAAATTGCAGGAACAGAATTTTATGCTTTTGGTTTTGAGAAGGTCGTTATGGTAGCTTCCGCATCCGGTCATGGTACCGGTGATATGCTGGACTACGTTACCGATCTGATCCCTACCGATTATATAAATGATGAAGATGTGATCTGGGTAGAGGAAGAGAATGAGTACGGAGAACTCATTAAAGTGCCTTACCCTAAAAACCCGATCCCGAAGATTGCCATTATCGGTCAGCCTAATGCCGGGAAGTCAACCTTGCTGAATGCCCTCACAGGCAAGCAACGTACCATTGTTTCTGATATCGCAGGTACGACCAGGGACTCTATTCACACACATTACAATATGTTTGAAAAAGAGTTTGTCCTGATCGATACGGCGGGTATCCGGAAGAAGAAAAATGTAAACGAAGACCTGGAATTCTATTCCGTGATCCGTGCCATCAATGCGATGGATGAGGCAGACGTGTGTATGCTGCTGATCGATGCCGAAATCGGTATCACCGCGCAAGATGTAAACATTTACAGCCTGGCCACCCGGAAGGGTAAAGGTATCGTGGTACTGGTGAATAAATGGGATAAGATCCAGGGAAAACAAACCAATACAGCACGTGATTATGAGCGTGAGCTGAAAGAGCGTTTACAGCCTTTTTGCGATGTGCCGGTAATGTTTATCTCTGCCCAGGAAAAACAAAGAATTTTCCAGGCTATGGAGAAGACCCTGGAGGTTTATGAAAACCGCCAGAAGAAAGTACCGACTTCATTGTTGAATGAAGTGATGCTGAAAGAAGTAGAGACCTACAAGCCACCAATGGTGCGTGGTCATAATGTGCGCATTAAGTTTGCGATGCAATTACCTACCATGGTGCCTTCTTTCGCGTTTTATTCCAATCATCCTGATGAGATCAAAAAACCTTATCAGAATTTCCTGGAAAATAAGCTGCGTCAGCACTTTGGATTTAATGGTGTGCCCATTAAAATATTCTTCAGAAAGAAATAGCTATTACAAGTGTAACTTAAATAAAAAAGTGCTGATCAGGAGATTCCCGGTCAGCACTTTTTTTCATGCCTGAGCGTGAATGCGCTTATTTCAACTTAGTGAAAGTGGCACTATATACACCAGAGCCGCTGCTCACTTTGATCAGGTAAATACCTTCGTTAAGTGCCGCTACATTTATCTGTTGTGTTGGATTGCCTGCATTCAGTTTTTGGCTCAGGACCATTCTGCCCAGGCCGTCGAAAAGGCTCAGCTGAGCGCCCTTTGCGATCTCTTTACCAAAATCAATACTTAGTAGATTATTGGCCGGATTAGGATATACCGTTAAGGTGTTTTTAGCACCGGAAATACCCTTAATGCCCGTCGGAGTATGCACGTAAACGGCAGAATTTACGATGCAGCCATCCGTAGTGGTTACCCTTACGGTATAGTCACCGGCCTCAGCGTTGCTCAAGGTATATACGCCGGAAGCCGTATTGATCAGTGTGCCGTTTTTGAACCACTCAATATTGTTGTAATTGTTTTGCACCACCTTCAGATCATTACCCTCCGCTATGATGCCGGGTGTGGTCACCGTAAAATAAGCCACCGTTACAGAATCGGTAACCGGGCAACCGCTTAATGTCCCTGAAAAATAATAAAGACCTGCCTGGCTGACACTTAAACCCGAAGCATTAGAGCCGTCTGACCATACAATATTATTCGTTCCCGGTGGCGTTTGCAGCGTCAGTGTAGTGCCGGGACATAAGCTGGTATCACTTCCTAAACTACCGTTACCATTACTGCTTCCCGGAACGAAAGTCAGGCTCAGGCTGAAGGTATCATTCGCATAAGTACGATTCGGCGTATTGCTGATCCAGGCTTTGATCGTAATAATACCACCGCCTGTTGGAGGCGTGAAGCCATCGATCAGGTTCATGTCAAAAGTACTGTTTGCCGCTATCTGGCTATAATCAGCATTATGACCGCTCTGGCCGTCGCTGCTGCTCCATCCGAACTCCAAAGGAAATACCCCTAAGTCACCCGTATTGCTGATATGGATCGCTACATCCAATGGCTGTACCGGTAAGCAGGTCGTGTTGCCGGCCACCAAAGAGTCCAGCACCAGTTCGGTAAGCTGGTTGCGCACTTCGATATCACTGATGGCCCAGAAATTCTTTAAGCCGTCTGCGGTATTCGGTGCGCTATAGTGAAACCTCAGGCGGGCATTGCTTACGCCTGCAAGTGCCGAGATGTCAATGGCACGTTTATGAGTAGGGAAGATCGCAGAGGCAACACCATCGCCATAATCCAGGCCTTTGTTGGTGTAAAGCGTTACCCAGTTTGTTCCATTGAAACCTTCAATTTTTGTGGTGCTCTGGAAGCCCGAATGCGTGTAGAAAGCCTCATTCCATTGCAGCGAAAGATTCGTTGTGCCGCTGAAATTAAGCAGCCTGGTTTGTATATAAGCGCTGTCCGCAGCATGTTGATTTAATACATCTTCATAATAATACGCATCATAGAGGGCAAACTTTCCCGGAAACCAGTTGGCTGCTTCCAGCCCGTTCTCAGCCTCATTTACATTGGTGAAAAACCATTTCCTGGGATTATTGTTCGCCGTCAGATCTGTATTCGTGTACTTGGCATACGTAATGCTGTCGGTAGGGTGGCAAAACCGTTCATCAAATAAACGATGGAAAGTCTGGTTCTTATCCAGGTCAAATACGATACCATTGGCACCTACCGCGACCCCCTTATTCGTACCCGTCATCACCACATCATATACCTTTTGAGACAAGAGGGTAGGTATGGCATTCCAGCTAAGACCACCATCACTCGTGTGCAGCACAGCGCCATTGCTGCCCGTGATCATACCATTGCTGGCATCATAAAAATGCACCCCCTGCAGGCCGGTAGCGCTTGTAGCAATACTGGTCCAGGTAAGGCCCTGGTCGGTACTCCTCATAATACTTCCGTTAGCTACCGCAATAGCATTCTGTGTGCCCGCTACCGCTACAGAATAAGCCGTTGCCGGAGTGGTAATGGCTGTCCAGCTCAGACCATTGTCCGTTGTTCTGAACGCCTTGTTATTAGTGGCTACAGCGATGCCGACACCTGGCTGGAAAAAGGCCATGTCATACACCGTACTGGTGCTGATGGTTGCCGGAGTTACATCCGTCCAGGAAGTGCCACCATTCGTTGTTCTTTTGATGAACCGGCCACCGCCGCTTACCCCTATCTGGCTGCCTGCAATAAAGCCCGTATCTGAACTGATGAAGTGCACACATTGTATACTCCCGTTGCTCAGGCCCGTGGCCGCCGGAGCAATGTAAGACCAGTCATTGCCGCCATTAGTTGTTTTGTATAAAGCATTTGAAGGGCCGCTTATATAGCCCGTAGTCGCGGTGGGGAAAGAGAGGTTCCTGAAATCATCATCCGTGTTCAATACATTCAGGGGCAACCAGTCATTACAGTCCGTATTGTACTTCAATACCGAGCCTCCGTTACCTACAGCAATAAACTCCGTATTGCTTATTTTTTTCATTTTCCAAAGGTGCTCCTCTGCGCTCAGGTTATTGTGCCTGTTTGTCTGCGCAGACAAGGTTCCTGCCAGGAACAATCCCGCTACACTAATACCAAAACTCTTTATCATGATTAAAAACATTTTTTAAAACGCCGCAAAGTTAGCCCCGGTACACGGGGCTTTTGTCAGACTTGTGTCAACCAAGCGTCAGGAGTTTGTCAAATATTAATAAGGTCTCATGCAGGAGGTATCCGGGCATAGATGGAGTGGCCGGGCAGATCATTAACAAGAATTAAGATAGGGATTACCGTCAATTATTTTTAACTTGCAATGCAGACCCGAACAGCGCTAAGCTGTTTTTATATTCAATTTTTATTTTTTAATAAAGGATGCAAAAAGATATACTTTTTAAAAATGCCCAGATCGTTAATGAAGGCAAAACAATAGTAAGTGATGTGTTGATCAAAGATGGTCTTATCCAGAAGATCGACAGTTCCATCGCAGTTTATGAGAACGTAGAGGAAATAGATGCAACCGGTAAATGGTTATTGCCGGGCGTTATCGACGACCAGGTACACTTCAGGGAGCCGGGCCTGACCCATAAAGCGACGATTGCTACAGAAGCCCGTGCAGCTGTTGCAGGTGGTACCACCACATTCATGGAAATGCCCAATACCAATCCCCCGGCGACTACACAGGAATTGCTCGAGCAGAAATATGATGTTGCGGCCAACTCTTCTGTGGCCAATTTCTCCTTCTTTATGGGCGTTGCCAACAATAATGTAGAAGAGGTCCTGAAAGCAAATGAAAAACTAAAAGAAGTTTGCGGGATCAAGATCTTTATGGGTAGTAGTACCGGGGATATGCTGGTCGATAATTTTGTTACCCTCAACAAGATATTTTCCGAAACCGGTCACCTGATCGCTACGCACTGCGAAGATGAACGCATCATTGCAAAGAACAAAGAAAAATACCCCAACCCTACAGATGCTTCTTTCCACCCGCTGATCCGGGATGCAGAAGCCTGTTTTGAAAGCAGTTTTACCGCCATACAGCTGGCTAAAAAATACGATACCCGTTTACATATTTTGCACATCACTACAGCTAAAGAACTACAGCTGTTCAGCAATATGCTGCCCCTGAGGGATAAGCGGATAACGAATGAGGTCTGCGTACACCATTTGCATTTCACCGCAGATGATTATGCAGAGAAGGGCAACCTGATCAAATGTAATCCTGCGATCAAAGCGCCGGAAAATAAAGCAGCCTTATGGGAAGCCTTACTGGACGACCGTTTAGACATCATTGCTACAGACCATGCCCCGCATACCTGGGAAGAGAAGCAGCAGGCTTATGCTCAGGCACCTGCAGGCCTGCCTTTGGTACAGCATTCTTTACAGCTGATGTTGCAATACGTGGCCGAAGGTAAATTAAGCATGGAGAAAGTGGTGGAGAAAATGTGCCATGCTCCTGCCGAGTGCTTCCGCATTGCTAAAAGAGGCTATATCCGTGAGGGCTACCATGCCGACCTGGTTTTAGTGGCGCAAAAGCCTTATACCATTGATGCTTCCAACATCCTGTACAAATGTGGCTGGAGTCCATTGGAAGGCAAAACCTTTGATTATAGTATTGACAAGACCCTCGTGAACGGAAACATAGTTTTTGAGCACGGACTCATTAAAGATACCATTATGGGACAGCGTATATTATTTGACCGCTAAATCTGCTTATTCCTTAAAAATTTTATCCGCGTATTGTATAGATGAACAGCAGTTTATTTAGTGCCAGGTTTTTAAAAATATTGTTCGCCATAACCCTGATCGTACAGGCCGGTGTTTTAGTGATTGAAGAAGCGCGTATCCTTTCTTTTGTACCGGCTTTGTTTACTATTTTTTGGATTTGGATACTTGCTAAAAGTTCATCCATCAGGAAGACGATTTATTTTAGAATAATGCTTATTTGTTTTGCCCTGCTCCTGGTCGGTATGTTATTCAAATTAGAGCATCTGCCCGGGTCAAGTGCAATGATCACCTATTCTATTTTAGGGATGGTCATCACCTATGTATTCAGAACAATTAAGAAAAAGAATAAAGGTTTACTCGATTGGGTGAAGCTGAGTTGGGTGATGGCTGTATCCTTTGTTTCCTGGGGGATAATGGAACACATAATACCCAGGGAGTACGGGATCATTAGTAATGTGCTGTTCTTCGTAATGATTGGGGTGTTTTGTTTAAATCTGGAACAAAGCTTAACGTTGACCGCTAAAAATTATTATGGCGATGGAGATACTAAAATACAATGATAACCTGTTTGTGATCAAGAATTTTCTGTCAAATGCAGTATGTGATGCAATGATTGAAAAGGCGGAAACAACAGGATTTGAACAAGCAAAAGTGAACTTCGGTGGCGGAGAAGAACGTGTCTTTAAAGGCATTCGCAATAATGAAAGAATTTTATACGAAGATCCTGTGTTGGCAAAAGCATTCTGGAAAAAAGCCGCGGTCTGCCTGCCGCCGGTGTATCAGCAATCAAAAGCTTCTGGTTTTAATGAACTATTCCGCTTCTACAGGTATGAAAAAGGCCAACGTTTTAAAATGCATGTAGACGGGAGCTTTGTGCGTAATGAAAGGGAAAGAAGCCAGTTTACTTTTTTGATGTATTTGAATGATGATTTTGAAGGCGGAGATACTTTGTTTCACGAAGGTCAAGTGATCAAACCTGCTAAAGGTGATGCCCTCGTATTTAAGCATGAGTTAAGACATGAAGGTGCAGAAGTTAAAGAAGGCATCAAATATGTATTGCGGACAGACGTAATGTACCAGGATATTTAAAGGCTTGAAGAATGCCTTGGAAATCCTTATTAAATTAAACAAGTTTTAAACTTTTTCCAGTTATATTTGAACAATGGAAACACAATTTTCATCTGATGTAGAAGCGATTAAGCATTTACAACAAAAGTATCAGGCGCTCAGGGCGGCTATTGCAAAAGTAGTAGTAGGACAAGACGATGTGGTCAGCGAATTGATCATGGCCATCCTGTGTAACGGGCATAGCCTGCTCGTAGGCGTTCCCGGCCTGGCGAAAACCTTATTGGTAAAGACCGTAGCAGATGCAATGGACTTAAGCTTTAAACGCATACAGTTCACGCCCGATCTGATGCCCGGCGATATTACCGGTGCAGAGATCTTAGATGAAAACCGTCATTTTAAATTTATAAAAGGACCCGTATTTGCCAATATCATCCTGGCAGATGAGATCAACCGTACCCCTCCCAAAACCCAGGCGGCCTTATTGGAAGCCATGCAGGAGCGCAGTGTTACCGTTTCCGGGGATATCTACAACCTGCCTAAACCGTTCTTTGTATTAGCTACCCAGAACCCGATAGAGCAGGAAGGTACTTACCCTTTGCCGGAAGCCCAGCTCGACCGTTTTATGTTCCTGATAAAAGTGGACTATCCCAGCTTCGAAGAAGAGGTAATGATCGTGAAACAAACTACCGGGAACACGGTGGAAGCCGTTCCTAAAGTATTGAACGGGGAAGAGATCATGTTTTTCCAGCAATTGATCCGCAAAGTGCCCGTACCGGAAAATGTGTTGCACTATGCCGTAAAGCTGGTGCAAAGTACCCGCCCGAATGTTGTTGAGAATGAGCTGGCCAATAAATACCTGGCTTGGGGAGCAGGCCCGCGTGCCTCTCAAAACCTGATCCTGGCGGCAAAATGCCATGCCGTATTACACGGTAAATTCTCCCCGGACATTGAAGACGTAAACGCGATTGCCAATGCCGTATTAAGACATAGAATCGTCATTAACTACAAGGCAGCAACAGATGCCGTAACCGTGGAAAGTATCATTAAACAGCTCAGCAGCACTACCTGAGTTCCGGCCCGGGGCAATGGATAAATCATACCGGATTTACCTTGTAAGCAGATAAGTAGAACATTAGCTACATGGTATTTTTTTTATGTTTTTGTCATAGCTTTGCAAAGGTTTTGAATTTTAACCAAAGTTTAATAAATTTATGCTTTACTAATTTAAAAACCAATACCATAACACCTTAAAAACCTGGAATTCTCTCACCTTAAAGAATACGCTGTTGCAGCCACGAGTTCTCTCTTTGCTGTAAAGGCAGAAAATTAATTCAGTTTCAATTCACACAACTTGATAATTGTAACATAAAGGTGCATTTTTTTAATGGAATAGTTGCGGGCATCCTTAAACGGGTCCGCAGCAGTAAGGGGGGCTTTTTGAATCAGAAACGTACTTGTACCTACAGGTATATCCAGACTGTTTTTGAACCATCGGCCAATGATATCTATCTTGAAGTGTTGATAGAAGATGCTGAGGGTAGAAAAATGATGAAAAACATCGAGCCCAAAGCAGTGTACTATAGCGTAACACTCAGGAAAAGGGGGACATTCGTAGGAAAGATAGAATACGACTATCCCAGTAATGAAGAAGCCGCAGCAGAACTCGGCTTAAATAAAGGAGAACGGATACTGAATATTAGTAAACATGATATTTTACCATTTACTAAGTATTTCTACAATTAAACGTCTCCGGTAAAAATTGATCTAAAGATTGTTTCATACTTGTTTAAAAGCTCACCTTGGTTTGTTCCCAAACTAAAGGTCGGGCTTTTTTTTATGGCACTATTTGAGATTGTAAGCCAATTGTAAATTTTTTTACAAGTGAAGATGTGCATCAATAATTACATCACCTTTGCGCAAAAGATAAAAGCGACAATTAACCGGGTAAGATGTATAGAAAATGTTTACTCGCTTTAATCTGCTTTATAAGCACCTTAGAGCTTTCTGCACAAGATACAGACACAGATAAAAAAGAAAAGTGGCAGGCAGGACTTACGCCTGCACAAAAAATGATAGCCAATTCAGGGGAAGACCTGCTTACAGGGGGTAATGCAGAAGACCATGCTACCGTAATTTCCGGTTATGGTGAAATGTCTTTCCGTAGAGATGTGGCTTATAAGCAATCCAGGGCCAACCTGGACCGGGTCGTTCTTTTTGTAGGACACCAGTTCAGCAGCCGCTTCTCCTTTTTCTCAGAACTGGAAGTTTCCGATGCCCGTATAGAGGCCGGTGCTGCCCGCGGAGAAGTGGGCATGGAGCAGGCTTTTCTTCGTTATAATATTAACCCGCGCCAATATGTAATCGCAGGCCTCATTACACCCAGGATCGGGATTACCAATGAAGCCCATTTACCCATCAACTTTTTGAGTTCCGAAAGACCCATAGTGGAGCAACTGGTGATTCCTACCACCTGGAGAGAGCTGGGGGTCGGGTACTACGGCCAACTGAGCCGCTGGCCTATCGCTTACTCCATTGCTATCATGAACGGGCTGGATGCCTCCCAGATGCAACATGGACGGGGCATAGGCGCAGGCAGTGCAGGCGGGCAATCCATTAATGCAAACAGCATGGCGGTTACCGCTTCATTAAGAGCTTATGCGGGTGACTTTCAATTCCAGGTTTCCGGCTATTATGGCGGGGCCAATGGTATGAGCCCATACACTTCAGATAGTTTAGGCATAGAACATGGGGCATTTGCTATGCCGGTGACCATGGGAGAGGCCAATATACAATATAGCAATAGCGGATTTTCTGCGAAAGCTTTAGGGATCATCATCAATAACAGCGCGGCAAGGCAGATCAATACCACCTTTGCCAATAATACACCCGAACAGATGTATGGCGTATATGGTGAGTTGAGCTACGATGTACTATACAACAGGTCACAGCGCCTGGACAAGGAACTTTCATTAGTAGGATTTGTCCGCTATGAAAGATTGAACCTGAATGCCCGCATCCCCGGAAATGCAATTATAGACGGGACCTTAGACCAGCATCATGCCATTGGCGGCCTGGCCTTTTTCCCGACTCCCAATGTTGCTGTCAAAGCAGATGTGAGGTACACCAGCACCGGGGCTTTTAATAAAAATTTGCTGATCAATCCGCCGCCGGTAATGAGATCTTATCCTGAGCAGAACTATACCGTTTCGCTCAGCCTGGGTTATGCGTTTTAAAATAAAGTGTTATGGATAGGAGGGATTTTTTAAAGTGTTCTGGAAAAGCATGTGCGGGTATCGGTTTAGGCCTGGTGCTTAATTCCTACCTGCTGCAGTCCTGCGCCGGGGGCCTGTCTGTTTTAAAATTAAACCAGGAGGCCGGTTGGGTAAATGTGCCCTTAAACCAGCTGGAAAAAACAGGCTTCCTGATGATCCGGGTGAAGGATTTCCCCTTTGAAATAGGCGTACAAAAAAAGGAAGAAGGTGGTTTCCTGGCCCTGGTACTGATGTGCCCCCATGCCAATCAACCTTTGACCAAAGCAGGTAGCGGCTATATCTGCACCCTGCATGGCAGCAGGTTTGCCAAAAACGGCTCCCTGCTGAAAGGGCCTTCTACAGCACCTTTGTTTGAACTGCCTTTGAAAATGGAAGCAGACCATATCAGTATCCAGACCGGGGCATTTAAAGCTTGATTTTTCATTCAATAATTATATAAATCAAATTCTATGAACCTAAAAAGTTTATCAAGAGTAATAGGTCTTACGGCACTTTCCGGAGTGGTATTTATCTCAGCCTGTAAAAAGAAAGAGACAGAGGAGCCGCAAAGCTTTACAGAGCTGGAAACCGCAGTGATCAACGATTTCGTAGATGTAGTAGCGAACCCTTTATATGCTAAATTTGAATCGCTGGCAGCTGAATTGAAAGTGGCGGTGCAAAACCTGGCGAATGATCCTACAGAAGCTAACCTGGCAAAAGCAAAAGATGCCTGGAAAGCCGTACGTGTGATCTGGGAACAATCTGAAGGATTCCTGATCGGGCCTGTGGACTATTTGAACTACGATCCCTACATGGATACATGGCCTACTGATCATAATGCGATGAACGACCTTTTAAGCGGTACCACACCTTTAACGGTAGATTTCCTGGCCGGCCTGGATGACCCGGAAAATGCCTCTGAGCTGACTTTGCGTGGCTTCCACCCCTTAGAATATTTATTGTGGGGACTTGGAGGTAACCGTACTGCGGCTTCCTATACCAGTCGTGAAAAAGAATACATGATTGCCCTGGCAGCAGATGTGCATAACAACGTAGCCGCATTGAAATCAAGCTGGTTACCGGGAACGATTAACTATAGCGATATCATTAAAAACCCTGGTGCAACCAACGAAGACTACAGGAGCAAGAGAGAATCCATAGAAGCGATTGCCAATGCCCTGATTGACATATGCAGTGAAGTAGGCGAAGGTAAAATGGTAGATCCGTTTGACCCGGCCCCGGACAGTACTATTTCTGAATCTCCATATTCTCATAACTCAATTGCTGATTTCAAGAATAACATCATCGGTGCAAGAAATGTGTACACTTGTTCTTTTGACGGCAAGACTGGTAAGAGCTTAAGCGACCTGGTAAAAGCCAACAATGCTGCATTGGACGTAGAGATCAGGCAAAAATTTGATGCCGCTATCGGTACCTTTGATGGCTTTACCGTGACTTTTGAAGAAGCAGTATACAACCAAAGAAACCAGGTACAAACTGTATTGGATGCATTAGGCAGCCTGCAATCTACCATTGGAGATAAACTGGTTCCTTATATCCGGCAATACGTTAAAGACTAAAAATAATTAATTAAGAAACCCGGTAGCAGTATCACTGTTTGTGTGTCATGAAGAAGCTAATTGTTATTTCCTTTATAGGCCTGCTCGTATGTACAGGTATATTATGTAACAAGGTCACTGTTGATTTTGAAGAGGAAAACTATGATACACGCCTTTCCGGCGGTGCTGCTACCGTTTTTCTGTCTAATGGTAAAGCCTTTGGCGCATCCGTTCCCGGCCTCTCTCAATGGGATAGCTATATCCACGGGGTAGGAGATAAGATGTTCAGCCAGACTTTTATTACAGCCCCTGCGCCACACTTTGGCGGACTCGGGGTGTTATACAATAATGTTTCCTGTGTCAGCTGCCATGTCGGCGACGGCAAAGGTATTCCCACTTCCGGCCTGATCAATTCAGGATTGCTTACCCGCCTGAGCCTACCGGGAGAAGGCTTGCACGGTGCTCCGCTGGATATACCGGGCTTCGGTACACAGTTGCAGGACAAAGGCGTTTCCGGGAAAATACCCGAAGGTAAACTGTCCATTGCTTACCAGGATAAGGTATTTACTTATCCCGATGGCACAAAAGTTACTTTAAGAAATCCCGCTTACTCAATTATCAATGCATACACGGCACTACCAGGCAACCACCAGATATCCGTCCGCTTAGGACCTCCTATATTTGGTCTGGGCCTTTTAGAGCTCATCCCGGAGCAGACCATCCTGGCACTGGCAGATGAGACCGATCGTAACGGGGACGGTATCAGTGGTCGTCCAAACTATGTGTGGAATGCATTTACCGGGAAAGTGGAACTAGGCCGGTTTGGCCAGAAAGCCAATAACCCTAACCTCCTGATGCAGGTGGCCAGCGCTTATCAACAGGATATGGGGATCACGACCTCCGTTTTTCCTAAAGAAAGCGTTTGGGGACAACCGCAACATGACGGCATCATGGGGCAACCCGAGATTACAGACAGTATGCTGATGGCTACAGTATTTTACATCCAGTCTTTAGCCGTTCCGGCAAGAAGAGACGTGGAAGATGCACAGGTCATACAGGGAGAAAAATTATTTAAACAGATCAATTGTTCCGGATGCCATACACCTTTACTCAAAACAGGTGTAGATGTGCGCCTGGCATCTATATCCAACCAACGTATCCAGCCCTTTACCGACCTCTTGCTGCATGATATGGGTCCGGACCTGGCAGATGGCCGTGCAGACTTTAAAGCCAGTGGTACAGAATGGAAAACCCCGGCACTATGGGGCCTGGGCTTGCTCTCCCGCGTGAACGGGATATCTGCTTTTTACTTACACGACGGTCGTGCACGCACTATTGAAGAAGCCATACTCTGGCATGGCGGAGAAGCAGAACGCTCCAGGAATGCATTTGCCGCTTTAAGTAAAGACGAGCGCAAAGCCTTATTGCGTTTCCTGAGCTCCCTCTGATATTACCTTCTCTTAGACAGCCAAATGGCGAGCAGGCAGATAATAGTATAATTAAAAGGAAGAAGGACACTCCATGCTGAAGGTGCATCAAAATCCATTCCCCATAAATAAGAAATGATAGCGATACTTACAACTGCGATCATACTCAGGGTATAATTACGCTCTCTTACCGGGATGCTGTTTTTGTTTAAAAAGTACTCTGTGCAGCCAATAATGAGAAACACCGGGATGAGCAATAGTGTCCACCGGTTAAACTCTTCTAACATACCCATGGAATAGAAGCGGGAAAGACTAAACGGATCATTAAACAAAATGCCATCAAAAAGCCAGTGATAAACGGGCGTTATAATAATCACAGTAAAGAAAACCTTGGCTAAATAGATCAAAGAGGACTTCATAAGCGTGTTTTTATTCACAAAAAAGCAGCTAAGATATAATACCAGAGCTGCTTCTCGGATAAACCTATCCTGTAATTTATTTTTTTCCGAACATACCTTTCAGCATATCCATCGGGTTGCCGATCATGCCCATTAAGGAACTCATATCAAAGTTGCCCGCAAGGATATCGTCCATCTTATCCTGGAACGCAGGCGGTACTTTTGATTTTAAGAAAGCTAAAGCTACTTCAGATGCTTTAGTAGCCTGGCTTTCGTCCAGATTGGCCTTTTCCATTAATTCTTTTACTAACTCTTGCATATTTATTGATTTTCTTTTTTTGTTCTTATGGTTTTATAGATCCGTACAGCACTCATCAATATAAAGATGAAGCCCAGCAGGCCCAGTAATCCGTAGACCAGGCTCATGCCATCTCTCACAGATACCAGGAATACAATGGCGATTAGAAATATGGTCGCGATCTCATTAATGATGCGCAATTGTGTCGAAGTATATTTAAATATACCCTTTACCTGCTGCTTAAATATTTTATGCAGCCAGATGAAGTAGAGATACAGGCCGAAAACGAATCCCAGCTTGATCCATAACCAGGCCGGCATATGATGCAAGTAACCGTAGAGATATAAGGTCAGCGGACCAAATATCAAAGTGAGCAGGGCAGATGGTATGGTAATACCCCTCCAAAGGCGTTGCATCATCACCGTAAATTGTTGCGTCAATGCGGCTTTGGCCTCTGCGGACGGATTGTTTTGTGCTTCCGTATTATAAATAAATAACCTGGGCATGTAAAACAGGCCCGCAAACCAGGTCACGATAAAAATGATATGCAGCGCTTTGATGTACAGCATGCCGGTCGTTTATTTATAAAATGTTTTTTCAAAAGAGGCAAACTCGTCCTGCCCTAAAATATGCCTGCGGATAAAGGCAATAATAAATCCTGAACCATAACCCGTTAATTGCACGAAGCTGACCCACATCGACAACCAGCCTATCTTCAGGCTTTTATTGCGCAGGCTTGCATCTGCAAAAATGATCACGAAAAAGAACAATAAAGGAAGGAGAAACCACCAGCAAAATATAGCGGCAATCAAGAGGAAAGCTACCCCTAGAGTAAATATAGCCGGTAAAGCATGTACCAGTTTCAAAGTTCCCGGGTGTTTTTTATTCAGGTTGATCCGGGCAATACCGGAATTGTGCACCTGCTTGAAAAATTGCCGGAAAGTAGAGCGGCGCTTATGATAAACAAAAGCTTCCCTGATCAGCCTTGTCTTGAAACCATTGCCCAGGATACGGATGCTCATATCGATATCCTCTCCGAAACGGATCTTTCCGAATCCTCCTGTAGTTTCAAACACCTCTTTGGAATAGCCCATATTGAAGCTGCGCGGAAAGAATTTATCCATCTTTTCCCCGCCACCACGGATACCCCCGGTAGTGATCACCGAGGTCATCGAATAATTAATCGCTTTCTGGAAATCCGTGAAATTTTCATGTGCCGCATCCGGTCCGCCGAAAGCATCTACATACTGATGTTCCAGGGAATGATAAACGGCTGCTGTGTATCCTTCCGGGATCACACAATCAGAATCCAGGAAAATAAAATAATTCCCTTTTGCCCGTTCTGCACCGTAATTGCGGCTCTGTCCCGGCCCCGAATTGGGTTTCGTATAATAACTGATAGACAACTTATCAGCATACCGGTTCACGACCTCCTCACAGGATATGGCGGAGCCATCTTCAACAATGACTACTTCAAAATTTTTATTCCTTTGCAGCAAGAGGCTGCTCAGCAATTCTTCCACTTCCTGGGGGCGGTTATAAACCGGTACGATCAATGATAAGTATAAGTTCATTTATGTTTTCCTGATTAGAATGCAGCATTACCCGGAGTTCTCGGGAAAGGAATCACGTCACGGATATTGGTCATGCCCGTGATGAATAAGACCATACGCTCAAATCCAAGTCCGAAGCCAGCATGCGGTGCCGTACCGAAACGGCGGCTATCCAGGTACCAGTACATTTCCTCATGTGGGATATGCATATCATTCATGCGGCTTTCCAGCACTTCCAGGCGCTCTTCTCTCTGAGAACCGCCTACGATCTCGCCAATGCCCGGAGCCAGGATGTCCATAGCAGCGACCGTCTTGCCATCATCGTTCAGGCGCATATAAAACGCTTTAATGTCCTTAGGATAATCAGTAACAATTACCGGTTTTTTAAAGTGCTTTTCTACCAGGAAGCGTTCATGCTCACTCTGCAGGTCGATACCCCAGGAAACATCATATTTGAATTGCTTCTTCTGGTAAGGTTTTGACTGTAACAGGATGTCGATCGCTTCAGTATAAGTAATGCGTTCAAATTTATTTTCGATGACAAAGTTCAATTTATCAATCAAAGTCATTTCACTGCGCTCATTGGCAGGTTTTTGTTTTTCTTCATTGATCAGGCGCTCCTGCAGGAAAGCAAGGTCTTCCTTGTTGTGATCCAACACATATTTGATCACGTATTGCATAAACTCCTCTGCAAGGTTCATATTGTCCTGCAGGTCGTTAAAGGCAACCTCTGGCTCCACCATCCAGAACTCGGCCAGGTGACGTGCCGTATTGGAGTTTTCCGCACGGAAAGTAGGGCCGAAAGTATATACCTCGCCTAAAGCCATAGCCGCCAGTTCTGCTTCCAGCTGTCCGCTCACTGTGAGGTTAGTGCTTTTGCCAAAGAAGTCTTCAGCGAAGTCAATCGTTCCGTCTTCTTTTCTGGGTGGATTGTCAAAAGGTAAGGTCGTCACCCGGAACATTTCACCCGCTCCTTCTGCATCAGAGGCAGTAACGATAGGCGTATGCAGGTAAACGAATCCTTTTTCATTAAAGAATTTATGGATCGCAAAAGCGATGCTGTTGCGCACACGGAATACGGCCCCAAAAACATTGGTGCGGAAACGCAGATGTGCGATCTCTCTTAAATATTCCAGGCTCGGGCGGTTTTTGGCCTGTAGAGGGAATTGCTCCGGGTCACAAGTACCTAAAAGCTCTACCTGGCTGGCAACGATCTCCACTTTTTGCCCCTTTCCCTGAGATGCGATCACCTTCCCGGTAACACTCAGCGCAGCGCCGGTCTGTATATTTTTCAATAAAGCCTCATCACTGTTTTCACTGATCACGACCTGTATATTGTCAATAATAGAGCCATCGTTGAGGGCAATAAACTGGTTATTACGGAAAGAGCGTACCCAGCCTTTTACGATTACCTCATAATCCAGCTTGTCGCTTAATAGAATATCTTTGATTTTCGTTCTCACGATTATATATTTTACTATGTATTAAGAATTTTTGCAAAGGTAAAGTTTCAATTACTAATTATCAATTACGAATTGAACAACACTGCAAACCTGGATAATTACACTGATACACCATTCCAGGCACTTATCACTTATCACCTATTACTTATCACTCATCACTTATCACTTATCACTCATCACCCATCACCCATCACCCATCAAACCCATCACCTACTTCCTTTCCTCCCACTCAATCAGGTCCCTTATCGCCACAGAGGCTACCGCACCGCCAAAGGCAGCAGGAACATAAGAGATCGTGCCATAAAACGACTTTTTGAAATTAGTGCCATCCGTCAGCATCATGGATTCATACACCGGGCGCTCGTCTGAATAAACCACCTTCACGTTTTTGCGGATATTCTTTTTCTTTAAACGTTTACGCACCTTCATCGCGAAAGGACAGTTATACGTTTTGGAAATATCAGTAACCTTTAACTTTGTCGGGTCCAGTTTGCCTCCCGCGCCCATAGAGCTCACGAAAGGGATACCACTGTTATAAGCAATCTCGATAAAAGTTAATTTGGGCGTAAGGCTGTCGATCGCATCAATAAAATAATCTGGTTTTTCTTCCATCAGCTTCTCTACCATTTCCGGTGTGATGAACTCTTTGATCACCGTTAATTCCAGTTCCGGGTTGATCGCCTTCAAGCGCTCAGCCATAATATCGGCCTTTGACACACCGTGGTTGGTGGACAAAGCAGGCAACTGCCGGTTACGATTCGTAGGGTCTACCACATCCCCGTCAATAATAGTCATTTTACCTACTCCGGCACGACATACAAACTCTGCGGCATAGGAACCTACGCCTCCCAGACCTACCACCATAACATGGCTCTGGGTCAATTTGTCCAGGGCTTCATCCCCGATCAGGAGCGCTGTCCTGGACAACCAACTTTTATCTTGCATTACTAAATACTTTTTGAAAATTATGCTCAACCTGCAAAATAAGGGATTCTACCTCAATTTTTTGGAGTTCTGCCGCTCTTTTATAGACCGATTCTATAGCCAGATCTGCACGATCATCCGTTTCGAAGAAGATCCGCTCAGGAGGCAATGCCGCAAAAACGGCTTCAAAAGCAGTATTGAAAATGGCCGCTCCTATGGACAAATAAAAACCTTTGGCCAAAAGCATTTGTGCCACAGAAAGGTTACGATTGAAGCCGTGGAAAATAACCGGGACTTTTGCAGAGGCAAGGACTTGTATGCATTCACTATAAGCGCGTACACAATGAATGATCAGGGGTTTGTTGAGCCGGTTAGCCAGCTCAACCTGTAAACGGAACAGCTCTTCCTGCAAGAACCAGCCTGTTTCACATAGTTTATCCAGGCCACATTCCCCGATCGCCAGCACATTTTCCTGCTCCGCAAAGATTGCCAATTGTTCAAAGGTAGCCTCATCAGTATACCAGGGATGCAGGCCCAGGCTACAGCAGGGTACCGCAGCACTCTGCTCAAATTGCCGGTAATAATTAAGGAGCGCATTACTGTGCCCGGGAGTATGTGTATGTATGTCAATAATACCCTTCATCGGTTCAAAATTAATCCAAGGCAGGTAAATCAGGAGAAAATATACATTTTGTTTGCCTGGTTTGCTTATAAAACCGTATTTTATTAGGATTCGATGCGTTAAATATTTGACATTTTTACAAATTTGTTATAATTTCGCGAACTTAAATGTATCATAATTTAATATTAAAATGGCACAAACCTCAAGAAATAAAACCGGAGTAGAAGAATTTGGCGCATCGGGCAATGCTGCATCTGGCGATATGGCAATGTTCAGAATGCAAAATTCTTTTGAAAAGAATAAGAAGGTAATTATCGGATTAGTGGTTGCTGTCCTGGTATTGGTAGGCGGATATTTTGGCTATAAATATTTGATACAGGCTCCTAACGAAGAAAAAGCAAGCAGGGCTTTGTTTAAAGTACAAAACTGGTTTGAGGCGGATTCTTCTAATTTAGTGATCAACGGTGACGGACAAAGTACCGGAGCTTTGAATATTATTAAAAAATACTCCGGAACAGATGCGGCAAACTTGGCCAAATACTACCTGGGTATGAGCTACCTTAAAACAGGTGATGCCAATAATGCCATCAAATACCTGAGCGAATTTGACGGGAAAGGTACCGTAGTCGGTAACCTGGCTAACGGATCATTGGGCGATGCCTACATGGAAACCAATAAACTGGATAAAGCGCTGGAGCACTACAAGAAGGCTGCCGCTAACGAGAATGATCAATACACTTCTGCATTGTACACCTTCCGTGCCGGTTTAGCCAACGAAAAAGCCGGAAAAATTGAAGAAGCTAAAAAGCTGTATAAAGAAGTGAAAGAAAAATACCCGATGAGTCAACAAGCTATGGATATCAATAAATACCTGGCTAGAGTAGGGGAGCTTACGATAGACTAATCAAAGCGTTGGATCAACGATGTTAAAAAGTGATTGCCTTAAGGTGATCACTTTTTTATTGCGGCTATGTGGTTGTAGCCCGGATATTAATTAATGGATTTGTTGGAGCGCAAACATATCATCGGGGATGTCCCAGGGAAGGATACAACAAAGAATTAAGAGGGTATAGATACAAAGAGGCCCGGTAAACTTGTTGTATACCGGGCCTTGCTTTTATTGCTTACTATAATGTTTTACTCCTTAGGCGGAGCGCATTGGCAATCACAGAGACAGAGCTGAAGCTCATGGCTACTGCGGCCAGCATGGGAGACATTAAGAGGCCAAAGAAAGGATATAAAAGACCGGCGGCTACAGGTACGCCAAGTGTATTATAGATAAAAGCAAAGAACAGGTTTTGTTTGATATTCTGCATCACCTGGTGGCTCAGCTTTTTAGCCTTCACGATGCCGTTCAGGTCTCCTTTCAATAAGGTGATCGCTGCACTTTCAATCGCCACATCGGTACCGGTGCCCATAGCAATGCCCACGTTAGATTGTGCCAGTGCCGGTGCATCATTAATACCGTCTCCTGCCATAGCTACGATCTTGCCTGTACCCTGCAGCCTTTTTATTTCATTTAATTTATCCCCGGGCAGGCATTGTGCTTTAAAATGGTTTAAGCCAATTTCAGCCGCCACTGATTGCGCCGTAAGTTCATTGTCGCCGGTAAGCATGATCACATCTATGCCCTGCTCCATCAGGCTTTGAATAGCATTGCGGCTGCTGGTCTTGATTGCATCTGATATCACCGTATAGCCCGCCAGTTTACCCGCCACAGCAAGGTAAGAGACCGTTTTGCCCTTCGCCTGTAATTGTGCCACCTTTTGCTTTACCTCTTCTGTAATGACAGCATTTACATCCTGCATCAGCTTATCATTTCCCAGTGCTATTTGCTTCGCTTCCACGATGCCGGTAACACCCTTTCCTGTAACCGCTTCAAACATTCCCACAGAAGGAATAAATACGTTTTTTTGCTGGGCAAACTGCGCCACGGCCATAGCCAGGGGATGCTCAGAGTTTTGGTTGACCGCAGCGGCATAGCGCAAAACAGTATTCTGATCCCATTGATCTGTATGGACCATACTTTCCATAGAAGGCTTGCCTTCCGTCAAAGTGCCGGTTTTGTCGACAATGAGTACATCTACCTTATCCATAGTCTCCAAAGCCGCCGCATTTTTGATCAGCACACCGTTCTGGGCCCCTTTACCCACACCCACCATAACAGACATAGGCGTTGCCAGTCCCAGCGCACAGGGACAAGCTACGATCAGCACCGCAAGTGCATTAGCCATGCCAAACAGGTAACCTTCTTTACCCCCGAAGATAGCCCATACCACCAGGGAAAGCACAGCGATAGAAATTACTGCAGGCAAAAAATATTTGGCCACCTTATCCGCCAGCTTTTGTATTGGTGCACGGGAGCGGCTGGCCGCATTGACCATTGCGATGATCTGCGCCAGAAGGGTTTCATCGCCGACCTTTTCGGCTTTCATCAAAAAGCTTTTATTGCCATTGATCGTACCGGAGCTTACAGTATCCCGGACGGTCTTCTCTACCGGGATAGGTTCTCCGGTGATCATAGATTCGTCAATACTGGAGCTGCCTTCGGTAATGATACCGTCCACCGGAATTCTTTCTCCCGGCTTTACCTTCAGTATATTACCCGCTTTAATGTCCTTTATGTCAATTTTGATTTCCTGTCCGTCTAATAAAGCAGTGGCTTCTGTGGGAGCCAGTTGCAATAAGGCTTTGATGGCGGAGCTGGTCTGGTGATGCGCTTTCGCTTCCATGACTTGGCCCAGCAACACTAAAGTGAGAATTACAGCAACAGCTTCAAAGTACAAATGGACACCGCCATGATGATCTTTGAACTGTTCGGGGAAAATATCGGGGTAAAATAGCGCCAGTAAACTAAAAATAAAGGCCGCTCCGGCACCCAGGCCAATGAGGCTGAACATATTCAGGTTGCCTGTCCGGAAAGAGTTCCAGGCCCGTACAAAAAATATCCAGGCGGCATAAAAGACTACCGGCAGGGTCAGGGCAAATTGAACCCAGTTGGACGTATGCTGAGGCATTAATCTTTGTATGAAACCGCCTTCGATCATGCCGCCCATGGATAGAATAAAGATCGGGATCGTAAAACATAGCGCAACGATGAATTTTTTTCGCAGATCCAGGTAAGAAGTATCTACCGTTTCGCCACCGGTTTCCACCGGTACCAGGCTCATGCCGCAAACAGGGCAGTCGCCGGGCTTGTCATAAGTTTTGTCCCCTTCACATTGCATCGGGCAATAAAAACCGGAACCGGTGATCTTAGGTTTGGGGGCACTGTTACCCGTATTCATCGCGAGTTTTACCGTTGCAATGTTAGTTCCTGCGGGCAGTTTTTTTAAATGCATCTTACAGACCGGGCATCTGCCCTCCTCCTCATACAGTTTATCCCCTTCACAAAACATCGGGCAATAATACTTGTCCGTATCATATACCTCGTGGTCCGCTTTGCTGATGGATAGTGTGGCCTGCTCCGGTTCCTCGTGGTGAGGATGATGGTGCTGATGGGCTGCGGCTTTCTCTTCACTTATTTCAGTGATCGTATAATGTCCTTCCGCTGCAATGGCCTCCTGCATCGCTTTTAAAGGAATATCCTGCGGCGCTTCCACCTGTGCCAGCCCGGACTTCAATTGAACTTTTGCCTGTACTCCCGGTAATGTATTTAAAGCCTGCTCAACGGTTGTTCTGCAACCATTACAGGTCATGCCCTCTACTTTAAAATGTTTCTTCATAATACGCACAATCTTACTTATTGCAAAGCTAGGGCTAGTCCGGACTTAAACTGTTATGTTAATCAGGAATAAGTTTATATGATTTTGAAAACTTAAAGGACCTTATTGTTTTTAAATTCAAAAACCTTTGGCGCAACCTTACTTTTGTCAAACTTGTAATTGCTATTGATAAATGTTTTTTTATCCATGCCAAAAAATTTAATGACGTTTTTGAATGAATTATTGTTCATTTTGATGACATCGCCTGTGAGCGTTATGCCAAGCTCAGGAGCATTGACAATAGTATTGTTGTAGAACTCAAACAGCATGAAATTGCCCTGACTGAATATATAACCGGAACAATCATAGATTTTGTTGTTGTATGCTTTCACCTTATTGGGATTCAGGTCACTGGTCACTAAAAAGTAAGCAGAGCTGTCAGATCGGTTATTGAAGATCTCAATGAAGTCCCGTTTCGGGGTTACTGCCGTCTGTAGCGGGTTCTTCTCAAATTCCGGGTAACATTGTCCTACAGAGATATCATGCGCGTTCCAGGAAAAGGTATTACCTTCTATAGTACCACCCATGACACGTTCATACCGCACTGCAGGCCCGAACATATAATTTTTAAAGGTGCTGTTTTTTACATTTATGTTTTTACAGTTAAAAATAGGTACTGCACCTTTCCAGAAAGGCTCAATGTCAATACCGGCATAAGTTGGCGTTCCCCTTCTGCTTTTATGACCGTCAAACTGGCAATTTTCAATCACTACATTATCGCCCAATTCATAGACCAGGCCATTTCTTCGGCAAAGATTTATTGTTAGATTTTTGTGATGATGGTTGTAATTATAACTTTCCGCAGTGCTCATTTTGATCCTGCCATAGCTGATGAATACACCGTCTCCCCAGGCCCCTTCATAGGTCAGGTTGCTGTGCTTAAAATCAACCAGTCCGGCCCCATGGAACAGGAAGCCCCATTCCCCGGTAGTGCCGGCATGTTCATAAATATCTCCTTCCAGTTTTCCGGTACCTGTAAGCGTAAAGTTTTTTGAATTGTAGATGATCAGGAGGTAATAAGTACTTTGGGTAGCAACGATCATTTTCAGCGTTCCGTTGATCTCCAGGGTACAGTTGTCGGCATTCCTGAGGCGCAGGGCATAGTCCTGCATAGTAAAGGTTTGTTCATTAAGCGTGTTTTCTATCGGCCTGACCATATAGATACCCTTAGTAATGACGGTATGCTTTGCTTTCAGGTTCAGCAGCTGGTTGAGCGGGTAGGTATCATCAGTCCAGTTTACATTCGGGGAAGTGCCGGCCCGGTATAGTTTGCCGTTATATTTATACCCGAAATCCTTTGTGCCGTTAAAGTCATAAGCCAGGAACGTTTTATAATCGATGGAATAGCCATTTTTTGCACAATCAAACCAGTCAGAAGTGGCCTTGGCTATATTCCAGGTGCCGCTGATGGTGATATTTCTCTTAAAGATCAGGCGATCCGGTGCCACAATACCTGTATTATTGCCCACTACCGTTCCATTGAGCAAATAGCCTCCGGGCTCAAATTTAAGCGTAACGTTTTGCGGAAGCCGCACCGTGTTTGACTTCAGGTTGACCGGTGTTTTTATCACATAGGTATGATTACTTTTCAAAAAGCCCTCTCTGAAATTGTCTGCATTTACAGAGATCATATTTGTATTGGCTATTGCAGCCTTTTGGGCAGATACCTGTTTGGTCAACAGGACAGACAGGATAATACATAAAATAAGGTATAATTTGCGGTTCATAGTATTCGTTTGTGTGATTTACTGCAAAACTATGCAATAGATGATCCAAATGTTACTAATCAATTGGTAATGTAAAGATGAAGTATCGCTATATCTATCCTGCATTTTAGGGCGTGTATGAGGGTCCTGATGGCTTAAGCAACGTGCATTGATCCTATGTACTATATAAGGTATAATTATATAGTATAACAAGTAATTAATAAAAAATGATAAAGTTGTATTTGATTGTGCCTTAAATTTGAGTTCTAATTTAAAGAATCAAAATGAAAAAGATATTAATGACGGCTGCAATTGTGATTGCAGGTATGGCAATCGCCGATAAAGCTGTTGCTCAGGAAATAAAATTTAAAAAAGATACCCACGACTATGGTACCGTAAAATATGACGGTAACGGAGAAGGTTCTTTTGAATTTAAAAATACCGGTAAAGCACCCTTAATCATTTCTAATGCACAAGGTAGCTGCGGTTGTACCGTTCCTGAATGGCCTAAATCGCCAATCGCTCCCGGTAAGTCTGCTGTGATCAAAGTAAAGTATGACACTAAGCGTCCCGGACCGATCAATAAAACAATTACGGTTACTTCAAATGCAAAGACAGAACCAACTACTGTTTTAAAAATCATTGGTACTGTTGAGAACCAAAAGTAATTTTTTGATAAACATTGTTCAATAAGACATGGCAAAACGCCATGTCTTATTGCTTTAAAAAGCAGCAGCAACAGGTATTTGATAAGTATTCACTAGATTTGTTTTTCATTAAAGATAAAATAATGACCAGAATACTACTTTACTGCATCTGTTGTTTATGCCTGTTCCCATCACTTTCCAGAGCACAAAAAGATATTTCCATCGGCTTGAAAGGGGGACTGAGCATTCCCAACCTGTCTGCCGGGGAAACAAAAAATGACTGGAACAAAGATTATACAAGCCGCATAGGGCCAAGCTTTGGTGTCTTTGCGGAAATAGGATTAAGCAGGAAATTTTCCTTAGTACCGGAATTGATTTTCTCAGGCCAGGGAGGCAAACGCAATACGGTGCAACCCATGACCGTACCCGAACAATATGTTTATTTATTCCAGACCGTGTTCAATACAGACAAAGATTATGTATTTGCCAACCTGGACAATGTATCACGGATCAACTTCCTCCAGTTACCCATCCATCTTAAATTCTCGCAGCCGATAGCCCTTCAGAAAAAATTGTCTGTTTACCTGCAGGCCGGACCCTATATAGGATATATGGTTTCCGGAAAGCAAATCGTAAAATCTGAAAACCTAAGGGTGTACACCACTCCTGATCCCCAATCTGAGATCGATCCCCAATATGTCAAAGGCTTTTTCGGCAGCTCTGTAGATACGGTTATTGATGCGAAAAAAGACCTGTATCATTGGAATTACGGGGTCTCCGGAGCGCTCGGCTTCTCTTATCAAATGAAGAAAGGAAAGATCATCCTGGAAGGTGGCGGAAACTATGGCTTCAGGTACCTGCAAAAAGGAGACGATCATGGGAAGAACAGGATCGGTGCCGGTGTCGTTATGCTCGGCTATAGCTATCCCCTGTGTTTTCGTAAAGAAGGAGAAAAATAACCGATCACTTCATTTAACTGATTATTGCCTAAAATATATTCATGAGTCAAACTAAGAATACTGCGTTTTTTGAGTCAAAAGTACTGGGACATCCTGCCGGGCTGTTCGTTTTGTTTTTCACCGAGATGTGGGAGCGCTTTTCCTTTTACGGGATGCGCGTGCTGCTGATCAACTTCCTGACCATGGCTATTGTCGGGTCTAACCCCGGCTGGGAATGGAGCGCCAGTAATGCCGGTATCTTAATGGGCACCTACGCCAGTATGCTTTACCTTACGCCAATTATTGGCGGAGTGATCGCAGACCGGTACCTGGGTTACACCAGGGCCGTGATCATTGGCTGTATACTGATGACGCTGGGCCATGCCTGCATGGCGGTAGAAACAAAGACCGGTATGTATGGAGGCCTGGGTTTGCTCATCTTAGGAACAGGCTTCTTTAAACCTAACATCACCTCGATCATCTCCCAGATGTATAAAGATCTTCCCGAGAAAAAAGACGGGGCCTATACTATTTTCTATATGGGTGTGAATGCCGGGGCATTTTTCGGTATGATGTTATGTGGTTACCTGGCCGAGAAAGTAGGCTGGTCCTGGGGATTTGGACTGGCAGGTATATTCATGCTTTTGGGTTGTCTGCAATTCTGGCTCGCACAACCTTTGTTTGGCACTATAGGTGCAAAGCCACAAAAGAAAACTGCGGAACAACTCGTAGAAGAGGCCAGTAAACAGGACTATAAACCCAACCCTTTTACTGTATTGGATAAAGTGCTGATCGCGATCTGTGCAGTAATGGGTTTTCTCTACCTCATCAATGATTTTCTTTCCAATATTGAAGGCATCCGCCTGTTGCCGGAAGAATTGTTTTTTCCAAAAGATAAACTGTCCGGCCCTGTAGTATTCATATTGATAGGCCTGGCCTTATTCCTGGTTTTGGTCATCCGCAGGATATTGCGTTATGACAATGTTTTGAGAGACCGGATGTTTGCTGTTATCCTGTTTGTATTCTTCACCGTATTCTTTGTATTGTCCTTTGAGCAGGGCGCGAGTTCCCTGGTCATTTTTGCAAGAGACTATACCGAGCGTGTGTTTACCGGCTCTGCGGCCACGACCTATAATGTTGTTAATACCTTATTGACTGTTATCCCATTGGTGTTCATCACCTGGGTATTGTTCAAGCTATTCCGCCAGACCTTTAAAAAGATCGCTTTGTCCAATATCATTTTGGGTGTGGCATTCCTGGGTATCTGGGGTATTGTGATCTGGATGCTGAACCGCGATTTTTCCAGCCATGCATATGAGGTGAGCTATGAGGTAGTTAAATATCCGGCACTGGATGATAAAGGCCGGCAAGTCCTGGATAAAGAACAGCAGCCGGTGTTTAAATATACCTACCAATCGGATGCGGCTAAAACAATAGCGAACGGTGTTGCAGAGACAAAGACAGCAACCATTGCCACAGCTGAGCCTTTGACCGTAGGGGCCATTATTCCACTTCATGAGGAAGGTGGCAAGCCGGTCTACCTGAATCCTGAAACCCAGGCTAAGATCCAAAAGCAATACCAGGAACAAGGCAAAGTTTCAAAAATAGGTAGTGCAACAATAACCGCATTGAAAGACGGGCAGGTGGAGATCACCACCTCCTGGTTCTCCATTTTAAACTCATTCTTTATTATCGTATTTGCCAGCCTGGTAGGGAAGCTTTGGGAAACAAGGTTCAATCCGCCCGCGCCGGTTAAGTTTGGTATGGGCCTTATCATTACCGCTATCGGTTTTGCCTTCCTGGCTTATGGTTCCAGTGTGATCCCTGTAGGTGCAGAGGCCGGTATCGTGCGCGTAAGTATGATCTGGCTGGTGTTGGCCTATTTGTTCCACACTTTAGGTGAACTCTGTATACAACCGGTGGGCTTGAGTTATGTAAGTAAGCTGGTGCCGGGAAAAATGATCGCATTTATGTTCGGGATGTGGTACCTTGCGATTGCCATTGGTAATAAACTGGCCGGGACTTTAGGCGGGCAAATTGAAGTTATTAAAAAAGAGCACAGTATGTCGACCTTCTTTTTGATCTTTACCATTGTTCCCGTAGTTGCCGGTTTAATACTGATATTCCTTACCCCGGTGATCAAACGCCTGATGCACGGGATCAAATAATTAAAGTATTTTTTTCGCGTGATTAAACAATTGATCACAGGCGCAGTCAAAACAAAATTGTTTAACAAAAATTAACACTGTTTGGATTTTTCCTTAATTTAGGCAGTTATTTCTAATTACTTAATCTAAATCTGAATATGTCAGCAGTTGCGTCGAGCCCGAAGAAGGGGCATCCGAAAGGTCTCTACCTTTTATTCTTCACAGAGATGTGGGAGCGTTTTAGTTATTATGGTATGCGTGCCATTTTAATCCTCTATTTGACCAAGAAGTTATTTGAAGGAGGTTTGGGAATGGAAGCGGCCGAAGCAACCTTGCTCTATGGCTATTTCACAGGTTTAGTATATTTTACGCCCTTGATCGGTGGTTGGTTAGCCGATAAATATTTAGGAAAACGCCTTGCGATCACTATTGGTGGTATCACCATGATGCTAGGCCAGTTTGCCTTATTTGGAATGAATAATATGACCGGTCTGTATATAGGTTTGTTCCTGTTGATCATTGGTAACGGATTCTTCAAACCAAACATTTCTACCCTGGTGGGCGGATTGTATAAAGATGGTGATGACCGCAGAGATTCGGCCTTCTCTATCTTCTATATGGGTATCAACCTGGGTGCGCTTTTAGCACCATTCGTGATCGGTTACTTTACCGATAACCTGTTCTCTACTACTAATGCTGATGGCAGCATCGCTTATGGCTACCGCTATGGTTTCCTGGCTTCAGGTGTGGGTATGCTTTTAGGACAACTGGTGTTTAACGGGTTTGCACAAAAGTATTTAGGAGACCTGGGTAAGAAGCCCGTCTCTAATGTCACCGGTTCTGTTTTGGGAGAAGAAGCAGAGTCTACAGTATCTGTAAACCCTCAAACCGGAGAAAAACTGGATAAGGCAAAAGAAGGTCAAAGGGTAACCGTGATCTTTATTTTGTTTGCTTTTGCCGTGTTCTTCTGGGCCGGATTTGAGCAGGCGGGGTCTTCCTTATCGCTTTACACCGATAAGTTCATTGATAGAAAAGTGGGTGGATTTGAAATTCCGACCTCCTGGTTCCAATCTGTGAATCCTATCTTTATTGTAACCTTAGCCCCTTTATTTGCTATTTTCTGGAACTCCAGGTTAGGAAAAAAATTGTCTACCCCGGTTAAAATGGGTGTGGGTATGATCATCCTGGGATTAGGCTTCTTATTCATGCTGGGAGCAGTAGGAGAAAGGGTTGCTAATGGTAACATTGCCGATGAAACGAACAAAGCTGCTTTAATGTGGTTGATCATGACTTACCTATTGCACACGATAGGAGAATTATGTTTGTCTCCTGTAGGTTTATCCGTAGTGACTAAATTATCTCCGCCAAAATTAGCCTCCATATTAATGGCGGTGTGGATGCTGTCCTCTTCTGTGGCCAACTTTATCGGTGGTTATTTAGCTTCTATTGTAGAAACATTAGGTGCCGGTGAGGTATTTACCTACATTGCAGGATTTGTCATGGTATGTGGATTATTACTGATATTATTGAATAAAGTGATCATGAAAATGATGCACGGAGTAAGATAAAAATGATACATTTAATCACCGGATGAAAATCCGGTGATTTTTTCTTTACTAAAAAATACAAAATATTATGGAGGCTCAATCCTTAGAGCAGATCAGAAACTTTGAAGGTAAATATCCTAAACAGCTCTGGTATTTATTCTTGATAGAAATGTGGGAGCGCTTCTGCTTCTATGGTATGCGCGGCATCCTGACCATCTTTATGGTGGGGCAGTTAGGTATTTTAGAAAGTGAGGCCAATCTTAAATATGGAGCTATACAGGCATTCGTTTATGCCTTTACTTTCCTGGGCGGTATTTTTGCCGATAAGATTTTAGGCTTCAAAAAATCGCTGGTATTTGGCGGTGTGGTGATGATACTGGGCAACCTCATCATCGCTTTAAATCCGCATGATTATTTCTATTACGGGATCACGCTCTCCATTATCGGTACCGGCTTTTTTAAACCCAATATCTCCTCCATGGTGGGAGAGCTGTACCATGACGGCGATCCGCGCAGAGATGCCGGTTTTGGTATGTTCTATGCCGGGATCAATGTAGGGGCTTTACTGGGCGGTGCGCTTTGTGTGTACCTGGGGAAATACGTTTCCTGGAGTGCGGCTTTTGGTGTTGCTGCATTTGTAATGCTGATAGGCCTGATCACCTTTGCAATAACCAGGAAATCGCTTGGTGTAATCGGTGATTCTCCTCTGTTGAGCCTGCCTAAGACAAGCCGTACCACGCGCGAAGTGCTGGTGTACATCGCTTCTATCATCTGCATTCCTTTGATCCTGATCATGGTGCAGAATACAGATTATACCGATCGGTTTATGTACACGATAGCCCCTTTGGCCATCATCTATTTTCTGGTAGAAACATTCAGGGTCAAAGACCGCTCTGCACAATTGAAGTTACTGGCAGCTTTTGTTTTTATCTTTTTCTACTTTGTCTTCAATGCGATTTTCGAGCAAAGCGGTGGCTCTTTGGCCCTATTTGCAGAAAAGAACCTGAGCCACACTTTCTGGTTCTTCGAGATCGATCCTAACATTGTCAACAACAGTGCGAATTCACTATTTGTAATTATACTGAGCCCGGTTATCGGCCTTCTGTGGCTTTGGCTGGCTAAAAGAAAACTGGAGCCGAATACGATCATTAAATTCGGTATCGGCTTCCTGTTCCTGGCCCTGTCTTTCTATGTATTCTACTCCTCCCGGTTCTTTCATAACGGGAACGGTATCTCCTCATTAGAACTGTTTGCTTTCGGGTATTTTATTACCACGATAGGGGAGCTGTGCCTGGGGCCGATAGGGATGTCGACAGTTACTAAATTGTCACCGAAAAGATTAACCGGTATGATGATGGGCCTGTGGTTCCTGGCCAGTGCTTTCGGGCAGTTTGCTGCCGGAAAACTGGGCGCTTCTATGGCCGTGGATACTCCGGGTGCGAGCCTGCTAGATAAGCTAATGTCTTATACCGATGGCTATTATCAATTAACCATGTATGCTATCGTAGCAGGCATTGTATTGATCATCTGCTCTCCTTTTGTGAAAAGAATGATGCAGGGGGTGAAATAAGGTACTTCCATACTCATAAATATTAGAAAAGGCTTCCCTAGGGAAGCCTTTTCTAATATGATCATCTGATCGCAGGTTTAGAATCTTTCTAAACCGTTGAAGAAGAAGTTACCTTCGATCTCAGCATTTTCGTCGCTGTCAGAACCGTGTACTGCATTTTCACCGATAGATTTTGCAAACATCTTACGGATAGTACCTTCTGCTGCTTCAGCAGGGTTTGTTGCACCGATTAAGGTACGGAAATCAGCTACTGCATTATCTTTTTCCAGGATAGCCGCTACGATAGGGCCGCTGCTCATGAAGTCAACCAGTTCACCATAGAAAGGACGCTCTTTGTGTACTTCATAGAATTTACCTGCAGAGGTTTGTGTCAGGTGCGTATATTTCATCGCTACGATTCTGAATCCTGCTTCGTTGATTTTTGCTAAGATAGCACCGATGTTACCTGCAGCTACTGCATCAGGCTTGATCATCGTAAATGTTCTGTTAGTTGCCATAAAATGGTTTATGCTTTTTCTGATTTGAGCCGCAAAATTAAAGAATTCCTTGGCACTCATTCCAAAAAAATGAATAAATTTTAATTAAATTAGTTCAGAATGGTAATGCCATGAGCGGTAAAGCGTAATTCATCTTCCGGGTTAGTGATTTTTTCCACTTCTGCTTCAGACTTTTTCTGAGATCTTGCTTTTTCCCTCAGGTCGTCTACACTGTGTGTTTCCACGAAAGCATCACCGCTTAACAATACCTGTTTGCCCTTAGCGTCCATAGGCAAGAAGAAGCCGTAGTCTTTCATCTTTACAAAAAGCTCTTTGCCATCGCCTATGTCTACTGTAGCCCAGCATCCGCGGGCTTTACACACGCCTGTTACCGTACCTTTCACCTGCATTCTTACCGGGTTTTCACCTTTCAGCTGGCGGTCAAAGTCTTTTCCTTTTACCGTATTTTTTTCTTCGATATCTTCCCCGTACACCTGTCCTTTTACGGCAGATGGGGTAGCTTTAGACTCCTCGGTATGCTTGTGCTGTGCCTGTGCCTGGAATGCCAGACCTGAAAGTGCAAAGACGGCTATGCTTAAAAACTTTTTCATTATTTACTTATTTGTATGATTTTTAAAATGGTTTATTTCCTGGAAAGCAAAATTAAAGATTAAAATGCAGGAGATGTGTTTTAATGTAAATTTTTACACCTTATTTACACTTCGCAGCCAATTCCAGGAGTGCCGCTTCATCGAAACCTACCACACAAACCTGGCTGTCTAAAGTGATGACCGGTCTTTTGATCATACTGGTATGTTCGGCCAGCAATGTGGCCACAGCCTTACCATTCGTGGCAGAAGCCTGCTCTGCTTCGCTCAACTGCTTCCAGGTAGTACCTTTTTTATTCAGCAATACTTCCCAGCCCACCTGCTTGATCCAGTTATTTAAAAGGGTTTTGCTAATGCCTTCCTTTTTGTAATTATGGAAAGTCACTTCAATATTGTGCTTCCTGAACCAGTCCAGCGTTTTCTTGATGGTATCACAATTAGGAATTCCGTAAACTATTGGTGTCATCTGTTTGATTTTTTTTAGGGGCTTCGACCTTAAATATACCCTAGTATTTCAAAAGAGCATTCATTGAAATGATATCCAACAAAGCGCTATACTAAGGCTTTAGTATTGAGATAATTTAAATAAAGTTGTGCACAGGCCATGGCATCAGAAAGCGCATCATGGTGTTTGAGCGGGATATTGAACCGCTCTGCAAGCGATTTAAGATTGGAGTTGAAGATCTTATAGGTACAGGCATGATTGAAGGGCGGTACCGGCATTTCGTAAAAAGAGAGTGTCTTCTTCAGGCAGGTTACATCAAACTTGGCATTGTGGGCTACCACCAGTTGATTGGTAATATAGGGTTCCATTAAATGCCATACCTGGTTGAAGGTAGGGGCATTCGCCGTATGTTTTTTGGTAATGCCATGTACCCTTACATTGCCCCAGTGGTAATAGTTATCCGGGGGCTGTACCAGCTGGCTGATGGTGTGTACCACTACGCCATTCTCTATCCGCACCAGGCCGATCTGGCAAATGCTGTTATAGGCCCCGTGGGCAGTTTCAAAATCGATTGCTGTAAAATTGGCCTTTGAATCGGGAAGCATAGCGCAGCAAAGATAAGCTAAGTATGCTTATTCACACGCTATTTCATTTGTGTGATAATTATTTTTGTACCTTTGCATATTGAAAATATTTTCATACATTTATTTACATTTTTTAAATAGGGTTTTTTAATGGACATTTTTGCCAAGATTAAAAAAGATAGAGGGCCTATTGGTCGTTATCAGGATCAAGCACATGAATACTTTGCTTTTCCAAAGCTGGAAGGAGAGATTGGAAATAGAATGAAGTTTAATGGGAAGGAAAGAATTGTTTGGAGTTTGAATAACTATTTAGGCTTGGCTAACCATCCCGAGATCAGGAAAGCAGATGCGGATGCAGCTGCAACGTATGGATTGGCATTACCTATGGGTGCACGTATGATGAGTGGTAACTCTGATAACCACGATCAGCTGGAGCACGAGTTCGCTTCATTTGTGGGTAAAGAAGATGCTATCTTGCTCAACTTCGGTTACCAGGGCATGGTATCGGCAATCGATACCCTGGTGTCCCGCCATGATGTGATTGTTTATGATGCGGAAAGTCATGCCTGTATTTTAGATGGTTTGCGCCTGCATCCTGGTATGCGCTACAAATTTAACCACAATGATGTGGCAGATTGCGAAAAGCAATTGCAGCGTGCGGCTAAATTTATCGAAGGCACTCCCGGAGGTATTTTAGTACTTACAGAAGGCGTATTCGGTATGAACGGCAACCAGGGCAAGGTAAAAGAGATCGCAGCCCTGAAAGAAAAATATGAATTCAGATTGTTTGTAGATGATGCACATGGTTTTGGTACCATGGGTGCAACGGGTAAAGGTATTGGCGAAGAGCAGGATTGTATCGACGGTATAGATGTATACTTCTCTACTTTTGCCAAATCACTGGCCGGTGTTGGCGGATTCATCGCTGCAGATAAAGATATTATATACTTCCTCCGTTATAACATGCGCTCCCAGATCTTTGCTAAATCATTGCCTATGGCCATGGTTGTTGGCGGCTTGAAGCGTATGGAACTGATCAAATCCAAACCTGAATTAAGGGAGAAACTTTGGGAGAATGTCAATAAGCTTCAAAACGGATTGAGAGAAAGAGGTTTTGATATTGGTACCACCAATACACCGGTAACTCCTGTTGTAATGAAAGGAGAACTGGAGCAGGCTTTACAAATGATCGTAGACCTCAGGGAGAATTTTAATATCTTCTGTTCTGTAGTTGTTTACCCGGTGATCCCTAAAGGGCAGATCATTTTGCGCCTGATCCCGACAGCGGTACATACAGATGAGGACATCCAGCTTACTTTGGAGGCTTTCTCAGAAGTAAGAAAAAAATTGGAATCCAATGCTTATCCAAATGAAATGCCTGATATACACAGCCTGTTAAAAGCGAAATAATCAGCACTAAATAGAAAAAGGGTTGCAGCGATCATTGATGGCTGCAACCCTTTTTTATAAATGGAAATTAAGAATTATTGTTTGATGCTTAAGTCAGCTTTGATAGGAGTCGAGCTCAATTCATCTGCAGAAACTTGTCTTACCTGATGTTCCGATTTCACAGATTTTGATTTAGTCGCTGTATTTGCTTCCTCGATGTTAGTTGCAGAGGCATCTTTGCTACCTTTAGCAGTTTTTTTATTGGCACAGCAGCTGCTTTCTTTTTTACAAGCTTCAGCTTTTTTCTCTTTCTTATCATCTCCTGCAAATAATGCAGCACTGGAGAATAATACCACACTCAATAAAAGGCTTAATTTTTTCATTGCTTTATTTTTTATGTATTTAATATATTTTATTTGAATACCGAAGATACAAAAAGTTTAAATGTAAAAGGACAGGATGATGCTTTGATTTATACTTATTAGCCAGGATGTTTTATTAATTAAGACTGAAAGTATTCGGCAATCCTGATATGTTGTTTAATTTATTTAAAATCAGTATTTTATACATTTAAATATATCTTTAATAGTTTGTAGTATTAACGTCTTATTAATTGGCAACAAAGGGTATATTATCAGTTAATTGTAGTATTTTTGCATAATATTAGCTTTTTTTACCGCGCATGTCTAAAAGATTAGCTATTGCTCCCAGGTGGATCATATTCCTTATTGACCTAATTTGTGTAATGCTTTCAATGTTTTTAGCCTATCTGATACGGCTAAACTTTGATTTCCTGTTATTGTCCAGTGACGTTGACAGTGTTAAGGTATATGGGTATGTGCTGGTGGTAAATGCCACTTTGCTACTCACCCTCAAGAGTTATAGCGGTGTAGTCCGGTATACCACCCTGGAAGATGCCAAAAGGATCTTACTCCTGACACTTTTATCCAGTTTCTGCTTTTTACTTATTGACGGCCTGGTGCCGCATGAGTCCCCCAAATATTTATTCCCCATCAGTGTTGTTGCGATTTATTTCTTCTGTGCCAACTTTTCTTTGCTGGCCTATAGGGTGATCATTAAAACGATTTATGAAAACCTGTTCACCCTGCGCAGGAAGACGATCAAGGCGACGATATTTAATGCCAGCTTCGAAGGGATGCTGGCGAAAAGAATGTTTAGCAGTAATGAACGGTCTGCTATAAAAATCGTGTCTTTTTTGGACGATAACCCAAAACTGATCAATAAAAAAATAGAAGGTGTTCCCGTGTACAGCTGTTCTAAGAGCAGTATCGCAAGATTGAAGAAAGAGGGTGTGGAAATGCTGATCATTGCGGAACCCTTTATGACCAAGGATAAGCTGAACTTTTTGGTGGATACCTGTTTAGAGTTCGACATCAAGATACAGCAGGTGCCGCCAAGTGATAAGTGGACCAATAACGAGCTGGACGATACACAGCTTAAAGATATTAATATCGAACAGCTGCTGGATAGGGAAGTGATCAATATCAAAAATGAAAGCGTTGCCCGGGAAGTAAAAGGGAAGAAAATCCTGGTTACCGGAGCAGCGGGATCAATCGGGGCCGAAATCGCCCGTCAACTGGTCACTTATAACCCTGCCGTAATTATTCTTTGCGATAATGCAGAAACACCTTTGCATGAATTATTACTGACATTTAAAGCTACTGATTCTGTCAAGAGCTTTATCGGTGATATAAAAGATCGCGTGCGCATGGAGCAGATCTTCGAGATCTACGAACCGGATATCATTTATCATGCTGCTGCTTACAAGCATGTACCTTTGATGGAAGAGCATCCTTCTGCAGCTATTGTGAACAATGTAATGGGCACGCAGATACTGGCGGAGCTGGCTGTAGCCTATGGCGTTGATAAATTTGTCATGGTCTCTACCGATAAAGCAGTGAATCCTACGAATGTAATGGGCGCTTCTAAGCGTATTGCAGAAATCTACACGCAATCTTACCACAAACATTTAAGGGCCGCTTCTTCCGGGATCAATAACCTGGTGAATACCACAAAATTTGTAACCACCCGTTTCGGAAACGTACTGGGCTCTAATGGTTCCGTAATTCCAAGATTTCAAAAGCAATTGGAAAAAGGCGGACCGATTACCGTTACCCACCCCGAGATCACCAGGTATTTTATGACCATCCCCGAGGCTTGTCAGCTGGTGCTGGAAGCCGGTGCAATGGGCAAGGGTGGCGAGATCTTTGTCTTTGACATGGGCAAGCCGGTGAAGATCGTTGACCTGGCCTATAAGATGATCCGTCTTTCCGGGAAAGTACCCGAAGTCGATATTAAAGTAGTCTTTTCCGGCCTGAGGCCCGGAGAGAAACTATATGAAGAGTTGCTCAACAATTCAGAAAATACCCTGCCTACTTATCATGATAAGATCCTGATCGCTAAGGTGAGAGAATATGATTTCGCCTGGGTACAATCAGAGGTGGCAGAGCTCATCAGGCTAGGTAAAAAACATATTGCTATGGATACCGTAGCAAAAATGAAAGAGATTGTTCCTGAGTTTATCAGCAATAATTCCAGTTTTGAGAAACTGGATAAGTAGTTAAGGGACACTACAAGATTATTTTATTTCATATTCTTTTGAATTCCCAAGTGCTTTATTATCTTTGTTGGATACAAAATACTATTACATGAAGCGTATTCTTGCTGCAACAGCTATATGCGTAGCAATTTCGATGGCTGCTCAGGCCCAGGTAAGCGTAGGCTTAGAGGCCGGTGCAACATACAATACATTGAGCCAATATATTAAAGGCGAAAACAGGGATACAGAAGGCAATGTAGGGTTCAGGGCTGGTTTTAATGTAAATATTCCATTGGGAGAAGAGAGCAGGTTTCACCTGCAGCCGGCTTTGATTTTTGATGGCAACTCAGGCTCTTCCAGCACTTATTCTGCTCAATCAAGGACCGGGGCAGGCATCCCGTTTTTTGAATCTGATTCCCGTGATTACAGGATCAATCAATTACAGGTGCCGGTAATGTTTTTATTTAAAGCAGGCGATCCGGTTTATGATAAAGAACACTTTTTCTTTGGCTTAGGGCCAACGTTTGCCTTTACTTTTAGCGGAAGATACCACCAGGTATACTCCAATGCACTTAATGGCAGTGAGCGCGTAAAAGATGTAGATGCCCCTTTACGTATCGGTTCCGGCAATTATGAAGATTATGCAAGGTTTAATATCGGAGGCGGTGCTGTTATCGGTTACGAATTTAAAAGCGGCATCTACCTGAAAGGTCACTACAACTATTTCTTCAATAATATGCATCCCCTGGCAGATAGCAAAAACAAGATGCATGCTACCCAGGCGGGACTTACCTTAGGTTTCTTTTTCAAGAAATTTGAGCAGTATAAATACTAAGGGATACCGGTCATAAACAGATTTGACAGAAAATAATAATATACTAATTATAGACGCATTCACTGCGTCTATTTTTGTATCTTTGCCAACTTGTAAAAACTTGTACATTAGGATTTCTACACATGGATATCAAAATAGACATACAACAGTCAAAAATGCCGGAGCATATTGCGATCATAATGGATGGCAATGGAAGATGGGCAAAAGAGAAGGGTGAAAGCAGGATAGTAGGTCATTATGAGGGTGTAGTATCTGTCAGAGATATTGTAGAAGGTTGCGGAGAATTGAACATTAAGTACCTCACCCTTTATGCCTTCTCTACAGAAAACTGGAACAGGCCTAAGGTAGAAGTGGATGCATTAATGGAGCTGCTGGTAAGCACGATAAGAAAGGAAGCAGACCATCTGAGAAAAAATAATGTAAGGTTACAGGTAATAGGCAATATGGATGACCTGCCCGAGATCTGTAAGATTGAAATGCAGGAAGGAATTGATTTAACGGCAGATTGTACCGGCTTAACCTTGATCCTGGCATTAAGTTACAGTTCAAAATGGGAGATCCTTGAGGCGACCAGGAAGATCGCTGCTGAGGTGAAAAACGGCCAATTGGATATAGATCAGATAGATGATGCTTTATTCTCCCGGCACCTGACCACGGCAAATTATCCCGATCCGGAACTGTTGATCAGGACAAGCGGAGAATACAGGATCAGCAACTTTTTATTGTACCAGATTGCTTATGCAGAACTCTACTTTACAGAGGTACATTGGCCCGATTTCAGGAAAGCACATTTATACGAAGCGATCAAAGATTACCAGTTGCGCGAGAGAAGATTTGGAAAAACCAGTGAACAATTGATTTAACTTAAATAATTATTTTACGTTTTTTACGTTTAACAGAATAAATAAAACCATTTTAATGGACTTTAAGATTTGGAAAGCCGCAATTGTAGTGATGACTATGTGGCTGGGCTTGTTTGGAAAAACTGCAGTAGCACAACTGTCAGCGTTAAACTTAGGAGAAACCACTCCTGATCAAAAAGACAGGAAAGTTAACTTCGGTGAAACGACACTTGCCGGAACATTTGAAATCGGGGGTGTTATCGTTTCCGGGACAAAATTTGCAGATACTGCTACATTGATTTCAGTAGCGGGTCTTCATAAAGGTCAGTATGTACGTTTACCTTATGATGAAAATATTTCCAAAGCGATTAAAGTTTTATGGAACCAGGGTATGTTCTCTGATGTCAACATACTGATCGATAAAGTGGTTGAAGATAAGATCTACCTGGTGATACAGGTGGAAGAGCGTCCACGCTTAACTACTTTTAAGTTTGTAGGTATTAACAATAGCCAGGCGACTGAAATCAAGACAAAAGCCGGATTGGTCAGTAATAAGATGATCACCGAAGCCTTAAAACAAGACCTGATTGCCCGTACCAAAATCTATTTTGCGGAAAAAGGATTTAGAAATGCTGCGGTAACCATCACAGAAACACCAGATCCTAAGGTGGTGAACGGTGCTTCTCTATTGATAGCCGTAGAAAAGGGCGATAAAGTAAAAATTAATAATGTCAACTTTACCGGGAATGAGAACTTCACGCCTGCGCGCCTGAAAAGAACATTGAGCGGTACCAAAGAAATGGCCCGCCTCTCCCTGGAACCGGCCAATAAATTTACCGTTTACCCTAAACCCGACAGAAGTTTCAGCAACTATATGAAGCAAGGTGGCTTTTTGTCTTTATCAAAAACACTGGACCACCTGAATCCTTATTTCAGATACGGTTTCTTGTCTTCCTCTAAATTTGATGAGAAAAAATTCAGGGAAGATAAAACAAGCCTCGTAGAACTTTATAATACATCAGGATACAGGGATGCACAGATCACAGACGATACCATTTACAGGGCAGAAAACGGTCACTTAAATGTAGAGTTGAAAGTAGATGAAGGACAGAAATATTACTTTGGTAACATCTCCTGGAAAGGCAATACTTTACATAGTGATTCCTTGCTGACTGAATTATTAGGTATCAAAAAAGGAGATGTATATAATAAAGACCTGATCAATGCTAAAATTCAAGGTAGAGCTACCATGGAAGGCGGTATTGATGTAGGAAGTATTTACCTGAACAATGGTTATTTAGGCTATAGAGCAGAAGCAATAGAAAAAGAGATCAGGAACGATACGATTGACTTTGATATCATAGTTACAGAAGGTCCCCAGTTCAGGGTGCGCAATATCAATATTATTGGTAACGAAAGGACCAATGATTATGTATTGAGAAGGGAAATGTATATCTACCCGGGCTCTATCTATAATCAATCAGATCTGATCCGCTCTATCCGCCAGATTTCTCAATTAGGCTTTATTGATCCTCAAAAAGTATTACCGGAGCCTAAGCCTAATATGCAGGACAAGACCGTAGATATCGACTTCAGGATCGCTGAAAAGTCTTCAGATCAATTAGAGTTGTCTGCCGGTTATGGTGGTGGTATCGGGTTTACCGGAACATTGGGCCTGACCTTTAACAACTTCTCTTTAAAGAATTTATTGAAACCCAAAACATGGGATCCCCTTCCTATGGGAGACGGGCAGCGCTTGTCTATCCGCTACCAGTCCAGTGGATTGTGGTATAACTCCATGACCTTTGCATTTACAGAGCCCTGGTTGGGAGGTAAGAAACCTGTTGCACTGAATGTAGCCTTGAGCTATGGTCGTTTTGCAAGGAACTATTTAGGTTATAATGCCAATAACAGGCCTATCGCTTCTCCGTATGATTCCTATATCCGTAACCTGGGAGGTAACGTGTCTTTAAGCCGCAGGTTAAGGTGGCCGGATAATAACTTTATCGTTTCCGTGGGTATCGATTACATGAATTTCAAACTGAAAGATTATCCATTATTGCCGGTTGAAGTTCCTGAGTACAGGAATGGTTCTTCCAATAACCTGGCCCTTAAAATAACCATCGGTAGAAATACTTTAGACCAGTTATTATTCCCTAAGTCCGGGTCTAATATCAGCTTATCTATGGCATTCACACCTCCGGTTTCGGCTTTGAGCGATAATGATTACAGCTCACTGACAGCAAGAGAACGTTATCGCTGGGTAGAATACCACAAATATAAATTCTCTTCAGACTGGTATCAGAAACTGGTAGGTAACTTTGTATTGAGACTTTCTGCCAAATTAGGTTTCATGGGTTATTACGACAAGAACTTAGGCTTCTCTCCATTTGAGCGTTTCCAGGTGGGTGGTGATGGTTTATCCGGGTTTAACTTCTTTGTAGGTAGAGATATCATTGCACACAGAGGATATGATATTTACAGTACTAATGGTGAGTATAACAGCTATACCATATTTAATAAATACACTGCAGAGGTGCGCTATCCGTTCACCCTGGATCCGAGTGCCACTATTTATGGTCTTGCATTCTTCGAGGCAGCAAATGGTTATTACGGATTGAAAGATTACAATCCGTTTAAAGTCTACCGTTCTGCAGGTGTGGGTGTGCGTGTGTTCTTACCAATGTTCGGTCTGCTTGGTTTAGACTATGGTGTTGGTTTAGATAACCTGACCAATTCATACGGAGACCGTGTAAGATTCGGTGCTGCGGCTAAATTTACCTTTATGTTAGGCCAGGAGCCACAATAACAGATCATATTTTAAAAATGAAAGAAACGTGCTCATCAAATGGGCACGTTTCTTTTTTGTGCGGTTAAAACTTAAAGAATGTACCTTTGCACTCAAATTTTCAAGAAAGCATTTTTTATGAGGTTTTTAAAAATCGCCATTACAGTTGTACTCACAGGCCTGGGCCTGATTGGTTTATCTGCATGTTCAGATGTACGCATCAGCGAACATAAAGATTGGAAAGAGGTATTCGATAAAAACGGGATCAAGGAAGGGAGTTTTGAATATTATGACAATAATAAAGAGCTGGCCAATTACTACAACAAGGATATGTGCTCCGAGCAGTTCTCCCCGGCTTCCACCTTTAAGATCTTTAATTCCCTGATCGCATTAGAAACAAATGTTGCTTTAGATGAGCAAATGCTGATAAAATTTGAGGGCAAGAAACATTTCTACAAAAAAGGTCGATTGATAGGGCCGGATGAAGATACTACCGGAGCCTTTAACAGGCCGGAATGGAATAAAGACCTTACCATGTCAGAAGCTTTTAAGGTAAGCGCCGTTCCTTACTTCCAGGAGCTGGCAAGAAGGATAGGGCTTCCCCTGATGCAGAAATACCTGGATACGGTACAGTATGGTAATATGCGTACCGGAGGTGTAGTAGATAATTTCTGGCTGAACGATACCCTTAAAATTTCTCCCGATGAGCAGGTAGGTTTGATGAAGCGCTTATACCATGATGAATTACCTTTCTCTGCCCGCACACAAAGAATAGTAAAAGGAATGATGCTGCAGGAAACAGCTACCGATTACAAATTGTATTACAAAACAGGCTGGGGTATTGATACAAAATCAGGAGAAGATATTTTATGGATTGTAGGCTTTGCCGAAACCGTACATCGGCTTAAAAATCCTAAATCACAAAAAATGGAAGCTATTCCGCATCCTTACTTTTTCGCACTTTGCTTTAAAGCACCGGACAGCACACCTAATTTACAGGAGACCCGTATCGCCATCCTCCATGACTTGTTGACCAAAGCAAGAATTCACAACTATAATCAGTAATGTTGTAAGCAACATATAGCATTCATACAAAAGGGGATTCCTCTTGTCACACTGATCTGGTCAGATGTAACAAGAGGAATCTTGTTTTAGAGACCATCTTTATTGCGTGGTTTTTTTTATCAGTATTTTTCCAGGAAGGCCTGTATGGGAGTGGTATAATTGTTCTCTTCGTAGGCCCGGGTAATTATTTCCTGGCAACCACTTCCCTGATTACATTGATTGCTGCAAGACCATTGCCCCTTTGATTTTACAGGAAGGCAACCTTCTGTACAACTCGTATTGCAGATCAAAACACCCTGGGTGAGCGAAGCGGAAGTAATGCCTATTTCACCATTTTCACCCTCAAAAACTTCAATTGCGATATAAACATTTTTAGCGCTGGTATGTGCCCGTAAAAGTTGTAAAGCCTTGCCGGTATCATTTGGGATACTAACAATTTCAAAATTACTGAGCTCATCTTGTATCTTGGCGTTTTCCAGCACCCGCTTGAAGTAATGTTTGGCTTTAGTGAGGTCGCTGAGCTGTATTTCACCCCCGGCAGATTGATGAGCGACTACATAACTGGTTTTCTCGGCACAGCTACTTAAGGTGACGATAAGGCCTAAGATAAGGGCTAGCCGGAGCACAAAATTTTGCATCATTTAAATAGATTTAGATCCGTGTTATAGCCCCAAGATACAGCATTTTAGCCTAAGGATAAAGAGATATTAAAGCAGGTAAAACAGGGCTGATATTTTATAGAATTTTTTTTTGTTTTAATAAATTATATATTACCTTTGTGCTCCTTTAGCAACAGCGGGTGTGGTGAAATTGGTAGACACGCTAGACTTAGGATCTAGTGCCGCGAGGCATGGGGGTTCGAGTCCCTCCACCCGCACTAAAAATGCTCCGCAATTAGCGGAGCATTTTAATTTAATTTGTAATAAAATATTAACTCTAAAAAACTGAGCTCAATGTCAACGATAACGCGTGAACCTATTGCAAAGCTGCATGAAAAACTCGTCGTAAAAGTAAGTAAAGAAGACTATATGCCTTCTTTCGAAAAGAATTTAAAACAATACGGTAAGCAAGCAAATTTACCTGGATTCAGGAAAGGTAATGTACCAGCAGGTATGGTGCGTAAGATGTTTGGTCAATCTGTATTTACAGATGCAGTTATTCAAAAAGCAAACGAGCAATTACAATCTTATTTAAATACTGAAAAGCCTGCGATCTTCGCTCAGCCATTGCCTTTAGACGAGCAAAGCCTGAACTTTGATATGAACACGCCTCAGGATTTTGAATTTTCATTTGAAATCGGTCTTAAGCCTGAGTTCGATGTAAAAGCAATCGAAGCGCAAAGCGGAAAATTGAACAAATATGTGATCAGTATTGACGACAAAATGCTGGATGACGAAGTGGAGAATATCCGTAAGCGTGCCGGAAAAGTTGAAAATCCTGAAACATTAGAACTGGATACAGATATCGTATACGCTTCTTACCAGGTGTCTGATAAAGACGGAAACGTAGCAGAAGGAGTAGAAGCTACAGAAGATGTAGTGACTTTAGATAAAATGCCGAAAAAATTGCAAGAGCAATTGAAAAGCGCTAAAGCCGGAACAACTCTTGTATTCCAGGCTTCAGAAATCGCAGAAGGCGATGAACTGAAAGAATTGTTGAAAGATGCCCTGAAGCAAGATCCTGAAAGTAAAGAAGCTGCTGATGCATTCTATAAACTGACTTTAACTAAAGTTGGTCGTTTAGAAATGCGTGATCTGAATGATGAATTCTTTGAAGAAGTTTTCCCTGGCCAGGGTATTAAAGATGAAGCTGCATTCAAAGCCCGTATCAAAGAGGAAATGGGTAAAGAGATCAGCCGTATTGGCAACGATCGTTTACAAAACGAATTGTTTGAATTACTGGTACACGGAACAGATATCGAATTGCCGGAAGTATTCCTGAAAGCATGGTTGAAGAAAGGTCAGGAGCAAGTGAAATCTGATGAAGAAGTAGAAAAAGAATGGCCTTCTTTTGAACACCAGTTACGCTGGACTTTAATCTCCGATAAACTGGTGAATGAATATAAAGTAGAAGTTTCCCTGGATGAAGTTAAAGAAGAAATGAAAAACAGGGTGATGGCTTACTTTGGTAATACTGCTGCTGATGCGCCTTGGTTAGACGAATATGTAGATAAAATGATCAACGATGAGAATACCTTAAATGAAACTTATCGCAGGTTAATGATGGACAAATTGTTTGGCGAGATCGCGAACAAAATGAACGTTGTAGAAAAAGAAATCGGTCTTGAAGATTTCCAGAAACTGCCTAGCGCTCACGAAGTGCACCACAATCACTAGAATAAATAATCTGTATCAACACCTTTGATGTGTTGATCAGGTGAAAAAATAGAAAACGGGTTATTGCGATAAGCAATAACCCGTTTTTTTGTGCCTTATAGCCCTGGTTAATGGTTATTTGCCAAAGGGTAAATAACTTCGGGGCTTTACATTGGTCATGTTCCGGCTTATAACAAATCGGTTTAAAGGGCATTGCAGGCTTCATTGGGCGATTTACTTTAAGGGAGTGGAAGAAGAAGTTGTCTTTTGCCCATAAGCGTGCTTCAGGCGGCAAGAAAATGGCAAAAGCAAAGGCCATGACTCTAGTCATGGCCTTTGCTTTTTAAAACCTGAGGGGATTATATTATCTCATTAAAGTAATATCACCTTTTTTCTCGTAGACCTTACCATCTGTACAAGAATATTTCAATCCGTACATATAGACACCGCCTTGTAATTCTTTACCATTCTTATCGCGGCCATCCCATCCTAAAGATCCGCTGGCTGTGCTTTCATAAACCAGTTGACCATAGCGGTTAAAGACAACGAAAGAGATTATTTTCTGGCTCACTTCCAGTTTAGGAATGAAGTAGTCATTTTTGCCATCGCCATTTGGTGTAAATGCATTCGGCATGGTCATGTCGCAACAAGGTTCCGCTTTGATGAACAAAGAATCTGTAGCACTACACAAGTCATTATTAAATACTTTTACATATACATATCCTGATTGAGGAATGATCGCTTTTACTTCTGCAGCTTTAGCATTTCCCGGAGTTCTTCTGAAATAAGCATCAGGGCTCCAGATGTACTCTAAATTGCTACCTGTAGCCATAGCTTTCAGTTCAACCGTATCTAAGGCACAAATATCATTGCTGCTGAAATAATTGATTTTAACCGTCGGATTTGGCGCAATCACCAACTCAACAGGAGCAGACATTTTTTTACAGCCTTTATTGGTCGTTGCTTCTACTTTATACACACCGGCAGCAGTAGCTCCAAAGGTATCCTGAACGGCTCCCGGAATAGCTAAATCATCTTTGTACCATTGATACTGATATCCGTTACCTTTTTCTGCAGCAAATATGAACCGGTCTCCGCTACATATTTTAGCACGCTTATCCGCATTAGTAATATTAGCAGCAGGAAGCGGGTTGATACCCAGGGTCAAAATGACTACACTGTCACATCCGATCTGTGAAAGAAAGGTAGTATCATATACACCCGGGCTGAATAATGTGCGGCCATAGAAATCATAAGTAGATCCGGCACACATCTCAGCGTTTACATATGTTTTGATGTCACTGAACCTGACCACTACCGTGTCTCTGAAGGTAAAGTTAGCAGTATTGTTACATCCTGCAGGTCCTGTATATTCTACCACAAAGAAAGTGCTTGGTGCAGGAGAAGGAGGATTGCTTACTGTTGTGGTCAATGTAGGGCCCTGAGCTAAGAGGTTACCATTGGCATCATACCAGTGTAAAAGGCCATTGTTCACCTGCTCGATAATTTGCCAAGGATCATAGGCTATAGAATCCACTGTATAGGCCGGACCTGTACCTGTTGATGGTGTATATCTTCTTGAGGTATTCTGGCCACCTGTGTTACCCCACATATCCGCCGGAGCTCTGCCCGGGGTAAAGATTTCCTGGGTAACGCCTCCGGTTACATCTCTGATGCCCTGAACCGCATTAGCAGTAGCATTAGTGCTCGGACAACCAGGACTACCCGGCATATTGGTAGTGTGGAATTCAATGATATTAGTACCCTCATATAAAATAACCTGGTTGGTTACTTTAAACTGCGTACAAGTACCAAAAAACTTAGGGACCTCACAAAACTCAACAACAAATTTTCTTGATCCCGGAGTACCGAATGTTTGATATTTCAATGTTCCGCCTGCAGGTAAATAAAGATCCTGGAAGGCCAGCATAACTGCTTTATTTAGTTGACCATTACCGATCGCAGTATTATAAACCCAGCTACTACCCATACCAGCTAATGCAGTATTGAAAGAAATAAAGTTGTTACCGGAGATCACACATTGCGTATAAGTAGTTCCAAAATACTGGAAAGGAAAGCCGATGTCAATAATTTCGGCGGTAAAATAATCATCTGAACTAAGACTATTGACCTGGCCTGTTACTGAGGCTCCCATTGTAATTTCGGCACCTCTACAAATTAAAGTGTCGTCATAGGTAAGCGCAATTTGTGCTTTTGCAGTAAAGCTCAGGCAAAACAGGGCGAATAGTGCGTATAAACCTTTTTTCATGGACTTCTAAATATTTAATCGTTAAATTTAACACTAAAACTTGAATATCAGTACATTTTTTGTTTCGTGCATGCCATATATAGACAGTCTTCAATAAAAAATGGGTTGGTAGAAACAACCCATTTTTTTCAAATAAAATTATTTATAGTTATATTGTGCTTAATTCAGTTGCATTTATCTTATAATACTTGTTTTTCCAGTATTATTTTGTTTTTTACTAAATACTCAGCAATTTGTATTGCATTGGTTGCTGCTCCCTTCCTTAAATTATCTGCAACAATCCAGCAGTTTAATCCGTTATCCAGGGATTCGTCCCTGCGAATTCTGCCCACCCATACCTCATTAGTACCAAAAGCTTTAAGCGGAGTAGGGTAATGATTTTGTGCAGGGTCGTCTAATAAGGCTATGCCTTCAGAGCCGGCCAGGATGTTTTTGACCTGGTCCAGATCAAAAGCTTGCTCAAATTCAATATTTACGCTTTCACTATGTCCGCCCATAACCGGGACACGTACGGTAGTCGCCGTGACCTTAATGGTATCATCACCCATGATTTTTTGCGTTTCCAGGATCATCTTGGTTTCTTCTTTTGTATAACCATTATCCAGGAATACATCAATATGAGGAATTACATTTAAATCAATAGGGTGTGGGTAGAAGGGTTTTTCGCTGCTACCGGCTTTTCGCTCCTCCAGTAAATGATCCACCCCTTTCTGTCCACTTCCCGTTACAGACTGGTAAGTACTCACCACCACGCGCTTAATTTTAAAAGCATGATGAAGTGGGTTTAAGACCATAACCATTTGTATCGTAGAGCAGTTGGGATTAGCGATGATCTTGTCTTCAGGACTGAGCACATGCCCATTCACTTCCGGTACCACAAGCTTCTTGGTCGGGTCCATACGCCATGCTGATGAGTTGTCAATCACGACACAGCCTACCGCAGCAAACTTTTCTGCCCATTCCAGGGAAGTGCTTCCTCCTGCAGAAAATAAGGCGATATCAGGCTGAATGGCAATACCCTGTTCAATGTCCACAACAGGATAGAACTTATCTTTATATTTAATTTCCTTACCTACCGATCTTGCAGAGGCAATAGGAATTAATTGAGTTAAGGGAAAATCTCTTTCTGCTAAAATTTGCAACATGGTGCTGCCTACCAGGCCGGTTGCACCCACTACTGCTATTTTCATCTATTAAAAATGTTTTTTGTGGTAAATAAAATTTATGTTTGGTTGCAAAATTAGGTAATTGTTTGATTGCTGAGCGAAAATTCTATAGTAAACGTGCTGCCTTTTCCTAAAGCACTATCTACTTTGATTTTCCCTTTATGGGCTTCCACAATAGCTTTCACATAACTCAGGCCTAGCCCAAAGCCCTTAATATTATGCAGGTTCCCGGTATGGGCCCGGTAAAATTTCTCAAAGATCCTGGCTACCGTCTCTTTATTCATGCCAATACCATTGTCTTTTATCTTAATGACCAGGTTGTTTTTGACATTAGCCGTGCTGATATCAATGGTCATGTTCTCTTCAGAATATTTTACGGCATTATCCATTAAATTGTAGATAATATTTGAAAAGTGTACCTCATCCGCCATGATCGTAAATCTTGGGGCCGTCAGGTTGGTGGTGAGCGTGCCATTTTTTTGCTGGATCTGGATATTGAAAGATTCTGCCATCTTTTCAATTACTTCATGCACATTTATGGGTTGCAGGTTGAGCTTCAGTTCGTCCCGGTCTATCTGGGCAGCCTGGAGTATTTTCTCTACCTGCTTATTCATCCGTTTATTCTCCGACTTTATGATCCCTGAGTAATAGCCCAGCATTTCCGGGTTGTTCCGCACCTTCTCCATAGATAATGCATCGGAAGCCAAAGAGATGGTGGCCAGCGGCGTTTTAAACTCATGCGTCATATTGTTGATGAAATCAGATTTGATCTCGGCCAGTTTCTTTTGGTTGATCATCGTGCGCACCGTTAAGGCAAATGCTGTAACGATAATGATCGTGAACAAGGCAGAGCCGGCAAACATCCAGGCAGAACGTTGCGAGATGTAATTCTGCGGTTCTTCAATATACAGGAATATCTTAAAGCTTCCGTTCGGCGTTGCCCGGGCAAAATAGGCCACATCAAACATACTTACATTAAAGTTGGGGGAGCTGCTCATGATGTCTACAAAGCCCTGCTCGGAAGTAATACAATAAGCAAAGGGAAATTTAATCTTCTCGGCATCCATGAATTTTTGGAGAATCGAGGTGATCTCATCTTGAGGTAAGCGCACCACGGTATTCCATAATAAATGTTCCCGGGTCTGGTCGAAGCCGATATTAAAAGTGGCCGGGTTGCGGCCCTGGATCTGTATCAGCCGGGTGCGTATTTCTTCCCGGCTTTTTGAAAGTACACTTTGTACTTCCATACCGTAACGCATACGCTGTACTTCCATGTTTGTTTTTACCCAGTTCAGCTGAATGAACATCAGCCCAAACAGGGATAAGCAAATCATGATGATAACGAGTGTGAAATTCTTCTTCAAGGGTCGCGCTGATTTTTATAATGAATAATGTACCTAAAATGAGTTCCTGAAAGGGCCCTGGTTTTCAAAGCCATGAAGAACAAAGTTAATCGTCTAATGTTGATAATTTGATTAATTTCATCGTTAAAATTTCCTAAGCAGCCCGGCCCGGAACATTTCAGGGTTAATTTACGCGCATCAATTATTTCTTATGAACCGACTTCAATATGAATCAAGCCCTTATTTACAACAACACGCTCATAATCCCGTCGATTGGTATCCCTGGGGAGATGAGGCTTTTGCAAAAGCCGAAAAGGAGCAAAAACCTATCCTGGTAAGTATCGGTTATGCCGCCTGCCACTGGTGCCATGTGATGGAACGGGAAAGTTTTGAAGATCATGAAGTGGCAGCGTATATGAATGAACATTTTGTAAACATTAAAGTCGACCGCGAAGAGCGTACCGATGTGGACCACCTGTATATGGATGCCCTGCAGGTGCTTACCGGGCAAGGCGGATGGCCTCTGAATATGTTCACCACACCTGACCGTAAGCCATTTTTTGGCGGTACCTATTTTCCTCCGTCGAGGGTCTACAGCAGGGCTTCCTGGAGGGAGGTGCTGGAGGCTGTGCGCTTAAGTTGGGCGCAAAAGAAAGAGGAGGTCATTCACCAGTCAGAACAGCTGCTGCAACACCTGAACCAGGTAAATTTACAGGAAGGCGGGAGTGGTGCACTGCCGCAGAAAAAAGCAGACTTTGAAGCCATAGTCGGCCAACTTTTGTCGCAGGCAGATGAGGCTTACGGAGGCTTCGGTATGGCCCCTAAATTTCCGCAAACAATGAGCCTCAGCTACCTGATTCAATATTACTACAGTACCGGTGATAATAAGGCTTTGCAGCATGCTTTATTCAGCATAGATCAGATGATCGGTGGCGGCATTTATGACCAGATCGGTGGCGGCCTTGCCCGATACAGCACAGACGCAGCCTGGCTGGCACCACATTTTGAGAAGATGCTCTATGATAATGCTTTGTTCCTGGAATTGCTTTCAGATGCTTACCAGGTAAGCGGTAATGAGGCTTATGCAAGGATTATAGAGCAGACCATCAGCTTCTGTATCCGGGAGCTCAGTATACAGGGAAAAGGCATTGGTTTCTATGCCGCCCTGGATGCGGATAGCGAAGGAGTAGAGGGTAAATATTATGTCTGGGATTATGATGAAATTCAATCCTGCTTGCCCGGGATAAGCCCGGAATTACTGGCCTATTGGGACATCAGCAGGGAAGGGAACTGGGAAGAAAAAAACATCTTGAACCTGAATGGCCTGGATGCTGAAAAGCGTAATCAGCTATTGGCTGATGAGGGCTTCAAAGCAGAGCTGGAGGCAGCACAAAAAATACTGCTTGAATTCAGGAGCAAAAGAGCAAGACCCTTGACCGATACCAAGATCCTGCTTTCCTGGAATGCCCTGATGGTAACCGCTTTGGCCAAATGTGCCAAGGCCCTGAAGTCAGATCACTATTATGAACTGGCGAAAAGTAACCTGGATTACCTCCTGGCAACTTTTAATGTTGAGGGGCAGTGGTTCCGCAACTTTGACGGGGCAAAAGCGACGATAAAAGCCAGCCTGGAAGACCTGTCTTTCCTGATACGTGCTTTATTGGTGGCGGGAGAGTATTTGCAGTGTTATGAATACATTTCAGCCGCGAAGCACCTGAGTGAATTTGTAGAGGAGCAGTTTAGTGACGAGCAAAATGTTTTTTATTATTTCAGTAATAAAATGGAAAAGGATATCGTTTTAAGAAAAATAGAGACTTACGACGGCGCACTCCCTTCAGTGAATGCAGTTATGGCAGAGAATAACCTGATGCTGAGCAAATGGTTTGAAGAAGAAGCCTTACAGCAAAGAAGTCTGCATATGCTGCAGTCTGTTTATGCTAAAGCACAGCATTATCCCGGTTCGCATGGATATTGGAATAAAGTGTTGATGCAGCAGGTATTGCAAAAGACTTTAGTAATCACAAATGCAGGACAGAAGGAATATGATGAACTCGTAAAGTATCAATATTGGCCACAGGTAATTATTGCCCTGAAAAGGCCGGACACCATCCAAACCCTCCCACTGATCTCACAAAAGCCCGACAGGCCAGGTGAAGAATTCTATTATTGTACCCAATTTCTATGTCATGCACCGGAAGCGGAAGCGCAAAAAGTGTTTTCAAAAATAAAAATTGGAAAAATGTTGGAATAAAATTTAAAAAACCTTTATTTAGCTTCCTATTTTAGAATTTTAATAGAATTTTAGCTTTCTGGAATGGCAGTTATTTAGATAAAGCAACAATTAAAAAGCGCCTGATAAGAAAAAGCAGAATGAAATTTTTACAAAATATTTGAATTCTTAACTTTTTTTTCGATATTTGGAATTCGAATTGAAAAAATTCCGCTAAAAAATCGTTAAAAAGCGCATCTGTAGTGCTTTTAATAAGTATAGACGGAATAGTACCTTAAATGGTTAGAATTTGAAATTTTAATGTTTTGCTAAAAGGCAAAGAAAAAATAAGAAGCAATAACAAAGAAAATTACAAACAGATGAGAAAACACTCCTTGAGTATTGCCGTTGGCGCTATGTTGTTAGCAAGTTGCGGAAAACCTGGTTCGCAAGGGCAGCTTGTTGGCGCGCAAAATACCAATGCGAATTATAGGCCACCTACACCGATAGGAATGGTTTGGGTTCCTCCTGGATATTTAAGAACAGGCTACAGCGATCAGGATGTTAATAATGCATTAGATGCGGAGGTACGTAATGTACAAATGCAGGGCTTCTATATGGATGCCACCGAGATTACCAATGCTGAGTATCGTCAGTTTACCAATTGGGTAAGGGACTCTATTGCGCACACTCAACTGCAGCACTTTGTAGATAATGAAGATGGTAGCCAAAGAATTGATTGGAAACAAAAGATCAATTGGAAAGACCAGGACGTTCAGGATCAGTTGATGAACCTGTTTATCCCTGCGGATCAAACCGGTTGGGGCAGAAAAGAATTTGACAATTCAAAATTGGTGTACAAGTTCAGGATCTTTGATTATGATGAAGCTGCAAGAAATCCGGACAAGCCGAGATCCGCTTTTGTTTCAGATAAATCTTTAGGTATATACCCGGATACTACCGTTTGGGTGCGCCAGTTCAATTATTCTAATAATGAACCAATAGCAAAACACTATAACTCAGATGCAACCTTTAATGAGTATCCTGTAGTTGGTGTTAACTACTTCCAGGCAAAAGCATTTGCTCATTGGAGAACCTTGCTTTGGAAAAATGACCGCGAATCCCGCAAACAATACTTTGAAGGTGAGTTTGATTTACCAAACGAATCTCAATGGGAGTGGGCAGCACGCGGAGGTCGCGAACTGTCTCCATACCCTTGGGGTGGTCCATATATCGCGAACCAAAAAGGCTGTTATTTAGCTAACTTTAAACCTGGTCGTGGTGATTATGCAGCTGATGGTGGTTTGTACACTACCCGTGCTGATGCATATTGGGCAAATGATTATGGTTTATACAATATGTCTGGTAACGTTGCCGAGTGGACAAGAACAGTATACACTGTAAGCGCTTATGACCGCAACTTCTTATCAGATATGAATCCTGATGTGAACATCAAGATCAGGGAAAACGATCCTCAGTGGATGCGCAGGATCGTAGTAAAAGGTGGTAGCTGGAGAGATCCTGCTCCGTTCTTACAGATTCAAAACCGTGATTACGAATTTGCAGATACTGCAAAAGCTTATATTGGCTTCCGTTTGATCTACCAGAGAGTAGGAGAGTCGATTGGTATCAATCAACCGAGGGTAAGCAGAAATTAATGAATTTAATTTAAAAAGAACGTTAACCAAATCAAACTTAAAAAATTCAATAGAGATGAATTCAATAACCTTATTTTTCGAAACTAAGAAGGGAAAATATATAAAAAACCTGGTGATAGGTTTAGGTGCTGCGGTGGTTTTAGTAGGTGCCTTGTTTAAACTGGAGCACTTGCCAGGAGCGAGTGTGATGCTTACAGTAGGTCTTTTGACAGAGGCATTTATCTTTATCATCTTAGGTTTGCTTCCTCCTCACAAAGATTACTATTGGGAACGTTACTATCCTAACCTGGATGAGAACCCTGTAGTAGAAGGTTACAAAAAAGGTGTGAAATTTGTTCCTCCTGCTCAACCTTTAGGTGCTGCCGGTGGTTCCGGATCAGGTGCAGGTGCTGCTTTAGACAAAATGTTAGATGAAGCAGATCTGAAAGCTGATTATTTCAAGAGCTTAAAATCAAATTTTGATAAATTTGGTACTACAGTAGCTCAAATGAAAGATATTACAGACGTTACTGCAGCAACTGGTGAATTTTCACAAAGTGCACGTGAAGCAGCTACTTCTTTAACTCAGATGAAAGATACTTTTGCAGGTGCAGCAGGTACCATGCAATCTTTCAATGCAGCAGCAGAAGATACCGCTAAATTCCATACACAAGTACAGACTTTGTCTAAGAATTTGGGTTCATTAAATTCAATCTACGAGGTGGAATTGCAGGATGCAAATAATCACCTTAAAACAATGAACAAGTTTTATGGTACCCTGGCCAGCGCTTCTGAAGCTATGTCCAATACCGCACAAGATGCAGAAGCTGTAAAAACACAGATTGCTTCTTTGAACAAAAACTTAAGCTCATTGAACAATATTTATGGCAATATGCTTTCTGCAATGCAGGGTAGATAATTGTAAACTGTAAATAAACCTGAACATTCCTGGTTTTCAGAATGCCCTAAGGGTAGAAAAGAGGAGTTTTCATTATGAAAAACTAACCAAATTCTTAACGATAAAAGAATCACAGAATGTCAATACCTAAGGAGCCGCGGGGGCTCATGATTCAGCTGATGTATTTGGTGTTAACAGCGATGTTGGCATTGAACATCACCAAAGAAGTATTGGATGCGTTCAGCACAATTAATACCAGTATCGAAACATCGAATGATGGTATTAAAGAGAAGAACGATCGTATGTATGTTGCTTTCGAGCATATTGCAGATAAAAACCCAGAATTAGCAAAAAGAAGAGATTCTTTGTATCCATTAGCACAACAGGTAAGAGCCGAGTCTGATAAGATGGTGCAATTCCTTGAAGGCTGGAAACAGCAAATCGTTACCAAAGGCGGTGGCTGGGTTGAGGAGAATGGTATGAAGAAAGTGAAGACCATGGATGATATTGACATTCCTACAAGAATGTTCGTAGAAGAGAAGAATGGAGATAAGGTAAAAACAGAACTACAGAACTTTGTCAATAAAATTATTGGTATTGCCGGTGGTAATAATGCAGATGTTTTAAGAAAACAGTTACCTATACAAATTCCTAACAAATTGCCGGTTACAGATATGAACCGTTCCGGTGACTGGTCTTTTGGTACCTTCCATAATATCCCGGTGATTGCTGCGATTACTTTGTTCTCTAAATGGCAAAGTGATGTAAGGAACTCTGAGGCGCATATGGTAGAAAACCTTATGTCGCAGGTAGGAAATGAAGTGTATGATCAGGATATCATTAAGCTTGATGGATTCCTGGCTGTAGCGACACCAAATATTTCTTACGCATTGGCTGGTGATGAGATCACTGCTACTGTTGCTATGGCTGCCTATGACAAAAATGCACAGCCAACCATTACTTCTAATGTGGGTGCTGTAACTGTAAAAGATGGTGCAGGTACCCTTAAGTTTAGAGCTTCCGGTACAGGTGTTCAAACTGTTAGAGGTACTATTACCCTAAAAGGTAGAGGTGAAAAAACAGAAACACAACCTTGGGAGTTCAAGTACACAGTAGGTACAGCAGGAGCTTCTTTACAGTTGGACAAGATGAATGTAATGTACATCGGTGTGCCTAACCCGGTTACGATCTCAGCTTCCGGTTATAACCTGAATGATGTTTCCTGGAATATGCCAGGTGCAAAAATTACAGAAACCGCTCCTGGTAAATATGATGTAACAGTTGACAAACCTGATTATAAAGGAGTTGAGTATGTAGTAAGCGCTAAAGATAAAACAGGACGTGTTGTAGAGGTAGCCCGTGGAAAGATCCGTATCAAAAACATTCCTACCCCTATTATAAAATTGGGTAAGATTGATGGTGCCGGATTGATGGGTACTGGTGAATTAAGGGTTCAGTCTGGTCTTGTAGCAGAGTTGGAGAATTTTGACTTTGATTATCGATATACTGTTACTGGATATAATGCTGTATATATCAGAAAAGGGTCTGATATGGCTGAAGAAGCTCGTGGAAGTGGCCCTCTATTTTCAGATAATGGCAGAGTTAAGGATTTAATAGATAAAGCAAGACCTGGTGATCGGATTATTTTTGAAAACATCAAGGTAAAAGGTCCCGGAGTTCCGGAGCGTAATGCAAAAACAAGTTTGACAATTACTGTTAGATAATTTTTAAAAATTGTTATTATGAAAATTCTTTTGAAAATTACAGCCATCGCAGGTTTATCTTTGTTAAGCCATCAGCTTATGGCACAAAGTTCAGCAAGTAATCAGGTAGCCGCAAAGGATGCATTTTCTACGAGTATGGGCACAGGTCAATTAAGGTTTTATAATGGCTTGGTGGCTGTATTGGAGAACTTCGACTTTGATTATAAGTACGATATCGTTTCCTATGATGCTGTTTTGATTAAAAAGAATTCACAAGATGCAGTTTCAGCCAAAGGATATGGCCCTTTATTTGAAAAAAACAGAAGGGTAAATGAGCTGATCAAAGATGCGAAACCGGGAGATCGGTTGATCTTTGAGAACATTAAAGTTAAAGGCGAGAAACAACCGGAGCGATTTGCCAAAGGCAGCCTTACCATTACAGTAAGATAAGCATAGAACAGAGTATAAATCATTCAATAAATTATAAATTAGGAATAATATGAACGTCCTATTGAAATATTCAGCTATTTTGGGATCAATGCTATTTGCAAATGAATTATTTGCACAAAGCCCAATGAATTCAGACCGTGCTACTACAGAAGCTCCCAAAAAGGAATATGTTAATACTGATTGGAGGCCATCTTTAGTACCGGATGGAATGATCGACAGAGTAGAAAACCGGGTTAATCGCACCTTGGAATGGCATAATGTAAGAGAAATTGATATCGCGTACAAACGTCGTTTATGGCGTCGTATAGATATCAGGGAGAAGCAAAATATGCCCTTTATCTTTGAAGGGGATGAATATACCGGTGGTGGTGCATTTGTTGAGATCCTTATTGATGCAGTAAAAAGAGGCAAGATCCGTGCCTTCCAGGATGATCGTTTTACAGCTGTATTATCTTATGAAGATATACAAAGTAAATTGATGACAACAGAGGATGTTGAAATCACAGACGCGATTACTGGAGAAACACGTATTGAACGTGTTCAGAATACCTTCAATCCACAGAACGTGGCTATGTATGAGGTACAGGAAGATTATATGTTTGACCGCAATGTAGGCCGTCCTGTATCGCGTTTAAGGTCAATCACCGCTAACTTTGCAGTAACTGATCCTAATACTGGTGAATTCCGTAACTGGAGTCCTTTATTTACCATTTACTATCCTGAAGCACGTAATGTACTGTCTCAGTTTGAGGTTTACAATCCTACCAATGACTTACATCGTATGTCCTGGTCTGATTACTTAGACAGAATGATGTACAATGCTTATGTGGTGAAAACCAGCTATAATAACCCTACTGGTGAAAGATTCCAGAACGGTGGTGTAGATGCATTGATGAAAGGTCAGAGAGAGATGGAAAGCATGATCCAGAGAGACATGGATATGTGGGAACTCTAAGATGTACTCAATTTAAACATATTATTTCTGAAAAGAGAGTAGCTATAGCTACTCTCTTTTTTTGCCTATGCTGCACTCCCAAAGTGACGGGAATATAAAAGCCCCTTAACATGTGCTAAGGGGCTTTCCATTTTACTTACTAACCCAAAAGTAAATAAATGGCTATTTAAAGATCTGCTAATTGCTTTTCAAAGCTTCGCGGATCTTGGCTTCAATTTCTTCGGCAAACTCAGGATTGTCCTGCAGGAATGTTTTTACCGCATCCCTTCCTTGACCGATCTTATTCTCTCCGTAGCTGAACCAGGAGCCACTTTTGGTAAGAATGCTCAGCTCTACCCCCAGGTCAATCAATTCCCCGATTTTGCTGATACCCTCACCATACATGATGTCGAATTCTGCAATTCTGAACGGAGGAGCTACTTTATTTTTTACCACTTTTACCTTTGCACGGTTACCCATTACGGTATCACCATCTTTGATGGCAGTAGATTTACGGATATCCAAACGTACAGAAGCGTAGAATTTTAAGGCATTACCACCTGTGGTCGTCTCGGGATTACCAAACATAACACCGATCTTTTCACGAAGCTGGTTGATGAAGATACAGGTACATTGCGTACGGGAAATAGCTGCAGTCAATTTACGCATAGCCTGGCTCATCAGCCTGGCCTGTAAGCCCATTTTACTTTCACCCATCTCTCCGTCCAGTTCACCTTTAGGCACCAATGCTGCCACAGAGTCAATCACGATGACATCCAGGGCACCGGACAGGATCAGGCGCTCTGCGATCTCCAGGGCCTGCTCTCCGTAGTCGGGTTGAGAAATTAATAATTCGTCTACGTTTACACCCAGTTTACGTGCATAGCTGGAGTCAAAAGCATGCTCTGCATCTATAATGGCACAGATACCACCTTTCTTTTGCGCTTCTGCAATAGTATGGATCGCAACCGTCGTCTTTCCTGAAGATTCTGGTCCGTATATTTCAATGATACGGCCTTTAGGAAAGCCGCCAACGCCTAATGCTATATCTAATCCTAATGAACCGGTAGGGATCACTTCCATTTCTGTATTCGCCTTTTCTCCCAGCTTCATTACGGAACCCTTTCCAAAGTCTTTATCGATTTTATCAAGCGTCATTTTGAGCGCTTTCAACTTTTCATCTGACATTTTTAAACTATTTTGTACAACAAAGATAATACATCAAATATTTTCTTGTTTGATTATTTGTTCACAAAAACATATGTAGTAAATAAAAATATTATGGCGCTATTAAAAGGGATTAATAGCGCCATAATAGTTATTTGTAGAACCTTAATTAAATAGAACCATCTTCGCTGGTTGCAGCTTTGCCGTTCTCTTTTATGTTATGTACAAATTCTTTAGCCGGTTTGAAGGCCGGAATCAAATGCTCCGGAATCTCGACCGCTACATTTTTTTTGATGTTTCTACCTATTTTGGCGGCCCTCTTTTTAACTATAAAGCTACCAAAACCACGAATAAAAACGGCTTCTCCTTCTTCAAGGGAATTCTTGACTTCTTTAAAGAAAGTTTCAAGTGTAACCAGGACATCCACTTTAGGAATCCCTGTTTTGTCGGCTATTTTAGCGACCATGTCTGCTTTTCTCATAAATATGAATTGATATTAGTCTTAGATTTATTCTGTACAATGTCAAAACAATGTACCCTATCCATTTCCTAATCATTTACTTTGAGGGCAAAAATAGTGAAATGAATATGTTGTGTAGAAGTAATAATGTTAATATGAGGATTTTTGTTGCTAAAAATGAAATAATTAGCATATCCTTAACTAATTAGCCGATTTCCTGGCATAATTCAATCAATACAGAGTTGGTTTCTTTGGGGTGAAGGAAGCAGACTAATTTATTATCTGCACCCTTTTTGGGCTCTTCCTGGAGTAATGTAAAGCCTTCTTCTTTTAAACGGCTCATTTCGGCCCTGATATCGGCCACAGCAAAGGCCAGGTGATGGATGCCCTCTCCTTTTTTTGCTATATATTTGGCAATCGCACTATCTTCAGACAGGGAGGCTACCAACTCTACCTTAGTTTCTCCCGATTGGAAAAATGCAGTACTTACGTTTTCGCTTTCAACATTTTCGGTTTTGTAGCTTTTAACCTGTAATAGTTTTTCGAATAAGCTTTTAGAAGCCTCAAGATCTTTGACGGCGATACCAATATGTTCTAAATTTTTAAACATGATATTTTAATGATAAATATTTCAAATTTTCAAATCAACAAAGCCTATTAAGGCGATCGCACAAAACTAAGACAAAGGCTGTACTTTTGTAGTGTATGTGCTAAATCTTTTAAAGGCTTGATATACTTGGACTATAATGCTACGACTCCCTGTGCTCCCGAAGTATTGGAAGCTATGTTACCTTACTTCTCAGAGAAATTCGGTAACCCGGCAAGTCGTACCCATGCCAAAGGATGGCAGGCCGATGAGGCCGTGAAGCAGGCAACGGAGCATTTGGCACAACTGATCAATTGTGCGCCTGCCGAGATCGTTTATACCAGCGGCGCTACAGAAAGTTGTAACCTGGCCATCAAAGGTGTTTATGAAAGGCTGAAGCCCTATGGCAACCATATCATTACCTGTAGTACAGAGCATAAAGCGGTATTGGATACCTGTGCGCACCTGGAACAGCAGGGGGCGACAGTGACTTACCTGGACGTTGATGAGCAAGGGCAGGTGTCTTTAGAAGCAATGTCTGCAGCGATTACGGAACAAACGATCCTGATCGCACTAATGTATGCTAATAATGAAACCGGTGTGGTACACCCGGTGGTAGAAATAGGGAAGATAGCAAGAGCGCGCAAAATATATTTCTTTTGTGATGCAACACAGGCGGTGGGTAAAATACCTGTAGATGTTCAGAGCGACTATATTGACTTGCTGGCTTTAAGCGCCCATAAATTTTACGGACCCAAAGGGGTAGGTGCTTTATACATCAACAGGAGGTCACCACGGGTGCAACTGGTGGCACAAACAGACGGAGGAGGACACCAGAACGGCTTCAGGAGTGGAACATTAAATGTTCCCGGTATTGTAGGCCTGGGAAAAGCGGCTATGCGCTGCAAAACAGAAGAGTGCCAAAATGAATTAATGCAGATTGATGAATGGAGGGATGAAATAGAAGCCGGTTTATTAACTTTACCCGGTACGCTTATTAATGGAGCGGCCGCAAAAAGGCTGCCCAATGTGATCAATATCGCTTTCGGGGGGATAAAAGCAGAACGGCTGGTGAGTGTACTCAATGATGAGTTTGCATTCTCTGTAGGGTCTGCCTGTACCTCAGCGCAGCAAAAAGCATCACATGTGTTGCAGGCGATGCACTTAGACCCGAAGGTGATCGAAGGTTCGGTAAGGATAAGCCTGGGCAGGCTATTAACTGCTGCAGAGATCCCGGTGATTATTAACAGATTTAAGCAGGCCGTAGCGGCACTGCAATAATAAAATATTTTAAAGAACATGATATACATTACAGATAAAGCCGTAGAGCGCGTATTACAGATCCAGAAGGAAGAAAGCCTGGAAAAGAATTTTTTTGTGCGCGTGAGTGTAGTAGGAGGGGGATGTTCCGGGCTTTCCTATAAACTGGATTTTGACAACCAGTCGCAGCAGGGAGACCAGGTGTTTGTAGATAAGGGCATTACCCTGGTGACGGATATCAAGAGCTTCCTCTATCTTTGTGATACCACCCTCGACTATTCGGATGGACTGGACGGTAAAGGATTCCATTTTGTAAATCCCAATGCCTCCAGGACCTGTGCCTGCGGGGAAAGCTTTTCCGTATAAGCAGCGGTCTTTTTAATTCCATCAAATCGACTTTGTTTAGCTTTAATCCCTTAATTTTGCTAAAATTTTTTGAGGGCTTAAAGAAAATGAATAGTGTAGTGCAAGTTTCAGAAAACAACGAACAGATAAGGCCATCAAAGCTTAAGGATTACTTCACATTAGCGAAGGCGAACCTTAGTTTTATGGTGGTTTATTCCAGCCTCATTGGGTATTACTTTGCGCCCAATGTTACTTTTAATATTAAGGATGCACTGATCTTGGCCATTGGTGGCAGCCTGATCACGATCAGCGCCAATATCATCAACCAGATCATAGAACGAGAAAGTGACAAGTTCATGCGTCGTACGCAGAACCGCCCGCTTCCCGGAGGCCGTATCGGTGTTTCGGAGGCCTGGGCGATTGTTTTTGTTACAGGAACGCTTGGTGTTGTAGGGATCAGCTTTTTCTTCAACTTTTTTGCCGGTATGCTGGGTTTACTATCGCTATTGCTGTATGGCTTTGCGTATACGCCTATGAAAAAAATTCATCCTATAGCTACGTTTATAGGGGCTATTCCGGGTGCCTTACCTCCCTTAATCGGTTGGGTGGCCGCTACCAACAGCTTATTTGCCTGGTCTGATATCGGAGGCTGGTCTTTATTCTTCATCCAGTTTTTCTGGCAATTTCCTCACTTCTGGGCCATCGCATGGCTGGGCTATGATGATTATGTGAAGGCAGGGATCAGGATGCTCCCTACAACGGGTGGGCTTAAATCCAAGCAGGCGGGCCTGCAGAGTATGTATTATTGTCTTACTTTGCTACCGGTAAGTATGTTGCCTTATGCTATCAACCTTACGGGGACCATGTCTTTGTATGTAGTGATTGCTTTAGGTGCAGCCTATTTTACAGCCTCTGTATTGTTCTATACCCGGAGTGATAATTCCAGTGCAAAAGGGTTGATGTATTCTTCCTTTTTCTATTTGCCTTTGTCATTACTGGCACTTCTTTGCGATAAAATTTAATCTCGATAATTTCCTGAATAATGGATACAATCAATTCAACAGAGGTGCTGCAAAACGATAGCCCGAAACAGATGCCGACCCGCAAGGTTAACCCTCAGAAGTTTGCCATGTGGTTTGCGATCGGCAGTATCACGCTCACCTTTGCCGGCTTTACTTCGGCCTACCTGGTAAGACAGGGGCAGGGGATGTGGGAATCATTTGAAATGCCTGCTATTTTTTATTATTCTACAGTAGCTATATTGTTGAGCAGCTTAACTTACCTGCTTGGTTTAAAAGCGTTTAAGAAAGCGCAATACAGCAATTATAATGCTATGATGCTGATTACCCTGGCATTGGGCATTACCTTTATGGTCCTCCAGTTTATGGGCTTTAAAGAATTGTATGCACAGAATATCCGGATCAACGGGAATGTGAGCAACTCCTTCTTTTTTGTGATCGCAGGAGCCCACCTCTTACATATTTTAGGCGGTGTGGTAGCCTTGATTATTGTATTGATCAGGAATGCGGTACTGGCAAAAGAAAAACGCAAAGCGATAGGCCTGGAGATTTTAGGAACCTATTGGCATTTTATCGATATTCTGTGGATTTATCTCTTCATCTTTTTGATGATGAATCGTTAAGGGAAAAGGGTTTCAGCAGATTACAATAAAAAATATTTTAACAAAAATATTAGTTAATTGGAATTCCTTTGCTAAATTGCACTCAATTTATAATAATCTTGGGTAATTATACACATAATTAAACTGTTTTTACAAAATTATGACACAATCCGGTGCACAAGCTAAGGCCTCAGTCTGGAATGGCGGCCAGTCACCTTTTAAGGTGAGTTACGGAAAAATGATGATGTGGTTTTTCCTTTTAACGGATGCTTTAACCTTTAGTGGTCTGTTGGCATCTATGGGTTCAAGCCGTTTCTTACACGACATATGGCCTGATCCGAACCACGTATTTCACTCTGTACCATTCTTCTCTAGTTGGGATGCGCCTCTGGTATTTGTAAGTTTTATGACCTTTGTCCTGATCGTATCATCGGTTACCATGGTATTAGCAGTACATGCAGGTCACTGTAATAATCGTCAAGGAGTGATCAAATGGATGCTCTGGACCATCATCGGTGGTGTGATCTTCCTGGCTTGTCAGGCCTGGGAATGGACCCACTTATATCATGTAGGTGCCTGGTGGGGTTCACACCCGAGCCTTGAAGCTACTCCTGTTTCTGAATTCGGGCATTATTTCAATACACATAAGCCTTTGGTTTCAGAAACGCTGGCCAACAACCCGGAAATGGCATTAAGTGCTACACATGACTTCTTCAACTACTTCTTTACCATTACCGGTTTCCACGGTTTACACGTAACTTCCGGTGTTGTATTAAATATTATTATCCTGTTGAATGTAGTAAACAATACTTATGAGCACAGAGGTCACTATGAAATGGTAGAGAAAGTAGGTCTTTACTGGCACTTTGTGGATCTGGTTTGGGTATTTGTATTCACTTTCTTCTATTTGTTGTAATAGAAAGTATCTACGGTAAATTGATTGTTAAATTAAGAACTCATTAGAAATATGTCTCATCATCATCATAACGAAAACGATTTAATTCACCTTTACGAAGGGGATCAGTCCAAATTGTATTCCGGCGTTTTAGCTCATCATGAAGATATCAATTCAGCAGAGAGCAAAGCGAAAGTTAAGAAGATCTGGAAAATCACATTACTGCTTACTATCATCACGATTTTTGAAGTAGCAGTTGGTTTAATGCTGTTTAAAAGCAATCCTGATATTTCCAAAATGGCTATCCATTTAGGTATTATTGCTTACTTCATCGTTCTGACCATGCTTAAAGCATTTTACATTGTAAAAGTATTTATGCACCTGGGTGATGAAACAAAAATGTTTGCTAAGTTTATCCTAACTCCCCTGGTGTTGATCTTATGGCTGGCTACCGTATTATTGGTAGAGTCTGTTTATCACCTGAGAATCACTGAGACCTTCGGACATATCGTAGAGTCAGTTTTGGGTAATCATAAGCCATAATGTAAACGTTAAACATGCTTTCAAAAAGAAAATCAAAAGGTTTTTTAATAGGAATTGCGGTGGCTATTTTGCTTCCGCTTTCTTTTTTTCTGTATTACAACGAATCGGTAAGTAATGCGATCAAAATACCGAAACACTTTCGCCCGGTAGCTGTAGATAGCCAGGAGGTAAAGGGGAAAATGCAATATGATACGACTTATCATAAATTGAATGGTATTAAACTGGTCAATCAGCTGGGACAGGAAGTGGATCTGAATAAAGACCTGAAAGGGAAAATATTGTTGATTAATTTCTTCTTTACCCGCTGCCCGAGTGTATGTCCGCAGCTGACCAATCACATTGAGGTGGTATTAAAGTCTTTTGACAAGAAGAATACAGACATTGTACAGTTTGTCAGTATCTCGGTAGACCCTATGGACTCAGTGCCGGCATTAAGGGCCTATGCAGACCGCTACACTACCCAGCATGACCGCTGGTGGTTTCTGACCGGGAATAAGGATAGCATCTATAACTATGCCAAGAATGAACTGGGCTTAAAGCTGGAGGCCGAAACGCCGGATGATTTCATCCATTCCCAGCAAGTGGTATTGGTGGATTCTTTCCGGAATATCAGGGGTTATTATGACGGGCTTGATGTAAACAGCATCTCAAAGGTGGGCGATGACATTATCCTGTTAAAGCTGGAAAAACGTAAAAAGAAATAATAAGTAAAGAAAATGCAAGGAGTAATCAAGAAAAATGACAAAAAGGCCAAGATCTTAATTTACCTGGTTTCTGTGGTGATTTTCGGTGCCGTTGTACTATTGGATAGTAAAGTGCTTAAAGTGCCTTATCCTTTTGAATTTGATGTACATAATTTTGCTACGGCCAATGCTATTATCAACAGTATCGTATCTATATTATTGGTGGCTGCATTGCTGGCAATTAAGAACAGGAATATTAAGTTGCACAAGAACCTGATTTTAACGGCCATTATTTGTTCTGTTCTATTCCTGGTTTCTTACATATCCCATCACTTGTGGGCAGGAGATACTAAATACGGGGGTGAAGGGCTGATCCGTTATGTGTACTATTTTATTTTAATCACGCATATTGTACTTGCTGCGGTTATTCTTCCGTTTATACTATTTACAGCCTATCGGGGTTTAATAGGAGAGAACGAGCGTCACCGGAAACTGGCTAAGTACACCTGGCCGCTCTGGTTTTATGTATCTATAACGGGAGTGGTGGTTTACCTGATGATCTCGCCTTATTACAGCTAAGAAAAATTTGTCAATAAGCCGAATATTTTCGATATTGCTGTAAGACATTAGCGATTAAAGTAAATTTATACATTATCATGGAAATGGAGACTAGACCCTGGGGTGATTTTTACGTTTTAGAAGATGCCCCTACCCATAAAGTAAAGAGAATTGTAGTAAAGCCAGGTGCACGCTTGAGTTATCAGTACCATAACCACCGGTCTGAGATCTGGACGGTAATAGATGGGGTAGCGACGGTAACACTGGATGGAGCAATTACTACCTTAGGTCCGTCTGAAGTGTTCCGGGTGCCACAAGGTGCCAAACATCGTTTAGAAAACAAGGGGACCTTGCCTTTGACGATTATAGAGATCCAATATGGCAGTTATTTCGGTGAGGATGATATCATCAGGCTTGATGATGATTACAACAGGCAATAAGCGTAGCTATTTTATACTTAATTTGTAGCAGCATCCTTTGAGGATGCTTTTTTATTGTGTCGTATAGGATAGAACAGGAATGTAATAACATGAAAATAGGGAGGCTGTATTACAGCCTCCCTATTTATTATCATCAGAAATAGTTATTATTTCTTGATCGTGAATTTGCTTGTTGCTTTTTGGCTACCTGCAGTCAGTTCGATTGCATAAACACCATTAGCTAAGTGAGACAGGTTCATGTTGAACGTTTGCTCACCGGCAGCTTGTTTACCAAAGTTTTGAGTATAAACAACGCGACCAGCGATATCTGTAACTTTTACAGAAGCTTCAGCAGCAGTTGTTAAAGCATGCTTGATGTTTACATTACCGTTAGTTGGGTTAGGATAAACATTCAATACCTCAGCTTTGTTAGCAAAAAGATCTTTCAGAGCAGTTGGTGTACCGAAAGTTAAAGCAGCGCCAGTGATGTTGTTACCACTGATAGATCCAGTAACTTCATCAACGCCATCATCTGCAAATAAGTCACCATTTACATCAACACCATAAATGAAAACTCTTAAAGTATCATGAGCATTGTGAGGGAACTTTACAAGAATGTTTTCGCTGCTTGAAGAAGCGATAACATCTCCTTGTTTCAGAAAGAAGCCTAAAGTATCTTTTGCACCAGAAGCAAGCGTGTAGTTGCTTAATTCTTCAGTAATACGGTATTTTGTATTAGTGTTTTGACCTACAAAACTTCCAACATAAGTTAAAGTTAATGTGTCGTTAGCGGCAACATTAGCAGTTCCGTTATTCGTAATTTCAAAGAAGAAAGGAATTGAATCTTGGCCATCAACTAAATTGCCATAAGCAGTATTGTTTTGAGGAAGTAACAGATTGATTTCCAAATCAATGTTTTTTTGAGCAAAAGCTCCGAACGCACAAGCAGTCATCACTGCTACCGAAGTAAAAATTTTTTTCATTGTTTATACTATTTTTTATGTTTAGTTGGCGAATCTACTTAAAATAATATTGATGGCCAAACCTTTGTATTATTTTGCTATTATTTTAACTTGTAGATAAGGCTTAAGGTGTACCATCTGCCGGGCAAAGGCACCACGCCCGATTCTATATATTTTATATCAAACAGGTTATTTACATCGGCATCTACCTGGAATCTTTTTACCTGGTAGCCTATTCTGATATCAGTCAGTACATAACTTTTCCGGCTGTAGCCATTAAGCGGGTTACCTGCATTAAGTCTTTGCTGATACCGGTTATTGATGCCGATATTGAATTGCTTCAGGATCGTGGCATTTAAGCGGAGTATGGCCTGGTGTTCCAGTGCGTTTACGGCATACTGAGACATCCAGTCTTGTTTACTTGCATCGGTAATGCTGCCGATTTCCGGGTTCAGGTAGGTATACCCTCCGTAGATGTTTAAAAGTACTGCTCCAAAGGTCTTGCCATAACCGGCATCAAAGTGAACACCTTTATTATTTAAGCTGGTGAAATTCTGGGCCATCCAGGGACTGGTGGAGTCTGCCCTTACCCAATCAATAAAGTCCCTGCCATTCTTCAGGAAAAAGGAGGCATTGGCGTAAAATTCATTTTTCCTGTATTTCAGGCCGGCCTCATACCCGATCATATATTCTGGATTAAGGAACTCATTGCCCTGGTTGCCCGGGCCTTTGTAGTAAAGATCTGTAAAAGTAGGGAGCCGCTGGCCATAACCGGCATTGGCAAAGGCGCGCAGGTTGTTATTGATCTGGTAGCCCACATCAATGCCCGGATAAACATTAAATCCGTAATCCGTATTTTGATTGACGTAAGCGCCCAGGTTTACATCCAGCTTTTCCTTCCATTGGTACTGGTATTCCAGGAATGCACCATAGTTGAGCCGGCTATGGTCTTTCAGGTTAGTACTGTTGATTTGTTCACTGCGCACATTAAGGCCTACAACGATGTTGCCGTATCCTGTAGTAAAGGTATTGTCCAGGCTGGCATCTATAGTATGTGTACGGTGTTTGTTCTGGCTTACCTCTGGTCTTTGTTTGATATAGACATAGTGATCATAGCCGTTCCGGTAATTTAAAGAAGGGCGCAGTGTCCATACGTTGCTGATCTGTACCGGTGCACGAAAGGCCAGGTAGCTTGCATTGACCTGCTCAGTTGCATTTTTATCACCGGGCGCAGCATAAAAAGCATTAGCGCCAAAGTCACTATTAGCGACACCACCCAGTAATTCCAGTCCTACCTTTTTGCTGAGCTGCCCTTTCCCGGTATAGAGTACCCTGGTGTTTTTGTAAGCGGTATTGTAGCGGTATCCATTGCCCTGGTCCCAGCTTGCCCCTACGAGGTGTTGCCAGTTGCCGGTGCTCATCTGGCCCACTACCTGTGCACCGAAATTGCCGTACAGATTACCCGTCGTGTCATCATTCCTGAAAGAAGAGCCTGAATAAAGCCTTGCGGAGAAGGTATTGCCCCGGTCTTTTTTGGTGACGATATTAATGGCACCCATTAAAGCATTCACGCCATAGATACGGGCCGCTGCTCCTTTGATGACCTCTATGCGTTCAATAGCATCAATAGGAATGGGGATATTCATCATATTGTGCCCTGTCTGAGGATCAGAAGCTTTAAAGCCATTGATCAGGACCAGGGTCTGGTCAAAAGTGCCCCCGTCTATACCGATATCGGCCTGGCTGCCATTAGGTCCTTTCTGGCGCACATCAACGCCTGCAATGTAGGCCAGCAGATCGTTTACAGACTTTGCAGGTATTTGTGCAATCTGCTCTGCGGTAAGGACTTGTATGTTGCGGTTTTGTTTCTTAAAAGGGATCTGCAATTTATCAGAAAGTACGATCACATCTTCCAGTTCTTCTCCGGGCATTGCTTCCTGGGCCATAGCCGTAAGGCCCGTGCAGCATAAGAAAGTAAAAGGGAGTAAATATTTTTTCATCTATAAGGATTTTCTTTTATTTAATACTTGAAAAACGCAGCGAAAGTAGGGGGATTGTAATAAAAAACGCAAGGTTAATTGTCATTTTTTATAATAAAAATGCTGTAGCAACTGTTTTGTGAAACAAAAGATTTTTCTGTTTGATGCTATGTGTTAATAAACAGGTTGTTACAAATTTTAAACAGCTCAAAAAGGAGTGAGAGAACATTTACTATATAGTAATAAATTCATTTTTATATTATGGCAATGTTGGCTTTATTACTCATAAATAACTGGGTAATCTTGTGAGTAGTTCATCGTGTCAGGAAACTTAACATCAAAAAAAGGAAGCAGGAAAATAATTAATCTGTTAAGTTTTCATCAATCATGATTTTTGTCATTTCTTTTCTTTGCCAATTTGTTTTAATTTGTATTCATAAAAGCAACTAAATCAATTTTTATGAATACGATACTTGTTCCTGTAGATTTCTCGACCACCTCTTTAAACGCCGCACGCTATGCCGTGCGTATGAGCAGGCAGCTTAAAACCCAAAGGTTGATCTTGTTTCATACCTATGGCGGCTCCTACCAGATACTGGACCAGGGTGCAGAGGTCGTATATGAAACGACTAAAGTGCTTTTGGAAAACATGAAAGAGGAACTCAATACCTTGCAACATGAGTTGAACCTGATCGCTCCTGCCAACCTGGAAATAGACAATATTGTGTCGGACGGCTTCCTGATGGAAGAGGTACTGGACCTGATCTCAAAGGAAGATATAGGCCTGATCGTAATGGGGATCACGGGAAAAAATACCATAGAGCAAAAACTGATCGGCAGTAATACCTACCGCCTGGCCAGTGAATCTCCTGTACCCGTATTAATCGTGCCTTCCAAAGCTGATTTTACAAGGGTGACTAATGTAGCCTTATCCCTTAAGTTTAAAGCCGGGATGATGGAAGAAACACCTTACCATGATATAAAGAAAATGTTGCTTGAACTGGGTGCAAAACTGACCATTCTTAATGTTGCCGATGATGATCACCGTACACAACCCAGAGAGGTGCAGTCCGGGGTTACAGCCAGCCACCTGATGTTTGACGATATGGAAGCACATATTGTCTACCTGGGCAATGAAAATGTAGTGTCTTCTATTGTAGAATATGTAAGTGATAATGATATCCAGTTACTGCTGGCCGTTACACATAAGCTGGGCTTCCTGCAATCCCTGTTTAAAGGATCAGTCACCAAGCAGCTGGCTTTCCATACAGATGTGCCGCTGATGGTGTTCCGTGCACATGAGGACTAAAAAATAAGCCCGCAGAAATTATCTGCGGGCTTATTTTTTAATTATTGTATTAATACGTTTTTCCTTTATAAAAGACTTTATACATATTCTGGCCGAAGCGGTATTGCAACACATCATAATCCAGTCGCCATTCTGCCACCTGTGCATTAGTTACATCATACACTTCACCATCAGAGAACATCCTGATCATGCCGGCTGTACTGGTGTACACCAAAGAATTATATTGAGAGATATAATTACTCCCCGGGAAATAGGCATCCAGGGTATATACTTTTCCTTTGTAGAATACCTTAAAATAACCACTAGGATCTTTATATGACACTACATTGTCTGATACACGGTAATACTCCGGTGTGAAATAACCCACTTCCAATGCTTCTCCCTGGTAATAGATCTTAAAATAGCCGTCATTGGAAACATAGGCTACTACATTATCTCCGGCTTTGTAGCTGGTAGGGGGGAAGTTTTCTATCTCTTCTGTATTACCATTGTGAAATACTTTAAAAATCCTGTTGGCATCTACATAAGCGACCAGGTTGCGGCCTACATCAAAACTGGTAACGGTAAAGCTTTCCTGCTCGATGATCTCGCCATGATAAAAGATCTTGAAGCGATTGGCATAGGTTACAAAAGCCGCTATGTTATCTGATACTTTAACCGAAGGCAACTGGCCCGATGCGATGCTTAAGCCGTCGTTCACGGCATTGGTATCCATATTCAGCACATTGGTCGCGCCCAGGAAGTTCTCAATTTCGTATATCTCACCATTGTAATAGGCTTTATAAAGGGAGCGTACATTATCAAAGAACAGGACTACGCTATCGCCTACAGAATAGCTGGCAATATAGTTGGACAACTTAGTGGATTTGCCATTTTCCCATACAAAAAGGGAATTGTTGTTCCGGTAGGCAACCAGGTTGTCGGTGGGCGTAAAATCGGTCGTGAAACCCTGGTTGATCTGCTGTACACCGCCTTTGCTGTAGATCTTAAAATTGCTGGTATTGTCGATGTATGGAATTGCCGTGCGGCCCACTTTGAACTTCAATGGGATCAGGCTTTCTATTTTACGTTCCACCCCATTGTCCCAGGTCATAAACTGGTTTTGGAAATTGACAAAGGCAGAAACCGGTTGCGCATTGGCCACACCCAGTTGTGATAATAAAATTAAAATTAGAATATAGAGTTTCTTCATATCCGATTAAATTCAGTATCTGGTAAAATTAATGTTTTTCTTCTGTTGCTGCTTTCTTTTTGCTGAGCAGGTGATAACATTGTATGATGGCGATGATACCATTGGAGATGATCAGCGGGTATTTCCAACCTAAAAGTATCCCGTAGATCACAAATAAAATACAGCCTGCAAAGTTGATGATCCGCACCCATCGTAGTTTCCTGGGGATAAATGATATCGCGAGCACAGCCATCGCAACATACCCGACCATTTCTACAACGTTATTGTCCATTGATTAAAATTTAACTTATAAAGCAGGTAAGATTTCTTCCATTTTTGAGCCCCTGGAGCCTTTTACCAGGATGTTGGCATCGTGGAGCGGCCGGGCTTCCAGCCATGCTTTCGCTAAAGTGGCCTGCTCAAAATACTGAAAATTATGTGTGGTATCCTCAAACTCTTTGCCTACCAGTACCACATGCTCAAAACCTAAAGTCTGCACCAGGTCTACCAGGGCCTGGTGTTCACTATGGCAATTCTCACCCATCTCTTTCATAGCTCCCAGGAACAACCATTTTGCTTTATCCGTCTGCAAGCCGGCCATATTCTCTACAGCTAACTTCATACTGCTCGGGTTGGCATTATATGCATCCAGGATAATGGTATTACTGCCTTTTTGCAGGAGCTGAGAGCGGCTGTTGGAGGGTGTATAAGCTTCCAAAGCTGCTTTGATGGTATCTATGTCCATGCCGAAGTGTGCGCCTATGGCAATAGCCGCCAGGGCATTGGGCAGGTTGTAGTCGCCCACAAGCTGTGTCTGGATGCTGGTTTCCATACCGGAACTTAACAAAGCAAATTTTAAGCGCCCGTCCCCGGAGAGCGCCCTGCCTATATATTGCGCATTGTTCGTACCATAAGTGATCTGGTGTACAATGCCGCCCGCCATCTCCACCAGGTAGTCCAGGTCATTGTTGATGAATATGGTTCCCTGTAGCTCCCTGATGTAGTCATAGAGTTCTCCTTTGGCCCTTTTCACGCCCTCTACACTGCCGAAGCCTTCAAGATGCGCCTTGCCCACATTGTTGATGAGGCCGTAATTAGGCTCGGCAATGGTGCAATAAAAAGCAATCTCTTTCTCATGATTGGCCCCCATTTCTATAATGGCCATTTCCGCATCTTCTTTAATGCCGAGGATGGTCAGCGGCACACCAATATGATTGTTGAGGTTACCGGCCGTAGCGTAAGTGTTGAACCGGGCACTCAATACCTGGTTCACCAGCTCTTTGGTCGTCGTTTTACCATTGGTACCGGTTATAGCGATAAAGGGAATATTTAATTGTCGCCTGTGGTGCAAGGCCAGTTGTTGCATGGCCTTCAGCACATCTTCCACCAGTATGCATTGTTCATTGTGCTGTGCGCCTGCTTCGTCCACAATCGCGTAGGCGGCCCCGTCTTCCAGCGCCTGCAGGGCAAAGTTGTTGCCATTGAACCGTTCGCCTTTTAAGGCAAAATACAGATCTCCCTTTTGTACCTTGCGGCTATCTGTCTGCACAGAAGGGTATGTTTTGTAAATTTCGTATAATGCTGAAACGTCCATATTGATTACGTTTAAGTATTGTTTTTTTGAAAGTGTAAATGTAGGATATCTTTTGTTTCGGGCTTTACCTTAAAGCGCTCATCGCTCCTGATACCGCAGACCCAGACAATTTTTTTGTTGGACTCCAGCACCCATACCGCGTCTTTTTCATGCTGTGGTATCTTGAGGTCTATCAATAGTTTTTTGACCTTCTTTTTCTTCATGCCCATACCTATGGGATAGAGGTAGTCGCCGATACGCCAGGGGCGGAGCAGTAAGGGGAATTTTAAGTGCTTCACATCGATATAGGCCTCTGCTGCGGCTATCTGGGCAGGCTTGGGCATATCCTTAACAGGTTTGGAGCGGAAGCTAAACTGTTCATTCTCGAAATGGACCGTAGGTTCTTCCACCAGGATATTGTCACTGTTTTTTGTTTCCAGCGGGGTAATGATGAAAAAATTGCGGTCTTTAAGCAAACGGTATTGTTCAAAATTGATATACCTCCCGGAGTCGCTGTCGATCAGTTGCAGCGCATCATGAAGCTGGGCCGGGCCCAGCCCGAAGGGCTTCAGCAGCTCGTAGACAATGGTGGACAAGGGGCGACACTGTACCAGTTTCCTCAGGGGAATGTACAGGTCTTTTCCTCTCTGCTCCACCAGCTTTTTTCTATATCCCTGGATAGATTGCTTATAAAGCTCTTCTATTTCCCCGAACCGTAAACTGTTCTGGTAAATGGAGGTGACCGCATTTGGGAATACCTTTTCGATTCCCGGTAAAAGTTCCAGGCGTACCTTATTCCTCAGGTAATCTGTTTTTTGATTGGAAACATCTTCCCGCCATACCAGCTTTTCCTGAGCTGCATAAGCAGCAATATCCGTTTTATTAAAGCTAAGCAGCGGCCTTATGATCCGGCCTTTTTCCGGTAAGATGCCGTGCAGGCCTTCTATTCCCGTGCCTTTGAAGAAATTCATCAGCAGGGTTTCCACGCTGTCCTGTTGATGGTGGGCCGTAGCGATATAGTCAAAGTTCAGTTCCTTTCTTAAGGCCTCAAACCATTCATACCGGAGCCTGCGTGCCACGATCTGTACATTACCTTCCTCTTTTATGATCTCGGGGGTGTCAAAAGTATTCTGGTAATAGGGAATGCCCTTAAGCGCAGCCCAGTCTTTGACCAATGCCGCATCCTGTTCTGAATCTTCTCCCCTGAGCTGGAAGTTGCAATGCGCGATCACAAAGTCAAATCCGGCAAGCCCGTAAGGACTTTTGGTAAAATACTGTTTTGCCTGTGCAAATAAAAGTGCCATACACATACTGTCTATGCCACCGCTGACCGCCAGGATTATTTTGGCATACCGCCATTCCTGTTGTTCCAGGTTTGCTGCAAAAGATGGAAATAATGTCAAGAGGATTTGTTTAAATAATTTAGAAGCATAAAGATAGTATTTATGCTTGTTTATTGCATGAGAACAAGTTATCTGCCCGAAAAAAAGCAGCTATTTGAGGATAATAAATTGAAATAAAGCAGAAGGATTACATTTTTTGATTCAGCTCATTCCTGTTATCTGAAGGGGTAAGCTGCACATAGTCATTGATGGCTTCTATATAGGTGCATCCCGGTCGTTTTTCCTGTTTGAGCTTAACGGCCATATTGTTCAGCACTTTTTGTACTTTTTCGCTCAATTCGGGGCTTTCAATAGCCGAGCTCAACTGGCAATTCAGTTCCTGGATCTTCTCTTTAGCGGCCTTTATTACAGGCACATTCTGGCGCATGATGTACCATTCTGCAAATTCATGCACATAATAGGAGATCAGTGCTTTAGCCTTAGGTACTTCTTCCTGGCGTTTTTGTAAAGTGGCATCGTTGATCTTAGACAGGTCATCCACATTGGCCAGGGTGATCTTATCCCTTAATCCCAGTTCTGCACTTACATTGTTAGGAATAGACAGGTCTATGATGATCTTGAAGGTATCTGCTTCGATCATTTCCGTAACCACGATCGGTTGTGGTGCGTTGGTGGCTACAATAATGATATTGCTTTGGTTGATCGCTTCCTGCATTTGAGCAAAAGGAATCACGGGTATGCCCAGTTCGGCGGCAAAAGCTTTCGCTTTTTCTTCCGTTCTGTTGGTCACAGAGAGCTGAATGTCTGCTTGTCCCTGTAAAAGATTTTTACAGGTATTCTTGCCGATGTCCCCGGTACCGATCACTAATACTTTCTGCTCGGTAAGCGTTAATGCGTGTTCCTGTAAAAACTGCACCGCAGCATAGGCTACAGAAACTGTGCCGGAACTTAATGCTGTTTGGCTCCGGATGGCCCTTGAAGATTGTAAAACGGTATTGAAGAGCCGGTCGAGGAAGGCACAGGTAGCCTGGCGTTCCTTAGCAAAACCATGTGCGATTTTCAGTTGCCCTACGATCTCGTAATCGCCCAGGATCTGGGAATCGATACCTGCCGCTACATGGAAGAGGTGCTGTATCGCGGTAGTTGCATTTTTGGTATAGGCAAATTCCTTAAAAGCTTTAAAGTCGCCGGAGGTAAACTTGCACATTAATGCGGCAAGCAGGGTAGGGTCTTTGGCAATACCATAGACCTCTGTCCGGTTACAGGTAGACAGGACAAAAAGCGAAGACACGCCATAGTCAGATGCGGATTCAAGCATTTGCTCATACATGACTGTATTGATCGCAAATTTGCTTCTGAATTCCACAGTAGTATTATGGTAGCTGATCCCGATACACCAAAAAAAAGGCAAACTGTTTTTTTCTTCTAATAGCATCATAATTCAATGTCCATATCCCATTCGACTGGCAGCGCTTGCAAAGATACGCCAACTAAATCACTCCCCGAAGTCTGAATGTCATAGTATTGTCATATAGGCGTATTGTCATTTGGTATAGCTGCGAACAGGCTTACGGGTCAAATAATACCCTAACTTTGCAGGCACTAAAAAGAACAGCGTTTTATGGCTAAAAAAGGGTTGATTTTAATGAACTTAGGCTCTCCGGACAGTACTTCGGTCAAGGACCTCAAGAAGTATCTTACGGAATTCCTGATGGATAAGCGGGTGATCGATAAACCTTATCTGCTCAGGAGTATTTTAGTCAAATTACTTATTGTGCCTTTCCGTTCTGCCAAGTCGGCCGAAGCTTATGAGCAGATCTGGTGGGAAGAAGGCTCGCCATTGGTTATATTAACCGAAAGGCAAAGGGAAGCACTGAGCAAGAAGATAGATATGCCGGTAAGCATCTCTATGCGGTATGGCAATCCTACGCCCCGCGTTGCTTATGAAGCCTTATTGAAAGCGGAACCGGAGCTGGAAGAGGTGATCTTGTTCCCTTTATATCCCCACTATGCCATGAGCAGCTACGAAACAGCGGTGAACCATATGGAGGAGGCCAAGAAGGAGCTGGGCTATACCTTTAAATTGAAAGTAGTACCGCCCTTTTATGAACACCCGGCTTATATACATGCTCTGGCAGAAAGCATGAGACCGCACCTGCAGGAAGATTTTGACCAGTTGTTGTTCAGCTATCACGGGATACCGGAGCGGCACGTCACTAAAGCAGACCCCTCGGGTAAGCACTGCCTTCTTGTACAGGACTGCTGTTCTGTAGCAAATCCGGCGCATCAAACCTGTTACCGTCACCAGGTAACGCGCACCACAGAACTGGTGACGAAAGAGCTGGGCCTGGATAAGAGCCGGGTGCAGCAGGCTTATCAAAGCCGCCTGGGCCGGGACCCCTGGCTTACGCCCAGCACACAGACCGTAGTGCCGGAAATGCCGGCCAAGGGCATCAAAAAACTAAAAGTGGTGTGTCCTTCCTTTGTGAGCGACTGCCTGGAAACCTTAGAAGAGATTGAACTGAGGGCCAAAGAGGAATTCCTGGAACTGGGCGGGGAACAATTCGATTATATCCCTTGTATGAATACAGATGAAGTATGGATCAAGGCCATGGCCGAATTGATTGAAACGGCCCGGTAGTATTTAACTTAGAAACGAAGATTAACATGAGCATTAAATATTCAGTGTTGGACCTGGCCACTATTGTGAAAGGGGATAACATTCAACAAACGTTTGAAAAATCGGTAAGGGCAGCACAGCATGTGGAAGCCCTGGGCTATACGAGATACTGGTTTTCGGAACATCATAATTTCCCCAATGTAGCCAGTGCCGCAACTTCTCTGTTGATCGGGCATGTGGCCGGTCATACGACACAGCTGCGAATCGGTTCCGGGGGTATTATGTTGCCCAATCACAGCACCTTATCGGTAGCGGAGCAATTCGGCACACTGGATGGACTGTATCCCGGTCGTATCGACCTGGGCCTGGGCAGAGCACCGGGCACGGATATGCAAACAGCAAGTATATTAAGAAGAGGCCAGCTGGAGCAGCACTATGACTTTGAAAGACATATAGCGGAGCTGAAACAATATATGGGTAAGAATAATGAGCAGGCTGCTGTGCGTGCGATCCCGGGAGAGGGTGCTGATGTGCCTTTATATATACTGGGCTCCTCGACAGACAGTGCTTTCTTAGCGGCTAAACTGGGCTTGCCTTATGCCTTTGCCGCGCACTTTGCACCGGGACAACTGGAGATAGCGATGAAGATCTATGAAGAGCATTTTATCCCCTCTGCCGTATGTGAGCAACCATACAAAATGGTTTGTATCAATATCATGGCCGCGGATACAGATGAAGCAGCTCATCTTTTATCCTTATCTCATTTTCAGGCATTCATTAATATATTGACCGATAACCGGCAGCCCCTGCTTCCGCCGGAAGAGACCAGCCTGGATAACCTGCCACAGGAATTGCTGGTGCACCTGAACCGCATGGCGGCAAGAACATTTGTGGGTAGTAAGGAAAGCCTGACAGGTAAATTAAGCGAATTTGTTGAGAGCATCCGCCCGAAGGAAATTATCGTTTCCGGGAATATTTATGACTTCGATGCTAAGCTGAAATCGTATAGTATTGCTGCTGAAATTCTGAAAACTTTTTAATCCTTTTAAACCCCGGTTTTAATGAGGACTTAATAATTCCGTAACAATTAGTTGAAAGTTTGGTAATATTAAGTTCAAACCTTTGCACGCATATTTAAAAGATTATCCTAACCAATTATTTATGCGTACTTCATTAACAGCAATAGCTATTGTGGCTACCACGGCCGCAGCTTATGCGCAAACAGCCACCAGTAAGGTCTCGGGCATTATCTCTGATGGCAAGCTTAACGAAACCCTGATCGGGGCCAGTATCTATGCTAAAGACAGCACAGATCCTAAAGTGGCCTATGCCGTTACAGATATCGATGGTAAATACGAATTACAACTGAAACCGGGTGCTTACACGCTGGTAGTAGAATATGTAGGTTATCAGACTAAAGAAATTAAAGGTGTTATCGTGGCTGAGAACAAGGCTATAGATGCATTGAACATTTTAATGGACGAAACGAAAAGTGATGAACTGGAAAGTGTGGTAGTAGTAAGTTCTTACAATAAAGAAAGTGTAAATTCCTTATTCAGTACACAGAAGAATGCCGCATCAGTATCTGATGGTATCTCTGCTGAAATGATCAAGCGTACACCGGACAGAAATACGGCAGATGTATTGAAGCGTGTAAGTGGTACTACTATTGTAGATAATAAATTTGTTATCGTAAGAGGTCTTAGCGACCGTTATAATACGGCCCTGGTGGATGATGCCGTACTGCCAAGTACAGAGCCTAACCGTAAAGCCTTCTCCTTTGACATCATACCATCTACGGTAATTGATAATATCGTGATCACTAAAGCAGGAACCCCGGAACTACCGGCAGATTTTGCAGGTGGTGTGATCAATGTACTGACGAAAGAAGTTCCGGATGAAAACTTCAATACCATCAGCATAGGTACCGGTATGAATACCGCATCTACACTGAAGGATTTTAAAACAGGCTATAAAAGCAGCACAGACATTTTAGGTTTTGACAATGGTCGCCAGTTGCCTAAAAACTTCCCTACAGACAGAGATATCCAAAAAAGTCCTTTAAGCCCGCAGAAAAGTGCAGAGTACCTTTCTATGTTGAACAACGACTATACGATCAACAACCGGAAAGCCATGCCAGCAGCTAATCTGCAGTTGGGTATGGGCCGTGTTTACCCATTAGGTAGCGGTAAAAAATTTGGTTTTTTCGCTGCAGCTAACTATAACCACACAGAGAACATCAGGCCAAATGTATTGCGCCAGTATGATGATTTCAACTATACTGATAATATCTATAATTACTCCACCAGCTTAGGCGGGGTGGTGAATATGGGTTACTATTTCGGTAAGAACAAGATCGGTTGGAAAACCATGTTCAACAGGAACTTTGATGATAATCTCCTGGTGCGTGAAGGGGTGAACATCGGTCGTTCCAGCGATATCAACTATTATGCATTTGACCTGGTTCAGAAATCATTGTTCAAAACCACATTGAGCGGGGAACACCAGGTAGGTAAAAAGAATAAATTAAACTGGTTAGCTTCTTACAACTATATCAGCAATAACCAGCCGGACCAAAAGAAAGTATCTTATGGTAAGGTAATCGGTAGTGGACAGGACTTTACAGCAGATCTGGGTACCCTGGGTAAAGCCAATAACCGCTTATTTTCCAAACTGGGAGAATCCATTGTGAATGCTAATGTAAACTATACCATACCGGTAAGTTTGTTTGAAAAGACCAATGTGAAAGTAGGTGCATTCGGGCAGTATCGTTACCGCGATTTCTCTAACCGTTACATCGGTGCTATTTATAACAATAGCGTAATTCCTGAAGCGGTGAAATCAAACCCGATGGACCAGTTGTTCTCTCCGGAAAATATCAATAACCATTACTTCGAGCTGGCCGATCAGACCAATGAGCAAGATGCTTATACCGCATCTTCTGTTACCAGTGGCGCTTATGCGATGATGGACAACAAGATCAATGATAAATTGAGATTGGTGTGGGGCGCAAGATTTGAGGCTTATAAAACAGACCTGAGCACTGTTTCCAAAAAATATGTAGATCAGTTCTGGTGGGATGTATTGCCTTCGGCCAACTTTACCTATGCGGTAAATGATAAAGCCAACTTCAGGGCCTCTTATTTCAGAAGCCTTGCCCGTCCCGAGTTCAGGGAGCTGGCCCTGATGTCTTATTATGATTATGAGTTGAGTGCCAACTTTAATGGTAACCCGATGCTGCAACGCACTACCATCAACAACTTTGATATCAAATACGAATACTTCATCACGCCGGGTGAGATCATCTCTGCAGCGGTATTCTACAAGAATTTCGACAATCCTATCGAGCAAAGACTGGCCGGTGGTAACAGTGCTTACGACATCACTACCGTTAACTTCCCTTCTGCAAGAAACATCGGGGTGGAGTTTGAGATCCGTAAGAAATTGGGCTTCCTGGGATCAGACTTCCTGGACCAGTTTGTTGTTTATGCAAATGTTGCTTATATCAATTCCCGCATGAACCTTGACCCGGTAAGATATATCAACAGCATTGAATCTTCCAGCAGGCCATTGGCAGGACAGTCTCCTTACATGGTGAATGCCAGCTTATCTTACCAGTCTTTGAACAAAAAACTGAATATGACTGCGAGCTATAATGTATTTGGTCAAAGGATCTACCTGGTAGGAGATAAGCGTTTTGGTGATGTGTATGAGTCTCCGAGAAACGTGTTAGACGTACAGGTAGCTTACCAGGTGAGCGAGAGAAGCGAATTTAAACTGAATGTAAAAGATATCATGAACAATCCTTACCGCTTCTATTTCGACCAGAATGCAGATGGTAAGTTCAGTGGCTCTGCCTTCCAGGATGGCAGGATCCAGGCCAATAAAGACTGGATATTACAGGAATTCAGACCAGGTACTAACTTATCATTAAGCTATACCTATAAGTTTTAATCCATAGCTTTTTTTCAATTTTCTATATTTTATGTATTAGGCGGCTGCACGTGTGCAGCCGTTTTATTTTTGTACAGGCCTTAATTTTGTTATTTTTGGACTTCTGTATTAATTATTGGAATCATAAAGGTTAAAGACTCTTGGCAACATTGAATTTTGGTGAAGCGGCACTGCAGACCTCTGTAGAGTTTCTTAAAGGCATAGGTGCTTTTAAGGCTTTGCTGTTGCAAAAGGAGTTGGGCATTTTCAATTTTAATGATTTACTCCATTACTTTCCTTACCGCTATTTAGATACCACACAGGTTCAGTCCATCAACTCTTTACAGCCCGACCAGGAATGGGTGCAACTGAAAGGCATTATCATGAACTTCCAGGAACATGGCACCGGGTTTAAGAAAAGGCTTACCGCAACTTTATATGACCCTGGTGGACAAATGGAACTGGTATGGTTCCAGGGGATCAGCTACGTGCTCAAAAATATTCAGCCCAATACGGCCTATACTGTCTTCGGGAAGCTGAGCTTTTTTAATGGTTTTCCCACCATCACTCATCCTGAACTGGAAAAAGTGCAGGTAGGTGCGCAGGAGAAAACAGACACCATGTTGCCCTCTTATAGTGTTACCGAGAAACTAAGGGTTAAGGGCATTACGAACCGGAATTTTGCAAAGCTCACACAGGCATTGTTCTCTAAAATAAATGCCGCTGATGTATATGAAACATTACCCCAGGCTGTATTGCAGCAGTATGGATTGATGGGTCGATTTGAAGCCCTGCAGCAAATACATTTCCCGGCGAATGCAGACCGGCTCTCGCGTGCACGCCACCGCCTCAAATGGGAGGAACTTTTTATTGCCCAGTTGAAAATAAGCCAAAGTAATTTACGTAATAAGGCCCAGGCAGGATTCTCCTTCCCTACTATCGGTAATGTATTCAACGACTTTTACGAAAAATTCCTGCCCTTCCCCCTTACCAATGCCCAGAAGCGCGTCATCAAAGACATCAGGACAGATACCTTGAAAGGCCGGCAGATGAACCGGCTGGTGCAGGGAGATGTGGGGAGTGGTAAAACCATCGTGGCCCTGCTGAGTATGCTGATGGCACTGGATAACGGCTTCCAGTCCTGTATGATGGCACCTACGGAAATACTGGCACAGCAACATTTTGAAGGCATCAGCAAATTGCTGGAAAATATGCCGGTGAAAGTGGTTTTACTCACCGGTTCTGTCAAAGCAAAACAGAGGAAGCCCATCCTGCAGGGACTTGCAGACGGGACCGTACACATTGTTGTGGGCACGCATGCTTTGCTGGAAGACAATGTCGTGTTCAAAAACCTGGGCCTGGCCGTGATCGATGAGCAGCATCGCTTTGGAGTGGGGCAACGTGCCAAGCTCTGGCAAAAAAACAGTTTACCGCCTCATATCCTTGTGATGACGGCAACACCTATCCCCCGGACATTGGCCATGACCATATACGGTGACCTGGAAGTATCTGTCATTGATGAATTACCTCCGGGACGTAAGCCCATTGTTACCATGCACCGCTTTGACCATTATCGGCCTAAGGTAATGGACTTTATACGGCATGAGATAGAAAACGGCAGGCAGATCTATATCGTTTATCCATTGATTGATGAGAGCGAAAAAATGGAGTATGAGAGCCTGATGGCCAACTATGAGCAGGTTAAAACTCACTTCCCCGATCCCCGGTATAATGTGGCTATGGTACATGGCCGCCAGGATCCGGGGGAAAAAGAGCGCAATATGCAGCGCTTCATAAAAGGAGAAGCACATATCCTGGTAGCTACTACCGTGATCGAAGTGGGCGTTAATGTGCCCAATGCTTCGGTGATGTTGATTGAAAGCGCAGAGCGCTTCGGCCTCTCACAATTGCATCAGCTTCGCGGAAGGGTGGGCCGCGGCAGTGAAAAGTCATATTGTATCTTGCTTACCTCAACAGAACTTTCTAAAGAAAGCAGGCAAAGAATGAGTATCATGACCCAGACCTCCGATGGTTTTGTGATTGCAGAAGAGGATCTGAAAATGCGTGGTCCCGGCGATATGTATGGTACCCGGCAAAGTGGTGCATTAGACTTTAAGATTGCCGATATAGTTCAGGATGCCGATATTGTAGTGGCGACCAAAGAAGCTGCAGAACAATTATTGTCTCATGATCCGCAACTATCCTTACCTGATAACCGCTTACTGTACCTGGCACTGCACCAGACCCAGAAGGGGCAGCCCATGCCCTGGAGTAAGATCAGTTAAGCATTCAGGCTTTCCGTATTTTTGTTATATTTGATTGAAGCCTTTATCCCGAGGGAAATAAAAGGTGTCATCATTTGATGCAGCGGAGCTGTATTGCTTTTAATAAGGTCGTTGCTACAGTCAGCTATTTATTAACTCCGGCTGGTGCATCATTAAAAACCGGTGAAATGAAAAAAATAAACTTTTTATATCTCCTCCTGTTATTGTGCTCATCTAGTGGGTTTGTCTATGCTCAATCCGGATGGTTACCTCCGGTCTACTTTCCTCCTGGTCAGTATCTCTGTGATACGAATCGCTGGAGACTGGTGCTTTCAGATGACTTTGACGGCAATAAGATCGACACGGGTATCTGGTACACGTTTAATACCAATAACTGGGGCGATAATGATGATTGGGGCGATGCTCGTATAGAGGTTTATGGCGGAAATACAACTATTGTAAAAGATGAGAATGTGCAGGTAAGTGAAGGCACCCTGAAACTGAAAGTGAAGCAGGAAACCAGTTCCTGGAAATGCAACAGTTGCCCCGGGACACCACAAACCAGGAACTATACCTCCGGCTACATAGGCTCTAAGATGAGGTTCAATAAAGGCGCAAAGATAGAGACCAGGCTCAGGATGCCTATATTTGAAGGCTCCTGGAATACCTGCTGGTTATGGGGCATGAATGAGGTGAACGAGATTGATTTTGCCGAATCCTGGTCCAACAAGGGTATGCCCTCCTGGCCCTACATCGGCAAGCATCGACCACATGTTAACTATAGCCTGCATAGCTGGCGTCCAAAGTCAGATACCAATAAATATTTGCCGGGTGATATAGATATTCCCAATCGCTATCCCGGCCAGGAATGGTGGGACTGGATGAGCAATAACCGCTTCCGCTACGAGGATTGGCATAAGTATACCTGTGAATGGGATACCGCCTCTGTGACCATATACCTGGATGATGTAGCTATAAACAAATTCTGGAAATACTACAGGGAGGTATCCATACCCGTTTATGACCCTTACAGGGAGGATGAGGTGTATGCAAAAGTAAAGCAACCGGCTATCTGTACCCCTCAGGCCGGGGAATGGCAGATCACTAAAGGCTATCCCTGGAACAGTGAAAACTCGGTGTCTAAACTGATCTTCTCTGTAGCTGCTACCAAAAAGGATAAAATACACGATACACCTCATCCGGTAGACCTGGGGCAGATGGAGATAGACTATGTAAGGGTCTACCAGCGACATCCTGAGGAAGACGGTCACAGGGAAATATACGAGGGGAGTGGACGGGCAGGAGGCAGTTCTGAAGTGATGAGTAAGGATCCTTTACCGGCAAAGGTTTTTACCAGCCGCAATGTTCATCTTGCTGCGGGCCAACAAAATTTTAATCTGTGGTTGAGCACAAATGTTCCGGGCAAAAGCTATTACTGGAAAATATGGTATGGCCGTTCGGGCGCTGAGCACTACTACGAAGCCTCAGGGCAGTATGTAAGCACTCCGGCTATTTATCAGGAGGGCACATCGTCTTATTACCTGAGATGGGAAGTGCAGCTTACCAGTTCCGAAAGTACACAGGTAATTTCCGGTGCTAAAGAGCATGCTTCCGGTGGGCCGCTGCTGTCTGATGTACGTTCCTTTATGTCGGCAGATAGTACGTGCTTCAACCTGGAGGCGCGGTTTAATACCGCAGAGGATTGGAGCCAATACCTGCAAAGTGTGGAGCAGGCCTTAAGCAATACCTTTATTGAGAATGTTGAAGATCCTGCTGCGGTTTCCCGCTTAGTAAACCGGGTAAAGATCCGATGCCTGGAACCCTATTTATATTTCGAAGAGGAAGCTATTGATGATGGCGGACTTAGTTTAATATACAGAGTGCCCATATTTCGGCCGGAGTAAAACGCGTAGTGTAATGTAGCAATCTTAACGTTTAATATTAAATCGAAGTCTCAGATAAAAATAATATTGAGCAATGTTCAGAGGTGGCTATATCTATATAATGACGAACGTGCATAGAAATGCACTTTATGTTGGTGTTACCTCCGATCTGAAAAAGAGAATATGGCAACATCGCAACCATTTTTATAAAGACAGCTTCACTGATAAGTATAATATAGTCTATTTGATCTACTATGAAGGTTTTGACAGTATTAACGAAGCTTTATTAAGAGAAAAAACAGCTAAAGAAATGGAGTAGGATAAAAAAGGAAGCAATCATAGTAATAAAGAATCCAGGAAAGTTGGACCTTTATGATGATATAATGAATGATATATTCAGACTCTTGTGATTATTGCAAGACCCTGAGATTTCTCCGCTCCATAAATTTTTCGTCCCTCAAAATTTATTCCGGTCGAAAAGACGAGTAAGGAGTAGATCATAATTGAAAGCAAATTTTTACCCATTACTATTGAAAGAATATTTTGCGTATTCCTGGTACACACTACTTCCGTCTTTTCGACCGGAGTAAAAAGCGGAATGGAATGAAGCATTTTTACAAAGTGGAGAAATCTCCTATACCATACATTTAACCCTTTATAGGCTTTAAGATTGCTCCGCTCCATAAATTTTTCGTTCCTCCAAATTTATTCAGGTTGGAAAGATAAACAGGGGGTAAAAAAGTGTACAGTAATGTAACATTTTTGCTACAGCAGAGCAAGTGCTATGACAAAGACCAATGGTTCAGATCGGGCGAAGCATTTTTTGCCTAAAACTATTCTCAGTATATTTGCTACAACAAAATAAAAAAGCAAAATGAAAAAAATACTATTGATGGGAGCTTTGCTGACAATGGCTTATTCCGGCTTCTCTCAAAAATATAAGGTGATCATGAAAACCGATCAGGGTACCATTGAAGCGATCCTGTATGATAAAACACCGCTTCACCAGAAAAATTTCGTCAAGCTGGCCAATAAGAAATTCTATAACGGATTACTTTTTCACCGCGTGATCCAGGATTTTATGATCCAGGGCGGAGATCCTGATTCCAGGAATGCAAAGCCGGGAGCTGTCCTGGGTGGCGGAGATACCGGGGAAAAGATACCGGCAGAGTTCAGGTATGAATATTACCATAAAAGAGGTGCTTTAGCAGCAGCAAGAGATGGTAACCCGGAAAAAGCAAGCTCCGGCTGCCAGTTTTATATAGTTCAGGGTAGAAAATATACGGCTGAGCAATTGAAGGGCATGGAGCAGCAGAATGAAAAGTCTATGGCAGAAGCCCATAAACGTGTCTATGAGACAGAGGGCGGCACACCATTCCTGGATGGCCAGTACACCGTATTTGGCGAAGTGACCAAAGGTATGGAGGTCGTGGATAAAATAGCGGCAGCAAAAAAAGATGCAAGAGATCGCCCTACGGAAGATCAGCATATCATTTCAGTAAAAGTTAAAAAGAAATTCTTAGGCAGATTTTGGTAATAGACAATCATAAACTCAAGGGGCTGAAGCGTATATTGGAAGATAAGTTTGCACATTATCACCAGGCTGACTTTATCACCAAAGATCCCATATCTGTACCCCATCGGTTTGTCAAAAAACAAGATATAGAAATTGCTGCATTTTTTGCAGCAATTTTAGCTTGGGGCAACCGTACCATGATCATACGTAATACAAACCGTATTATGTCGTGGATGGACGAGTCGCCCCATGATTTTATCCTGAACCACGAAGCGCAGGACCTGAAGCCTTTTATACATTTCGTGCATCGTACTTTTAATGCCACAGATCTTTTATACAGCATTGAATTCTTCAAACACCATTATGCCAATAATGATAGCCTGGAGACCGCATTTATAAAAGAACGGGCACATACAGATACAGAGAGCGCTTTGACAGGTTTTCATCATTATTTTTTCTCCCTGGCAGATGCGCCGGACCGGACGAGAAAGCATATCGCCACACCCGAAAAAAAGTCGGCCTGTAAGCGCTTGAATATGTTTTTGAGATGGATGGTAAGAAAAAACAGTGAAGTGGATTTTGGTCTTTGGCATATCTTAAAACCTGCCGACCTGATCTGTCCCCTGGATACCCATGTCAGTGATGTGGCGAGGAAACTCGGCTTACTGGAGCGAACGCAGAACGACTGGAAAGCTGCTGTGGCCCTGACACAAAACCTGCGCTTGCTGGATGCAGCGGACCCGGTGAAGTATGACTATGCCCTGTTCGGTATGGGCGCAGAAGAAAGGTTTTAAAATTTCTTTTCTATTTTTAATGCAGTAATGGGTTGTATGACCTTGAAATAATAATAACACAAGCAATGAAAAAAATATTATTGGTCGAAGATGAAGCGCATGTGGTCTCCTTTATTAATAAAGGATTAATGGAGGAAGGTTATGAGGTGAGCGTGGCTATGGACGGGCTTGCAGGGATCAGGATGTTTGAACAAAGCAAATTTGATCTCATTATCCTGGACATCATGCTGCCGGGGGCCAATGGTATTGAGGTCTGTAAAGCCATCCGGCAGAAAGACCAGATGGTACCGGTACTTTTTCTATCCGCATTAGGCACTTCTGAAAATATTGTTCAGGGCCTGGAGTCCGGCGGAGATGATTACCTGGTAAAGCCCTTCAAATTCATCGAGCTGGTGGCCCGGATAAAAACACTGATGCGCAGGGCCGATAAATCGAACTCTTTTGCAGAACAGAAGGAAGAAGAGCATGATGAGTATGTCTTCAGTATCGATAACCTGAAACTGAATGATTATAAGAAAAAAGTTACACGCAACAATAAAGAGATACAGCTGACCAGCACAGAGTTCCGGTTATTGCTTCATTTCCTGAAAAATAAGAACAGGGTATTGTCGCGGATGGAAATACTGGAAAGCGTGTGGGGCATTGACTTTTCCATGTCGACGAATGTGGTGGACGTATATGTAAACTATTTGAGAAAGAAAATAGAACCGCAGGGAGAACAAAAGCTGATCCATACCATTATCGGTATGGGATACGTATTGAAAGTGGAACATAATTTATAAACTGAAGACATGACGATACTATCAAAATTGAACCTGAAAACAAAGGCGATCCTGACCATATTTGTTTCTACAATAGCCATTACGTCATTATTTGGCGTATTCATTTATTTGTCTTTAAGAAACTTCGTTTACGATGATTTTTTTAAGACCTTAAAGATCCGGACTAATGTAATTGCAAAAGCAAATATTGACGGGGCTTATAATGATACCAGCTTTGTGGCAGGCTATCAATCCGTGATAGAAGAAGTGTCCGAAAAACTGATCCATGAAAGAGACTACATCCTGGAACTCTCGAAACTGGATGCTAAAAATGAAAAACGTATCGCAGATTCTGTTGGTGTACCGGTAAGTTTCTTAACCATCATTCGCCAGAATAAAGAAGCCAATTATAAAAAAGGACAGTATTTATACAAGGGTATTCTCTATACCTTCCAGCAGAAAAACTATATTGTCATAGCCTCTGCAGAAAGCCATTTTAACCAGAAACTGATCTCCCATCTTCAGCGTATTTCCTTTATCGCGATCCTGGTGGCGGTAGCTATAGGCATCCTGAGTGCCTATTATATTTCCAAGACCATCTTTAAACCCATCAGCCAGGTAACGGGTATGGCGAAAAGGATCTCCTCAGAAAACCTCCACCTGCGCCTGGATGATACGCATTACAGCCAGGAGCTTAAAGAACTCGTGAGGACCTTTAATGATATGCTGAGCCGGATCGAGACCTCCTTTGAAACGCAGAATAATTTTATCAGTAATGCCTCCCATGAACTGAGAACACCGCTGACCAGCATTATGGGTACGGCAGATGTGACCCTTTCCCGCATACGTACCCCAGAAGAGTATATAGAGACCCTGCAGGTGATCCTGCATGAAACAGAAAAGCTGGACAATAAAACAAAAGCCTTATTGTTCCTGGCACAGACGGGCTTTAACGGGAAGTCACAGAAGTTTGAACGTATGCGTATCGACCAGCTTATATGGGATTGTATCGACACCATAGAAAAGCTGAATCCCGAAGGAAAAGTTAATTTCGACACCAGTCTGCTGCCGGAAAACTCAACCCGGCTTAAGATCATCGGTAATGAACAACTGTTGCACCTGGCATTTACCAACATCATCAGCAATGCCTGTAAATATTCCGATAACCAGGTAGTGACCGTTTCTATCGGTTCTTCCGACCGTAAGGTAGTGATCGTGGTCAAAGACCAGGGAATAGGCATACCTAAGCAAGAGCTGGGCTATATTTATGATCCTTTCTTCCGGGCTTCCAATACCAAGAATTATGATGGCTACGGGATCGGGCTGCCCCTGGCCCGCAATATTGTCAAGCTGCATTCCGGTAAGATACTGGTTACCGCAGAGGAAAATGAAGGTACTACCGTTATTATAGAATTGCCCCTTGCCGTGATGGAAAACTAGCGATTTCACGCTCCTGAAATTTTATTGCATCAAACCTTAAACATTCCTTTAAGAAATAAAGGGGCTGTTTAGGGTTTTATTATGAGTTTTCTAATCCCTTTTTAATTTCAGGGCTGTTTTCTAATGCAATTCTTAAGCCATGCTTATATCGCTCTAATTTCACCGTTCTACTTTTGCCTTAAAAAAAAACAAATTGTTATGCCAAAGAGAATCTTAATACCGACAGACTTTTCTATTAACTCTTTGAACATCTTAAAAGAGTTTTTACAAAAGGATGAAAGTGACGAACAGTATGATGTAGTGCTGAGCTGTGGTTATTACCTTTCTGAAAGCATCACCGATTTACTGTTCTTTTCCAAACATAAGATACTAAGAAGCTTAAATACCGATGCTTTTATGGATGCCATCAGCATCCTGAGGAATAAGTATGCCCATAGCTTACATACGGTAAATGTGGACCTGTTCACCGGTTCGGTACAATCCAGCTTTGATGATTACCTCGAGGGTAATAAAATAGAGACTATTGTTTTCGGGGCAGACCGCAAGTTTACAAAGACCGTGAAAAGAAGTTTTGATCTATCCTCTTTTGTTCAAAAAGCTAAAGTGAATAAGATCATGCTCACGTATAAATTAAGAGAAGACCGCGCTATAGCCACAGACGATTTGACTGTGATATTCAATACCGCCGGCTCTTTCTCGTAAAATGAATCAATTATGAAAATCAGGATCGCATTAATCATATTTTTTACCAGTATTTCTGTTATTGCTTTAGCTCTGATCGGGAAGAAGTACAATCCCGAAAATGAGTTTGTAGGATCATGGGAAGAGATAGACTGGAACATTAAAGGAGCCGAAAAATCTGTGGTGACCAATCTTGGATTGGTACAGGCACAGTCAGCAGAAGAAGAGGATTCTATAAGATTCCATGTGGCCAAAAGCTGGAAATTTAAGCCCGGCGGCATTCTGATCCTGGAAGATAAAAACAAAGAGAGACAACTGGAATGGCGATTGAAAGGACGGGGACACATTTTAGAGATCAGTGATGGAGTAGTCACCGAGTTTTACGACATCAATTTATTGTCCGATGAGAAAATAGAGCTCAACTATATCGCTCCTTCTTTCGTAAAAGATTATGCCAGGCTGGTGATTAAAAGGAGTAGTTAATAGATAGGAAAAACCTGTAGAGATGTTAAGAAAATATAGTAATACAAGAAGCTTAGGAGATAATATAAAACTGGGAGTTTTAACTGCAATAGTAGCAGGGATGGTAAATGTGGCCTCCTTTATGCTGTTCTATTCATTCTCCTCCAATGTGACGGGCTATTTTGCGATTCTCGCATCAGAAGTATCCCAGAATAATTATTACCAGATCGCTATTGTGCTGCTCTGGATCATGTCTTTCTTTTTCGGAAGTTTTATTTCGAACTTTATTGTGATCCACTTTAACCGGCGCAATACCTACCTGGCACATGCCATGCCCATTATCCTCGAACTCTTCTGTATCTTGGGTGTAGCGATCTATGGTACGCGGTTCTATAATGGTACCTTATTTGAAACAGAATTAATGCTGATGATCTTATTGTTGTCTATGGGATTGCAAAACGGGCTTACGGCAAGTATTTCCAACTTTGCCGTGAAGACCACCCACCTTACCGGGGCTACCACAGACCTGGCGATTGTATTCTCTATGTTCACCCATAAAAAATACAGGAACAACAAAGCCATTAAAGACAAAGCAAAGCTTTTGATCAGCATCTTCAGTTCTTACCTGTTAGGAGCCTTTATCGCAGCGTTCCTGTACAGTTCTATGAAGTTTAATGTGTTCTTTATTGTCGTCGCTTTCCTCACGGTTGTCATCTTTTATGATCTGAGTAAAATATACCGCTTCAACCGTTCTTTAAAAATTTACAGGGCACAAAAAAAAGATGCTACGGAGACAACCAATAGCATCGAATCAAAATCAAAACATATCGCTATATCTTAATAGCCATACCTTTTTCTATACATCACATACAGGAGCGCCGACGGATAGTCTTATCGAATCGGCGCCTTTATGCTTTTTAGAGGTCAAAACTTTCGTGCAACGAAGGAATGCTGACATTGTTGAAGCCCGCCTGCAATAATTTTTCTCTCATAGATACCTGCGCTTCATAGTCGCCATGTACCAGGAACAAATGCTGTACCTTGCCTGCATCCTGGCATTCCAGCCAGTGCAGCAGATCATGATAGTCGCCGTGGGCGCTCATGCTCTCAATCACCTTTACCGAAGCATTTACCTCATGCTCTTCTCCGAAGATCTTCACCTCTTTCTGACCGCTTTTCAATTTACCCCCTAAAGAGTTCGGCTCACAATAGCCCACGATCAGGATCGTATTCCGCGTGCTTTCCACATTGTTAGAAATATGGTGTTTTATCCTGCCGGCTTCTGCCATGCCCGAAGAAGAAATGATGACCATAGGATCATTCCTGAAGTTGAGTGCTTTTGAGGCATCTGCATCTTTGATCATCGTTAAGCCCGGAAAAGCAAAGGGATCATCATCATGCTCCAGCACATCCTGCACAGAGCTGTTGAATAATTTCGGGAAACGCTTCGTCATCTCTGTAGCTTCTACAGAGAGCGGACTATCTACATAATAGGGTATAGGTGGTAATCTTTTTTGTAAAGACAAAGTATTCAGCGCATACAAGAGCTCCTGCGTTCTGCCTACGCTGAAAGAAGGGATGATCAGTTTACCTTTTTTCACCAGGCAGGTCTCTACAATCACTTTTAAGAAGCGTTCCAGGTAAGGCTCTGCCTTATTGTGTTCCCGGTTGCCATAAGTGCTTTCCATCAGTATGATATCTGCCTGAGGAAAGGTTGCCGGGGCATTAAGAATAGCATCATCATAGCGGCCTACATCTCCGCTGAAAGAGACACGGGTGGTCTTGCCGTTTTCCGTGATCTCAAGATGAATACAGGTACTGCCGATAATATGACCGGCCTCAGTATGCATCGCCTTGATGCTTTCATCTATCTGGTACCATTCTCCTAAAGGAACTACTTTCATTCTTTGAATGGCCGGGGCCACATCATCTTCTACGTACAAGGGAACTACAAGATCCCTTCCCTGTTTTCTTCTTCTTTTATTGATGAATGCTGCTTCCGATTCCTGTATCCTGCCGGAGTCTGCAAGCAATATCTCTGCCAGGGCTTTAGATGCATCGGTACAAAATATAGTGCCGCTGAATCCTTCCATAACAAATTTAGGCACGAGTCCCACATGGTCAATATGCGCATGCGAGAGGATCATGTAGTCAATATCTTTAGGCCGGAAACCGAAGTTAGTGTTCAGTTGCAACGTTTCTGCCCCCATACCCTGGAACATACCACAGTCCAATAATAATTTTTTCCCGTTGTCCAGCGTGATTAAATGCTTGGACCCGGTAACAGCCCTGGCCGCACCATGAAAGCTTATCTTCATATATCTGTCTCTTTTTATTGAATGATTCTAAAATTAAGCATTTATCTTTTTCAAAAGCCGATCAATTATTTTAACCCTTATATTGAGACTAATTGTCTATTTTTGAATGATTCAATTTTTTATAAGAATGAAGTGTTTTTCTTTATCATTAGCAATTACCATAACTATGGCTGGCGCAGCACAGGCACAGAAAATTAATTATCCCAAGACCGAAAAGGTAACGCAGACCGATAGCTACTTCGGTACCGCTATCGCAGATCCTTATCGCTGGCTGGAGCAGGATACTGCTGCAAAGACAGAAGCCTGGGTAAAAGAACAGTCTGCTTTCACCAGCAGCTACCTCAACAAAATACCCTATCGCCAGGCGATCATCGACCGGCTGACCACTTTGTGGAATTATGAGAAATTCTCAGCCCCTTTTAAAAGCGGTAAATACTATACCTTCTACAAAAACGACGGATTACAAAATCAATCCGTATTGTATATCCAGGAAGGGATTAAAGGAACGCCTCAGGTATTCATCGATCCCAATAAACTATCAACCGACGGAACAGTGGCCCTGCAGGCCATGTCTTTCTCCAAGAAGGAAAAATACTTTGCCTATGCCGCTTCTGCATCAGGGAGCGACTGGCAGGAAGTTTTTGTGATGGACGTAGCCACCAAAAAACTATTGAAAGATAAACTGGAGCACGTGAAGTTTACCGGCATCTCCTGGAAAGGTGAAGAAGGATTTTACTACAGCGGCTACTCCAAACCTAAAGATGAAGCGACAAAGTACTCTGCAAAGACAGAATACCAGAAAGTCTATTTTCATAAAATAGGTACCGATCAGAGCCAGGATGTGCTGGTCTATGAAGATAAAGAAAACCCGCTGAGATATGTGAGCGGAAGCCTTACAGAAGATGAGCGCTTTTTAGTATTGAGTATTTCTGAAGGTACCGATGGTAGTGAAATAAAAGTAAGAGATATGAAAGCAGGCGATAACAGCCCTTTCATGACCGTGGTGGCAGGCTTTAAAACCAATGCCGATGTGGTAGACAATATCGGGGATAAACTGATCATCAATACCAATGATAATGCACCCAACTATAAGGTCGTTTTAGTAGATCCTAAAAACCCTGCAGCAAGCAACTGGAAAGCCTTGATCCCGGAGCAAAAAGAAAAACTGAATGCGGTATCTACCGGTGGCGGAAAATTGTTTGCACAATACCTGAAAGATGTGACCACATTGATCGCTCAATATGACTACAACGGTAAGCTGGAGCGTAACATCAAATTGCCCGGAGTGGGCACGGCCAGTGGCTTTGGCGCTTACAAAGAAGATAAAGAGTTCTATTATACCTTTACCAATATTGTGAACCCGCCTACCATTTATAAGTACGATATCCAGAGCGGTAATTCTACCTTGTTCCGTAAATCCGGGGCTAAGTTCAACCCGGAGCAGTATGAAAGCAAGCAAGTATTTTATACCTCAAAAGACGGGACTAAAGTGCCTATGTTCATTACCTACAAAAAGGGCTTGAAACTGGATGGCAACAACCCGACGATGTTGTATGCTTACGGTGGATTTAACATCAACCTTACCCCTTCTTTCAGCATGAGCATCATCCCCTTCCTGGAAGCAGGCGGTGTATATTGTGTGGCTAACTTAAGAGGCGGCGGCGAATACGGTGAAGCCTGGCATAAAGGTGGTATGCTGAGTAGCAAGCAAAATGTATTTGACGACTTCATTGCCGGAGCAGAATACCTGATCAAAGAGAAATATACCAGCTCTGCAAAATTGGCCATCCGTGGCGGTTCTAATGGTGGCTTGCTGGTAGGTGCCTGTATGACGCAGCGCCCGGACCTGTATGCTGTGGCCATCCCGCAAGTTGGCGTTTTAGATATGTTGCGTTATCATAAATTCACTGTAGGCTGGGGATGGGTAGTAGAATACGGCTCCAGCGATAAAGAAGAAGACTTCAAATACCTGATCAAATATTCTCCGCTGCATAATGTGAAAGAAGGAACCTGTTACCCGGCTACCATGATCACAACAGCCGATCATGATGACAGGGTGGTACCTGCGCACTCCTTCAAGTTTGCGGCAGAGTTACAGGAAAAGCAATCTTGTGATAAACCGACCCTGATCCGTATAGATGTGAAAGCAGGACACGGTGCCGGTAAACCGACTTCTAAAGTGATTGAAGAAGCCGCAGATATCTGGGCTTTCACCCTTTGGAATATGGGTGTGAAACAAGTGAAGTTTTAATTACAAAAGATTAAATAAAGAAAGCCCTGTAGCGAAATGCTACGGGGCTTTTTTGTGATCCCTGCTCTTGGAAAGGCATATCCTGGTGCTTTAAAAATTCATCGTTTAATTGACGTAATGCTAACAATAGAACCCTTAATTTAGCTGTACATAATCTCTATTTTGATGAAGACAGATTTCTTAGTGGTGGGTAGCGGTATTGCAGGACTGACCTTTGCGGTGAAAACAGCTCAACGCTTCCCGGATGCAACGGTTACGATACTCACAAAAGCCCAGGTAGAAAACGAAACCAATACCAAGTATGCCCAGGGAGGTATAGCGGTAGTGAATGCAGAGGGAGATACTTTTGAGAAACATATTGAAGATACCCTGGTTGCGGGAGATGGCCTGTGCGATCCGGCCGCAGTAAATGTAGTGATCAAAGAAGGACCGGCTGCCGTACAGGAAATGATCGACTGGGGCACCAATTTCGATAAAGAAGATTCCGGCGATTATGCAAGAGGTAAAGAAGGCGGCCATTCCGAATTCAGGATCCTGCATTATAAAGATATCACAGGCTGGGAAATAGAAAGAGCCTTACTGGAAAAGGCCATGTCCCTTCCTAATATCCATTTCCATAAAGAATATTTTGTGGCAGACCTCATTACCCAGCATCACCTGGGCAGGCTGGTCACCAAGTCTACACACGACATTCAATGCTACGGTGTGTATGCCTTGAATATGGAAACCAACAGGATGGAAACCATCCTGTCTAAAATTACTTTGCTGGCTACAGGCGGGGCGGGGCAGGTGTACCGGAGTACGACAAATCCTGTCATAGCCACCGGGGACGGTATAGCTATGGTGTACCGGGCCAAAGGAAGGATTGAAAATATGGAATTTATCCAGTTTCATCCTACCGCTTTATATGAGCCGGGCGTGAGCCCTTCTTTCCTGATCACAGAAGCTGTACGTGGCGATGGTGGCCTCCTCTGCGATGCCAAAGGAGTGCCGTTTATGGAAAAGTATGATGAGCGCAGAGACCTCGCTCCCCGTGATATCGTGGCACGTGCTATAGATAATGAAATGAAAATATCCGGTACGCCCAATGTGTACCTGGATTGCCGGCATATGGACCGGGAAAAATTCATACATCACTTTCCTAACATTTATGAGAAGTGCCTGAGTGTGGGTATTGATGTATTCAAACAGCTGATACCGGTAGCACCTGCGGCACACTATACCTGCGGGGGAATCAAAGTGAACCTGGAAGGAGAGACCTCTGTCAATAATTTATTTGCCTGCGGCGAATGCAGCAGTACCGGCCTGCATGGCGCTAACCGTTTAGCGAGCAACTCCCTGCTGGAAGCTGCAGTATTCGGCAACCGGTGTGCCATCAGGGCAGCAGAACTGTTTAATAGTAATGAACCTTACCAGGCAGGCATCCCGGACTGGAATGCGGCAGGTACTACTGCGCCCAGGGAGATGATCCTGATCACCCAGAGCCGTAAAGAGCTGGAAGCGACCATGAGCGATTATGTAGGTATCGTGCGGAATGATGTGCGGCTGCAAAGGGCCATGCGCCGCCTGGATTTGTTGCATGAAGAAACAGAACAATTGTATGATGCCTCTATCCTTTCCCCTCAACTGTGCGAACTAAGGAACCTGATCACGGTGGGCTACCTGATCGTGAAGAGTGCACAATTCAGGAAAGAAAGCCGGGGCTTGCATTATACCACCGATTATCCGGCCAAGAGCGATATCCTGCAGGATATTATTTTATAAAACAATGGGGTGAATCAGATTCACCCCATTGTTGTTTATGATTGTTTCGACATAATGTTTGTTACCTGCTGCCAGCCCAGCTCTTTATAGGTATTAAACCTTTCTTTAGCACCGGAAACGCCGTTCACGTGCTCTTTCAGGCTAATGGCTTGTTTTTGCAACACCACCAAAGCTTTCTTCAGGTCCTTATAATACCTTACTTCACTTTTTTTCAGGTCTGAGGTATCTGCATTAATTACCCGGTCCACTTGCCCGATAAGGAAATTAAGCGTGTTTTCCTGGTCAGCAGCTTTGCTGAGCACATCCTTTTTACTCATCAGGTTACCGGTGTACAGGTCCATCAGGTAATTGGTAGTATGGTACATACTGTAGGTCATTAATCCTGTTGAACTTTCCAGTAAAGCATTCCTTTGAACACTGCTGCCGCCGCTGTTTTTCTGAGCAATGACTATGTTTGTTGAAGTGCTCAACATCAATATGCTTAAAGCAAAAATTAGTTTCTTCATTTTCCTCTTATTTATTAATTGATAATTTTAGACTAAGACTTCTTCCGGTTCCATTTCAATGGCATCGTCTTTTTCAACCACAAGGTTTTCAATAATGAATTTTTGACGGGCAGGCGTATTGGTGCCCATATAATATTCCAGTAATTTTTGAATAGGAGCATCCTTGCTGATGAGTACAGGATCTTTCTTAATGTCTTCTCCTATAAATTTACCGAATTCATCAGGAGAGATCTCCCCGAGCCCTTTAAAACGGGTTATTTCCGGTTTTCCGCCCAGCTTTGCTATTGCTTTCTGCTTCTCTGCCTCAGAGTAGCAATAGATGGTTTCTTTTTTATTCCTGACCCTGAAGAGCGGCGTTTCCAGTATATACACGTGTCCGTTGCGTACAATGTCCGGGAAGAACTGCAAGAAGAAGGTCATGATCAATAAACGTATGTGCATACCATCCACATCGGCATCGGTTGCAATAACGATATTGTTATAGCGCAGGCCGTCCAGGCCATCTTCAATATTTAAAGCATGTTGCAGGAGATTAAACTCTTCGTTCTCATAAACCACTTTTTTGGTGAGCCCGAAGCTGTTTAAAGGCTTTCCCCGGAGACTGAATACCGCCTGGGAATCGACATCACGGCTTTTTGTAATAGAACCACTTGCAGAGTCACCCTCCGTAATAAAGATGGTAGAGGCTAGTTTTTTGATCTGGAACTCTTCTTTGTTTTTTGCCGGTATTTCCGCATTTAAGTGCACCCTGCAGTCCCTCAGTTTTTTGTTGTGCAGGTTCGCTTTTTTCGCGCGTTCATTAGCTATTTTACGAATGCCGGAGAGCTCTTTACGCTCCCTTTCACTTTGCTCGATACGCTTTTTGATCGATTCTGCAATAGGCGCATTTTTATGTAAAAAATCATCCAGCGCTTTAGACAGGAAGTCCAGTATAAAAGTCTTCATGGATGGTCCGTCTGGAGCAACCGTTAAAGAGCCTAGTTTTGTTTTGGTCTGACTTTCAAAAACAGGCTCCTGTACTTTCACCGCTATAGCTGCACAAATAGTCTGGCGGATGTCCGAAGCATCATAATCTTTTTTGAAAAAGTCGCGTATTGTTTTCACATAGGCTTCTCTGAATGACTGCTGGTGCGTACCGCCCTGGGTGGTGTGCTGGCCGTTTACAAAAGAATAGATATCTTCTCCGTAAGCACCGGTGTGCGTAATCGCAACTTCAATATCTTCTCCTTTCAGGTGAATGATAGGGTAGCGCAAATCATCGGCATTGGTCTTATTTTCCAGCAGGTCTAATAAGCCGTTTTTAGAAACATATTTTTTCCCGTTCAGGTAAATAGCTAAACCTGCATTCAGGTAGCAATAATTCCAGATCTGGTTTTGAACATAGTCATTGATGAAATGATAATTTTTGAACACCGTATTGTCCGGTGTAAACGTCACTTCAGTTCCGTTCTCTTCCGAGGTTTTCGTTTCCTTACCTTCACTGATCAGTTCCCCTTTTTCAAAGGTCGCTGTTTTGCTTTTACCATCCCGGTAAGCGGTCACCACAAAGCTACTGCTCAAGGCATTTACCGCTTTTGTACCCACCCCGTTCAGGCCCACAGATTTCTGGAAAGCCTTACTGTCATATTTGGCACCTGTATTGATCTTGCTCACTACATCTACCAGCTTGCCCAATGGGATACCCCGTCCATAATCTCGAACAGTAACGGTACCTTCCTGTATGGTAATGTTTACCTGCTTACCAAAGCCCATGGTGTATTCATCAATACAGTTGTCCACGACCTCTTTTACGAGGATATAGATACCATCATCCATGCTGCTGCCATCTCCCAGCTTCCCGATATACATACCCGGGCGCAGGCGTATATGCTCTTTCCAGTCTAAGGATTTGATACTACTCTCGTCGTAATTACTTGCACTCATATATTATAAACTCAAAATTCTATAAATAAAAAGGATCTTGTCCCGGACGCGAAATTACGTATTTGTTAGGTTATTCATTTTTAAAATAAGTATTCCACGCTTTTAGTAAAGCTAAACCATTTTCGGTAAGTATAGATTCCGGGTGGAACTGGATCCCGGTAAGCGGATAGTGTTGATGACCGAAAGCCATGAGGCTCTGGTCGTCTGAAGCCATCGCCCAGGGTACCATACCCGTCTCTTCATAATCTTCTACCCGGAGAGAATGATAGCGCATCACCTTGAAATTTTGTTCCATTCCCTTGAAAATGCCACTGCCTGTATGTTTTATTATACTGGTCTTGCCATGAACCGGATAAGGCGAGCGTAACACCTTTGCTCCTAAAAACCGGGCAATGGCCTGGTGTCCCAGGCAGACACCCAGTATAGGAACTTTGTCATGAAAATGACGGATCACCTCCATGGTAATACCGGCCTGCTCCGGGGTTTTAGGCCCGGGAGAAAGTATGATCCTTTTGGGGGCCATATTAATGATCTCCGTTAAACTCAGGGCATCATTCTGAATGCAGACCGTGTTTGCATTGATCTGCTGCAAGTAGTCCAGCAGGATGTGCGAAAAGGAATCATAATTATCTATCAATAACCACATAATCGATCATTCGGGTAAATGCTGGTCCACTTTGTCAAAAAGCGCTTCCATCTCGGCATAACTGCTTTTTACAAAAGGAAGTACAGTGCCAAACAACTCAAAGCCTCTGGGTGCGATCGGTGCAATAAAGGGGTAAGTGAGCGAGGCAGATTTGGTTTCCGGCTTTATTAAATTCACTTTATCTCCTATCCATAGTACCGTACTGAAGACAAAGGAGATCATCAAGATATACAAGGCCATTCCGGCCAGGCGATTCAGCCAGCCCAGTCTTATCTTTTTCAGGCTCGAGTCTATGGTCTTGGAGATAAGGAACACGAGGAACAGGATGGCCGAAAAGACCAGTATAAACGAAAGCACCGGTAGCCAGGGACTTATATCCGAGTTTTTCTGAAAAAAGTAGCCCGATATCTTACCCGACAACTTAAGAGCACCTAAAGTAGCTGCGATCATGGCCACTGCAGAGAATAATACCTGGACAATCCCTTTTTTATAGCCTTTGAAGCCATACCAGGTAAGGAGTGCCAGTAAAACGATATCTAATCCCATAAATTCAAAAGTACAATTTGCCGCACTGATTATAACTCATAAAATTTGCTAAAAACCAATAAAGCTGTTGGTACAATATATGCTTTGGCAGTTAATTAATAAATGATAAAAAGTTCAACTTGTTGAAAGTTGAACTTTTTATACAATGTTGTATCAATGATTGTGGCGCTTAAGCAAGTAATTTTTTAACCATTTCAGCAACCGCTTTGCCATCGGCCTTGCCCGCTAAGGATTTGTTAGCCGGGCCCATAACTTTGCCCAGGTCAGCAGGCGTGGTGGCACCTACCTGGCTGATGATGTCTTTGATAGCTGCTTCCAGCTCAGCTTCTGTGAGTTGCGCCGGTAAGAATTGGTTAATGATCTCGATCTCTTCAGATTCCTTGGCGGCAAGGTCTGCGCGTCCCTGCTGGTTGAAGATTTCAAGAGAGTCTTTTCTTTGTTTGGCCATCTTGGTCAGCAGCTTCAATTCATCCGCTTCTGAAAGTGCTTCTTTAGCACCACTAGCCGTTTGCTCTACTAATATGGCAGCCTTGATCGCTCTTAAGGTACGCAGGGCCACTTCGTCTTTGGCGCGCATAGCATCTTTAAGGCGTTCCATTATCTTTGCTTCTAAACTCATTGTCGTGGATTATTTATACGGATTGAATAAAGATTCAAAGTTAACTAATTCTATAAAAATTTTAATGATAAAAGACAGCTAAATAGCTGTTTTTGTTTACGAATGATCCTTAAAATTTTATTTTTTTATTAATTTTTTTGAATTAACTTTGGCCTAATAATTATTTAAAAATCTCTTTAACTCTAAAAAACATTAGAAAACATGAAAAAATTTTTCCTTACGCTTTCTATTGCTGCAATGGGCTTAGTGAAAGGTTTTGCGCAAGAGCTCGACCTTCAGGCTTTTATCACATTTGATACCGCTTCTATTGGTAACGGTTCATTTTTGACAGATACAGCAGATAGAACGAATACGAATGCATTTGACTGGTATTTGGGACAAACTGTTACCACTACTTTTGCTTATGTTCAGCCAACTGCTGATAGTGTATGGGGTGCACTTGGTATTCAATATAACGGTCCTGATGCGATTGATGCAGGAAGTAATATTATGTATCAAAACTCTTATGGTCGTTATTTAACATTGGCTGAGTGTGCTGCAAACAATGTAGTATGTAATGATACCAGCAGATATTGGTATACTTGGCAGCGTCCGGTATCTACAGATATCGTTGATCCAGGTATCGTTAGCTTATTCGGTTTCCAAGAAAGAATGAAAAATGACAGTGTTAAATTGTTATTTGACTGGAAAATGTGGGTAGATAGCGGTATCAATGATATCCAAGGTCCTCCATATGAAACATTTGTTGCTGGTAAAGAATATGGTCTGTTTGTATGGGTAAGAGGTTTGAATAACTTCAGCACTCCTGCTAACATCGATCCATTCCCAAGAAACAATGTTTATGTACACAAAATCATCTGGAAAGGATATGGCGTTTCTGTAAAAGATATGATCGCTAAGCGTTCTCTTGAAGCTTTAGTGGTTTATCCAAACCCAGCTGCAAATAACCTGAAATTTGATTATGAATTTAAGCAAAACACAAATGCTTCTTTGATTATCAGAGACGTTACAGGTAGAATCGTTAAGACTGAAAACTTCGGTCGCCAGGTAATCGGAAAACAAACATTTGCTGTAGATATCGCTGCTTTAGCAAACGGTAACTATGTAGCTGAATTCCAAACTGGTGAAGTTACTGCAGTAAGCAAGTTCTCTGTAGCTAAATAATTTATTGTCAATAACTTAGTTAGTATTTACTTATTCAGGAGGGGATATCTTTTTAAAAGATATCCCCTCCTTTTTTATGGAAAACAATGCAGGAAACCCTTCATGAATCACAATCAGATATATCGTGCGGTTCGATAGGTTAGCAAAGCCGCATGTCGAACAATCGATAATCCGGGATTTAAATCCCTTTATTAGCTGTTCCGGAGATGTAGTTCAAAAGGATAAGTCTGCTCCAATGGTATTCAGTATCTCTGAGGACCTTTTTATACATTCGTGCTGTTCGATAGGTTAGCGAAGCATGTGTCGAACAATCGATAATCCGGGATTTCAAATCCCTTTATTAGCTGTTCCGGAGATGTAATTCAGAGGGGTAGGCTTGCTCCTTCTGTAACTTAATAACAAAATGGCATTAAGGTACTTTATTTTGAAGTTGGTGCTGTTCGATAGGTTAGCGAAGCGCAGGTCGAACAATCGATAACCCGGGATTTTAAATCCTTTTGTTAGCTGTTCCGGAGATGCAATTCAGAGGGGTAGGCTTGCTCCTTCTGTAGCTTAATAACAAAATGGTATTATGGTACTTTATTTTGAAGTTGGTGCGGTTCGATAGGTTAGCGAAGCGCATGTCGAGCAATGGATAATCCGGGATTTTAAATCCCTCTATTAGCTGTTCCAGAGATGCAATTCAGAGGGATAGGCCTGTTCCTTCTATATCGCTTAACAACAAAATGGTATTAAGATGCTGTTCGACATGTTAAGCGAAGCGCATGTCGAACAATCGATAGCCCGGGATTTTAAATCCCTTTATTAGTTGTTTCGGATATGCAATTCAGAGGGGTAGACCTGCTCCTTCTATAGCTTCATGCTGTTCGATAGGTTATCGAAGCGCATGTCGAACAATCGATAATCCGGGATTTTAAATCCCTCTATTAGCTGTTCCGGATATGCAATTAAATCAATAAAGGCTACTCTATGCAGAGTAGCCTTTATTCATACAGTGACTATATTTATTTTACCGGATCAGTGTTACATCACCTTTATAGGTTTTGATTTCACCATTAGGTAATTGGACCGTTATGATGTAATTATACACACTTTGATCGCAAGGCTTACCATTGTCGATATCTGTACCATTCCATCCCTTGATAGGGTCGTTAGTATGGAATACTCTTTTTCCCCACCTGTTATACACTTCAAAACGATGTAATTTCTGGAATTTACCATTAGGAATCAGGAAAATATCATTCTTACCATCGCCATTAGGGGTAAAGGCATTAGGGATAACAGGATCATAAGGGAACCTAACGTCCAAAGCTACAGGTACCGTATCTCTACAGCCATATTTGTCAACACCGGTGACATAATAAGTGCCTGGTTCTTCAATAGGCATTGTTTTTGCATACTGAAGAGTAGGATCGTAAAACTTATGTACAGGCAGCCAGGTGTAGATGATTGCACCTTGCGCAGACATATCCACCTCTTCCTGGTAATCCACTAATGTGCCGGAAGCAGGAAGTACATTACTTAACTCAAATGGAGGTCTTACATTAATGGTTAAATTATGCGTAGTCGAGCAATTGGCCAGTGGTGTAGTCGCTGTTATGGCATAATTGTAAATACCCGTAGGCATTTTGAAATAGTTGGTTTGCAGGTTGGCCGCTCTCAGTCCGGTCGCAGGGCTCCAGTTGAACAGGTAGTTAACAGAGTCAGGACTTACCGTTACAGGAATAGCAACAGAGTCGATCGCGTTAAGACATACTGTAGTGTCTGAAGGCATATGGATGACCGGATATTGCTCTACCAATGTACGGAATACTTTTTTTACCGGAGGACAAGTTGCCGGAGCACCAGGTTGATAAGCTGTAATCGTATAATCGCGGCTGGTAAGCAGGGTAGGAGTGATCACCAGGTTGTTATTGTTGAACTCTGCAGGATGCCAGCTAAAGGATAAGCCGGGATCTACATCGCCTGTAATCGTAATTTGTGTGCCCGGGCAATAGGCCGGTAGTGGGGTGCTGATCCCTGCACGGATGGAGTCCAGGATGAATACCGTGTCCCTGCGGATAACATCTGTCAACGCACCATCACAACCACATGGATTTAAGGATTCTATGACCACCATTTTAGGGCCGGTAGGCATATTAGGGACTAAGAGTGGTTTTATTTCCAGAGATTTATGGCGCTCAAACGGAGCGAAATATAAACTGTCATAAACATATTGATAGTCTACGCCATTAGTAGCAATGGTACCGCTTGGTGGCACAATGTTGAAACGCAATACCATAGGAATGGTTGTATCACCATTACGGGTATAGTTGATAAATGCAGATTTACAACCTCTTACTGCATGGGGAATAGAGCCATATCCGGCATAGCCAGATTCAGATTCTGCATCCAGGCCCACGACCATGAAATCAAACTTAAAGGTGACTACATCATTATAAGAGCCGGGATTTAATTTGTTGGGAGACCATACATTCGCCGGGAAGGTGTTCCAGTTACCATTAGGAGCCTGGGAACAAACAGATTGATAGATCATCCCTTTAGGGTCAATCCTGGAAACACTCGGGTGGAAGTGATCCTGGTTATTGGTTGAGCCATAATAGCTACCAAAGGCAAGTCCTGTAAAATTAGGCTCAAAGGCAGCAAAGTAAAACGGTTTGGGAACGCTGGTGAAAGCATCAGAAGTTACCGGCATACCGTTTTGAGGTACATTGTTCACCTGGGTGGTGATCAGGATATTACCACAGATATCTACCATCATAGCACAAGGTACAATAGATGCATCTGATGCACCGGTCCTGGTAGAAGCTACCGAACCGGTTAAAGTAGCATTCAGTTTGTCGATGAATACAAAACCATTGGCTACCAATCCTTCTGCTACCGTATTGGTCACAGGATAATTGCCTTGAGTTCTACCGGCTACAAACATATTATCGCCACAATCAAAAGCTAGTCTCGTAGCAAAATCAGTACCTGCAGTTCCTACATAAGTAGAACCCATTAACTGGTAAGAAGCATTGTTCAATAAGCTGGCGAAACCATCTATACCACCTTGGTTAGTAGTATGGTAAGCACCTGCAGAAGTCGGGAAGTTAGTACTGTTCGTATACCCTACAATGCCGAGTGTGTTATTGTTTTTGTTATATTCAATACCAATACCTCCATCCCATGTAGTGCCGCCTAAATAAGTACTGTAAATAATTGCCGTTAAGTTGGGGTTCATTTTCACCAATACGGCATCATGACTACCCGCATTAGCACTTTGCAGTGCATTGGCAGTGGTCGGGAAGTTAGTAGAGCCTGAATTTGAAGTAACCCATACATTACCGACGTTGTCAAAAGTGATATCTGTAGGATTCACCGGGTTGCCCTGGTCTGTATTTCCTGCATATACCGTAGTATTGCCACGCAGAGAACCTTCTAAGCCAGATCCGCCAAGATAAGTGGATGCCAGGAGCGTAGTACCGTTTTCTGAAAGGCGCATGACATATAAGTCGCTGGAACCGCTAAGGGTAGTTTGAATAGCATTCGTTGTTACCGGCATCGTGGTGGTAGATACGGTGCCCGCCATATACAAAGTATTGGTCGCATCCACACGCATAGAGGTAGCCATTGGATTACCCGAAGTTGTGGTGCCTCCGAAGAAGGTAGAAAATAATAACTGGCTGCCGTTCGCACTGTACTTATTAATACCGGCTATGTAAGAGACAAAGGCAGTCTGGTAAGCTCCGGTAGTTACCGGCCAGCCGGCATTTGTATAAGATGCGGCAGCGGCATAAGTGTTGCCTAAATTATCATAGGTAGTAGCATGTGCATATTGGTAACCATTGGTGGCACCGCTATAGGTGTTGAAGATAAGATCCGGGTCAATCACCAATGCAGCTGCATGGTTATAGCCTTCCGGGAAGCTAAAGTTAAGTACACCATTTTTAAGTTCATACTTACCTTTTACTTCAATACGCTTGCCATCGATAACCTGGTAGCAAACCGGGGCTTTTTCAATTACCTCATTAACCGAAGTTTTTATTTTCAAATCACCTTCACTGGTTAATGTCGGGCTTACTCCCTCAAAAGAAAGCTTGATCTGTGCCGCATTGGCATTAGGAGCAACAATGAAATCGTACTTGATAGAGTTTCCCTGGCCGTTGGTGTACACCACGAGGTCAACCCCGTTATATACATTAGCCTGAGTTACCTCACCAAACAAACCCACATTACTGGCCCATTTTGAGGCATCATTGCCCAAAAAGTAGTTGTGATAAGTACTTTTTTTCTTGTTGCCGGTAAAGGTCGAATTGGTATTGGCACCTACAAAATTAACTTTATAGGCATGCATATTGATCATCTCCTTACTCAGGTCCTGGTTCGTTTCAGCCTTTGCTCCGCAGGTTAAGTCGTGCATCCTGTCCAGGTCTTTCAGGCTCTGGTAGTTGTACACAAAACCTTTTTGGGTCAGGAATAGTGCTCCCCCGGGTATCTCCGCTTTATATTTTGCCTCGGAGATCCACTGGCCTTTGTTTTCGATAAAACTGATACCGGATTTGGTCTGTACTGTTGGGTGATCATGCTCGTGTGCCTGAGCTATCCCTAGAGAAGCTATAGCCATAGTGGTCAGGATGAACCTTACCGAACGTAGCGATTTTGTCATTGCAGATATATTTTGCTTTATACTATTGTTTTCTACCCTAAGTAGACATATTGAATGTTGGAAAAGTTGGCATTTAAGTGCATTATTTGAATTTTTTTTCTGCTCAAGGCTACTTTATCTATTCTTAAATCCTTTTTGATATTTGAAATTTAGTGAAATCTTCCTGATTTTAAGCCTAAATCTTAGAATTTTTTATTTTTTGGGATTATATTTGGTTCATACTAAACTTTTTATCACATGAATCTATTGTCTATCCCAAAATGGGCTTTTGCGATTTTCGTTCTTTTGTTTTTGGACCTTAAGGGCTATGCCCAGACCACCGTATGGTGGGATTATTGCCATTCTGCCAAGCATGATCTGCCTACTACTCCGGGCGGGGAGAAGAATGTTCCTAACACCATTGTAAGATCAAAGGAGCTGACCGTATTGGTGGGTTACTCTGATTTTGATCAATGGGGCCGGATCAATCCCGTCTTCTCTGTAAGAGGACCACTGACCCCGGAGACCGCAAGATTTACATTTGCGCCACTTGAAGCAATTGAGGAAGAGTTTGGGGTACCTGCGAAGACCTACCTGATGGACATGAGTGATATTACATCCGAGGGTACTTTTTTTGTGACCGGTTTCGGGTACTTCGGTCCTAATCAGGGGCCGCCAGCCAGTGTGGGTTTTGTCGCGGAGCTTACCCTGGAGGGTCAAGTACTTAATACCTCAATTCTCCGGGTTTTCAATAGTATTAATAGTGATAATATGGATCCCGATAATTTTAATGCCATACCATACAACATCACGGTAGATGCCGATAATGGAAAAGTACTGGTAACAGGTGAGCAGTTTAATCGCAGGACCTTCGATCCCTTTGTTACCTCTTATGATCACTATTCGGTGATCGATGAGCCTGGAAAGGCATTTATTCTTTGCCTGGACAAAAACAGCCTTAACCCGTTTTGGTCAAAAACCGGTACGCAATACGTCAACCACCAGGATGGTTCCCAATCGACCAATTTTGCTTCCATGTTTGAGAATGTTTGCGTTACACCTATGGGTTACCTGGCTATAGGAAAGATGAAGGCCGAGACCTTTTTCTCCGGGAACGGGGCCAGTACAAGAATAGAAGCGGTTATGTTTGACTTTTCCGGGAATATTATGTGGCAAAAATCTTTAAAACTTAACTATGCCTTCTCCAAAGGAGTATCCGCTTATTTTTCTCAGGACAACCAGAAAATATATTTATTGTATCAAAACTCCTATTCCCACACTTTTGGGCTAGTGGCTATCGATCCGTCCACTGGTGCGCATGGCCAAATGAGTGATATACCCGGACCATGGCCAGAGGGAATTGCTTCCAATATTAAGCTGGCCAGCCCTCATGAAGAGATCCTGATCGTGGGCGGATTCGGCTCCAATTTAGCATCTTCTACAGAAATGACCCCCTTCTACGTACTGTTAAAATATGATCCGGGCCAGGATGAATTTATGCCCATCAATAACAATGCGCTGATCTATCTGCATGACGGTATCACTTATCAAACCTCTGTATTTGGCGGATATTTTTCAGCCTTTAACCATAGTTTTAATATGTTTGATATTGACAAGACTTATAGTTTTGTGCACAACCCTATAAGTGCCTATGAAGGGCTGTATTATTTTGCTTCCAAGAACGCCGGCCTGGATGAAGTCCTGTTTTACAAGGCAACTGAAATTCATTGCTACTGCCCAAGGGGTAGTGGGAATGTCGGCCATTTCTCTTACACTATTCCGGAATCACCTACTTTAGATATTGCTGATCTGGATATAGAAATGCAAATGGTCGCTACAAGTTTGGATGAGCGTAACCCCGGCGGAGATCTTATCTGCGGTTCTTATGACGGCCTCGACATCATTTACCCTATATCCGATAAGACGGAGCTGGATTTAAAAAAGACAAGCGGAGACTTTAATGAAGAAGACCTGGTAGCCGTTTACGATATCGTTGGTCGCGAGGTGTTTAAAGGTAAGTATGGTATGTTCGTTAAAAGTGTGCAGCATGAAGCGATGAATGCCAATCCGAAAGTTTATGTGATCATCAACCAGGCCACTAAAAAGGCTAAAAAAGCAGTATTTGTAAAATAGAAATACTGTCTTCGTTTGCTATTAAATGCCGTGAGGCCCTGTTTTTACAGGGCCTCACGGCATTTAATAGTTAGTAGTGTTCTTCCTGGAAATTAATTATTTAAAAATACTTTTCACTAGGTACAAATCAGGTCATTAAATTTTTTTGCCTACAGGTCTTGAAGCGTTAAGGTGCCTGATGACCTTATGCCGCGCTCACTCTGTTGCAGGCTGCATAATTCATTGACCGCATCATGCTCAAAATACAATAACCAGTTCTCTTCAATGGCCTGGTTCAAAAGCGACTTTTTTTCTTTAAGCGTTTCTAAAGGCCGGGTGTCATAAGCCATGATCCAGGGCAGCGGTAAATGATGCATACTGGGTAAGAGATCTGCGCAATACAATATTTTATTCCCCTTATAGTTTAATAAAGGCAGCATCATAGATTCTGTATGACCGTTGACCATTCTTATATTAAACCCGGGCAGGAATTCGTCTCCATCTTTTCCTTCAAAAAAATGCAGTTGACCGCTCTCCCGGATCGGTAAAATATTTTCTTTCAGGAAAGAGGCCTTTTCCCTTTCATTGGGCTGTACGGCCCAGTCCCAATGCTGTGCATTAGACCAATACCGGGCGTTTTTAAACGTAGGTAAGAGCTGCTCTCCTGCCTTCATCACGGCACCGCCTACATGGTCAAAATGCAAGTGCGTGAGGAATACGTCTGTGATCTCATCGGGACTAAAGCCAGCACTTTGTATAGAGCCTGTTAAGCTGCCTTCGCCATGTAAATGATAATGGCTGAAAAATTTGGCATCCTGTTTATCGCCTATGCCGGTGTCAATTAAGATGAGGCGGCCCTCTGTCTCCACCAGCAGGCAACGCATGGCCCAGGAGCAGAGATTACTTTCATCTGCCGGGTTTAATTTATTCCAGAGACTTTTAGGTACCACCCCGTGCATTGCTCCGCCATCTAATTTGAATAAACCGGTATTGATCGTATATAGGTTCATGAGCTCTTGACTATTTAAGTGTTTGATTCGGGTTAAAGAAAAAGATGTACGCTTGCCGGTATCAGCTTTTGAGTACATCTTTAAGAAATTATAATTACAATGTTTCTTTGAGCCAGTCAAAAAATGCACGTTGCCACACCAGTCCGTTATGCACTTTAAGTACCCAGTGATTCTCGTCCGGGAAGTACACCAGGCGTGATTTGATACCCTTTAACTGGGCCGCCTGGAAGGCCTGGAGTCCTTGCTCTATAGGTACCCTAAAGTCTTTGCCTCCCTGGTAGATCATGATCGGTGTATTCCATTTTACCACCAGGTTACTTGGGTTGAAATCAGTATATCCTTTAGGAGTAGGTTGCTGCCAGTAGTTACCACCGAGGTCCCAGTTGGCAAACCACAATTCTTCTGTAGTACCATACCAGCTTCTCATGTCAAACAAGCCATTGTGTGCTATAAAGGTTTTAAAGCGATTGTTGTGGATGCCGGCCAGCATATATACACTGTAGCCGCCATAGCTGGCACCTACAGCGCCCAGCCTGTTTTTGTCCACGTAAGGTTCTTTAGCCATCTCATCGATAGCCGTCAGGTAATCCTTCATCGGCTGGCCGCCCCAGTCACCGCTGATGTTTTCATTCCATTTCACCCCCCAGCCCGGCATCCCGGTCCGGTTAGGTGCAACCACGATGTAACCGTTAGCCGCCATCAGGGCAAAGTTCCAGCGCACACTGTAAAACTGTGTGAGCGCTCCCTGCGGGCCTCCCTGGCAGTACAGCAGAGTAGGGTATTTTTTATTTTTGTCGAAATTAGGTGGGTACACTACCCAAACGCCCAGGTCTTTACCTTCACTGTTTTTAAACATTTTCAGTTCAGAAGAACACATTTCCAGGTTATTATAAACGGCATCATTGGCTTTCGTCAACTGGTTCATAGCCCCGTTTTTGGTATTCACCTGGTACAGCTCAGCGGCATGGTTAAAGTCCGTGCGGCTGACCAGTACGCCATTTGTTGTCTGTGCATGCACGCCAGCAATATCCCATTGCCCATTGGTAATTTGCTTTACCGCATTTGGTTTGCCGATATTCAGGGAAAACAACTGAGTCGTGCCGCGGTAGGCCGCGTTGAAGAATATTGTTTTGCTGTCTTTAGCCCATATAAATCCACCATCAACCGTTTCATCCCATCCTGCAGTTAGGTTGGTTTTCTTGAGCGTTTTAAGGTCTAAGAGAACGATATCGATCTTATCTGCTTCAAATCCGTCACGCGCCATACTGGTCCAGGCCAGGTATTTGCCATCAGGACTGAATTCAGGGTGATTGTCATAGCCCATCATGCCCTCTGTCCAGTTGCTCGTTTTGCCGCTGGCGATATCATAAGCATAAAGGTCCGTATTGGTGCTTTGCGCATAAGCCTTTCCGGCTTTCTTTTTACATACATAAAGCAGGGTCTTGCTATCATTGCTGAAGATAAAATCTTCTGTGCCGCCAAAAGGCATTTGCGGTACATAGTAAGGCTCCGCTTTCAATATATCTGTTGCTTCATTACTATTTACCGTAGTGATAAAGACATGAGAATAATTACCTTCATTAAACTCGTCCCAGTGGCGATAATCCAGGTCGTTGAAGATATAGCCTGAGCTTTGAGGGACATCATTATATTTTGCGCTGGCCTTCACTTTTTCAAGAGATACAGGCTGGCTGAAAGCAATGGTTTTACCATCGGGGGCAATGCGGATATTTGTAGCCTCCTTAAGGCCCGTGTGTACCCTTTCCCAGCTGCTGCCCTTGTCTTTCGAAAGGTATAGGGAGCCGTCGTTGCTGGCATATAAGCCATTTTTATCCCACTGTACAAAGGTCTTCTGGTCGAGGACAGTAGTTGCTACACTTTCCCCGGTAGCATTATTCATAATAAAATGCTTGCGTTCAGTCTTTTGGGTAGACAGGTTACTGTGCCCTACACTATAAAGCGACTGCGCTCCGTCCGGCAGCACGCTTACGAGGTTCACTTTGCCCAGCTTCCAGAGCGTTTCGGGGGTTAATGCTTGTTTTTGTGCCATAGCTAATAAGGGAGCCATCACTAATACTAAAAAAAGTTTTTTCATTCGAAAATCCGTTTAAGAATGTGGTATATGCCTTGACAGAAGACAAGGCCTGAAGCGCAAAGTAAGACAAATTTTCGGGGATTATGAACAGCAGGTACAGGAAGCAGTGCAATCAGTTTTTCAGCGTTTTTTTGTGTATACCCATTACCTTTGAACTCATTTAACATATTGCCAATAGGGATTTGAACTCCAGTGTCATAATTAAGTCATAATTTAGTATACTGAAATAAACACGTTAAGATAAATGAACGAAATAACCAACATGGACGCTTTGATGGCTGCTGTTCCTGAAAAGGGTTTTTTGGATGCTCCTATAGATCCACGTTTAGATTTAGTAGAAGAGATAAAAAGACTGAAAGAAGAGAAAAAGGCTGTTTTACTGGCCCACTATTACCAGGAATCGGAGATCCAGGATATAGCAGATTATATCGGTGATAGCCTGGGACTTGCAGAAGCTGCAGCAAAGACAGATGCCGAAATTATTGTGTTTGCAGGTGTGCATTTTATGGCAGAGACAGCCAAGATCTTGAACCCGAATAAAAAGGTTTTATTGCCGGATCTGAATGCGGGCTGTTCTTTAAGCGATAGCTGCCCTCCCGATGTGTTTGCGGAATTTAAAAAGCGACACCCGGAGCATATTGTTATTACCTATATCAACTGTAGTGCCGGGATGAAGGCGCTCAGCGATATTATTTGTACCTCTTCTAATGCACAGCAGATCGTAGAAAGCCTGCCGGCAGACCAGAAGATCATTTTTGCACCCGATAAAAACCTGGGCGGATATATTAACCGGGTAAGTGGCAGGAATATGCTGCTTTGGGACGGGGCTTGTATGGTACATGAGATTTTTTCTTTGGAGAAGATTACCCGCCTTAAAGAGCAACACCCTGAGGCTAAATTAATTGCACACCCTGAATGTGAAGAGCCCCTGTTGAAAATTTCAGATTTTATAGGATCTACCAGCCAGTTGCTGAAATATGTGGTTACCGATCCGGCAGACACATTTATTGTAGCCACAGAGGCCGGTATCTTACACCAGATGCAGAAGGCAGCACCTAATAAAACACTGATCGCAGCTCCACCGGAAAATAATTGTGCCTGTAATGATTGCCCTTATATGAAACTTAATACTTTGGAGAAGCTGTATTTATGCCTGAAGTATGAGACACCGGAGATCAATATGGAAGAATCCCTGCGCCTCGCTGCCAAGAAACCAATAGATAAAATGTTGGAATTGAGTAAGCAGTTTGGGTTAATTTAGTTGAATTTTTTAATTTTAGGATACAGTATAGCTGTATTTCAAATGTGACGAATACATATTCGTCACATTTTTTATATGTCACAGTATTGTATTTTTAAATAACTTTAACTACCTTTAAGTAATTTTTGTTAAATACAAAATATTAAAATACCCCCATCATCATCAATAAAAAGTGAAACCATGCAAAAATTTCTTTTGAACATTAGAAAATTGGGTTTGGCTTTTGCTGCACTTCTTTTTAGTGTACAGGCCTTTGCTCAATTAACGATTACAGACAATGTCACGGCAGCTCAACTGGTAGATAACCTGGTTGGTTCCGGTGTCATTACCATGAACCCTACCTTAACCTGTAACAATGGAGCCTCCGCTACATTTACAGGGACCTCGAACCTGGGAATAGATAGCGGTATCATATTGACCACAGGTGCTGCAAAAACAAGCGGTTCTAATATCGGTGTTAATTCCCCGGCCAGCCAGTCTATGGTAAATACTGCCTATGGCTTTCCTTACGGCCCCGGTGATGCAGACCTCTCCGCCATGTTAGCAGGCTCTGTAACTACGGTTACAAACAATGCCTGTGTACTGGAGTTTAAGTTTGTACCAGCAGGAGATACGATCAAGTTCCAGTATGTATTCGGCTCCGAGGAGTACCCGGAATATGCCTGTTCGCAATATAACGATGTGTTCGGCTTCCTGATCAGCGGGCCTGGTATTGTTTCCAATATACCTACATTACCCACTAAGAGAAATATTGCCTTAGTGCCGGGAACGACCACTATCCCCGTTGCGATCAATTCGATCAACTCAGGTGTGAATGGCTACCCGGTTTCCGGTTGTAGTGGCCAGTATGCAGGAGCCCCTTTCACCCAATATTATGTAGATAATTTGAATCCTGTTGGCCAGAATGTCGTGTTTGACGGCTTTACTACTGTGCTGACAGCCGTTCAGAATGTAATACCCTGTGATACCTATACCCTTAAATTAGCGGTTGCGGATGTAAGTGACGGAGGGTTCAACTCCGGTGTATTCATTAAAGCAGGTAGCTTAAACTCTGTAGGCCTGGTTGCCGGTGCGCAGGGGATGAATGTAACCGCAAGTGATACTGCTTTCATTGTCAGAGGTTGTCCTGCTGCAGAGGTAACTATTGAGCGCCAGGCCGCAGCGCCTACGCCGCTTGTGGTTCCTTACGTTATGGGCGGAAATGCCATAAACGGTGTGGATTATGAATTCTTATCCGGTACGGTCACCATTCCTGCAGATTCCACTATAGGCAGGGTATATGTTAAAGGTTTACCGCTTACGACAACAGGTGCTAATAAAATTGCTATTGTTAAATTTCTTTCACCATATAGTTGTGGTGCCAATGCAATAGTGGTTGATTCCGCGGTCGTATCCATCCAGGATTCTATTTTATTATCATCCAGTATCGGGGATACTTCGATCTGTTTTGGCGTGCAACTTGATGTAGACTTTACCACAGATACCATTTACGGGCCATTAAGTTATGAATGGGTACCCGCTTCAGGGGTAAGTAATGCTACGATCAATTATGCCAGCTTATCCTTCCCTTCTGCCGGACAGTATGAATACCAGTATAAAGTGAGAATACCGAGCCAGGATACCAACTGCCGGGCTTCTACAGCCATCCTGACCATAAATGTCCAGGATATAAAAGTGAACATTGGTAATGATACAGCTATCTGTTCTTATGACTACCTGCAGATGTTTGCAGAGGCTTTACCTCAGGATACGGGAGGTTCTTACCAGTATTCCTGGTTGCCTGCCGAAATATTTAATGACCCTACGAGTGTCGCTCCGGTTGTTTTACCAAACAATTCGTCTACCGATATCGTAGCCATCCTCCGAACGGATATTGGATGTATTGGTCGGGATACCATGACCCTGACGGTTAACCCCGGTGAGTTTATAAGGGTAACCCCTTCTGATACCGCTATTTGCCCGGGATCAACGGTAGTACCTTTGGTCAGGAGCTCTTTAGACGGCACTCCCTTACTGCCGGCTTATGAGTACTACTGGACTCCGGAGATTTCCTTGAACGGAGGTAATCCTACTGCCATAAATCAAACATTGGCCCCTACCACAAATACGCTATATCGTTTAGTGGTGAAGAACCTGTTCGGCTGCTATGATACCAGTTTCGTAGATGTGACGGTACATCCGAATGCGATTGCAAATATACCTGATTCGGTAGTGATGTGGCTGGGCGAAAGCTATCAGATGACACCGGCTACCAATGCCGTAAGATTCAGCTGGTTCCCTGTATCCGGTATCAGTAATCCGGAGATAGCCAACCCTATATTCTTTCCGGAAGTAAATACCCGCTACTTCTACACCGCTACTACCGATTATGGTTGTACCGTGAGAGATTCTGTAGATATCCTGGTGAGACAAGAAGGGGTAATAGATATGCCGAATGCATTTAACCCTAATAATTCTGTTTACAAACCCGTGTTCAGAGGCAATTTCAGTTTAGAAACTTTTGAGGTTTATGACCGCTGGGGTGGTATCGTTTATTCCTCCAATAATATCAATAACGGATGGGATGGTACCGTGAAAGGAACAGCTGCTCCTTTAGGCGTATATGTCTATACTGTTAAATTAATAAATAATTCCACAGGTTCCCGCTCTCAGAAATCAGGTAATGTGACCCTTTTGAGATAGAAAAAAGGAAACTTTTGGATTTATTTAAAAAAAGTTAAAAAAAAACAAGGAAAATCAAAAAATTTTTAAGACTTTTAATGGCTCAAAGAGTTTGACCATAATTTGAATCATTAAATTATTTGTTAACAAAATAATATTTGGATAAAAATATGAAGTGTAGAAAAACTATCGCCAGTGCATTCCTGATCGCAAGTTCGATGTTGTGTGGTATAGATGCTAAAGCACAGGATGTTCACTTTACACAATTCAATGCAACTCCTATGATAGTCAATCCTGCCTTTACAGGAGCGTTTCAGGGCGAGTATAGAGTTTCTGCCATATATCGAGATCAATGGCGTTCAGCTTTAGGATCAGCGGCATTTAAAACATACGCTCTTTCTTTTGATATGCCGGTTATCAGAGATATTTCTATCGATGATTATCTTGCTGTAGGTGGCCAGATTTATAATGATAGGGCAGGGGACGGTAATCTGAATAACTTTTCAGCATTAGCTTCTGTTGCATACCATAAATTTTTTGGAGAAAGTGGAAAAGCTGCTTTGACTGTAGGTTTGCAGGGAGGATATGCCAGTAAAAATATTGATTTGAGTCGTTTGTATTTTGCAGGTGACTTCAGAGAAGGTCGTTTTTACCAGGGTACAGATCCTAATTATACAAACCTGAATAATAAAGTAGACAATTGGCTGATCAATGCGGGTCTTGCATTTTCACATGCGCCTTCAGAGAAATTTTCCTATGTAATAGGGGCCGGAGCCAATAACCTCACTCAGCCGATGGAATCAATGATGAAACGTGCAGAGACAAGAGACGTTGGTTTGGGTATCAGGTACACCGCTCAGGTTGGTGCTATTATCGGGGTAGGAGAGCGTATGAGTTTACGTCCGGCTTTCTTGTTCCAGACCCAGTCTGCAGCCCAGGAAATTATCGGAGGTATGGAATTGCATTATAAATTAGGAGACGATTACACTGTACCTACAGCCCCGGCTATTTTCCTGGGTGGATGGTACCGTCACTTAGATGCTGCAATGATTACCGCAGGTTTAGAATTTAATGGCTTCAGGATCGGGGCCGGTTATGACTTCAACACATCCGGCTTAAGACAAAGTACCAACGGTTATGGCGGATTTGAATTGATGGTAAGATATACCGCTCCAAGCCCTATAGATTTTGCCAGAAAGTTATTATACCCTTGTGCAAGATTTTAAGCCATTTAATTTTTTGAAAAGCGCCTTCTGAGGCGCAGGAATAAGGGATCTCAAGAACACAAAACATTACATTTCAACGTTGCATAAAATATGAAACGCAAACCAATACTATTTTTATTAGCAGCCACACTGGCCTTTACCAGTGCTCAGACCAATGACGTTTTGGCACAAAGTCGTGACAAGGACAAATACGGAAAGCGAGCAGATGATCCTGTTGCCAAATTAGGTTATCAGAAGAAATTGCGTTGGGCAGATGGATTGTTTAAAGAAGGTAGCTTTTCAAATGCTGAAGAGTATTACTATCAATTATTAAATGAACAACCACGTAATCCATATTTGAAATATCAGGTTGCAGAATGTCAGTGGTACCTGAGAGACTATGGTCCCGCTGCAAAAAGCTACGGTGATGCTTATGACATAGCTAAGGCGGTTTATCCCGAAGCTAAGTATAAGCAGGCGTTGATGTTGAAAATGAGCGGTGACTATGAAGGAGCTATTGCTGCGTTTGAAAAGTTCAAAAAAGACAATCCCAAACCGACAAAAGAACTGAAACCATTAGTGAAGCAAAGTGATGTTGAGATCAAAGGCTGTCACCTGGGTATCAGATCTATTGCTAATCCTGAAGCGGCAAGCATTGCCAAACTGGGAACGAACATCAACTCTGTAAATACCGAGTTGTCTCCATTCCCTTTAGGAGATACAGCATTGTTGTTTGCAACCATGAACTACGATAAACAAGCAGAGAAAATTGAGAACAGAAAAGCTGAATACGTATCTCGTTTTGTCGTTTCAAGTAAAGATAAATTTAATGAGAATGATACCTTCCAATGGGCATTGCCTTTTATGGACGGGAAGTTCAACGATTCTAAGTTCCACGTAGGTAATGGTTACCTGTCAGAAGGCGGAGACCGTTTCTATTATTCTAAATGCCTGGATAAGAAAGGCGACACCGCAAGATTGTGTCGTATCTATGTATCCGAATTTAAAGACGATCGCTGGGGTAACCCTCAGGAATTGGGATATGGTATCAATGACAGAAACTCATCCAGTACCCATCCTTGTATCGTTAAAATCGGTAAAAAAGAGATCCTTTTCTTCTCCTCTAACAGGAAACTACAAAGCCGCGGTGGATTTGATATCTGGTATTCTGTATATGATGAGCGTTTGAAAACTTATCGTCGTCCTCAAAACGTAGGTAAGCAAATCAATACAAAAGGAAACGAGGTGACTCCTTATTTCGATAACAGGACCAATAAATTGTATTTCTCTTCTGATGGTTGGGAAACAATGGGCGGGCTAGACGTGTTCGAAGCTACTATGGCCGGAAACAGTCCTTCACGTTACTCTTCTGTAAAGAACATGGGATATCCTGTAAATACTTCAGCTGATGATATGTATTTCATCCTGGACCCTTACGGAAAACCTGATGGTTACCTGGTATCTAACCGCGTAGGTTCTGTAGCCCTGAAAAATCCGACTTGTTGTGATGATATCTTCAGAGTACAGTTTGAGCCTAAGCTGAAAGTAATCGGTAAAGTTATTGATACCAAAACACAAGAGCCTTTAAAAGAAGTTGTGGTAAAAATGACGGACGAAAATGGTAATGTGGTTCCCTTCAACTCTACTGATGGTAAATTTGAGTTCAACACATCAAGAGGACACTCTTACTCTTTCGTAGCAGATAAAAAGAAATATACATCTTCCGCAGCAACGGTTAATACAGAAGGCGTTCAGCGTAAAGACCCGGATAATACTGTAGAGATCGAATTGTATGCAAGTCTGGTTGATAATGGCATATTCCGTATTGATAATGTATTCTATGACTTTAATGAATCTTCATTACGTCCTGAATCTTTAACGGATCTTGAGAAATTGTCTACTCTGTTAAGAAACAATCCATCTTTACGTGTTGAGATCTTCTCTTATACTGATGGTAAAGGTACACCGGATTACAATGAACCATTGTCTGTAGCAAGAGCAGAATCTGTACTTAACTATATCGTAAACAGTGGCGGTGTTGACCGTTCCCGTATTTCGATCCACGGTATGGGCGATAGAAATAAAGTAGCTCAGGAAAAACTGAACAATAAAGATAACGCTGCAGGTCGCCAGTTGAACCGTCGTACAGAATTCAAGATCTTCGATGAAGAAGAAAAACGTATGATCTTTGATTCGGCAAAACCGGGAACAATCGGCAGCCAGGAGAAAAACCTGCAAATCGATACAGATAATGTATCTGATGAAGTAGAAGAAAACTCCAACCTGTCCAGACCAGGCAGCCGTGTAAATAAGTAAAACATTAGATTCGATTTTTTTAAAGGTTTGCCATACTTTTGGCAAACCTTTTTCATTAGACAAGACTTAAGCATGACTTATACAAAGATAAATATACAGACCAGGGAAGTGGCAGACCGGGAATTATGGCTGGGCATACTGAGCCAGCAGGAAGCCATTATAGGCCTGGAAGAAGTAACAGATGAGGGCATCATCGCTTACACCGGCGACTGGGCAAGTGTACAGGAAGAGATAGAGCACTGGAGCCAACAGACCAATGTGCCTTTTACCCTGAGTGAAGAAGCAGAACAAAACTGGAATGCTACCTGGGAGTCAAATTTTGAGCCCGTAGTGATTGAAGGCTTCTGTAGTGTAAGGGCCCATTTCCATGAGCCTATACCGGGCGTTCAATACGATATCAGGATCACGCCCAAGATGTCTTTCGGTACCGGCCACCATGCGACTACAAGGCTGATGATGAGCCAGATGAAAGACCTGGATTTTAAAAATAAATCCGTGTTCGACTACGGTTCCGGAACCGGTATTTTAGCGATCCTGGCAGAAATGCTGGGCGCTACTCAGGTAGATGCGATTGACATCGACGAGTGGTCCTATGAGAACGGGCTTGAAAATGTAAACACCAATCAATGTAAACATATCGTAGTAGCACAGGGAGATATTAGCTGGGTACAAGCAGGCCGCCAATACGATATTATTCTGGCGAATATCAACAGGCACATTTTATTGGAATCTATGGCGCAGTTAAACAGCTTTTTACCACAGGATGGCCAACTCCTTTTAAGTGGCATACTGAAGCTCCAGGATACCCATATCATCGTAGAAAAGGCAAAAGCCTGCGGCTTTGAAATGCTTAAGCAGACAGAAGATAATGGCTGGACCGCTATATTGTTCCGGAAGATCAATTAAGGTCCGCTGCAAAAAATAAAAGGAAGCCATTCAATGGCTTCCTTTTATTTTTCTGAAATCTCTTATGATTTAGAAATCTTGTGTAGCAACTTTATCTTTGATTGCCTGTAAAGCTTTTGCTTCGCCTAATATTGCGCTCATCTTATTTCCTTTTCCATCATCTCCTTTAGCAATATAACCACCTCTTGCAGTTTTGGATATTACCGCATTGTGCATAGGCACGTTCTTTTCTTTTGTTTTTAAACAATAAGCAGTGAGCATTTTTGAAGTATCCATACTATTCTCTTTTTAGTGTTAATGTTATTCTTGATTAAATTATATGTAGCAAATGTAAGTTATTTTGAGAATTGAGCCTAGTCAAAATCAAAAACTCCAAAAGCATATTAACAAAATATTTATCAGCCCCAGAAATAGCCGCAAACAAGGGCCGTAATCACTAATACCGGTGGGGGTATTTTCGTGTACTTCAGGCATAGATAAGTGACCGCAATTACAAAAATACTGGGCAGGTCAATGTTCTTTATCCAGGAAAACTGAAACAGGTTCTCCTTATTGATATTAAAGATCTCCATAGTGAATAATACCCCGGATGCCCAGATGATGCCTACGATCATGGCATTGATCCCCTCCAGGGCACGGTAGATGATCACGTGCTGTTTCAGGTTCTGGTAAATAGGGTAGAAAAATAATAACAGTAAGGTGCTGGGCAGAAAAACAGCCAGCAGCGCAATAAGCCCGCCCAGGATCTGCGCAGAAGTGCCGAAATCATTCATGGCCATGCCACCGGCATAAGCACAGATAGAAAAAACAGGGCCGGGAATAGCCTGTACCATGCCAAATCCCGTCATCAGCTCTGTAGAGCTGAGGAAAGGTTGCTGCCCCATATTTAAGGGCCTGGATACAAACTGGAAGAGCATCATCGGTAATAAAGCCTGGCCGCCCCCATAAACAAGGGTACCAAAACGGTAAAAGTTCTCTCCGAGGTTAAAGAGCCTCCGGTATTCCCATTGGTTGATCCGCGCCAGCTCCGATAAGAGGCCCAGTAATATAAATACGGCAATAAATAACCTGATGTTGATCCACTTTAATTTTTTACGCGGTTCTTTTTTCTCCGGGATACGTTTATTGCTGAGATTAGTTACAAAGCCCGATAAGATAAAAAGGATGGGAATGATCCAGGGACTATGGAAGACAATAGTGATGAGGGCGCAGACGACCATAATGATCCGGGTAGCCATGTTGTTGACAGAAGTCTTCATCATCTTCAAGGCAGCGTAGATCACAAAGCCTATGGTCATCGGGTGTATATAGTGAAAAAGGGTAGAGGCAACATTCTTTACATTGATATAGCTCACCAGGAAAGAAAAAGCTATCATGAGCAGCCCGGCAGGCAATACCCATATCAATAAAGTGAGAATAGCAAGTAGGGTGCCTCCGCGCTTATAGCCGATCAGCATGACCGTCTGGGTAGAAGAAGGGCCGGGAAGTAATTGGCTAAACGCATTCAGCTCCAGCAACTCTTCCTCCGTAATGTCCTTTCTCCTTTCTACAAATACCTTGAGCATCATGCCGAGGTGCCCCTGCGGGCCACCAAATGCAGAGAGGGTATATAGCAATACTGCTCTTAAAAAGTCTATATGTCTAAATAATTTGACCAGCTTTGCTTATTTTTTTAGAAAATTAAAAAAAAGGCGAAACTAATGAAAGTTTCGCCGGGTTTTTTTATTATTTTAAAAATATAATAGACATTACAGTCCGCTGATCACTATACCTGCAGAAAATGGTCTTACATCCGGGTTAGCTCCCAGTGTATTGCCGGAATTATTGAAGATAGGCGTTACCGTATACTCTGCAAATACAGAGAAGTTACCCCAGCCGATCCTTGCTGTAGGGGTCAGGCGCCAGCTTTGGTTAAATCTTTTTGTCTTAGTGACCTCGCTGATGAATTTACCGGAAACAGGCACACGCTCTTTATAATGTGACCCGCCAATACCTGTAAAGCCTACTTTTGCACCTAGCGCAAATTTGAAGCCTTTGTTCCTGTTCTCTTTGTTGGCAAAAAAGCGTAACTCCAAAGGTACTTCCAGGTAAGTTGTACTAAACTTATTGCCTTTTATAGCACTGTCTGCCGCTTGAAAAATGATCCGGTCAGTACGGCTGTCCAGTACCATTTTCTCTTTTGAAAAATATACATTACTGAAGCGTACCCCTACACCGGCACCAAAGCTGAAATTAGACTTCTTGATCGGGAAATCATACATCAGGTACAGGCCAAGTCCTCTCCCGGTATTTTTCATATCCACGCTGTCCGGAACATTGGTCCAGCGGTCATGAGACAATTGGATCAGGAAATGGTCCCTGGAAGGTTTAGACACTACTTTTTTGTCCTCGGTACTGCTGGTAGTAGTTTGTGCTTTGGCGCTAACAGCGGCCATAAAACTTAGGAATAAAATACCTAAAATATTTCTCATATTAATTCGAATAAAACGCTAATTTCCTTAAATAAAAGTGCACAAAGATAGCTTATTAAATTGCTACTTTTGTGATTCAACCATTTTTTTGCTCAAAAATCGCGCAAACTTTATGCTGCAACTAAGCTATAAACGTAACAATTTTCCTTTTCAGTATCCCTTCAGTTTAGCAAAAGGTACCAAGACCCACCAGGACTCCTTACAAGTCTGCCTGAGCTTTGCCGCATTAAAGGGCTGGGGAGAGGCTACCGCCATCACCTACCATAATGTTACCGTCGAGGATATGATCAAGGTCCTGGAAGCCCGCAAAATGATGATAGAGCGATACACTTTTATAGAACCCGAGCGCTTCTGGCATTTTTTGCATCACCTGATCCCTGCAGAAAAGTTCCTTACTTCTGCCCTGGACATTGCAGGCTGGGACCTCTTCGGTAAAATGAAACGCCAGCCGGTCTACCAGCTGCTGGGCTTAAACTGGGAGAATGTCCCGCTCACCGACTATACATTAGGTATAGCAACACCTGAAGCTATAACAGCGCGTATCAAAGCTCATCCTTTCCCGGTTTATAAAATGAAAATAGGCAGCGCCGCCGACCTCGAAGCCGTAAGAGCAGCCCGGCAATTGACTGATGCCAGGATAAGGCTGGACATCAACGAGGCCTGGACCCTTGAAGATGCCCGTATCTTGCTCCCGGAGCTGGAAGCATTAAATATTGAACTCATTGAGCAGCCTTTGCACAGGGAAGATATATCCGGCATGCAGGCCCTGCGCGCCCTGACCTCAATACCCATTATTGCCGATGAGGCCTGCCAGGGAGAAAAAGACCTGGAACAAGTTGCTGCACTCTATGATGGTATTAATGTGAAACTGTCCAAATGCTCCGGCCTGACCCCGGCATTTTCCCTGGTAAAAGCCGCTAAGGCAAAGCAGTTGAAAGTAATGCTGGGCTGCATGAGCGAAGGTGTGGTAGGCTGCACGGCCATCTCACATTTATTGCCCCTGGCCGATTATGCCGATATTGACGGGCCTTTGATCCTGGAAGATAATACCTTTAGCGGTATGCAGATCAAAGAAGGCTACATCACGGCACCGCAGGGTACCGGCCTGGGTTTACAGGCCATAGAATAAAAGCATACTATAGCGTTTATTGGAGGATCTTAACCCTTTTCAGGTCGAAGAGGTTTAATGGATTTTGCTCGAAACCAATCACGTTTTTTTGCGTGAAATGCATCATCTCATCATAAAAAAGCGGCACTACTGGGGCCTGTTCACTAATGATACTGTCCATCCTTGCATACATCGTATAGCGCAGTACATCATTATTCGTTTTCAGGCTCTGGGTGTACAGCTGGTCAAACTGTGTATTTTTGAAACGGGTATAGTTAGGCGGAGCGGGTAGTTTACTGTAAAAGAAAGCCAGGTACGTTTCCGCATCCGGGTAGTCCGCGATCCATTGCCCTTTGAAGAAGGCTGCCTGGCTCCTGCTCATCTCCTGTCGCAGTATGCCTGGCTGCATCACCTGTACCTGCGTTTTGATGCCCACATCATTCAGCTGGCTGGCCACAAAATTGCAGACATCCACATTCACTTCAGGACATTGCAGGATGATGGGGGCTAAGCCCCTGCCATTAGGGAATCCCGCTGCTTCCAGCAATTCCAGGGCCTTCCGGGGATTGTAGCTGTAGTTATGGGCCAGGCGCTGCTCTGTGCCGGGCATACCTTTAGGGATAAAGCCCATTGTGGCCGGTACGCCCACGCCATTCCTGAAATAAGTCACGATCTTTTCCCGGTCAATAGCATAATTAATCGCTTGCCGCACCTGCTTGAACCTTAGTCCGCTGTTTTTGACCTTGAGCTGCGTACTGTCCATCAAAATACCCAGGTATTCCGTATTCAGGTAAACCAGCTTCTGTAAACGGATCTTATCGGCAAAGTCAGGTTTCAGTTGCGCCTTCTTTGTCAGCACCAGGTCCTTGAAAGAGCCGTCCAGTCCATTCACAAAATGGAGCTGACCCTGCATGAAAAGCAGGAATTCTGTTGCTTTCGTATCGTTAAAACTGACTTGTACTGCATCCAGGTAAGGCAGTCGCTTACCGGCAGAGTCGCGCTCCCAGTAATTGGGATTCTTATGCAATACCAGCGTATTACTTTCGTCCCAGTACTCAAACTGGAAAGCACCCGTGCCACAGGGATGATTCCGGAAATCCTTACCCCATTTCTGCACCACCTCTTCCGGCACAATAGAGCAATAAGGCATACTCAATATTTCCGGCAGCGGCCGGAAAGGTTCAGATAAATGGATGGCAAAAGTCGTATCATTCAGCGCTTCAAAAGGTTTGCTTTTGCGTACCCGGTCGTTGAAGATCCAGGCCCCGGAAGAGGCTGTTGCCGGGTCGATCAGTCGGTCAAAGCTATACTGAACATCCCTGGCCGTCATCTTCCGGCCTTTCCCTCCGGGGAAGGCAGCATTATCATGAAAATAAACATTGTTGTGCAGGTGAAAGGTATATTGTAAGCCATCTGCAGAGACCTCCCATCTTTTGGCAAGAGCAGGCACTACGGCCAATTCTTTATTCACCTCGGTAAGTGTGTTGAAGAGCAGGTGCACATTCCACATAATGCTCAGGTTCTTGGCAAATGCCGGGTCCAGGGTTTCCAGGCCCCCGGAGATATTATAGCGGAATACGCTTTTCTTGCTTTGCTTTTTATGACCGCAGGCTGCCAAAAATAATAAACTGATCAACAGTAATCTTAATCTCATCATACACTTTCTTTATTGCCTGGTTAAAGAGAAATTGCTCAACACTTTATTCCCTGCTTTTCTTTGCCCGCTTACCGTTCCCGGGAAAATGCTTAAGCTCAGGCGTTCTGCGCCTTTGCTGATCTCCAGCCTGTTGCTCTTAAAACTACCCTCAAAAGGCACTGCTTTTTTACTTTGGGTAAAATAAAGCGTTCCGCTGAGCGATTTTTCAAAGGGTGCATCCAGTTGCAGCAGGACTGCTTCACCATCAATGCTGCCGCGGTACAGACCGGCAACCGTACCCGAACTGAACTTTTTTAACCTGGGTTTCCTGCTGATCCCGAACATAGCCTTGCCGTACTCACTCAGGTAATTACTCAGCATAAACGTAGAAAAGCCAACCTGGGTGTATAATTGATTCACCTGGCCCGAAGTGTCTGTATTAAAACAATTCCCGGGAAAAATGAGTAAAGAGTCACTGGTAATGAGAAATTCCTGGATATCGGCTTTTACGCACTTTTCATTACCCTCCATTTTAAAAGGTAAATTATTCTTGCTGAACTGCTCTTTATAATGCTGCAGCATCTTCCTGCGGATCGCAGCGATCCCGTTTACCGTGAATACGTCCTGGATGCTGATGAGCGAGCCTGTGGCAGCATTGAATAAAAAATGCCTTTCCTGGCCGTCTCCGCCCCGGCAACTTACCGAGAGCAGGTTTTTATTATTGATATACGTTGTATAGGTCCAGGTTGAAGTCCCAGTACTGTCCGTATTTTCGGCAAAAATGGTTTTGGCAAGAGTAAGTTGCAGGTAGTCATTTATATGCTGAGCTGCCTTCTTTGCTTTTTTGTTATAAAATTCAGGATAGCTGTTTCCCCCCGCATTTCCCTGCTCCACTTTAAAGTAATCCTTGCTTTGGGCGATGGCAGGTATCATCCAGATCAATGAAACCAAAAATAATAATCCCTTCTTCATATTTATAAAATGATTACATAGCCAGAGGAGCGACAAGTATCCCTGTTGCTCCAACCGGCGGCTAAAATTACAATAATTCCTGCAGCATATTTTCAAACGCTTTGCTGTCCCGGTAATTGATAAAATACTGTTATTATGCAGGTGAAATTACAGGTATTTGCTATTTTTAGAAGTATAAATGTCAGTAAATATGACAAAATAAATAAATGGCAGACCTTTTGCTGTTGATTCACTATAGCAAACAATTAAACAAAAACAACGATTATGGGATTAATGGGTTATTATGTGATTGCAGGAATCATGTTTCTTGTGGGCATGTATGTCAGCAACAGGTTGAAAAGCAAATTTGAAGAATATAGCCGGGTGCCGCTGCGCTCCGGTATGACCGGCCGGGAGATAGCAGAGAAAATGCTACGGGATAACGGGATCTATGATGTAAAGGTGATCTCAACACCGGGACAACTGACCGACCACTACAATCCGGCTAATAAAACAGTCAATTTAAGTGAAGACGTATATGCTACCGATAGTGTGGCAGCAGCTGCAGTTGCTGCACATGAATGTGGCCATGCGGTGCAGCACGCCCGCTCTTACAGTATGCTGCAGTTCCGGAGTAAAATGGTGCCGCTGGTCAATATCAGCAGTCGTTTTTCACAAATCATCATCCTGGTAGGTTTAGGTATGCTGGCCGGGAGGGCCAATCCTACCATACTTTTAGTGGGGATTGCATTATTTGCCATCACCACTATTTTCACCATCGTGACCTTACCTGTAGAGTATGATGCGAGCAACCGCGCGCTGAAGTGGCTGGAGAGCACCGGCATCACGGCCGGCAGGGAACATGAGCAGGCTGCAGATGCATTGAAGTGGGCCGCAAGGACCTATGTAGTGGCTGCAGTGAGTTCTATTGCTACCTTACTTTATTACTTATTACTCTTTTTTAATTCAAGGTCAAGAGACTAATATAAAAGCCGCCAAAACAGCGCTTACAATAGTGTTGTGGAACAATTCCACAACACTATTTTCTTTTTACAAAACATTCACTTTTATTACTCGAATACAAAGTCGATATACTTATCTTTGTTGGTTTTAGAGGACTCCTCGAGCAGACAACTATTTTTGAATCAACTAACCATAAGTAATGCAAATTCCGTTGAAACATTTTGTACAGAAAACGGTGCTGCCTTTGAGCGCACTTTTTTGCAGTATTTCGGGCTTTGGACAAACCACAGCTATTAATAAAAATCCCCAGGCTATTCTCAAGCATGGAATAGAGCAATACCAAAATGGACACTATAATTTAGCCACACATACACTTACAGAATTCCTGGAGTACAATAAAAATACGGCCCAGAAAACAGAAGATAATCTGCCCTATGCCGACCGCGCACAGGCATTATACTACAAAATGCTTTCCGGGGTTAAATTAAGAGATCATCGGCTCATCGTCGAGGCGAAACGTTATGTTGAAGAAGAAGTAAATGTACACAACCAGCAAAGAGTGGCCTATGAACTGGCCAAGTACTACCTGGAAGATAACCGCGATCTTAATGCCTCCATATACTATTATGAGCTGGCCGGTGTGTCCAACCTGACCAATGCAGAGATCGCCGATTCTAAATTTGAACTGGGCTATGCCTACTTTATCACCCAGCAGTTTGATAAAGCCCGTAACCTCTTTGTAGGTATAAAAGATATCGCCTCCAATAAATACTACCTGCCGGCCAACTATTACTATGGCCTGCTCAGCTATAAAGAAGGCCGTCTTGATGAGGCATTAGCCAGCTTCAAGCGCGTGAGAGATGCCGAAGAGTACAAAGATATCATCCCTTATTACGAGGCAGAGATCTACTATTTCAAAAAAGAATACGATAAAGTGCTGAGCCATTCTCAGAAATACCTGAAGCGCAAAGGCACCGTTTTCTATGATAAAGAAATGCGCTTACTCACCGGGCAGACCCTGTTTGAATTAAAGCGCTACCAGGAAGCTTTACCCTACCTGGAAGACTATTACGAAAGCTCAGACCGCATCCGGAAAGAAGAGCTTTATGAACTGGCTTATACTTACTATCAACTGAACCGCTATAGCGATGCCATTGATAAATTTCAGCCACTGAGCAATACAGATGATGCCATAGGGCAAACTTCTATGTACCTCCTGGGCGACTGTTACCTGAAAACAGGAGACAAGAAAGGCGCGAGGAACGCCTTTGGACTGGCTGCAGAAATGAATTATAACGAAAGCCAGAAAGAAGCAGCTTCCTTCCTGTACAATAAACTTTCTTATGAATTAGGCTTTGACCATTTAGCGGTTAAAGGCTTTAAAGATTATATCCGGGATTACCCGTCCAGCCGCAGTAATGCAGAAGCAAAGAGCCTGTTGTCTGGTTTGCTGTTGAAGTCCAATAACTATGCGGAGGCCTATGATCTGCTGAGCAATGAGCCCAATAAAGATCCTAATGCCTGGGCTACCTTCCAGAAAGCTGCGGTAGGAAGAGGTTTGCAATTACTGCAGGACAAAGACTATGAAGGCGCTGAAACATACCTCACCGCATCCCTGCAAAACCCCGTTAATCCTTCCCTCGAGGCGGTAGCCTACTTCTGGAAAGGAGAGATCGCTTATAAAGAAGATCGTTATAATGATGCCGTTAGTGATACCAGGACCTTCCTGGCCAAGGCAAAAGGATATGAAGAAGCCATAAAGAAAGTGAGCGCCAAAGCTACCGTGCAGAATGCGAATATCAACCTGGGATATGCCAGTATGAAAGCCAGCAATTATGCCGATGCAGCTACCGCATTCTCCAATGCACAAAGCACTTCTGGAGAAAATAAAGAGCTCAGTAAAGAAGCCCTGTTCCGCCAGGCAGATGCTGCCTTCATGCAAAAAGATTTTGATGCGGCATTGAAACTTTATGACCGTGCAATTGCTGCCAATACAGGAGATGTGGACTATGCACGCTATCAAAAAGCACTGATCCTGGGCTTGCAAAATAAAAGCGCGGAGAAAGTAGAATTACTCAAAACAATTGTTCAGAAAGGAAATGCCAAGATCAAAGACGAGGCAAGCCTGGAACTGGCCACCGAATACATCAACCTGGATAAGCACAATGAAGCTATCCCTTTATTAAAGAAGCTGGACCAGAACCAGACCAATGTAAGCATCCGCTCCAAAGCGGCTTATTTGCTGGCCTATGCCTACCAGGACAATGCACAGAACGACCTGGCCATAGCAGCGTATAAAACTTATATTGCCCAATATCCTACGGCAGCAGACCGCAACACAGCACTTAAAGCTTTAAGTACGCTGTACAGCAGCAAGCCGGAAGAGTATGAGCAATTCCTGAAACAAGAAAGCATCACCGATGTGAGCAGCACCGAGGTAGAATCCGTATTCTACGATGCCGCCGATAATGATTTTGGTAATGCACAATATCAAAAAGCTATAGACGGCTTCAATAAATACCTGGAGAAGTATCCGCAGGGTGCTTATAAAGTACAGGCCCATTATTTCCTGGGAGAAAGCTATTTCCAGTTGAAAAATCTATCCAAAGCGAAAACCTCTTTTACCGAGGTATTGAACAGCAAATGGAACGATTATTCTGAAGCTGCTGCCGGCAGGATGGGAGAGATCTACCTCTCAGAGAAAAACTATAGTGCGGCAAAAACTACTTATAATCAACTATTGGAAAATAATGCCACAGAGAATCCTGCAGGCATATATGAAGGTATGATGAAAGTGGCTTTTGAAGAAGGCGATTATGAAGGCACGCGCACCTGGGCAGATATGCTCCTGGCCGTAGGCGATGCTGCTGATGATGCAAAGAGAAATGCCCGTTTATACAAAGCAAGATCTTTACAGACCGAAGGTAAGCTGGAAGATGCAAAAGCCATCTACCAGCAACTGGACAAGGATAACGTAGGGAATGTAAGCGCTGAAGCACGCTACCAGATAGCCAGCATCTTGTTTGTACAGAAAAAGAATGATGCAGCAGAGAAAGCGGCGAGCTATGCCGCCCAGGCTTCTAACAATAACCCTTACTGGGCCGTTAAAAACTATCTCTTACTGGCAGATATCCTGACCGATAACAAAGATTACTTTAATGCAAAAGCCACCTTGCAAAGCGTCATTAAAAACTCTTCAGATAAAGATCTGGTCAACGAGGCGAAACAAAAGCTGGAAACAGTAAAAGCAAAAGAAGCAGGTAAAAGCAAACTGACCAATTAAGGCGTTCGCAAAAGCATTTTTTTCTTTTTCAAATTTGTACAATCATGAACATTCTTCAAAATAAATATATCCTTCCTGCTGTTTTCAGTGCTTTGTGCCCGATCAGTATAATTGCGCAAACGCGCAGTGGCAGCGACTCCACCTTTAAGTCGCAGACTTTAAACTTTTACTCTACCTATAAACCGGAAGTGGTTCCGGCACCTAAACCGGTTTTTGTGCCTACACTGCCCGTTGTGGATACCACTAAGCCGGTATTGCAATACGTGGTCCCTGAACAAACGATCAGCTATACCTATAAAGCAGAACCCATCAAGCCCGTAGCGCTGAAAAGAGAACGCGAAAAGCTGCCTTTTGAGAACTATGCCAAGCTGGGCCTGGGTTCGCAAAACACGGTATTGATCGATGCCGGTATCGGCAGCCTTATGGGCAATGACTATGATGCCGTATTGCACTTTAACCATATGTCTCAGAAAGGCAATTATGTAGAAAACCAGAAATGGTCTCAGAATACATTGGATGCCTCCGGTAACATTTACATGGATAAAGCCACGCTCAACTTAGGGCTGCAGGGCGACAGAAGGGCCTATCGTCAATATGGTTATACCAATGAACTCTACTCCTTCAAGGATGCCGATATCAGGAACGTGTACACCGGGGTTGCTTTAAATGCGGCGCTGAGTCCGGTAGGGAAGACCTTCTGGGACCTGAAGTACCGCCCCGAAGCCCGTATTTACTGGTGGCATAGCGGGATGAATGCCTCTGAGCGCAACCTGGATTTCTCTATCCCGGTGACGAAAGCCCTTGATTCTTCTATCAGCTTTTCATTGGCGGCCAATGTCGGTCTGACCAGTTATGTCAGCAAGGCCTTAGGTAGCTTTTCCAATAATTATTTCCAGTTGGCCCCGGCGATCAATTTCTCCTACGAAGGCTTTAACGCCAGGGTAGGCCTGAAGCCGACTTTTGCAACTAATGATAACTATTTGCTGCCCGACATTAATGTAAGCGGTAATATCCTTAACCATTCCCTGCGCCTGTATGCCGGCTGGGAAGGGGCTTTAAACCAGAACAGCTATAGGAGTTTAAGCCTGTTCAATCCCTTTATGCAGGCCGACTATACCCCATTGCAAGGGAAGTCGAGCTACATTTACGGAGGTTTTGATGCCGCTTTAAGCAGCAACCTTACACTGGGAGCATCAGTAGGCTATAAGATGTGGAAGAATATGGCCATTTACCAGAATGACTACCACACCAGTCCTGATGGCAGAACATTTGCTATTATTTATAATGACATGAAAGCGCTGATCATTGATGCTAAAATTCAATACCAGATCAATGAGCAATTCAGTATAACGGGAAGAAGTATCTGGAATTTATACAATACTCAGGGAATGATACGCGCGCAACAATTACCACAAGTAGAAATGAATGGCGGGTTCAGATGGGAGTTGATCAAAAATCTGCATATTGGTGCCGATGTGGTGATCTATGACCGGATTTTTGCCTACCAGTCAACCGGTTTATATAAAAAATTACCTATGATTATAGACCTGAATGCCAATGCTTCTTATGATGTGCACAAGCGGGTAGGCCTGTTCCTCAATGTAGATAATATTTTGAACCAGCGTTACCAGTACTGGAATCAGTACAGGACTTTAGGCTTCACGATTTACGGTGGCCTAAGATTTAAATTCTAATTGATTACCTTTGTCTCCCTTTTGAGCTTGCTCAGATGAGGAACAGATAAAATACTACAAATGGATATAGCTAAATATATTGGCCTTTTCTTAGTGAAGAACCGCTATTGCAATTTACCCAACCTGGGTGATTTTGTTGTGAATAAAAAGCCAGCAAGCTACAATGATGGTCAGGTAAGACCACCCGAATATGAAGTGCATTTTGCCTTCTCCGGGGGATTGATTGATGATGCTTTCGCAAACTTTATTGCCACCAATGAACGCATCAGTATTGCCAATGCCGCGAATGGCATCAAGGATTTTTGTATCCAGACCAAACTTACCCTTGCAGAGGGAGGCACCGTTGTGATCCCTGGTTTTGGAAAGTTTGTGCAGGTGAATGGTAAAAACGATTTTATTGCCGAGCAGAATATTCATGCAGAGACTCCGGGTATCCCGATCTTTAAGATCAATACTGCAGCGACGAGGAGTACGCTGGAAGGCGAAACGATAGCCGAGTTGCATGAAAAAATGCAATTGAAAGAACCTTCCCTGAATGATGACATCGTGATCAAGCCACCCAAAGTAAATTGGTCAAAAGTGATCATCCTTTTATTAATAGTAGGAGTAGTGCTGGCCTTGGTCGGAGGTGCTATCTGGTATATGAACAACAATAAAGAGCAGGTGGAAGCCGCGGCTCCCGTTCCGGTAAGTAATGAAGTGCCGCCGGCAGCCGCAGATACCAATCTTGCCCCGGATACCAGCGTTCAGGCTGCTCCTGCGGCTGCACCGGGCACCTATACTTTTGCGATCCTGAACTTTAAGGACAAAGAAAGTGCAGAGAAGAAAGAAAAGCAACTGAAAGGTTTTGGACATGACGTGGCTTTAAAACCTGTTTCAGACAGCAACATTATACTTACCCTTACCCTGCCTGCTGTAGCAGATACCCTGGTAACCAAAGATTCACTGCGCCGCTTCTTTAACCCCCGCGGTGAAGTAACCATTATGAAGTAAAGACACTGAAAATAGCTGACAGCGGCCTGCAATAAATGCAGGCCGCTTCTTTATATTCCGGAAAATGTATTTTGTAATTATTGTTTTGCACGAATACTTAACTTATCTTTATATTTCATAAATCCCAATTGCCCCGTGAAGACCATAATGAAATCTTTAAGCTTGTTGCTATCTGCGCTCTTTATGCATAGCGTTGCTGGAGCACAGGGTATACACTTTTCACAATATTACAATGCCCCGCAATTACTGAACCCGGCCAATACAGGCCTTATGCCACAGGAAGATTACAGCGTGGGGGTTAATTACAGGGAACAGTGGACCAATGTACCTGCACCCTTTAAAACCTTTGCTGCAAACGGAGACCTGCAACTGATGCGCAATAAAAACCTGACCAACTGGCTGGGACTGGGAGTAGGCTTCTTTTCCGATAAAGCAGGGCAGGGCATCCTTTCCCTGGACAAAGTGCAGGCTTCTATTGCCTATCACGTGCAGCTGGACGATTATAATATGATCTCGGCTGGAGCTTCAGTAGGCTATGTACACCGTTCCATAGATTTCAGCAGGCTTACCTTTGATGTGCAATGGGATGGATTCCGGTTTGACAAGAACCGCTCCCAGGGTGAGCCCTATGCGCGCCAGACCGCCAATTACCTGGATGTGATGCTCGGGGTCAATTATGCCTTCTTCCCCAATGAAGACCTGTACATTAAGGCAGGCGCGGGATTGATGCACCTGAACAGGCCAAACGAGAGTTTTTACTATTCCGAGAATAACCGCCTGGGTATGCGGCCCATGGGTAATGTAGATGTGCTATGGAAAGCCGGCAGTAAATTTATCATTAACCCTTCTCTTTATTATGCACAGCAGAAAGGCGCTTCCGAGTTGATCTTCGGCAGTTTGTTCAATTCCAGTATCGGTGGAGAAAACGGCACGAACAATGCCTTGATCTACGGCGTATATTACAGGTTGGGCGAGAGCTTTATACCCGTAGTAGGTATGGAATGGAGCCGCTTTAAGGTGATGTGTTCTTACGATGTTACCTCCTCACCATTTGCCGCAGCAAACAGGAACCAGGGCGCTTTCGAGATCTCGGTATCCTTTAAAGGATTATACAGCAGTTTGTCCCAGGGCAGGGGAGGCTATAACTGTCCCAGATTTTAACAAAATAATATAGCACATTGTAGGTATGTATAATGGCAAGTCTTTATATTTGAAATATTAAATAACTGAAAGCAAAACGTTAAGTATATGGAAATCGAAAAGTCAAAAATTTTATTAGTAGAAGATGATACGAATTTAGGCCAGGTATTAAAAAACTATTTAGAGCTTCATGATTATGTTGTAGAGCTTTGCCGGGATGGGATTTTAGGATTAGCTGCTTTCAGAAGAGAGAAATTTGATATCTGCCTTTTAGATGTAATGATGCCTAATATGGATGGATTTACATTAGCAGAAGAGATCAGGAATATCGATCCGGACGTTCCTTTGTTCTTCCTGTCTGCGCGCAGTATGAAAGATGATGTGATCACCGGCTACCGTTTAGGTGCTGATGACTATATCGCTAAACCTTTCGATAGCGAAGTATTATTACATAAGATCAAAGCGATCCTGAAACGCAACCAGGAGATCCAGGAAAAAAATCCTACCGCTACTGATTTTGATATCGCAAGCTTCCACTTCAACAGCAAGTTGAGGATCTTGTCCAGGGAGGGTAAAGAAGTGACCCTTTCTCCTAAAGAGAATGCCTTACTGCAAATGCTTGCAGAGTATAAAAATGACCTCTTACCCCGTGAGCAGGCATTGAAGCGCATCTGGGGCAGCGATACCTATTTCAATGGTCGTAGTATGGATGTGTACATCGCTAAGTTGAGAAAATATTTAAGCGAAGACGATAAAGTAAATATTGTGAATATCCACGGTAACGGTTTCCGTTTAGTGGTAGAAGAATAAGCTTTATCATTGCTATAAAAACAGAATAGCGCTCCTGTGAAGGAGCGCTATTCTGTTTTTATACGAGGTATGTAGTTGTGTTTGTTGCACCCCGGTTATTCAATCCTCTGCGCCAGCTCCACGGCCACCATGCTACCCAGGGCCACGCCCATGCCGCCCAGCCGGAAACCGCCATGAATATTGCCTTCCAGGGATTTGATGATCGGCATTTTGGTAGTGCCAAAGGCCATGATACCCGACCATTGCATATCTATTTCAAAATCCTGTCCCGGCAGCAGCTCTGTTTTAAGTAAGTGGATGAGCTGGTCCTGGATCTGCTGGTTCAGGCTGATCTCTGTCGTGTTTTCTGTAGTAAAGTCCAGGTTGCGCCCGCCACCAAAAAGAACCCGGTTGCCTACATTCCTGAAATAGTAATAACCCTGGTCAAAATGGAAGATCCCTTTTACCTTTAAATCCTCAATAGGATGGGTCACCAGTACCTGTCCGCGGCCCGGCTGGATGTCGGCTTCCGGGAAGAAACGCTTGCTGAATGCATTCGTGCACACGATCACCTGCGGTGCTTCAAAGCTGATACTATCGTGAAAGCCATCTTTGACCAGCACAAGATTTTTCCCGTTTAGGTTTTCTATATGACTGACCTCAGCACCTGTTTTTATTTCAACCCCTTTCTTTAAGGCCAGATGCAGCAGGCTTTTGATCAGTTTCCCGGTATGCAAGGCCGCCTCTGTGGTGCAGGCAATACAATGCCGGAAGCGCCCCGGGCTAAAGCCAAAAGTCTCTATCTGCTCATCGGCAAGGACAAAGCTGTTGCCCCCACTCACTTCCTTTAATAATTGATTATAGTGATCTATATGCCCGATAATTTCCGCTTCTGCTGCCCTCAGTAACTCATGGCTGCCCTCCGGTGTGTAACCAATAGCCGCATCACCCAATTGTGCCCTCAAGAAATCAATACCCGCTTTCCTTTTCGAAAACAAATCAATCAATGCTGTTTCAGAAGTATGTTTGGCATCTTCCACCAACTCAGAAAGGCTGCCCGTAGCGGCGAATCCGGCATTGCGTGTACTCGCTCCGCTGGGGAGCAGGCCCCGTTCCAGGATCAGCACCTCGTAGTTGGGATGTTTTTCTTTCACCTGGATAGCCGTTTGTAACCCTACAATTCCCGACCCGATGATGATCACATCATAATGCAATAAACTTTCCCGTTCCCAAAAACTAATCATAATTAATCTCCTGTTTCGTTCAAAAATAAAAATTAATCCTGGAATGCTTGCCATGATAATAGAGCAAAGCACTATAAGCATCAGGGGCTTTGCTTTCATTAAGAAAACAAAGCCCTTGTATTTTTTTGCTGAGCGCATGATCGCTTCAGTATATTGGCAAGATTTATTTCACCAGTTTCATCTCTTTGAGCAGCCAGGAGGCATTGCCATATTTCTCAATGATGAACATAACATAGCGGATGTCCACTGCAATGTTGCGGCAAAGATTAGGATCATAATACAGGTCACTCATCGTACCATCCCAGATCCGGTCAAAATTGATACCGATCAGTTCACCTTTAGCATTCAGTACCGGGCTGCCGGAATTACCACCGCTGGTATGGTTGGCCGCGATAAATGCTACCGGTACCGTCCCGTTCACTGCCCAACGGCCATAATCTTTACGGGCGTGCAGGTCGCGCAGCCTGGCCGGTACATAAAACTCTTCCACATCAGGATTATGCTTGGCCACCACATCTTCCAGGGTGCTGATGTAAGAATAATAGCTATGTCCCTGCGGTTTGATGCCCTTTACCGGGCCAAAGGTCAATCTTAAAGTCTGGTTGGCATCCGGGTAAAAGTTGCGCTCTGCAGACATATAGTCCAGTTGCTGTTTCATATAGATACGGCTCAGCATATCCATTCTTTTATTGAAGGCCTGCATCGAAGGGCTTACGGCAGTTCTTTGCCAGCTGACCACAGCATCGTAGATCTTGAATGCAGGATCGTTTTTGATGGCTATGGTATCCTGCGCTTTAGGCTCATCATAATAAGGAGCAGCCAGCTGGCTGAACACCAAAGCACTTTGGCCAAATACATTATTGGCCCATTTGCCAAAGTCATTCCCGTTCTCTGCATACAAAACTTTAATGCGATCAGGTACGGCCAGGCCGGGTTGCATATAGTAGAAGGGCATCATCGTTTCGAAGAGTGCTTTATCTACTTCCGGCTCGTAATTTTTATAGAAACCGGCCAGTCCTTTTTTAAGTTGTGCCAGCGTATCCGTTAAAGCTTGTCCTTTGATGCCCTTTCTGTGTACATCCAGCACTTTTTGTAAAGATTCAGCTTGCCTTACGATCTCAATGCCCAGTACGGTTTCTCCCGTACTTTCCAAAGCGCGTAAGTATTTATTGTTATTTTCCACCGCAGCATTGATCTGGCTCAGGATCATTCTCGGACTGTTTGCTGAGGTGTCCTGAGATGTCTTGGCAATAAGTCTTTGCTCATAAGCACGCTTTTTATCAGGTACTTCATTGATCGCCAGTCCGCGCAGTTCGCCCTGCCATTTTTTATACCCATTACTTACCGAAGATTGTTTTGAAGCATACTTCAGGAATATGTCCGCATCTTTTCTCATGGCTTCGTCCCACACCCCTAATTTCAGCCTGCGGGCTTCTATGCGGATCGGGTTACTGATATCAATGGTTTGCGATAATTGACTGGCACTTAAATATTCCCGGGTAACATAAGGAAAGCCATAGACCATAGAATAGTCCCCCTCCTTTACACCGGAGGTATTGATCGCAAAGAACTTTTCTGCCTTGTAAGGTTTGTTGTTGATATTGTATTTAGCCGGTTTATTGTTGGCACCTGCATACACCCTGAAAATACCAAAATCACCTGTCTGTCTCGGCCACATCCAGTTATCTGTATCGCCGCCGAACTTGCCGATACCATTTGGCGGGAAACCCACCAGTCTTACATCTTCAAAGACTTGTGTCAGGGTCACCCAGTATTCGTTACCATTGTAGAAAGGCTTCACTTTTGCCTCATAGCCATATACGTTTTTAAGGGCTTTTTCCGTGAATTGTATCTGCTCGTTGATCGATTTATTCCTGTCTTCTTCCGACATTGTTGTATCTACATACTTCAATATTGTCCCGGTGACATTTTCTATTTTACGGATAAAAGTTACCGTTAAGCCCGGGACCGGAATCTCTTCCGCGTTATTTTTTGCCCAGAAGCCATCAATGAGATAGTTGTTTTTATTGGTGCTGACACTTTGTACAGAGCCGTATCCGCAATGGTGATTGGTGAAGATGAGGCCCTGGGAAGAAACGACTTCCCCGGTACAGCCACCGCCAAAAATGACCACGGCATCGTTAAGGGCTGCTTTGCCGTCATGGTACAAATCAGTGATCGGGATTTTTAAACCGGCTTTCTGCATAGCCGCTTCCTGCTTTTTGAGATCAGCGGGCCGCCACATGCCTTCATCGGCTTTTGCGGGCTTAAGATTGAAAAATAAACTACAAATTAAGGAAAGGGAAAAAATTTTGCCATGCATACATTAAAGTTCTGAAAAAATGAAAAATAAAATTAGCAATATTTTATGAAAATGTGCGATAATATTATTACATTAGCCAAAAATTTCTGATCTTCGGGAGCATGAACTCCTTAGGGGAAGATTAAGTTTCGTTTGTATACCATTATCACAATTGATTCTATGAATAGAAAATTACGGTTACTGTTATCGGTATTGGGTCTAGCATGCCTTACACCTCAAGCTGATGCACAACTGGGAAGCCCTTTATTCTCATTAAAGCATGATACTATTTGTAAGGAATCTGAATTTGTTCCGGATTCAATCGTATCGAATGCACAAACTTATCGCTGGTCTTTTTGTACCCCCTTGTTGGGTGCCGCTCCTCAATCGAATAGCTTAGGTACGGGTACTTTACAATTAAATACAAACAACAATTTAACAACGGTAAGGTCCGGTGATTTTTTCTACTCATTTACTGCAAATAATGATGGAAGAGTTTTCCGCTACCAATATGAAGACGGGATTGAAGCACTGCCTATCGTTACCGATTTAGGTCACTTTCAATTCAGTACACCAAGTGCCCCTTCCGGCACTTCGGTGATAGAGACCGCATCAGGATGGCATACTTTCGTGATCGGCCGCTCTACCAATGGTGCAAGACTGGTAAGACTCGACTTTGCAAACGGGCTGAACTATCCGATGACCGGCTATCATACTTATGATGTATTGACCAGGCTGGGCAATCCGCGTGAGCTCTTTACCGTAGTGGTTAATGATACTGTAAGGGCATTTACCTTTGACAATAACGAGATGAAGCGTATTGATTTCAGTGCCAACCTGGACAGCATTGCCACGATTACCAATTTCGGTACTATGGGCGGTGTATTTGACGGGGTGAGCGGGATTGCTGCAGTACGTGAAATGGATAACTTCCACTTTATCGTAACCAATGAAACCTCTCATAAATTAACACACATTACCTTCGGTAACTCTTATCTTAACCTGCCTTTTGCCATTGACCTGGGTTCCTTAAGCGGTGATATAGATGCACCGGCAGGAATTGCGGTTGTTAAGAACTGTAATGACTATTATGGTTATGTGATCAATAAAAATAATGCAGAATGGGTAGTCCTTCACTGGCCGGCTTCCATTGCAGGAACACCTACCTCGGAAGTGTACGATTTAGGGACCAATCTTTTGTTACCTACAGCTTTATCCAATGCAGTAAGAGAAAACGGAGCAGTCTATATGCACGTGGTAAATTCCAACAATGCACTGACTGTAATTAAATATGACAACTGTACCAACGCCTCTGTTGGTGGTTCCAACTTAAGAGTTCCTCCTCTGGTAAAATATGATCAGGCCGGTATCTACTCCGTATCTTTGATTGTAGATGAAGGATTGGCTTCTGAAAGAAGCTTTTGCTTGCCGATCAATGTTGTAGAATACCCTTCGATCAACTTAACCACACAGGATACCCTGATCTGTAGCGGAGATACCATTAATATGCATGCATTGACCTTCGGTACTGATTCCATTGTCTGGAGCCCGAACTATAACATCAATACATTGAAAGGTAATTTTGTAAGCGTATGGCCGGAGTATTCCCAGGTATATACCGTTACCTTCAACTTTGCAGAAAACTGTATCGTTAAAAAAGACTTCAATATTAAAGTAGATAAAGTAGTAGCAGATGCCGGTATCGATCGCCTGATCACAGATGGTTCTACCTCAATGATCGGTGGCCCGAATACCACCTTACGCAATGACTTTACTTATGAGTGGACCCCTAACCTGTTTTTCGAATCCAACCCGGATACGACAATAGCATGGGTAAGGCCGGCTCAGAATATGACTTACTATCTCACCGTTACCGCGCCATCAGGTTGCAGATCTATTGATTCTGTACTGGTACGTGTACCTTGTGAAGATATCAGGTTGCCCAACGCTTTTGTAGCGAGCACACAAACATTCGGATTGCTGAACCTGCAACTGACACAAGTCAACTATTTCAGGATTTACGACAGATGGGGCAGAGAAGTATTCAGCACAAGTAATCCCGGTACCCATTGGAATGGCCGTAACCAGCAAGGGATAGAATGTGCTTTGGGTACTTATGTATGGGAAATAGATGCTTACTGTAAAGATACCAATCAACGTTTCCGGAAATCGGGTAATGTGACCTTATTGCGGTAAGATATTTGTAAAAAATAACAGGATACAAGTGGGAAGTTGATAGCTTCCCACTTTTTTTGTATATTCAATCAAGAATTCCTGCTTTATGCAAGAATTTGGAAAGAAGAATTTATTGGGAATCGTATTTAAAATATACTTTTGCAAAACGCTGATCACCGGCGATTTTACTTACTCATTTTTGGCTTTAGATATTAAATGAAAAACTTTGCGGAGAGCCCTCGGGCCTGGATTATTGCATCTCTGTTTGCGATTATGGCAATCGTACTGGTTGCCCGCTTGTTCAACCTGCAGGTAGTGGAGGAGAAGTATGAATTGATGGCCAACGACCAGGCGATTTATCGCAAGGTCATTTACCCGGCCAGGGGATCGATCGTAGACCGTAATGGTAAACCCATGTTGTATAATAATGTCACCTTCGACCTGATGGTGACACCGGCGCTTGTAGGCAAACATAATAGTATGGATACCACAACCTTTTGCCGCATATTGGGCCTGGATACAGCAGGCTTTGCCAAAGAGATGCTGAAGGTGGTAAAAAAGACAGGGAAAGAAAAACCGGGTGTATTTAAATCAGAAGTATCTAAAGAACTGAATGCCCGCCTGCAGGAAAATATGTACCTCTTTGCCGGATTTGAACTGGTGGAAAGAAGTACCCGCAGCTATCCGAAGGCTGCCGGGGCATTAATGCTGGGCTACCTCTCAGAGGTTACGCCTGCCATGCTCACCAATAACCGTTTTGCCTCCTACCGCCAGGGCGATTATGTAGGGATGAGCGGACTGGAAAATATTTATGAAGAAGAACTTAGAGGGATAAGAGGGGTGCAGTACCTGGTACGCGATGTGATGAACAGGCCGCGGGATGCTTACAAAAGCGGTACAATGGATACAGCAGCTATCGGAGGGAAAGAACTGGAATTGTTTATAGATGCCGAGTTGCAGGCCTACGGAGAGAAACTCATGTCGGGTAAAATGGGTAGTGCAGTTGCCATTGATCCTAAAACCGGGGGTATACTCGCCATGATATCGGCCCCCAGCTTTGACCCCAACCTGCTTACTGGGGAAGGCAAAGGCCGGAACTTTGCGGAACTCAACAAAATGGCCACGAAACCATTATTTAACTACGCCACCCAGGGCTCTTATATGCCGGGTTCTACCTTTAAACCCATTACTGGTTTGGTAGGACTGGATGTGGGTGCCATAACGCCAAGTTTTGGCTATCCTTGCTCCGGAGGCTACTATGCCTGCGGTAAGCGCATCGGCTGTACCCACTCCGGTGGTGGTCATGCCGCTAACCTACGTGTGGCTATGGCAAACTCCTGTAATGCCTACTTTGTAGATGTATTCAGGAAGGTGGTTGACTTTAAAAACTATGGAGGCGTACATACGGGGCTTCAGAAATGGCACGACTATATGATCAACTTTGGCTTCGGGCATCCGTTGGGCGTAGACATCACCGGGGAGCTGGGCGGTCACATACCGGATTCCAGCTTCTTCAACAGGATGTATAAAGGGAACTGGAACTCCTGTAATATGGCCATCATAGGCATGGGTCAGGGCGAGATCGCTCTTACCCCTATGCAGATTGCCAATGCCATGTGCCTGATCGCTAATAAAGGATATTACTATACACCGCATTTTGTAAAAAAGATAGGCGGCGATGCTAACCATCCCAAGCTGGCAAAATTCAAAGAAAAGCATACACCGATGCACATTGCACCGGATGCCTACCAGGCCATTATTGATGGTATGGAAATGGTGGTGACCAATGGTACCGGTAAGGTGGCGAAGCTGCCGGGGATCAACGTAGCCGGTAAAACGGGTACTGTAGAGAACTATGCGATGGTCTATGGTAAAAAGACCAAACTCGATAACCACTCCGTGTTCGTATGCTTCGCGCCGAAAGAAGATCCTAAAATTGCCATAGCAGTTGTCGTGCAAAACTCAGGTTACGGAGCCACCTGGGCAGGCCCGGTTGCCAGCCTCATGATGGAAAAATACCTGACAGATTCCGTAAACGTGAAGCGGAAATTCCTGGAAGATAAAATGTTTAATGCCAACCTGATCAAGAAATACACTTACGTGATCGATTCCATGCAGAGAGAAAAAGACCGCATTCGCTGGGAATTGAAAATGGCAGATAAAAACATGCAGGCTGCAATGGCAAAACGCGGAGATACCGTACTTGTAGACAAGATGATGGAAAAGTTTTATAAAATTAAAAAATAGCGGCAAGCAGCAAGCATTATGGCACAACATCGCAAATCCGTATTGGGCAGACTGGATTGGTTAACCGTCTTGTTGGTATTTTTATTGGTGGCTACCGGTATTATGGCCGTTTACACTTCAGAGTATACTAGCTTTGACGAACCCTTTTTTGATATGCAGCGCAGTCATATGAAACAGCTCATGTTCTTTGGCTTGTCTTGCTTTATAGGCCTGGTGATCATCTTTACAGACAGTAAACTATTTTACTCCCTCGCTAACCTCAGTTACCTGTTTGGTATCCTGCTTTTGCTGCTGACCTTCGTCATAGGAGGAGAAGTAAAAGGTTCTCATAGTTTCATCAAACTGGGCTCTTTCACCTTCCAGCCGGGAGAAGCCTGTAAGATATTCACAGCCCTCTGCCTGGCCCGCTTTTTGGCCGCGGCAGATACTAAATTCAATACCCTCAGGCACCGGCTTACGGCTGCAGGTATAGTCCTGCTGCCCTGCCTGCTCATTATCCTTCAAAATGAAACGGGGCTGGCCCTGGTCTACTTCGCTTTCTTCTTCCCGATGTACCGGGAAGGGTTACCTAATAGCATTTTGCTGATCGGGATCACCTCTGTAGTCTTGTTTTTATCCTCCCTCCTGGTAGAAAGATTACCCTTATTTATCGCCATTACCGTGGTAGCCCTGCTATCAGTATGGGTTTTATGGCGACAGATCCAGAAACAGAAAGCCGTTGTTCTGTTTATCGTAGGAGCCTGGCTGATCGCCGTTACCTTTTCACAACTCGTCGTACCCTATGTATTTAAAAATATCTTTAAAGGCTACCAGGTAGAACGTATCTATTCCATGCTGGGCCAGGATGTGCCCCTGGAATTTCAAAAGCCGGGACAACTGGCCGGAAAAGATGCCGATTATAATGTAAGACAATCCAAGATTGCTATCGGCTCCGGTGGGCTGACGGGCAAAGGCATCATGAACGGTACACAGACCAAATACTCATTCGTGCCCGAGCAACATACCGACTTTGTATTTTGCGGGATAGGGGAGCAGTTTGGATTTATCGGCAGCAGCTTGCTGGTCTTGCTTTACCTCTCCCTGATGCTGCGCATTGTGTTTATTGCAGAGCGGCAAAGGTCTACCTTCTCCCGGGTATATGCCTATTCAGTGGCCTCTATCCTGTTTTTTCACTTTGCTATTAACTTATCTATGACCATGGGCCTGGCACCCGTGATCGGGATCACCTTGCCCATGCTCAGCTATGGAGGTACCTCATTGATGTCCTTCTCCGTGCTGCTGGCCATAATGCTGCGATTAGATGCAGACAGACACATTCTTATTCGTTAATTTTGCAGCATGAATACACAGATATTTCCTCTTTCAGAAGGGCATTTTACAGTGGGCAGAGATAAATCTTTTATTCCCTTTGACCTGGTAAAAGATGAGCTTAATGACAGGAGTACCGGTTCCCTTTTGGTAGAAGTGCAACCTTTTTTGATCGTGAATGAGACCGATGTCATTCTATTAGATACAGGTCTGGGTTTTTCCAATCCGGACGGCGTTACCCAGCTTACGGCCAATTTACGAAAGCACAATATAGAACCCGAAGATGTGACCAAGATCCTGATGAGCCATTTACATAAAGACCATAGCGGTGGTATCCCCAATATCCTGGCAGATACAGCATATGACAATGCGAAGATCTATGTCTATGCACCAGAACTGGAATTTGCTTATGAAAAAGGAGCCCCTTCCTATATTACAGAAGAGCTGGATGAAATAAGGTACCATCCCAATGTCATCTTCCTGGAAGGCGAAAACGGAACGATTGATGACTATATAAGCTACGAACATACCAACGGCCACTGTCCGCAGCATTTAGTGTATTGGATAGAGAGCAATGAAGGAAAAATATTCTTTGGTGGTGACGAAGCTCCGCAGATGAAGCAGATGCGCATGAAATACATCGCAAAATATGATGCCGATGGAAGAAAAGCCATGGAATTAAGAGAAGCCTGGAGCATCAAAGGTGCTGAGGAAAAATGGAAATTCTTATTTTATCATGATGTACAAACTCCTATGGCAACATTATAAAATTTGATGCCGGCCGGGAAACAATTATACTATTTTTGCAAAAAATAAGCTGATGGAAGATAATTTTATAAAGGTATACGTAGAGCAGGAAGATGGTACGGTAAATGAAATGGATTGCCCCACAGATATGGGTTTTAGCCTGATGGAAATGCTGAAGGCACATGAATACCCGGTACTGGCCACCTGTGGTGGTATGGCACTTTGTGCTACCTGCTGCGTGGATGTGCTGGAAGGGCTGGACGAATTGCCGGAGATAGGCGATGAGGAATATGCAATGCTGGATACTTTACCCGATCTGCTGCCCAATTCGAGACTGGCTTGCCAATTGAAAGTGGATGCTGCTATGGACCAACTGAAGATCAAATTGCATCATACGGATTAATATCCTGTTCTATATCAATAAGAAGATACAACACTGCTTTCGCTCATAACCTGTGATAGCAGTGTTTTGTGTTCAGTAAAAGATTACATTGCTTCAATAAAACAATATCTCAACATGGAAGAAGAAAATAAAAACAAGCTATACAACAGCGCAGAGGAATCCCTGTCCGAATCCATCTTTAAAGAAGAAGATGAGCTGGAGGAACTGCATAAGATCGACTGGGAGCGCAGCGTGCGTAAAGCAAAGAATACCTTATTTGTAATCGGTATATTGATTTTATTGTCAGAAGTGGTTTCTTTATTGCGCTCAGATGAAGAGATCGGGCTGTATATCTGGATCGGGATAGGTATTGTTTCCGGCACATTCATCACCCTGGGTATTTTTGCAAACCGGTCCAAACCCTATAATGCCATTCGCCTCGGCCTGATTGTATTCATTGCCTATTTAGTGGGAGTGGCCATTTTACATGCACTGGCCTATGGTACCGAGGGTATTTATAAATCATTATTTAGCGGTATTTTATTTAAAGGAGTAGCTATTTATATGCTGGGGAAAGCACTCTCAGATGCAAAAAAGCTACAACGTTATTATGAAAGAGCTTTAACCTATTAGTCTTAGGTGGGAATGTCCCGGACAAACAAAAAGGCCTTACAACATACGCTGTAAGGCCTTTTTTATGATTGTGAATGTACACTAAAGACTTATTTCCTCGATTCTGAATTCCAGCTTGCCGGCAGGAACATCGATTTCTGCTATTTCACCAACAGCTTTACCTAAAAGTCCTTTACCGATCGGGGAGGTCACCGAGATCTTTCCTGCTTTCAGGTCTGCTTCCTTTTCAGAAACCAAAAGATACTCTACCACCTTTTTAGTTTTCATATTAGTAATCTTTACCTTGCTCAGTACAGATACTTTGCTCAGGTCCAGATCCTTTGTGTCGATTACACGTGCATTGGCAATGATACCTTCTAACTGCGCGATTTTGGCCTCATGAAGGCCCTGAGCCTCTTTGGCCGCGTCGTATTCTGCATTTTCTTTAAGATCGCCTTTTTCTCGTGCTTCTGCGATCGCTTGTGCCACTTCTGCTCTGCCGCTGGTCTTCAAAATCGTTAACTCCTCGCGCATCTGTTCCAAGCTTTCTTTTGTTACATAGTTTACAGTTGACATAACAAATCCGGTTTAAATTTTACATAAAAATAAAACACACAATATGTCCAATAGCTCAGACATATCGCGTGCATCCATATACTACAAAAATAAGGAAAAAATATTAAATATTTACAATGAATTGTTCAATTTTCTCCTTAAGACTCAGGCTCATTTTATACACCGCTTCATGGGTATATCCGCCTATGTGTGAGGTTCCTATAAAGTGCGGATGGGCTAATAAGAGCCCCGCTTCCGCCTGCATTTGCTCCGTCATTTTATGGAGCGGTTCTCTTTCCCATACATCCAGGGCTGCCCCCGTGATCTGGCCGGTATTGAGCCCTTCCAGCAGCGCTGCCTGGTCTACCACCTTACCCCTGGAAAGGTTCAGTAATACAAAAGGCTGTCTCATTTTTGCCAGGAAGTCCCGGTTGAAATAGTGATGGGTAAGTGCATTGTAAGGTACATGAAAACTGATCATATCCGCAGCAGATTGAATGGCCTCCAGGTCCGCTATCTGGATGATATTAGGCGTGCTGATGTCCTTCTTTTCAATGTCATAAGCCAGCACCTTCATGCCCAGGCGGCTAAGCTTTTCGGCAAATTTATAGCCATTATTACCTAAGCCTATAATACCGGCAGTTTTGCCTTCAATTTCAGTGCCCCGGTTTTCATCCCTCAACCAGATCCCCTTCTTAACTTCAATATTCGATTTGAAAATATTGTGTTGCAAGGCCAGGTACATACCCAAAGCCTGTTCTGCAACCGCATTGGCATTCCCATCCGGGCTGCTGCAGCAAAAAATATGCTTTTGTGCGGCATACACTAAGTCGATCAGTTCCATACCGCTCCCCATTCTCCCGATCCACTTCAGATTGGAGCAGGCATCCAGCATTTCCGGGTCAAAGGTGATCTTTGTGCTCGTGATGATCCCTTCATAATCGGCTGCTTCGGCGAGTAAAGCCGCTCTGCTGAGCTCCGGTTTATAAACAACCGTATAGTGGTGCTGACTTAAGAAGTCACTTAATACAGGATGAATTTGCGTAACGGCAAGTACTTGTTTAGGCATGGTTAAAATAGGTATTATATAATTTAACGAAGTCCGGGACAGATAATTGTTCCGCTCTTAAATTAAATATTTCATCCGCCAGTTGTTCAGGGCTCAGCAATGGTTTTAATGCATTGCGTAAGGTCTTCCTTCTTTGGCCGAAGGCCGTTTTTACCATTTTTAAAAAGCGTCTGGGCTGTTCTATCTGGTAAGGATTTTGGGTATTGGTCAGGCGTATCACACCGGACTTTACCTTGGGGGGAGGTGTAAAGCAGTTTTCGTGCACATCAAAGAGGTACTCTACTTTGAAGAATGCCTGGATCAGGACACTCAGGATGCCGTAGGTCTTATTACCCTCTTTGGATGCCACACGCTGGGCTACCTCTTTTTGAAACATACCGATCACTTCATCCACCTGTGTTTCCCACTCCAGTACCTTAAACAAGATCTGTGTGGAAATATTATAAGGAAAGTTGCCGATGATGGAAAAATGGCCAGGAAAAGGGACTTCAGCCTTTAAAAAATCAATGTGGATGATCTTATCATTCAGTTCAGGATAGGTCTTGATCAGGTAATTGACTTTTTCTTCATCGAATTCAATCGCCTTAAAATCGGTATCCTCTTTTTTCAATAAATATTTAGTGAGCGCGCCTCCTCCCGGACCAACTTCTAATAGTTTTAGACCCGGTTGAAGGGTTAACTGGCCTACGATTTTCTGGCACATCTGTTCATCATGAAGAAAGTGCTGACCAAGGCTTTTTTTGAGTGTATACATACTGGACAAACAATTTTAGAATGAACTGCCGGAGCAGTCATTTATAAGTGTTGCCGCAAAGGTAGAATATTGAAGGAGAATGCCCGTATAAAACTTGCTTTGCGGCAATTTTTGTATAGCTATAAAAGAGAGAAAGACTATCTTTCGATAGCCTTTCTCTCTTTATAATAAATCTAATGATTTAGATTATTTGTTAGATTGCAAGTGAGGGAATGGTGGAGCTTGAGAAGAAGGTCCGGTTTCGCCATCGTTTGCAGAACGGTACATTACAGAGTTAACATCACCTGTAGCACCAGAGTATTGGAAGATAAAGCGGTCACGGCTGATGTTTTGAGTTTCAGTCATGTAAGTGATTACTTTATTTACGCGATCCCAAGCACGTTGTTGTTGTACTTTAGAAGAACCAGCGTTACCCATTACTACTACTTTACATTCTGGGTTAGCGCCCATTTGAGCTGCTAAGTTAGCCAATTGAGATTGAGCTGCTGCAGATAAAGTTGTTGCGCTGCCAGAGAAAGTGATCGCACCTGAAGCGATGTTACCACAAGCTGTAGCTGTTTGACCACAACCTTCTGGACAAGGACATTTACCAACACCATCAGCATCTACTGGTTGACAGTAAGTAGGAGTGATTGGTTCTTTATCCAAATAGTCAGGAACACCGTCACCATCAGTATCAAGAGGACAGCCAGAAGCGTCAACTTTTATACCAGCTTGAGTATCCGGACATTTGTCGAATTGGTTAGCAACGCCATCGCCATCATCATCAGCCAATACCGGATCAGGTAACAACATGTGACGAGGAGCAGCAACCTCACTGTAGATATGATCCATAGGATTAACCCACCATAAAGGCTGAACGTTTTTAGATTTTTTACCAATGTTAAAGCCAAGACCTACAGAAGCGTAGTTCATGATATCTTTATCATTGTTCAAAAGCACAGGGCTTTCAGTAGCATCTAAGATATCCAGACCAGTCCAGGTAAGTTTATCTTCGAATTGAAGTGTTACGCGATCTCCTAATTTAAATTGGATACCGGCACCACCTACTAAAGCTGGAACTAATCCCCATGTTTTATCTCCGATTTCGATATTTGTACGACCTTTGTTCGTCAAATACTCACGGGAATAATCTACATAAGTAGCGTCTTTCAATTCTTTTTTGTATGCTTTTTGGCCTTCTTTAGTTAAAGTACCATCAGCATCCATCCAACCGGAATAATTCCATTTAGCACCACCACTGTTAGCAACACCAACTTGAGTGTTCCACAGTAAAGCACCACCACCAGCAAAACCGTAGAAGCTTACCGCATTCTTAGCTTTGTGGAAACGGATGTTGTTAGATGCAGCTACTAATTGTAAAGTCAATTCATGACCTCTGTATTTATAGTTGCTGAAAACTGTTTCATTACCAGCATAACGACCACCTGCAGTCCAAGGGTTGTTATAAGATGTTGCTTCACCAGCTACGTTAGGACGGTAGTCGATACCCTGAGCATTCTGGAAGTTATAAGCCAGACGCCAAGAGAATGTATAGCCCATAGCTTTACGGATAGACGCACCAAAACCTAATGCATTCAATGGAGAAGAAGCACCCCAAGGCATTTTAGAAGTCACATCACCAAAAATGTTTTGGAAACCTGCACTCACCCCTAATTCCCACATGTTACGTGGTTTTGCAGGGAATGCATATTGGTGGTTTAAATATTGACGTTGTTGCTCCATTCTTCCTTTAGGAACATAAGCTGTGTCAAGAACATCATATACTTGCCCACGGTAGGTCATATCCCTACCACTCCAAGATGATGCTTGCTTAGTTTCTTGTGCAACCGCTGGAGCAGCCATAGCCGCACATAAACCAGCTAACAAGATGTACTTTTTGTTTACCATAACGAGATTTGTTTATAAAGTGTTTTTAGTTTGTACGCTATACAATATTTGGCAAAGGTATAGTCTAATTCTTAATAAAAAAAATATTTCAAAGCTTTTTGTCACGCAATTTCCGTTGATTTTCATTTAATAACATTTCAAAAACATTAGATTATACAATAATATATACTGTTCAAAAATGATATTTAAAATATTTATTTGTAGCAATTGTCTTGGTTTTCATGACAAAACATACCGTATTTAGTTTTAAAATTTATACCATTTTTCTTGCATTATAGTTTTAATTTAGCCATCTGGATTTATACCTGTTTACAGCAGTACGGGTATACATCCAGGCCTTTCGATGTCTGAACCATTTATTTCTGTTGAATGAACCTGAGTAAAAACGTAATAGAAGAAGAATTAAAAATATTTGAAGATCATTTTTCAAATAGTGTAAAAACGGGTAAAGCACTGTTAGACAGAGTGATGAAGTTCATTATCAAAAGAAAAGGAAAACAAATGAGGCCCATGTTTGTCTTCCTTTCCGCGAAAATTGCCGGGGAAACCTGTGAACGTACCTTCCGGGCAGCTGCATTGATAGAACTCTTACACACTGCTTCCCTTGTTCATGATGATGTGGTAGATGACTCTAATATGCGCAGGGGATTCTTCTCTATTAATGCCCTCTGGAAAAATAAAGTGGCCGTACTGTTCGGAGATTATCTTTTAGCAAAAGGATTATTGCTCTCCGTAGAACATGGTGATTATGAGATCCTGAAAATGGTATCGACAGCCGTTAAGGAAATGAGCGAAGGGGAACTGCTGCAGATCGAAAAAGCAAGGAAGCTCGATATCAAAGAAGAGATCTATTTTGAGATCATCCGCAGCAAGACCGCATCCCTGCTGGCCGCTGCCTGTGGTGCAGGAGCCTGGTCGGTGAACGAAAACAGTGAGGATGCAGAACGTATGCGCTTATTTGGAGAAAAACTGGGGATTAGTTTCCAGATCAAGGACGATCTCTTCGACTACGGGCACGACAACATCGGGAAACCTACCGGTATAGATATAAAAGAGAAGAAGATGACCTTACCCCTTATCTATACGTTACAAAACGTAGACGAGGCGACCAAAAGGAAGATCATATATATAGTAAAGAATGAAAGTCATAAAAGAGATAAGGTAGATGAAGTCATCAAGCTGGTGAACCAGTCGGGCGGTATTGAATATGCAAGACAGAAAATGGAAGCCTACCAGCAAGAGGCATTAGATATACTCCATACCTTCCCGGCTTCCGATGCCAGGAATGCGATGGAAGAACTGGTGGCATATGTAACAAAAAGAAAATATTAATTGATTTTAAAATTTAAGATTATGAATATGAAGAAAAATGTTATACTGGGCATACTGACATTAGGAATAGGTATTGGTATGCAAAGCTGTGTTTCTAATAAAAAATATAACGAGGCCACCTCCAAGCTGGCCGGGGCACAAAAGCAAAACCGCGACCTGAATGAAAATATAGAAAACCTGAAAGAGCGCCTTAATTTAATGGAATCGGCCAATAACAGTGCCGCCGCTGAAATAGATGCTCAGAATGCTAACCTGAAAGCCAAACAATCCCTGTTGGAAGAAAACAGCCAGAAGCTGACCGAGCAGCAGGAAAGATTAAAAAATCTGCAGGCCATTATCGATAAACAAAAAGAACAGTCCTCTTTATTAAGAAATAAAATGGCCGAAGCCTTGAAAGGCTTTCGCTCAGATCAGCTGACCGTAACACAAAAAGACGGAAAAGTATATGTAAGTATGCAGGAAAGCTTACTGTTCCCTTCCGGTAGTGCTGCCGTGAATGCAGAAGGTAAAAATGCCCTTTCCAAGCTTGCCGAAGTATTAAACTTAAATCCCGATATCAATATTAATATAGAAGGCCATACCGATTCAGTGCCTATTAAAGTAAGATTTGAAGACAACTGGGCTTTAAGTGTGGCCAGGGCAACCTCCATCGTAAGGATACTGACCAAAGACTATGCCGTGAACCCGGTAAGGATCATCGCCAGCGGCCGCTCCCAGTACCTGCCCCTGGAATCCAATGAAACTGCCGATGGCCGTGCAAAGAACAGGAGGACAGAAATTATCCTGGAGCCTAAACTGGATGCCTTGATGGACCTGCTGCAAGCTGAATAAACAGGAGCAGGTAAAAAATAGCTTAACAGAAAAAGCTTTGGCATTGATCCTTCAATACCGGAGCTTTTTTTTTTTGTAAAAAACTATGCGGTTTCAAATAGTAAATAATTATAATTTTGCCATTCCATGAAAGAAACATCCTCCTTTTTTAAAACCCTGTCGCACTTACGTAAAAGCGGTCACATCACCATTTTTACTAAGCTCAAGACGATCTCTGCACAAGAGGAAGCAGCAGTGATTGCTTTCCTGCAATCGGAATTTGAGCTGGAAAGCATGGAGTATCCCGGGCCGGTAAGCTTTGATGCCGCCAGCGCATTATGGGCGGCAAAAACGGTTTTTTACAGTGCACAGCTTTTATTGGTACGGGAAAATACGATAAAGGACCTGGCTACATACTTTCCAGAAGTCAGCAAGCCGCAAAGCCTTGCTGCAATACTATCTGCAGACCTGAGCCTGCGTTTTTTACCCGAAATATTACTACAACTGAACATTGCCGACAGCAAAGATCCCTTGCTGCCGGTTTTAGAAAAATACTTACAACAATTTCACTACTCCGCTATCGGCAGCGATGTAGAGGTCGCCGTTACCGACTGGGCAACAGAACTTACAGAACCCCTTTACCGCAAACTTTACCTGGAACGCATAGTGGCAAAAAAAGACCAGCAACGCGCCGGGATACCTTATCTTAATCAACAGCTGCATGCCGCTTTTGGCCTCTATAAAAACCAGTTCTGGCAGGCATTGAAAACTATAAATCAAGTATCATAAAATGACACCCGATATCACCAAACTCAATACAGCACTTACTTACGTAAAAGAAACCTTCGTAGGCAAGAACGATGTCGTAGACCTGCTGGGCATCTGCCTGCTCGCGAGAGAAAATGCCTTTCTATATGGTCCGCCGGGAACCGCAAAGTCGGCCATCGTGAGAACGCTCTCCGCTACAGTCACCGACGGTAAAAACTTTGAATACCTCTTAACCCGCTTCACCGAGCCCAATGAGATCTTCGGCCCATTCGATATCCGCAGGCTGAAAGAAGGCGAATTACGCACCAATACAGAAGGTATGATGCCCGAAGCCTCTATGGTCTTCCTGGATGAGATCTTCAATGCCAATTCCGCGATACTGAACTCCCTGCTGATGGCACTGAACGAGAAAGTATTTAAAAGAGGTAAAGAAACAAAGCGCCTGCCGGCATTGATGTTTGTAGGAGCCAGTAACGTATTGCCCGAAGATGAGGCCCTGAATGCACTCTTCGACCGTTTCCTGATCCGCGTAATGGTCGAGAACGTATCACCCGATCTCTTGCAGCAGGTATTACTGGCCGGCAGAAGATTAGAACAAGCTTCCGGGGAGACGATCCCGGGCATCACGGCAGATGAGGTCCGCGAGCTACAGCAACAATGCCGCTCCGTAGACCTGGCACCCATCTATGAAGTATATCTGAATACCATCATCAGTTTAAGAAACACCGGTATCGCTATCTCAGACCGCAGGGCCGTAAAGCTTCAAAACCTCATAGCTGCCAGTGCCATGATCTGCGGCAGAGCAGCAGCCACAAAATCTGACCTGTGGATACTGAAACACATCTGGGATACAGAAGAACAAATAGAAATACTGGAAGGGATCATCAACAGGATCATAGAAAGCGATGATCATCCCCGGGCCCATCCGCAGGCCAGGCAAAATAAAGCGCCCGATCCCGAAGAAGTGATGAAAGATGTAAAGGCCCTGATGGAGCAATGGGAAGCACCACAGCTCAGCTTCGAAGAGCAAAATGTAGTGAAAGATAAACTGCGTTATTTACAAACACGCTGCGACTGGATCAGGCAGGGAGAACAAAAGCAATTTGTGCAACAAGAAATCGACAGGCTATGGCAAAAAATGCTGCAATCAGTCTGAGCGACTACCGGGCAGAGCTGCCCCATGAGGCCATAGAGCTGCTGGGTGCTATCCGCGACTGGAACAATGTGCAGCTGGCCATAGAAGAAGACACCATCTGGCTGAAAGGTTTTACAGAAGAACAGGCCATAGCGGCCGAGATAAGGCAGTTGCCCGGCCTGGTGCTGTACACATTGAGGGACGGTTTACTGTTCCGCAAAGATGCCCTCGTGCCTGCGAAGAAGATGAGGAGCGCTTTGCTCTGGTCTCCTTTAGAAAAAGCCCTTCGCCTGAGCTGGCCATCCTTTAACCATAACTATTTTGGCATCCATGAGCAGGTAGCGGTGCAGCTGGTGCAAAGAGACGAAGAGCAGACCGCCTTCGCCTTAAGTGCCCCATTGAAAGAGATCAGGAGCACGATCCTGCATACGCCAAAATTCAAACTGGACCTCTTGCAATGGACCCTTGCGGGAGACCGGGCTTTGATCCTGGGCACGCCCTTACTGGCCTTTCCCGGGCAGACTTACTGGAAAAGAGACGGACACCTCTTGCCCTCAGGCCTGGATTTTGAATTCAAAAACATGAGCCCCTTACTGCAGCAAAAATATAACCCGGATCAAAGCAACTGGCTGCTCTGGCACACAGACGGCAGCTATCTTGCCATTCCCAAAACAATGATCAAAAAACTTTCCCTAAGCTCCTTACGCCTGACCGAAAATATTTACTAATGGAATTGCATGCTTACTTTCAATCCTATGAAAACTACTTCTGGCAATGGGAGTCTGACGAAGACGTGCCCGATGCCAGGGGCAATAGCGATAATAATTTACTCAGCATTCCCGGTAGCGGAGTCATTGCTTACCGGCCCCTTATTGAAGAAATACTGAAAGTACTTCAACCAGGAGGTTTACCCACATTTGGTTCCCTTTTACTGATCTTGATAGGAACGCAGAGAAGCGCATTTGATATAGATGAATGTTTTAAGATCATCAAACAATTGCCCGGGGAAATGCTGACCCATGCCGCAGCTCATATACCCGGGGCAATGGCTTTTGTGCGCAAGCTCCATAGTTTACCCCCACAGGTGAAACAGGGGCAGAACCGCCTGGTTTTGCTCCAGACTATATTGAAAAGTGTTTACTTCAAACATTCTCCCGGTAGCTCCCAGATATTGATCCGGAAACTCGAAAAGAGGCCTTACAGGCTGGCAGAATGTGCCCAAAAGAAAACCCTGGGTGCTGCTGTTGTGCTCAGCGACATCCGCTTCCTGGCACTACTGGACCAACAGTTTCCTACGGTTGACGCTATCCTGAAGGCCATGCAGGGGCTCATTCCCGAAGCAGAGCTCGAAGAAGAAGTTGTTGAAGAAGCCGTAGGCGTGGACGAAGACAAAGATTTTATACAACAACTGGTTGACGAACCCAAAACATTCCAGGTCGGCAGCCTGATCAAAAGAATATGGAGCGGGCTTAAGATTCCCATGCGCCATCTTTCCCCGGGAGAGCAGCCGATTGGCGGTATCTCAGATATGACCAATAAAGGCGACCTGCATAGGATGCTCCTTTCCGAGTTTGCCAATGAAGACGAAGTGTTCCTGAGCCGTGTGGCCAATAATGAAGCACTGTATATCCAGAGAGAAATACCGCCTGAAGAAAATATTTTTGAACGCGTACTCCTGATCGATGCCTCCTTGAAGAACTGGGGAACCCCGAAAATACTGGCCTTTGCCGTTGCACTGGCTATCGTCAAACATCCAAAGGCTAATACCACTTGTAAAGTGTTTATCCTGGGCAAAACTTTCCTTGAAGTGACTGTAGATACCGTGCAGCAAGTCATCGATAGCCTCAATGAAGTAAGTCCCGTACTGGATGTCGCCCCGGCGATAGATGCCTTTTTTGAAACCTATGGGGATCAAAAAATGGAAGCATTTTTACTTACCCATGAATCGACGATGGAGCTGAGTGCTATGCTCAGGGCCGTTCATGAGCACCGGGAGCAATTGAAATACCTGGTCACCACTTCACTGGAGGGAGGTCTTAATATCTTTAAATACCATAACGGCACCAAAAAGCATATTCAGCAAATCATCTTACCCCTGGAAGAGCTTTGGGCTAATCCGTCTACAGGCAAAAGCAGGGACAACGCAAATCCGAAAACTAACAAAACAGTTTTACCTAAAAACTATCCCTTGCTATTCCCGCCGCCTAATGGCAGGCTTGGCTACTTTATCTATGAAAATGAACATTATTTGTTGAGCACCAAAAAGCAACTCTTGAAAACCTATGTAGCCAAGCGTTCTACCAGTGCACATCATTATGACCTGTACCGTACTCACAGGGGATTTAGTGTTTTGTTTGACGAGATATCCATTAAGCCGAAAGGCCATTTCGGATTGGCAAGAAATGCACAGCAGGAACTGGTCTTATGCCAGTTTCAGCCCGATAAAAAAATAGTGTCCAGCCTGAACCTGGTGACCAGGCACTATACAGAACACAATGTATCAGCCATCCTGCTTCACGATAAATTTAAACTTATTGGTATCAGGCAAGCCTTTTACCTGTACCATGAAGCGAGCAATAAAGTGTATAAAATACCTACAGAAAAAGATGGTCCGGTTGAAGAAATCCTATTTGACAAAACATTTAAGGAAGCCATAGAGCACAACAGCGCAGCGATGCGCAACCTGCCCGATTACGGGCCTAAAATATTGAAACAGGTATATGCGGTTGGCATCAATGCAAAACAGATGCTGGTCGTGTCCAATTTACAATTCTGTGTTTCCGATAATGACTCGCTGAAGCTGGGCAGAAACAGTTCACCGGTCAATATAAGTGCCATACAATACCGTAACCAGTTTACCTTTCACGAAGGGAGCCGCATCACTTCAGATGCCAGGGGTGTACTTATCTTTAACAGTTCGAATAAAAACCTGCCTGAGTTTTATATTCCCTGTTCCGAACATGGCTATCTGGCCATTGCCAGCCACAAAGACTTTGGCGGTTCAGAGTATTATATACACGAATATGCCACAGAGACCCTCAAGACCCTTGCTGAGATGAACGAAACCTATCTCGAACCCTTTATAAGACACATTGTAGCCCATGAAACTGAGCATTAAACCGGCGCTTAAAAATAAATATACAAAGAGCGCACTTTTAATAAAAGGTGCTGCCCCGGTATTGTGGTTTCGTGAACTGGAGGCCCTCGACATCAGCATACAGGACATTGAAGCCTATGCCATTCCTTCCGATAAAGCCAATGTACTATACGGCTGCTTACTGATCTTTAACAAGGAACTGCCCAAAGATACCCGGAATCATATACCGTTTCAATGTGCTTATAATAAACTGTTCATCCCGGAATATACAACACTATATCCGCAGCTGACCGCATCAGATATAGCAGGGGTTAAAGCAAGCTGGATCATTGCCCATCCCGATTTTGGCTTTGTAGACCTGGAGGAACGGGTAGACTGGCTTTCCCTTATGGCTGAGGTGCCACCGGCTGAAAGGCAGGTATATCAACCCATTGAAGGCATCGTGGTGCCCGATAAGATCCTGAGCTACTCTGTAGAAATGGATGAAGAAGCCCTGCAGCAAGCCCTGCTGCCGCAAAAAACCGAAGAAGCCTGGATGAAAGAACTTCCTTTCGACCTGCAGAAAGTACTCAGCGGGAATAAAAAAGAAGTAGAAAAATATTTGAAGTACCTGGAAAAATACCCGGAGCGGGCATTGGCCCTGGGCGTTCCTTTAGACGTGATGAATACCTCCCGGGACAGCGGCTGGGCCTCCTTTAATTTTAAATCAGGCTGGTTACAATCCCTGTTTGCTGCTAAAGGTGGTTTTGGCAGCGGCGGTGGTGGCGGAGGTACATTTGGAGGAAACTTTGGTTCAGGCAGAAGAGGTGCTCCGTTCCTGAGATACCTGCGTTATGCATTTTTAATATTTATGCTGATTACACTCCTGGGCAGACTCCTCAATTCAAAGGATAAAGAAATTGCTTACGTTGCTCCGGAAACGCTTAAAGCAAAAATGAGCCAGGCAGGTACCGATATGGCCAATGAGACGGCCCCGGCAAGTACGGACAGTATTGCCGTATATATGGAAAAAGATACCGTTTCGGCCATACAGAGAGCACAGTTGCTCTCCAGGCACTTCGCTGCCATTAAAACATACGGTAGCGAAGAAGTACAATCTGACAAGCAGCTCAAAGATAGTATGCGCTTAAAGATGCAGGAGATCAAGAAGCAGATGAATGCACTGGAGCTGGAGATTGCCGCCCGCAAAGACTCTTTAAAAGAAGCCTTCAATACGAAGCTGGAAACAGAATTGCTGGCAACAGAAAAAAAGATCAGTCGCAAGATCAAGGATTCCCTCACCGCGTTGCCGGAAGCGCAAAAAGAAAGTTCAGGCTCGGGGAAAGCTTTATATGATGCCATTTTGAAAGATAAAAAGACCTATGTAAGAGATTCTCTGGAAAAAGCCTATGGGCTCAGCACAAGAGCAGCCACTGTGCCACCTGATCCGCAGCTCCAGCCGGCAGCCGAGGCAGCACCGGCACCGCACGCACCGGGCATACTGACCCAGATCATTCTTTTGACCATCGGTTTGATCATAGGCGTGTTTATATTCGCCAAAGTGATCAGGGGCAAAACCATCAGCATGGGTGGCGGCCAGTTAAACGGAGGCGTGAAAGTCTTGCTGCTGCTGATTTTTGTTGCTATGCTGGCTTATATCCTATATCCTTTAATCGGGCGTTATGGCTATAATTGGTTTGTGAATCTAATTTTTGTCGTAGCTGCGGCTTTACTCTACCGCTTGCTGGTGGCCGATAAGACAATTTTAAAATCAGATAAAAATGAATAAACAGAAATTTGTAGAAAAATTTATGGCCGCTTTCCTGATTTTGGCCGCCATAAAAATAATTGTACTGTTTGGCCAATTAGGCTACCAGGGCATAGGCTCCGTGCTGGGACAAATAGTCCTCTTTGCCCTCATTGCTTTTGTGGTATTGCTGATCATTACCGCATTGGGCAACGGATCATCCGTGGGCGCTTCCGGCAGTGGCGGCGGCACCGCCTACCTGGAGAGCAGTATGTTTGACAAAGTCAGGAGGAAGTATGAAGCATTAGCAGAACAATACATCAAAGACAAAAACTATAAAAGTGCAGCACAGGTCTACATGAACCTCTTGCAGGACAATTATCGTGGGGCAAGCACCCTGGAGCAGGGTGAGCTATACAATGAAGCAGCCTTTATATACCTGAAAAAACTGCACAACAAAGAGCAGGCCGCAAACTGCTATGAAAAAGCAAGAGATTACAAAAAAGCCATCGACCTCTTTCAGCAGATGGATAGAAAAGAAAAAGTAGGCGACTTATATGTGAAAATAAACGATCGCGAAAATGCATTCCGTTTTTATGAAATGGTAGCAGAGGAGTACACCCAAAAACAGCAGATGGTAAAAGCTTCGCTGATCTATCGTAAGAAAATGGAGCAGCCCGAAAAAGCCCAGCAGTACTTATTAGAAGGCTGGCAGAAAAACTGGGACGGCTACAATTGCCTCAATAACTATTTTGCCAATATTGACGGGATACCTGCCTTGCAGCAGGCCATTGCGCAACAATACAAAGAGACCCCGGAAGAAAAAAAACGGAGCTACCTGGACCTCATGAAAATTGAATTTAAAAAAGACGAAGGACTGAGAACCCTTACCCGCGACATCGCTTACGAAATAATAGCACAGCAGGCCATCCGCCATCCCGAAGTGATCAGCGAACTGAGGCACTTTAACCCCGACGATAAACATATCACCAAAGACATACTCCGGTTCAGGACCCGGGACAACAGGATCATCCGGAACAATTAATGAAACAGCAATGCCGGGAGTTACGCTCCCGGCATTGCTGTTATACTTGTATAAGAGAATCCTACAACTGGTGCTGCTTCAGGAAGTTTTCAGATTTGATCATATCCTCATGCAGGAAACGGTCCGTATTATAGAAAGCCACTTCCTTACGGTAAGCTTCAAATAATTTTTCTACCGTATCAGAAGACTTATTCGGCCTTCTGAACTCCAGTGCCTGTGCTGCTACCATCAACTCCACCGCCAGAACACGGCGTACATTATCCATTACCTTTTTCAGTTTCGTTGCGGCATTAGCACCCATGCTCACGTGGTCTTCCTGCCCGTTGCTGCTCACAATACTGTCTACAGAGGCCGGTGTACAATATTGCTTGCTCTGGCTGACGATAGCCGCTGCCGTATATTGTGCGATCATAAAGCCACTGTTCAATCCCGGGTCCTTAGCCAGGAATGGCGGCAGCTCCCTTTGTCCGCTGATCAGCAGGTAAGTCCTGCGTTCAGAAATATTACCCAGCTCAGCCATAGCGATCGCCAGGAAATCAAGGTTCAGGGCTAAAGGCTGACCGTGGAAATTACCCCCGCTGATGATCAGGTCCTCTTCTTCAAATACGATCGGGTTATCCGTAACTGAATTGATCTCGATCTCAAAAACCTCGTGGATATGACGTGCCGCATCCTTCGTAGCACCATGCACCTGCGGGATACAACGGAAAGAATAAGGGTCCTGCACCTGCACTTTAGGGATCGCCTGTATGCCGCTTCCGGCTAATATGTTGCGTATATTTTCGGCAGTTTCCAGCTGGCCTTTATGCGGCCTTACGCGGTGTACGGGGTGAGAAAAAGGTTCAATCTTTCCATCAAAGCCATCCAGCGACATGGCCGCGATCAGGTCGGCCCATTGCATCAACTTATGACTTTCGATCATATTATGCACCGCATAGCTGCTCATGAACTGCGTACCGTTCAATAAAGCCAGTCCTTCTTTCGCCTTTAGCGTCAGCGGTTCTAAATTATAGGCCTTCAGTACCTCGATACTTTGTTTTTGTTCCCCTTTATGCCATACCATGCCCTGTCCGATCAATGGCAGGCTTAAATGTGCCAGTGGCGCGAGGTCACCCGAAGCCCCGAGCGAGCCCTGGTCATATACCACCGGTAAAATATCTTCATTATAAAAGAATACCAGCCTGTTGATCGTATCCTCATGTATGCCGCTAAAGCCCTGACCCAGGCCAATGATCTTTAATAATAACATGATCTTTACGATCTCTTGCGGCACCGCATCGCCGAAGCCTGTGGCATGAGAGCACACCAGGTTCTGCTGCAATTGACTTAACTGGTCATCGCTGATGCGTACATTACACAGGCTGCCGAAACCGGTATTGATACCATAATAAGTCTGCCCGTTGCTCAGTTTCTTATCTAAAAAATCTCTGTTCGCTTTTACTTTACGAAGGGTCTCTTCAGAAAGCGCAATAGTAGTATTTAAAAAATAAGGGATCTCCTGTATAGAGATATGTTGAGGGATTGTCTTCATATTAAACTCAGAAAATAATAAATATTGTCCGCAAATATAAGCAAAGACCACCGATTAGCGATAAGCAATAGCCACCGTAGCTACACTCAGGCTGCAGGATGTGCCCGATAAAATGCTGCTGCCGCAGGAAGCAAGTGTAGCGCCGGTCGTGAGCACATCATCCAGGAGTAGTATATGTTTATCCTTTATTTGTTCCGGTTTCCGCAGTTCAAAAGCATCCGCCACGTTATCTATCCTTTCTTTCCGGTTCTTGTCCGTTTGCGATTCCGTATTTTTTATCCTCCGTACCGCCTTGCTCAGTACCGGTTTCCGGATATATTCGGCAATACCTTCCGCAATACATTCCGATTGGTTATAGCCCCTCCGGGCTTGCTTGGCAGCATGCAAAGGGACCGGGATAATAGCATCAATCGTGTTGAACCAGGCTTGCCGGGCAAATTTTTGGGCGATAAGCCTTCCCAGATAGACACCGATCTCCGGCCTGTTCTGGTACTTGAGCCGGTGGAGCATCTCCCTTACCTTGCCTTCCTCCACAAAATAGAGCAGCGAGGCGGCATAGCGTGCTGGTAGTTTGGTCAGCATCCTCATTTGCGCGGCATTCTCCTCCATTTTTTCCATATCAGTATAGGGAAGCGTATAAGAGCAGGAAAGACATAAAAAGCCGGATTCAGATGGGATCAGCTGATCGCAGGCAATGCAGTATTTAGGAAAAATAAGGTCTAATACAGGATGCAGGACCTGTGTTTTGAAGAAAGAAAACATAGCGTGTGGTTTTATATGCTAATTTAATCAATGGATCAGATATGGTAAAATAATATATAGTTTTGCTGTCTTAATAGAAAGAGGTGCAGGTATCCATACCATCGGAGCAAAACGTCTGAGCACGCATGATTTTTTTACCACTTCAGTCAGTAGTAAATGAATACCACTATTTTACACCAAATGCCCACTTTTAGCCACAATTTTATGCTCCTGCCCTAAATCTTGTGTTTTTTATGTTAAATTTTGTCAACATTATCCACATTTCAATTGTGCACAATTATTCTATTGAGTGTTAATTTGTTGATTATCAATTATTTAATATTCACACCTTTGTGGATAAAATGGCAATAACTCCAAAGTGGTAAATTGTGGTAAATTGTGTTATTTTGTAGCATAAAATATAAAACGGCCCACTTTGGCAAATATTTACGGCGAATATAAGGTTTCTATGGATGCAAAAGGACGACTGCTCGTTCCTGCTGACTTCTGCAAGCAATTGCCGGAGACCGAAAGAACACGCTTTCACGTAAAGATCACCAAAGTTGGTAGCCTTACCTTATATACAGAGACCCAATGGGCACAGGCAGAAGCTTCCCTGGCGCGCTTAAATCCGCTGAAAGCGAAAGCCATGGAATTTAAACGCCAGTTCCTGGACGGCTACAGAACACTTGAGGTTGATAGCGCCAACAGGATCCTGATCCCTAAAAACCTGCAGGATGCTGCCGGCTTAAATAAGGACATCGTTTTCTGGGCTATGGGCGACCAGGTAGAAATATGGGATGCAGCGCGCAAAGAAGCGTACATGCAGTCCCTGAGTGAAGATATTGAATTAACAGACGATCTATTCAGCTAATGGAGCAGGACTATCATCATATTTCGGTTTTGCTCGAAGAGAGCGTAGCGGCATTAGATATAAAGCCCAACGGCGTTTATGTAGATTGTACGTTTGGAGGAGGAGGGCACAGCAGGGCCATCCTTTCGCAATTAGGGAAACATGGTAAGCTCATTGCATTTGACCATGATAAAGATGCCTGGGAGAACGCGATCGATGACCCCAGGTTTATACTGGTCAAAGAGAACTTTCAATACATCAAACGCTTCCTCAGGTTACTGGGCACACAGCGTGTAGATGGTATCCTGGCCGATCTGGGCGTAAGCTCCTTCCAGTTTGACACGGCAGACCGCGGATTCTCGATAAGATTTGACGCTCCGCTGGACATGAGGATGGATGACCGCCTGGATAAAACAGCAGCCGATGTGATCCGCGACTATTCAGCAGATCAGTTGCAAAAGATGTTTGAAGTATACGGAGAAGTAAGAAATGCAAGAACACTGGCGAAGACGATCGTAGAGCAAAGAAAGAACGGTACCATAAAAACCATAGAAGATTTTAAGAACCGGATCGATAGCTGCATCAAGGGAAAGCCCAATCGTTACCTGGCACAGGTATTCCAGGCCCTGAGGATTGAAGTGAACGATGAAATAGGCGTGCTGAGCAGCTTCCTGGAACAGACGAAGTCATGCCTGAAGCCTAATGGACGTTTAGCCATCATCACCTTCCACTCGCTGGAAGACAGGCTGGTGAAGAAGATCATGAAACAAGGTACACTGGAAGAGATACAGACCGATGCATTCGGCAGGAGAACAGAAGAAAATCCTTTTACCGCATTGAAAGATGTGCTGCCGGATGAAGCAGAATTGAAAGAAAACAACAGGTCGAGGAGTGCAAGGCTGCGCGTAGCAGTTTATGAAAACAACAAGTAAACATGGAAGAGGTAAAAAAACAAAGCCGGCTGGAGGCCTTTAAAGAACGCTTCGATAGCATTTCTTACAAAGGCGTGGTACTGAATGTTCCCTTTTTAATCTTCCTGGCGATTCTTGCCCTGGCATACATCTCCAACAATAATAAAGGAGTAGCGATATCCCGGGAGATCGAGAAAAAAAATAAAGAACTGGAAGAAGTGCGCTGGAGGTATAAAGATGCACAGGCCAACCTGATCTACAGTACTTCCGAGAAACAGATCAGTGACCAGACCGGGGCAATGGGCATCAGGCCGCTCGACAAACCGGCATTCGAAATTAAAAAGTACACCAATAATAAAGAACAAGCAACAAGCAATTAACCGTGGCACAGCAAAAAAAATCAAGCGTAAAAAAGGACATCTCAAGGCGGGCTAACCTGTCTTTTGCCTTGATATTGCTATTCGGTATTGCCATTATTGCCAAAGCAGCACATACACAGATCACCAAAGGAGATCAGCTCAGGGCTAAAGCCAACGAATCCTTTACCCGGAACGAAACCTTGTACCCTGACCGCGGTAATATTTTCACCGAAGAAGGACGTATCCTTTCAGCCACCATCCCGCGTTTCGACCTGAAGATGGACCTGTCTGTGATCAATAAAGATACCTTTTATCATTATGTAGATACCGTATGTGAGGCAGTTGCGGCCATCATGGAAGATGAATCGGCCAACCTGCTGAAGCAGCGTATAAAAGCAGGCTATAAAGCAGGCTCCAAATACTGGACCCTAAAAAATAATGTCGCCTATTTTCAATACCAGAAGATCAGGAACCTGCCGGTCTTTAAAAAACCGAAGAACAAAGGCGGTTTTATGCCTGAGCCTAAAATGAAACGCATTAACCCTTATGGTATGCTGGGCTACCGCACCATAGGTCTGTGGCGCGAAAATGCACCGACCATAGGACTGGAGAACGCTTATGACAGTGCCCTGGCAGGCAGGCAAGGCACAAGAGTAATGCACAAAGCAGGCGGACAATGGGTGCCGGTTACCGGATCTGAAATAGAAGCCACACATGGTCACGACATCATATCTACCATAGATATTGATGTGCAGGAGGTAGCAGAACATGCCCTGCATGATATCATGGAGCAATACGAATGCCTGCAGGGAACAGCTATCGTTATGGAAGTAGCGACCGGTAAGATCAAAGCCATTGCCAATCTGGGCCGCCAGAAAGACGGGAGCTATTGGGAAGACTTCAACTATGCCATGATCCCTTCTGAGCCCGGTTCTGTGTTCAAGCTCATGACCCTTTACGCCTTGCTGGAAGATGGTTATGTAGATGCCAACAGTATGGTGAACTGCCTGGGAGGCGCTGCACGCTTCGGTACACAAACCGTGAGAGATGATCATGGCGGGCTGGGTACCATTACCGTAGAAAATGCATTTGCACAATCCTCCAATGTAGCCTTTGCCTCATTGGCCAACAAATATTACAAAGACAACCCGATGAAGTTCATCAAACATTTACAACATCTGGGTTTGGGTAAAAAAACAGGTATTGATCTTGCGGGCGAACGCTCGCCAACGATCAAGACCACGGCACATAAGCACTGGAATAAAGTGACTTCATTGCCCTGGATCGCCTATGGTTATGAAAGCATGATCACACCGCTGCATACCTGTATGGTGTATAATGCAGTTGCCAATAACGGAAGGATGATGCAGCCTTACCTCGTAAGTGCCATCATGGATGATGGTAAGGTCGTGAAGAAAACAGAGCCTAAAGTATTGATTGATAAAATAGGTAAAGAATCTACCGTAAAAGCATTGCGCCAGGTAACACTGGCCGTGGTGGAAAAAGGAACAGCGAAATCTGCCAAATCACCCTTCTACCAGGCAGCAGGCAAGACCGGTACAGCACAGGTAGATGATGTGATTGGCGGTGTAAGATACCGCTACGCTGATGGCGTACGCCAGGGTTCATTCGTAGGATACTTCCCGGCCGATAAGCCTAAATATACCATCGCAGTAGTGATCCGCTCCAAGCCGGGTGGTGTATATTATGGGGCGCAACTGGGTGTACCCGTCTTTAAAGCGATCGCAGACAAACTGTACACTACGAAGATAGGTGGCTGGAAATTGAACATAGACTCTTTAGGAAAAGAAAATACCATTTCAGCTAAACCTGCTCCGGCTTACCAGTTATACTATTTGCTGGAAAACTTTGGCCGTGCGCCAAGAAATGGCGGAGTGGAGGCCCTGCTGGCCGGTGTGCAGGCTGATGAGACCAATAAATTATCATTGGTACCTAAAGCCGTGAAAAATCATATAGTACCCGATGTTATGGGCATGGGCGTTAAAGAAGCCTTATACCTTTTAGAAAATGCAGGATTAAAAGTAAACGTGCAGGGAACAGGGGCGGTAGTCAGCCAGTCCATACCTGCAGGGAGTACCTATAAAGACCGGCAAGCCATTCGTATAGAATTAAATTAAAAATAGAATCATAGTGACCATTCAGGTATTAATAGAACAACTCGGGCCGGTAAATACTACAGGCGATACCACTGCTACAGTTAGCAGCCTGGTATTGGATTCCCGTAAAATAATGCCGGGAGCTTTGTTTTTTGCCCTGAAAGGAGCTTTAACAGATGGTCATACCTATATAGATACCGCTATCGAGAAAGGCGCTGTGGCCATTGTTTGCAGCGACCTGCCTTCAACCTTAAAAGAAGGGGTATGCTATATCCAGGTAAAAGAAGTGCATGAAGTGGTGGGTGTTTTGGCCTCCGCTTTCTATGGCAACCCTACGGCTAAAATGAAAGTAATAGGCGTGACCGGGACCAATGGAAAGACTACCGTAGCCACTGTATTATTCCAGTTGTTTGAAAGCCTGGGTGAGCCTTGCGGCCTGATCTCTACGGTAGAGAACAGGATCGGGGCGAGCGTGATCCCGTCTACACATACCACACCGGATGCCATCAGCCTGCAGCAATTGTTTGCTCAAATGCTGGAAGCCGGCTGTACCTATGCCTTTATGGAAGTGAGCTCACATGCCGTACACCAGCACAGGATCGGTGGTGTGACCTTCGCAGGCGGTATTTTTACCAACATTACCCATGACCATTTAGATTATCATAAAACATTTGATGAATACATAAGGGTCAAAAAAAGCTTTTTCGATCATTTGCCTAAAACGGCATTTGCTTTGACCAATATAGATGATAAGCGTGGCGCTGTGATGCTGCAAAATACAAAAGCACGGAAACAGTCCTATGCCTTAAGAGCCCCTTCCGATTTTAAAGGAAAAGTCCTGGAAAACAACCTGACCGGGCTCCTGATGCAGGTGAACAACCAGGAAGTCCACTTCAGGATGACCGGGCTGTTCAATGCCTACAACCTGCTGGCGGCCTATGGAGCAGCCGTATTGTGCGGTAAAGACAGCTTAGACATATTGACCGGCTTGAGCAATATAGCCGGTGCTCCGGGAAGATTTGAGACCATGCAGTCTCCGGTAAAGAAGATCCTGGGCATTATTGATTATGCACATACCCCCGATGCTTTGCAAAACGTATTGTCTACCATCAGGCAGTTCGGGCAGCAAGCCGGTATCATTACCGTGGTGGGATGTGGTGGTGACCGGGACCGGACAAAACGCCCGGAAATGGCAAGAGTCGCCTGCGACCTCAGCACCACAACGATACTGACCTCTGACAATCCGCGTACCGAAAATCCGGAAACTATCCTGGATGAGATGGTAGCAGGACTGGCACCGGGACATTACCGGAAGATGCTCCGCATCAGTGACCGGAAAGAAGCAATCAAAACAGCATGTAATCTTGCGCAGGCCCATGACGTGATCCTGGTAGCCGGCAAAGGACATGAAACATACCAGGAAATTAATGGTGTAAAACACCATTTTGATGATAGAGAAGTGTTGATGGAAATGTTCAACTTACTCGAAAAATAAAAAGGATGCTCTACGATTTATTCAAATACTTACGAGAGGCTTTCGGATTAAGCGGTGCCGGAGTTTTTCAGTTTATCACCTTCAGAGTGGGGGCGGCCATCATATTGTCGCTGATCATCACTATGGTCTACGGCAAGCGGCTGATCAACTACCTGAGGAAAAAACAGATCGGTGAAACCGTGCGCGAGCTGGGCCTTGAAGGCCAGACCTCGAAGAAAGGTACACCCACTATGGGCGGTATCATCATCATTGCAGGTATCGTGATTCCCACCTTGCTCTTTGCAGATGTGAAAAACATATACGTACTGATGATGCTGTTGAGTACCCTCTGGCTGGGACTCATCGGCTTCCTCGACGATTATATCAAAGTATTCAAGAAGAACAAAGACGGGCTTAAAGGCAGGTTCAAAGTAGTAGGACAGGTAGGATTAGGTATCATTATCGGTTCCCTCATGTACTTCAACCAGCATGTCGTTACCACCCGTGAAGTAGTAAAAGGAGAACCTGTAGTTTATGATGCCACTGAAAAAGTAATCGGTACACCTACGTTCCGGAAAGAGAGCGATGGCCGGGTAAGAGAATATGTAAAAGTGCGTTCAGCGGTGACCAGTGTGCCCTTCAACAAAAGCCATGAGATCAGCTTTGCAAAAATAGCTTCCATCTTCGGAGATAAAAATATTGAATGGGTTACCCCGATCATCTATATCGCTTTCGTAATATTTATCATTACAGCCGTGAGCAACGGGGCCAACCTCACCGATGGGCTGGATGGCCTGGCAACAGGAGTTTCCGCCATAGCCGGGATGTGTTTAGGGCTATTTGCTTATGTATCCGGTAACTACATCTTTGCAGAGTACCTGAACATCATGCATATTCCTAACCTCGGAGAACTTTCAGTCTTCATGGGAGCCTTTGTAGGGGCCTGTATCGGCTTCCTCTGGTACAATACCTACCCGGCACAAGTCTTTATGGGCGATACCGGTAGTCTTGCCTTAGGAGGTATCATCGCCTGTATGGCCATCATCGTTCGTAAAGAGCTGTTGATCCCTATATTCTGCGGTATCTTCTTAGTAGAGAACCTGTCCGTTATCATGCAGACTTTCTACTTCAAATACCAGAAGAAAAGACATGGCCTGGAATATGCGCAGACACATCGTTTACTGAAAATGGCACCCCTGCACCATCACTACCAGAAGCTGGGTTACCATGAGACTAAGATCGTAACACGCTTTTGGATTGTAGGTATTATACTCGCAGTATTAAGTGTTGTATCCATGAAATTACAATAATCCATATGAAGAAAGTAGTGATTTTAGGAGCAGGCGAAAGCGGGAACGGAGCAGCCTTATTAGCACAGCAGAAAGGCTATGAAGTATGGGTATCCGATTTCGGGTTGATTAAAGAAGGCTATAAAAACGAGCTGAGACAGTGGGGAATTGATTTTGAAGAAGGTGGGCATGATATGGAAAAAGTATTAAGCGCCGACATCATTATAAAAAGTCCGGGCATACCGGAAAAAGCACCCGTGATAAAAGCCATCAGGGAAAAAGGTATAGAACTGATCAGCGAGATAGAATGGGGATTCAGGTTTAAAGGAGAGAGTAGAATAGTAGCGATCACCGGGAGCAATGGTAAGAGTACCACAACAAGCCTGGCGTATCATATACTCAAAGAAAGCGGATTAGACGTGGCTATGGTAGGCAATATCGGGTACAGCTTTGCCCGGCAGATTGCAGAAGCGCCTAAAGCTTGGTATGTGGCAGAGATCAGCAGTTTTCAACTGGATGATGTCAACACCTTCAGACCGGATATTGCAATGATCTTAAACATAACCCCGGACCACCTGGACCGCTACAATTACCAGTTTGAAAACTATGTAGCCTCCAAGTTCCGGATCACAGAAAACCAGACAAACACAGATATCGTCATCCTCAATAAAGATGATGAGGCAAGCAGAAAATATTTAGAACAACATACTATTAACCCAAGGATAATTTATATTACTATGAGCGATGCGCACAACAATTCAGGTGATGGCGGATATATGCAAAATGACGAAATGCACATTAAATGGGATGGCGATGATATGAAAGTTTCTATCCATGACATGACTTTAGATGGCAAGCACAATCAGTTTAACTCAATGGCAGCAGGTATTTCAGCAAGAGCGGCAGGTATTCGTAAAGAGAAGATCAGGGACTGTTTTGAGACATTTGAAGGACTGGAGCACCGCCTTGAATTTGTAGCTACCGTGCGTGGTGTAGATTTTATCAACGATAGTAAAGGCACCAACCTTAACTCAGTATGGTTTGCCCTGGAAAGCATGAAAAAATCCGTAGTACTGATCTTAGGTGGCCAGGACAAAGGAAATGACTATAATGAGATCATGGAACTGGTGGAAGAAAAGGTGAAAGCAATTGTGTGCATGGGCCTGGATAATACCAAGATCCATGAAGCATTTGAAGGAAAAGTACCGCAGATCGCAGACACACAAAGCGCCACAGATGCCGTGAATGCAGCTTACGCTTTAGCCGATAAAGGAGACGTAGTACTACTTTCTCCGGGTTGTGCCAGCTTTGATTTGTTTAAGAATTATGAAGACAGAGGCCGCCAGTTTAAAGAGGCCGTAAAAAACCTGTAATCAGCAATTAGATTATACAGTAAAAAAAAATGAAGAAGATACTCGATAATGTTAAAGGCGACAAAGTGATCTGGTCGGTGATAGTCATCCTTTCACTCTTCAGTCTTTTGTTGATATACAGTACTACAGACCGACTGGCCATGCAGTACAACTCTTCTACATTTAAGTACATGGTGTCACAGGCCTTCTACTTATGTTTAGGTTTACTGGTCATCTATATTTTCCACCGGATGAAATATACCACCTTTATGAAATGGTCGGTATATCTCTACCTGGCCAGCATACCCCTCTTGATCTATACCCTGTTCTTTGGTACAGAATTAAACAGTGGTTCGCGCTGGATCGCCATCCCTTTTGTGGGTTTGACAATACAGACCTCAGACCTGGCAAAGCTGGCCATCTTTACTTTCCTGGCCCGACAGTTGAGCCTGAAGCAAAAGATCGTAAACGATTTCTGGAAAGGGTTTTTCTTCCCCATCCTGATGCCCGTATTGATCATCTGCGGACTGATTGCACCGGCCAACCTCTCTACCGCACTGCTTTTGGGAGTAACCTGTTGTATCCTGTTCTTCATCGGGAGGGTACCTATAAAATACATCCTTTTACTTGCCGTAGCCGGGGTATTGCTCATGCTGACTATTTTCGGGGTGAGTAAACTGACCGGGAAAGGTCGTGGTGCTACCTGGCAAAAGAGGGTAGAAGTGTTCTTTGATAATACAAAAGCCGATGCTGATGATACCTACCAGACCGATCAGGCCAATATTGCCGTAGCAAATGGCGGTCTTACCGGAAGAGGTCCCGGTAACAGCTATGCCAAAAACTATTTGCCGCACCCTTATTCCGATTTCGTCTTTGCCATCGTCATAGAAGAGTACGGATTAATAGGAGCCTCACTGGTCATATTCTGTTACCTGTTATTACTCTGGCGGAGTATCAATATATTCAGGCGATGCCCTTATGCCTTTGGCGCTTTCCTGTCCCTGGGACTGAGCTTTACACTGGTATTCCAGGCATTCATCAATATGGCCGTGGCCGTGCACCTGGTGCCGGTAACCGGGCAGACCTTACCTTTTATCAGTAAAGGAGGTTCATCAATCGTATTTACAGCAGTAGCTATAGGCATTATATTAAGTGTGAGCAGGTATGTAGATGCTATGGAAGGAAAGCAACAATTAGTAAAACAAGTACAAAAAGAGCAGGAAGAAGCGCTTGCAAACGAAGCATAATTATGAAAGTAATCATCGCAGGAGGAGGAACAGGGGGGCACATTTTCCCGGCAGTAGCCATCGCTAATGCGGTGCAGCGTTTGTATGCAGGTACAGAAGTTTTATTTATTGGTGCGCTGGGTAAAATGGAAATGGAGAAAGTACCCCAGGCTGGTTATAAGATCATTGGCCTGGATATCGCAGGGCTCAACCGTAGCAACTGGTTGAAAAACCTGTCCTTACCCTTTAAACTCTGGAAAAGTAGAAAGAAAGCAAAAGAAATTATCCGCGAATTTCAACCCGATGTAGTGATCGGTGTAGGTGGATTTGCCAGCTATCCCATGCTGAGTGCAGCACAGGCTTTGGGCATTCCTACATTGATACAGGAGCAGAATTCATTTGCCGGAAAAAGCAATAAAAGATTAGGGGCTAAGGCCAAAGCAATTTGTGTGGCCTATGATAATATGAGCCAGTTCTTTCCCGAACAGGCGATCATACAGACCGGGAATCCTGTGAGAGCAGCGATTGCCCGTTCCAAAGTGACAAAAGAAGAAGGGCTTTCCGCTTTTGCTTTAGACAATAAGCAGCAGACCCTGCTGATCGTAGGAGGCAGCCTGGGCGCAAAAGCCATCAATGAAGCCATAGCTGCCGGGTTGAAAACCCTTACAGATGCCGGATTGCAACTCATCTGGCAGACAGGAGAACCTTTTTACCAGGAAGCACTCAAAGCCGCAGCTCCTTACGGAGACCAGGTCAAAGTGCATGCCTTTATTAAAAATATGGAATCGGCTTATGCCGCGGCAGATATCGTCATATCAAGGGCAGGGGCCCTGGCCATTGCAGAATTGTGCATTGTGGCCAAGCCTGTGATCTTCGTACCTTATCCTTTCGCGGCAGAAGACCACCAGACCAGCAATGCAATGTCTTTAGTCAATAAAGATGCGGCATGGATGGTGAAAAACGAACACGCAGCAGCACAGCTTGTCGCTAAACTCCTGGAGTTGGTGAACGAAACCGGTACACAGGCAGTGATGCACAATAACCTGCAACGCCTGGCTGTTGACGATGCCGATGAACGCATTGCCCGGATCGTAAAAAGTATTGCTAAAAGCTAAACACAGAGAAGATGAACATCGATAATATAAAAAGAATATATTTTGTAGGCATAGGAGGAATAGGCATGAGTGCCCTGGCCCGGTTTTTCAAACAGAGAAACGCGGAAGTAATGGGCTATGATAAAACCCAGACCGATCTTACCACAGCACTGATACAGGAAAATATCGGGGTCACCTTTACCGATGCCGAAACAGCCCTGGACAAAGAAGCCGATGTGGTTATCTATACCCCGGCTATTCCGGAAGATAATGCGATCCTGAACTGGTACCGCACAAACAATTACCCGGTGTTCAAACGCTCCGATGCATTACAATGGATCACAGAAGCCATGTTTGCAGTTACCGTTGCCGGAACACATGGGAAAACGACTACCAGCACCATGATTGCACATATCCTGAGACATACCGGTTATGGCTGTAATGCATTCCTGGGCGGTATTTCAGTAAACTATAATACCAATTACTGGCACGCAGAAAACGATAATAATATAGCCGTAATCGAAGCCGATGAATATGACCGCAGCTTTTTGAAACTGTACCCTGATGTAGCCGTACTGACGGCTATGGACCCGGATCATTTAGATATTTATGGTACTGCCGAAGCCGTACAGGAAGCCTATATCCAGTACACCGCCAACATAAAACCGGGCGGCGTACTCATCCGTAAACATGGCCTCAAACAAGGCGCTTTACTGAAAGGTGATCATAAAATGACCTACAGCCTGCAAAGTGCCGGTGCCGATATCTATGCCGACCGCATCCAGATGAAACAAGGTACCTACCAGTTTGATGTAATGGGCAAAGGTGTATTTATGCAAGGCGTTCAGTTGAATGTAGGCGGGATGCATAATGTAGAAAACTGTATTGCAGCTATTGCAGTTGCAAGACAATTGCAGATCCCTGATGAAGACATTAAAGATGCTGTCGCGGCATTTCAGGGTGTGAAACGCCGTTTCGAGTACGTGGTGAAAAATGATCACCTGGTATATATCGACGATTACGCACATCACCCCGAAGAGCTGCAGGCTTTGATCAAAAGTGCCAAAACATTATTTTCCAAAAAGCGTGTTGTGATTGCCTTCCAGCCGCACTTGTATTCACGTACAAAAGATTTTGCTGCAGAATTTGCACATGCCCTGGATATGGCAGATGAGATCATCCTGCTCGATATCTACCCGGCGCGTGAATTGCCTATGGAAGGAGTGGACAGCGCCATGATAAAAAGTAAAATGGGTAACCCTAATGTGACTATTTTATCTAAAGAAGGATTACTTTCCTATGCCGCCAGCGCGCCATTGGAAGTATTCATAACAGCCGGAGCCGGAGACATCGACAAGTTAGTGGCACCATTAAAAGAAATTATTGAAAAGAGATAAGATTGACGCGTAAGCAGATGGAAAACCAGAGTAAAATATCGCCCAGGAAAGTGAAACGCTTTGCCCTCGTATCAATTGTGCTGATCGCATTTTCAGCCATACTGATCGCGGCAAACCGTAAGCAGTCGGATAAGCCGATTGCGGGCACTATTGTTACTTTGAACAATAAAGACAAAGAAGAGAACTTTTTGCGTAAAGCAGATGTAGAAGCCCTGATCCAGAAGCAGGGGATCAATGTGTCGAACCAGACTATAGCATCCATTAATGTGGATGAAATAGAACGGATCGTTCAATCCAATCCCTGGATCAAAGATGCCGAAGTATTTGTAGACAATAAAGGGATGCTGAACATTGAAGTGGCGCAAAGACTGCCTGTGGCAAGGATCTTCGCCAATGACGGAACGAGCTTTTATATAGACACCGCAGGATTCGAGATGCCCCTGAGCGAAAGATATGCCTATTCCGTACCCGTATTTACCAATTATTCCAAATTGGCCAATGACAGTATCAATGAGCACATGAAAAAGAGTATGGTTTATTTAAGCAATATCATCAAAGAAGATTCTTTCTGGAATGCACAGATTACCCAGGTAGATATTGAAGGCTTGAACAACTTTAATTTCTACACCACATTAGGGAAACAGAAAGTAAGATTCGGAGATACCAGTGTTGCCGCAGATAAACTGGATAACCTGATGTCTTTTTATAAAGATGTTTCAAACAAAATAGGCTGGGATCGCTACAGTGTACTGGACGTAAGATTTAAAGGACAGGTATTGGCTTCCCCTTCCATTGGCTGGATGCCGCCTAAAGATACCGTAGCGGATGCAGACGTAGCCAAGGCAGCCCCTCCCGCAGCGGCTACAACAACTACACCAGCTCCGGTTGTCGCAGCGGCCAAGCCGGAACCGGTAAAGCCTAAAGCAAATAATATTGCAGAGAAGAAAAAAGAACCGGTGAGGCAGGAAGCAAAAAAAGCAGAGCCTAAGAACAAAGAAGCCGCTAAAAAGGTCATAGCAAAGGCTCCTGTGAAGACTACGCCATCAAAACCTGAGGCCCAGGCAAAGGCCAAGCCGGCAGCTCCTAAAAAGGCAGAGGCCGATAAAAACAAAAAAGACAAAAAGAAATAAAAATACTTTCAATATAAGTAAAACAGCGCGATATGAACACAAAAGAAAGCCCGATTATTGTAGGTCTGGATATCGGTACAACAAAGGTTGTAGCGATTGCCGGCAGGAAAAACGAGTTTGGCAAAATTGAAGTAGTTGGTTTTGGTAAAGCAGAGTCTCATGGCGTAAGTCATGGAGTAGTGCAAAACCTGGAGCAATGCATCAATTCCATCAACAAAGCGATCCGTGACCTCAGAGATAATAATCCAAACCTTGAAGTGCACAATGTATATGTAGGTATCGCCGGCCAGCATATCAAGAGCATTCCTTCCCGCGGAGACAGGGTAAGAACCAATGCAGAAAACATTATCACGAAAGAAGAAATTCAATTGCTGATCAATGACCAGAGCAAAACCCATATCCCGGCAGGCGATCAGATCATTGATATTATTCCTACAGAATTCTCTGTAGATAATCATAACAATGTTCCGGCCCGTGAAGTGATCGGCATGAACGGTACAAAATTTGGTGCTAACTTTCATATCATTACCGGTGACCGTACGGCCATCAGGAATATAGAACGCTGTGTGGCAGATGCCCGCCTGAAAACTATGGATATCGTATTGCAGCCCCTGGCTTCAGCATCAGCCGTATTGGGCGATGATGACCTGGAAGCAGGTGTCGCCATCGTAGATATCGGTGGTGGTACTACCGATATGGCGGTATTCGTTGATGGCATATTGCAGCATACTGCCGTTATTCCATTTGCCGGTACCAATATTACCAACGATATTAAAACAGGCCTGGGAGTGTTGAAAGCACAGGCTGAACAGTTGAAAGTACAGTTTGGGTCTGCAATCGCGGCAGAGGCCAACAGTAACCAATACATTGCTATCCCGGGATTGAAAGGCTTGCCTTCCCGTAATTTATCAACCAAAACCTTGTCTAATATCATACAGGCAAGAATGGAAGAAATACTGGAATACGTAGTCTATCACCTGAAACAACATGATTTGGATAAAAAGCTGCATGGCGGTATTATCCTGACCGGTGGTGGAAGTAGCCTGGTTAACCTGAAACAATTGACCGAATTCAAGACCGGCTTAAACACACGCATAGGCTTGCCTATAGAGCACCTGGCTGGTGGTTATGATGAGGTATTGGCCAATCCAATGTACTCTACCTGTATCGGTTTGATCTTAAAAGGCTTCCATGATATAGAGAAGAGCAACATGAGCTACCAGGTGAATAGTGTAGGCACAGATTTTCCTGCTTACCAGCAACCTGCAGCCCCGGAATCTAAAATAGCTGCTGATGCAGATGCAGTACCGGCTACTGCTGTAGCGCAAAATGCGAAAACACCTGCACAAGATTTGTTTGAGGAAGAGGAATTCCTGAAAGAAGAAGAAACAGAGCGCGTGCCCAGGATAGATATTTCGAAGCGGATAGCTTCTATTTTCGGAACTGTTAAAAGTAGCATTAAAGAGCTTTTTACAGACAAAGAAGATGAGACTTTAAATTAATTTTGGCCTACTAGGCATCAATAGAACTTTACTAACCCAAAACAAAAATTAATTGTATGATACATTTTGAAATTCCTAAAAATCAATCTTCTATTATCAAAGTGATTGGTGTAGGAGGTGGCGGTGGAAACGCAGTAAATTCAATGTACAGCCTTGGCATTGAAGGTGTGGACTTCATTGTTTGTAATACCGACTCACAGGCATTGGCACAAAGCCCTATTCCTAACAAGATTCAACTGGGACCACATTTGACCCAGGGATTAGGAGCAGGAGCAAATCCCGAGATCGGAAAGCAGGCAGGAGAAGAATCCATAGATGAGATTTCAAAAATCCTGAGTGTAAATACTAAAATGGCCTTTATTACCGCAGGTATGGGTGGTGGTACCGGTACCGGTGGCGCTCCTGTGATCGCGAAAACCTGTAAAGAACTGGGCGTACTTACTGTAGGTATAGTGACCACTCCCTTTTCCTATGAAGGACGTAAACGGATGAACCAGGCACAAAGCGGTATCGCGGCAATGCGTGAGCATGTAGATACCATCCTCATCATCTCTAATGATAAATTGCGTCAGCAATTCGGTAACCTGCCCTTCACCCAGGCATTTGCTAAAGCAGATAATATCCTGGCTACAGCGGCAAAGTGTATTACCGACCTCATCACCGTTGACGGTCGTGTGAACCTTGACTTTAATGATGTGCAAACAGTCATGAAAAGCGGTGGCGTAGCTATCTTGGGTAGCGCGGTAGCCAACGGGGAAAGCCGTGCTTACACTGCCGTTACCGAAGCATTAAATTCACCTTTGCTGAACGATGATGACATCAGCGGTGCTAAGTGGATCTTGCTGAACGTAACTTCTGCACAAGGTGCGCATGAGCATACGCTGGACGAACTGGACATCATCCAGGGTTATGTACAGGACCAGGCAGGTAATAATTGTGACATCATTTTAGGTATGGGCCATGATCCTAGCCTGGGCGAAGATATCGCGGTAACCATTATTGCTACCGGATTCCAGCAAAATGAAGTGAAAAATAACATGGAAGTAAAACAGGCTGCTCCGGCTCCGCAACCTAATGTGGTAGAGCTGAAGCCTACCGTTGCAGAAACTGCTCCGGTAGTTCCGGTACAGGAAGCTCCTGTTACCCCTGAGCCGCCTAAAGTGGACCCGATGGCACCAAGACTCATCACCCAGGAACCGGTACAGCAAGCCCCGGCCCCTGCTCCGGCAATGCCTCATAATACTTTTGAACTGGAATTGCCCAGCCCGGCTGCTGCACCACAAATGCAGGCACCTAAAGATGACCTGATAAGCAGGATACCGGAACCGGTAACTGTATATACTGCACCACAGCAAAGTGTACCTCAGCAAAGCGCGCCTCAGCCGACAATGGCCGGCCATACGCCATCGGACGGAGCAGTACGTATCGGGGAAAGAATATTAACGCCCCATGAAATTGAAGAGCGCGAACGCTTCGAAGAGCAAAAACGTATCCTTGAAGAACGTGCAGAGCGTTTACGTAAAATGAGCTTTAATTTTCATGGTAATAATACAGATGAAATCGAGAACGTTCCGGCTTATATGCGCAGGAATAATAATGCAGATGAGCAGATCGATGAATCCTCTAAACCCTTCCTTTCTTCCTATAAAGTAGATGAAGGTGCCAACGGTAAAGGAAACATCAGTACCATCAATACCTTTTTAGACGGTAAAAAACCGGATTAATCATTTTTGAATTTCAAGAAAGCGGAGTGTATCACACTCCGCTTTCTTTTTTTAAGACCAGGGAGATATGCTTTTTCCTAATTGCTCGTTAACTATATAGGAGCAGTCTTCTTGCATTAAACCTTTTTTACCATTAATCGTCTATGTATAAAAGGAAAAAATAAAAGAACATTTAAATTTTATAAAGATGAGCAACTTTAGCAACATATTCAGACGTTTGGCACTTACCACAGGAGTTACATTAGCTACCTTGGCAGGTTTAGGGATCCAGGAAGCAAATGCTCAATACTATGACGATAACTACTCCAACCAGGGATATAATAACCAGGGATATAATAACGGAGGCTATGATAACGGTGGTTATGGCTATGATGATGGCGGGTATAATTACAACTACAATAGTAATGACTATACCGCATTCTATAATGACCTGGCCCCTCACGGACAATGGTTCAGAGACCCACGCTACGGCATGGTCTGGGTACCCAATGTAGGTGCAGGATTTGTTCCCTACCAGACGAACGGTAACTGGGCAATGACCCAATACGGTAACACCTGGATGAGTAACTACAGCTGGGGTTGGGCACCCTTTCACTATGGCCGCTGGACTTTTGACCAGATGTATGGCTGGATCTGGTTGCCCGGCAGAACCTGGGGACCCGCATGGGTATCCTGGCGCCAGGGAGGCGGTTACTACGGATGGGCTCCTTTAGGTCCCGGAATGAGTATTAACATGTCTTTCGGCTACAACCAGGGCTTCAATTGCTGGACATTTGTACCTATGGGCAATATCTATCATACCGGAGGCTATGGTGGTTATATGAGAAATGTGAATATATATAATGTATATAACCGTACTACGGTGATCAATAACTATAACAGGCAGGGAGGTCGTAACTATGTCCTCGGCCCGAGCAGGGGAGATGTAGAAGGTTCCGTTCGCCGCCCGGTGACCGTATACAATCTTTCTGATAGAAACAGCAGGGGAGCGGCTACCGTGAGAGGAAATAATATAAGTATCTATCGTCCTAATGTAGAGCAGGCAGCACGCGGTTTCCGCAATGTAGATGTAAGAAACGTGAAATCTATAGATATAAGCAGCAGGAACAGTAATAATGCCAATGGTTCCAGGAATACAAGAAACCCGGCAACCAACGACAGCAGAAACCTGAATAACAGCGGATCCCGTACCGGTACTAACCAGGGCATGAGAGACTCAAGAGAAACGATGAACCCCGGAAGAAATACAGCTCCGAGGCAAGATAACCGATCATTGAATGAAACCCCGACCCGGGTTAACCCTTCAAGATCAGTGGCTCCGGCAACACCCTCAAGGAATGTTAACCCGGCACCCCCGGCCAGGAATATGAATCCTGCCCCGGACAATAGCAGGAGACAAAGTCCTGCCCCTGCAGCACCTTCCCGCAACGTGGCCCCGACTACACCAAGCAGAAGTGTGAGTCCTGCAGCCCCCGTAAGAAATATGAACCCGGCCCCGGATAACAGCAGGAGACAAAGTGCCCCTGCTCCGGCCAGAGAAATGGCAGCACCCCGCACTTCTGCACCTGCCATGCAACGCTCAGGTGCACCGGCTCAAAGAATAGAAAACAGGAGCAGTGCTCCGGCAAGATCCAATGAGGGAGGCAGTCGTCCAATGGGTGGCGGAAGAAGATAGTTTATGTGTGTGAAATGTGAAAAAAGCAGATAGGACAAAGTAAAATTTGTCCTATTTCTTTTTTAACAGATCAGTATGATTTATTCCTGAAAAGTTATATCTTTATCCACCTATAAAACCCGTTACTAAGCATTAATTAAGTCAATAAATCGGCATAAGTATTTGTAAATCAAATACTTTTAGCTGTTTTTATTTTATAACGAATTTGTTGGTACCAATAATTATTTTGATATTCATGCAGCACAAAAGCACGTTTTTAATTTTTTTTAGAAAAAATTAGCAAACACTTTGCATTTCTAAAAAGATTGTTCTATTATTGTATCGCTTTTCGATTTTTTTATTTCGAAACAAAAAAAATAAACAACATTAATAACAGATGAAAAGAGCACTATTAGGTTTTAGTTTGCTAGGTGTAGGTTTCGCTACAGTATTGACATCATGTTCTTCTAATAAAGGAAGAGGTACTTCAAGTAAAACAGGCTGGAATTATAACGATTCCAGGCTCGGTGGTTTTACAGCAGCGCAAAACTATAAGGGCATGCAAACGGGTCCTGGTTTGGTTTTTGTCGAAGGGGGTACCTTTGTAATGGGACAGACTGATGAGGATCTATATTACCAAAATAATAATACGCCTCGTCGTGTTACGGTGTCATCTTTCTACATGGATGAGACTGAAATCGCGAACGTTCACTACCGTGAATACATATATTGGTTAAACAGGGCATTTGGTGCAGATTATCCTAACGTAGTTGATGCAGCTAAACCTGACGAGACTGTTTGGCGTTCTGCTCTGTCTTATAACGAGCCGTATGTGAAATATTATTTCAATCACGCTTCTTACGATCAGTATCCTGTAGTAGGTGTAAGCTGGCAACAAGCCAGTGATTATGCACACTGGCGTTCTGATCGCGTTAATGAAATGATCCTGATCAAACGCGGTCTGTTAAAGAAAAACCCTAACCAGGTGAATGAAGATGTGTTTACCACACAGACTTACATTAACGGACAATATTTAGGTACAGTAGGCAGACCAATGAGAGATCTGGATCCTAATGGTTCTAAAACACGTCAAACTAACTATGCAGATGGTATGTTATTACCTAACTATCGCCTGCCAACAGAAGCAGAATGGGAATATGCTGCAATAGGCGGTATCGGTAACAACCCTAATCCTCGTACTAAACGTAGCCGTGGTGAAGAAGCAGTTACTAAGCGTCAGGCTTATACCTGGGGTGATATCCGTTCTGTAAGATCGCAACAAAAAAATGCTCAGAAAGGAGAAATCCTGGCTAACTTCAAACGTAAATCTGGTGACATGATGGGTGTAGCCGGTGGTTTGAATGATAATGCAGATGGTCCGGCTCCGGTTCATACTTATTTACCGAATGCTTATGGTTTATATAACATGGCAGGTAATGTAAACGAGTGGTGCCTGGATACTTATCGTCCTACTGCAACACAAGATTTCAATGCACACAACCCGATCGTAGGCGGTCCTGATTTCAAGAAAAGAGTTATTGAAGATGACTACACTGTAGCAGAAAAAGATAGCTTAGGTCGCGAAATCTGGGTAGACATCGATTCTACTGATCTGGTAGGTAAATATGCAAGAGACTACAAAAAAGCAGATAACAAAGATTACCTGGAAGAAGGCGGAAAATATCGTTTTGACTATGGCAAACAAAGCCTGGTAAATAATGATAGCCGTGTGATCAAAGGTGGCTCATGGGATGACAACGCTTACTGGTTAAGCCCTGGTACACGTCGTTTCCAACAAGCGAATCAACCTTCTTCTACTACCGGTTTCCGTTGTGTAATGGACCGTTTAGGTAGCACAATTTTAGATTCTCAGGCTGGTAACCAATTTAAAGCCAGCAAACAACGCAGATAATTATTATCTTAAGATACCATAAAAAAGACCACCAATACGGTGGTCTTTTTTTGTATGAGGTATTCTGGCCGGAACTTTAAAAATGATTCCTCCTTTATAAATTGATTGAGCTACAGGTCGGCAGTAGTATCCACAACCAGTCGGTCCACACAAGTATTGAAACTGGTCTGTGTGCAGGCGAACACCATTGTAGCGATATCTTCGGCAGGGATAAGCTTTTCCTCCGGCACGCCCGAGCCTTCCCAGCTGGCGCTCATCGTAGGGCCGGGGCATACCGCAGTTACTTTTATCTTATAAGGCTTTAGCGCCTCCCTGAAATTGTCTGACATACCCAGCATAGCATACTTACTGATGCTGTAACTACTGCCACCCCCATAAGCCTGCAGGCCTGCAATAGAACAGATATTGATGATATGGCCCGAAGCCTGTCCGCACATATGCTTGCCAATGAGCTGGCTCAATATATAAGCACTGTAAAGATTGGTATTGATCTGCCGGTCCAGCTGTTCAAATTCCTCTTCAAGCACCGTACCCGGTAAGAAAACACCGGCATTGTTCACCAGTATATCAATATGCCCGAATTCGGCCAGCATATCCTGTCCAAATTGTTCCGCATCCCTGCGCTGTTCGAGGTCTGCTTTCCTGCTTACGATCTTTTGACCCGGAAACTGCTTTTCATACAACAGCTTAAACCCGCTCAGATCAGCCTCGTTGCGTGCGCAGATCCCTATATCAAATCCTTCCTGTAAAAACCTGGCCGCAATGGCCTTGCCGATACCTTTGGTGGCCCCGGTAATGATGGCTGTCTTCCTGCTCATGAATGTGACTATTTTAAAAATTGATTACTTAACTTTAGCGGCAATGCGCTTTAAATCTTTTGATTTGAAATTATAAGAGACAGGCGTGTAAGCCGTGTATAAAAGCTTACCGCTCTGGCCGTCAAATACACTGACAAATTTGTCTGTACTACTCTTAATATAGGAGAGGTAAGCATAAGCTTTGTTTTGGCCGCCTGCCGTTTGTGCAATATCTTTCGCATCCAGGTATTTATTGCTGAATGTGTAGGCCGATTGCTCTTCACCTTCTTCCACTTCCGTTTCTTTTTCAGCCCCTGTAAACATATTGAACTTTGTATTCACATAGTTGGGGATATATAAAGTCTGGTTTTGTAAAGCCTTGATGCCCTCCTGGTCGGTATATTCTTCAAATACAGACCTTAAGGTGCCTGAGCTTAATCCATCATTAATGACCTTTAAATAGCCGCTCAGCATCTGCGGGGTCCAGTTTTGCATTTCAGCCTCCCGGTACAGGAAAGGGATCACTTTTTCACTGAAATGTTTATTATTGCCATTGGCATAACGGGCCACATATCTATATGATTCACCATCCAGGTGCAGTAATATTTTACCCAGCATATTTTGCTCTGCTTTCCCTTTTTTATTGGTAGCAAACATAAACAGGTCATAAGATAAATGAGGGTGATAAGTCACCGTACTCCTTCCCTGGCGTACCGTTACAAAACCTCCGAAAAAGAAAAAGCTGGATTTGTTTTCATCCAAATTGCTCATCTCTTGCGGCTTGATGATCTTAAAAGGAGTGATCGTCCATACTTTGGCAATCGCCTCCCGGAACAGGTCTTCTTGCGCATAATCTTTTTCCTGTAAGACAAAGTAAGTGGTAGACTGTTTGAATTTAGTCATCTCTTCTGCGCTTATTTTTCCCGGCCCTTTGGCCTGGGTAGCAGAGCCTACCTGGATCTGGGCATTGATCTGCTGGTTCAGGCTACAGCCCAGTGCTAAACAAAGTATATATTTAAGTTTCATTTTTTGTAATGTCGGGTTAATAAGATGAATAAATATCCGGTATGAATAAGCTCCGGTGCCTGCGTATTTGAATGTATTTCAAAGATTACATTTTATTGCCGGAAATCCTAAAAACAAAAGCTTGCACTTTAAAAAAATGCAAGCTTTTGACTGGAAAAATAATGATTAATAAGATCTGGCAAACAATACTCTTTCCTTGCTCGGGTTACCGGTAAGGATACATTTACCTTCCTCCTGCGGATTGTCCAGGGGAATACAACGGATCGTAGCTTTTGATAATTCTTTAATTTTTTCTTCAGTTTCCGGAGTACCATCCCAGTGCGCTGAAATAAAGCCGGACTGCTCTTCCAGAGTTTTCATGAACTCGTCCCAGCTATCTACGCTGCGGATGTTCTCATCGCGGAACGTTTTGGCCTTGTTGAACATATTTTGCTGAATATCTTCCAGCAACTGCTCAATAGTACCTACCAGGCCCTCAAGATTATGGTTTTGCTTTTCTGAAGTATCCCTGCGGGCGATTTCTACAATACCGTTTACGATATCGCGTGCACCAAAGGTCAGTCGTACCGGTACGCCTTTCTTCTCCCATTCCGCAAACTTCCAGCCCGGACGTGCATTATCAGTATCATCATATTTTACACGGATGCCTTTCGCCTTCAATTCAGCAACTACAGCAGCTACTTTCTCATCGATCATGGCTTTCTGCTCCTCACCTTTGTAGATAGGAACGATCACCACCTGCAAAGGAGCAATACGTGGCGGTAAGATCAGGCCCTCATCATCACTGTGTGCCATTACCAGCGCCCCGATGAGGCGGGTAGATACCCCCCAGGATGTAGCCCATACATAATCGTAGTTATTGTCTTTATCGCTAAAGCGTACATCAAAAGCTTTGGCAAAGTTCTGACCTAAAAAGTGAGAGGTCCCGGCCTGCAGCGCTTTACCATCCTGCATCATAGCTTCGATACAATAAGTATCTACAGCACCTGCAAAACGCTCATTGGCTGATTTAACGCCTTTGATAACCGGTAAAGCCATATAATTCTCTACAAAATCAGCATACACATGCAGCATTTTCACCGTTTCTTCTACCGCTTCCTCCTGTGTGGCATGAGCGGTATGCCCTTCCTGCCACAGGAACTCTGCAGTGCGTAAAAACAGGCGCGTACGCATTTCCCAGCGCACTACATTGGCCCATTGATTGATCAGTATCGGTAAGTCGCGGTAAGACTGTATCCAGTTTTTATAAGTATTCCAGATGATCGCCTCAGAAGTAGGGCGTACGACCAGTTCTTCTTCCAGTTTAGCTTCCGGATCGACGATCAGTTTGCCCGGGTTGTCCGGGTCATTCTTCAAACGGTAATGGGTAACTACAGCACATTCTTTGGCAAAGCCTTCTGCATTTTTTTCCTCTGCTTCAAACAAGCTTTTGGGTACAAATAAGGGGAAATAAGCATTTACGTGCCCGGTATCTTTAAACATCTTGTCCAGAACATCGCGCATGTTCTCCCATAGGCCAAATCCATAAGGCTTGATGACCATACATCCGCGGACAGCAGAATAATCTGCTAATTCTCCTTTGATAATCAAATCATTATACCATTGTGAATAATCGACCGCCCTTGCTGTAATTTCTTTACTCATTGCGTTAAACCTTTTATGATTAGTTAAAGTCTAAGTTTATATTATATAATTAAGCGCAAAAGTAGTATTTTTGAATGGCATCTTGGTGAGCTGTTTTTAGTATAAAAGTTAAGAATAGCCATCAGGCCGCAAAAATGCTGTAAAGCATCACCCATAAAAGAGTTTATTTATTATGAAACAGTTTTTAATCACCGGTTTGGCATTAATGTTGAGTGGCACTGCTGCACTTGCTCAGTATGCTGATGACCCGTATTCTAATTCGGGTAGCAACAACGATAACCGTAGTTCTAGATACGAGCAAGACCAACGCTATAGTCAGGGCAACAGCTCCGCTAATAACGACAGTTATTATGACGAGTATGGTGATGGATATATTGATTATGATGACGACTCTTATACCACCAGGTTCCGTAGGTTTAATGATGTGTATGCCGGGTATAACTACTGGAGCCCTGTGTATAGTCCTTACTGGGCTATGCCGGTTTACATGGATCCCTGGTTCTACAGCCCTTACCGTATGGGATGGGGTATGAGCATCGGGTTTTCCTTTGGTAGTCCTTACTGGAATTCCGGTTGGGGAATGGGCAACTGGTGGGGCTATAACAGCTTCAGCTACTGGCACAATCCTTACATGGGCTGGGGCGGAGGCTTCGGATATGGTGGCTATGGCGGCTGGGGTTACGGTGGATACGGTTGGAATGGCTGGGGATATGGTAACGGCTACGCTCATGGTGGCAGAGGTATCAATTACGGACCAAGAAGGAATTACGGTAGTACGGTAGGTGCTCCGCGTGGCTTAAGCGGTATCAGGCAGAATCCGGGAGTTGCTGCAGGCGGAGGCAGAGATAACTATATCAGAAGAGGTATGGGAGTAAATCCTAATAACAATAGCAGCAGAGGTTCCGGTGTGAGAAATGGTGTAGACCAGGCCCCGAGGAACAATGGTTACCTGCGTGACCGCTCTCCGGGAAACAATGATATCCGTATCAATGAAGGATCCCGCAGAACAAGAGACCTGAATAATAACAGAGATTTTAATAATAACAGAAGCCCGCAACCTGGTCGTCAGAATAATTTTGATCCGGGTAGACAAGCTCCCTCAAGAGATATGTCGGCTCCGCGTCAATCTGCACCATCACGCAGCTTTGAACGTTCCAGCCCGGCTCCTTCCCGTTCTTACAGTCCTTCACCGGCACCATCGCGCAGCTTTAACGGCGGCGGTAACAGTGGCAGCCGTAGTGGTGGATTCGGTGGCGGATCCGGAGGTGGTGGCTCCCGCGGTGGCGGTGGCGGCGGAAGAAGATAATATCAGAAGCCTTCTTTATACAAACAGTAAGCAGATGAACCTGCTTACTGTTTTTCTTTTTATACATATCCTCCACAGCTGCAGCAAAGAATTTATTCCTTGCATTTATTAAAATTTCATTTAGTTTGTGTTCAGTTTTGAAACCATTTCATTTGTTCATGAAAGGAGTATCGTGTCCTGTGTATTTATGCCTGCTGGCTATATTGATCAGCCTTTCTTCTGTAAAAGTCTATTCCCGGGAAAAGATCAATTCAGAAGAAGCGCTGCTGCGCTATTGGAATCGCCATTTATGTCCCCCTGTTGCCGCAGCAGCGGATGAGCCAGGCGGCAAGTTAAGCGAGCAGGCGCTTGCCTTTGTAGCCTTGCAGGCCCGGCTTGCCGATAGTGCCCGTGACACACTTTTGTTGCCGGAATATGGCAGGCTGATGGATGAATTGCAATCCGGCCAATACAATAGTGCCCTGGCCTTTGTCCAGTTTAAAACGGCCAAGCTGCTTTATTCCCGGAATAAAAAGAAAGAAGGCATAGAATTGATCTTACACACCAAAGAATTATTGGGAGATCAGCATCATGCGTTTCCCGGCATCGGGTCTTACTATGCCTTTATGGGGCAGATCTATATAGATAACGGGGAGGCAGACCAGGCTTTGGACTATCTTCAGAAGGCAGTAGCCTCTGGTTTTTGTGAAAGAATAGATGAATATTATTGTTGGGGGAACATAGGTCTTACATATTTTAACCTGGGCAATACCCCCAAAGCCCTGGAGGCCAGCTTCAAAGCACTTGAAATTATAAAAGAGCTCAAAGACAGCGCAGAAGTGGTCAGTATGCTGGGCAATATCGGTACTATTTACCTGAAACATGGAGATTATAAGAGTGCGCTCCGCTTCCTGAGCCTGGATTATGAAGGAAGTGTGCAATTCAAGCGTTGGGAAAGTGCTACTGCGGTCCAGATCATGAAGGCGAAATCTTATATGCAATTAGGCCACTATGATAGTGCAGGAGTTTCGCTGAGGCTGGCCGACAGTATTGCCGGGCAGTGCAACTGTGTGAGCAATGGCGCAAAGAAGGAGTATTATGAACAATTGTCTAAATGGCTCTCACAAAAAGGCAACTGGCCGGAATATGTAAAGAGCATCGATTCTTTTATTCATTATTCCAATAAGCTGAACAGTGAGGCCCGGATGACCATGTCCAACTTCCTGGGCACGGAATTAAAGGTCGCCAGTAATATGTATGAAGCTAAAATGCAACTGGTGGACAGTGAGCGTCAAAGACAATTACTGGTCAGGAACCTGATCATCGTGATCATCGTCTCTTTATTACTCTTTGTCTTACTCATATTCAATAGCCACCGGAAGGGCAGAAAAGCAGAGCGCAAGATCTATGAATTGAACCTGGAGAATGCCCGGAAGCAACTGGACAATTACCTGGAAAACATCAGGACTAAAAATCAACTGCTGGAAGAACTACAGGGACAGATAGAAAGGCATAGTTCAGAAAGGCCCGCAGATGAAGTGCAAAAAATAGATATTGAGCTGGCCTCAAAAATTGAACAAGCCAGTTTGATCACCGAAGAAGGCTGGCAGGAGTTTACCTACCTGGTAGAGCAGGTACACCAACACTTCTTTACTAAATTAAATGTGATCTTTCCAAATTTAACGCCTGCCGAAGTGCGGCTGATCACTTTGATTAAACTTAAATTCTCCATTAAAGAGTCTGCTTCCATGCTCGGGATCTCTGCAGATTCTGTTCGTAAAGCCAGGTATCGTCTCCGTAAAAAGCTTTCTTTAGAGGATGAAATTTCCTTGGACGAAATGATATATGGTATTTAGTATTTTATACTGTTTTGATAAATAACGTTTAATCATTTGTCCATATTTTTGTCCGGCCGATAAATTGAAATATTCTCGCTCCATTCTATAGTTTTAGTATAATAAAAAATCAGATGCGATAGCAAGGCTGATGTTACCTTATCATTAAAATTAAAGATGGAAAAATGAAGAAGACATTACAAATTTTCGGTATGCTTTGCCTGGGCTTTACACAGGTAAATGCCCAGGACCCGGGTGCTACAGTAGGGAGTACCGGTTCTGTCACATTCACGTATAATGGTCAATCTGTAACGCATACTTCGGTACGGGCAGCAGATGGTAAGATCTGGTTGCAGCAGAATTTAGGGGCTACCCAGGTAGCCACTTCGGCAACCGATGTGGCTTCTTATGGTGATTTGTTCCAGTGGGGCAGGTGGGCAGACGGTCACCAATTGCGTACCAGTATCAATCAACAAGTAACTACATTAACGAATAATACACCTGCAGGTATCGCCCCTGGCAATGCCAATTTCCTGAGAAATACTGTGCAGCCACTCTGGTGGGGCGGTTCATCAACAAGTACTCCGGCAGGTAACCCGCAAGTTACAGATACCTGGGCCGCAGGAGCACCTACGGCTACAAATGGTACAGATCCTTGTTCCGGCTTAGGTGCCGGCTGGAGGATGCCTACGAAACTGGAATGGGATGCCGTAAGGACCGCAGAAAGTATTACCAATCTTGCCACAGGATTCAGTTCTAATCTTAAACTACCTTATTCCGGCTACAGGAATGGTGCAAACGGGGGAATACAACAGGCGGGTTATGCAAACTTTTACTGGAGTGCTACCAATAAAGATGCCCAGTATCCTTATGCGGTGTTTAATGGCGGATCTGTTGATTACTGGCAGAGAGCTTATGCCGGTACCTGCCGTTGTGTAAAGGAAGTGGTCTTATGTTCCGGAACGCCGAATGGGGGTGATGCGATTGCCTCTGCTACGGATGTCTGTACCGGGGGCAGTAGCAACCTTTCTCTTGCAGGAACGACCGTAGGAGCCGATATTACTTACCAATGGCAATCCCGTCCTTCCGGTACAGGCACATTTGCCGATATCACGGGTGCGACAAATACCGCTTATGCGGTGACGAACCTGGTTGCTGCAACAGAATACAGGTGTAAGGTGACCTGCACTACTTCTACACAAAGTGCCTATTCCGATACCGTTTCGGTGAACATCGTCATGCTTGAGGTAGATTTGGGTAATGATACGAGCTTCTGTACGGGCAATATCTTAACCCTGGATGCCGGAGATGCAGGCTCCGGTGCTGCTTATAGCTGGAGCAATAATGCTACCACACAGACGACCGATGTAAATGCATCCGGGCAGTATTCGGTAACGGTAACGGCAGCTAATGGCTGTATCGGTCACGATACCATCGATATAACGGTATTGACCGCCCCAACAGCCGATGAGATCAATGCAAGTGGTGATGTGAATAACAACTATACCTTCAGTGTGGTGAATGCGCAGGGAGCCGATAGCTATTTGTGGAGCTTTGGCGATAACGGAGCAACCGCTACCAGCGCTAACCCGGATCATCAATATACACAGGCCGGCACCTATACCGTTACCGTAGTGATCTCTAATGAATGTGGCGACCTGACACTGACCAAAACAGTTGAGGTAATGCCTTCAGGTATTAAGCATCTGGAAGCGGCACAGTTAGGCATAAGCCTGTACCCGAATCCTACTTCAAAAGCGGTATTCCTGAATTTTGAACAAGCCATCACGGTCCACAAGATCACTTTGACCAATACCCTGGGCCAGGAGCTGATCGTAAAAGACAGGATCGTAAAAACTTTAGATGTAAGCCATTTATCTAACGGTATGTACTTTATCAATATCTATACCGATAAAGGGATAGCTGTATTGAAACTTAATGTGCTTAAATAAGGGCAATTCATCATTTAATATAATAGCAGCATCCTGGTTGGCCCTATCCGGCCAGGATGCTTTTAAAATTGAAACAGCATGAAATACTATTCCTATTTTGTCTTGGTGTGCCTGGTCTTGTTGAGTACAACGGGCAGGGCACAATACAATAGTCCCGAGAACAGCATTTGGAAATTTGGCGGTGGAGCAGGGTTTAACTTTAATACCATGACCGCCACAACGAGTGTGATGGCGGCACTTGAATGTGCCCAGTCTGTAGCAGATGCCAACGGTAATCTCCGTTTTTATACCGATGGCAATCGCATATGGGATGCCGGGAATAACCCGATGCCCTCTGCCAACCCGATCTTTCCTGCCCCATTGGTCAATGTGACCCAGAGTACCGTTCAGGGAGCATTGATCGTTCCTTTTATCAACGATAATAATAAATATTATGTGTTCTCCTTAAGTGCCCAGGAGCTGGCCAATAATGAAGGGGGAAAACTATACTATTCGGTGGTCGATATGAGCCTGAATAATGGCCTGGGCGATATCGTTCCCGGCACGGCACATACTTTGATCGATACCGGCTTTTCAGAACATATGATCGCGGTGCCCACCTGTGGTGGCATCTGGGTCGTTTTACACGGAAGAACAAGTCCTGTATTTAAGTCTTATAAAATTGATGCCAATGGTTTGAATACCGCTCCGGTACTGTCACAGACCGGGGTGCAGGGCTATGTGGGACCCGGTGGTTCCGGTAACCAGGGTTACCAGGGTAATAATTTTTACAATGTAGGTCAACTGGCCGTATCCCCGGATTTTAAACAATTGGCCGCAACTTACTTCAAAGGCAATTTCGTGGAATTGTACAATTTTAATAATAATACCGGGGCCATAGTGGCCAGAGGTATCGTGGATTCTTCCAATGATGCTTACGGGTTTTACGGGGTGAGTTTCTCCCCGGACAGTAAAAAACTTTATGCCAGTAACTGTGCTGCGGCAATCACTTTAAAAGCTTTTAACCAGTATAATCTTGCTTTACCCACGATGGCCCAGATAAGGGCGAGCAAGTTCTTCCTGGGGAGCTGTAATGCCTCCCTCAGCCAGTTGCAGCTGGGGCCGAACGGAAAAATTTACCTGAATGGCGGGTACATTTCTAAACTTGGAACTATTGAGAACCCGGACCTTCTGGGTGCTGCTGCCGGCCTGAGCGTGCAGAGTACCAATCTGCTGGCCGGGACCAATGTGAATTATGCTTTGCAGAATACTATTATGAAACCGATGATGCTCACCGGGGATACCTTCAGCATTGCCTGGAAAGACACGCTGATGTGCCAGGGAGACGCGGCCACCATTACTGCAAGAAGCGGAGGGGTGGATTATCTCTGGAATGACGGGGTTCAGGGTGCTCAGCGGAGCATCAATGCAGCCGGCACTTTCTGGGTTTACTATACCAAGAATTGCGCCATATATATTGACACCCTTAAAGTACGCTTGAAAGCAGGGCGTGTGAGCCTGGGCGCGGACACTTCTGTATGTGGCTCCTATGCCCTCTATCCTCAATTTGAAGGAGTGCCTTCTTCTGTACGCTGGAGTGATGGCAGCAGCGCTGCATTTTATTTTGTGACCAATGGCGGTACTGTAAGTATAGCAGCGGTGATCGCGGGTTGTACCTTAAGCGATACGGTACACATCAACCAGATAAGCCTGTATGCAGATATAGGAAATGATACCAGCATCTGTGCCGGAGCACCGCTGAACCTGAGTTTCGAGGTGGACCCGCCACCTAATACCAGTATACTCTGGAGTACCGGGAGTACCAGTAAAAAAATACAGGTACATAGCCCGGGCACTTATGAAGTAGTGCTCAGTCATCCGGAATGTGGGGTCTTTGCAGACCGGGTAACGATCTCGGAGTATCAATGCGATTGTGAGGTGGCAGTGCCTACCGCTTTCAGCCCGAACAATGATGGTAAGAATGATTATTTTGGGGTCATCAGGCAGGAAGACTGCCCGGTAAATGGTTATGTGCTAAGGGTGTTCAACCGCTGGGGACAGATGGTTTTTGAAAGTTACGAGGCCGATAAGCAATGGGATGGTTATTTTGAAGGTGTTCCGGCAGCACAGGGCGTGTATTTTTATTATATACAACTGAACAAAGGCACCGGGGAAAATCGCTTTCAGCAAAAGGGAGACTTATTGCTCCTGCGCTAAGAGGAGGATACGGTTAAGAATGGGGCTGAGGGGTTCATTTTTCTTGCTATACCTGATTAGCACAGGATTTTATGTAATTCTATAAAATTTTACCCTAAAGCCTGTTTAAATTGGGTCGCTTAGCTTAATTTCGCGTATCTTTTTTAAAATCAAAAATCCAATTAATTATGGCAGAGAAAATAGTTATGGGTGCTGATGGGAAGCTACAAGTTCCTAATCATCCCGTTATTCCTTTTATTGAAGGTGATGGTATTGGTCCTGAAATCTGGACTGTAGCCCGGAAAGTATTTGATGCCGCAGTGGAAAAAGCTTACCAGGGTGAGCGTAAGATTGAATGGAAAGAAATGCTGGCCGGAGAAAAAGCATTTAATGCTACCGGAGAGTGGTTGCCCAAAGAAACACTGGATATTGCCAAAGAATATATCGTTTCCATTAAAGGTCCTTTGACTACACCGATCGGTGGTGGTATTCGCTCTTTGAATGTAGCCATGCGCCAGGACCTGGACTTATACGTTTGCCTGCGCCCGGTTCAATGGTTCAAAGGCGTTCCTTCGCCTGTGGTACACCCGGAGTATGTGGATATGACCATCTTCCGTGAAAATACAGAAGATATCTATGCCGGTATCGAATGGCAGGCAGGTTCAGAAGAAGCTAAGAAATTTGAAGCCTTTTTGCTGAATGAAATGAATGTTTCCAAAGTGCGTTTCCCGGGTCAGTCTTCTTACGGCGTTAAGCCGGTTTCAGAAGAAGGAACCAAGCGCCTGGTGAGAGCAGCTATTGAATATGCATTGGAGCATCATAAGCCATCTGTAGCTATCGTTCATAAAGGTAACATCATGAAGTTTACAGAAGGTAGCTTCAAGAAATGGGGCTATGAAGTGGCCCGCCAGGAATTTGGCGACCGCACATTTACCTGGGATGAGTGGGATGAGCTGAAGAAAGAACATGGCGAAGCGCATGCTAATGAAGTACAGAAGAAAGCATTGGCTGACGGTAAATTGCTGGTGAAGGATGTGATCGCAGATAATTTCCTGCAACAAATCTTATTAGCACCAAGAGACTACTCTGTAGTAGCTACGCTGAACCTGAACGGGGATTATATTTCTGATGCCTTAGCGGCCATCGTTGGTGGTATCGGTATTGCACCGGGTGCCAATATTAACTACAAAACAGGCTATGCCGTGTTTGAAGCTACACATGGTACAGCGCCGAAGTTTGCCGGTACAGATTCTATGAACCCTTGCTCTGTGATCCTGAGTGGTTGCATGATGCTGGAATACATGGGTTGGAAAGAAGCAGCGCAAATGATCATCTCTGCGGTAGAAGCTACTATTATGCGCAAGCAGGTAACAATCGATTTCTATAACCTGATGACAGGTGCTACTTTGTTGAAAACATCTGAGTTTGGTGCACAGGTGGTGGACAATATGGGTATCATTACCGGCGAAGGCCAGTTGCAGCAGTCGAGCAGTTTATAAGCCATAAAGAATACTATATATACAAATAGCGCCTTATTAAAGGCGCTATTTTTTTTATTGAAACCTGAGTCTACTTCACCCTGGTCCAGTTCTGCGTCTGTCCCAGCATGGGTGTGCCTACATAACCTCTCAGGTTTAATTGGTTATTGCTTTTCATCGTGATGATGCCATCATAATGTTTGTTTTGTCCCGGGTGATAGATCTTCCCGCTCTCATAGGTCTTGGCATCCTTTTTCTTAAATGCCGTGAGGATCTTTGTGCCTAATCTTTTCTGTACCTCAGGTTTCGTGCTTTTTACCCATATGATCTTGCCTTCATAACTACCTGCAGTTGTTTTGTAAATCTCTACCTGGGCATCTTTATCCTGTGTCAGCCAGACCCCGGAAGGTTCCTGCGCACGGCTGCTCATTACAAATGACATGCTTAATAGCAGAAGGGCTATGCCTCTGAATATCAATTTCATAGTTATCTTTTTGTTGTTGTTTGTAGAAAACGCAATAGCTAAAGCAAATATTTTGCAAGCGCTGTGAATTTTGCTTTAAAGCCTGATCATGGGTCATTTATGCAACAAAGACTTCTGGTAAACGCTTTTTTACTAATTTCGGGTTTAAAGTAATACTATGTCCTTATTCACAAAAGTCATCAATGGCGAATTGCCTTCCTATAAAATCGCGGAAAACGACACTTTTTATGCCTTCTTAGACATTTTCCCCTTAAGAGAAGGCCATGTTTTAGTAGTGCCTAAACAAGAAGTCGATAAGATCTGGGATGCCTCTGCAGAGGTGTTAAGCGCATGGCTGAACTTTGCACAGCCTATCGCTAAAGCGATAGAAAAGGCTTTCCCGGAATGTAATCGCTGCGGTATGAGCGTTATAGGTATCGAGGTGCCTCATGCGCATATGCACCTGATCCCGATCAGTACGGCAGAAGACCTGAATTTTACGAATCCTAAGCTGAAATTAACAGAAGAGGCCTTCAAAGCAATTCAGGCTAAAATTATTGCCCATTTATAATGTAACTTTGCACAAATTTTGAAAATTTAAAGATGGCGAAGAAAAGTAGTCCTTTTTGCTCTTTTTGTGGCAGAGCAGAGCAGGAAGTAGAGTTATTGATTACAGGAGTACACGGAAATATATGTAACGATTGTGTGCGCCAGGCTAATTCGATCATTGTAGACAGTAATGGAGAGGGTGCCGTAAGTCATACCCAGGCAAAATATGATGTGAGTCAGCATAAGATCTTAAAGCCTAAAGAAATTGCGGCTTTCATGGATCAATATATCATTGGGCAGGACGATGCCAAGAAAGTAATGGCCGTAGCGATGTATAATCACTACAAGCGCCTGAAGCATGTGGTGGAAGATGATGTGGAGATCGAAAAATCCAATATTATCATGGTAGGGGAAACTGGTACCGGTAAAACGCTGATCGCGAAAACCGTTGCCCGTATCCTGCAGGTGCCTTTTGCGATCGCAGATGCCACGGTGTTTACCCAGGCCGGCTACGTGGGCGAGGATGTGGAAAGTATCCTGACCCGCCTGTTGCAGGCCTGTGACTACGATGTGGATGCGGCACAGCAGGGCATTGTGTATATTGATGAGATAGATAAGATCGGCCGTAAGAGCGACAACCCGTCTATCACCCGTGATGTGAGCGGAGAGGGCGTTCAGCAGTCTTTATTGAAATTACTGGAAGGCTCTGAAGTGCTGGTGCCGCCGCAGGGAGGACGTAAGCATCCCGACCAGAAAATGATCAAGATCAATACCCAGAATATCCTGTTCATTTGTGGCGGAGCATTTGAAGGGATTGATAAGATGATCGCGCGTCGTATAGAGACCAGTTCTATAGGATTTAAATCGCCTACCGAGAAAAATAAATTTGACCGGAGTAACCTGCTGCAATATGTAAATGCCCAGGATCTGAGGGCTTTTGGCCTCATTCCTGAACTATTAGGCCGTTTGCCGGTAGTTACCTACCTGAATCCTTTGGATAAAGATGCTTTGAAACGTATCCTTACAGAGCCTAAGAATGCTTTGATCCGTCAATACAAGCGTTTATTTGAATATGAGAACATTGACCTGAAGGTGGATGAAGATGCTTTGGAGTATATGGTGGACAAGGCTTATACTTACAAGCTCGGGGGCAGGGGTTTACGTACGATCTGCGAGATGATCCTGACCGATGCGATGTTTGAATTACCTTCTGCAGAGCATAACGGTAACTTTACCATAACGTTGGATTATGCTAAAGAAAAGCTTGAAAAATCCAAACTGGATATATTAAGGTCGGCCTAGTCAAAGAGCTGACCCCGTTTAAAAGATATCATCAATTGCCTCTGCTACAGCAGGGGCAATTGGAATTTTTACTACTCAATTAATTGCCGATGGACCTGTTTATTGCCGACTGTTTGTATATAGATGATGTTTCAGAAATGGGAAGAGGCGTGTTTACTACAGCCCCGCTGGAAGCGGATTCGATCATAGAAGTATCACCGGTACTGGTCATGAGTGCCGCGGAGCGCCTGCATTTAGATAAAACCCGCTTGCACGATTATATCTTTGAATGGGGCCCTGCATTGGATCAGTGCTGTACTGCATGGGGCTATATCTCCATGTACAATCATAAATTTGGCTCCAATTGTGAGTATTATATGAATTTCGAAAAGCAGATCATCATGATCAGGACCGTGCGCAATATAGCGGCAGGAGAGGAGCTTTTTATCAATTATAATGGCGACTGGGATGACCAGTCGCCATTATGGTTTGATGCTAAGTAAGCATATTATTTTTTTCCGGCAAATCTTCCGTAAATGAATAAAACCAGGCAGGTACCTACAATTGAAGTAACATAGCTACCGATGTTATGGCCGGTAATACCGTCCCCGTTCCATAACATTTGGCCGATCCATCCGCCTACCAAAGATCCTACTATACCCAGGATGATCGTTAACAGACATCCCTGGGGTTCATTTTTTCCGGGCATGATCGCTTTAGCAATGATGCCGGCAATGCCTCCGAAAATAATCCAGAATATTATATTGCTCATGTGTCAGTTTTTTTAAGGGGTGAATAAATGTGTTACGGCACTAAAATAAGCAGGAATACAACAATTTAAAAGCCTTTCTTGTTAAAAGATATTACAAACCGGATTTCGGTCAATTATTCCTATCTTGCGGAGACTAAAGAATATTGTCTTCAATGAAAGCGGTTATCCCTTTGGCTGGCGCAGGTACCAAGCTCAGGCCTCATACTTATACGCAACCCAAAGCACTCATCCCTATTGCGGGGAAAACAATTTTAAGCGTCATCATCGATCAGTTATTAAATAGCGGAGTGGATGAGTTTATTTTTGTGATCGGCTACCTGGGTGATAAGATCCAGGATTATGTGACCAAAACCTATCCTGATCTCAAAAGTCATTTCGTACAGCAGAACGACCGTAAAGGTACCGGGCATGCGGTATGGCTCACCAAAGATGTTGTGGCCGGAGATGAGATCATCATTATGTATGGTGATACGATCTGCGATTTTGATATCGAAAGAGTGCTGCACAGCCCGGTATCAGAAGCCGGGGTGAGAAGGGTAGACAATCCCGGGAATTTCGGGGTTGCAGAAATAGGTACCAACCAGGTCGTGAACAGGCTGGTGGAAAAACCTTTGATTCCAAAATCTAATATGGCGCTGGTGGGTATCTTTAAAATTAAAGAGACCCGGGTATTGTTCGATACCCTTGACTATTGTATTGAAAACAGCATCGGCACTATTGATGATGAATATCACCTCACGGAAGCCCTGCAGATGATGATCGCTAAAGGCTGGAAAATGAGTGCTTTTAAAGTCAATAATTGGTTTGATTGTGGTAAGAAAGAAACCCTTTTAGAGACCAATGCCATCCTGCTGAAATCTTATGTGCCGGACACCTCGCTGAAAGCGCGTTTCCCGAATGCGGTCATTGTGCCTCCCGTAAGTATTGCAGAAAACTGCGTTATTGAAAATGCAATCATAGGCCCTAATGTAACGATCGGGGAGCATTCCACTATCCGTGCTTCCATAGTCAGTAATTCTATCATTGGTTCTTATGCCCAGCTGGAAGAAGTTGTGCTTAAAGCTTCTATCATTGGCAGTGATGCATCGGTAAGAGGGATGAGTCAGAGCCTGAATATAGGTGACAATACAGATATTGATTTTGGTAACAGAGAACAATAGCATATATGAAGTTTGAAAATAGAATTACCCGTTTATTTGATATAGATTACCCGATCATCCAGGCAGGTATGATCTGGGCTTCCGGCTGGAAGCTGGCTTCTGCGGTGAGCAATGCCGGCGGGCTGGGACTGATTGGGGCCGGCAGCATGTACCCCGATGTATTAAAGGAGCATTTAACCAAGTGCAAAGCCGCTACCGATAAGCCTTTTGGCGTTAACCTGCCATTGCTTTATCCCGATATTGACCAGCACGTAAAACATATTATTGAAGCCAGGGTACCTATCGTGTTTACTTCTGCAGGTAATCCTAAAACCTGGACCAGTATCCTTAAAGCCGAAGGTATCAAAGTAGTGCACGTGGTATCCAGTGCGAAGTTTGCTTTAAAGAGCCAGGATGCCGGTGTAGATGCAGTGGTTGCAGAAGGCTTCGAGGCCGGAGGGCACAATGGCCGGGAGGAGACTACCACCTTTTGCCTGATTCCTAATGTGAGGGCCAGTATTGAGATCCCGCTGATCGCCGCCGGAGGTATAGGTTCCGGCAGAAGTATGTATGCCGCTATGGCCCTGGGTGCAGAAGGTGTGCAGGTAGGCAGTCGTTTTGTGTGCAGTGAAGAGGCCAGTAGCCACCTGAACTTTAAGCAGGCCGTGATGGATAGCCAGGAGGGCGGCACACAATTGTCTTTGAAAAAGCATACACCCGTAAGGCTGCTCAAAAACAAATTTTTTGAAAACGTATTTAATGCAGAATCCTCCGGGGCTTCATTGGAAGAGCTGGAACTGCTATTGGGCAGGGGAAGAGCGAAAAAAGGAATGTTTGAAGGGGATCTTGAAGAAGGAGAACTGGAAATAGGCCAGGTAAGCAGCATGATCAATGATATATTACCTGCAGCAGCCATCGTATCCGGTATATGGGAAGAGTTTTTGGCCGCAAAAGAGCGCCCGTTTTTTAATGTGTAATTTGTTTTGATATTTAATGCTAAACAATTAACTTTACTTCCTTATTGAAAATTAGTATAAATTTATCCGTTATACCATGAAATATTTCATAAAATTAACCGCATTAGCCGTGGCGCTTGGACTGGGTTTTACGGCCTGTCAGAAAGATTATAGTCCTACACCGGGTATAGAGGTGCCAGATCCGCAAAATCCTTTAAGTGGTAGTTTCACTTGTATGCTGGATGGACAACAGTTTACGGCTCAAACAAAAACGTTCAATTATAACGGGGATACAAAAACCCTGGTGATGGGGGGTACTAAATATGCGGATAATAAGGCCCCGGGCGTGTACCAGCAAATCGTGATCACGATCCCTAACTATGATGGTGGCAAGCGATATGGTATTACCGGTGCGGCCAGTATCACTTATATCTCTACAGATGTGAGTGGAAGTAACACTACTTATACCTCTATTAATAATGAGAATTATTATGTACAAACAGAAGGTACTTATAAAGGTGCATTTAATGTGGTAGTAGCTAATACTGCCGATAATGCAGATAGAGTAGTACTTTCTCAAGGCAAATTCGAGTTTAAATAAAATATTAATTTTAGTAAATTTTTAAAACCGATAACCCGTTATTATGGGGATATCGGTTTTATTTTTAGGCATAAAAATTTCCAGGATGAGTACCGTAACCAATAAAAAAGAATCTGTTGTACAGTTTATTATTTCCGCTTTAGTAGGCAGCTTTTTCATCTTCTCTGCTATTACCAAAGTAATACCTATTGAGAGCTTTGAATTTACGCTGAAATCCCAGCTTGGCTTTTCAGACTTTGCTTCCGCTTATTGGGCCAGGTTTTTCGTAGGCCTGGAGGCAGGGCTGGGTCTCTTGCTCTTAGCCAATATTTTCGGGAAGAGTAAGTGGGTCATCAAAATGTCTTTTGGTATGGTCGTTGCTTTTACGATCCATTTGGCTATACTTTATTTCCGCCTGGGTAATGATGTCAATTGCGGTTGTATGGGCGATCGCTTTTATATGCCACCTTTGCAATCTATTTTAAAAAATGTGGTGTTACTCGTGCTGCTGGCCATTGTATGGAGAGGGTCCAGGCCTAATTATAGCAATACGCAACATTGGGTAGCGAGCCTCCTGCTGGCAGCCCTGGTAGCGGTTCCTTTTATCATGTATCCTTACCAGACCTCTGTGTTGAAAATAGAAAAAGCTTACCAGGCTACAGAAGCACATCGCATACCGAAAGAAGAGCTGCGTAAGGGAAAGCATATTGTAGCATTTCTGAGCCTTACCTGTTCTCACTGTATGGTGGCAGGTGAAGAGCTGAGCAAATTGAAAAAAGAAAACCCGGATATGCCAATCTATGTAATCTTCGGCGATGTGCAGAGAGACTCTTTAAGAACAGAGATGCTGGATAATTTTATCAAAGAGTCTAATTTTGAAGGCTTGCCTTATAGTTTTATAGACAATAAAGATTTTATAGAATTGTCAGGAGGAAGTGTGCCGGCACTCTACTGGATAGAGGATAGCAAGGTGATACGTAAACCAAGTGCCAGCGAGTTGAACGCAAAAGAGATACAACTTTGGTTGAACAGGAATAATTAAGCGGAGCGATATGGAGGATAAAAAGTATATCGATATTGAGAAGATATTTAAAGAAAAAAATCCGGGCGCATATAAATGGACACCCGGGTTTTTGATCAATTATATCAAACGTGTGGTGCATGAGGATGATGTCAACCGTTTTGAAAATGCCAATCATAATAAGTTTGAGTTTGACTACCTGGACGCGGCCTTAAAAGAAGTTGCTGCCCAGATCACTTTTTCCGGACTGGAAAATGTACCGGAATCCGGTGCCTGCATCATTGCTTCCAATCACCCCTTGGGTGGTATAGACGGCATGGCTTTGTTGCAGATCGTAGGTAAAGTGAGGAAAGACCTTAGCTTCCTGGTCAACGATATTCTTACCCAACTGGTCAACTTCGGCAGGCTGTTTGTTCCCGTCAACAAAGTAGGCGCTACTTCAGGGCAAAACCTGAGAAGAGTAGATGAGGTCTATGCTTCTGATGGTGTCACCCTTATCTTTCCTGCCGGGCTGGTGAGCCGTAAGATCGATGGAAAAATACAGGATCTTAAATGGAACAGGAGCTTTATTAAAAAAGCAGTGCAGTACAACCAGCCTGTTGTTCCTGTACTGGTTAATGGCAGGCTGAGTCCTTTCTTTTACCGGTTCAGTAATTTCAGGAAAGCGATCGGGATAAAAGCCAATATCGAAATGATGTACCTCGTGAATGAACTGTACAAGCTGAGGAATAACGCTACCCATATCATATTCGGCAAACCCATACCGGCAGCCGTGTTTGACAAAAGCAGGACTCCCGATGAATGGGCCGAGACCATGCGCCAATATGTGTACCACCTGAAAGATGATCCTGCATTAAGTTTCAGTGATTATCTCAAAAAAATATAAACCGGTTTTCCGGCTTAAAAAAAAATAGCCGCTCTGAACTCAGAGCGGCTATTTTAATGATCAGGAGTATCGGAGGTTTATTTGATCACCTCTAATTTCCTGGTTACTGTGCCTTCTTCAAATTCTACACGCACATGATACAGTCCGGCAGGAAGCCTGTTCACATCAATAACCTGCTGCGTGTTATTATTTACCGCAATGCTGGCTACTGTTTGTCCCAGGATATTGGTGATGATCACCTGCTTCATTTTCAGATTACTTTCATTGATCAGTTGAACGGAATGTGTTCCCGGGTTAGGGAATAATTTCAATACATTATTATCCAGTTTCAGCTCATTAACGCCTACAGATGCATTTACCGTAACTATGGTCGTTACCGTAGCCTCGCCACAATCATTGGTGATCCTTAAAGTAACCGTATAGGTTGCCTGTGTGGGCAATGAAGGGTAGGTATAATTGGCCGTAGCGCCTGTTGCCGTAGCACCGTTGTGCCCGAAGTCCCAATGATAAGTGGCTGCATTACTGGCCCCGTTTGCCTCAAAGGCAAAAGAAGGAGAAGGATTTCCTGTAGCGGTAATGCCATTTACCGTAGGTACTGCGCTGAAGGTAACGGATACCTCGTCCGTAGCCGTACAACCATGTTGATTGGTCACAGTCACAGAATAGTTACCTGTACTGGTCACATCAATGATCTGTGAGGTTGCATTGGTGCTCCATTGATAAGTATAACCCGTACCTGCTCCAGCATTCAGTTGGTAAGAGCCTGCATTACATATTGTAGTATCAGTGCCCAGGTTAACTGTCGGAGGAACAGAGGTGCCTACGACAATAGTATCAGAAGTAGCACAAGCTCCGTGTGTCACCGTTACAGAATAAGTGCCCGCAGTTGTTACGGCCAAAGTTTGTGTAGTCGCTCCACCGTTCCAGGCATAGGTCGCTCCGGGAGTATTGCCGGCATTTAAAGTCAAAGTAGTACCCTGGCAGATGGTAGTATCTGCGCCCAGGTTCACCACAGGTGGCGTACAAGGTGGTGCACCTACAAAGAAGTTATCAAAGCCGATGTTATAGTCGCTGGCCACCGTGCTGTTCCAGTAAGATTCCAGTTTTAATTTTACCTTTTGTCCGGCATAGCTCGTCAGCGGATAAGATTTAGAAATCCATGGTGTATCCGTTGGATACTGCAGAGAGTCCAGTTGCGTATAGGTTTGACCAAAATTGGTCGAGATCATTACCTTAAGGTAACCTGAACCTGGGGATACAGGACCATAGGGAGCATCATATTTGGCTACTTTATAGTCAAAGCTAAACACATCTGTACCTAATACAGGACCTATATTATAGGTGGAGATGGAAGCAGCGGCAGTACCTGTACTGTATTGGTTCACATAAAGTGCACCACCAGGATTACCGTTCATGCCCCCGGTCACACCCACGAACCAGTCTCCGGATTGAACGCCCCAGCCATCAAAGGTGCTTACATTGCTGCAGTTTTCTGTCCATGGGCGTGCCACCACTTTTTCAGTAACAAAAGGATTGATCATATTCCAGCCACTTTTACTGCTTGTGCCGCAGGAAGACCTGATCCAGGCATAATAAAGCGTGTTCGATAAAAGAGGGCTCATCGTAGTGCTCGTTGTACCGGCACCAGAAGTGCCCGAAGCAGGAGTGCTTGCTGTAGGCGGAGTGGCAGAAGTACTGAAATAATACTCATAACCCATTGAAGGGGCAGTTGCCGGTGCCGTCCAGGATACCGCAGCAGAGTTATCTGTAATTAAACCGAGTGTGGGCGCAGTAGGGGCCCAGCAGGACTGGCTGGCCAGCTGGCTGATGCTTACATCATCAAAATAGATATAAGCATCTGAATTGCTTCCGGCCACTGCAGCTAGTCTGATATAGAGATTGCCTGAACTTGGCACACCGGTAAGCGTGAAAGATTTATTGGCACAGGACCCGGATACGGTATGGTTGGTGCCGTCGATAATACCGAAGGTTGTCCAGGTACCTGTAGGGATTGTGGCCCATTGTATAAACACAACGCCAATATCTGGCGTACCGGTAGTATTGGCACTCCATTCGGTAGCTTTATAATTAAAGCTCACCGTAATATCACCGCCATTGTTGCCGGTGAGCAGTGGAGATTGCAAAATGGAGGAACCTCCGTAGTAATAGTTCGCTCTGGCGGCCCCTGCTCCGGTGCAGGGTGTAATTGTCGTCCTGTCAAAGCCTCCGGCAGTGCCGTAGGTCGTCCAGGAATTAAGGCCGGTAGCATCCCAGCCTTGGGTGTAAGAGATCTGTGCCTGGATACTGGCCAGGCTTAAGCCGCTTAGGGCCGCGCTTAAAAATAATTTCTTTAGATTGTTCAATTTCGACATAAAACTTTATTCAATTAAAAGGTTAAATAAATTTTGCCCAACCTTTTTCGTGATGATATGAGGGCTTAAGGTTAATGTGTTTGTGTTAGGTTGACTTTTAGGTATACCGGCCTCCTTCCGGCTCGCATTCTTTAGCTTGGTCTGACTTAATCAGTTGATGAACATAAATTTATGTGTACAAAATACAAAATATATTGATACTCAACAAATAAAGAACGATCGGTATTAATAAACGTACTGCTACCGGTTCTCAAAATACAGGACCTGCTTCAAAATCGATACAGATGCTTTTTAGCCAAAAAATCATATTCTGTTTAGAATGAAATTGCAGGATAACAAAAAAAGGGCTGCTTTTAAAGCAGCCCTTTAGCATTAAACAATCTGACAACTATTTTAGAATCTCTAATTTTCTTGAGATCACACCTTCTGTGCATTCGATACGTACCTGGTACATACCGGAAGTGAGGTGATTGACATTGATCGATTGTTTTGAATTATTCGTCACCGGCAAGCTTAATACTTGTTGTCCCAGCACATTAAACAGGGTAATGGTTTTCATGTTTAATCCGCTTACATTTTCAAGCACCACACTATGCGTTGCAGGATTCGGATAGAGTTTTAACTGATTAGCGTTTACAGCTAATTGTTTCACACCTACCGGGTTTACCGTTACATTGGCATGTAGCGTATCGCTGCCGCAATCATTGGTTACGATCAGGGTAACTTCAAAAGTCTGCGTACTGGAAGTTGGCGTATAAGTATGTGTAGCCGTTGCACCGGAACCATTCGGGCTATTGTCTCCATAATTCCAGCTATAGCTGTTGATATTTTGACCGTTACTCACCCCAAAAGTAAACTCAGGAGAAGTGCCGGTTACCGTAATATTATCAGCACTTGGTAATGGATTGAGGTTTACCTGTATGGTATCACTTGCAGAGCAACCGCTAATATTAGTCACTGTAACATGATAAGCCCCTCCTACAGTTACATTCCTGCTGCTTGCCGTACTCTGGTCGTCCCACAGGTAAGTGTCTGTACTGGTTCCGGTGGCTGCATCTAAAGCAAGGGTAGCGCCCTCACAAATAGCAGTGTCGTTGCCCAGGTTCACCACTGGTACAGGATGTTCTGTCACCACAATTGTGTCAGCAGCAGAACAGTTATTGCTATTGGTCACCGTTACATGATAAGTGCCTGCTGTAGCAACCGTTGTTGTTGCAGTATTTGCACCATTGCTCCATACAAATGTCGCACCGGTGTTGCCTGCATTTAAGGATAATGCAGCTCCCGGGCAAATAGCCGTATCTGCCCCGATGTTAACGGTAGGATTAGCATTTACTGTGAGCGTGGTAAGCGCAGAAGTATCGGTACATCCGTTCGCAGCAGTCACTACAACTTTATAGTTGTCGGCCTGGGTTGCGGTGAAGGTACTCGCGGTTTGTCCGCTCACCAGGATATTGTTTTTATACCAGGTATAAGACGGTCCGCCGCTGGCAGTCAGTGTCTGGGATTGTCCGTTACATATCGCCACATTGCCACTCGGCATTATGCCTGCTGTAGGATTGGTTTTGATAGTAGCCGTAACCGGAACTCTAGGCGACTCACAAAGAGAGTTGTAGCCGAAGACCATTTTCGGACGTTTGCTGATGATAGGTCCGTCATTGCTGGAATTTCCTGCCGGTTCATCACATACGGCAGTAGTAGAGCCATCTACGCGGAGCACAGACATAGCTACGAAAGGTGTAACGTCATACTTCACCTCGGCGCTACTGGCGACAACACCACTGTTGTTATTCCTGTAACATGTTTGTACGATCACGTTAGAAACACCATCCCAGACAAAGGGCGTGCTAAAGTTATAGGTATTGATACCTACAGTTGGGGTCACAGAGGTAGCCGAATATACATTGGTACCACCGGTAATAAATGTAGCCGTCATTGCCGTTACATTTGTAGGGATCAATTTGATGTTGAAGCTGTTAAATACACCCGGAGTAGCGCCCACAGAAGCTATGTCAAAACCAAGGGAATTAATATTACCTGCAAATACACCCAGGGCATTTAATTCAGCCGCAGTGATCAGCATCTGGTGCTTGTAGTTACCATAGTGATAAGCGAAAGGACTCACGCCTGAATAATCTGGTGCGCCTGCATTGGAGGTAGCGGCACCGGCACCCAGGACAGCAGTACCGGTGCTTCCCGTAGCTGCTGATACATAATAAGTCGTACTCGTACTGATGCTTGGCGTGGTAAAGTTGGCTCCTGTAAAGATAGGAGTACCACCGCTGGCATTACTAAACCATTGCACTTGTGCTCCGGAACTGGCTGCTGCACTGAGTGCTACAGTACCAGGTCCACAGCGTTCACCTGCTGTATTAGCCGTCAGGCTCGGAGTGTTCACTAATACGGTATCGGAAACGGAGCTAAAACATTGCTGTCCGTCACTGTTACTGATCACCGCCCTGAAATAGGTAGTGTTCGTGATAATAGGTGTAGTATAAGTGGCATTGGTTGCTCCTGCAAGACTGGTAAAGGTGATATTATTAGTAGAGCTCTGCCATTGGTATTGTACACCTGTTTGTGCAATTGCAGGGTTCAGCGTTAAGTTGCTGGTGCCTGAAACACAAAGTACACCAGGGTTGGCAAGCGCCGTTGTTGTTGCCGGTAAGACCTGGAGTTTTACCGTATCTACAGCACCACATAAAGTGGTCGTATTATTGGCAGTCGCTATAAATTCCTGTGTGCCTGCAGTGCCTGATTTATGATAAACTGTATAGGCATGGGTATTGGCAACATAGGGCGTAGTAGCTGTAGCATTGGTATATAAATTGGCTGCCGGAGACCAGGTAACATTATTGAAACTGGCTTGTGTGCTGCTTACGCTTAAAGTAGTAATACCATTGTTACACACCGTTTTGTCGTCTGTTACGGCAAAAGAAGGAGCGGTATTCACCGTTGCTGTAACCGGAACACGGAGTCCTTCACAAAGGGTGATACCATTAAACAGGAATTTTGGCCTGCTCTGGCTGCGGTCAAATGTTGAGGTGCCGGCAGCTGTAGCACCCGTAAAAGTGGCCAGGTTGGCAAAGGTCTCATTGTCTTTTCTGTAAGACTGAGATGTGTAGGTAGCCGTGGTATTATACCTGATGGTACCATCAGTATTGGAAGAGTTGTTATTACTCCAGCTCGTGGAAATAATGATATTGGATACGCCATCCCATGAAAAGGCCGGGCTAAGCGTAAGGGTATTAATGCCGGATACCGGTGTGAAGTTGGCTGCTGCCCGGACTGGTGTCAGGCCGCCGATAATACTTACCGGTGATGGGAATTCCGTCAGCGCAGTGGTACCCATCTCTACCGAAAAGCCCTGGTAGGTAGCGCCTGCAGCAGAGAAGTCTAAACCGATAGCATTGATATTTCCTGCCGATAAGCCGGAAGCGGCCAGGTCTGCAGCGCTGATAATGTATTGCGTTTTCATCCCTCCATAGGTACCATTGGTCATATTATAAGGAGCACCGGTACCTGTTGTATTCCCACTACCTACTGTAATGGTGCCCGGGGCCAGAGAATAGGGCGCAACATAGAAATCGGTAGTGGCCGTAATGGATGGTGTTGTCAGGTTATTGCCCACAGCCAGGGGCAGACCTCCTGTTGCTGCTGCAAACCAGCGGACCGTAGCCGATCCGCTGCCTGTGGCACTTAAGTTAACCGTACCTACACCACATCTTTGTCCCGGAGTGGTAGTGGCAATAGTATTTGCATAAGTTAATTGTATCGGCGTGGAATAAACGGTATCCGGCCCTGCACTACAGATAACCCTCGCCCTGTAATAAACAGGAGCAGTGAAGGTAGTTGCATAGGTTGTGCCGGTGGCCCCTGTTATATTCGCATAGCTGACACCATCAGTAGAAGATTGCCATAGATAAGCAATACCCGTACCTGTAGTTGAATTAGCTAAGGAAAGTGTAATAGGTTGATTGACACAGGCTGCAGCACCACCTGAAGATAGTGTAGCACCCGGGGTTGGCGTTACGCAAAGCGTTGTGAAGCTGGTGGATGAAGTCCAGACACTTACATCAGTGCCTATACAGGCCGCTCTCACCCATACATAGTGCGTGGTGGCAGAGGGAAGGCCGGTAAGTACTTTAAAGGTATCGGTAACTGATCCCGTAGGCGTAGTAGACCCTGTTGGTGCCGTATTGCTTGTACTGACGTAGTACTGATAACCAGTGGCAGGAGCAGGTGTTGCAGCCCCCCATCTTACAGTAGCCCCGTTATTGGTTACCGTATTATTGGTTGGAGTGGCCGGCGGTAAGCAAGAGGCCAGGGTAGTGAAAGACCCTGTTGTGGCATAACCACTGCCGCTCCCTGCTGCATTCGGGATATGTGACCAGATGCCCTGGGCACTTCCGTTCAAAGGTTGTACCTGTACCATATAAGTGGTGAAAGGCGTTAAGCCGGTTAATGCAGCGGTATTGCTGGAGTAAGGATTACCGGTAGCCATGGTCCAGTTACAGGCAGCTACGGTCTTGTAGCGCACATTGTACTGTGTGGCTCCTGTGGGAGCGGTCCAGTTTACAGTGGCTCCCGTTGCTGTGATACCACTGGTGGCCGCAAAGGTTCTCACCGGCGCTTGTGTGCCCGGTGTCCAGGTATAAGTAAGCCCGTTAGGTATATTAATGCTTGGGTTGGTACTATTAGCATACAGCAGGTTGCTGTTATTCGCATTTGCGGTTACCGCATTAGACCAGTTACAGGTCGTCCCGGCAGGTATATTACCTATCATCAGGTTGTTCACATTGCTGGCGTAAGTCACCGTATTGCCGCGGATACCCACCTGTGCAGTTAGCCCCGATGTGGTCGTACTGGCAAGGGTACAGTTACCGTAAACGATCTTAACAATGCCGGTGCTGTATTCCAGCCTGATCTGGAAATTCATACGCTCCTCGGCACTTGCCCAATAGTTGGCATGGTCCTGGAACTGTACGACAAATTCTGTGCCTGTATTCAGGTATTTAATTTCAGCGGCAGCACCCGATACCGTAGAGTTGCCCCCATCCTGTCCAAAAGCAGAGATAGCACCTGTGGTACTACCTAGGGTGCTCATGGGTGTGTAGGTGGCCGTTCCCGGTGCTGCTCCAAAGGTTATGAAGCCATTGCTGCTGATGTAGCAGGTGGTCATGTTGCTGCCTCCGAAAGGAAAAGTACCGCCCATGGTAATGGCCGCACTCACATCATTGTCATAGGTAGTGGCAAATACTGTTCCCCCCGTGATCGGGGTGTAAGTACTGGTTCCGCTTGCAAATCGGTAGTTGGCAATATTGGTTTGCGCCATACTACTGACAGAGCTAAGGCTGAGGCCTAAAAGACTCAATGCGGCAACCGTACTTTTTAGCTTAAGTTTTGTAAATTTTTTCATCGTAAAAAAACTAAAAAGGGTTAAAAGTTGATATATAATGAAATCTTGAAACAACCGGGAGCCTACATAAAGGTGCTATAGGCACGCCGGAAAAATCAATAGTTTCAAATCCTATACATTCTTTTTTTTAGGATTCTTTATTATATATTTTAGATAAATTTACCTTTTTTTATCAAAAAAAATAACATTTTTTTTGATAAGCAACTGCTTGTGTATTTCTTTTAGTAAAAAATATCTTTTCAATTCCCTTACTGGGATTGGTTTTGGCATAAAAAAAGGGCCTCTGAGAAGAGGCCCTTTTTAGTAAAAAAATATTTTATTAATAAATAGCAGAATAGTTTTTGTCAAACTCATTAAAGCTCACTTTATCCCAGGTCCGTCCATTGTCATCGCTGCGATAAACACCTTTAGTAGTGGCGATATACAAGAAGTTGATAATGTTGCCATTCTTATATACATTGTATTTTGCCGTGATGCCGCTGATCTTGGTACCGATCTGCAAGCCGGTATTTGCTTTGATGAAAGCACTACCTGTAGTAGCAAAGTAAACATCATTTTCTGTAGCGATCGCCAGGGTGCCGCTGCCACCGGAAGCTGAACCTACAAATTTCTCGAGGCCTTGCACCGGTAATGCTCCGTTACCAAATTTTTCCCAGTTAGTACCCTCATTCAGGCTGTACCATGCTCCGCCAAATCCGTTATGATCTACGATGAACAGGTCGGTACTGTTGGTCGTTAAGAAGTAAGCAGAAGCTGCAGGATAATTCCCCTGGATCGTAACTGCATTCCAGTTGCCGTCTACACCATCTCTTCTGAATAATACATTATATTCTTCATTGAAGGCAAAAACTGCACCGTTCTTTAACTGGCCAAAGCTGGAGATGCGCAGGTTAGGCGCTGTATTCTCCTGCCATTTGGTATCTGGTTGCCAGGTCTTGCCGCTGTCGGCAGAGTAAACCACACCCCAGTCCACGTTGGCCGCCATATACACACGGTTATGGCTCGGGCAGTCCATTACCCAGTAGCGCCAGGGCTTGGCTGTATAGTTGCTGTAGTTAACCGGGTTGAAATTTTTTCCGTTATTATCGCTTAAAAACAGGCTTGATTTTAAGATCAAAACATTAGGACCTGCTGCTGTAACCATTTTAATAGGGCTACCATCTTGTCCAAAAACGTTATTAAAAGTTCTGCCGTCATTGGTTTTTACGATCCATCCCAATTCTGTACCCGCAAGCACAGTATGAGGGGTTGTAATGACAGAGTCATTGTCCTGACCTATATTATTGGTTTTTTTACAGGAACTGAAACCGGCAATAGCTAATAATCCTATTAATATTTTTGAATGCAATTTGCGATTAAGCATGTTCATGGTATTTTGCACAAGATTGTAAAAATTATATTTATAAGCAAGCAAGTTACTAGAAAATTACCAAAAATATCTAATACATTACTTATTTTTCAGTACTTATATGCCCATCAGTTCCATAATCTTCTCCAGCTCTTCATCACTATAAAAATCTATGGTGATGCTGCCTTTCCCGTTTTTCTTCCGGGCTAAAATCACTTTCGAGGAAAAGTGGCTGGCCATATTGTCCTCGATTCTTTTATAAGCAGGGGGCAGTTTAATTTCTGTTTTTTCTGCGGCCTGGGGCTTACGTTCCTGTTGCATGGCTTTCACCAATGCTTCCACCTGTCTTACGCTCATGCCTTTGGTCATACATTCCCGGAACACATACAATTGCTCATCCACATTTTCTAATCCTATGATGGAGCGGGCATGGCCCATGCTCATAGAGCCGTCCCTTACTGCTTTTTGAATATCCGGGGGCAGTTTCAACAAACGCAGGTAATTGGTCACTGTGCTGCGTTCTTTCTTCATCCGCTCGGCTACCTGCTCTTGAGTAAGACTGCATTCGTCCATTAAACGTTTGTAGCTAAGTGCAATTTCTATGGCATTCAGGTTTTCCCGTTGCAGGTTTTCCAGCAAGGCCATTTCCAGGAGCTCCTGGTCATTGGCTTCGCGGATATAAGCCGGTATGTCTGTTAAACCGGCAATTTTAGAGGCCCTCCAGCGTCGTTCTCCCGAGATAAGCTGGTATTCACCTTCACCTGTTTTGACCACCGTTACCGGCTGTATGATATCATGTAGTTTGATACTCTCTGCCAGTTCGTTCAGCGCCTGCTCATCAAAGTCGTAACGGGGTTGCTTCGGGTTTACTTTTATTTTGTCGACCGGTATACGCCCTATGGCTACTGCCGGTTGTTTATGATTGTTTGCTTCAGCATTTTTTATGGCAGGCTCATTCGATTTCAGTTCTTCGTCAATATTATTCAACAAAGCTCTGATGCCTTTTCCTAAAGCTTGTTTTTTGTTACTCTGTGCCATAAACTCGGGTTATATTAATTCAGAAGTTTTAATTTTAGTCAGGTTGTTTTTTTGCAAAATCTCCTTGGCTAAATTCAAATAATTCACGGCCCCTGTGCTTTCTGTATCATACATCAATGCCGGTTTGCCGAAACTAGGGGCTTCTCCTAATTTGGTATTTCTATGAATGATCGTTTTGAAAACGAGGTCTTCAAAGTGGTTTTTGATTTCTTCCACCACCTGGTTGCTTAAGCGCAGGCGACCATCATACATGGTCATTAATATACCTTCGATTTGCAATTCGGTATTCAGGCGCGCCTGTACTATTTTGATCGTGTTCAGGAGCTTGCCCAGGCCTTCCAGGGCAAAGAATTCACATTGTACCGGGATGATCACGGCATTGGCTGCAGAGAGCGCGTTGACGGTGATCAGGCCCAGGGAAGGAGAGCAATCTATGATGATGAAATCATATTCATTATTCAGGGCGGCAATCGCCTGCTTGAGGATATGTTCCCTGTTGGGATGGTTGATCAGTTCTATTTCTGCCCCTACCAGGTCAAGATGTGAAGGTAAAAGATCAAGATTAGGTGTTTCAGAGGCCAGGACGGCGCTCTTGATCGGGGTATCGTTCACCAGGCAGTCGTAGAGACTTAACTGGATATTCTTAAGGTCAAAGCCGTTTCCTGAGGTACTATTGGCCTGAGGATCTGCATCAATAAGTAATGTCTTGTACTCCAGCACAGCAAGGCTGGCGGCAAGATTGATCGCAGTAGTAGTTTTACCCACTCCTCCCTTTTGATTGGCAATAGCTAATACTTTTGTCATATAATGTATTCCTTTTTTCTTTGTGTTGCCGGCTTTCCGTGGAAAGCCTATAATGATTTCCCTTCCGGGGAAATTTATAATGTAATCGTAGCCCCGATCTCCGGAAGACGAAGGGTCTTACCCGCATCTTTGAATTGCTGGATAGAAGCCGTTTTGTCGATCACGATATACCCGAAGGTGTCATAGTGAACGCCTACGATATTGTCACATTTAATGATATTGCTGGCGATGAGCGCTTCTTCCACGTTCATCGTGAAATTACCGCCTACCGGCATGATGGCTGCATCTAATGTACCGTAATACGGGATCATGGTAAACTCTGCGGTAAGGCTGGTATCGCCGGTGTAATAGAAATTACCTGCTTCGGTCTTGAAAATAAAACCTCCGGGATTGCCGCCATAAGAGCCATCGGGCAGTGCACTGCTGTGTGCAGCGGGCACGAAGTGTACCGTACCGAAATCGAAAGTCCTTGTTCCGAAATTCATAGGATGCACCTTCTCGTAGCCTTGTTTACCCAACCAGGTGATGAGCTCAAAATTGGAAACAACCGTAGCCTGAGTTTGCTTAGCCAGGCTGAGCAGGTCGGCAACATGATCTTCATGGCCATGGGATACAAAAATATAATCAGCTTCTATACTGTTGATATCGATATCTTTTGCCAGTGGATTGGGGCTGATGAAAGGATCGAATAAGATCTTTGTAGCACCAATTTTAACCAAAAAGCAGGCATGTCCGTAAAAAGTAAGTTCCATTTTGAAGTCAATTTTTGATTTGCTTTAGCAATCTACAAAAATAACATCTTAAACCGAAACTTTGGCCAATTGTTTATAAATGAACTCAGAAAGCCTTCATTTACAATAGGGAATTGAAATGTTGTAACAATTTATTAATTACAACCTGTTGATTATAATGTGATTGTATTAGTTTTTCGGCTTTAAGGCCCAGCTCGCTTACTTTGGCCGGATGCCGGATGAGGTCCAGACAGGCGGCTGCAAAATCTTCGGGTGTATCTGCCACCAATACTTCTTCATTATGCCCGGCGGCATGGATGCCCTGCATGGCTATATGGGTCGCAATGACCGCTTTCTGCTTCGACATGGCTTCAAGGATCTTGATACGGATCCCTCCCCCTGAATGGAGTGGTACGACCAATACCTGTTTATCTGCTTCAAAGGCATCGGCATCCGGTACTTCCCCTGCGATATGGACATTAGGCCATTGGTTATTGAAGAAGTAGTCAGACATATTTCTTCCTGCCAGGTAAAGGGTGGCTTCCGGTGCTTCGCGGATCACCAGGGGCCATACTTTTTCCAGGAACCAGGTGATGGCGGCTTCATTGGGTTGCCAGTCCATAGCACCGATATGGTAAAATTTGGGGGTTTGAACGCCTGGCGGAAGCGGAACGGCAACCGTTTTTGTTTTGAGGCTATAAGGTATATCCACGATCGGGAGCTTGCATCCCAATGAGCGGTAAATTTCAGCATCTACCGGGGAGATGGCCGCAATGCTGTCATAGTCATTTAACTGTTTTAATTCATAGGTTTTAAGCGCTTTTGCCAGGCGATCGAGGTAAAAGCGTTTCAGGAAATTGCGGCTGTTTTGCGCCAGTCGCTCCCATATCTGGAATTCTACATTGTGCTGCCGGTAGCAAACCGGTGCTTTACTGTGTTGACGGATCGCGGACAGGTAAGGGGTTACGTACAGTCCTTCCATCAGTATCAGGTCATACTTGTTGGCCTGCAGCATCTCCACCAGCGCCTGCTGAAAAGATGTGGTGATAAATCTCTGTAGGTTATAGGAAGTTCCCTTAAGCAGGGAGTAGAGCGCCGGTAGGGGCTTAATGCGGTTGTCCACCTCTACTGTTTTGAATGCTTCCAGCTTTTGAAACAGGGGAGGCAGTTCGCTGAGGTCTACCTGGTGACGACTTGTATTCATGCTGAGCATACTCAGGCTCATGCCTGCATCCAGCAGGCCTTCCATTAAATTACTTACGGCCAGGTTGCCCCCGTCATGTAAGGGGTAGGGTACGCGGCTGCATAGAACCAGTATGTGCATTAGTTTTGTTTGGATTTAGGAAGAACGACTGTGAAAGCGGTACCCTGGCCGGGCATACTATCACAGATTATTTTACCCTCATGCAGGCTCACGATGGATTTCACATAATTAAGGCCGATACCAAATCCTTTAATGTTGTGCACATTGCCGGTAGATACCCGGTAAAAGCGTTCAAAAATGAGCTTTTGGTTTTCTTTCTCAATGCCTATGCCATTGTCCCTGAAAATGATATGAATGTATTTCTTATAAATGTCTTTGATTGTGATGCTGATCTCCGGAACTACCTCTTCCGGTGTGTATTTAATGGCATTGTCTACTAAATTACTGAAAGCCGTTCTCAGGTGGTCGGCATCTCCGTAGATCATGACCGGGCTGCTGCTCATGTTGAGCTTTATCTTGCCGCCACGGCTTTCCAGCTGGGGGGTATAAGCTTCACAGGCTTTTTCTATCACGCCACGGATGTCGATCAGCTCCATGCTCAGCTGCAATTCTCTTTTTTGCCCCATGGACATCTGCAATACCCTTTCTACCTGCAGTTCGAGTTTACGGGCTTCGGCATCAATGATGGAAGCGTAGTTGAGCAGCCGTACCGGGTTCTGGATGATATTGGGTTTCTTCAAAACCGTGGAGGCCAGCTGTATACTGGTCAACGGGGTCTTGAATTCATGGGTCATGTTCTTCACAAAATCCTTTTGCATTTCGGTCAGGCGTTTCTGGTTTAAGACCACGTAGATCACATAACTCAGGAAGGCAAGGGTACAGAGGATGATGACAGAAGATACTACCCAGATCGTTAGCTGGCTGGAAAGATAATTACTCCGGTAAGGAAAGTAAACGGCAAAGTAATAATTATCAATTTTAGGGTCCACGAAGTTCTTAAAGCCCGAAACAACTCTTCGCTTGTTGTTCATATTGATGAACTTCTCGTACTTGAATTTATGATTCAGGCAATCATGTAAGCCAAATACGAAGTCGGCATATACCCCGTTATTGGTGAAAGATTCTTTGAGGAAGTGCTCCAGCGTGCTCTCATCTACATATTCATTGATCTTTACCAGGTAGTAATCGCTGCTTTGGCGGCTCACTACATTGTAAATCGTGGATTTGGTCTGTTTCAGTTCCCATACCTTGAAGGCGACATCCCTCAGGGCTACAGTTACATTTAGATCAAAGCGTTCATTCTCATGGGTATAGGCACGTCTTACCCCATATATCTGGGAGATAATAATGCCTATAGTACAGAGACTGGCCAGGATAAAGATTATCCTGAGCTGCGCGTTTTTCATATGACTCTATTTTATCCGGTCCGGGTTTTGTGTAATAAAATCTGACCAGCCTTTGGTTACTTTTTTCGTGGTTTTGATCTTGGCCAGGGTTATGTCACCTTTGCTGGTGTAGTAGTGGCACATGGCTACCGCTACCGCATCGGTGGCATCGAGATAGTCGGGATTGTCTTCAAATTTGAGGGTGTACTGGAGCATTTTCCAGACCTGTTCTTTAGAGGCATTCCCGTTCCCGGTCACCGATTGTTTGATTTTCTTAGGTGCATACTCCACCGTGCGGCTGCCGTGGGCCATAGCGGCTGCGATAGCTACGCCCTGGGCACGCCCCAGCTTGAGCATACTTTGTACGTTCTTGCCATAGAAGGGTGCTTCTAAGGCTACGGCTACCGGCTGGTGTCTTTGTACCAAAGCGCTCACTCTTTCAAAAATATAATTCAGTCGCTCGCCATGGTCTTTGTGCTTCGCCAGATGAAGTACGCCCATTTCCAGGAGACTTATTGTATTTTTGTCCACTGAAATTACACCGTAACCCATAACCAGGGTGCCGGGATCAATACCTACAATAACCAAAAGCCGTGTTTTAAAAATAAAAAATACAAATGCCCCTGCATTTGCCCATACATGCACAAAAATACCAAAAAAATATTGCTCCACTATATTCTTGCTCCGGCGACCTTGCTGGTGCTGCTTTATCTCATTTACCGGCAGGTGATGTCCCGGGGAGATATTAAAGAGCAATGGCAGCGCCTTCAACTGCATCTGAATACTGGCAATATCAAATGGTTTGCCCTGGTATTGTTGCTTGCCCCGGCCAACTGGGTGCTGGAGACCCTGAAGTGGCAAAAGCTGTTGAGCCGCATCAAGCCGGTGGCCTTCCTGCAGGCTTTTAAGTCTATGTTATCGGGGATGAGCTTTTCCCTGGTTACGCCCAACCGGGTAGGCGATTTTGCCGGCCGCATCATCCATGTGGGGCAGGGTTATAAAATAAAATCGGCTTTTGCCAGTGTGATCGGTAGTGTGTCGCAGATGTGTATCACGGCTACTTTCGGCATCTTCGGCCTGATCTATTTGAACATAGTCAATGGTAATCTTTATACCCAAATAGCCCTGGGGCTGGCCGCGCTAATCGCAGGAGGGGCAATGTTTGTCTTTTTCAATATCAATCGTTTTAAGGGATTTGGGAAGCGGTATAAGCAGCTCCGGAAGCTGAATTTCGGGCTAAGGGTGTTTAGTTTTTATTCTAAAAAGGACCTGGCTTATATCTTATTACTGGCCTTTGGCCGGTTTTTGTGCTATAACCTCCAGTTCTTATTATTGATCAATATCCTGGGTGCAGGCGTGCCTTTGTTCCCGGGTATCCTGGTATCGGCGCTTATGTTCTGGACCATTTCCGTAGTGCCCTCTGTGGCGATGCTGGAGTTAGGTGTGCGCGGCTTCGTGGGGATTTATTTATTTATGGATGCCACTCACCTGAGCGATGCATCCTTAGCGATATTAAGCGGTTCTTACCTCTTATGGTTCATCAACCTCGTGGTGCCGGCTATTTTGGGCAGCTTTACGCTCTTGCGCTTGAAGACGGAATCGTAAATCTTTTATTGCTTATCAGAATAACGCAATAATTGCTCGCAATGGGGCAAAGAAGCTGGAATACATGAAGCACTCTTGTGAAGCACTCTTGCTGATTGGATAATGTGTAGATTTTATTATTTGAAATAATATTGTTTTGTTTGTGTCTGAATAAAATAATATTATGACTAGACTGTGCCTTTCTATCTGCTGCTTATTTATGGTATTGTATGCCAATGCCCAGGAGCGTAAATGGCAGTACCGTTTAGGGCTTGATGCTTTTGTTGCCGGCCTGGTGCATATAGAGAACGCGCCTACAACTACGATTAAAGACAAAAATTATGGTGCTGTAATACCCCATTTACAGGTGGGCCGAAAGATCAATGAAAAATGGACTATAGCAGCAGGGCTTGGCTTTATCCGCCATAAATCCTCTTTTCGTTTTACAAGTGACCAGGACGCATTGGTCAATACGATGGAGTACCTGGCTGTGCCTGTGAGCGTTCAATATAAACTGTTGAACTGGGGCGGCAATAAATCCTGGAAGCTGGAAGGTGCTGCCTGGAATAAATTATTGATTTACCACGAATCAAATCTTCCAGACCTGACCCCGTATTTGTTTTATATCTATCCCCGGTTTAATAGCTATGTATTGAATGCGCGCTTAGCAACAAATGTGGAATGGAACCTGAACAATCAACATTCTGTTGCTGTAACAGGATTTGTTTCAAGAGATCTTACCGCCTACTTAAACAAGCATAGTGTTTTAGATTACATACAGCCTTCTCGCTACTTATTTGGCGGGCTTGGCTTAAGTTATACCTTTTAAGTAGCTTTTTACCCCAAAGCCACATCCAGGCACATCATCACGATAAAGCCCCCGATAAAGCCAATGGTGGCGATGTCTGAGTCCCGGTTCTGCTGGGCTTCGGGGATCACCTCTTCTACTACCACGAAGATCATGGCCCCGGCTGCAAAGGCCAGAGCATAAGGCAGGATAGGGGTGAAGAAGGCTACGGCAAAGGCTCCCAGTACACCGGCTATAGGCTCTACAATAGCCGATAGCTGCCCATAGAAAAAACTCTTTTTACGGCTTACGCCCATCCGGCGCATAGGCATAGCTACGGCAATACCTTCCGGGAAGTTCTGCAAACCGATCCCTATGGCAAGGGCCAAAGCGCCACCGATACTGGCTTCCGGGATGCCTGCGGCCACACCGCCAAACATAACGCCTACGGCCAGTCCTTCCGGGATATTGTGCAGGGTGATCGCCAGGATCATTAAGGTGGTTCTTTGCCAGGGCGATTTTACCCCTTCTGTTTGCTTCAGGTTGACGTGGAAGTGGGGCAATACCTTATCCAGGCCATAAAGAAAACCTGCACCCATAAGGATGCCTGCCACGGTAGGCATTACTTTGATGAAGCCTTCTCCGGCACTCATGTTGATGGCCGGGATGATGAGGCTCCATACGCTGGCAGCGATCATAACGCCACCGGTGAAGCCCAGCATACCATCCATAACTTTTTTATTGGCCTCTTTGAAAAAGAAAACCGTGGCGGCACCCAGGGCCGTGACCAGCCAGGTAAAGATAGTTGCGAGTAATGCTGCCTCCACAGCGCTGATCGAGGATAAATATTGTATGATAGGATCAAACATATTTTACAGATTGAATTTAAGCTCCAATCCAGGATGGTCAAAAATCGTACCAAGCCTGGATTGATGGTGTAATGATAAGCTATGCATTTTATAAAAACTATCCCATAGCCCAATAATTTGTTTATACCGGGTTAAAGGCTGAGCCTCATGCCCAGGAAAACCCGCCTTCCCTGGTTGGGACCATATACATAAGAAGGGTCAAAGGTAAGGCCATAAGGATTGTCGGCTGTTTTTAAAGCCTGACCTCCGGCATCAAACTGTACCTGTTTGTCAAAAGGGTCATTGGCCCGGGCAATAATGAAAGGGTTGTTCCGGTTAGGGGTCCAGTTCAGCAGGTTTTTGATACCACCATAAATTTCCGTTTTTTTAGTGATCTTCTTGGTGACCTGGATGTTTTGTATACTCCACCAGGGTGAGTATTCTTGCCGCGGATCGGCATCGCTGAGCAGGGGCAGGCGCATGGGGCCGTATACCTTCCCGGTGTAGTCAAAGCTCAGGTTAAACCTGCTGAGGGGATAGCTGATGGTCCATACCCCGGTGAATTTTTCTGTGAACAGCTGCCGCTTTCTTTCCCCGTTTTGAACGCTGTACACGTCCATCAAAGTGCCGCCGGTCAATATTTTGAGCCCGTTATCAAATGCCAGGTCGAGGTTAAGGGAAAAGCCTTTGGAGATGGCATACCCGTCCAGGTTATCATAGATGATCTTATTGGGATCGGTATCATAATCGGCAATGATCTTATTGGTAAAATAGGTGTAGAATGCACTGGCATCTATACTCATATAGGAATTGCCCAGGACGATCTTTTTGACAAAATTCATATTGGTATTCCAGGAGGTCTCGGGCTTTAATTTACGGACAAATTCTACGCTGCGCGCGCCTGTGAGGGCGGCATGGTCTTCTGTAAATACATTGGCTACGCGGTAACCATTGCCCACACCTATGCGTAAAACATTATTCTTGCTGGCAGAGTTCCATTTGTAATAGGCCCTGGGAGAAAGGATGCTGCCATGAATGGAGTTGTAATCGTAGCGCAGGCCCAGCAGCAAGGTGTTCTTTGTATTAAAGGCGATCTCATCCTGTACAAAAGCACCGGGCAGGTGTGTCCTGGAGGGTGCATTCTGCTCCTGCGCATTGGCTGTAGCCGGGGTATTGTCATCATAATAAGTATAGCGATAGCTGATGCCGCTGAGCAGATCGTGCCTGCCCAGCACTTTGTTCCAGATCAATTGAGTAAAGGCTACATTTTGCTGGGCGAGGTAGAACAGGTTGCCATAGGCGCTGTTCTGGTCATGGGCATTGGCGCTGAACTGGAAAACGAGGTGCTCCTTTAGCGGTAACTGGTAGCTGCCAAAGAGTTCTCCTCTTTTGGTATAAATGCTTTCCCCGTAGACTTCATCACCGCCCCGGTATTTTTTGGACCAGTCCATTTCTCCGCCCCAGCGGTCTTCGTAGACATACCTTGCTGCCAGGGAGAATAAACGATCATTTTTTCTCTTAAAACTCCATTTATTGAATACCGAGATCCGGTTTTGCAGGGTGACATCGGTAAAGTTATCCTTATTGTTATCGATGGGATTATTGTAGGCGAAATAGTTCACACCCAGCATGGACTGGGCATTTCGGCCCACTTTAAATTTAGTGGACAGGTCGGCATTTACTTCTCCCCAGGAACTGGCAAACACATCTGCCGCGAGTAGTGGGGTGTTTTCGGGTCTTTTGGTGATCACATTGATGAGGCCTCCTACCGCCTCACTGCCATAGAGGGTAGAGGCCGGGCCTTTGACCACTTCTATCCTGTCGATCAGGGATTGGGGAATACCGCTTAAGCCATAAACCGTTGCCAGGCCGCTTACGATAGGCATCCCGTCTATCAGGATCATGGTGTAAGGTCCTTCCAGGCCATTGATGTGGATATCGCCCGTGTTGCAGATATTGCAATTGAGCTGGGGCCGTACTCCATTGATGTTTTGCAGGGCATCAAACAGGGAAGGCGTAGGATTGGCTTTGAAAAATTTGGAAGTATAGACTTCTACAGGGACCGGGCTGCTCAATTTTGAAACCTCTTTCATGGTGCCGGTCACCACTACACCTTCCAGTTCCTGTCCACTTTCATCCACTTTTAGTGCTATGTCCTTATTCAGTGTTTGCGTATCCCTTAGCTCAATTTTTTCCTTGTAATCTTTATATCCTGTTGCACTGATGAGCAAAGTATAGGTGCCAGGTGGAACTTCGGTGAGCATAAAGTTGCCTGCACTATCGGATAAAGTATTCAGGGCGCTGCCACTTAGCTGGATGGCGGCAAAGGGTATAGTTGATTTATTATCATGTATTTGTCCCTTTATATTGCTTTTTGCCCCTGCTATTTGCGGCAGGAGGAAGAGGATTGAAAATAAATGTATAAATAGATATCTGATCATTGATAATATAAATATTGTTATTAGAATAATAAAGTTAGACAAAACTAACAATTAAAATTTGTCCGACAAATTAATTTTTTTGTGGGCATTAATTTTTGGCTAAGGAAGACCGCTCGAATTTTTAAATATTTAATAAAAAGTACTTTTATGTTTCTTATGCTTATCGGGGGAGTGTAATAGTCTTTATTGATAGGAGGATAAGCCGGGGTAGGGCTGTTAATTTTGTATTTCCTTTGAAAATAACCTACCTTTGCAGACTTTTTATTTCTTAAAATATTAAACCAAACATATCCTGTAAGATATGAAGCTATCGCAGTTCAAATTTGACATGCCAATCGACCTGATTGCGCAGCATCCTGCAAAGGAAAGAGACCAAAGCCGTTTAATGGTGGTACACCGTGACACCGGAAAGATCGAACACAGAGTTTTCAAAGATGTTTTAGAGTATTTTACGGATAAGGACGTAATGGTAGTGAATAATACCAAAGTGTTCCCTGCCCGTCTTTATGGCAAAAAGGAAAAGACTGGTGCAAAAATTGAAGTGTTCCTGTTAAGAGAATTACATAAGGTTAATCGCTTGTGGGATGTAATTGTAGACCCGGCACGTAAGATCCGCGTGGGTAACAAATTATATTTTGGAGATAATGACGAGCTGGTAGCAGAAGTGATTGATAATACCACCTCCCGTGGCCGTACGATCAGGTTCCTGTTTGACGGGGATGATGCTGCTTTTAAGGAAGTGCTGGACAGCATGGGGGAAACACCATTACCTAAATTATTTAAACGCAAACCGGAAGAAGACGATCGTGATCGTTACCAGACGGTATATGCAAAATATGAAGGAGCTGTGGCTGCGCCTACCGCGGGCCTTCACTTTAGCCGTGAGCTGATCAAGCGCCTGGAAATTGAAGGGGTACGCTTTGCAGAGGTAACGCTGCATACGGGCCTGGGTACCTTCAGACCGATAGAGGTAGAAGACCTGAGCAAACATAAAATGGATGCGGAATACTTCCGTGTGGATGAATATGCCTGTAACATCGTGAATAAAGCCCTGGACGAGAAAAGAAGGATCTGTGCCGTAGGTACTACTTCAATGCGCGCGCTGGAGAGCTCTATTACTGCACAGGGATACCTGAAGCAGGAAGAAGGATGGACCAATTTGTTCATTCACCCTCCTTATGATTTTACTATTGCCAATTCACTGATCACGAATTTCCATTTGCCTAAGACGAGCCTGCTGATCATGGCCTGTGCCTTTGCCGGATACGATTTAGCTATGGAAGCTTATAATACAGCAATCAAAGAAAAATATAACTTCTTTACTTACGGAGATGCGATGCTGATCCTGTAAAAGAGGAACTCTTTTATTGCAGCCCAAAAAGCTGCCGGAGCAATCCCCGAAGCCTGAAGGCTTCGGGGATGCTTTATTTATGTCCCCTTATATTGTTATACTCAGGGAGTCGGGCAATGGCCTGGCTGCATTTTTATCCCACCTGAATAATGAACCCGGCCTGGCGCTCGTATTAAGCCATTTGCAGACTTAGTGTTTCGGTATAAAACAGTTTACCTAAATATAATACTGGATAAATATTGTGGTCATACACATTGCTAATATTTGTCGTTTATCAAATTTTAGCAATGAATAAAATCTTTACCCAATCGGTATTGCTGGCTTCGCTGGGATGCCTGTTTGTAAATGTGTCGCAGGCACAAACTACGATTACGCAGTGGAACTTTAACTCTGTGCCACCGGATGCTTCTACGTCTACGGGAAGTATGACTCCCTCTGTAGGAACAGGAACCGTAGCTGCCGCAGGAGGTACTGCTACCTCTTTTGCCAGTGGCTCTTCCAACGGTGGTTCTTCTGATCCTGCTACAGCAGATAACACCGGTCTTGGTGTAACTACTTTCCCTGCACAGGGTACCGCCAATAAAACTGCGGGTATTGCATTCTTAGCGGCAACTACCGGTTATCAAAATATCAGGATCTCTTTTGACCAGCGCCATAGTAATACCGGCCCGGCCAATGTGCAATTGCAATATACGCTGAATGCCGGGGTAAGTAACCCGGTGTGGGTAGATGCTGATACGGCCTCTGCCGCCAGCGGCGATACCTGGAATAACCACAGCTTTAACCTGTCTTCGGTTACCGGTTTAAATAATAATCCTAATGCCGGCTTCCGTGTGGTAGCGGCCTTTTCCCCTGCCGGTACGGCTTATGCACCCAGTAGCAGCACTTCTGCTTACAGCGGAGGGGGTACCTGGCGTTTTGATATGCTGACGATCAAAGGAGATGTGATACCGACAACACCGGCATTGCCTAACCTGGTGATCACGGAGATCATCCATTCTCCGAACAATATTGAAATGATTGAAGTGTACAATGCAGGCTCTACTGCTGCAGACCTGACCGGATTGTACCTTAGTAACGGTACCAGCGGTAACTTCCCGGCACAAATGTTGCCTGCAGGCGGAACGGTATTGTTCTCTACCAATCCTGCTACTGCCAGTAGCTTAATGGGCGGTACCTATAACCTCCTGAACGGCGGATTAGGTGCTACTTCCGATATCCTGGTGATCAAGAATGCTGCCGGTACGATCATTGATTCGGTAGCTTACCAGGTGGGCACGGGCGGATGGCCTGCGGTACCTGCCGGTACTTATTACGGGTATTCTATGGAGCTGAACAGTGCTGCTGCTGATAATAATGCAGGGGCCAACTGGACCGCGACGACACAAAATATTATTTCCTCTTCTTCTGGTCCTATCTGGGCGACTCCCGGGGTTTACCCGCCGCCAGCGCCTAACCCGGCCCCGATCATTACTTCTTTTAAGCAGAACAGTGCCACCAGTACTTCGGTTAAATTCAACCAGGCGGTCACTAATGCTTCTGCTACTAATGCCAGTCATTACGTGATCAATCCTTCGATTGCAGTAACGGCGGCTGTTTTAGCTGCAACGAATGATTCTGTTATCCTGACCCATGCTCCTCTGGCAGATGGTGTTGCGTATACTTTAGCGGTAAACGGGGTACAGAATGCAGGTGGTGCCAATAATGTGGCCGATACCCTGGACCTGTTATGGAATGGCAGTACGCCAAACCTGGTGATCACTGAGATCATCCACTCGCCTAATACGATTGAAATGATCGAGGTGTACAATGCCGGTACTACGGCCGTGAACCTGGGTGGTTTAAAATGGACAGATGGTACGAATGGTAACTTCCCGGTTATGGCATTGCCTGCCGGTGGTAATGTCGTATTCTCTACCAGTCCTAATGTAGCGGATACGCTTTTACAGGTACCGGTTATTTATATGCTGGGTGCGGGTTTAAGCTCTTCTGATGATATCCTGGTAATCCGTAATTCACTGGAACAGGTGATTGATTCTGTGCATTATTTTGCAGGTACCAATAACTGGCCTGCTTCCCCTGCCGGTATCTATGGTTATTCTTATGAACTGACTGCTGCTAACCTGGACAATAATATCGGTTCTAACTGGATCGTGCCGATGAACGAGATCAACCCGCAACCAAGTGTGGGTATTATCCGCTCTACTGCCGGTATCTACCCGCCACCGGTGATTACACCAACTACTGCGCTCATCAATTTTGTAGGCAGCTCTGTAGCGGTAAATGAAAACCAGCTGGAATTAAAAATTGTTGCGAACCTGGTAGGTGGTATTGCCACTCCTGCTGCTGCAACCTTAGAGCTGTTGCCAAACGGTACGGCAACTTCCGGTACCGATTATACGCTTCCGGCTAACCTTACTTTTGAATGGCCTGCACTCGCCAACAATGTAAATGATACCATCACGATTACCATCACGGATGATAATATTGCTGAAAATGCAGAGTACTTTGCCTTTAAACTGGTAAACCCGGTTAATGCTACCTTACCTAATGCATCGGCCAATGTATTTACGGCCTTTATACTGGATGATGACAAAGCAGCACCGGTAGCTACAAAAGCTGATTTCTTAACGCATATCGCTTCTTATAACAACCATACTGCGGGTAACAACTCAGCAGAGATCGTTGCTTTTGACGGTCCATCCAAGCGCTTGTTCATTGCCAACTCTATTGGCGGAAAAGTGGATATTGTTGATTTCCATAACCCGGCAGCCCCGGTATTGATCTCTTCTATCGACATCAATCCTACTTATGGTAATATCAATTCTGTTGCGGTAAAAAATAGCATCGTTGCGGTAGCGGTTGAAGACCTGGTGCCTGAAAACCCGGGTAAAGCCGTGTTCTTTGATACCAATGGGGTGTTCAAAAGCCAGGTGACCGTAGGCGCTATGCCCGATATGATCACCTTTACCCATGATGGTATGAAAGTATTGGTGGCCAATGAAGGTCAGCCTAAATCAGATTACTCTATAGATCCGGAAGGTTCTGTATCTATTATTGATATCAGTGGCGGTATTACCGGCCTGGCCCAAAGCCACGTAACTACTGCGGACTTCCAGGCCTTTAACAGCCAGGTAGCTGCTTTAAAAGCTGCCGGTGTACGTATCTTCGGACCGAATGCCACTGTAGCGCAGGATATGGAGCCGGAATACATTACGGTAGCAGAAGATAACAGTAAAGCCTGGGTGACCTGCCAGGAAAATAATGCGATTGCGGTAATTGACCTGCTGAATAATACGATCACAGATATCCTGCCATTAGGCACTAAAGACCATATGTTGCCTGCCAATGCATTGGATGTAAGCGACCAGGGAACAACCATAGCTCTGGCCAACTGGCCGGTAAAAGGGGTGTATATGCCGGATGCGATCGCTTCTTATAAAGTGAATGGTACTACTTACCTGGTTACGGCCAATGAGGGTGATGCCCGTGAATATGATGCTTATGCAGAGGTGCTGCGTTTAGGTGCTTCGGCTTATGTGCTGGATCCTGCAGCTTTCCCTGATGCGGCTTTCCTGAAATCAAACCTGGGCCGTTTGAATGTAACGACTGCATCAGGAGATACGGATGGTGACGGTGATTTTGATGAGATCCATGTATTTGGCGGTCGCTCTTTCTCGATCTGGAATGCGACTACCGGAGCTTTGGTTTCAGACAACGGACAGGATTTTGAGTTGATCACTTCTAAACACCCGGAGATTGCGGCGATTTTCAATGCCAGCAATAGCAATAACACTTTGAAAAACCGTAGTGACGATAAAGGACCGGAGCCGGAAGGCATTGCTGTAGCGACTATGGGCGATAAGGTCTACGCTTTTGTTGCACTGGAAAGAGTGGGTGGCTGTATGGTATATGACATTACTGACCCTGCTGCTCCGGTATATGTAGACTATAAAAATACCCGTGATCTAACGGCTTATGGCGGTGATAATGGTGCAGAAGGTGTTTTGTATATTGACTCTGCCAGCTCGCCTACCGGTAAGCCTTATGTGATCCTGGCCAACGAGGTGTCTTCTACTTTGAGCATTTTCGAGATCAAGCCTTTCGTGAACGTTGCTACTAAAAACATTCAGAAAAATACCTTCTGTTATGTATTCCCTAATCCTACTGAAGGAACTATCAACTTCCTGGTGGAAGGTAAGGTACAGCAAGCGCTGATCCGTGTATTAAGCATTGATGGTAAAGTGCAGCAGCAGTTGACGACCAACAGTAATAATACCGTGATCGATATGCAGGCATTGCCGGCAGGTAATTACTTCATCCAATACGAGGATGCAGGCCGTAGCGGAACGGTAAAAGTTCAGAAACTATAAGAATACCTTTATTCTGTTAAAAGGAATTAAACCTAAATATAAAATCCCCGAAGCGTAAGCTTCGGGGATTTTATATTTAGCGGGATTTGTTTCTTCTCCAGCCTTTAACGGCCATTCTTCTTAATTGGAGTAAACCTACCGTCAGGTTGCGTTTAGATTTAAAGTAGGGGATACAGAGCATGACCAGGATGGAGATACAGGCCGAGGTGCCTAAAGAGCCCCCATAACCGTCAAAGAACCGGCTTGTGTTGAGGTAGATGGCAGAGAATACCAGCCCGGCAATGGCGATGCCGGTATAAGTGCTCATCTTCTGTGCCGATACCATACCTATGAAGGTGGAGCCTATGAACACAACGGGAATATTTTTAGTAAGGTAGGGACTCAATACTTCCGGGAAAAAATAGCAAAAGGCAGCAATGGGAAGGGTCAGTAATGCCGAAGCCCTTACCGGGCCTTGCTTTAACCGGGTATTGACATAGTAAGTGGCCATCGCGCCGCAGATCCCCGTGAGTATTAAAATGAGTTTTTCCATAATTTTACCTGATCAGCATTAATAAAAAATAAGTAACCACTACACCCAGGAATGCCAGTGCGCCCAGCTTGCCGCCAACACCCTGTAATACGCTTTTGGAAACCATCAGGAAGATGCCGGTAAAGAAAGAGGCGGTCAATACAAAGGCATAGCCATCGGCTATTTTCAAATGGCTCATGCCGATGAAGGCACCACAATAGATGGCGGTAGGCAGACCTTGCAGGTAGGCTGATTTTTTGTTGAGATTGGGAATAAAAGAAGCCAGCAGGCCTACAATAGCAGCGCCAAAAACCGGGCCCAGCCCTGCTTCATGATTGAGGAAGTAGGAACTTAAAGCACCTACGGGAACAAAAACGGCCAGCTTGTAAGATTCAAATTCTGTTTTTTCATGGTGCAGTACCTTGCGTAGTTTTAAGAAGGCATAGAGCACCAGGATAATGATAGAAGCAAAGAAAATGATCACCGTGTAGTCCTGCGTATTTTCTTTTACGATCATGAGCAGGAATAAAAGGAGTACTACGACCAGTAGCAGGACAATGCTGTATCTAAGGTATTGCTTCATATATACGCTGCAAAAGTAAGCATTAACTAAAAGATTATACCCTCCCGCCTGTATTCAGCCTGAGCAGATACAAAAAGGGCTATCCGAAAGCATTTAATCTTTTGGATAGCCCCTGTATCATAACTGAATCGTTTATTTTTTCAGAACCTTATTGTACTCTGCCTGCTCTGTGGTCATTAAGGCTACTGCCTTTTTGATGGCTGCATTGAAGTTGTTCAACTGGTTTTCTATCTGGCCTTTTTGATAATAGTAACGGGTAACGATCTCAGAAGATAAGAGTTCTTTGATCTCGTTTTTATTATTCACAAAATCCTGCTTTTTTTCCTGGTTGATTTTCGAGAGCAAGGTGTTGTATTCTCCTTTGAAACGGTCAAAGTTTTTTTCCTCTTCCGCATTCTTTTTTAAGGCTTCCAGGATGTATTCATTCTTGGTTTCGTACTTAAAGTTTTTCGTGGTCAGCCATTTTTGAAAGGCCTCATATTCTGCATCAGAAAACTTGTAATCCTTTGCCTGCTCAATATTCGGATGGGCATAATAATATTCGGTCGCATAGTTGAAAATGAATTGATCGCGCATCAGTTTAGAGCTCAGCAAGCTGTAGTATTCGCTTTCGATCTTCACATCAGGCTCAATGCCGCCGCCATCAAATACTTTCCTGCCGGCCACTGTTTTAAATGCTTTCCTCAGCGAGTCGGGCACGGCCGCTACGGTACCATCTTCATTGCGGTGCGAGTAATCCAGGGCCTGGATACATCTGCCGGAGGGGATATAATACTTCGCAGTAGTTACCTTGAGTCTTGAATTATAGCCTACGGGTCGCACTACCTGTACGAGGCCTTTCCCAAAGCTTTTGCTGCCGATAATGACCGCGCGGTCGATGTCTTGCAATGCTCCGGAAACGATCTCAGAGGCAGAGGCCGAAGAGCCGTTGATCAGGATGGCCAAAGGGATTTTAGCATCCCATGTTTCGTTAGTTGTAGGGTATTGTTTGTCCCACTCTTTGTGCTTGGCTTTCGTGCTTACAATGTGCTGCCCTTTGTCGACAAAGAGGTTACAGATGTTTACCGCTTCGGTAATGAGTCCGCCGGGATTGCCGCGCAGGTCCAGTACCACGCCTTTCAGCTCACCATTGGCAGCAGCTTTTAAGCTGTCCAGGGCTTTACGCACATCTTTGGAGCAGTTAGGATTAAACTGGCTCAGCATGACGTAGGCGATTTGCTTGTTATTGTCCACGAAACCGGCATAAGGTACAGAAGGTACCACGATCTCTTCCCGGGCCACCTCTTTGCTCATCTCTTTGCCCGTAACCGGGTTTTTAAGCACAACTTTTATTTTAGAGCCGGGGGCTCCTTTTAATAAAAGGCCTACTTCGTCTTCCTGGCGACCTTTTGTCAGGTTGCCGTCTACAGAAACCAGGAAGTCTCCCGGCTTGATGCCGGCCTTGTCAAAGGGGCTTTTCTCTTTGACTTCTGCTATGAAGATATTCTTATTGGAATCGGTGCGGATCACCACGCCAACCCCGCCATACTTGCCGTTAAACTCCATTTCAAACTGCTCGGCCTCGGCCTCGGTAATGAAATTTGTGTAAGGGTCCAATTCATTGAGCATGCCGTCCAGTCCCGTTTTGGTCATCTTCCCGGGATTGATCGGGTCTACATAGAAAGTGTTCAATTCCTTCAGCACGTTGGTGTAAATCTCCAGGTTTTTGGAGATCTCAAAAAATTTATCGGCTTCTGCTTCATTAAATTGGGAGTAGCCTTGAATGCTTCCTGCCATCAGTCCCAGTCCGAGTACCAGCTTTTTGCCCAATGCGATTGTGTTCATATATGAATATTATGGCCAGCAATTTAATTAATTGATGGGGAATGGGCAAAAGTTAATCGTTAAATCCGTTTAAGGAAAAGGATAAAAGATATATTCTGCGCCTAGTGATTGAATATTATTTTAGCGAACGAACAGTTCCCGGGGTAGTTTTTTTCTTTCCCAGATACCGTCCCACCATACATCGGTGGAGAAAGCATCCATTTCTTCTATATACCATTTGCCGCTCTTTTTCCGGAGTAATGCTTCCACATGACAGCAGTCTTCTTCTCCCTCGGTGACAAATGCTTTGCCGTCTTTTCTTTGAACCTGGCCCTGGAACCAGGCATAGTCGCCCTGCACATTTAATTTTTCTACTACAAACTGCACTTCCTGCTTATGGCTCCGGTAGAGTTCGGCACGCAAGAGGTCCAGCATCTTGCTCCTTTCGGTATCGTTGGTCTGTGTCTTCGTTTTGTAGTCTTTTATGTTTTGCGCATTCGCTGCGCTGCTGCTGAGCAATGCCAGGCAGGCCATCAATAATAGAAAGAAGCTTTTTTTCATCATACCGTATCTATATGGGTTTATCTACCCGTTTCCGAATTTAAGCAAACTATAGGTGTTTGGCACAAATAATTTGGGTCAAAGCATTATTCATCCGTTTTTGTTGCATTGAGGATACTGCGTAGATTGTCGGCCTGTACTATATCGACAGCTTTACAAAGGGCTGCGGCCAGTTCCCCGGTTTGTGACACCCCAAAGACAGCTATTTTTTTGCCGGCCTGGTGGGCTTGCAGGACCTCTGCCGCAGTAATGGAGGCCTGGTGTATGGTAACTCCTTCCATGGAGTGGGATTGTATAAAGTCGAAGCCGTCTTCAAAGGCAGTTACATAATAGTAGGCGCGTACCTGTTCATTCCTGTTTTTGAGCAGGAGCAGGAAATTAGTGTCTACAGACTCAATGGTGGTCACATTGCTGAGCTGATACTTTTCTAAAAGGTCGAGGATGGCTGTTGCATAGTCTTGCTCAAAGTTTTCATTGCTGCCCTCATGGTAGAGCTTGCAATCTAATGTGAAGGTATAATGCTCCCTGTTCTCAATCGCTTCAAAAATATCTTCCAGTCTTACAATATTATAGTTGGCATGAGGAAAGCTGGTGTAGAAGCCCTCTTCGATCTCGTCCCAGGTCTTATTGTTCACCAGGTCATCCATATTAGTGCTTACCTGCATTTCCTCGTCATGAAAGGCCACCAGGTGCCCGTCTTTGCTTAGTTGCACATCTACTTCAATGCCATCGGCACCTATATTGAGGGCATTGAGTATGGATTCTAAACTATTCATCGGGTACTGGCTGGAGATGCCCATGCCGCCATGGCCCAGGATGCGGGTATGGACCGGTACATTGAGGTTCAGCTTCTGGCAGGAGCAGATCGTCCATAAAAAAGTGAATGTTATAAAGCAGATTTTTCCCATTTAGAAGGCATAAGCAATGGACAGTCCTGCCCAGTTATGAATGTAATTGTTCCGGTTCAGTATCGGTGTATAGGCAAGTTGCAGGTAAGTGCGGTTCTGGTTGAAGGTAAAGCGGTAGCCAAGTTTGGCAAAGTACCCAAAAGAGGTGTTGCGTACGGCCTGTGCCCCATCGGCCATAACGAAATAATTGAGCACCATACCCATACCTGCTATGCCGCTATGTTTTTTTTGCCCGATACGGGTATTCAGTCCTATGGGGATCAGCAGGTCGGGGTTAAAGCGATCCCTGAAATCCCTTATTTTAAAGGTGCCGAAGCCTGCATGCGCCCAGAGGCTTAGCAATTGGTAGCCGGCTATCTTTCTTTCATAACTCAGACTACCTATGCCGCTTGCACCTCCTATGGTGATAAAAATTCCATTGTGATAGGGGTTTATGCCCCGATTTTTATCGGAGGGTTCATCTGATGTGATGAGTAATAGCAGATATTTTAATTTAAAATTTAGATACAAACTAAAAATACTTTATTGGTATTCTTTCGTAGGTAGGTATAAATTACTAACGCAAGTTAAGCGATTTTAATGCTTTATGTTAACTGCTTAGCTGCGATTTTGCTTTTATTTAAGAACTGGGAGGGGCTAATGTTTATTTTTCGGACTGCTGAGAGGGAATCGTAAGGCTTTCTGCCGGACAAAAAAACATATTCGCTCCTTTTTTGTTAATTTCGCGCTTAAATTTTCGGGATTTGACTATGAGCGATAGGGAATTACCAGAGGAAGAGCAATCGCATTCTTATGAAGAGCATGCAACTTCTGTCGATAAAATGTATGAAAACTGGTTTCTTGAGTATGCCAGTTATGTTATATTGGAGCGTGCCGTACCGGATGTGCGCGACGGTCTTAAGCCTGTGCAGCGCCGTATCCTTCATGCCATGAAGGAAATGGACGATGGCCGTTTCAATAAAGCTGCTAATATTATCGGTCAGACGATGCAGTATCACCCGCATGGTGATGCGAGCATTGGTGATGCCATGGTCAATATAGGCCAGAAGGACCTGTTGATTGAAACCCAGGGTAACTGGGGCGACGTGCGTACGGGCGACCGTGCAGCCGCTGCCCGTTATATTGAGGCGCGCCTGTCTAAGTTTGCCCTTGAGGTTGCTTTTAATGCAAAGACGACGGATTGGCAATTGAGCTATGACGGCCGTAAGAATGAACCGGTGAATCTTCCGATGAAATTTCCCATGCTGTTGTCGCAGGGCGCAGATGGGATTGCGGTAGGTCTTTCTACCAAAATTCTTCCTCATAATTTTATAGAACTGATCGAAGCCTCTATCAAGGACCTGAAAGGCAAACCTTTTAGCCTTTACCCGGATTTTTTAACCGGGGGTATGGTAGATGTCACTAATTATAATGATGGTGCACGTGGCGGGAAAGTACTGGTGCGGGCTACTATCGAGGAGGTAGATAAAAAGAGCCTCGCCATTAAAGATGTACCTTATAGTGTCACTACTTCGGGGCTTATTGAAAGCATCCTGAAAGCAAATGAGAAAGGTAAGATCAAGATCAAAAGTGTAGTGGACAACACGGCAGCAGAGGTAGAACTGATCGTGCAACTGGCACAGGGTGTGTCTATCGACCAGACGATTGATGCCTTATATGCCTTTACCGATTGCCAGATCTCCATTTCTCCGAATGCCTGTATCATTATCCAGGACAGGCCCCATTTCGTGGGCGTTACCGACTTGCTGAAGCATTCTGTAGCGGATACAAAATCTTTATTGAACAAGGAGCTGGAAATAAAGCTGGCGGAGCTGGAAAATGACTGGCATTACTCTTCGCTGGAAAAAATATTTATTGAGAAGCGTATTTACCGCGACATTGAAGAAGAAACGACCTGGGAAGGCGTGCTGAGTGCTATAGATAAAGGCCTGGAGCCTTATAAGAAAATTTTCCGCAGGTCCATTGTCCAGGAAGATATCATCCGCCTGACGGAGATCAAGATCAAGCGGATCTCCAAATATGACGGCTTTAAAGCTGATGAGCATATTAAAGCAGTGGAAGAAGATATCAAGCAGGTAAAACACAATATGGAGCACCTGACGGACTATGCCATTGCTTACTATGAGAATTTGTTGAAAAAATACGGTAAAGGCAAAGAGCGTAAGACGGAAATCAAAATATTTGATACCATCCAGGCGACTAAAGTAGCCATTGCCAATACTAAATTATACGTGAACCGTAAAGAAGGATTTATCGGTTCTTCGCTGAAGAAAGATGAGTTTGTTTTAGATTGTTCGGACATTGACGATATCATCGTGTTTAAAAAAGACGGTGGTATGGTGGTCACTAAAGTGGCGGATAAGACATTTGTAGGTAAAGACATTATTCATGTGGACGTTTTCCGCAAGAGCGATGACCGCACTACGTACAATACGATGTATATGGACGGGCAGACGGGCATCGTCTACGCGAAGCGATTTAATGTAACGGGCATCACCAGGGATAAGCAATATGACCTCACTAAAGGGAATAAGGGCAGTAAGCTCATTTACTTTACGGCCAACCCCAACGGGGAGGCAGAGGTGGTGACGGTGACCTTGTCTCCGGGCTCTACTGCCAGGGTAAAAGCATTTGATTACTATTTTGAAGAACTGGCCATTAAGGGCAGAAGCTCGCAAGGTAACCAGGTGACCAAATACCCGGTGCGCCAGGTTAAGTTCAAAGAGCAGGGCAGGAGCACCCTGGAAGCACCGAAGATCTGGTATGACGAGCAGGTGGGCCGCCTGAATACGGATGGCTACGGCAGGTTGCTGGGTAGCTTTAATGTAGAAGACCGTATCGTGGTATTTTACAAAGACGGGCATTATGAGCTGACCGATTTTGACCTGACCAACCGTTATGAAACGGCACAAATACTGGCGATCGAAAAATGGATACCGGAAGATCCCATCACTGCGGTGTATTGGGATAATGATAAAAAACAATACAACATTAAACGCTTTAAGATAGAGACGCAGACTTTGAAAAATAAATTCTTATTTATCAAAGAAGGCAACAAGAACGCTTTGTATTTTGTTACCGTGCATCCTAATCCTACTTTGACGATCATGAATGGCAAGAAGAAAGCCGATGCGCAGGTGCAGGAGCTGAAACCGGCCGAGTACATAGAGGTTACGGGTTGGAAAACGATCGGAAGCAGGCTGTCTGACAAGGATTTGCTGAGCATTACGGCGAGCTTCCCGGAGCCGGAAGAAGAGGCCGATGAGGACAAGATTGAAGAGGGCGGAGGACGAGCGCCTACTTTGTTTTAAATGAGGTAAAATAAAATATTAATCGATATTATTTAGTAGCTTTATAATCGAAGCAGAAGAATCAAATTAAGATGAATAAAATTCCTTTAGAAATAATTGCCTTATCCAGTAGTGTTACCCAATTACAGTCTTATGCCGTTGTTTTAGGGGAAGTGGGAGGACTCAGGCGTTTACCTATTGTGATCGGTAGTTTTGAAGCGCAGTCTATTGCTGTAGCCCTGGAGCAGATCAAGCCTTCACGTCCTTTGACCCATGATTTGATGACCAACCTGATGGAAGCTTTTAATATTACCTTGCTGGAAGTGGTCATTTACCGCTTGTCTGAAGGGATCTTTTATGCCAATTTGATTTGTGACCGGAACGGGGAGATTTTAGAAATTGATTCCAGGACATCTGATGCGGTATCCCTGGCCATTAGGAATGGTTGCCAGATCTATACTTATGAGCAAATACTGAATGAAGCTGCAGGAGTGAGTGAAGGTACAGGCACTATCCCGGAATTAGATGCCGAGGAAAGCAAAGAGGAAAAGCCGGAGCCGGAAGCCCCGAAAACACGCAAGAAGAAGCCTTCCGCTTCAACCTTAAGTCATTATAACGTGGAAGAATTGAAGGATATGATGCAAAAAGCATTAGATACCGAAGATTATGATCTGGCCATCCAGATAAGAGACGAACTTAAAAACAGGGGAGTGGGAGAGTAAATATACTTTCGCACCAACATTATTTCCACAAGCATTATTATGTCAGTTGAGGTTTCAAACAATCAAAAGAAGCGCAAATCTTTATTCAGATCATTACTCTTCGCTATATTGATACTCGCGGGTATCAATATCATCGCCTATAGATGGTATGTGCAATGGGATTTAACGGCAGATAAGCGTTACAGTACCACGAAGGCGACCACAGAGATGCTTCAATCGCTGAAAGGAAATGTCAATGTAACGGTTTTCCTGGCAGGTAAAAAACTGCCTGCGGCCTTTAAGAACCTTGCTTATGGTACCGAAGAGTTGTTGAAGACTTTCAGCAATGAGAGTCACCGTAAAGTTGCTTACCGTTTCGTGGACCCTACAGAGAGCGAAGATGCGGTGAACAACCTGCGCCAGTATGGTATGATGGGTTTTCCCGTTACAGTGAATGATGACGGTGGGATGCAGCAGCGGTTGGTCTATCCCTGGGCGCTGGTCACCTATATCCCCGAGAACGGGGGCGAAGCGCGCCATATGCCCGTGATGTTGCAGGAAAGCAACTCTATGGTCCTGAACAAGCAAATCCTTTTACGCTCAGAGATCTTACTGGAGTATAACCTGGGCAATGCCATCCGGCAGCTGAGTAAAGAAAAAGATGATATGATCGCCTACCTGACGGGTAACGGCGAGCCTACTTCTCCCGATATGCTGAGCCTGGCGCGCAGTGTAGGTATTGCCAAATATGGCATGGACTCGTTGAACCTGCAAAGTGTTCCCGCTATTCCTTTAAGCTACAAAGCCATGCTGATCGTTAAACCGACCGCTCCGTTCTCAGAACTGGACCTGTTTAAGATCGATCAATACATTATGCAGGGGGGGCGTGTACTGTTTGCCATAGATGCAACAGCGGCAAATATTGACAGCTTCCAGCATTCCGGTGCTTTTACGGCCACTGCCGGACCACTGGAATTGAATGAAATACTATTCCCTTATGGAGCAAGGGTGAACAGTGACCTGGTGCTGGATGCCAGCAATAATGCAGGTATTCCCGTTGCCGTTGGCGGAGCAGCACAGCCTCAGATGTACTCCTGGCCTTATTTCCCGGTATTGGAAGGCAATGAGCAGCTGGCAGTAAGCAAGAATCTTGAAGGAGTCTTGTCCAGGTTCCCGAGCAGTATTGACCTGAATAAAAACAATGATGGTAAGGTTAAAAAAACACCTTTATTGACTACCTCTGTCTATACCAAAACTGTAGGTTTGCCTTCTGTAGTGATCTACAACCAGAGCATCTTAGAAGAACCTAACCTGGCTACTTTCAATAAGAAAAATGTGGTGGTGGCTGCTTTGCTGGAAGGGACCTTTGTATCGGCTTTTGCCCAGCAGCATTCAGATGCCTTAAATGCCTTTATCGATCAGCAAAAACTGGTGGTGAAAAATCAAAGCAGCGCAAAGGGCAAGCTTATTGTATTGAGCGATGCAGATATTTTACTGAACGAGGTAGGGGAGAGCGGTCCTGCAGAGATGGGCGCTTATCGTTTCAAGAAAGGATTTAAATTTGATAACGCCTCTTTTTTCCAAAACTGCCTTACTTACTTGATCGATGATAATAACCTGCTGGAAGCGCGTACCAAAACCTTCCAGAGCCGTATCCTGGACCCGAAACGGGTAACGGAAGAGCGCAGCAAATGGCAGTTCCTGGCGATAGGTGTCCCGGTCTTACTGGTAGGTGTTTTAGGCTTGCTGTACACCTTTTATAGAAAAAGGAAATATGCACATAAATGATACCTTTTATAAGGCTAAAAAATGTTTAAATTTTAAAGTATCCCTTTTATCTTAGGCGCAATACGTTTACATTTGCCCTATCAAAAACATTTTACTCACAACAATAAATAATTAAAATAATGGCACACACACTTCCTGCATTACCATATGCATTTGATGCATTAGAACCACATATTGATGCTTTAACTATGGAGATCCACCACGATCGTCATCATAAAGCTTATGTAGATAACCTGAACAAAGCGATTGAAGGTACTGATGCTGAAAACCTTTCTTTAGAAGAGTTAATGGCAAATATCTCCAAATATCCTGCTGCGGTACGCAACAACGGTGGTGGTCATTTCAACCATACTTTATTCTGGGAAATCCTGAGCAATAACGGTTCTAAGCCTTCAGAAAAATTAGCAGCAGCTATTGAGACTTTAGGTGGTATGGATGCATTAAAAGAAAAGCTGAGTGCAGCAGGTGCTACCCGTTTTGGTAGTGGCTGGGCCTGGCTGATCGTTAAAGACGGTAAACTGGAAGTAAGTTCTACTCCTAACCAGGATAATCCTTTGATGGATGTTGCTGAAGTGAAAGGTACACCGGTTTTGGGTATCGATGTTTGGGAACACGCTTATTACCTGAAGTACCAGAACAAGCGCCCTGACTATCTTTCTGCGATCTGGAACGTGATCAACTGGGAAGAAGTAAGCAAGCGTTACGAAGCTGCACTTTAATTTTCCTTAAATATATTTCAGTAAGAGGTTGCCCCCGGGTAACCTCTTTTTGTTTTGAATAAATGACAAAAACATTATTGTATTTATTTGTATTTTGAAATAAAATATTTTAGCATTGTATCAGTAAACTATTTTAAAAAAAAATTATGATTGGAATTGCTATTATTTTTTACCTGGGGGTAATTTTCTTAATGATTGCATCTATGTGGAAGATCTTTGAAAAAGCCGGGGAGAAAGGCTGGAAGGCCATTATCCCGATTTATAATTTAGTAGTCCTGTTACAGATCGTAGGCAAACCGGATTGGTGGATTGTCTTTATGCTTCTCGTACCGATTGCCAATATCGTTTTCATGATCTGGACCTATAATATGCTGTCCAAAAGTTTTGGGAAAGATGAAGGCTTTACGGTCGGATTAATTCTTTTAGGTATCGTCTTCTTTCCTGTGCTGGCCTTTGGAGATGCGGAGTACCAGGGGCCTTACGGTACTCCTGAAGCTTTCCAGGCCTATAGAAAAAAATTAGGGCAAGGCCAGTTTGATTTTGACCATTCGCTATAATAGATTATCCGGGAAATATAAAAGGGACAAGCTGTGCTTGTCCCTTTTACTTGCTTTATATAGGGAAAAACATTATTTTTATTCCTGTTAAACAGATCGTTTTATCTATAATTGATTAAAGTTCATGAAGCAATTTAGTAGTGTATTATTTTCCGGGTTCTTGCTGTGTTATTTATTTTCCATCACTTTGAGCTTTAATGCTGCTGCACAAAGAGAAAACAATCATTGGCACTTCGGAGAAAATCATCATATAGATTTTAATGCAGTGCCTCCCGTTTATGCGGCTAATTCCAGTATGTTGAGCAATGAGGCCTGTGCCACGGTAAGTGATGCTCAGGGCAATTTATTGTTTTACACAATGGGCTCCCGCATCTGGGACCGGAACGGAAATGAAATGCCTAATGCCACCGGATTATTGGGCAACGGACCTTTAGGACTTGGCGGTCTTCCGGGAGGCTCCAGCCTGGACGGGGTACAGGTATTACCTCATCCCGGTAATCCCGATCAGTATTACGTTTTTTCCGGGGCGGCCAATGAAACAGGAACTGATATACTCTATTATCATTTGGTGGACATGAGTCTGAATAACGGCCTGGGAGATGTGGTCAGCACAGAGAAAAATGTAGTCTTATTACCCGGTGTAGCCTCCGAATATACTACTACTGCTTATGGTAGCTGTACAACTGTCTGGTTTATTGCCATTACAAAAACTAATACGTATCATGCTTATAAAATAGACCAGAACGGACTGGATATGACCCCGGTAATTTCCACACAGCCATTTCCTGCCTTACCGGGATTGTTCTACACAAAAATAACCGCTGACGGGATTGCTTATACCAATACAGGCATAGGACTATTACGTTCTGTATTTGACGTTAATACCGGTATGTTCAGCAACTATGAATTAATGAATGATATAAGCCCGCAGATCTTTGAATTATCCCCGGATAACCAGAAATTATATGGCAGCGGTGTCAATCAATTTACTCAGTGGGACCTGAGCCTGTATCCCAATATTCCAGCCATTGCTGCTTCAGCGGTTAACCTGGCCCCGGTCGCTACCGGTTTAGTCATCTACTATAGTTTCCGCTTAGGCCCTGATGGAAAAATTTATGTTATACGCCTCCAGACGATAAATACCCTGGCTATGACAGCCCATGCTGATGTGATCAATCAGCCCAATGCAGCAGGAGCCGCTGCGGCTTACAGCCCTTTGGTCTTTAACCTGCAACAAAATCCCAATGGGGGTGGAGGTACCTCTTTCGGTGCCAGGTTTGTTGCATTGAGACTGGATACAGTAGCCCGTAAACTACTTTTAGATACCATTATCTGTAAACAGGTGCCGCTCTCCTTATCAAGCCCCTACCAGAATGCGCGTTATTACTGGAGCGATGGCAGCCAGGGGCAGAGCATCAGTGTAGACCGCAGCGGTACCTATTATGTATATACTTATGCTGCAGATTGTAAACTTTATGTAGATAGCTTTAGCGTTGCTTACGATACCCTGTCGGTCAACCTGGGTAATGATACCGTATTATGTGCCGGAGCGGTACACCTCCTGGATGCTACTCAACCCGGAGCTACCGCTTACCTGTGGCAGGACGGTAGTGTCCATCCGCAAATGAGGGCAGATAAGACCGGCAAGTATTTTGTCACCGTAAGCAATGGTGCCTGCCATGCATCAGATACCCTAAATATTGAGGTTAAAGTGCCCGCGGTAGACATCCTGCAAGCGGATACTTTTATCTGTGAACAAGATCAACTGATCCTGAAAGCCAGGAGTAATTTTGAAAGTGAATATAGCTGGAGCACAGGTGGAACGGGCAATACTATCACGATAGACCAGCCGGGTGTTTACGTGGTGACGGCACAAAACAAATGCGGCACACAGACCGATTCTGTGCAGGTAGAGCAGGTCAATTGCGCCTGTGTGCCTACCTTTCCTAATGCCTTCACGCCTAACGGGGATGGTAAAAATGATGTTTTCTTACCCTTGTTGCAGTCCTCCTGTATCCCTAAATCTTATGAACTGTTGATCTATAACCGTTACGGGCAAATAGTGTTTTCTACCAATCAAAACGGCGTAGGCTGGGACGGAACTTACCTCAATGGCCGCACGGCAGAGATCGGGGTTTATTATGTGGTCTTGAAAATAACGAATGCCTTCGGTAATGTTGATACCCGTATTCATAAAAGTCAATTTACGCTATTGCGTTAATTATCCCCTTGTCCGGTCCATTTCTTCTGTATTGCTTTGTACTTTTTGTCTTTGAGCTTTAGTTGTCCCGTTTTTGAAATTATACCTTACCGTAAGGCCTATATTCCTTTGGTCGCGGTACACGTAGCGTTCCCTTAGCGTTTCATTGATCGTGGAGTTGAAACGCATAGTCGCTGTCCGGAATACATCATTGGCCGATAATACAAATTGCCATTGCTTATTGGCCGTAGCATAGGTGAGTTTAAAAGACTGTGCCCATAGGGTTTTGAACTGCATCACGCCATAGTTGCGTGGTGCATAGACATAGGTGTTGGCATCTAAGAGCCATTGCTTCTTTTTATCTAAAGTGAATTGCTGGTACAGGGAACTGTACACAAAGGTCCCTGCGGAGTAATCCAGGAAATCGACTTTAGAAAAGATCTGCGTGTAGCTCAAGCCGGCCTGCGGCATGAGCAGCCAAAACTTAAGCGGGTGTACCTGTGCCGAAATATTGAGCCCATACACATTAAGATCTAAGATATTGTCCACCCTCGTTTCCCGGGAATTATTTACCGTATCTACCAGGTCATATTCTGAAAACATACCGTCTGCCCTGCTGTAGTAAGCACCGAAAAACCATTTCTGGTTCAAGGCATAATTGAGCTCTACATTATGGCTGAAATAAGGTTGTAAAGAAGGATTGCCATTGGTGAATGCATACTGTGTATGATACCAGCGGAAAGGGTTGACCTGCCCGAAGAAAGGCCGGTCTATACTCCGGGAATAGTTAAGGCTGTAATTATGCTGCTCATTAGGCGTATAGCTGATGCCCGCAGAAGGAAAAAACCTGGAATAATTACGCTCATTACGGATATTATACACCTTACTGATCCCCATTGTTTCGGTAAACTCCCATCTCAAGCCCGCACTAAGGCCCCATTTGCCGATCTCCTTGTCTGCCTTGGCAAACAGTGCATAGATATGCTCGTCATAGGTGAAGTGATCAAAACGAGTATTGTCCGGCAGCCATTCTTCATTTGCTTTTTGATAAAAAGAAGTACGGTTCCGGTTACTGATATAAGAAAACTTAGCACCGTAGTTTAGGTTGATCCATTTTTCCGGATGCCGGAAATCTATACTGGCCGTGCTGATGAGCATATTCTGATCATTGCCCGAGCGGTAGCTTTGCTCCGGGGCCATGGGTTGCTGGAGCTGGTCAAACTGGTAATTGCTGAACTGTTGCAGCCTGTTATAGTCCTGTTGATAATGGTTCAGGTCAAGGACTACTTTTTTACCCGAAGCACCAATACTGCCCGTATAGTTTAAGTTCAGCGAAAAAGTCTGCATGTCCTCCGGGTTATTACCTGCGGTGAGTAATGAAGAGTCTATTTGCGTCCGGGCAAGGTTAAAGATATTAGTCTGGTTACGCTCCTCACTGCTATAGCGATTATTATTCAGCGTGAATCCGGCACCGATGATGTGCTGCTCATTTAATTGATAGTCGGCTGAGAAGCTTACTGGAAGCGCCTTTGCAGTTTTATCCTGCAGGGCTTGCTCCTCCCAGTATTTATTGGTAAAATGCAGGAAATTGCTTCCCCTGGTTTTTGTCTTACCCTCGCTGTAGCCCACATTGGCATTGAGTTGCAGCTTACCCAGGTTGGCACTCAGGTTCAGGGCAGGATTGTAATTGAAATAGGTGGCTTTAAAAGCATTCATGCTCAGCGAAGCATTATAGCCCTTTTCTTTTTGATGCTTTAAGACAATGTTGATATACCCGGAACTGTTTTCTGCATCCTGCTCTGCCCCGGGACTTCTTACGATTTCAATATGCCTGATCGCATGAGCCGGTAAGCTTTTGAGGTAGGTGATGAGCTGGTCAAGGGGCATTCTTTCCCATCTGCCATTGATCATGATTCGCGGTGTTCCTTTCCCGATCAGCTGTATCGCTTCATCGGTCACCGTAAGCATAGAAGTAGTCTGCAACAGGTCAAAGGCCGACTGGGCAGAGTTGATGGCAGGTGTATAGACAAACTTTCCCTGTGTCATTTTAAGGCTGCCTTTACTGGCAATAACCGAAACCCCGTTCAGTTCATCCTGTCCCGGAAGTGCTACAGAGATATTGCCCAGGCTGGTATCAGCATGGAGTGCCACTATTTTTTGCTCCAGTATATACTCTTGCCATTCTACCTGTAATAAGTAATTGCCAGCAGGAGCATTGAGTGTAAAATCGCCCTCTTTATTGCTTTGGGTTGTAGCAATCAAACTGTCATTTTCCGGCAATGACAGTTTGATCCCGAATAACTCTGATGGCTCTTGCTGCGCGCTTACTATTTTACCCGAAAGGGTATTTTGAGCATTCAGGTTAAGTGCTGCAAATAACAGCAGCAGCACAATAACCGGTATTTTGTACAATGATAGAGAATGCATGAATGGTGTGGTTTCTATGTCGAAGGTAAAAAAATAAACTTAATCCTATGAAAGAGGTTTAATGTTTAATGCTTGTTTACGTAATTTAAAATGTATTATATTTACATACTTGCTCTACAATTAAAAAATCATGAATTTGGTATGATGTATCGGTTTTGTCTTTTCTGGTTTTTATACTTGCTCACCGGGTATAGTGCCTCGGCACAGGGGGAAAATAATCATTGGCACTTCGGAGAAGGGTATCATATTGATTTTAATACTACGCCTCCGGTCTATGCACCCAATTCCAATATATCTACTAATGAATCTTGCGCAGCAGTAAGCGATGCACAGGGCAATTTACTGTTTTATACCATCGGTTGCCGTATCTGGGACAGGAATGGTAATGAAATGCCTAATGCTATCGGCTTATTGGGCAATGGCCCCCTTAATCCAAGCGGCATAGGCATCGGCTCCAGTGCTGATGGGATACAGATATTACCTCATCCGGGCAACCGTGATCAGTATTATGTTTTCTCTGGTGATGCCTATGAAACCGGTACTAACATTATTTATTATCACTTAGTGGATATGAGCCTCAATAACGGGCTGGGCGATGTCGTAAGTACAGAAAAAAATATAGTGGTGCTGCCCCAGGGCAGTACCGAATGGACGGCCACGGCTAAGGGAAGCTGCAGGTCTGTATGGTTTATTGCGATCACAGCAGCCGGGAAATATAATGCCTATAAAATAGACGAGAATGGTATTGACTTGAATCCGGTCGTCTCTACGCCTGCATTTACACCATCTTCCGGTTTATTGTACACAAGGATAACGGATAATGGTATTGCCTACTCCGTTACAAGCGATGGCTTGATGCGCTCCACCTTTGATGGTGCTACAGGAATGTTCAGCAATTATGAGGTAATACCCGGCATATTTGGCGTGTCTTTTGAACTGTCCCCGGATCAGCAAAAATTATATTGCGGAAGTGAGTTGAAGCAATGGGATTTAAGCCTGTATCCCAATATACCCGCTATTTCGGCATCTGCCGTCAGCCTGGCACCGGGCGCGCCGAGTCAAAATCTTTTTATGAGCCTGAGGCTGGGACCTGATGGAAAAATATATGCCTTACGTACCACTATTGTGGGGAGTTCTATTGAGTATTATATCGACCGGGTAGAGCAGCCTGATTTGACGGGGCTTGCTGCAGGCTATAGTCCCCAGTTGTTTACCCTGACGGCCAATGAATTCTTCCGTTCCCTGGGTGCGCGGTTTATTGCCCTGCAACCGCTAGATACCCTTGATAGTAATAAACCGGCCCTGGATACCCTGATTTGCGCATCTGGCCCGGCAACTTTAAAAAGCCCGCATGCAAATATGGGCTATCGCTGGAGCAACGGAAGCACGACACAAGCAACTGCTGTAAACGCAGATGGCCTTTATTATGTGTATTCCTACTCGGCAGATTGTAAAGTATATGTGGATAGCTTTAAGGTGACTTATGCCAACCTGGATCTTGACCTGGGTAAGGATACCGTACTTTGTGCCGGGGATAGCTATACCCTGGACGTTGCACAACCCGGTGCCGGCAATTACCTGTGGAGCGACGGCAGTACAGCGCCGCAGAAGACAATAAATACAAGCGGTACCTACGCAGTGACCGTTTTTCGTAATCATTGCCAGGTCTCTGATACCATAGTTGTTGAGGTCAAAGCACCGGTACTTGATATAATGCCGAAGGATACTTTTATCTGCGAGCAGGATAAACTGGACCTGGTGGCAAATAGTAATTTTGAAAGCCGGTTTAGCTGGAGCACGGGTGCTCAAGGTAATCGCATCACTATAGACCAGGAAGGCATCTACGTAGTCACTGCCACTAATGTTTGCGGGCTTCAGAAGGATTCTGTAAGGATAGAGCAGTTGAATTGCGACTGTCAGCCTGCGATGCCCAATGCTTTTAGCCCTAACGGGGATGGGAAAAATGATGTATTCTTGCCCCTGTTGAAGCCTGCCTGCATCACCAAATCTTATGAACTGCTCATCTATAACCGTTATGGACAGGTGGTCTTTTCGAGCAACCAGAGCGGGGTAGGCTGGGACGGTACTTATCTCAACGGGCGTACCGCGGAGCTGGGTGTTTACTATTACATATTGAAGTTGCAAGGCAGCTATGGCAAGCGCGAGCCTATAATGGCGAAGGGTGAGTTCACTCTGCTTAGGTAAGCAGATCACTTCAATTAATTTTAGATTGAGGTGCAAGTATAAAGTCACTCCCTGAAAGCAGCATAAGCTGTAATGGATACTTATATGCCTTAAAATGTATTATATTTACAAGCCTGCTGTGCAAATAAAAAAGACCCGTATCACATGAAGTATTTTTATTTTTTCCATTTTTTACTATGGTTCACCTGGTGCAATGCTGCTGCACAGGGCGAAAACAATCATTGGCATTTCGGTAAAAATCACCATATAGATTTTAATGTGACACCTCCGGTCTATGCGGCCAATTCAAGTCTCTCTACCAGTGAATCCTGTGCTTCGGTGAGCGATGCCCAGGGTAACCTATTATTCTATACCATAGGTTGCCGCATCTGGGACAGGAATGGCAATGAAATGCCCAATGCTACAGGATTATTGGGCAACGGACCTATAGGGACCGGTGGTTTCGGTCTGGGCTCCAGTTTCGACGGGGTACAGGTCTTACCACATCCTGGTAATCCTGATCAATACTATGTTTTCTCCGGCTCAGCGCTGGAGACGGCTACTACCTCTATTTATTATCACTTAGTAGACATGAGCCTGAATAACGGGCTGGGCGATGTGGTCAATACACAAAAGAACATCGTACTGCTGGCCAACGGCTGTACCGAATATACCATTACCGCTTCCGGCGGTTGCCGCAGCGTCTGGTTCATTGCCATGACCAGCCCCGGAAGGTACAATGCCTATAAGATAGACGAGAACGGGATAGACCTGACCCCCGTCATATCCGCACCTACATTACCTGCGGTGACCAATTTATATTATACCAAAATAACCAATAGCGGCATTACTTATACCAATACCAATGCGGGCTTGCTGCGCTCCCAGTTTAATGGTACTACAGGGATGTTCAGCAATTATGAATTGATAAGTGGTGTGTTTTCCCAGTCTTTTGAGTTGTCGCCGGATAACCAGAAATTATATGGGGGCGGTCCTAATCAATTAACCCAATGGGATCTGAGCCTGTATCCCAATATTCCGGCCATTGCGGCATCTGCGGTGAGCCTGGCCCCTGCGAGTCCCTCTCTGTATGTATTTACTAATTTAAGAACGGGGCCAGATGGTAAAATATATCTGATGCGCCTGCTTACCCTGACCAGTAGCGTGGAGTTTTATATAGACAGGATCGATCAGCCGAATGTGGCCGGGCCAGGGGCCGGTTACAACAGCCTTGTCTTTAATATGGTGCAAAACGGTAGCAGTCTTTCACTGGGTGCCAAGTTCATCAACGTAAGGCCTGTGGACACCCTCGTCAATAAGGTAGCCCTGGATACCGTTCTGTGTAAGGAAGGCCCGCTCACTTTAGCAAGCCCTCATACGGGCACGGGTTACCGGTGGAGCGATGGCAGCCAGGGGCAGTCGGTAAGTGTAGAACAAGGCGGCACTTATTATGTCTATAGCTACACCGCGGATTGTAAGATCTATGTGGATAGCTTTAAGGTAGCTTATGCGCCCCTGTCGCTGGACCTGGGTAACGATACGGTGCTTTGTGCAGGAACGAGCTATACTTTGGATGCCACGCTGCCCGGTGCTACTTCCTATTTATGGCAGGACGGCAGTACAGGAGCGCAGCTTACGGCAGATAAAAATGGTAAGTATTTTGTAACCGTAGGGAACGGATATTGTTTTGCATCTGATACACTCAACATTGAGGTGAAAGTGCCGGCAGTGAACATCCTGCAGGCAGACACTTTTATCTGTGAGCAAGATCAGCTGAGCCTGAATGCCAGGGGCAATTTTGACAGCCGGTATAGCTGGAATACGGGTGCAACGGGCAGCAGCATCACTATAGACCAGCCGGGTATTTACGTAGTCACCGCGCAGAACAGGTGCGGTACGCAAACCGATTCTGTACAAATAGAGCAGGTCAATTGTGAATGTGTGCCTACCGCTCCCAGTGCTTTTAGTCCCAACGGAGATGGTAAAAATGATGTTTTCCTGCCGCTGTTGAAATCATCCTGTATCACTAAATCTTATGAATTACTGATCTATAACCGTTATGGGCAGATTGTGTTTTCAACCAATCAAAACGGTGTGGGCTGGGATGGTACCTACATTAACGGGCGTACGGCAGAACTAGGTGTGTATTATTACATCCTTAAATTGCAAAGCAGTTATGGTAATACCGCCCCGCTAATCTCGAAAGGACAGTTGACCCTGGTGAGGTAGCTGAATCCGGAAGACCTTTGCTGCGCATCCATTTAGCGATTTTCAGCTACTTAATTAAAACTTCAAAAGCCTGTATTTCATACGAAATACAGGCTTTTGAAGAATAGAAAGGCTTACTTTTTATTACCTTCCTTGTCCAGTTCAATGATCTCGAACTGGTCCAGTGTTTTCTGGCTCAGTTGCTTTTTATCACCTACCAGGAGAATGATAAATTCTTTGGCATCTTTAATATTGTTCTTCGCCAATTGGTTGATCTCATTCAGGCTGATGTTACTGATGATCTTGCTTTGCTGCCTGGCAATATCTTTAGGTAAGTTATAATCCAGTACATCGCTTAAGTAACCGGCTTTTTGGAAACCTGTTTCATATTGACGGGCCTCTCCCTGCAATTTGGCACTTTTAGTAAAGCTCAGCTCATCTGCTTTGGCACCATCCTTTTTGTAGGTCTGGATAATGTCTAATACATCATATAAGGCACTATCCGTAGCATTTGCTTTAATGCCGGAAGAGAAGCTGAAGATTCCTGCATATTTACTGCCGCTGAAGCCGGAACGTGCCCCGTAGGTCCATCCTTTTTCCTCTCTCAGGTACAGGTTTAACCTGCTGTTGAACACACCACCGAGGGGGAAGTTCATAATGCCGGATTTGAAGAAAGTTCCGGTACCGTCAAACTTGATGCCCGTTACCTGTGCAATCCTGAACTCCGTTTGTGCAGCACCCGGGAAGTCCACAAAATAGATCTTTTGTTTACCCGTAGTGGCAGGGTGTTTATAATCAGGAAGCTTGGTCAGCGTTACCGGTTTTTGGCTCAATTTGTCCAGGAAAGTCAATTTAGGCATGATTTCTTTTTGAGAAAGATTGCCTACGATAACGACATTCGCTTTATTGGCCGAGAAGTTGTTCTTTTTGTAAGCTTCTACATCAGCCAGCGTAATGTTCGGTAAAGTTTTATCCGTACCACCGCCAGGCCAGGCCAGTGGCGTATTGCCATAGACCAGCTTGGACAACACGCTGCCCGCAACACTTGCAGGGCGCGTTAAATTGTTTTTGTAGCCTTCAATAGACTGCTTAATCGTCCTGCTAAAAGCTTCCGGTGTAAATTTAGATTTAGTCAGGCGCTCTTCTACCAGGGCCAGTGTCTGGTCCAGGTTTTTAGTAAGCGTCCTTACCGATAAAGTGATCTCATCTGTAGAAGAACCGATAGAAATAGAACTGCCTAGTTGCTCTAAGGCCAGAGCAAAGGCCTCTGCGGTTTTGTCTTCTGTATCTTCATTCATCATGGCCGCAAATACATCAGCAAGGCCTTGTTTGTTTTCAGGATCAGTCAGTTTGCCGCCCGGGAAGCCAATAAAGATGGTTGTTACCGGGATCTCATCGATCTCTGTACCGATAAAGGAAATGTTGCCCTTTTTCTCTTGCCAGAACTCCGGTGCCACCACGCTCAGGTTAGTACCGGAAGCCGGCATCTTAGAGCGGTCAAAGTTGTCTTTAGCCTTGTTATAAGTCAGGTTATTATACCCATAATCAGGGGCCGTATATTTTGTAGAATCAATGTTGAACTTTGTGTCTCCGGCAATATTCTCCGGTTCATCTTTAGTCGCAACACTTAAGCGTACAGAGCCTTTTCCTTTGATGAATTTGTTATAAGCATCTACCACATCCTGTGGTTTCAGGTTCTTGTATAAATTCAGGTAAGTGTTTAAAAAGTTAGGATTACCCTTGAAGGTCTCATAAGAAGCCAGCTGAGATACTTTGCCGTTTACAGATTCCAGTCCAAATATAGTCCTGGCTTCGTTTTTAGTGACAAATTTATTGATGTCGTCCTGTGTAACGCCACGTTTTTCGAAAGCTTCGAAGGCACGTCTCAGCTCTGCATCCATATCCTTAAGCGTATTGCCTTTAAACGGAACGATGGAAATGGTAAATTCTCCTGCAAGCTCACTGGCAGAGTTGAAAACGCTGGCCTGTGCTGCTTTTTGGGTTTTTACCAATTGCTGGTATAAAATAGAATTCTTGCCTTGTCCCATGATCTCTGCCAGTACATCCAGTGCCGCTTCCTCCTTGGTGTACCATTGAGGGCTTGGATAGACTACGCGCAGCATCGGCATTTTAGCATATTGATCTACCATCGTCACGTAACGGTCTTCTGTAAGGCTGGGATAAGAAGCTGCCATATTGCTCACTTCCGGTCCGCGGGGAATACTGCCAAAATATTTTTCGGCAAGCTTCAATACCTCCGCTGTTGTCACATCTCCACCTACCGTTAAGGTAGCATTGTTAGGACCATACCATCTTAAAAAGAAATTTTTAAGATCATTGGCATTCACCCGGTTTAAGTCTTCTACATAACCGATCGTGAGCCAGGAGTAAGGATGCCCGTAAGGGTATAAATATTTACTGGCCGTTTCCGATACAAGTCCATAAGGCCTGTTGTCATAGTTCTGGCCTCTTTCATTCTTCACCGTTGCTCGCTGAACTTCAAATTTCTTTTGCGTAACGGCATCCAGGAAGAAGCCCATACGGTCGGCTTCCAGCCAGAGCATTTTCTCCAGTTGGTTTTTAGGAACCGTTTCAAAATAATTGGTACGGTCACGATTTGTCGTACCATTTAAAGTACCACCGGCTTCGGTAATAATTTTAAAGTGTGCTTCATCCGCTACATTATCTGATCCCTGGAACATCATATGCTCAAAGAAGTGCGCAAAGCCTGATTTACCGATCTCTTCCCTTGCAGAGCCTACGTGATAGGTTACGTCTACATGGACGATAGGATCGCTATGATCTTCATGAACGATCACGGTTAATCCATTAGGTAAAACATATTTGGAATAAGGTATGATCAGTTCATCTCCTTTTTGTTCTACTTTTTCAATAAATTTAGCTTGAGCCATAAGTAATTTAGGGGTAAAACATATGGTAGCCAGTGCTACAGATAGGACAAGTTTCTTCATTAGCAATTTGAATTTTTGAATGTGTCAATTTGGCTAAGATACGAAATTGTCGGGATGCCTGCAGAGACAAGCTGTTGAGTATGCTTATTTTGCGAGGAATAACCCCAGCCAGACGGCCAGGATACCCAGCAGGAGACTGGAAAAAATATAGAACAGTGCCAGGTTCCATTGCCCCTGTTGCAGTAAGTGGATATTCTCTGCAGTGAAAGAGGAGAAGGTGGTGAAACCGCCGCAAAGACCAGTGACCAGTAGGAGTCTTAAGCCTTCCTGATCCTGGTGCCTCGACAAATAGCCGAGGAGCAGGCCTATCGCCAATGAACCGGTTATATTGACCAGGAAAGTAGCCCAGGGATAAGGACCGGGATTTAATTTCCCCAGCCAGAAACCCGCCAGGAATCTTAATATGCTGCCGGCTGCACCACCGGCCCCGACCAGTAAAATTGATTGTAGCATTTCAGGACATTTAGCGATTGATGCGTCAAAAGTAAGCCCTTAAATCCAAACCTGTTTAAACAGGGATACAGGTTTTAAGAAAAACAGGCCCATAAAAATTAAATTCTTGTCCATTTTGCCTGGGCTCTATGGACAAGAATTTAAGGTAACAATTGATAAATTATCTAATCTGCGTTTTGCCACTTAAGCTAAAGAAAGCTCATTCTCCTTATCCAGGTAAGACTGTACAATGTGTATGGCATTAGAGATCACATCGCTCAGCGCAACAATGAAGGCATGCTCTTCCGCAATGCTGATCGCATGCTTCAGGGCATCTGTTTCTTTAGGAATTGCCTCCCAGGTCACCGTTTTATCTACCGATTGGATGCCTTGTAAAAGCAGTGCCAGGATCTCTTCTTCTTCTCTTCCCCTCAGGTGCTTCTCATTACGGATAATGATATGGTCAAACATCCGGGCGGCAATAGTCGCACATTCAATAATGTCTTCATCCCTCCTGTCACCTACACCGGCAATAATACCGATCTTACGCGGAGAGTCGATGGTAGACATGAACTCTTCAATACCGAGGTAACCTGCCGGGTTATGGGCAAAGTCGATCAATACTTTAAATTTCCGGAACTCAAAGATATTCATACGGCCCGGGGTCTGCGCTGCACCCGGGATAAAGGTCTGCAGGGATAAGCTGATGTCTTCTGTTTTGAAGCCCCAGAGATAAGCTGCCAGTGCTGCGGCCAATACGTTTGCGATCATGAACTTTGCTTTTCCGCCCATAGTGAGGGGAACAAGGTTGACCTTCTCGATACGTATTTTCCAGGAGCCTTTTTTAATGGTAACAAAGCCATTTTCATAAACAGCTACTATCTTTCCTTCTTTAGAAAACTTGCGCGCATTAGGACTGTCTTCGTCCATGCTGAAGTAGGCAATATTACAATCCAGTTCGCGCGCCGCTTTTACGCTGGCCTCACAATCTGCATTGATCACCGCCCAGCCGTCTTTTTTGATGCTGCGGGCCACAACCATTTTTACATTGGCTAGGTCTTTGATCGTGTCTATATCTGCAATGCCCAGGTGGTCGCCCTGTAAATTGGTGATTACACCAATGTCACAACGGCTGAAACCTAATCCTGCCCTGAGGATACCGCCTCTTGCCGTTTCTAAAACAGCAAATTCTACGGTAGGATCTTTTAAGATATATTCTGCACTCATCGGCCCGGTGGTATCACCTTTCTCCATCATGTGGTTTTGCACATAGATACCATCAGAGGTCGTGAAGCCTACCCGGTAACCACAGTTCTTGACAATGTGTGCCAGAAGCCTTGTGGTGGTAGTTTTTCCGTTGGTTCCGGTAACGGCTATAATAGGTATGCGACTGGGCTTACCGGGAGGATAAAGCATATCGATCACCGGGGCTGCAACGTTCCTGGGCAGGCCTTCGGCCGGTGCCAGGTGCATGCGGAAGCCTGGTGCTGCATTGACTTCCAGGATCACGCCACCACTTTCTTTTAAGGGTGCCGTGAGGTTCTGCGCCATAATATCAATACCGCAAACATCCAGCCCGATCACACGCGAAATACGCTCGCATAGGAAAATATTTTCAGGATGCATCATCTCTGTTACATCTACAGAGGTGCCGCCGGTACTTAGATTAGCCGTTGATTTCAGGTGCAGTATTTCCCCTCGCTCGATCACGGTATCCAGGGTATATTGTTTCTTGGCCAGGATATCTATGGTATCGCGGTCTACGGTAATTTCCGTAAGTACTTTTTCATGACCATAACCTCTTCTCGGGTCCAGGTTCGTTTCATCAATTAATTGCTGTACCGTTTGTACGCCGTCGCCTACCACGTGTGCCGGTTCCCTGCGTGCAGCAGCCACCAGCCTGTTGTCGATCACCAGGACACGGAAGTCATGCCCGGTAATGAATTTTTCCACGATCACCCGGCGACTGTATTGCTGGGCATGTGCCAGGCCGGAGATCGCATCTTCCATATTCTGAACATTGATGGAAGCACCTTTCCCGTGATTTCCGTCCAGTGGTTTAATAACGATCGGGAAACCTATTTTTTCAATCGTGTTGCTTAAGCTTTCTTCATCCACGCAGATGCTGCCTTTGGCCACCGGTATAGAACTCATGTCCAGCAGGCGCTTCGTTTCTTCCTTGTTGCAGGCGATATCTACCGCTATATTGCTGGTCTTGCAGGTAATCGTGGCCTGGAAGCGCATCTGGTTAACCCCATAGCCTAGTTGGATCAGGGAGTTAGTGCCTAAACGGATCCAGGGGATATCCCTGGACACGGCCTCGTCTACAATACTTGCCGTACTGGGGCCCAGTCTTACCTTTTCTCTTATGCGGCGCATCTCCTGCACATCTGCATCAATGTCATACTCCGAGCCTGCGATGAGCGCTTCGGCAATACGCACGGCACTTTCTGCGGCATAGAGGCCCACTTCTTCTTCTACATAGCTGAATACAACATTATAAATACCGTCAGTCTTGGTTTGACGGGTACGGCCAAACCCCGTATCCATACCGGCCAGGGTCTGTATCTCCAGGGCAATATGCTCGATCACGTGTCCCATCCAGGTGCCAGTTTCTACACGGGAAAAGAAGCCGCCTTCTACACCTTCGGAGCACCTGTGGCTGTACATCGTTGGAATTAATTGTTCAATACGTTCTCTAAATCCAGGAATCAGATTAGTAGGCTGTTGCTCCATCTCTTCCAGGTCTAGCCGCATTTGTATGAGCTTCTTTCTGCGTACGCTCCAGATATTTGGACCCCTCAACGCCTGAATTTTAAGAATTTTCATAGTATCCTTTGAAATTGTTTTATAATTAGGTGAATAGCAATTCTGTTACAATTTAAATAACTGTACGGTTAATATCAACATATTGACCGTTTTTTTATTTGTATAGAGCGATTGCAATCAGGTGAAAGTATGCAAGGTAAAGGCTAATATGTTCAAAAGCAATTGATTATTTATATTCTGCACATACAGTAGAGGCCCCTTTAAATTTAAAGAGGCCTGTGCTGTATGTATTTGCAAGAGTACTTATCTTTTCAGAACTATTTTTTTGTAAACAGTCCCGGCTTCTGTTGCTATACCCATGAGGTAGGTAGCATCCGGGTATTGCCCCATCTGGAGCGTATAGGTGCCCGAAAAGTTAGTATTGAAGGTATTCAGTATCCTTCCTGAAAGATCCAGCAAGCTTATTTGACTAATGGCTTTAGGGGACAGGTTACGGATCGTGACAGAACCTGTGCTTAGGGTAGGGAACACCTGGACCAGCTCATCAGCTCCCGGATTGCGGATGCCGGTAGTAGCACCCTGGAATTCAACTGCTCCTATATCAATGCCGGAACCGGTAACACGTTGGTTGCCGTAAAAGTCCAATGTACCATGATCCGGCGCATTGGTATTGCCCCGGTTGATACAATTGAGGGCATTGGCTGCTAAGCTGAAGTTGGCATTAGTGGCATCATAGCTGACTCCTGCTCCTGCTGTGGAGGCGATCAATGCTATATTATGATCATAAATGTTACTGGCAAGTCCCAGGACATTTGCCGGTAAGAAAGTCGTGTTCGGATGGTAGTCAATCAGGTTGTTAGAAAACTCTAAAAGCGCAGCGATACACTGGAAGTTATTATATGCCGTATCGTTAGGAAGATCTATTAATTTGTTGCCAAAAATAATATTATTGTGCATGCGGATTTTACAGTAAGTGCCCCCGCTTTTCATTGCTGCTCCAAAGTTTTTACTGGTATTGTTGATAAAAGTATTGTTCACTACGGTAGCCTGGCAATGTTGCACCCAGATTCCGGCCCCGCCTACGGCAGAGTGGTTATTGGCAACAATATTATTCCGCACAATATGCGTATTCCGTCCCGGAACTTCATTATCCAGGTTCTGGCCCAATAGCTGGATACCTGCACCGCCATCACTTATGCCGCAATAGATACCTTCAAGTACCTGCTTGTTGTTGATCACCAGGTTGTTTTCCACCAGAGAGGACTTAGATTGCAGGAATATCGCCCCGTTCTTTTTTGTGGTATTATGGTGAATATAGTTGTTGGATATTTTGGCTTTGCCTCCCTGGGTACAGTTAACAATACCTCCACCCAGTTCACTCGTGGTATTATTATATAATTCATTGTTGTCAAAAAGCAGGAAGTTATTGCTCATGTCATTCGTAGAAGCATTATTGAACAGCCCGAAGCCAAAATTCACGTTATTGTTGTAAAATTTATTATTCTGGACATAAACACTGTCTTTATACAAAGTGAACATACCTATGCCTGTGATGTTATCGCGGATGATACAATTGGTAAACTTAAGCTTGGTAGGAGAGGGCGCAATATTATTATACAGGTGAATTAAGATGCCATCAGTAATGTTATGATAGAATTCGCATTCATTGATATAAAACAGGGGAGTAGTGCTCACAAATAAGCCGTAGCTCTGGCTTTTTTTCATATCCCTGAAGATGCAATATTCAAAGGTAGGGATAGAGAAATCGGTCTGGCCAGTGTTTTCAAGGGTGATACCCTGCCAGCCACCGGCCGTGCTGTAGAGGTCAGACCAGCCAGTGGTATCATTACTCCGGAAGATGATCTTTTGCTTCTCATTGCCTCTCGCAGACAGGCTGCCATAAGTGCTGAGCCCGTAATGTCCCATGAATACCACTTCAACACCGGCTTTTATCGTAAGTGTGCTGTTCTGTGGAATATTAATGTTGTTATGGATATAGTAAGGAGAACCTTCGAGCGTCCAGGTGCCACTTACGGTGGGCGTGTTTATTTGTGTGGCGGCATTGATGCGGGCAGAGCATAAGCCTGTAAGCAGGAGCAGGCAAATAAAGTATTTAAGCTTCATGTGATGTGTTGTTAAGGGTAATGAATAAATAAATAAGACATAAGATCAGTTACAAATAGTTGGTTAATTAGGGAAAATGAGCTGGTTTTTCTAAGAGCCGCTAACTATTTTTTTATACATTTGTCTGACATTAACCAATTTCCAAGAAATTAATGGAAGTAAAAGGAAAGTTAGCCATCGTAGGTGGCGCGATTAATAAAGGAAGTTTTACAGAGTCTGCTTATGATCAGGAAGTCTCCAATAATCTCAATTTCTTTGAAAAAGGGATTTTAAAAAGGATCATTGTTGAATCCCGACTGGGGGCAGCATCAAGAATAGAAATCATACCCACTGCATCGCAGATACCGGATATAGTTGGCGAAGAGTATGTCAAAGCCTTCTCCTTCCTCGATGCCAAAAATGTAGGCGTACTGCATATTGCTACCCGGACAGATGCGAATGACCCTGAGGTGGTAGAGCGTTTGAGGGCGGCAGATGTGGTGTTCTTTACCGGTGGCGATCAGCTCCGGCTGACCTCTATCATCGGTGGAACGGCATTTCACAAGCTTTTGCTGGATAAATATCAAAATGAAGAATTCCTGTATGCCGGTACCTCAGCAGGTGCTGCTGCAGCTTCGGAGAATATGATCTACCAGGGTTCCAGCTCGGAAGCCATGTTGAAAGGGGAAGTGAAAATGACCGGTGGCCTCGGCCTCATCCCCAATGTGATCATTGATACCCATTTTGTAGAAAGAGGGCGCATCGGCAGGTTGTTCCAGGCAGTTGTAGGCAATCCCTGGGTATTGGGCGTAGGCCTGGGAGAAGATACCGGGCTGCTGATCAAGAACAATAAAAAGCTGGAAGCTATAGGGTCGGGACTGGTGATACTGGTAGATGGTAATGCGATTAAAGATACCAATCTTACCACTGTAGCATTGGGAGAGCCAATCTCCATAAATCATTTAGTGACGCATGTGATCAGTATGTATGATACTTATGATTTAGAATCCAGGGACCTGGAAATTCATAATTCCCAGTACACCAGGATCGGTAATTTTGTTGCCGATAATGACGACTGATCCGGATAAAAACAACAGTACTTTGGCATCTTTAGAGATGCCTTTTTATTATAAAAAATAGCAGCACATGAAAGTGATCATACATGGAGGTTTTTTCTCAGAATCTTCCACTTCTCCTGAAACCAAATTAGCCAAGCAGCAGGCTTTGGAGCGTATTGTGAAAGCCGCATATGCCTACCTGCAGGCGCATACAGCGCTGGAGACCGTTGTCTATGCCTGTAGCTTGCTGGAGGATGATGCCTTATTTAATGCCGGTACCGGCTCCCAGATACAAAGTGACGGGCAGATCAGAATGAGTGCTGCCGTCATGGACGGGAGCAGCCAGAAGATGAGTGGGGTGATCAATATCGAAGAGGTTAAAAACCCGGTACTGGTCGCTCATACCTTGATGCAGGAGGAGGACCGCATCCTGGGAGGGGAAGGTGCGACAAATTATGCCCGGCAGCATGGCTATGCCTCCTTTTCTACAGAGATACCGCAGCGCCGTGCCGAGTATGAAGCCAAGGTAAAAGCTACGGGGCTGGGTACCGTAGGTTGTGTAGCTATAGATCAATCTGGTAAGCTGGCCGCAGCTACCTCCACAGGTGGTAAGGGGTTTGAGCTGCCGGGACGTATCTCGGACTCTGCCACCGTAGCCGGAAATTATGCCAATGAATATTGTGCGGTAAGCTGTACCGGAGTGGGAGAAGATATTGTCAGCGGTGCTGTGGCTGCGAAGATCGTAACGCGGGTCACCGATGGGCAAGCGATAAAAGCCGCATTTGAAAAGACCTTTGCAGAACTGAAACCCTATGATGGTTTTTGTGGTGCGATCGCTATAGATCAAGCCGGGAATATCTATCACCAGGATAGTCATCCATCTATGGTTTTTGCCAGTTTTGACGGAGCAGCACTGGATCTGTTTCACTAAAAGAAGTGATCGGAAAAGTGAAACAAACCGCCTGAGTATTGAATGTTTACCCAGGCATCGCATAGAGGGCTACAGATAAAAAATAATAAAAGAGTAAGAGGGTGTATAAAAAGTACTATTTCGTCATCCTATGTTTGCCCCAAGATATTCGTTATGAAGACCTGCTTCATTTTGAAATTACTTTCGTTGATCAGTTGTACCGAATGGCTACCCGGATTCGGGAATAATCTCAAGGTATTGTTGTCCAGGTCCAGGTCATGGATAGCAACAGGATTTACGGTAAGCACAGTAGATACGGTATCTTCACCACAATCATTAACCACTCTTAAGGTAACGGTATAGTTTGCCTGTGTCGTCAGGGAAGTAATTGTTGATGCATAGTTGTGGATTTTGGTTGCTGAAATTTAAATACTTATTTATATGTTTTTTTAATAATATGATTTTTTGTATATTTTGTAGACTGGTGAAAAAGAATAATCCCGCTCCGTTTAACGGGGCGGGATTATATTTATGTTCAGGATTTAAGCTTTATTTCTTTTTTGTAAAGATATTCAGCTCTTCACAGGAATTGGTATAATTAGGATCAATTTTGATGTAATACCCATCTTTCTTCTCTGACAGCCAGCTCATGAGGAAATTCATTTTTTTCATCTGGAGTGCCGCATTCTGGATCATTGTATAATCATCTTTCAGGTTCATCTTATGCGGTGGTGTTTTAGACTTCAGGTAGATGATCCTTACTTTACGGGAACGGTCCATTTCATCCACATACACATAAGGTTTACTGTATTCACCTACCTCAAGATTGGTCACTTCCATAGCCAGGTCAGTGCTGGTAATGCCATCCATACTCAGGATCGTGCTACCGGTATTCATATCACGTACCATACCTCCCTGTTGTTTGGAACGGTCATCGTTGCTCACTTTATTCAGTGCTTCACCAAAAGAAAGCTTGGAAGCCACCATCAGGTTCCTGGCACTGTCTAAAACAGCAATCGCTTTATCGTAATCAGAAGCCGTATTTTTAGGAATGATAACGATATACCTGATCTTGGCATCGTCACCGTTACGCTCCAGCATCTTCACCAGGTGATAGCCAAAGCTGGAACGGAACACCGGGGAAACCTCTCCGGGTTGTAATTTAAAAGCAGCGGCTACAAAACGGCTGTCATAGTTACCGTCTTTACGGTTCAGGTTCATTTCTCCGCCATTCTGTGCCCCATCATCTTCAGAATAGATCTGCGCCATGGTCTCAAACGGGCGACCTTCATCCACGATTTGCTTCCTGATGTCCTCTACACGTTCCCGGGTGTATTTCTCCACCTCTGGATCTACTTCCGGCTTCAGTACAATTTCTCCTACCTCTACAGAGGCCGGGATGTTTACTTTCTGCTCCTCCGGGATCTGGTTATAAAAAGCTTCTACCTCTTTTGGCGTTACGGCAACATCCTTCACGACTTCCATATACATCTTACGATATACCAGTTGTTCGTGGAGGGGTTCACGGTATTCTTCTTTGATCTGGTAGATAGATTTACCCACCGTACGTTCCATGGCATTTTTATCGCCCCGGAACTCATACAGCAGAATCCTTGAAATTTGATCGTCTACTGCAGATTCAACTTCCTGGCTGGTAACCAAAACGCTGTCCCTGTCTGCCTGGGCCACCATGATTTTGGCTGCTATCGCATCGCGAAGCATACCACATTTCTCATATTCCGGCAGTTCCACCTTGTCACTCTCGATTTTTCCTAAGTATTGCTTGCCAATTTCAGACTGTAAAATAACCTTGCCACCAACGGTAGCGATTATTTTATCAGCATACTGAGTCTGAGCTTTTGCATAAAAGCTAATCACTGCAATACTTGTGGTCAAAAATATCTTCTTCATAATTTAAGTCCGCAAAGATAAGTTTTGAATTGATAAGAATTATTAAATATTATAAATAATAACCGAGTCTTAGGGACAGGAAATTATTCAATTGATTTCTTCCATTGCTAAAATTCTGGTATACGTGCTCTGATTTCCTTACCGGTGTAGCAGATCGCTGGTAACGCACTTCTGCCATAATCCGGTCGCTGAGCCGGTAGCTGGCAGAGGCGAAATATTCCCATACATTTTGTTCAAAAGGATAGTTTTCAGCAGAGATCGGCGACCATCCGAAGAGGGAGAGCCAGGATTCGTTGCTATTGATCAGGCGGTTATAGGATACTCCTGCACCTATGTGGATATCCTGGTTGAGATAATACTGGAGTGCCAGGGGCATTTCAATATAAGCCAGCTTTAACTTATAGGTCATAAAATAAGGGCCGGCAATAGAGCTCATTTCCCGGGTATACCTGGAGCCCTTCTGGCTATACAAGATATCCAGCTGGATGCCAAACTGCTCTGAAAGGCTGATGTAGGAGCCAAGGCCTGCCTGCAAGCCTATTTTATGCACACCGGCATCTGCATCCCCATCCACCTGGGAAAAATTTAAGCCCAGTATAGGTCCGCCCCGGAAGCGTTGATTGCTCCAGTAAAGCTTGTCTTGCTGGCCTCCGGCATTCAATACAAAAAGGCAAAGCAGGAAGCAGGTCATCCAATTTCTCATAATACTGCTAGTGTAAACGAATTTTTAACGAATAAATTGTGGTGTGGGGTTATATTATTACATATTTACACGCTTACAAATGTACAATATCAATAATCGAATGAAATCTTTATTTTTGCATACTTTGATCCTATAATAAAAATAATATTCGATAGATACATGGAATTAAGCAAGAATTACCAGCCCTCAGGAAATGAAGAGAAATGGTATAAACACTGGAACGAAAAAGGCTACTTTAATTCTACTCCCGACGAGCGTCCGGCTTATACAATCGTCATGCCGCCACCCAATGTAACCGGTGTGCTGCATATGGGCCATGCTTTAAATAATACCGTCCAGGATATCCTGATCAGGAGAGCCAAAGCAAAAGGCTTCAACACCTGCTGGGTACCGGGCACCGACCACGCTTCCATTGCTACAGAAGCTAAGGTGGTAAATATGCTTAAAGAAAGAGGGATCAATAAAAATGATCTTTCGCGTGAAGCGTTCCTGGAGTATGCCTGGGAATGGAAAGAGCAATATGGCGGCATCATCCTGCAGCAGCTTAAAAAGCTGGGCTGCTCCCTGGACTGGAACAGGGTACACTTTACCATGGATAAGCCGTATTACGATACCGTGCTTAAAGTATTTACCGACCTCTATCAAAAAGGAAAGATTTACCGTGGTGTAAAAATGATCAACTGGGATCCCCAGGCCCTGACGGCTTTGAGCGATGAAGAGGTGATCTTTAAAGAAAGCAATTCTAAACTGGTTTACATTAACTACAAGATTGCAGGTACAGACGAGCACATTACCATAGCCACCGTGCGCCCGGAGACCATCATGGGCGATACTGCTATCTGTGTGCACCCCGAAGATCCGCGCTACGCGCACCTCAGGGATGCTAAAGCGATTGTACCCCTGATCAACCGCGAGATCCCTATCATTTTTGATGATTACATAGATATGGAATTTGGTACCGGGGCCCTTAAAGTAACCCCGGCACACGATATCAATGACTATAACCTGGGGCAGAAGCACCGCCTGGAGGTGATTGATACCATTAACGACAATGGTACATTGAACGAGCATGCGCAGATCCATATAGGGCTTGATCGTTTTGCTGCACGTAAAGCCATCATTGCAGACCTGGAAGCTGCCGGCAACCTGGTGAAAATAGAAGATTATAAAAACCAGGTAGGCGTTTCAGAAAGGACCGGCGCGGTGATAGAACCTAAACTTTCCATGCAATGGTGGTGTAATATGGAAGAGATGGCAGATCCTGCTTTGCGGGCTGTAATGGGAGAGGAGATCAAATTCTTCCCGCCTAAGTTCAAAAACCTGTATCGCCACTGGATGAGCAATATCAAGGACTGGTGTATTTCCCGGCAGTTGTGGTGGGGGCAGCAGATCCCGGCCTGGTATGATAAGAGCGGCAATATTTTTGTTGCAGAAAGCGAAGAAAAAGCCGTAGCCCAATACCTGGCAGCAAACCCGCAGGGTACTGCTGCAGATCTGAGCAGAGATGAAGATGTACTCGATACCTGGTTCAGTTCCTGGATATGGCCGATGCAGGTATTTGGCTGGAATAAAGAAGGTGCCAATAAAGAACTGGCCTACTATTACCCGACCAATACATTGGTAACGGCACCCGATATTATTTTCTTCTGGGTAGCCCGTATGATCATGTCCGGCTACGAGTACATGGAGCAGAAGCCATTTGACCAGGTTTATTTTACCGGTTTGATCCGGGATAAACAAGGCCGCAAAATGTCCAAACAGTTAGGGAACTCTCCCGACCTGCTGCAATTGATAGAAGATCATGGTGCAGATGCCGTACGCTTCAGTGTAATGATCTCTTCTCCTGCAGGTAATGATATCTTATACGATGATGCTTTCCTAGAGCAGGCGCGCAACTTTAATAATAAGATGTGGAATGCGCTCAAGCTCATTAAAATGTGGGAAGACAACCAGGCTGCAGCAGATCAGGGCGCACCGCACTTTGCCACATTATGGATCCGCGAGCGCATAAAATCTGTGTCGCAGGAGATAGAAGGCCTGTTTAAAGAATTCCGTTTAAGCGAAGCCTTAAAGACCATCTATTCTCTGATCTGGGATGATTACTGTTCCTGGTACCTGGAATGGATCAAGCCGGTATATGGCAGCCCGATTGCAAGCCGCGATCTTTCAGATGCCAAAGATATTTTTGAACAATTACTGCAACAGCTGCATCCGTTTATGCCATTCATTACAGAAGAGATCTATCACTTGCTGAATGAGCAAAACGGCGACCTGATGCCGGGCCAGATCCCGGATGCAGGCAATGCAGATGCTACCTTATTAGCCCAGGGCAATTTGTTGAAACAATTGATCACGGGCGTTAGGGACGGAAGGAATAAAAACCAGCTGAAACCTAAAGATACCGTGGCTCTGTATATTGAGACGGCTGATGCACCTCTGTATGAAAAGATAGCAGACATTTTAAAAAGGCAGGTAAACGCAACAGAACTTGTTTTGTCGAACAATGCGGAAGCTAAAGGCTTTGCATTGGTGATTCAAAAAGAAAAAGTATTTGTAGCCTGTGACATAGATGTGGATGCAGATGCCCAGAAAGCCAAGATGACCGAAGAGTTGACTTACCTGAAAGGGTTTTTGCAAAGCGTAGATAAGAAATTAAGCAATGAGAAATTTGTTCAGAACGCCAAGCCCGAGATCCTGGCCAATGAGCAAAAGAAAAAAGCAGATGCCGAGGATAAAATAAAAGTACTGGAGGAGAGCCTGGCTACCTTGTCCTGAACTAAGTAAATGTTAATTAGGACAATATCAGGAAAGGCTTTTGCTGCAATTGTTTACATTTGATAAAATCAAAATTAGCGCATGAATCGATTTTCAATCTTAGTTACCTCATTATTAACCGTACTGTTGATGAGCACAGCATGGATCATAGGGGCGCAGACCAAGGCTAAGCCTGTGGTGCCTAAATGGAGCGGGATCACCTATCTGCAGGACCAGCAAACCACAGATGGCGAGGTGAGTGTTAAGAAATTTATTGAACTGATCAGTAAGCCGATATATGTAAAGGATAACAGAGATAATAAGTTTTATACCGTTAATTCATTCACGATTACTTTTGGAGAAAGAGGCTTATATGAAGATGAGGCAGGGAAGCCCATGATCGTGACAGACTATCTTACCCGTAGATGTACCGACCAGGTAGATACGGCAATGCTTAAAGAATTGCGTTTCCGCGCCAAACCCGGAGATACGGCCTATATTGAAAATGTAATGTTTCGCAACGAAAATTTTAAAGATAAATTTTCACAGGAAGCTCAACCCATTAAAATCATTTTGACTAAATAATGAAAAAGCTGTTGTTATTATGCTTGTCGCTTTGCATGATCCTGTTTACAGGTTTTGCAGCAGACAAAGACGATGCTCCGGTGAGCTGGAATGTACAGGTGAGGCCGGTAAGCGGGGATACCTATAAACTTATTGTGAATGCAAAAATGAAAGAAGGTTTCCATATCTGGGCTTTAGAAGCCGGAGGCGATGGTTCGCTGATCAATACAGAGATCAGCCTGGAGCAATTCGATATCCATTGGGTAGACGAGGATTGGCGGATCAGCAAGAAGCCTAAGACAGAAACGTATGAATACATAGAAGGAGCGGTACATTATTTTGATAAGCAGGTTGAATTCTCCCGGAATTTTACCGGCGCAAAAGGTACGGTGATCAAAGGAACGATCACTTACCAGTCCTGTAACGAAGCCATGTGTTTTCCTCCGGAGGATGTGCCCTTTGAAGTGGTGATCAAATAGGAGCGCGATCGGTCTCAAACCTTAATATTGGTAATGAAATAGCCTTACGATTTACTCGTAAGGCTATTTTTATGAAGTACAGTTTTTGGCTGTTGCAGCACTTAAGATAAAAAAAGATCACCCCCAAAAGGGGGCAATCCAAACTTAAACTAAAAGATAGAAAAACGCTGAAAAAATGAAAAAGTGTTTTGACCTTAGGATATTTCAAGCCGGTTTCTGCTGTACAATAAGCGCTGTCTTATTGTAAAAATATTTTATTTTAAAAAACTCGATTTTATTGTTGTATCATATAAAGCTTAAATTCATATTTTATATAATTTGTTGCTTGATGATATGTTAGTGATTTGTTAATAAAAAAAAGGTTGCTTTTGGCAACCTGTATAAATTGGGGTAATAAAGTAGTTTTTAATAAACGTGCTGACCGCCGTTAATAGCATAATTGGCACCGGTAATAAAGGCCGTTTCCGGGGCTGCCAGGAAAGACACCAGGTGGGCAATCTCGCCCGTGCCGCCCAGCCTGCCTACAGGTATGCCGGAAATGATTTTATTGCGCACCTCTTCGGGAACTGCCATCACCATATCTGTGGCCACATAGCCCGGAGATATAGTGTTTACGGTAATGCCTTTATTGGCTACTTCGATGGCCAGAGTTTTGGTAATACCATGCATACCGGCTTTAGCAGCAGCATAGTTAACCTGGCCAAACTGTGCCCGCTGCCCGTTAACAGAAGAAATGTTGATGATGCGGCCATAGGTCTGGTCGATCATTTGGTTGATCACATGACGGCTGCAGTTGAAGACACTCGTCAGGTTGGTGGCAATCACATCTGCCCAGTTATCTTTGGACATTTTTTTGAAAATACCATCCCTGGTGATCCCTGCATTATTCACCAGTATATCTATCGTCCCATGATCTTTTTCAATGGTTGCGATCATATCCCCAACTTCGTCATAGTCGCAGACATCCGCTTTATAAAGATGAAAAGTGTAACCTTCCCCCTGCATTTTCTCCTGCCATTCCCTGGCTTTAGCTGCTGAACGATAGTTGGCACAAACGATGTAGCCATCATCACTCAGACGTTTTGCAATATGGGTGCCCAGGCCTCCTGTGGCACCGGTAACCAAAGCAATGTGTTTTTTCTCGGCATTCATAGTATTTGATTTTATATTAAAGATAAAAGATAAGCACAAAATGCCAGATGAAGAAACCTTTAATTATTTAAAGTGCCTTTTTAGAGATTTAATCTATTGATAGCCATTTAGATATGCAAATAAATTGTTAGGTGAATGTCCTGAGTGAATTCACTCATTTCTATGATTATGGGAGATTTCTCGTATTTCAATACCCTTGTTAAGAAAATATCTTTGTTAAAATTTAATCACCTTTTTAACCCTTTTGATATGAAATTACGTTTACCAGCAGGCATTGGTTTACTGCTAAGCCTTGCCTCTGTAGCTGAAGCTCAATGGACAGATGTGGGCAGCAGCCCGCTGACCAGCGTTACTGCAACCTATACTAACCTTGTTAAAGATAATGCAGGCAATTACTATGTGTCCTATTATGGCGGTGGCCAGGCCAGCGGATCGGTTCAGAAATTTAACGGTACCAGCTGGGCACCTTTAGGGGGTAGCCTGGGTATTACACCGGGAACGGCTACCTATAATGGTCTGTGTGTAAATAATGCAGGAGAAGTGTTCTATGGCTACCAGGACGGCTCCAATTCCAGCGGACTTTCTGTGAAGAAGTATAGCCCCACGGCCAATACCTGGTCTGATATAGGGATCAATGTCTCCGGTGGTGTCGTGAACTACCAGCATTTAAAAATTATACCTTCAACAAACTTACCCATTGCCGTATATAATGCTTCGGGCATCAAAGCCAAGCGATACAATGGTACTGCCTGGGTTGAAGTAGGTGCCAGCCCCGTAGTCTCGGGTGCAGGGGCCAATCATGCCATGGCAGTGGGCACCAATGATACGGTATATGTTGCCGTACAGATCGGGACGGCCTATTCTGTCTATAAAAATCATATCAATGCTACGGCTGCGGATGCCTGGCAACTGGTAGGCAGTGCAGGCTTTGCATCTGGCGGAAACGGGAACCAGTTTACGGTCTCCCTGGCAATTGATGGCAATAATAAATTGTACCTGGCTTACCGCGCATTAGCTACTCCGGATGGCAGCAAAGCATCGGTCTATAAATATGATGCCGGGACCTGGTCTGCCTTGGGCAACCTGAATTTCTCTGATTATGCTGTAGAACATATTTCTATTGCGGTGACTGCTGCAGGCGTACCTACTGTTGCTTTCAGGGAGAACAACCCAACAGATAAAACTAAGGTCTATACCTTAAACGGTACTACCTGGACCTCCCTGGGCACGGCATCGGCCACCCTGGGTAACTATAATTCATTGATGCTGGACAATGGCACACCGGTGGTGGCTTTTTGTGATGGTACGGGAACGAACGGGGGACTGGTTAAGATCCGTAAATATACGCCCACCACGGTAAGTCTTGACAGTATTGATGTGACTACCATAGCCGGTGCTGCGGCCACCATAACAACGAATGCAGGTACATTACAGGTGCAGAGCGTGTTTTACCCGGCCAGTTTCAGCAATCAGAATGTCACCTGGAGCATCGTGCCGGGAACCGGTGCTGCCTCTATTGCTGCCAACGGGCTGGTAACGGCCACCGCTAACGGCACGGTATATGCCAAAGCCATTGCCACCGCCAATCCAGCAATAAAAGATTCTTTATTGATCACGATCAGCAACCAGGTAGTTCTTGCAGATAGCTTAGACGTGAAAACACAAAATAATGTTCCGGCTACGATTACAACGAATGCAGGCACCCTGCAGATGGTGACACAATTCTACCCGGCAAATACTACGAACCAGAATGTGACCTGGAGTATTGTACCCGGTAGCGGTGCGGCTTCGATCTCTGCCGGCGGATTGGTGACTGCTCTTAGCAATGGTACGGTATATGCTAAAGCCGTTTCGGTAGCGAACCCTTTACTGAAAGATTCTTTACAACTCAATATCACCAACCAGACCGTAAATGTGGACAGTATCGTGGTGCAAACACAAAACAATGTCAGCGCTGTGATCAATACTGCGGGTGGTACTTTAGCAATGGAAGCACTGGTATATCCTGCTAATGCGAGCAATCAGGGCGTGAGCTGGAGCATCGTGCCGGTTTCCGGGGCGGCGAGTATCAATGCAAGCGGTGTGGTGACTGCCCAGTCCAATGGTACTGTTTATGCTAAAGCCATAGCGGATGCCAACAACAGCCTGAAGGATTCTGTTTTGATCACCATCTCCAACCAGGGAACCGGTATACAAAAAAATGCCCTTGCCGCTTATTTTAAAGTGTATCCGGCCCCGGCTGCTGAGCGCTTAACTATAGCTACACAACTGGAAGGAACTTATACCTACCAGGTCTATAATGTATCCGGCCAATTAATGCTATCGGGTAAAGCCGCTAAAGATGCTGTGCTTAATATCCGTGCTTTTGCAAGTGGACTTTATTCTTTAAAGATCACTACAGATAAAGGCATCTCGGGTGTATTGAAGTTTATCAAACAATAGCATTTTCAAGATTAATCATTTGTTGCAAGCGCATGGAATACTCCCTGCGCTTTTGTTTTTTCAGGTTTTATTTTTATAAGCGGTATAAATATGATTTTTAGCAGACAAAACTTAGAATTATTGGCTCTATTTTTGTTGATAGATGCTTATATAGGCATTTTGCTGGTCTACTTTGTTTACTATCTGCCTAATAAAAGGTGGGAACAGGTATGGCAAAGCGAATCATTAGGGCACCTGGCCCCGGGTATAACATCAGGTAATTATTTTCTTAAACCCATCATGAACCGGAGCAAAAGAACCTACCAGATCATTATTGCGATCGCTACAGTTTTAATGATTGTGGTATTGGGGATGTATGGCTATCTGCAAAGAGATAAAAAGCAAATGCTGGAGCGCGGCAAAGACCAGGAAGGGCTTGCCCTGTATCAGCAGGATACCGCTCTGATCAATGAACTGGGGCGTAAAGCCGTGGCGATACTGGCTGCTGATACGGATAGCGCTATCGTGCTGCTGGAGCAGGTACTGGTGCTTAATAAAAAGTATGATAATAAAGCAACTGAGGTCAAGACCCTGAGCCAGCTGGCCAGCTGTTATATCCGGAAAGGTGATTATGAAAAGACCTTATCCATACTGGATGAGGCTTTTGAAAAGGTGAAAGAAGTGAATGATCCGGACCTGGTAGCTGTTTTATACAATGCATCTGCCATTATCTACCAGCAACATGGCAAGTACAGCAGGAGTATTTATAATTACTTTGAAGGTCTCAATACTTTAAAAGAAAAAGGCTTGTCGCATAGCTTGCGTGCCGCGAAAATGTACAGTAACCTGGCCGGGCTTTTTATCTTATTGGAAGAAAATGCGCAAGCCTTGAAATTCCTGCAGGAAGCAAGAGCAATATTGGATCCTGAGAATCCCGATCACCGCGTGACCCTTGCTTATGTGCTCTGTAATTCAGGGATTATAAAAGCCTCGGACAATACCAGTGGTGCGGCAACCGACCTGAATGCTTCCCTAGCCATTGTACAGGCCGTCAATGACCCTTATTTAAGTAATAAGATCCTGATCAACCTCAGTGACCTGAGTTTGTTGCAGCAAGACTATAAAGCTGCAGACAGTTTACTGGATGAGGCATTGCTGATGGCAAAGAAAACAAAGAATCCTATTTCAATCCTTTTGACTAATTACGGCATTGGGCATGCCTACCTGGTGAGGGGAGATTATGCTCATGCTATAAGCCCCTTGGAAGCGGCTTACCGGGACTCCAAGAAAAGTGGCTATAATGATGCCTTGATCACGATCACCAAAGACCTGAAAGAGGCCTATGCAAAAACCGGGAATTACAGCAAGGCTTTTGCTATCCAGGAAGAGTACCTCAACCAGAAAGACCAGGTGAGACATAATGAAAAGAAACAGACCTTCGAATTGCTGATGCAATTCCAGGCCGCAGAGAAGGACAAGCAGCTGGCCCGCTCGCAATTAGAGATCGCGCAGCAGGAGATCAGGATCCGGGAGAAGAATATCTGGCTGGGCGTTTTCGTGATCGGGACTTTTTTGCTCATTACCTTGTTCGGCCTTTTGCTGTTCAGTTTCAGGAGCAAGCAAAAGTTGCAGGAGGAGCAATTGAAGAGTGTAGGGCAGCAGAGGGATATAGAGCGGCTGAGTGCGGCATTTGAAGGGGAAGAGCGGGAGCGTACCCGTATTTCCAGGGACATACATGATGGGGTGATGTCTACTTTTGCTACGGTGAAGATGAGGATCAAAAAACTGGAAGATGATATTCCCCTCCTGGCACAGCACGGTGCCTACAGCCAGACCATGTCCCTGTTTGAACAGGCGACCTCGGAATTAAGGAGGACGGCGCATCACCTCATGCCGGACCTCTTGCTGGAAGACGGGTTGTATAAGGCGGTATTTTATTTTGCACAGAATATAGAAGAGAATACGGGGATCAAAGTAAAGATGGAGTACTTTGGTGATGCTCCGGAACTACCGCAGAACTTCGTTTTGTTCTTATACCGGGCCATCCAGGAACTGGTGCAGAATGTGGTCAAGCATGCTCATGCCAGCCAGATCCTCATTCAACTGATCTATGGCAATGATACTATAAATATTACAGTAGACGATAACGGAACCGGATTCGATCCCGGAACAAAGACGGGAATGGGCCTGAAGAGTTTACAGAACAGGACAAAATTATACAATGGTACCTTTAATATAAGCAGTAACTTAGGGGAGGGAACCTCTGTAACCTTAGATTTTGTGCTTTAAAAATAATTATGTGACATGGCAGTAAGAATTACACTCACTGATGATCATCCTTTGGCTACGCAAGGCATTGCGGCGATGTTGAAGAAGCGCAAAGATTTTAAGATCGTAGATATTTTTCATAATGCGGCGGATCTGTTTCGTGGATTAAGCAGCTGTCAGCCTGATGTGCTTTTGCTGGATGTAATGCTACCGGATATGAATGGGAGGGAAGTGGCACCGGAGGTGAAGCAGACTTATCCCGGGGTGAAGATCATTGCGCTGACCAGTTTTGATGCACCGACCATTGTGGCTGCTATGATGCGCAGAGGCTGCAGCGGCTTCCTGCTTAAAGATACAGATGCTGAAACGCTCATTGAAGCAATCGATAAGGTGGCTGCCGGGGAGGAATTTATTGAACCGAAAATTCAGAAACGCATCATGGAGAATGTCATGCATTTTAAGTCTGAAACCACGGATGCGCAACCTCCTATGCTGACCCAAAGAGAAAAAGAAATATTAAAACTGATTGCTGCAGAGCACACCACGCAGGAAATCGCAGATGCGCTCTACATCAGCTTCAGAACGGTAGAAAATCACCGTTATAGTTTATTGCAGAAATTCGGGGTCAAAAACAGTATCGGGTTGGTGAAAATTGCCATCCAGTACGGGCTTATCTGATCGCTACTTTAGCGTATCAATGTGAGGTCTCCTTTTCTGCGGTATGTTTTCCCGTCGCTGCAATGATATTGCAACAAGTACATATAAACGCCTGCATCGGCTTTTCTGCCATTCTTGTAATTGCCATTCCATCCCGGGCTGGGAACGCCTACATAGTTCCCAAAGACCACACTGCCATACCGGTCATAAATTTCGAAGGTCAAGATGGTCTGGCCAATGTCAAGATATGGTTTGAAGTAATCATTCTTGCCGTCTCCGTTCGGTGTAAAAGCGCTGGGCATCTTCATCTCACAACAGGCTATGGTAGACACGATGGTCGTATCTTTTGACCTGCAGCCATTTTTGTCATAAACCGTCAGGATAACTTTTTGTTTTAATTCGTCAAAGATACCTTGTACCATTGGTCCTTCATGACCGGATAACTTGCTGAACAGGCTAAAGGGCTCCCAGATATAGGTATTTGAAGGGTCTATATTCCGCGCCCTCAGCGTGATCGTATCCATGGTGCAATAGTTATCGGTGACCGGGATGATTGAGGCATTAGGATTAGACCAGATATTTACCTGTACCGTACCGGAATTTTTGCTGCAACCGTTTAGCGTGGCGGTGACGGTGTAAGCGCCTGCTTCTGTGGTATTCAGTAATTCTGCTGTAGCCCCGGGCAATGGGTTACTATCCTTGTACCATTGGTAACTGGCCCCGTTTGAAGGTGCTGCCACACGCAATGTGGTAATATCTCCGGCACAAATACTGACTTCGGGTTCGGGAATAATGTCTGCATTGGGAAGAGGCAGTACGCTTAAGTTAAGGGTAATGAAGGAATCGCATTGCGTACCGCCACCCGAGATCAGGGTATCGTAAGTTCCCGTAACAGTAAGCTCACGTCCATAGAAATGATAGCTGTCACCATCACATATAGAAGCGGTTCGCATAATGTTGCTGGGTACTACTGTTAATTCATAGCTGACTGTTATCGTCATGCAGCCATTTAAGGTCATGGTACAGGTGTAGAGTCCTGCATGGGAGGCTTGCAGATTAGTAATCGTAACAGAAGGGCCTGTAGCGGTAAATCCATTAGGGCCGGTCCAGCTATGATTGGTGTACACAGCGTTAGGATTACCGGTAACATTGGGTGCCTGTAATTGTATGGTGCCGCCCTGGCAATTTAATCCATTAACAACCATTTGCGGACTAAGTGATGCAATCGTAATATCATCTACAATGGAGCCCAATGTTGAGGCCGTAAGATTTTCAAAGTCGATACTCACACTATTGCTTTGCGGGGTAAAGGTGAAGGCTTTACATTGCCAGTTCCAGCTGGTATTATTACTGGTAATGGTTTGATTGACATAGGTAGTAGTACCGTCATAGACTTTTACGATAAAGGCACATGGGTTGGGCGCTGCACCATTTCCGGTGCGCCTCGAGTGCCGAAAAGAGACCGCATACTGGGTACCCGGGGTCACGCTTATATTGGTCTGTCTCAGGTTGGCTTCATTGTCGATTTCTGCAACAATATTGCCGCCAACAGTGCCGCCATAAGTGGTTTCGGGGTAATAGGCTTCTGTGGTGATGCCGGGTGCAAAAAAAGTCCAGTTGGCACCATTAGCAGTGAAGCTGCCGTTGGTTACTAAATTCTGGGCATTCGTTAATCCGGCTCCTAAAAATAACAAGGTAAATAAGATACGTATAGACATGCTATAATCTTGAATTTAATATTCCTCAAATGTAATAAAGGGTATGATGGTATTATATAGGAGAATTCTCTCATTTTACAAGGCATCATGTAGCAGGCATACCTTTCTATACTGTTTATCTAATGACGAAGAAGGGCATGCTTTATAATGTAGGTAAAGGGATAACTTAAGCAGGTCTGATGGCAATATACTTTATTCAGGGTTATTAGTTTTACTATTGCCGGTTTGTGTGATCATGGTGCGGAGAACAATGTATATCTTATAGGATTGGAGGATAAGCTGTGTCATGTATTCATGGGAAAAAATAAAATCAATAGGTGATCTTTAAAGGATTGTTTTTTAATGATAAGAAACTCAGAAGGGCACTTGCCTGTATCATTGGAAAGTAATCGAAGCAGCTATCATCAGGTTTGTCTCCCTTAGTTAAACTGAAGGAAGAGAGACAAGCCTGATTCAATTATAAACAGCCCTGTAATGAGTACACCAATTAAAAAAACATAACAAAAAAGTATGCTCACCTTAATTTGTTATAATAATGCATTAATAAGGGAAACGTTGCCTGGCTAGCATGCTTTTTGCTATAGCGCAGGCCTTATTTTTTTACCATTCCAGGGAATGCCGCCGCCGAGTGTCCCCCTGAAAGATTGCCACCGGGATTTCCTGCTTTTAAGAGGAATGAATGTCTCAGACTGTAAGTCACCGGTGTCTATAACCGGGTTGATGTCTTTATACACCTTAAGGCTATCGTAAATGATAGGTAAATGATGAATGTCTGTTTCGAATCTTCTGAAGGTAAAGCGTTTTGTCAAAATGCTTTGCAGCGGATCGGTACATAAAACAATGCTTTTAAACCCGAGTGTACGGGCCAGCTCATAGCTGTAGAAAATATTCTCCACGCTGTGCTGTGCCTGGGTCTCGGTAAATACATGATCTGCCGGAATGCCTATAGCAGTAGCATAGCGCTTCATGTATTCCGCTTCCACGTAAGGCGTATGTACTGCACCACCGGAAACGATAAAATTGCGTACAATACCTTTTTCATACAGAAATTTGGCCCAGAGCAGGCGGGAACGCACGAGCGTGTCCCACTGCTGACCGTTGAAGGGGTAGCCCGGGATAATGCCTACATCATAGCTTATTGACTGCTCGATTGTTTTGGTCAGCAACTTCTGCGGTCTTTTGCGGATAGGATAATTACAGGCACTGCCCATAGTGATGACTGCGAGCAAAAAGGTAAATACCGTCCACTTGGTTTTCTGATCAGGCATAATGATACACGAATATAAAACATAAAAGGCAGGCATCTTGTTAAAGATGCTGCCTCTCTGTTTGTTACATACTAAAATTATTTTTTTGCTTTTAATTCATCCTTGCGGTGCGACCAGTAATAGACCTGTGGTAAGACCGTCAGGGAGAAGATCATACAGGTGATCAATCCGCCTACGATCATAATGGCTAAAGGTTTTTGGATCTCTGAGCCCATACCATTGGAAAGTGCTGCCGGCAATAAGCCTAAGGAGCCCATTAAGGCGATCATGACAATAGGCCGGATACGGCTGTATACCCCCTCAGAAATAGCTTCTTTCAATAAATAACCCTTGTTCATGTTATCCCGGATCACACCGATGAGTACAATGCCATCTATCGTGGCGACCCCGAACAGAATGATAAAGCCTATACCGGCAGAGATGCCGAAGGTAGTGCCCGTGAGCCAGAGCGACAGGAAGCCGCCTACAAAGGCGAAAGGTAGGGTAAGTGAGGCTACAGCCATATCTTTCAGGTTGCCTTTGAAGTTCATGTAGAGCAGGAACATGATCAATAGTAAAGATACCGGTACGATCATCATCAATTGTTGCGTGGCCCTGTTCTTACTTTCAAATTCACCTGCCCATTGGATCTTATTATGTTTAGGCAATTTTATTTTTTGCGCCACCATTTTTTGCGCCTCCTCTATCGTACTGCCCAGGTCCCTGCCTTCCACACTGAAGCCTACCGCGATATACCTGCTGCCACCTTCCCGGTAAATAAAGGCCGGACCGGTGATATAGCTGATGGTAGCAATCTCTTTCAGCGGTACTTTTTTACCATCTTCTGTAGGGATCAGGATCTCCCCGATCTTGGTCTCATTGTCCCGGTATTCTTTAGAAAAACGCAGGCGCACATCAAACATCTTTTCGCCTTCATAAAACTTTGTAGCCGCCTGTCCGCCTATGGCCATCGCCACTACGGCCTGTGCATCGGATACATCAACGGCATAACGCGCCAGCTTGGAATCATGTAATTGAATCCTTAACTCCGGCTGGCCTATATTCCTGAACACGTTCAGGTCCTTGATCCCTTTCACGGGCCTGATGGCATCGGCTACCTGGTCGGCATAGTTTTCCAGCTCGAAAAGGTCGTCACCAAATATTTTTACCACCAGTGAACTTTTGACCCCGGCCACATATTCTTCTACATTATCCTGTATGGGCTGGCTGAAGCCGAATACCACACCGGGGTAGCTTTCCAGCTCTCCGCGCAGCTCTTCGATCAGGGTTTCTTTGCTGATCTTTCTCTCCCAGTCGCCCTGAGGGTAAAGCTGTATGTGAAATTCAATATTGAAAAAACCGGTGGGGTCTGTACCATCATTGGGGCGGCCTACCTGGCTGAGCACAAATTTTACTTCCTCGTAATTCCTCACCTTTTCCCGGATCTCTTTAGCGATCCGCTGGGTCTCATTAATATTGATGCTGTTAGGCAGCGTAGCCCTTACATATACCGATCCTTCATTGAGCTTCGGTAAGAATTCTGAGCCGTAAAAAGAAAAGCGAATAATACAGATCACGACAATACCGATGAAAATAAACAAGGTCGGTTTCTTGTGCCGGGTGCTGAAGCGGAATAAGCGAAAGAGGTTATTCCTGAAGAAACGGGAGATCATGTTTTCCTTCTCTTCAATATTTTTGGTGAGCAAAGCCTTGCACATGGCCGGTACATAGGTGAGGCTGAGCAAAAGAGAGCCCAGCAAGGCATAGCCCAGGGTAAAGGCTAAAGGAGAAAACATTTTTCCTTCCACCTTCTGGAACGAGAAAATAGGTAAGAGGGCAACGATCAGGATCGTTAGAGCAAAGAAGATATAGGTAGCAACACTCCCGGCCGATTTCTTGATCAGTCCCAGCTTACTCATCCGGTTGAATACCGGCATACCCACCTTTTGGGCTTTATGTTCCATAGCTACAAAAACCGTTTCCACGATGACCAGGGTACCTTCCAGCAGCAGGCCGAAGTCCAGTGATCCCATAGAGATCAGGTTGGCCGGTAAGCCCTGTATCCGCAGCATGATCAGCGCAAAAAGGAAAGACAGTGGTATCACGGAAGCTACAATGAAAGTAGTGCGCCAGTTGTACAGGAAGATGAAGACGATGAGCGATACTAAAGCAATCCCTTCAATGAGGTTTTTACTGACTGTTTTTACGGTAGTATTCACCAGCTCGGTACGGTCCACGAAGGGTTCTATCTTCACATCATCAGGAAGTATGCGTGCATTGATGTCGGTGATCTTATCTTTCAGCCTGCCGATGACATCGCTGGGATTCTCTCCGCGCAACATCACGACAATACCCTGTACCAGGTCATCTTTGCCCTGCAGGCCCACCTGCCCGAATCTGGGTTTGGCACCAATGCTCACACTGGCCACATGCTTCACGAGAATAGGTGTATTGCCTCTTGCCGTGATCATGATGTTTTCAATATCCTCTACACTTTCCAGCAGGCCAACGCCTCTTACTACATAGGCCTGTGTACCTCTTTCGATCACATCACCGCCCACATTGATATTACTTTTAGATACGGCTTCAAAGACTTCGAGGGGAGACAGGTCATAGTTGGCCAGCTCAGTAGGGTTGATCTTTATTTCATAAATTTTTTCCTCGCCACCAAACGAAATGACATCGGCAACCCCGGGCACTTCTACCAGCTCCCTGGATATGGTCCAGTCCTGTAAAGCCGTAAGCTCCTTGATGGGCCGGTTGCTCCTGATCACATACCTGAAGATCTCTCCTGTAGCACCGTAGGGCGGCTCTACTTCTGCCTTTGCGCCCTCGGGCAGGTCTACAGAACTTACCCGGTTATTGGCATACTGCTGGGCATAGAAGTCGTCCACTTCATCATCGAAAACTACCGTAACTACGGAGAGGCCAAATAGGGAGATGGAACGTACCTGGTATTTTTTAGGTATGGTATTCATCTCGCGCATGATGGGCAGGGTGACAAACTTCTCTACCTCCTCAGCGCTTCTTCCCGGCCACTGGGTGATGATCCGAGCCCGGGTGTTGGTCACATCGGGGAAGGCTTCAATCGGTGTTTTGGTTAAGGCAACAATCCCTGCAACGGCAAGTAATGCCGTGAGGAAGAATATGATGATCGTATTTTTTAAAGAGAAAGCGACTATGCTCTGGACAAATTTCTGCATCTTAAGGAATTTACCTTTTGGCGGTTAATAGGGTTTATTGACCGGTAATACGGTTGTACAACAACAATTGGTTTTTGGTAATGATCTGCTCACCGGCCTTTAATCCTTCTGAAAGGTAGACCTGGTCATTGTTCTTATAAGCGATCTTTACTTTCCTGATCTCGATATTGCAATCATCTTTATACACCAGTACATGGTCCTGGTTGTCTGCAAATACGATGGCCGCTACGGGAATGCAGATCATATTGCCGCCACTGTGCCTTAATGCGGTGATGTCTGCGATCATCCCAGGCTTGAGCCGGTAATCCGGGTTCTGCAGGGATATCCGGGCTTTCAGCACTTTGGTTTCATTGTCCAGGACATGGGCTATGGTAGTTATCTTACCCTGGAATACCTGGTCGGGGTAGGAGATGGTCCTTATCTGTACTTCCATGCCGGAGTAGATGTTTTGAATATTGCTGGCATAGATATTGGCCATTACCCATACATCATTCAGGTCAGATACGGTAAACAGGGGGCCGGAATCCGGGCTGATCTGCATCCCGGGATTGATCTCTTTAGAGGTGATATAGCCGGTCTCCGGGGCTTTGATCTGGAACGTGCCGCGAGTGGCGCTTCCCGAGTACATGCTCATATTGGATTGGTTTTTGCGAAGTTCAGATTGCAGGACGCTGAGTTCGCTCTGCGCTTCCACCAATTCTTTCTGAGAGGCGATACCATCATCAAAAAGAGATTTTACGGCTTTTAGTTTTTCCTGCGCCAGTTTGATCTGTGCATTGGTATTTGATATCTCAGACTGGTAGCCCGTAAGCTCTGTACTTTGAAGCTCTGCGAGTACCTGTCCCTTGGTGACTTTATCCCCGAGGTTAAAATGTACGTTGGTCACAATACCGCTCAAAAGGCTATTGAAACTAACCACTTTATTGGGGTTGGATTCTATGCGCCCGTTTAGCTGGTAGCCTTCTACTACAGGCTCTTCGGCTACCGGAACGATCTGTATTTTATTTTTGAACTTTTCATCGATGCAAAATTTTTCCTGCTTTTGATCTTCGGGGTTTTCTTTTTCGCTACAACCTGTCAAGGTGAGTATCAAAGCTGCTGTTAATAAGCTTATGCGGTTCATATCTTTATATACTTATGCGTTTAGGGCGTTTATGGATTGACTTCTGTGCCTACTATATAGTTGAGCTTTTGCACATTGTTATTAAGGTCTTTATTGGCTTTCAGGATGAAGTCTTTGTTGCTCAGGTAGGCATCCAGGAAGTCGAGGTACTCCAGCATACTGATGGTACGGGTGCTGAAGTTTTTATTATAAGCGGCCAGCAGCTCATCCAGGGATGTTTCATAATCTGCATCGATGCTTTGAATAAACCCGGCAGCATTCTTTAAGTCTTTGATGGTTTGGTACAGTTCTGTTTCCGCTGTTTTGGCTTTCATGCCGGATTTGATTTTAGCCTGTTCCAGTTCCAGTTTCGCTTTTTTAATATTCCCCTGGTTCCTGTTGAAAACAGGCAGGTCTATATTTACCCCGAAACCTACGAAATCCAGCATGGTACTCCCATTCCGGTCATAGCTCATCTGGAATTCCAGGTCCGGTACGGCCATTGATTTTTCGTATTTTATCTTTTGCTCGGCATAGTTGATGTCCAATGCGGCCAGCCGAATGTCCGGTCTGTTTTCTTTTGCGGTCAATAAAAGCTGTTTGACATCTGAAAGGATATGCTGGTCCGGCTTCACATAATAACCTTCCTGCGACAATTGTAACTCCTGCGCTGCCGGGATATGCATCAGGTTTTTCAAAACACTACTCGCTTCATTGAGTGCGGATCGTGTTTCGTAGAGTTCTTTAGCCATAGATAAAGAAAGGGCTTTAAGCCTCAGGTATTCGGCTTTGGCAATATGGCCTTTTTCAAATTGGTTCTGGTAAGCCCTGGCCAGTTTGTCGACTCCTTCCTGTTGCTGTTGCAGGCTTTTGAGCCGTAGCTGCAGGTATTGCATTTCTGTGAGCTGCTGCCTGAACTCGAATTTAAGGTCCCGGAGTACTTCTTCAAACTCCTGTTCGGCACGGGAAACGTCCGTTTGTTCCAGGGCGATCAGTTTTCTTCTTTTGCCCGCAGTTTGTACCAGTTGATTCAACTGTGCTGCAAATTGCTGGTTGCGGCCGAAGTTCCTGCTGCCCCAGAGTGGCGGCGATACTTCCTGCCCCCCCGTTTGTCGCCTGGTGGCCCAGAAATTTATTTCACCCAGGGTGAAGCTGGGATTGGGCCATAGTCTGGCCTGCATCACTTCGGCTTCCTGCAGGCCGACGTTCATTTTTTCGGCGAGCAGTTCGAGGTTGCTGCTCAGGAATACTCCTTCTGCCTCTGTTCTGCTGAGTGTAAGGGTTTCCTGGCTGCTGCTTTCTGCAGCTGTAAAAAGGAAAATAAAGGCTATATAAAGTATGCGCATGACAATAATCTTAAATTAAGACATGCAAATGTGCCCGAATCGGGCTTAAAAAGACCTTAAAGGCCTTAAAGATTAGCTTAATGAAGGGGGAAGCTTACTTCAAAATGATTCATACCCGGGGCCTCGCTGCGGTATTTGATCTGCGCATGATGGATACTGAATATTTTTTGTGTAAAGACCAGTCCCAGACCGAAGCCGGAAATGTGCTGGCTGTTCTTACCTCGGAAGAAGTAATTAAAGATATATTGCTGTTCATCCAGGCTGATGGTATGCCCGCTGTTGCTGATGATGATCCTGATCTCTTTTTCTTGCCGCGCATCAATAAGTACAGTGGCCTTTTCCTGGTCTGCATAGTGTATGGCATTGATCAGGAGGTTCTGGAAGGCTTGCTGGACCAGCATCTTATTGGCATGCAGTACCAGCAGGGATTCATCAAACTGTTCCGGGATATACTGGATGTCGAAATTGAATTCCGGCTTCACGATATTCAGCCCTGCGATAATGTCGAACAGGAGTTCGTCGATCCTGAACGTTTGCATATGGAGCTGTTGGCCCGATTCCAGTTTTGATATTTGTAGTAAAGCACTGATGATATCTCCCAGGGAAGCCGCTTTCTGGCTTAACTGCTCGGCACGCAATTGCATGGCGCTGATGTCTGTTTCTGTTTTCAGTCGTTCCAGTTCCGATACCAGTATGGCAATCGGTGTTTTCAATTCATGGGAGATATGGTGTATCGTGTTTTTCTGGAAGCTCATGTACTCATGCGACTTTTGCAGCAGTTCGTTGAACTTATTTTTCAGGTTTTGCAGCTCGTAAGTGGTCGTTTTGAATTCAATCACCTGCAGGTCATCCTTTGTCGGTTCATATTCATTGATGCCGGTGGTGAGCTGATCGATGGGTTGTGCAATGATATTGGACAGGTACAGCGAGATCAGGAGCACCATGATGACCATGGCCAGGAATATGATGATAAGAATCCTGCCGAGGAAGGAGTTGTTATCGTAGCCCTGCGCATCGTAGGCTTTACTGATGGCATAGTAGGCCTTGCCTTTGGTCTCGTAATACACACCTATGATATCATACCTGCCTTCTTTGGTCTCTATCCATCGCATGGAAGGGGAGAGCTGGCTGAGCAGGGTATTGGTCTTAAAGATTTCGAGGCTGTCGACACTTTCGAAGATCTCCGTTTTATTGCTGTCGTAGATAAACAGCTTTTCATCGTAGAAATCCCGGATGTCCTGCTCATCCAGCAGCATGGAGAGCTGCTCGGCCTGCTCCTGGTGCTCTTTAAGCAGGGTGATGGTGTATTTTATCTTTTGATATTGCTGTTGTTGGAAGGACTCTTCCCGGAAGGCGCTGGATATCCAGAAGATTGCCACTAAGGTGATCGCGGTAAGGGCGATCACGGTACTGGAAAAATAGAATAATATTTTGTTCCTTAGTTTCACAATTACTGTATATAATATCCGTAGCCGATCTTGGTTTTAATAGAACTTTTGCCAAAGGGTTTATCAATTTTGTTCCTCAGGAAATTGATATATACCTCGATGGTATTCGTGTTCATACCTACAGATTGTCCCCAGATATCTTCCATGAGTGTAGCTTTGGATACCAGTTCGCCGGGGTTTTCCATAAGCCGGTACAGGATCTGGTATTCCCTGGGTGTAAGCAGGATCTCCTGCTCCTGCCGGAACACTTTTTTCTGGTGCAGGTCTATGCGGATGTCATCAAAGCTTATCACAGCCTGCTCCTGCCTGCCTGATGTTGTTTGCAAGGCTCTTTTGTTCAGGGACTGTATCCGCAGCACCAGTTCTTTCATAAAGAAAGGCTTGGTGAGGTAATCATCGGCACCGGCTTCAAAGCCTTTCACCTTATCTTCCAGTTCATCAAAGGCTGTTAATAGGAGTACGGGCGTATGTTTATCTATAGCCCGGAAGGAGCGGCAAAGTTCCAGCCCGTTCTTCCCCGGAAGATTGATGTCGAGGATGATGCAGTCATAATTATTTTTGAAAAAACGCTCTGCCAGTGCACCGTCAAATACATAATCAACAAGCATATGCTCTGCTTCCAGTGCCTGTCTTATATTTTGGCTTAAGGTCGGTTCATCTTCTACCAGGAGGATCTTCATTTGGGATATAGCTGAAACGTAAAGTTATAAAAAAATCCATAAGCCCCGGAAGACCTATGGATATACTATCTGTTTACTGATGGGTTATTTACTTTCGTTTTCGTTATCTTTCATTATAGCTTCATCGGCTTTCTTTTTGAAGTTGCGGGCAAATTCCCTGATCTCATTAGACAGCTCTTCGTTGCGGGTAGCTCTTGTAAAAGTATCGGCCATGGTCATGATCGTCTGGAAGAAGAAGTCATTCATCTCGTCCACCATCATGCGTTTGGTCCAGAGGTCCATACGCAGGGCCGTTTTCTCTTGTCCATCCCAGATGGATAACATAAATGCCTTTGCCTGGTTGGGTTCTGCAATACTTGATCCGGAAGCGCTCCAGTCAATATGTTCCGGCATTTTTTCGTTGTCTAAGGTAACGTTGATATTTATGTTATGTTTTTCCATGTCTTTCTTTTTCGATGTGCAAAGATGTTGCTTTTTGATGAATTAATTAAATCTTTTCAATTTCTGCAGGATCTATCCAGCCTTTCAGGCCATTGTCCAGGACCACTTCTACCAGAGTGCCTGAGGTGTTGGTGATCTTAAGGATGGTACCTGCTCCCAGGTTCATTTTTACGTTTAATTTTTTCTGGCTATCATAGAGAAAACCGTTTTCTACCGTAACGACAGCTGTATTGCTGAAGCTGTTATTTTGATGGGCGAAAATACTGAAGACAAAAGCCAGGATGGCCATAGCGGCCCCTGAAGAAAGCCAGCGGTTTGCATGCCTGATCTTATTCCTGGATTTCAGCAGGAAAAGGATGGCTGTTGTGATGGCCAGTGCTGCTGCCAGCCAGGCCCATGCATCGGGGCTAAGCAGGTCTAAAAGTTTATGGTACCATTTTGTTCCGGGAAGACCGGGTGCCTGAATGCCTTTGAAATTGCTTTGTGCCTGTATAAATACGATGTTTTGCTTGGCCGCGCGGAAAGAGGGATCTGCTTGTATGGTCCTCATATAGTTGACCAGGGCAGGCCCGTTCTGCCCGTTTTTATAATAGGCATTCGCCAGGTTATAATAGACCTGTGCATCTGTAAATTTCGATTCCAGGATGCTTTGATAATTGTCTATGGCGTGTTCATATTGCTTGTCCTGGTAAGCCCGGTTGGCCTCATTCCACAGGTTCAGGATATCGGCAGGAACGGCAAAAGCCAGCAAGCGGCTGCATAAGAGCAGGCAAAGTACTAAGGCTTTTTTCATGATTTTTTATTGAATTGGTTTTCTAAAGAAGCGATCAGTGCAATGGCTTTATCCAGGCTTTGCTGTTGCTGCTGTCCGCCAGAAGGTGTGTACAAGGCTAGTTCGCAGTCTTCAATTTGCTGTAAGGTATGCTGTATCGTCGGCTGAGGGAAATTTTTAGCATGGAGCTCCTCCGCTACCGATTGTTTGTTTAAGCTACTGAGTGGTATGTTCAACTGGTCGCTCAGGTAGAGCCAGATGGCTTTGGATATTTCTTCATAGAAAAGCGTCGTTTTTTGTTGGCTCAGCGCTTCTCTTGCAGTAGCCAGTCTTTGTTCCGCTACTTTATTGGCCGCAGGTTTACCGGGCTCCGTTCCGGGTCTTCTTTTGCCGGCAAATAGCATCCCTGCAACTGCGGCCAGGGGAAGGGCTAGTATCAACCAGTAGTACCATTGCTGTAATGCATATTTCCGGGGGCCGTTAAAGGCCGGTATCCCCGTTTTGATGGGATGTATATCTTTCTGTAAGGCATCACCGGCTGCAGCGGAGGATTTATTGCCGGTGCCTGCTTTAACGGCTAAAGTGAAGGCTTGTGTTTTAAGGGTCTTGTAAGTCCCGGCATCTGCATCGAAATAAGTAAACTCAATTTCGGGAATGGTATAGCTCCCTGCAGTATCTGCGCTGATGTTGTAGATAAACTGGCGCGTACCTTCCAGCTTAGGCATGATCTCGCCTATATTGTCTTTGATCTCCGGGTCTATCGTACTCAGACCGGGAGGGAGGCTGATCTTAGGTGCCGTGATGAGGCCGAGGTTGCCGGTACCGTTGACCGTAAAGATGAGCTGGATCACATCATCTGTGGATACCTGCGTTTGGTTGACCTGGCTGGAAATCGTAAAGTTCCCTACACCGTTGGAGAAGCTGCCCGTATGTTCCGGTAAAGCAGCTACCGCTAATTGTACCGTTTCACTTTCCAGTTCTTTATTTACCTTTTGCTCGTAATAGCCGCCATTGCCTCTTTCAAATACATTGACCCAGCCGCTGGCTTTAAAGGGATCTAATTGCAGGGTACCTGCTCTTTGGGGAAATAATGCGGTCTTCCTCAGGGTAAATACATTATAGACTTTCCCTTTGTAGTTTTCCTGGTGGGGTGTTCCCGGGTCTGTGATCTCCTGGTCCTGTGCCCAGAAACCGTTGAGCTGGGGTAGGGCTACCGGGCGCATATTCATCTGTAAGCGGGTATACAGCTTATAGGTCACATTTACCTGCTCGCCCACTACGGGGTTTTGCTTGTCCACTTCGGCCCTTAAGAAAATATTGTTGTTGATCTTGTCCAGTGTGAAGTCTTCATAGTTGGCTTGCTGCTGTTGCCTTTGTGGCTCAGGCTCCGGTTCGATGCCGCGCATGATGTCCTGCATTTGTTTTTGCAGTTTATCAATGGCCGCAAAATCATCTTCGATATTATTTCTATTGCCTTTGCCGGGGCGTACGGTAACGGTTGCCGTCGCTGCACTGATGGTTTGCCCGGATTGGGTACGAATACTGGCTCCTTTGATGCGGAAGGTACCCACACGTTTCGGGCGCAGCGTATAGGTAAAGCTGATCATGGTCTCCTGGCTCATGTTACCGTTGTTCATCACCACAGTATAGCCGGTCCTTTGTTTTGGCGGGCCAAGGAGGTTGAAGTCAGAGAGGTTAGGCTGTTGCATACGTACAGCAGCACTATTGCCCGGAATAGAGTAGCTTAAATAAAATACATCGTCCAGGTATATATTATTATCACTCAGTTCTACCTGTATCTGTGTGCTTTGTGCAAAAGATAATGTGGGGGTCGTGAAGAAGAGTATAAACAGTAATGAAATTATGTGGATATAGCGCATGGCCATTGCTCAGAGATAAATTAATGCTACAGCAAATGTATTTTAAATATAAAGATTGATAAAATAAAATTGGGTTAAAATAGGAGGGTAGGTTAAAGCTATATATATATGTGTGGTTGATATGTTGAATTGTTCTGATAATCAGCATCTATGGTATCGGGCCGATATACATAAACAGGAAATTAAAAAGGAGGACATCAATATGTTGGTTGCCTCTTTTCGCGAATCGGATATTGGAGATAGAATGGTCCGGGCTGTTTACCGTAAACTTCACCGAAAAAATGTCGGTGAGCATCGTCTTTTTTTTATTTTTCTATTTCTTTGATCCTGTAATTATGCTGTCTATGAAAATCCTGCCTTTATATTTAATTTTATTTTGCCTGCTTACTTCTGCTGCCCTTGGGCAAGAGTCCTTCCGGGGAAGTTTATCGGGAAAGGTGAAAAGTGCAGATCGCCCGGTGATGGAAGATGTGCCTGTTTTATTAATGGCGGTAAAAGATTCTGCCTTTGTTGCTAATACCTATACCGATGCTTCCGGCAATTTTGAATTCAAGCAGCTCGCCCCGAATGATTATTACCTCTTACTGCAATACATAGGTTTTGAAGATTATAAAAGCCCGCTGATCAGGATTGAAGTAAATAAGCCGTCTGCCGCAGTGCCGGACATCTTGTTACAAGCACAGGATAACCAGTTACAAGGCGTGTCGGTAGTGGCCAAAAAGCCATTGATTGAAAAATTGATGGACAGAACGGTAGTGAATGTAGATGCGTGGATCAGCAATGCTGGGAGTAATGCATTGGATGTATTGAAGCGGTCTCCCGGTGTGCAGGTGAGTGAGAACGGGACGATTTCATTACAGGGCAAGTCGGGTGTTACTGTTTTTATTGATGATAAGCCCACTTATCTCTCCGGGAAAGAATTGACCGATTACCTGCAGTCTCTGCCCGCAAGTGCATTGAACACAGTTGAATTGATGGCCAATCCTCCGGCAAAATATGATGCGGCCGGAAATGCGGGTATCATTAATATACGCGTGAAGAAGAGTAAGGTGCAGGGCTTTAAAGGGAATATTAACCTGGCCGCGACACATGGCGAGCGTTTTCGCTCCAACAATAGTGCTAACCTGGACTGGAATAAAGGCAAACTGGGCCTGCACGCCAATTTAGTTTTTAATAAAACGACCACCTTCCAGGACTTGAACCTGAACCGGTCTTATTATGATCCGCAGGGAGCACTTAGCTCAACATTCTTTCAACACTCTAACCTGGTCAATAATGCGATTGGCCCGAAAATTAAGCTGGGAATGGATTATCAGCTCAGTAAGAAATCGGTTTTAGGATTGTCTGTCGGAGGTTTTAGCTGGATGAATAAAGACAGTACCCGCAATGAATCGGAGATCAGGAACGGCCAGCAGGAACTGCAGCAGCAGGTGGCCGCTCAATCTAAGACAAACAGGCGTTTCTCGAATGTATCGGCAAATATTAATTACCAGTACAAAATAGACAGTAATGGAAGGAACCTCAGCTTCAACGCAGATTATTTAAATTATAACAGCAATTTGAAGAACAGCCTTTTGAATACGATCTATGATGGCAATGGCAATTTTTTAAACCAGTCAGACCTCAGGGGTTACCTGCCTGCGGATATAAATATTTTCACGACCAACGGAGATTATGAACAGCCCTTAGGAAAGCAGTCTAAATTGAGCCTGGGTTATAAAGTAGGTATGGTGATCACCGATAATGTTGCAGATTTTAAGGATCAGGTCAATGGTGTATTGTTGCCCAATAATGAATTTTCCAATCACTTTAAGTACCGGGAAAACATCAATGCGGCTTATGTAAATTATAATACAAGTGCCGGCAGGTGGGGTTTGCAGGCCGGGCTGAGGTTTGAAAACACGCTGATGAACGGCCACCAATTAGGGAATGCAAACAGGAAAGATTCTACCTTCAACAGGAATATCAACAGCTTATTCCCTACACTTTACCTGAGCTATAAACTGGATACTGCTGATAGGCACCTGATGACCTTTAGTTATGGCAGGCGCATCAATCGTCCAGACTACCAGGACATGAATCCATTCAGTTATCCCCTGGACCGCTTCACGATCTATGGTGGTAATCCTTACCTGCGGCCCACATTTTCCAATAACCTGGAGCTAAGTTATACCTATAATAATCGCATTACGGGAACGCTATTGTACAGCCTGGTCACCGATGTGATCTCTGAAACGATAGAGCAAAACAATGGTATCTTCTTCAGCCGCCCGGGCAATATAGGCCGGCAGCATATGTATGGTGCCAGTATGAATGTGGCGGTCAATTCGTTCAAGTTCTGGACCATGAATGCTTATGGTGAATATATCTATAACAACTTCAGTGCAGACATTTACGGGCAACGTTTAGATAACAGTGGTTGGTTTGGTAGTGTCAACCTGAACAACCAGTTTGAGCTGGGCAAAAGCTGGACGGCAGAGCTTTCCGGGATGTACACCAGCCGTATCTATTATGCACAGTTTATCCTGATCCCGACAGGCTCTGTAAACTTTGGCCTGTCTAAAAAATTGCTGAAAAATGCGCTGAACATCCGGCTGAATGTCAATGATGCTTTTTACACCAATAAATTGGGGGGCGATATCGTAGGCCTGGAAGCCTCTTCTGCCTACTGGCGCAACCGGGTTGATTCCCGTTCTGTGACCCTGGCCTTAACTTATAACTTCCAGAGCGGTGCTCAGGTGCGGGAGCAAAAAGCCTCCGGTGCTAATGAAGAAAGGCAAAGGGTGAAGTAATACAAAGATTTTGAGAACACAATTAAAAAACAATCCCTGGCACCTTTACTTAGGTGACAGGGATTATTTATTTCTATTTTATCGCTAAGCGGTATATTAATTCAGGCTTCTGAAATCTACCGGTACCAGTTTGGAAACACCTGCTTCCTGCATGGTCACCCCGTAGATCACATCTACTGCACTCATCGTTTGCTTGTTGTGGGTAACGATAATGAATTGTGAGTTATCGCTGAACTTACGGATCATTTGCGTGAACTTGCCCACATTGGCATCATCCAATGGTGCATCCACCTCATCGAGGATACAGAAAGGTGCCGGCTTGATCAGGTAGATGGCAAACAGAAACGCGGTTGAGGTCAGCGTTTTTTCTCCACCACTCAACTGGGTCAGTGTACTCGGGCGCTTCCCTTTAGGTTGCGCATAAATTTCAATACCACTTTCCGCTACATTTTGCTCATCCGTCAGGCGCAGGTCTGCATTATCTTCTTCGGTAAACAAGGCCTTAAATACATGCACGAAGTTTTCTCTTACTTTGTCAAAAGTCTCCTTGAAGCGTGCATTGGCGGTGGCTTCCACCTCTTCAATAGTCGCCAGCAACGTATCCCGGGCATGTTCCAGGTCCTGCTTCTGGTCCACGATAAAGTCGTGGCGCACTTTCATTTCCTGGTAAGCCTCTATGGCAGTAGGGTTGACCTCTCCTATATTTTCTAAACGTTTTTTCAGTTTTTCGGCCTCTGCATTGAGCTCTTCTACCGATAACTCATTATCACGGTCCTCCTCCAGCACTTCATCCAGGTCTACTTTAAACTCCACTTGCAAGCGCTCTTTTAAACCGGCTACCTGCAATTTCATTTCCGTGAGCTTTTCTCTTAAAGTATTCAGCAGCTGGTCGGCCTGGTCGCGCTCCCTGCGCTGGCGGCTGATGCGGCTTTCATGCTCGCTGATGCCATTGCGCAATTCATAGTAGAGGCGGTCTTTTTCAGATAAGGCTTTTTCATCCTTTTCTTTTTGCTGCATGAGGTCATATAGTTCATTATCGCCGAAGTGCAGTTTACCGCTGGTATCACTGATGAGCTGAGCGGTTTCCTTTAATTGAGCGCGGTTGGTCGTTACCTGTGTTTGCAGGTCATTCAACTGGTTGCTCTTAAAATTGAATTCCTGCTTTAAATTTTCGATCTTGCTTTGCTGGCGGGTTTGCTGCAGGTTCTGGTTGTTGAACTGCTGGGTCGCCATATTAAAGTCCGCTTCCACCATCTGGAACTCGCTCTCTGCCCGCTTGATCAGTTCCGAAAGGTCGGACAATAAATCGTTGATATTGTGCAATTCATCCTGCTTGTCGCTGATATTGTCTTTGACATCTACCAGTTGCTGCTCCAGGTCGGCAATGCGCCCCTGGCTGTTTTGCTCCATCTGCTCCAGGTGTTCTGCCTTTTGCTGCAAAGCATAGATCTTATTCTGCGATTGCTGGATCCCTTGCTTGGCCTGGTCAATGGCCCTGTCGTTCAGGGCAGCATTATAGCCTGTAATTTCATTACGCTTCTCTTCTATAGCCGCTTTCAGCACGGTGGTACTTTTACTGAGGGCATTGATCTCTTCCTGCAGGCGTTCCAGGTTTTTCACCCGGCCGATCTTATTGCCTTCAAACTTCCCGGTAGAGCCGCCGGTCAGCTGGTAGGCCCCTTTAAGCGTATTGCCTGCGGTATTGATCACCAGTACACCTTTAGGCACATCAATAGTGCTCATGTCGGTAGCATCATCTGCTACATATACATTTCCTAAAAGATGCTGTGCCAGTTTTTGATAAGGTTTGTCTACAGTAATCAGGTCCAGGGCCTGTGTCAGCCCTTTGGCATCAAAGCTTACCGGTTTATTATCCTCACTCAGCGATTCCATAATGAAGAAAGAAGCTTTCCCTTTCTTCGAATCACTAAGGAGTTGAATAGCCTGCTGCGCATCTGCCCAGTTGGCCGTTACATAGTAGTTAAGGTAAGGTTCTATTACATTTTCCAGGGCTTTCCTATAGGCATCTTTCACCAGGAAAACATCTGAAAGTAAAGGCGCTTTATTGTTCCAGTCTTTATGCTTGCTTAAGAATTTAATACTTTCCGGGTAGCCCTCCAGGCTGTTGACCAGCGATTGCAGCAGGTCATGTTCATTCCTTTTGGCATCCAGCGCACGGTTTTCCTCTACAGATTTAGCCCTCAAGGTCTCCAGCACTTCCTGGTTTTCCAAGATCTTTTCTTTGATGGCTTCCTGCTGTGCCACCAGCTCAGCAAGTGTTTCCTGCTGGAACACCAGCTCTTCTTCCAGTTCTTTTTTCTCTGCCTGTATCGCCTGTATCTGGCTGTTGCGCTGGGCGCGGTCATCCAGCAGTTGTTGCAGGCTTCTTTGCAGGTTGGCAATGGAAGTATCGGCAACGGCCACTATTTTTTCCGCGTCGAATTGTACCCTTTGTTTGGACTGGAATTCGCCGCGGTGTACATCCAGGGCTTTTTTCTTGTCTTCAAAAGCCTCGCGTTTATCCTCCATAGTATCGCGGAGGTTTTCCATCTGGTCTTTCAGTTCTTCCAGTAGTTCCTGTTCTTCGGAGATCTGCTTTTGAGTAAAGTTGATGCTTTCCGTTAACTGGGCTACCTGGCTGTCTGCTGTACCGAGGAACTCGTTCAGGTTCTTTTCCCGGTCCTGCAGGTGATCCAGGCGCTGGGCGGCCAGCTTTTTATCATTTTCCATCTGCCGGATACTGGCCAGCAAATCATTAAAACGTTTTTGCAGTCCATGTAGCTCATGTTCCTGCTGGGTAAGCTTCACTTTATTGGCTTCGATCTCTGCTTCATCCCCTGCCAGGGCAGCATCCAGGGCCAGTTTATGATCGCTTTCTTTTTCCAGCTGGTCATTCAGGGACTGGTATTGCCCGTTGAAGGCTTCCAGGGAAGCTTTGGCCAGTTCAATACTGACCGTCTTATATTCGTTCTTAATATTATAATAGCGTTCCGCTTTCTTCGCCTGGCTTTCCAGGGAGCGCAGGTTGTTGGTGATCTCAAACAACAGGTCTTCAATACGGTCCACATCCTGCTGCGTTGCGTCCAGCTTGGCTTTCGCTTCTTTCTTGCGGGTTTTGTAAATAGAGATACCGGCAGCCTGCTCCAGCATCCTGCGGCGGCTACCCTCCTTATCTTTAATGATATCGTCTACCATACCCAGCTCGATGATGGCATAAGAGTCATTGCTCACACCGGTATCGAGGAAGAGGTTATGGATATCTTTCAGGCGGCAGGCTACATCATTTAAGCGATATTCACTCTCACCGCTCCTGTAGAATTTACGGGTGATGGTCACCGTGGTGAATTCTGTAGGTAAAAGGTTACGGGTATTTTCAAAGGTAAGCGATACCTCTGCCATGCCGCTTGTGGCACGGCTACGGGAACCGTTAAAGATGAGGTCTTCCAGGTTATCGGAACGGAGCGCTTTGATCTTGTGCTCACCAATGACCCAGCGAATGGCATCAATAATATTGGACTTGCCACAGCCATTAGGCCCCACAATACCCGTGATGGGATTGTCGAGGATGATCTGCGTCTTGTCGGCAAAGGATTTGAAGCCTTTTATTTCCAGTGATTTTAATTTCACGTATAAATCTCTTTATATTAAAAAAGTAGGCAAATTTACAAAATTGTAAGATAGGATACTTTTTATGCAAATAGCCCATATCGGGGCATAAAAAGTATTTAATTTATTTGAATTTATTTTTTATTTTAATATCTTAGCAGGAAGGTTTTTCTGCTCTCCTTAATTAATATTGAGCATTCACTAAAATTTATTAATTATGAAAAAGATTTTAATTATTGCTGCTACGGCACTATCGTTTGGTTTAACTGCTTTTTTTGTAATTCCTAAAGAAAGTTCGGCCCAGCCCACCATGTGCCTTCCTCCCTATTGTAAAGTGGTTAAAATTAAAAAGAATTTTTTAACTAATACGATCATTACTCGTACGGATCTGGGCTGTATGACAGAAGCCCAGATTGGTAATTTACCACCTCTACCCATTACCGATCCGACGATCAGGGAATATTACCAGGTAAGTTGTTAAGTAAAAGGATTCATATAAAAATGGGCTTGCCTAAAAAGATCATTTTCGTTATTTCGACTGCATTGTAGTGACCTATAGCCATCTCAAAATCAATATTTTTGTATCAGAGATTTCTCGACTTCATTATATTTCGCTCGAAATGATGCCCTTTTTGGACAGCCCCATATTCATTTCCAGTAAACTTTTAATACTGTATCCAGGGTGGCAAAAGCGATTTTGCAAACTTTGTCGTGTATATGATCAATGAAGGGGATTTGTATATAAATGACTTATATCGGGCGTGCAAAAAAAACATTTATTTTATTTGAATTTATTTTTTATTTTAATATCTTAGCAGAAGGTTTTTCTGCTCTCCTTAATTAAAATTGAGCATTTACTAAAATTTATTAATTATGAAAAAGATTTTAATTATTGCTGCTACAGCACTATCGTTTGGCTTAACGGCTTTTTTTGTAATTCCGCAAAAAAGTTCAGCCCAGCTTACAGCTATTTCTTGCCCTCCCTATTATTGTAAAGTGGTTAAAATTAGAAAGAATATAGTAACTAACAATATCATTATTCGTACGAATCTGGGTTGTATGACCCAAGAGCAGATTAGCAAGTTACCCTCTTTGCCGATTACCGATCCGACGATCAGGGAATATTATGAAGTATATTGTTTCTAAATATTGAATTTATAAGGATTAAAACATTAAGTATCCTGGAATGACTGTCTTTTTAAAAGGACAGTCATTTTTGTTTATGTATATATAATATTCAATATAAACCTACAAAAGCCTGCGTTTTTTTTACAAATGCCTATTTAAGTGGATAAAAAGTATTGATTTTATTTGAATTTGATTTTTGTTTTATTATCTTAGAGTTGATATTTTAATTCACCCCATTAATTAAAAAACGAACACTAATCAAATTATTAATTATGAAGAAGATTTTAATTTCTGCTGCTACAGCATTTACGTTTGGTTTGACTGCTTTTTTAATCATCCCGAAAGAGAGTTCTGCACAGGTATTCTGTGCCTGCTTCACCCCCGGCACTTATAAGGTCGTTAAAATTAAAAAGAACATTGCTACCAATACGATCATTTCCACCACTAACCTGGGCTGCCTGAACGATGCCCAGATTGGTGCTTTACCGCCTATACCGATCACTGATCCTATTATCAGGGAATATTATGAAGTAAGTTGTTAAAGAAAATGATTCCTATAAAAATGACTGCCCGGTTTATCCGGGCAGTCATTTCTTATTTTCAGGAAGCTTGTAGTATTGAATTTAACTCAGCAAAAGCCATCTCGCAGACCTTATTCAGGTGTTTGATCAGAGAGGGTAGTACCTCTGCCTGCTGTTCTGCCGCGGCATGTTCGATCAGGTAGATATTGCTCACCTCTTCTTTGATGCCCATATAGCCCATCTGGGGTTTCAGTGAATGTGCGGCAATCTTCATAACGGCGTAATCTTTCCTGTTGAGCCCCTCATTCAACTGGAGCAGGAGTTTGGGGCAGTTATCGAGGAACATACGTATATACTTATTCCGCTTCTCGGGATTGCCACCGGTAAACTGGGATAGGAATTGCATATCCGTTACGGTTTCCGGCAAGAGCAGGGTCTTTGAAGCCTGTTGTTCTTCTTCCTGTTGCACGGGAGAGTCCGGTGCCTGGCTTTTCGAATGCATTTGCTGGCTCATGGTCAGCAAGAGATCTTCCAGCTGGAAAGGTTTGGAAACATAAGCATCCATGCCTATGTCAAAATAGCGTTTCACATCCTCCTGCAGCACATTGGCCGTCATCGCAATGATCTTTATATGCCGCTTATTTTCCGGCATATCCCGGCGGATGAATTTTGTTGTGGTAATCCCGTCCATGACCGGCATCTGGATGTCCATCAGGATCATATCATAATCCCGCTCGCGGAGCATGGCAATGGCTTCTTCGCCATTATTGGCAATATCGATCTTAATATCTGGCAGGCTGTTTTTCAGGGTTTCTTCTGCCACGATCTGGTTAAACTCGTTGTCTTCTACCAGAAGGATATGGGCATGGCTGAGCTCTTGCTTGATGGCAGCGGTGTCCGGTTGCTCATCCTGGATCCGGTTTTGGTTAGCATCTACTTCCAGCGGGATCAAAACGCTGAAAGTAGTACCGATCCCGAGCTGACTTTCTACTTCCATCCTGCCGTTCATGAGGTCTACCAATTGCTTGGATATGGTGAGGCCCAGCCCGGTGCCGCCATATTTTCTTGTGGTGTCGCTTCCGGCTTGTGTAAAGCTGTCGAAGATCGTATTGATGTATTGTTTGGAGATCCCGATCCCGGTATCTGCAATGTCAAAACGGACAGCGATCTTATGCCCGTTCTCTTTGTATAATTTTACCTGCACCTTTACGCCGCCTTTCTCGGTAAACTTCACGGCATTGCCGATCAGGTTCACCAGGATCTGGTTAAGCCGGGTAGGGTCGCCGATGAGGCAGTCCGGGATGCGGTCGTCGATCTCGATATCAAAAGACAAGAACTTTTCCCTTGCTTTGATCTGCATGATCTCTTTGGTGCCATAAAGCAATTCGCGGATAGAAAAACGGATCGACTCAATGGTGATTTTATTGGCCTCGATCTTGGAAAGGTCCAGGATGTCGTTGATAATGACCAAAAGATTATCCGTGCTTTGCTGGATCAGTTTTAGGTACCGCACCTGCTCTTCGCTGGGATGCTTGTCCATCAGCAGGCGCGTAATGCCCACAATAGCATTCATCGGGGTCCTGATCTCATGGCTCATATTGGCCATGAACTGCTGCTTGAGCATGGCGGTGCGCTCTGCCACCTCTTTTTCTTTTTTGGCTACCTCGATCTTATTCTTGATCTGCAGGTTGCGCATTTTGTTATAGGTATTCTGGTGAAAGATCTCTTCCTTCAGCTTTTCGTAGGCTTTCAGATGCTCATAGGCCTTGGGTACATTGGAAAGGGTGTCATGAAGGATAGACAATCTTTCATGGATGCTCACCAGGTCCTGCTTGCGTAAAAATTCATTGGCCAGCTGCAGGGCTTCATTGTAAAACTCCAGGGACTTCTGGTACAAAGCCTGGTTCTCGTACAGGTAAGCGAGGTAGTATAGGGTGATGATCTCTACTTCAAAATTATTGGTCTCTTTGGATTGTTCTAAGGCAATATTCAGGAAGTGAGAAGCCCTTTCATAATCATTTAGTTTAAAGTACACTTTGCCGAGACCACTGTTGGCAAGGGATTTAGAGGGCGAATTTTCTTCTGCCATCATCTGCATCCTCTGGAAATAGTCCAGGGCCTCGTTGAGCATTTCTTTTTTGTAATAGATATTGCCCAGGGTATTATAAATACTGGCCAGCCTTACATTGTCCTGCTCTTTTTCAAAAATGGGCAGGCATTTAAGGGCATACTCCAGGGCAGAATCATAGTCGGAAAGATCCAGGTAGAGGTTGGCAATATTGGTAAGGTTGATAGACTGGTTGATGACATTATTGAGTTGTTCATTGATCTCCAGCGCTTCTTCAAAATGTACCAGGGCATTGGAAATGTCGCCCAGCTCACGGTAGATCCTGCCGTAATTGTTGAGTGCTTTTGCTTCCAGGGTTTTGTCTTCCAGCTCCCGGGCTATGGAGTAGGCCTCTGCCAGCTCATCCAGCCCATCTTCATATTCTCCCTTGATCCAGTAGCAGGCACCTTTATGGTTATAGGCATTGCCGATCCCCAGCTGGTAATTGATCGCTTTAGAACGCTCCATCAGCTCTTCAGAAAGCTTGAGCCCTCTTTCTACATCTTCTGTCCTTATTTCTAAAATAATTTCAGATAAGAAATCGAGTTTTTCTTTTTCTGTCTGGGCAGACAGGTAGTCTGCTTCGAGTAAGGCAATTTTCTTTTTGGAATCCATTATAAAGCTTTAGTGATGTTGATGAACCGGCCCGGCAAGGCACGATTCAAAAATAAACGAAAAAAAGGGAGTTTCATAGCCTGTGCAGCAGGTATTTAGCATTTAAAAAGCCTATACTGCAAGAAACAGTATAGGCTTTTTGTAATTTTTTATAAAACTTACTTCAGCAGGTTGAGTGCTGCTTCGTAATTAGGCTCATGAGTAATGTCATCTACCTGCTCGGTATACATAACTTTACCTTGCTCATCCAGTACCACTACTGCACGGCTCAGTAAACCCTGCAATGGAGAGTCGGAGAGGGTAACGCCATAATCGGTACCGAAAGTGCTTTTGAAGTCGGACAGGTTTTCTACATTTTCCAAACCTTCTGCCGCGCAAAAACGATTCAGTGCGAAAGGCAGGTCTTTAGAAACATTTACGACTACTGTATTGTCCAAAGCATTTGCTTTTTCGTTGAACGCACGCACGGAAGCCGCACATACACCGGTGTCTACACTAGGGAAAATATTTAAGACCACTCGCTTGCCCTGGTAGTCCTGCAGTGATTTTTCAGAAAGGCTGCTGGTGGTCAGTGTAAAGCCTTTTGCCTGTGTACCTACCTCTGGTAATGTGCCTACGGTATGTACTTCATTACCTTTAAATTTTATTGTTGCCATTGTTTTTTGTTTTTAAGAATAGACTGTTCAAATGTACAATAATCGGCTTAGAAAACCGAGGCTAAAATCCTAAACATTTCAAAAACCTCAGTGCTTGATAATTAACAGGTAAGGGTGTTTACTATTTATGGAAAAAGAAAGGATGCGCGTCTTTCTTAAAGGAAATTATCGCTGTTAAATAATAGTTATATAAATTTTATAATTAAAGGGAAAAAAGTTTAATTTTCTTATTATTGCAGACTGGAAAGTTATGAAAAAATACATTTTGTCGGGAGCTTTGGCATTAGCAAGCTCTTTATTTTTGAACTCTTGTGGAGACACTCCCTCTTCTGTAGACCAGAAGAGTATTGATTCGTACACTTCTGGATCAATTGCTATCGCGGCTGATGAAAGCTTTAAACCTGTGATCACGCAGGAGGTGAATGTTTTTGATTCTTCTTACCCGCAGGCTACTTTAAATGTGGCCTATTTGCCGGAAGCCGATTGCTTCAAGCAATTATTTGAAGGGAAAACCCAGATGATCATGGTCACGAGGGCGCTGACGGCTGAAGAGAAGAAGGCTTGTGAAGCAAACAATATTTATACTAAGGACCTGGCTATTGCGCGCGATGGTATCGTGATACTGGTGAATAATAAATCCCAGGATTCGCTCATGACCGTAGGTATGGTGGAGAACATTCTTACCGGTAAGTTTGCCCGTAAATTTAAAGTTGTTTTTGATAACCAGAACGGTAGTATTGCCCGGTTTGTCAGCGATTCTATTTTGAAAGGAGCAAAGCTATCTGAGCAGGTATTTGCCGCCAGGAACAGTGAAGAGGTGATCAAGTATGTATCAGAAAATACAGATGCGATCGGTTTTGTAGGGATGACTCATGCTTTTGATCCTACATCTACACTGGGATACGGGTCATTCCGTAAAGAAGTAAAGGTGGTTTCGGTTAAAAATGATTCTCTGGACCGGTTTATTTTACCTTACCAGGGAAGTATTGCTTTAAGGGATTATCCTTTTCATCGCAAGCTTTACTTCATCAGCAGGATAGAGTCTAACCTGGCTTCCGGCTTTGCCAATTTTTTAACGAGTGAGCCCGGCCAGTTGATCATTAACAAAGCGAGGATGGTGCCTTTGGCGGTACAATTGACCATCAGGGATGTGGAAATTAAACCTTAGGCTTAAGAAATGCATCTAAAGCAGTACAACACAAAAACTAAGATTAAAACAATAAATTAATAAAAAAGAGAAATATGAAAACATTAATCACGGTATTGACAACAGCAGCGGCTTCGGCTTTTGTATATGATGTTAATGCGCAGTCATTAGAGCAAGGAAAGAAGTTATTAGCTTATGAACGTTACCAAAGTGCGGAAAAAGAATTGAGTTCACTGGCCGGAAACAGCCCGGAAGCAAACTACTATTATGGATTGGTATTGCTTGGAGAAGGAAAATTAAATGAAGCAAAAGCAGCATTTGCCAAGCACCCTTCTGATTTCAGGAATATGGCCGGTACGGCAAGAGTCCTGTATGAAGAGGGAAAAGGTGCAGATGCCTATAAAATATTACAAGGTATTGTAGATGGTGCCAAGAAAAAAGACTGGGAAAAATACCAGGTAGCTGCAGATGCGATCACTTACAGTGATAAAGCTACCCAGTATGATGAAGCGATAGCCTGGTACAGAACAGCTCATGAAAGAAAGGCTAATCAGCCGGAAGTAATGATCGGGCTGGGTGATGCCTTATTGCGCAAAAATACCGGGGAGTCTAACGGGGAAGCCGTAAGAATGTTTGATGCGGTAATTGCCGAGGGTAAAATGAAATCCCTGGCTTATGCCCGTCATGGCCTGATCTGGTTGAATGCCCGTAACTATGATGAATCTCTGAAAAGCTATAACCTGGCTAAAGAATCAGATAAAGAAAACCCATTACCTTATGGTGACCTGGCAGATGTTTATTACAGAGCCGGTAAATATGAGTTAGCTAAGCAAAACATTGAAGAGTACCTGAAGCTTTCTGATAAATCGATCAGGGACCAGATGCGTTATGGTAATATCTTGTATTTAACGAAAGATTACACAGGAGCAGGTAAAATTTATCAAGACCTGATCAATGCAGGTGAAGGTAAGCAAACGCCTTCTTTATACAGAGGTCTGGCTTTTGCACAATATCAGAATAACCAGCTTTCTGATGCCTTGAAAAACTTCGATACTTATCGTAGTACTGTAAGTGATACGTCTAAGTACACTTATGAAGATTACCTGTACTACGCTTATGTAAATAATGCGATGGCTAAGGAAGATAGCGTGAATGCGGCTAAATACCTGGGTATAGCGGATCAAAACTTCGGACTGGCTTTACAAAAAAGTACAGATGAGGATAAAACGGCGCTTTACCGTAAAATTGCTGACGGATACAAAGAGACCAGGAACTGGGGTAAAGTATCTGAATGGTACACTAAATTAGTGGCACAATATCCTGATGCTTCTCCTTTAGATTATTTTAATGCCGGTTTCTATGCCTTCTATGCAAAAGATTTTGCCGGTTCTAAAGCTAAGCTGGAAGCCTTTAATGCTAAGTATCCTGATGAGATCACTGGTTACTACTGGCTGGGAAGAGTAGCTGCGGCACAAGATCCAGAAGCTACTAAAGGAACTGCTGTAGAGCCTTTTAAAACATGGATGAACAAACCATTGGCTGAAGGTAAAGAGCGTAAGACAGAAGAGTATGTTTTTGCTTATCAATACCTGGCTTTGTATGAATACAATAAAGCAAATGGCAGAGCGGCAGTAGACTATTCCAAAAAAGTATTGGAATATGATGCAAACAATGAAACGGCTCAGCAAATCATTAAATATTTTGCACAAAAAGGAATTAAATAGTTTGAATTATTCCGCAAAAAAGCCATCGACTTGTCGATGGCTTTTTTGATTTGGGGCAGTTGTGGTTTATCTTCCTTTTTCTAATTGGGTGGTATAATTTTTATGCCCGATCTGCAGCTTCAGGAAATAGATACCTTCCGGTAATGCTTCGGCATTGATCTGTGTTTTCTGGCTCAGCTTCCCGGAAGCTTTTTGAGCACCGTTGCGGTCAAATAATTCGTAGCGATCATCGGGTCCCGATTGCTCCGTTGTGATGGTCCACTGACTTGATGCGGGATTGGGAAATACCTGGAAGGGCTTGCTGCTGAGGGCCCGGGTAGTTTTGGGCTTTTTATTGCTTTCAATCACGATGATTTTATCCTCGAGACTTAGTGCAGGATCGAAATCCACCGCGTGCTGGCCCGATAGTATAGATATGGATTTGATCGTATGAGGGTCTTGCTCGGTAAGCGAGCCATAGTATCTTGCCCCATCGATGTAAATCTTGTAGTCGCCATTCCTGAAAGAGGTGGATACGGCATTGGAATGCACTTTAGTATTCTCCTTATTCTCCTGGTCCGGGGCTATGCTCAGGAACTTAATATTCCGGGCTTCTATTTTGACACTGCTTTTAGTGACCTTCCCGTCCACTATTTCCTCTGTGATCACGGTGGAAGTTATCCTGTCCTTGTCTGCATCAGGACTGTTTGTATGCTCTGCCGGTTGAGCAGGGCTGGGTGGCACTGGCGGCACCGGTAATGCTGGAGGTGCCGGTGATGCCGGGGGCTGCGGCACATCTGCCTGAACGATGTGCTTGTCTGAAGTATTGCTGTATACATTGATCGCTGCCTGGGTGAAATCAGCAATGTCCGCCTTATGCTCTTGCCGGTCATGGTCCTGTAAGACGTAGCGGGATTGAGGGTTTTCTTTTGCCTGTGTTAAATCTGTCATGAGTAAGAGCCCTGCGACAGCGGGGATGGCCCATAAATATTTCAATACCTGCATATCCGGAGATTTAGATCTGTTCATCATAGTAATACGAAATTTTAAGTGTGAAAGATTAAAATTGTTGCTTAAAAGGTGGGTGCGGTTATTTTGTTGTGTGGCCAGTAAGGCATATTGATATTGCCTTGCATCGGTCCCGTTTTGCAGCACTTTCCGGTCTGCTATGAACTCGAGGTTTTCCCGGATGGCCCGCAGCATGAGCCAGGCCGCAGGGTTGAACCAGCAGAAGATGCGTTTAAGCTCTCCGGCCAGTATATCTATCGAATGCCATTGCTTTGCATGTACCGATTCGTGGTCGAGAATGCTTTGCAGGGCTGTAGCAGAATGCTCATGCGGGTTGACAAAAATGCTGTTAAAGAAAGAGAAGGGGCTGAGCGGGCCGGGACCGGTCCTGATCTGCCTGCCGGATACGAGCTCCTTTTTGCTGTTTACATAAAAGACAACCAGGGAAGCAAGCTGCATGAGGAATATAGCGCCCATCACGATCACGCCGGCCCAGTATAGAGCAGTGGCGATGTCGATGATGCTGATGCCGGACTGCGCTGCTGGAAGGGGCAGCAGTGCTGCCGGGTCCAGGCCTGTCTTTTGCTGTATCGTCAATATACCGGACCTGGCTGTAGCACTGTATTTCAGGAAAGGGATCATGGCCGACACCAGGATCGCTGACAGCAGGTAGATCCTGTTGAAGTTAAAGAAAGTGAGCTTCCTTAAGACCAGCCGGTACAGCAGGTAGAAGATCGCCAGCGACAGGTTCATTTTGAAAAGGAGGAACAATAATTCCATAATATTTATTTTTTACCTTGTTCGATCATTTTGATAATTTCCTGTAAGTCTTTTTCAGAGATCTTTTTGTCCTTGACGAAAAAGGTGACCAGGTCTTTGTAAGAGTTTTGGAAATAGTCCTGCACAAAACCTTTCATGTGTGTACGTGTATATTCCGCTTCCTCTACTATGGGTTCATAGAATAAACTATTGGCCATTTTTTTGGAGCGCAGAAAGGCTTTCTTCTCCAGGTTCTTAACGGTAGAAGCCACGGTGGTATAGGGTGGCGGGTCCTGCATCTGTTCCATGAAGTCCCTCACAAAGCCTCCTTTTATACTCCAGATGGCACGCATTAATTCTTCTTCCTGTAGCGATAGTTTTTGCATCTGCTTTACGAATTTTACGTAAATCTACGAAGTATTCGTAGTTCTCCAAATTTTTCAGACACAATTTTGTAAAAAAGAAATTGAAAGCTGTTAAGAATTGTATTTTGTAACAGGGATCAGGGTATTTTTGCGGAAATTAATTCCAGATGTTAAGAAGTGTAGTGATTGCCTTAGTCGTGTTGTTGAGCTTAGTGAGTTATAAGGGTGTGGCGCAGAAAATAGATGCAGACCGTTCTTATGCAAAGTTTAATGTAAGCAAGCTGGGCTTTAGTAATGTGTCCGGAACGTTTAAGGGTATGGAAGGCCGCCTTTCTTTTGATCCCGAAGATATGGGCCGTAGCCAGTTCGATGTATGCATCAGGCCTGCTACGGTGAGTACCGGGGAAGAGGATAGAGATGCGCACCTGAAAGAAAAAGATTTTTTTAATGTCAAAAAATATCCAAAGATCTGCTTTAAGTCTACCTCCCTGCTTAAAACAAAAACAGGCTACCTGGCCACCGGCCAGCTAACGATTAAAGGAAAGAGCAAAACGGTGAATATTCCTTTTACTTATGCCAACAGGACCTTTAAAGGAAGCTTTCAGGTCAACCGAAAGGACTTTGACCTGAATGACGGAACAGGCATGTTTGTGATAGGGGATATTGTAACAGTAGAGATTTACTGTATTATACCCTAAAAATGATCTTCAATTGGAAGTCAAGAGGCTATCTGAAAATATTATTTCGTCATTTTGAAGCTTAGTTTACTTAAACACTTCCTGCGCTTATTATTATTAAATTTACTAAATGCACAGCTAAAGGACCGGGCAATAGCAAGTGGAGCAATCTGCTGATATTTTTGGGAAGCTTTCCCGACTCCATTGCATTCCGGCGGAAAGGATGAGTTGTATTGATTACCCCCCTGTATTCATCTGCTCGAACAAATGATCTTTTTTGTGACAGTTTCTTCCTGTTTTTTTCTGCTATAATGAGGCTTTCAAAAAGTCTTTTATTGCACCTGTTTTTTTCTATATCTTCCAGACGGGTTGGCTCCGTTCGTTTTTTAGCCCCGTAATGAGGGGATACCACTTCGTTAAGATTTCCTTTAATAAGGGGCAAAAGAAAATATATCTACTTTTAATGGTTATCTTTATAGGAGTGTGTACTGGTGTTTATTCCTTAAGTGCGATTTATTTATAGGCCATTTTTGGTTGTAGGTATACCGGTTTGAAATAGATGGGCGGTGGTAAAAGGCTCTGTATGAAGCCAGATTGATGGCATTGTTTTTTTTAATATAAAAGGCTTCTTTAATCTAACGTATTGTCATGCAATATATATGAGCAACTTGGCTGTTTAAAAACTTGTTAATCCGCTTCGCTTACTTTATTTTTGTTGATTCAATTACGCCAATTTGCTTATAAAATTGTCGTTAAAGGGTAGTATTTATGTCATCAATGAGTCAAATTTTGCTTGCGACAGACCCACAGAGTGTGTCTTCCTATATTCCTTTGATGCTGCAATTTGCTTTAGCAGGAATCGTGGTTATTGCCTTAATGCTGTTAACCCATAGCCTGGGTCCTAAGCGGCGTACCGCAGATAAGTTGATCAACTTTGAATCGGGTATTGAGCAGATCGGGAATGCCCGTAAGCCAATGGGCGTTAAGTATTTCGTAGTGGCGATCTTATTCGTTTTGTTTGATGTTGAAGTAATTTTCTTTTATCCATATGCAGTTAATTTTAAAGGCCTGGGCACCGAAGGGTTCCTGGCAGTATTAATGTTTGTGGCTTTATTTGTTTGCGGCTTCTTCTATGTTATCAAGAAAGGCGCATTGAAATGGGAAGATTAGAATGAGCAAATTAGAGAATTTGTAAATTAGAAAATGATGTACTAGAATTTGCACATTTGTGTAGTAAGCGGTGTTTAAAAACTTCAATTTACGAATACACAAATCAACAAATTCACAAATTTGAGAAAGTGAGACCAGTAAAATATAACGAAAATAGTAAAGTTCAGTTGGCCGAAATCCCTGATGGGTATTGGGGTGAGGGCTTCATGACCACTATGTTTGATAAAGCCATTGGCCTGGCCAGGGCAAATTCTATGTGGCCTTTACCTTTTGCCACTTCCTGTTGCGGGATTGAGTTTATGGCTACCATGGGAGCAACTTATGACCTGGCACGCTTCGGATCGGAACGTATGGCATTTACACCTCGTCAATGTGATATGTTACTGGTAGCGGGTACGATCTCCAAGAAACTAGCCCCGGTGTTACGGCAGGTATATTTACAAATGGCAGAGCCCCGCTGGGTAATTGCCATAGGTGCCTGCGCCAGCAGTGGCGGAATCTTTGATTCTTATTCTGTGTTACAAGGCATCGACCAGGTGATACCCGTTGATGTATATGTACCGGGTTGTCCGCCAAGACCGGAAGGTATCCTGGATGGTGTGATGAAGTTGCAGGAAATTGTAAAGAATGAAAGCCTGAGAAGAAGACATTCTGATAGATATAAAGCATTATTAAACGAATACGGTATTCAATAATTCTGTACCATGATGGATTTAGCAACATTACAGGAGCGGCTTCAGGGAGCACATGAAGGATTGCAGCTGGTGGATAACCGCGGCATGATGGAATGTGAGATACCGGCAGAAAAGAATTTAGCGATTGTCAGCTATTTATACAAAGAATTAGGATTCCAGTTTTTGACCGATATCACCGCAGTCCATTATCCTGAAGAGCAGGGCAGGGAGCTGTGTGTGGTCACGCATGTGCATAACCTGGTAGACAATGTCCGTTTGCGTTTAAAGGCCTATGTGCCGGTAGCGCAACCTGATATTCACTCCTTGACTCCTGTATTTTCCGGGGCCAACTGGATGGAGCGCGAAACTTACGATTTCTTCGGGGTCAATTTTGTAGGGCATCCCGATTTAAGAAGAATCCTGAATGTAGATGAAATGGATTATTTCCCGATGCGTAAAGAATACCAGATGGAAGATCCTACAAGACTGGACAAAGATGATGCCATGTTTGGCCGTTAACTTTTAAAAATGAAATTTCAACATTATGGTTGAAAAGCAACATATAAAGCTTGCAGAAAACTCCATAGAGAAGGAGACCACTACCATTAACCTGGGGCCTACGCACCCGGCTACGCATGGTATCTTCCAGAATATTATGGAGATTGACGGTGAGCGGGTGATGAATACAGAAATGACTGTAGGGTACATTCACAGGGCATTTGAAAAAATTGCAGAAAGAAGACCTTACAGCCAGGTGACCACATTGACCGACCGGCTGAACTACTGCTCTGCCCCCATTAATAACATGGGTTGGCATATGACGGTAGAGAAACTGGTGGGACTCGAATTACCGGCGCGCGTAGACTACCTGCGCGTTATCGTAATGGAGCTGGCCCGTATCGGGGATCACCTGATCTGTAATTCGGTAATCGGTGTGGATACAGGTGCTTTAACGCCCTTTACTTATGTCTTCCAATGGCGTGAGCGTATCTACGATATTTTTGAAAGCATTTGTGGCTCCCGCCTGACGACCAATATGGGCAGGATAGGGGGCTTTGAACGTAATTTCACCGATGAAACCTGGAAAAAACTCCAGGATTTCATGGATACTTTCCCTGCTGTACTCAAGGAGTTTGAATCATTGCTCACCCGCAACCGGATCTTTATGGACCGCTGTATCGGGGCAGGTGCGATCAGTGCCGAGCGTGCTTTAAACTGGAGCTTTACAGGTCCTAACCTGAGGGCTTCCGGTGTGGATTATGATGTGCGTGTGGCCCAGCCATACAGCCGTTATAATGAATTTGATTTCAAAATTCCGGTGGGCACCACCGGGGATACTTACGACAGGTACCTGGTACGTAATATAGAAATGTGGGAGAGTTATGGCATCATCCAGCAGGCATTAGAGAAATTGAAAGGCCTGGATGATTCGGTGTTCCATGCCGATGCCCCGGAGTTTTATTTACCGGAGAAGGCTGATGTGTACTCCAAGATGGAGGCATTGATCTATCACTTTAAGATAGTGATGGGCGAGACGGATCTGCCGCCGGGCGAAGTGTACCATGCTGTAGAAGGGGGTAATGGTGAGCTGGGTTATTATCTGATCAGTGACGGCGGGCGTACGCCTTACCGTTTACATTTCAGGAGACCTTGCTTTATTTATTACCAGGCCTTTAATGAACTGGTCGCAGGAGGATTATTCAGTGATGCGATCGTAACACTCAGTTCGATCAACGTTATTGCAGGTGAGCTGGACGCTTAATGAGAGGAGGGCAATTTTGAATTTTGAATTTTGAATTAAAAATGATACAGTTTTCGCAAGAAAAATTAGATAAAGTAGCAGAGATCATCGCCCGCTACCCGGAAGGGAAGCAGAAAAGTGCTTTAATCCCTTTGCTGCACCTGGCTCAGGAAACATTCGGAGGCTGGCTGGACGTTCCGGTAATGGATTATGTGGCTTCTTTACTGTCCATTAATCCTATTGAAGTGTATGAAGTAGCTACTTTTTACACCATGTTCAATATGAAGCCTGTGGGCAAATATGTACTGGAAGTGTGCCGTACCGGTCCCTGTATGTTATGTGGCAGTGACCAGATCATAGAGCATATCAAACAGAAATTAGGCATTAAAGAAGGAGAGACCACAGGAGATGGTTTATTCACTTTAAAACCTGCAGAATGTTTGGGGGCTTGTGGCTATGCACCTATGATGCAGTTGGGCAAGTTCTATAAAGAGCACCTGACAATCGAAAAAGTAGATAAACTGCTGGACGAATTAAGAATGGCAGCCACCGTCTGAAAGGATTAAATACTTTATATTTAAGTAAATAAAAAAACATGAAAAGGTTAATCACTGCTTTAGGAATGATACTTTTGTTATCCGCTTGCGGAGGTGGGGGAGAGCAGGATGCCAAAGACAGCGGAGCGGGAAATGGGAAGGAGCAAACTGCGGTCACTACAGATAAGCCCTTGACACAAGATGCTTTGATGGGTACTTATGTAGGCCATTTGCCTTGTGAATCCTGTGATGCGATGATCACCAGTATTATCTTAAACGAAGATAATACCTATGCGATCACTACCAGGCCGGAAAATGATACCACATTTTCAATGCCTTTGGTAGATAGCGGAAGATTTGTGATGAGAGATTCTATTTTAGAATTGACCGATAAAGGTGGAGAAATAAGAAATTATAAGATCCAGTCGAATATGCTGAAACAATTGGGACCCGATGGTAATCCCCTGGATGCACCGGGCGAAAATCATTACCAGTTTGTGAAGCAATAAGTTTTTTGAACAATGAGGAATTGTATCGTGCTGAAGATCTTAATGCTGCTGTGCCTGAGTGCCGGTACTTTAAACGCACAAACCCTGGCTTTGTTTCGTGAAGCAGAAAAGGGGAATGCGAAGATCTATGATAGTACTGCGCAAATATGGTTGTACTACAACAAAGCAGATACGATCATCACGAACAGGCATATTGTGAAGTCTGTAGTTGATGCTGCTGCACCGTATGGGGTAACGATCAGTGTAAAACTGGACAAAGAAGGACGGGAAAGGTTTGCGGTGGCTACCAGGCAGTCTATAGGTAAAAAGATCTTGATCATTGTTGGCAACCGATTATTGTCGGCACCGGTAGTACAAGGCGAAATTCCCGGAGGGGAGGTGCAGATAACCGGTGGCTTTACCTATGAAGAAGCAAAGAAGCTGGCGACGGCTTTGCGGCAGAAGCATCAGACAAGCAGTGTTGAGCCGGGAGATGATGTAAAGAAAGCGATCAGTAAGCTGGATCATGCTTTAGTGGAGAAAGATTATAGAATGCTGGATGAAGTATTGGGTGAGTCCTTGATAATGGGACATTCTAATGCTTATTTTCAGACCAAATCAGACGTGATCAGCGACCTGCAAAAAGAGAAGATTGTCTATGATAAAATAGAGCAACATAGCATCCAGGAGCAGGATAAGCAGGGCGGATTTTACAGGGTGAGCAGGATCATCCGTGTGGATGGGAAATACAGAGGGCAGGCATTTAGTATGAAGCTTGCCGTTATGGAGATCTGGAAAGAAAATGAAACAGAAGATTGGCAATTGTGGAGTCGGCAGGCCGTAAAAATAACAGAGTAATTAAAGGGTAAATTTCAGATTTTGATTTTTGACTTTTGAATTTTTAATTATAAGAATGAAATTATTATTAGATAAAGCACATATCGAAGGCATCCGGTACTATGATACCTGGGTGAAAAACGGAGGTTATGAATGTGTGGCCAAAGCACTTAAGATGACCCCTGAGGAGATTGTGGAAGAGGTGAAGAAAAGTGGTTTGAGAGGCCGCGGCGGAGCTGGTTTCCCTACGGGGCTTAAATGGAGTTTCCTGGCTAAACCGGAAGGAGTACCACGCCACCTGGTGTGTAATGCCGATGAATCAGAGCCGGGCACTTTCAAGGATCGCTACCTGATGGAATTCTTACCGCATCTCTTTATCGAAGGTATGATCATCTCCAGCTTTGCGCTGGGCTCTAATGTTTCTTATATCTATATCCGTGGTGAATATGCCTGGATACCCGATATCCTGGAGCAGGCTATTGCCGAAGCGAAAGCGAATGGCTGGCTGGGTAAAAATATTAAAGGTTCCGGTTTCGACTGTGAGATCTATGTGCAACGCGGTGGCGGTGCCTATATCTGCGGTGAAGAAACGGCCCTTATCGAATCATTGGAAGGTAAGCGCGGAAACCCACGGATCAAGCCACCATTCCCTGCGGTGCAGGGGGTATGGATGCGCCCTACCGTGGTGAATAATGTAGAGACTATTGCTACCGTTGGCCCGATCATTGCGATGGGCGGAGAGGCTTATGGTAACTTAGGCGTAGGTAACAGTAAAGGCACCAAATTGATGTCTGCCTGTGGTAACCTGAACAAGCCGGGTGTCTACGAAATTGATTTTGATCTTTCTGTAGAAGAGTTTATCTACAGTGATGAATATTGTGGCGGTATCCCGAACGGGAAACGTATGAAAGCCTGTATTCCGGGAGGTTCATCCGTACCTATAGTTCCTGCTAATCTTTTACTGAAAAATATTAAAGGAGAAACCCGTTTGATGAACTACGAAAGTTTAGCAGACGGTGGTTTTGCAACCGGTACTATGTTAGGCTCGGGTGGTTTTATTGTCCTGGATGAAGATCAGTGTGTGGTACGCCATACTATGACGCTGGCTCGTTTCTACAACCACGAGAGCTGCGGACAATGTTCGCCTTGTAGAGAGGGGACCGGCTGGATGTATAAAATATTGAAGAATATCGAATACGGGAAAGGCAAGAAAGAAGATATAGACCTGTTGTGGGATATACAGCGCAGGATAGAAGGGAATACCATCTGTCCTTTAGGTGATGCGGCAGCATGGCCGGTAGCCGCAGCAATTCGTCACTTCCGTGATGAGTTCGAGTGGCATATCGATCATCCCGAAGAGGCGCAGACCCGGAATTTCGGATTGGCACATTACGCGGATCCGTTATTAATTCAAAATTAAAAAGACAGATAATGCATCTTAAAGATATTGAAATCAACAATTTTAAATCGATACGGCATCAAAAAATTGAAGGCTGTAATCGAATTAATTTATTCATTGGTCCACCTAATGTAGGTAAGAGCAATATTTTGGAAGCATTGTCATTTTTAGGTCTTTTGCAAAACTCTGCTCAATTACCAACATTAAGGCAATTAGTTAGAGTCGAGGAGTTTTTTGAACTTTTTTATGATGGGAATATCCAGGAGGAAATTGAAATTAAATATTTTGACACAAGATCGTTTAAGATTAATTATTATACCCAAAAACAACTAAAGGCTAAAAGTGTTATTGACAAAAATGATATTTATATAACTAGCGCTGGCAGGAATAACATTTTTCGCTATAATTTACATACTGATAAATATGAATTTGTTGAAAGGGATGTGATTTTTGAAAATGATACCAGGGCACAGTTAATGGTAAGTGAGTGGTTATCTGAAGATAATATATTTAATGATTTTTTTAAAGAAAATCTTCAACAATTTAAAGTTAGAAAATATGAGTATGCTAAAAGTGTAAAGCAAGATAAAACAAATTTTGAACGGTCTTTATCATATCCTTATGGAGAAAATTTATATTTTATTGTTTCAAGTAATGAAGAGTTAAGGAAGGAATTAGTTGATATACTTTCTGGTTATGGATTAAAACTGTTTTTTGAAAAAGGGGATAGATATCAGATGAAAGCAATGAAAGTACTTACAGATGATACTGTATTTACAATTCCTTTTCATCAAATTGCAGATACTATTCAAAGGCTTATATTTTATAAAGCTGCCATTAGAACGAATACAGCAACTAGCTTATTGTTTGAAGAGCCGGAATCTCATATGTTTCCTCCTTATATAAAATTATTCACGAATGATATAATTGAAAATAAAACCAATCAATTTTTTATTAATACCCATAGTCCATTTGTTTTGAACGAATTTCTTGAAAATTCTAGAGACGAATTAAGCGTATATGTAGTCGGATATGATGAAGGAGAAACTAAAATTAAACGATTATCTGACGAAGAATTGAAAGATGTTTATGATTCAGGAGTAGACTTGTTTTTTAATATTGAAAGCTATATATAATCTATGGTCGAAACAGAAGCTGTTATACCGGAATGTTATATTGACACTAATTTGATTCAGAGCCTAGTACCTCCGGCTACTAGATACAATCATCAGAAGGGTTGTGATAATGTCGCTAAAGTTATGCAGAGTAAGTATAAAGGAAGAGTGGCGGTTGGAATCATAGATAAGGATAAAAGGAAGATAAGTTATTTGAAAGAATTTGAAGAAATTAGAAGTTATAACGGAGATTTGTTTTTATTAAGGCATCATAGTGAAAAACACTATTTGATTCAAATTAGTCCGGCAATTGAAGCATTTATTATTAAAGCATCACAAGAGGCGAATATAAATCTGTCTGATTTTGATTTGCCAGATCAGGCCGGAGCATTAAAGAAGATTACTGGCAATATTTTAACCCAGTCAGATGTGCGGTTTAAAAAATTATTTAGAGAGTTGAAAGATAGAAATTGTAATAGTGTAGAAACTTTGATTAGATGGGTAGATGTGATTAAGAATAGCAAATATGAAGTAAAGGAAGAATTATTATAATTCAAATTTTGTGGCAATCTAAGCTTCCGTTAAGCTGTATTAAGAAATAAAGGAGTAGAAATAATGTCTGAATTACCAAACATAAAAGTAACGATAGATAATATCACGGTGGAGGTACCCAATGGTACTACCATCCTGGAGGCTGCCCGTATGGTCGGCGGAGAGGTGGCACCCATTACCATGTGCTATTACAGCAAATTGGAGGGTAGCGGGGGTAAATGCCGTACCTGCCTGGTAGAGGTGAGCAAAGGGTCTGAGAAAGATCCGCGCCCTATGCCTAAGCTGGTAGCCAGTTGCCGTACCGGCGTAATGGACGGTATGGAGGTAAAATCCATGACTTCTGAGCGTGTGAAAGATGCACGTGAAGGGGTTACTGAATTCCTTCTTCTGAACCATCCTTTGGATTGCCCGGTATGTGACCAGGCCGGTGAATGCCATTTACAGGACTTGAGCTATGAGCAGGGCAAGCAAGGTACCCGTACCGAGTTTACCCGTCGCACCTTTGCCCCGGAAGACCTGGGGCCTTATATCCAATTGCACATGAACCGTTGTATCATGTGCTTCCGTTGTGTATATACCGCAGAGCAACTGACCGAGCAGCGTGAGCATGGTGTATTGGACAGGGGCGATCATGCACGGATATCTACTTGCATCAGCAAGGCACTGGATCATGACTTTATCGGTAATGTGATCGATGTATGCCCGGTAGGTGCTTTAACGGATAAGACCTTCCGCTTCAAAAACCGGGTATGGTTTACCAAGCCCGTAGATGCGCACAGGAATTGTACCAATCCTAAATGTTGCGGTGAGGTAAGACTGTGGATGCGTGGTAAAGAAGTGTTCCGCGTAACCGCACGTAAAGATGAGTGGGGTGAAGTAGCTACTGCAAGTAATGGGGAGACCGGATGGATCTGTAACGAATGCCGTTTTGAGAAAAAAGATACAGCAGACTGGATCATTGAAGGACCAAGCCAGATACAGAGAACATCGGTTATCGCGCAGGGACACTATGCCGGAACGGTGGGTAATGCAGGTAAAAGTGAGAAACTGATCGATAAAGTGATTGGCAAAGAGCCGATCTATACTTTAGATATTCATAAAGTAAGTGAAGTGGATAACCCGAATGTACACCTGAGCCGCATTGCCGGCCCGGCGCATTCCACAGATTTTAAGAACGATATTAAAGACCGGTAAGCCGCTCATCATAAATTCTGAAATTTAAAATGAACATAGATACATTTCTATTGATTGAAAAAACAGTACTGATACTGATCATTATCCTGGCTTCGATGGGTGTGGCAGCATATGCAACCTGGGCAGAGCGTAAGGTGGCCGGTATCATGCAGGACCGTATAGGACCCATGAGAGCAGGACCTTTCGGTTTATTGCAACCTTTGGCAGATGGTGGTAAGCTCTTCTTTAAAGAAGAGATCGTGCCTAATAATTCAACCAAATGGTTGTTTATGCTGGCCCCTGCCTTATTTATCTTTACTTCTTTATTAACCAGTGCGATCATCCCCTGGGGGCCGGATTTTATCATTCAGACTGCTGATGGTGCCCGTGCCGTTTCCCTGCAGGTAGCAGATATCAATATCGGTATCCTCTACTTTTTCGGGGTAGTGAGTGTGGGCCTCTATGGCATCATGCTCGGGGGCTGGGCTTCCAATAATAAATTTTCTTTGCTGAGCTCTATCAGGGCTGCTTCCCAGGCTATTTCCTACGAGCTGGCACTGGGCTTAAGCCTGATTGCTTTAGTGATGCTGACCGGCACCATGAGCCTGAGAGAAATCACGGCGCAGCAACATGGCTTCTGGGCAGATGGCTATTTTACCTGGTATTTCTTCAAGCAACCTTTAGGCTTTATCATTTTCCTGACCTGTACTTTTGCCGAGCTGAATCGTGCACCATTTGATATGGCAGAGAGTGAGAGTGAATTGAACACAGGGTTCCTGCTGGAATATTCTTCCATGAAAATGGGTATGTTCCTGTTTGCAGAGTATATCAATATGTTTATATCCTCTGCCATCCTGGCCACTTTGTTCTTTGGCGGGTATAATTTCCCATGGATGGACCAGGTAGCACAGGTAGTACCTGCCGGAATATTTTCATTGATTTGTGTAGTGGTATTAATGGCTAAAGTAGTCGGGTTTATCTTGTTCTTTATGTTCGTGCGCTGGACTTTACCAAGATTCCGCTTTGACCAGGTGACAAAATTGGGCTGGTTAGGATTAATTCCTTTAGCTTTATTAAATATGTTAGTGACAGGAGCAGTTGTTTTGTTTGTTTTAAATTAACCGGAACGACTCAGAAAAATATTTGAATATGAATTTAACGAACAGATCAGTGGCGGTTGACCGTAGCCCGATGACCTTCTCCGAGAAGATATACATTCCCGGGATATTAAAAGGGCTGAGGATCACTTTGAGCCATATGTTCAAGAAGCCGGCCACCATCAGGTACCCGGAAGAAACACGTCCGTTCAGCCCCGTCTTCAGAGGCTTACATGTACTGAACCGGGATGAAGCAGGAAGAGAGAAATGTACTGCCTGCGGCTTATGTGCTCTGGCGTGCCCTGCAGAGGCCATTACTATGGAAGCTGCTGAGCGCCTGCCGGGAGAAGAGCATTTGTACCGGGAAGAAAAGTATGCCGCAAAATATGAGATCAATATGTTGCGCTGTATTTTCTGTGGCAATTGTGAAGAAGCCTGCCCTAAAGATGCTGTTTACCTTTCAGAAACAGTAATGCCGGCCAATTACAGAAGAGATTACTTTGTTTACAAGAAAGAGGATATGCTGATCACGGATGAGCAGGTAAAAGCTAAAAGACTAAAATTACAAAAAGCATAAACAAGCAATGACTTTACACGAAATACTGTTTTGGATATTAAGTCTCTGGGCCATAGTAGCCGCCATCTTTGTGGTGCTGAGCCGTAACCCGGTCAACAGCGTACTATGCCTCATCGCGACCTTCTTTGCGATCAGCGGGCACTATATCCTCATGAATGCACAATTCCTGGCTGTGGTCAATATCATTGTATATGCCGGGGCCATTATGGTACTGTTCTTATTTGTCATCATGCTGATGAACCTGAATACAGATACAGAACCGCAAAAAAGCAGGCTGATCCATTTTGCAGCGCTGATCAGTGCCGGTTCCTTATTATTGTTGATATTAGCTGCCTTACGCACTGCAGAACTGACCGAAGTACCGGTGACTGAAGCAGGAGAGATCGGCTTAATCGAAGTATTAGGTAAAACTTTATACACAGATTACGTATTACCTTTTGAGTTAAGCTCCGTGCTGTTCTTAGCAGCTATGGTGGGTACTATGGTGATCGCACGTAAAGAGACTTCTAAAGAAGAAGTACCTACAGAAAGTAAATAAGAAAAAAACAATAAGGTTCTTAAAACCTTATTGGATCTGAGGAAAAATGAGCCTATCAAATATTGGAATTAACAATTAATCATTAACCAATAATAATTATCAAGTGCCAATAGAATATTATTTGTTTTTAAGCTTTACATTGTTCGCCATTGGCGTAATGGGCGTATTGATGCGCCGCAATGCGATCATTATATTTATGTGCATAGAGCTGATGCTGAATGCCGTGAATCTACTGATGGTGGCTTTTTCGAAAGTACATGGAGATTCCGGAGCGCAGGTATTCGTATTCTTTAGTATGGTAGTAGCAGCTGCAGAGGTGGCCATTGGGTTGGCGATCATCGTTATGGTGTTCCGTAAGATCAATTCCGTGGACATTAATGTATTGAACCGCCTGAAAAATTAATAAACAATTCAAAAGTAAAAAGTCAACATTGAAAAATTTCTAATTTTCTGACTTTTGATTTTTAAATTTTGACTAAGAAATTATGACACAATTAGTATACTTAATCCCTTTATTTCCGCTGATAGGCTTTCTCTTGAATGGCTTGTTCTATAAGTCTATGCCCAGGACCCTGGCCGGAATTATAGGTAGTGGTACTATCCTGGCTTCCTTCGCGGTGGCTTTAGGTATTTTCTTTGAAGTGAAAAACGGGACCGTACCTGATGGGGGCATTGTACAAGTTTTCAATTTCATCAGTGTAGGTGAGTTTAATATTCCCTTTGCTTTCCTGGTAGATGAACTGTCGGCCATGTTCCTGCTGATCATTACCGGTATCGGTTTCCTGATCCATGTCTATTCTACCTCTTATATGCATGATGATGCAGGCTATACCAAATACTTTGCCTACCTGAACCTCTTTGTGTTCAGTATGTTGCTGCTGGTATTGGGTGCCAACTATGTGATCATGTTCATCGGTTGGGAAGGTGTAGGTCTGGCTTCTTATTTATTGATCGGTTTCTGGTTTAAGAACAGGGACTATACCAATGCTTCCAAGAAAGCCTTTATCATGAACCGTATTGGAGACCTGGGTTTCCTCATTGGTATGATGCTGGTGGCGGTAAACTTCGGTACCTTATCCTATGCACAATTCTTCCCGCAATTATCCGGCGGTATTGGCAGTTTATCTGCCAGCGGACATACTATTAACGAAGGCCTTACCTGTGCCATAGCTTTATGTTTCTTCATAGGAGCTACCGGTAAATCGGCCCAGATCCCTTTATATACCTGGTTACCCGATGCGATGGCCGGTCCTACTCCCGTATCCGCTTTGATCCACGCTGCTACCATGGTTACTGCCGGTATTTATATGATCGCGCGCAGCAGTGCTTTATTTGACCTGGCCCCGGCCGTGCAGCAACTGATTGCCATTATAGGTCTGGCTACTTTATTGATCTCTGCTTCTATTGCCTTAAAACAAAACGATATTAAAAAAGTACTGGCCTATTCCACCGTAAGCCAATTAGGCTATATGTTCCTGGCCTTAGGGGTAGGTGCCTATGTGGGCAGCTTGTTCCATGTGATGACCCATGCCTTCTTCAAAGCATTATTGTTCCTGGGTTCCGGCTCTGTGATCCATGCCATGAGCGGAGAGCAGGATATGCGCAAGATGGGTGGACTGGGCAAGTCTATGCCCATCACCAAAATTACCTTCCTGATCGGTTGCCTGGCGATCGCAGGATTCCCCGGCTTCTCCGGTTTCTTCTCCAAAGATGAAATACTGGCTACCGTTTTTGCAAAAAGCCCGGTTATGTATGCCTTCGCTTTATTAGGCGCTATGATGACCGCTTTCTATATGTTCAGAGCTTTCTTCATGACCTTCTCCGGCAACTTCAGAGGCACCGAAGAGCAGAAGCACCATGTACACGAAAGCCCGATGGCAATGACCTTGCCATTAATTATCTTGGCTATTCTTTCAGTGGTTGGTGGTCTGATCGGTTTACCGCATGTAATGTCCCATCATCATTTGCTGGGCGAATACCTGGCTCCTGTAGTGAAGAACTTTGAACCGGCGCATTTAGAAGCCAGTATGGAATGGATCTTAATGGGTGTAGCTTCGGCATTAGCGATCATTATGATCTTTGTAGCGAAGTCCGCTACCAGGAAAGAAGTGTATCCGGAAGCTACGGGCTTTGCCAAGGTGCTGGAAAATAAATGGTATATTGATGAATTATACAATGCCATTATCGTAAAACCTTTGTATAAACTATCCGCTTTCCTGATTAATATAATGGAGACCAAAGTGATTGATGGTGCCGTGAACGGGGTAGGCCAGTTTGTGAACTGGAGTGCCGGTCGTTTACGTACCCTGCAAAGCGGACAGGTAGGTGTATATTTGTTTGCCATGGTGATCGGTATTGTTGTCCTTTTTGCAGTCGGCATAGCCCTGATCACTTTATAATTTTAATTGAAACCCGAGAATAATCGAAATATTTAATTTAAACGATGTTGTTAATTTTACTTTTAATTATACCGCTGCTTACCGGATTGGTCAGTTTCTTCCTGAAAGATCCTAAGGTCGTTAAGTCATGGTCCATCTTCGGGGCATTGGTAACTTTAATAGTGGCTTCATTAGCCTTTTGCGGCATTAAAGAAGCTGGCGCGCTTAAAGTAGATGTACAATGGCTGCCTGCACTGGGGGCTAACTTCAGCCTGGAGGCAACTGCCGGTACCTTACTCATGACCCTGCTTACCGCAATGGCATTTGTACTGGTCTACATCGCCCAATGGAATAAAGATATTGAGCATAGTCCGCGCTTTTTTGCATTGATGGGACTTGCAGCTTCAGGTCTTATGGGCGTGTTTTTGGCCAATGACCTTTTGCTGTTCTACTTTTTCTGGGAGCTGGCATTGATCCCGGTTTATTTCCTCGCCGGGCAATGGGGTGGTAAAGACCGCATCAAAGCATCCATGAAGTTCTTCATCTATACTTTCCTGGGTAGCTTACTCATGTTAGCCGGTTTGATCTACCTGTATATCAGTACCCCCGATTATTCATTTGCCTATGGTAGTATTGCTACTACCGGTGCACAACTGCCGGCAGAAATACAAGGCGTATTATTTACCTTATTCTTTATTGCTTTCGGTATCAAGATGCCGATCTTCCCGCTGCACTCCTGGCAGGCATCCGCCTACGAGCAAAGCTTCACCCCGGTAACGGTAGTGATGAGTGCTTTGATGGTGAAGATGGGCCTATATGCCGTTATCAAATGGCTGATCCCTATATTCCCGGATGTAGATAAAATATTTTATGTGACCATCATGGTGCTGGCGCTTATCGGTATTATTTACGGATCCCTGTTAGCAATCGCTCAAAAAGATATCAAGCGGCTGATCGCTTACTCCTCACTGGCCCACGTTGGCCTGATGATCATGGGGGCTTTCTCGCAAAATACATTTGCTACAGAAGGCCTGTACTTGCAGATGTTTAACCACGGTATTATCATCACCGGCCTCTGGCTACTGGTAGATATTATTGAAAACCGTTACCAGACCCGTAATATGTCTGAACTGGGCGGCATGGCTACTCATGCGCCGAAGGCTGCAATAGCACTGGTGATCATCACCTTTGCTTCTATATCCTTACCCCTGACCAATGGGTTTGTAGGAGAGTTTTTATTATTCCTGGGCATCTTCAATTCCACTTATGAGTATAAGATCTGGTATATGGCTATTGCCGGGCTGGGTATTATATTAGGTGCCATCTATATGTTGAACATGGTGCAAAATGTGGCTTACGGAGATAAAAAAGAACTTGCCGTAGCCGACCTGAGCGGGAATGAACAATTGAGCCTGTACCTGATCATTATTGTGATCGTGGTATTGGGAGTGTACCCTAATATGGTACTGGACCTGTTATCATAATTTTTACTTCATTCTTGAAGCAGTAAAAATTGAAGAAAATAAAATTAGCATAAATCGCCAGCGTCTTTTCAGACCGGCAAAAAGATAATAATATAAATGAAACCATTAATAGCAACCGCAGTATTTGCCATTTTGATGATGTTCGCATCATTGTATGCAAAGGAAAAAAGAAGCCTGAGCAATTTTGCAGGCATCCTGATGCTCGGACTTGTCGGCCTTAATATCTGGGAGCTGGTGGACTATACCCACCTGCTGAAAAGCTCTGATGCTGATCCTTATCTCTTCCAAAAAATGTTGCGGGTAGACAATTATGCTTTATGGTTTAATGTACTCATTACAAGTGCTTCACTTTTATATGTACTCTTGTTCCGGAAAAGTATCGAAGCCGTGGGCAAGCATGTGGGAGAGTACTATGCCCTGCACTTCTTTATCTTATGCGGTATCTTCCTGGTGTCTTCCTATAACAACCTGTTGATCCTTTTCCTGGGGATAGAGATCATGTCCATTCCGCAATATGTACTGGCCGGGTCAGATAAACATAACCTTAAGAGCAGTGAAGCCTCTCTGAAATATTTCCTGATGGGAGCATTCTCCACCGGTTTCTTACTGATGGGTATCGTATTGCTGTATGGCGCTATGGGCACATTTGAATTGAACGGGTTTAATTTTTACAAGACCGGCACTCTTTCTGTAATGGGTGTGATGGGTATCTTATTTATGCTTGTAGCCGTAGGCTTTAAAGTGAGTGCGGCACCGATGCATTTCTGGACTCCCGATGTGTACGACGGTTCACCAACCCCTTTTACCGCCTTTATGGCTTCTATCGTGAAAGTTTCTATATTCCTGGCCTTTATGCGCCTGTTTATGGAAGGTTTCGCCAATATGGATGCCTACTGGAAAGTGATGGTGCTGGGCGTGATCACCGCATTGACCTTATTGATCGGTAATATTACCGCCGTCTACCAGCAGAGCGTAAAACGTATGCTGGCCTATTCTTCCATCGCACAGGCAGGTTTCATGATGTTTGTCGTGATCGGCAGTGATGTGATGGGCATGAAAGGTATGGTACTGTATGCCGTAGCCTATACCCTGGCTACCTTAGGCATCTTTGCAGTACTCGTTAAGCTGAAAGACTATACTTACGATGGCTTTAATGGCCTGGCTAAGAAAGAACCTTTCCTTGCCGTAGTAGCAGCCGTGTGTATGATGTCATTGGCAGGTATTCCGCTTACTGCGGGCTTCTTCGCGAAGTGGTATGTGCTGGCTTCTGCGATCAGGCAGGACAATACCTTCTGGCTGGTTGTATTTGCCCTGGTGATGGCCGCTGTGAGCGTTTACTATTATTTCAAAGTCATTATTGCCATGTATTTCAAGAAAGGAGAACCGGAACTCAATACTGCCGTCACTCCTTTTGATAAAGCCCTCCTGGCGATCGTAGTTTGTGCCATTATTGTTTTAGGCGTGGCTCCTGAGATGTTATTATCCTGGATTTAATAATTTGCAGATTGATGAAATTTGCAAATTCATAGATGATTGTATGATTCTCTAAGAATATTATAAAGACGTGAGCCGGGGCTTACGTCTTTTTTGCTTATCATTCAAACCTAAATGGAATCTATTGCATCTTGTAAATATGAGAAATAGCTTTTCAAAATACAGTTCCCTTCTGATCATTTTATGCCTGTTCATTTTTAAAATGAGCTATGCGCAAATTCGTATGGAACAAACGTTGGAGTTCAATAATGATACACTATTTGTTTTCAATAAAAATGGGAAGCTTGGATTAGGAAGAGATACGGGTAGTGTAGTGTTTAAATATGATTCAATCAGCTTAAAGGGTGATTTTAACCTGGTGATGGACAAAGGTAAATGGGGATTGATAGGGAATGACAATGAAGTAAACATACCATTAAAATATGATGGGCTTCTTGAAGCATATCAAAGGTATCTTCTGATTGCCAGGAAAGGGGATAAATGGGGTGTCATTGATGAAGAGGATCAGCTTATCGTATCATTTAAGTACGACAAAATTTTACAGGCATTCGGAAGCCGTGAATTATTTTTTGCGGAGCAAAAGGGAAAATGGGGTGTTATAAATGAAGAAGAGAAGGTAATACTGCCCTTTGAATATCATGCACCTGGAGAGGGTAGTGTAAGCATCAGGCAGGGGTATGAAGTCATTATCATGAAAGAAAATGGTAAACTAGGAATTGTAGATACTAAAAATAAGCGCTTAGCTTCTATAATCTACGATTCAATTACCTATTCCAATGGAGTATTTTATGCAACAAAAAACGGGAGAAAGGGAGTGCTGGATGAAAAGGGAAAACTTTTAATTCCTTGTATGTATGATGCTATAGAATTTTCACACCAATTAGACCTGTTTTTAGTAAGGAAGGATAATAAATTTGGTTTACTTACTTATGGCAACCAGCCATTTTTACCCATTACTTTTAATAAGCTCTACCTGGATATTTTGTTCCTGGAAGTAGATACAGCTAGTGCAAAAATCGTTGTACAAAAGACGGATTCAAGCTGGCAGTATCTTAATGTTAAAGATGGTAGCATACTTCAGGATAAGGTGAGTAAAGATACCGTTTTTAAATACTACAAAACGATACTGTTTGCCCCGGAGCTAATGAATGAATATTTACAGCAGGTTCAGCAGGAAGAAAGAACTATTGCAATGACATTAGATAAGTCCCATCAGCAACTGGTAAATGCTATTATAGCAGCTAAAAATGGCATTAGTATTGACTTTCCCGATTTACATAAAACACTTATAGATTTTATACCGTTTTCCTGGATAACGTCTGTTACTAAAATCAGGAACTATTTATTGTCGCTTGGCTATGAAGTGAATTTTACAGATACGGAATCTGATGGAAGAGAGAAAGAGTGGGAGGTGTGTTTTCTTCTTACTTCACCCGATTGTGACTGTAATATCGGGCTTTCTTTTTATAAGGCTGATGGGGAGAAGTACAAAATGGTTGAATCCCTGAAGTGTAATCCCAAAAATCAGCAGTACAAAAGAAATATGCGATATCGTGATTTAAAATAAACTGGCAAAGGTTGCTGCCAGTATCTTTTATTAATCATTTTCAAACCTAAATGGAATTTATTGCTTCTTGTAAATATGAAAAATCTTACACCATTTTTAATCCAGACAGAATTGTTTAGAATACCTGTTCTTCATTTGGTCAGAATAAGGTTTTATACTATATTCAGTAACCTGAACATTTACCGTTGTAGCGCTTTATGAAAATAATTAACCTTGATTTTAAACAGTCCTTATCACGTCGGAAATTAATCTTTAAGGCATCCCTGTCTTATAAGCTTGATCTGTTTTTTCAGATCTTTATGAATGTAGCACTCTGGCTGATTATTGGGGTTAATTTTGTTTATTACGCTTCATACGATAGAAATCAAAAATCTTTCATTTATACTTTTATTGTATTCGCATTTATTTGTAACTACCTGCTTTATTTAAAACTACGGGAGAAAAGACTAAGTATCCTCCCAAGCAATAATACAGCAGCCTTCAATAGAAATAGGATACTGGCTTTAGCAATGCAAGAAGATTGGAGCATCAGGAAAGACTCAAAGGGTATAATCATAGCTTTTGAAGATTGCGGAGATAGAGGATTGTTGGGCAACACGAAAGAATTGACAAGGGTATTTTTATTATCCGGTAATGAAGTATTCTTTACTATTTTTACGGAAAGAAGAAGAGTGGACTTTCCAAGCCCTTTTACAAGAGCCCATCTCAAGTCTGATTTAAAGAAAGTACTTAATACAACCTGATCATTAAATAGTAGCAGTCCGGCGAAACATAATTTTATGTACCATTTTAAGAACGACTATTCAGAAGGAGCACACCCGGCCATCCTGCAGCAATTGATCTTAACCAATAACACCCAACAACCAGGTTATGGAGAAGATGAATATTCCCTTGCGGCAAAAAATATCCTGCGCGAAAAAACAGGCAATCCTGATGCGGACATTTATTTTGTAACGGGCGGCACACAGACCAATCTCCTGGTCATATCGGCATTGCTGCAATTACACGAAGCCGTTATCAGTGCGCAGAGCGGGCATATCTTCGTGCATGAAACCGGTGCTATCGAAGCCCTAGGCCATCGCGTGATCACCGCCGAAACGGAAAATGGTAAACTCCATGTAGCCGGTATCGAAAAAGTTTTGCAGGCCTATTCTTTAAGGCCGCATATGGTGAAGCCTAAGATGGTGTACATTTCCAATGCTACGGAGATTGGTACGATCTATAGTAAAAAAGAATTGCAGGAGCTTTCCGCCTATTGCAAATCCCATAAGCTCTGGTTGTTTATGGACGGGGCAAGACTGGGCCATGCTTTAACGGCCGTGAATAATGACCTGGACCTGGCAGACATTGCCCGTCTTACCGATGTGTTTTACATCGGGGGGACTAAAAACGGGGCATTGCTCGGAGAAGCCATTGTCTTCAATAATCCCGGCATCGCCCCCGACTTTGATTATGTATTGAAGCAGAAAGGTGCCTTGCTGGCAAAGGGCAGGGTGTTAGGGATCCAATTCCTGGAACTCTTCAAAAACGACCTGTACTTTGACCTGGCTCGTCATGCCAACCAAATGGCTAAGAAAATTACCGAAGCCGTCAATGCCCTGGGATATACTTTCCTGACCGGTTCTACTACTAACCAGATCTTTCCCATCCTGCCCAAAACTCTGATCAAGAAACTGGCCGAAAAATACCTCTTTTTTGAATGGAAAGAGATAGATGAGCAGCATACTGCCCTTAGATTGATCATGTCCTGGGCAACAGAAGAAAAGATCGTAGATGAATTTATTGCAGACTTAAAGAAGGGGTAAATGATGTATGATTGCGGGCAAGCACATCATGAATATTTTACTATTCCGATTTTTGATACAGCGCATGCTTATAAGCAATGCCCCATTTCGCGATCTCATCAATAATTGCCCCGAGCGTTTGCCCGAATTCAGTGATCTCATATTCTACTGTGACCGGCTTTGTATTTAATACCGTTCTTTTGACCAGGTGATTCATCTCCAGGTCCTGTAGCTCCTTAGACAACATCTTGGTGCCAATACCTTCCACTTCCCTTAAGAGGTCCATAAACCGGAGCTTATCGCCCATCAGCAGCGTGCCCAGGATATGAAACTTCCATTTACCCGATAATATTTCCATGGTATCCTTAATGGCCGAGATCCGGGTCTGGCAGAGGGCATTATTATTTAAAACAGCTTTCTTCTTCATAACGATCAGGTACAAAGTTACACCAGGATTATAGTATAAAGAAAGTCACTTCCCTGGAGGAAAGTAGTTTCTGAAGGGAAATGCATAGCAATTGTACAGTTAATGTCTTTTAGCTTTGCCGTAATATTTATTCCTGGCACCAAAACAGAGACAGGCATGCGCATGCTTCAACACATTTTTTTACACCTTGTTTGTCTGGCGACCTTAACGGTAAGCTGCACAGGACAAACGATCAACCAGCAAACAATGAAAACAGATACAACAAAAAATAATCCGCTGCTATGCGATCCCGAAGAGGGTATCTGCGGCATACCTGCTCATAATACTACACCTGGAAAAAAACAAAACCTGCAGGGACAGTCTGTAAAAGTTATTTACTTTACCGATCCCATCTGTTCCTCCTGCTGGGGTATAGAACCGCAGTTGCGCCAGCTTAAACTCGAATATGGTACCGATATCAGCATCGAATATCGTATGGGCGGATTGCTGCCAGAATGGAGCTATAATAGCGGTGGTATAAGCAAGCCTTCAGATGTTGCCCATCACTGGGATGAGGTGAGTGCACATTATGATATGCCTATTGACGGAGATGTGTGGCTGGAAGACCCTTTGAACTCCTCCTATCCGCCTTCCATAGCCTTTAAAGCGGCCCAGTTGCAGGATGAGGAGAAAGCAATTTTGTTTTTAAGAGAAATCAGAGAAATGGTGTTCCTGGAGAAAAAGAACATTGCCAAATGGGAACATATTGCCACCGCTGCGACAAAAGTTGGCTTAGATGCCGCGCAATTGAAAACCGATTATGAAGGCAAGGCAAAACTATTATTTGAAGCAGACCTGAAGCTCGCCAGGGACTATGGTGTAAAAGGTTTCCCTACCATGTTCTTCAGTGATGCCAAAGGCAATACAGAAACCGTGTACGGTTCTAAGCCCTATCCATTCTATGAAACCGCTGTGTTGAAAATAGCACCACAGGTGGTGAAAAAAGAGTACAACACCGATTGGAGCCATTTGTTTGCACACTACAATTCTTTAACTGCGAAAGAATTTGCCACACTCTCCGGAACACCCAGGAAAGACAGCGAAAGTGTCCTGGATGCATTAGTAAGCAAAGGCCTGTTAAGTAAATTAAATACTAAGAATGGTGCGATCTGGAGACTGAAAAAATCATCAGGAAAGTAGCAGGAAAACAAAGCAATAGTATATAGCTGAAAAAGCAAACATTTTGTCCCGTTGAGCTTGTCGAAATGGGACAAAATGTTTGCTTACTTTATTACTATCCTTTACCTGTTTTGAGTGCTTGTTTAAGCTTAAAACGGGCTGGCATATTCAGGATTAGTGACCAGGTGCTGGTCCGTTAAGGTATGCAGGAAAGCCACCAGTGCAGATTTATCCGATGCCGATAATTGCAGGCCTCCGGGCAATTGCTGCTGGAAAGAAGGATCAAGTGTCACACTGTTTTTAACCAGGTTGTAATGATCTACCACCTCTTCCAATGTCCTGAAACGGCCGTCGTGCATATAAGGAGCGGTAAGCCCTACATTGCGCAGGGAAGGCACTTTGAACCGGGCTTTATCCCTTGCTAAGCCCGTTACCGCTTCACGTCCCACATCTGTGAAAGAAGCATCATCATCTATCCCGTTGTTCATATACTGATCATTTTCAAAATTGGCCCCGCCATGGCAATGCTGACAATCGGCTCCCGAAGCAGCCGGAAATGCAGGATTGTATTCCGTGAAGAACAGGAAACGCCCTCTTTCCTCTTGCGGAGTCAGCGTAGCCTTCCCGGCCAGGTAATCATCATACTTGGAGCGGTTAGATACAATAGCATTCATAAATTGCTCCAGCGCTTTAGAGATCAGTAAAGTGTCAATATTGGTGGTGCCGAATGCCCTGCGGAACTGCTGGCGGTACGTCTCGCTGGCCTGGAGTTTCGTGACAATATTATGCAGCGTTTCATCCATTTCCAGCGGGTCTTGTACCGGTTTTAAAGATTGATGCCTTAACAGGTGTGCCCTGCCGTCCCAGAAGAACTCATTAGTATTCCAGGCCATATTCACTACCGACATTGCATTTCTTTTGCCCGGTAAACTTTTCACACCCAGAGAAAACTGTGCCGTATCATTGAAGGCAAATTGCTGCATATGGCAGCTGGCGCAGGATTGAGTATTGGTGCGGGACAGCATTTTCTCATAAAACAGCATACGCCCCAGTTTTACCCCTTCACGGGTCAGCGGATTATCACTGGCTATATCCGGCTTCGGGAAGGTCCCTGTATCTAAAATATAAGGTTCGTCCGGTGTTTCCTTAGGTTCCTTTTTACAACTGTTGATGACAATTACGGCGGCCAGTACCGAAAATATGACGAGCAGTTTTTTATTTTTCATAATTTAAATTTTTTATCCCCGGCAAATCGATAGTCACTGAGACTATTTAAGAAATTGACCATATCCTCTTTTTCCCGGGTAGTTAAATGGAGCGGCCTGATCAGGCCACTTTTATTGACATGCGCTTTGCCACCACTGTTATAATGCTCTATGACCGCTGCCAGGTCCTGCATACTGCCATCGTGCATATAAGGTGCCGTCAGTGCAACATTACGCAGGGAGGGCACTTTAAACTTAGCCCTGTCCTCCGGAAGCCCGGTAACCCGCATTCTGCCGCTGTCTGCATAAGCAAGGTACAAGCCATTATTTTCAAAAGCATAGTTCGTAAAGTTGAAGCCGCTGTGACAGCCGGAGCAATTGGTCCTGTTGCTCCTGAACAATTCATAACCCCTTTGAGCACTTGCACTCAATGCTATGCCCTTATTGGCATAGTCATCATAAGCACTATTGCCGCTGATAAAGCTTCGCTCAAACTGTGCGAGTGCCCGGGTGATGACAAAGGCATCCAGGGGCCGGCTATAAGCCTCCTGCGCCTGCTGCACATAGTCCGGGTCCTGATTGAGTTTGTTGATCACATCAATCATATTGGTGTTAAACTCATTGTGCTCCTGTATCGGTACCAGCACCTGCATTTCCAGGGTAGGCACGCCGCCTGCACGGGTAAAATAAGGATGATAACCAATATTGGCCAGGGCCGGTGCATTGCTGGTGCCGGGTGCGCTATTATCTCCCGGGCTGAGCCGGACAGAATCACTGAAAGCAAGCGCTGAATGATGGCAGGAGCCACAGCTTATGGTATTATTTTTGGACAGACGTTTGTCGTAAAACAACCGCTTGCCTAAAGTCCATCGTTTTAATGAAAACTGGTTATCCGCAGGTTCCGACATAGCAGGAAAACCCGTAGGTAATTGCATGATATCCTCAGTGCTATTGCCTGCTTGCTGCTTTTTACAACTGTAAAAACAAACCGGCAATAGCATAATGAAGATAAGCGTACCACGCAATAAAGTGCTCATTAGCGGAGTACAATTTGTTGGCTGCCCAGGGCTTTGCTGCCCTCATAAAATTTAAGGATATAAGATCCTTTGGCTAAAGAAGACAGGTCAATGCTATTATGCTGTTGCTTCAGCGCGGCAGTCAACCGTACTTTACCCAGGATATCTATAACCTGTACCGATTGCGTGTTATTATGGGGTACAATAAGTTCAATGCTCAGCTTATCATGAACAGGATTAGGATATATTTTCACAAAACTGTTCACGTTGTTCTGGTCTTTTATATTGCTCGGGTTAGCCGTTCCTGGTTTAAATACATTGTCCCTGAAATTGTGCAATAGCGTAAGGTCTGTAGTGTTTACCCCATGATCGATAGGGCCTGCAGCTACATTAATGTCTTTTAATGCCTGGATATAATCGGCATCAACGTATATATCGATGTCATTACCGCTGTTTACGCCAGCAGCCATCACCGTTTGCCCGAAATAATTAGCATTGCCCAGGCCATGGATCTCAAAAGGAGTCGCATTAGGCCCCGCTGTTCCTTCAAGCGCTACAAAGCGATAGCCTGCCGCCCAGCCCCAGTGCATGGAAGGCGTTTGGAAATAAAGCGGGTGAATAGGAGTTTGCAAGGCAGGGTCTGCATTATTAATGGGTGCATCTACACCAATGGAGAATTTGATCCCTTCAATATTGGTAACATTGAGGCTGCCCAGGTTATCTGAAATAGTGGCATCGCCCCTCACCAATATATATTTGTTTGGAAGCGCCAGTTCCATACCGCCATCATGAATGATCTTAACACCGGATATATAATAGTCTACGCGCGTGATCTTAAAATCCTGGTTCAGGTTATTCTGGGCTGCCTGGTTAAAGGCAAATGCGGAAGTGCCCAGCTTTGGATTAATATGGAGGTTTACATTTTTCTGGGCATTAGCGCTCAATGCCAGGCATATCAAAGCTAAGATTGTAGTTATGTGTTTCATTTTATAAATGATTTTATGATTGTAAACAATCAGGATAAATAGAGAAGGGTGCCCCGTACTGTAGGGCCTGAAAACCTGCATAAGGCTTACGGTATCGTAAACAAGAACAGGTAATTAGTAAACATAGAGAGACACTCCCCGATAAAGGAAGTGAGCAAAATGATCCTGAATATCAAATACGATAGTTACAGTAAAGAATACACCGTTTTTGCCGGAGTTCTTTAGGTGGGGGTGGACGATAATCAGGATAGTTGTCCTGGTACCGGTAAATTAAAGGGATATTGTAGGAGAACGCCGGAGTAAGAATGGCAGGAGCAGTCACATATTTAAAAGTGATATCCTGCGTAGCATTCTTTTGGTGCTCCGTTTTTAATTTTATTTCTTTCTTTACATCTTCACAGCAGCCACTCTTGTCTACCTTGTGCATGCCGCATTTACTGCATACTTTATCTTCAGTAGCCTTAAAGCTCACTTCAACCAACTCTCCCATGCAATAATGGAAATGCAGTGTAGCACCTACCAGGCTGGTGGCGTACACAGACAAGAGCAATATGATGAGCAGTTTTTTCATTGTATGATTACAAATATAATTTTTTTTTCTAATTGTTTTAAGCGGATATAATTCTTTTTTTATTTGCTGCAATTGAAAATGTTGATAATCAATCCTGGAAAATATATAGAAAGAACTTTGGGCCATTTAAAAAATGCTAGTCAGCAATACGCTTACCCAATATTTTCAATCCCCTCTCTTCCCCGTCAAGCAAAGCAATACCGGGAAGTGTTGCCCAGTCTTCGAAGCCGAAATGCCGGAAAAGTTTTAAGCTGGCCTCGTTATGTGCAAAAATAAAACCGAGTAAAGTCCGGATACCAAAATCAGGTGCCCTGTTGATACAATATTGCAGTACCTCCTTTCCCAGTCCTTTTCCCCTTTGAGACTCGTCCATGTAAATACTGATTTCCACCGTAGCATCATAAGCAGGCCTCCCGTAAAAAGATTGAAAACTTACCCAGCCGACTATTTCCCCCTCACTGTTCTCAATGATCCATAAAGGTCTTTTAGTTGCATTATGCTCCCCGAACCATCGTTCCCGGCTGGTAACGCTTACAGGTTCTGTATCCGCAGTCACCATCCTGGATGCAATGGTAGTATTATAGATGGCTACTATCTTTTCCAGGTCAGCATAGGTAGCATCCCGGTAACTTAATGGAGCAGTATTCATGAAGATGATCTTTTCATTAAAAATAAATACAAAGATACATGACCCTTTGCAGTTGTGGAGCTGCTTGACCGGTCATGATCAGGTGGTTTCCCTTACTCTTCCATAAGCTGAAGCCGGTACAGATTCCGGCTTCCGGCTTACAGATCTTTTTCATAAAATGTATCTTTTTCCAGGTTTGGTTCATGCAGGTACAGGTGTAGGTTTAAGTGCAAATCGATTAAGCATTGAATTTCATATTTTGAATACGTACTGCATTTAAAATAGCGATCAGCGAAACCCCTACATCAGCAAATACCGCTTCCCACATAGTAGCCAGTCCGCCGGCACCGAGCATGAGCACAATAGCTTTTACCACGAAGGCCAGTACAATATTTTGCCAGACGATCTTCTTGGTCTGCTTACCGATGTTAATGGCCATAGGTATTTTGCTTGGTTGATCATCCTGTATCACCACATCTGCCGTTTCAATAGTTGCATCGCTACCCAGGCCACCCATGGCAATGCCTACATCGCTCAAAGCCACTACAGGCGCATCATTTACCCCGTCTCCCACAAAAGCCACCCGTTCATTATTGGCTTTGATTGCTTTTACTTTGTTCACCTTGTCTTCAGGAAGCAGGTCGCCAAAAGCCTTGTCAATACCCAGTTCTTTGGCCACAAACTGTACCACAGTATCCTTGTCACCGCTGAGCATGGTAGCCTTTATATTTTGCCGGTGCAACTGCTCTATAGTAGTCCGGGCATCAGCTTTAATGCTGTCTGCGATCGTGATATAACCGACAAATTTATGGTCATAAGCCACCGCTATTAAAGAATACACAATAGCTGACGGGTCCATATCATAAACAATATTGAACTGGTCCATGAGCTTAAAATTGCCTGCCAGCAATAATTTGCCATCCACAAGCGCTTTAAGGCCATGACCCGGTATCTCCGCTACCTCTTCCAGTACAATACTGTTGTCTGTTGTGCCCACATATTCATGTATGGCGGTGGCCACAGGATGCGTACTGTTGCTTTCAAGTGCATTCACCATACTCAGCAACGCAGCTTTATCAAAGGCCTCATTGAAGACCACCTCCTGCACTTTAAATACCCCTTCCGTCATGGTTCCGGTCTTATCCATCACCACATGCTTAATGTCGGCAAGCGTATCGAGGAAATTGCTGCCCTTGAACAAAATGCCGTTGCGGCTGCCGGCTCCTATACCTCCGAAATAACCCAGGGGAATACTGATCACCAGGGCGCAGGGGCAGGAAATCACTAAGAATACCAAAGCACGGTACAGCCAGTCATTAAACTGGTAGTCTGCCACAAAAAAGTAGGGGAGCAGGCAAATGCCGATCGCCAGGAACACGACTATAGGCGTGTACACTTTGGCAAATTTTCGGATGAATAATTCCGTAGGTGCTTTTTGTGCCGTTGCATTTTGTACCAGTTCCAGGATCTTGCTCAGCTTACTGTCCGTATAAGCCGTGGTCACCTTGACCTGGCTTACCGTATTCAGGTTGATCATCCCGGCCAATACAGTAGCCCCTTTACTTTTAGTATCCGGCTTACTCTCTCCCGTAAGTGCTGCCGTATTGAAAGAGGCCGACCCGGAGAGCAGTTCCCCATCCAGTGCCAGTTGCTCTCCCGGTTTGAGTTGTATGATGTCGCCTATATTGACATTTTCAGCTTTTACTTTCCTGGTCTGAGCATCTGCAACCAGGGTGACTTCATCAGGCCGCTGGTCGAGCAAAGATTTGATGTTGGCCTTGGCACGGCTCACGGCCATGGTCTGGAAGACTTCCCCGATGGCGTAAAACAACATAACGGCCACTGCTTCGGGGTATTCTTTAATCGCAAATGCACCCAGGGTAGCAATGGTCATCAGGAAAAATTCTGAGAACACATCTCCCTTGCGGATGCTTTTGAAGGCATCCTTAATAACGGGGAATCCGACGGGTATATAAGCCGCCAGGTACCAGGCTATCCTGATCCAGTCTTTAAACCAGGACTGCGGGATCCAGTTATCCAATGCAATACCGGACAGCAGGAGGATAAAAGATAATATAGCCGGTAGAAATAAGCGAAACAGGCTACCTTCCATATTGCTGTGATCATGCCCGTCCTCATCACTGTGCTCATGCTCATGCCCGTCTCCGGGATGATGTTTGTGCTGGAGTAATTGATCTGCCTGTTGATAGACTTTTTCTGTTTGCGTGCAGCAAAGCTGCTTACCCCGGGCATCATATTTATGTTGGTGTTCCATGTGTATAATTTTTATTGTTGAGCTGTACGCCTTTCTGTACACCTCTTTTACATTTCATAATACAGGTCATGCTGTGGTTTAGGCGGCACGTCCTTTTCACCCATCATCTGCCTTATATTGATGCTGATGGTCTGGGCGAGCGCCGTCATGGGTGTATCTACCGGTGAATTTTCAAAAGGGTCCTGCATGATAATCGCTGTTTTTTCCACTGCTATAAAAAGCAGGGGAATGGTTATAGATATTGCGATCTCGATCAAAAACTGGTTATGATCCAGGCCAAAAGGCAGAAGCACGGTGAAGGCATAGATTAATGTATGCAGGATCATACTGTAAGAACTTGGAAATACCGTGTTCTTGATCCGTTCACATTTACCCATACTGTCACAAAGCCGGGCCGTCACCTCGTTTAATTGCAATTGTTGGAATTCAGATATTTTGCCCTGCGCCGCCAGTTCGCTGATCTGCCTGGAATGTTCATCCAGGAGCGCATTGGGAATGTTTGTGGCCTCTATGCTATGAAATTTGGTATAGGCAGCTACTTCGGGTGAAAAGCGTAATTTTCTTAAAGATTCCCCTAGTGCAAATACAAAAATGATCTGCCGGTCGGCAAAGGCCTTGCGTTCCTCCTGTTCGCTTACCGGTAAGAATTGAATCACGTGCCGGATCAGCGTGCGGGAATCATTGACAATAGCGCCCCAGATCACCCGGGCTTCCCACCAGCGTTCATAAGACTGGGAGGTGCGGAATGCCAGCAGAATAGATACAATCGTACCCATTAAGGTAAGCATATTCAAAGGGACAGATACCCCTTTAAATTCCGGGAGCAGGTGTAAAAAACCTATAGCCACTGCAAAGGCGGTGACAAGCACAATCTGCCATTTGATCAGGTTGAGGAAATACAAAATAGATATACTGCGATTTAATAACATAAAAACAGTTTTTAAATGATGCTTTACAATATCCTTCTGGTATGCGTTTTGTACTGCTTATAGGCTTCGGGGTGCTGCTGCACCAGGAATGCTTCTTCCAGTCTTATCTGTATATGAATAATGAAATAAGTACTGAACAAAATACAGAAAGTAAGCGTATTGGGCAAGACGAGAAACACACCGGATACACTCACTATCATACCCAAAAATATAGGATTTCTGCTGTACCGGAACAACCCCCGGGTGATTAATTCCGTTTTATGTACCTCATCAATACCGATGCGCCAGCTCTTGTTCATCTGGTATTGTGCCACAGCAATCCATATAAGAGACAGGTGCATCAGGATTAATCCTGTATAGAAACAAGCCGCTTGCTCCAGCACGGTTATTGGCCCCAGGTAAGTGTACCGGGAGGGAATAAATGAAAAGATGATAATGCTCACCATCAATAAAACGATCAGTAATTTCATCACCCGGCCAATGTAATCATGCGCATTGTCTGTCTTGCCAAAAGTAACCGGGTTAATGCCCGTTTGCCGGTACGTCCTGTAGCTGGGCCAGATAAATGCCAGCGTTAAATAAGCGATAAAATACAGGGGCAGATATAATTGTAAAAAGCTCATGGAAAATAATTTTAGATTAATGTTCATGTCCTCCGGTGTTGCTCAATTTCGCATTGATGAAGAAGGCACCTTTGGTCACTACTTTGGTATCTTTAGCTAAGCCTGTAACCGGTGTGATGGCCGTATAGCCCATGTCAGAAACACCCTTTGCTACCTCGATCTTTTCAAAATTGATACTTTGCTGCTCCTTTGCATGAGCACCGGCTTCCGCTTCATTTTTATGTTCATGGCCGGCTTCCCCTTCATCATGCGTATGGTCGTGATCATCATGTACTCCCTCTGCCTCCTTTGCTGTCTGCACGAAAATATAGAACTTACCGTCCGCCTCTACAATGGCTTCATTAGGTAATGCCGGTACTACGGCATTTTCTGCACTGATCATGCCCGTAATGTTCATCCCGTCGATCAGGCCTTTTTTATTGCCCGTTACCGTACAGTGAACCGCAATGGTCTTGCTTTCATTTTCAAAAGAAGAACCGATCTTGAACACCTTCGCAGTATAGGTAACCGAAGGATTATTGGTCAGGATAAAGTTCACGGTTTGTCCTTCCTTCACATAAGGGAGGTCGCGCTCAAAGATCTGCAGATCCAGGTGCAGTAAACCATTATCTACGATCTCTACTACCGGGGAAGAAACGTCTACATAGCTGCCGATCTTGGCAAACTCATTGCTCACCGTACCGTTCACCGGGCTGGTGACCAATAAAGCCGATTGCAGGTTGGAGGTGCTGATCTTATTCGGGTTAATGCCCATCAGCTGTATCTGCTTTTGTAAAGAAGCTTTGCGGGTGCGCAAGGCATTGAGCTCCGCAGTAGCGCTCTGCAGGTTCTTTGTGGCCCCTGCATTACCTTCGTTCAGTTCCCTTTGCCGCTGCATTTCCTGCTCAGCCAGTGTGATCCTGCTGCCCAGGGTGAGGTACTCTTCCTGCAGCTGTATGAATTGCGGATTTTCTATTGTCGCTATGACCTGCCCTTTCTGTACATAATCGCCCAGCTGTACTTTGAGTGTTTTAATCACCCCGCCATAAAGTGACGTAGCATTTGCCTTATTGTTATTGGGCACCCTTAATGCGCCGTTTGCTTTAATGATCGCAGTAAGGTTTTTATATTCGATATTCCCTAAAGTAATGCCGGTAGCTTTTATCTGCGCTTCGGTAAGCGAGGTGATCGTAGCCGGGGCCTCCTCGTGACCGGCTGCTTCCTCCGGTTCTTTTTTGCTTGTTTCCGCCCCGTGATTATGCCCGTCTCCTGCTTCATGTTTCGCTCCGCAACTATTCAATAAGGAGATCAATGTAAGGGCTAAAGATATTTTTATGATGATATTCATGTTGTCTTTATTGTTGGTTAAAGTAGTTGAATTGAATGGCAGACTGGTTATAGGTATTCAGCACTTCTAAATAGTTCTGACGGATGCCTATTGCCTGTCCCAGGAACTGTCCCAGCTCTGCAAAGCTTATTTCCCCGGCTTTATAGCTCAGGGTAGCGGCTTTGATGATCTCCTCTGCCTGTTGCAAGCCTGATGTTTCATAGAAGCTGAGCAGCGCGCTGTTTTTTTCAATTTCTGTCAGAGCAGATTGGCGTTGCCTGTTTAAAGTCTGCTCCTGGTAGTTCAGCGTTTTTTCCTGTACCTCCAGCTCTGCTGCTGCCGCTTTGACTCTATGCCGGTTGGCACTGATCCCGAATACCGGGAAAGAGGCCGTCACCGAAAACCCGGTAAAAGGGTCGGGAGCGCCCCAAAGCCGCTGGCTGAAGACCCTGCCGGAGAACTCCGGCCTGTTGGCATTACGTTGCACACTTACATTAGCCCCAGCGACCTGTACCTTTTGTTGTTGCAGGCCGATCAATGGGTGAGGGACCGTGCTGCCTTCCAGGGAAAATTGAACTTTCTCCAATGGAGCAGACAGGGGCAGCAGCCATTCATTCTGGTTCAGCAGGACCATTAACTGCTGTTGTTGCACGAGCATATCTTTTCGATTCTGCTCTATCAATGCCTGCAGTTCCTTCATCCTTGCTGCTGCTGCGATCTGGTCCAGCTTAGGCACGTCTCCCGTTCTTACCCTTAGCTCCGTAGCTTTGAACAGGTTAGCATATATACTGTCGAGGCCGGATAAGAGCAATTGCTTGTCCTGGAAATACCAAAGCTGGTAATAAGTAGCGCGTACATCCCTTTTGATAGCAGCCTGTACCACCGCTGTATTCAACTCTGCATACTTTAGCTGCTCCTGCAGGTAGTTTTTCCGGGCTGCATACAATCCCGGCCAGGCAATACTTTGCGAAATACCTATTTTCAGGATACCATTATGATCGGTAGGGCGCAGGTCTTCATTCTCTGCAAACAGGCCCGTCTTAGGTATATCATTGGCCGTTTTTGCATTCATCCGGGCACTCTTGATCTCCGATGCATTGATGCCAAGCTGTTGGTTTTGCGTAACAGCCCTGCCAATGGCCGTATCTATAGAGATCCTTGTCTGTGCCGAGAGCTTACCTATGCATAAGAAAAGCAAAACACTTATGGTGGCTGTTTTCATCCCTGTGCCTCCTTTCAGTTTTATAGTTGAATTGAAAATGATATATAATAAAGGCAGTACAAACAGCGTGAGGAAAGTAGCCGTGATCAATCCGCCGATCACAACGGTAGCCAGTGGTTTCTGTACCTCAGCACCTGCACTGGTACTAATGGCCATTGGTAAAAAGCCGAAAGAGGCCACCATGGCAGTCATCAATACAGGCCTTAATCTCGTTAAAGTGCCTTCTTTTACCCTTTGGAAGAGATCGGTCACGCCTTCTTTCTGCAATTGATTGAACGTCCCGATCAACACAATACCGTTCAATACGGCTACACCAAACAGGGCAATGAAACCGATGCCCGCACTGATGCTGAAGGGCATACCGCGCAGCATTAAAGCAAATACACCACCAATGGCGCTCATAGGAATGGCGGTAAAGATCAGCAGTGCCTGCTTGAACGAATGGAAGGTGAAGTAGAGCAGCATAAAGATCAGTAACAGAGATACCGGGACGGCTATCATCAGCCGGGCGCTGGCTTTCTGCAGGTTTTCAAACTGCCCGCCATAGGTGAAATAATACCCGGCAGGGAGCTTCACCTGCTCACTCAGCTTACCTTGAATATCCTTTACCACACTCTGTACATCTCTGTCAGCTACATTAAAACCGATAACGATCCTTCTTTTGCCGGCTTCCCGGCTTATCTGTGCAGGTCCCAGTTTATAACTTATTTTGGCCACCTGGGAGAGCGGCACCTGTATGCCCGTATTCGTAGGTACCATTAGATTACTCACGTCCTCCATGCTGCTCCTGTGCGCACTGTCCAGTCTTACTACCAGGTCAAATCTTCTTTCATTTTCGTAGATCTGCCCGGTACTGCGACCGGCAAAAGCTGTGCTCACCACATCGTTCACATCCTGTATCGTCAGGCCATAATTGGCGATCCGCGTCCGGTCATATTCAATATTGATCTGCGGCAGGCCGCTTACGCGCTCTATCTGTGGCGAGGTAGCTCCCTGTACAGATTGTATCACCTCCGCTACACGTTGTGCGTAACCTGCCAGGGTATCGATGTTTTCACCGAATATTTTCACCGCCACATCCTGGCGTACACCCGTCATCAGCTCGTTGAAACGCATCTGTATGGGTTGGTTTTTTTCGAAGAACACACCGGGTATGACTTCCAGCTTTTCCATGATGGCATCGGCTAGTTCATTATAAGTACGTCCCGACTTCCATTCTTTTTCCGGCTTTAAGACCACCATAAGGTCCGTAGCTTCGGGCGGCATAGGATCGGTAGGTACCTCGGCAGCACCCGTTTTGCCCACTACCATTTTTACTTCATCAAACTCTTTGATGAGGCGCGAGGCCTGCATAGAGGTTTCTATACTCTGGCTCAGCGAGCTGCCTTGTGGCAGGATGCAGTGGTAGGCAAAGTCACCTTCCTGCAGTTGCGGAATAAATTCACCACCCATCCTGCTGAAGAAGAAGAGTGCTAATGCAAATACACCGATCGTAATGCTGACCAATATGTATTTTATTTTGATTGCTTTTTGCAATAAAGGCTGGTACCATTGCTGCAGTTTTTCCATCATCTTATCACTAAAGGTTTTTTTAGTGATGGGTTTTTTAGAAAGGAATAAAGCACACATCATAGGTATGTAGGTCAGCGATAAGATGAGTGCGCCGAATATGGCAAAGCCCACGGTTTGTGCCATAGGGCGGAACATCTTGCCTTCCACCCCTACCAGGGTAAGGATCGGGATATATACGATCAGGATGATGATCTCCCCGAAGGCAGCACTGGTCCGTATTTTGGAGGCAGATACAAATACTTCTTCATCCATTTCCTCCTGGCTGAGCTTTTTCATCGATTTACGCAGCCCGAGGTGGTGCATGGTAGCTTCCACCACGATCACCGCTCCGTCTACGATGAGTCCGAAGTCAATAGCGCCCAGGCTCATCAGGTTGGCGCTCACCCCGAATACGTGCATCATGCCGAGGGCAAAGAGTAAGGCCAGGGGTATGGCTGAAGCCACGATGAGTCCTGCACGCAAGTTGCCTAGGAACAAGACCAGTACAAAGATCACGATCAAGGCCCCTTCAATCAGGTTTTTTTCTACCGTGCTGATGGCCCTGCCCACCAGGTCTGTACGGTCCAGGTAAGGCTCTATGACCACATCTGCCGGCAGGGATTGCTGGATAGTGGGTAGTTTTTCCTTGATCCGCTTGACCACTTCATTACTGTTCTCTCCTTTCAGCATCATGACTACACCGCCCACGGCATCCACCTCACCATTATAGGTAAGTGCACCATAGCGTACAGCATTGCCGAAACGTACATCAGCTACGTCTTTGATGAAGATGGGTACACCGCTATTGGTCCTGACCGCGATGTTTTTTACATCCTCTATGGAGGTCGCCAGGCCGATGCCCCTGATGAAGTAGGCATTCGGTTTCTTGTCGATATAGGCACCTCCTGTATTTTGATTGTTTTTTTCAAGTGCGGTGAAAATGTCCGGAATGCTCACGCCCATGGCGCGCAACTGGTCCGGGTTCACGGCCACTTCATATTGTTTGAGTTCTCCGCCGAAGCTGTTTACTTCTGCAATACCCGGTGTGCCATAGAGTTGGCGCGCAACGATCCAGTCCTGCATCGTGCGCAGGTCTTTGGCATTGTACTTTTTTTCGCTGCCTTTTTTGGGGTGGATGATGTATTGATACACTTCGCCCAGGCCCGTGCTCACCGGGGCCATTTCCGGTGTACCTATGCCTGCCGGTATCTGGTCTACTGCTTCTTTGAGCCGCTCGTTGATCAGTTGACGGGCAAAATAGATATCTACTTCTTCTTTGAAAACGACGGTGATCACAGACAGGCCAAAGCGTGAGATACTCCTGATCTCCTCTATTTTAGGAACGGTAGCAATGCTTTGTTCAATCGGGAAGGTCACCAGTTGCTCTACCTCCTGGCCGGCCAGGGTAGGGCAGGCGGTAAAGATCTGCACCTGGTTATTTGTAATATCGGGTACGGCATCAATAGGGAGTTTAGTGGCACTCCAGCCGCCCCAGATGATAAGTATCAAGGTCATAAAGCCTATAATGATCTTATTCCTGATACTGAATTTTATAATATTATCTAACACAATATTGGGATTGAATTAATGCTTGAAATAATAGGATAGCAGGCTGATCGGGTTAAGTGATCAGCACAGGAAAGAAAGGTCTGTAAGCCTATGAAAGCTGTAGGGCAGCTGACATGGGCACAAGACTCCCTTAAAAATTAAGCATTAATTCGTGGCGGTTGCCAGATATTCCCGGAGTAAGCGGAAACAAAGAAATCGTTATTCCAAAAGAGTTTTTTGGCGAAAAATGAGGGGCTGGTTTTTTCCAGGTGCGGCACGATGCTTACATCGGTAAACGCGATACTGATACTGCAGCAGGAGCAATGGCAAAAAGGGGTGCAACTGTCATCGCTATCCCGGTTGTGGTCATGTTCCTGGTTGCTGGTTTGGGTGGTGAGCGGACGATCTTCACAGCGATTGCTGTAATCGCTGCAAGGCAGCATGGAAATTGCTACCAGGTAAAAGGTCCATATGATCACCAACCATTTCATTGATGGTACAAATGTAAAAAATATTTTCAGCTTATGATATTTCAAATGTTTATTTTTTGTAAAGAGTTTCTTGATGAAGATCGTTTTCAGTTGGCTTAACAGTATTAAAATACGGGAAATCCAGTATTGTGTATGATTACTTAATATTAGATATTTGATATATCTATCATCCGGTTGATCGGTCAAATTTTAAAGCAATACCTTTTAATACAGGATGATATTTAATTTTTCATCTTTAAAACCAATTTAGATTATGGCAAAAGGAACAAAAGCGCCCGCTCCTGCAAATCCTAATTATCCAAGTACAACAGGGAAACCTTCCGGAGGTGGAAGAGGTAATATTAAGAAGTAGCAGAAAGTGTCTGAAAAGCAACCAAATCTGTCACATTGAGCTTGTCGAAATGTGACAAGGATTTAGGCTTTTTTATTAGTGTTATTACAAATGACCAGGCAGCAACAATTTAAAATGGATTCATTTCAAATTGTTGCTGTTTGATGTAGGTAATTATTAATTAATCATTTTTTAAACTATATTATTATGCATGAAGAAGTGTATTTTGGAATGCCGTTTCTCCAGGAATTTGGTGCCAATGCAGAGTTTGACGGACTGTTGAACTGGGACAGCTATCAATCTTCCAGGATTAAGATTATGTGGATTCTAAAAGAGTATAATTGGGGCGATGACGGTGGTTCAGACCAGATCTATCCGGCATCAAAAGTAAGTAAAGAGGAACTTGAAAGCCGCTTAAAGATTCATTATAACAGGATGCAGCAGCACTATTCAAATGTCGCTCAATATAATAGATGGAAGGCTTCTTATGCTAAGCTACTTTACGTTAATTATGGTATACTGGAAAATGTACCTCAATATACTGACATGGAGGGACTTGACCAGCAGGGCTTGATTAATGGTATTAATTATATGGAACCGATTATTGTGTTGAATCTTAAAAAAGTGCCGGGATATGCCAGTGCTAATATGCCCACTATCCGCAAATTTTATAATAATCATAAGGAATATGTATTGAAACAAATCAATGTGGCTAATCCTGATATCATTATAAATGGTAGTGGTATCAATGAACTGGGTCAGGATGTGTATCCGGATGGTACATTTGACTCAAAGTGGCATTATACTAAATTAAAGGACAAATTAGTGATCAATGCTTATCACCCTAATGCAAGAGTAAATAGTGAAGAATACGTAAATAGAATTGTAGATATCGCATTAAACAAAAGGTTTTGATCTTAGAAAGGAGCGAAAAAAGAAGTTCATAAAAGGAATATCTTTAGATATTCCTTTTTAGCTTTGAATATTGAAAACCGAACGATCATTTATGCTACCCTAAATCGTCAATATCATGTCTCTCTCCCCTCAAGCAGCAACTATCTATCAGCAGATTAGCGTTCCGGAAACGAAGCTGGGAGACTTGCGTACCATCGCTAAAGCGATCAAGAAAGATCATGCCTTAGCCATGGAACTCTGGCATACCCGGGAATACCTGCCCCGGCAGCTGGCATTGCTGATCATGGACCCAAAACTACTTACTCAAACTGTAATAGATGGGCTGGACAAGGATATACAGCAACATGAGCAGGAAGAGCGGCTTCAATTGACGGATTGGTTAATGGCCAATCAGCTGGCTAAAAATAAACAGACCATTGCTTTGATGCTGTCCTGGCAGGACAGCCCCTCTGTACTGCAAAGGCGTATCTTTTGGTATTACCAGGGAAGGCTGCGCTGGGTAGGGCAGGCCCCTCCGGACAATACAGAAGAACTGCTTGGATTGATCGGGAGCCGGATAGAAAAAGAAGCCCCGGAAGTGCAATGGGCCATGAACTTTACCGCGGCACAGATCGGTATTTTTGAACCGGCATATCGTCAAAGGTGTATTGAACTGGGGGAACGTACAGGCCTTTATAAGCAGGATAAAGTAGCAAAGGGTTGCACCCCTGATTATTTACCCGAACTGATTGCCATACAGGTGGCTAAGCTGAAACTGTAGCCTTTCCCGGAGATAATAAGTTAAGTGGTCATCCCGTTTATGAAAATACCCCGGTAGCTTTTAAGCCCTGCTGTGCAGATTAATCACAATCTTGAAAAAAATGAACGCCAAAAATCAACTGCTGCATCCACTCTTCTTACTTTGCCTGTTCTTATTATTATTGAATGATTTTTATTTGAAACCTGTTTTTGCCAATGGCTTGACCGGTAAGCTCTCCGATTTTGCCGGCCTGATCATCTTTCCTGTTTTTATTGCCTGCCTTTTACCTGCTTCACGAAAATGGATTGCTTTAGTAAGCGGTATTTTATTCCTGATCTGGAAAACACCACTGGTTACTCCGCTTATCGAATGGTTGAACGGCTTGATGCCTTTTGCTATACATCGGGTGATCGATTACTCCGACTACTGGGCATTGCTGGTATTGCCGGTTGCACATAGAATGCTGAACGGAGCAGCTACACCAAAAGTGTACACAGGATGGCTGGTACGTGCCGGTCGCACAGCTATTGCAAGTCTTGCCTTTTTCGGCGTTTGTGCTACATCTGTAGCGCCAAAAATAGAAGATCCGCCGGGTACTATCTATATTGGCCAAAGCTACAGGATGAAGAAAAGAAAACATGAAGTGATTGCGATGATACAGTCTTTAGGATATAATGTGGATCATCACAGCAATAAAGCGCAAAAAACACTTATGCGGGACTATTATCAGACAGACAATATCATTATATATAATGATGATTCAAAGCCAATAGACACGATACTGAATGTAAAGTATAGCCTGAGTGAGCTGGATAAAAAATATACTTATTTAGAAATTATCAATGTTACCATTGATCAAAAAAAGCCTATTCAAAAATGGGAAGTTTTAAAGTCTTTAAGTAAACAGTACGAGAAGGCGCTCAATAAACAATTGATCCGTAAATTGAAATAATTGTATTTTTTATTCGCTCATCTGTTGATGTGGAATAAAAATGAAGGTACATAATGCCTGCCCGTCTTAATTTTAGGCTAAAATATATTCAGCATGAAAAAGGTGATTTTAAATCTTGCCATTAGCTTAGACGGTTTTATAGAAGGCCCAAACGGGGAAACTGACTGGTGTATCATGGAACAAGATATGGACTTTAAAGGCTTCCTGGATAATATTGATACCATATTTTATGGCCGCGTAAGCTACGATGCCTGGGGCAATTATCAACCGGAAGAAAATGCTAGTGAGGAAGAACAGATCATGTGGCAGACCATCCATTCAAAAAACAAATTTGTCTTTTCTCATCAAAGCAGGGAAGACGACGAAGCTACTTTTATAAGCACAGATATAGCCGCTAAAGTAAAAGAGATCAAACGGCAGGGCGGTAAAGATATCTGGCTTTATGGTGGGGCCAATCTCATTCAATCCTTTATCCATTCGGGCTTGGTAGACTGCTACAAAATTTCGGTACATCCTGTTGTACTGGGCAGCGGGAAGCCATTGTTTCTGGAATTGTCTGGCAGGCTTAATGTACAATTAAGCGGCACCCGGGTATTTCAATCCGGTGTTGTAGAACTGAGTTATGAGGCGTTATAAATTACAAGAGCTCCCGTCTGACAGGGAGCTCTTGTAAGGACTACGATACAATGTTTATAATTCATCCAGCTGTATAATACCGTTTTGCAGGGCAAACTTGATAATGCCCGCAACATTTTTTGCCCCGATACGCCTGGCGATATTGCTCCGGTATTGCTCTACCGTACGCTCAGACAGGTGCAGGTGATTCCCGATTTCCTTGGTAGTCATCTGCCGGCAAAGCAGTTTAATAAGTTCCAGTTCTTTTCCCGAAAATCTTGTATTCGCAATCAGGTGTTTGAACGCCAGTTCATCCCCATTGGAAGAAAAACGGTTGATGATATGATTGCGCGCCTCTTTACAGAAATATTCACGGCCCAGCATCAGGTGATGGATAGCCTGCAGAAATTCATCATCATCTTCCTTCTTGATCACATAACCGTTCACGCCGGACTGCAGCATTTTAACGATAGAGTCGGCCGAATAAGAAAACGAGTAAGCCAGCACGCGGGTGTCGGGTAGTTTATATTTTATCTCTTTGACCAGCAAGTCCCCGTTAGTATCCGGTAGCGTATAGTCCACGATGATCAGGTCGGGAAACTGCTGCAGGGCAATGCTGATACCACTGGCACCATCATGTGCCATATAAAATTCTTTAAAAAAATCACCAATAAGAAACTTGATCCCGTTGGCTACCATTTTATGATCATCTATGACTAAGACCTTATTATATTGTTTTGATTTGTTTTCCATACTTTTTTTGATTTGTTTCAGACAGGTATAAAAGCTTCATTTATGCTGTAAACTGCTACTGTTGTTGCTTTGTGTACCCTGTATGTGCTACCGGGGCCGAAGTCTTGGCCGGTATGGCCGTAAAATAAAAAGATCTGGTGACATCCGTGTAAATAATGTGTGCGATTTGAGATACCGGATGGGAAATAAATTGAGGTAAAAGCATTCAATTGGGTAGGATTTTTAGGACAGGAAAGCAGGCGATAAATGGTTTTTCAGGGTGTTGTATGTAATAATACAACAAAGTTAGTGGCTAACTCTTATATACCCTTCCCGTAATAGCGCAATTTCAATAAGTAAGTTGAAAAAGTTCTATTATGATTTTTTATACTTTGAATTGTCTTTCAAAGATAAAGAATGAGCTAAGGTATTTTTATTGAGAGATTTGCCTGATGTAATCCTACATATAGAGTGCAGATATGCACAGGATGGGTTCAAGTGAAAGTTCAAATATCCTGCTCGGGACTTACGGTACTTTTTTTTTCCTAAAATAAAAAATACGCTCTTTGTATTAGTAAACTATTTGATCTGTAGCGTTCTGACATAGATAGCACTAAGACCCATCACCTGTTTGCTAAAGATACTGTGTTGAACCAAAACTTTGTTTCATACTTGTCAAGCCCCGCCTTAATCTGTTCCCAGGTAAAAGTTGGGGTTTTTCTTTACTGCACTATTCTGTTGTGAAAATAGCTGCTGTATTTTTTGTTGCTGCTTTTCTTTCCATTTTAATTTATACGGTAACCTATTACTGCCTTTATATTATTCCTTGTTTGAACACTACTGCCGGGCATGCTTAATATGGATATTGTTTGTCCTGCTCTGGAATGCCAAAATTGTTCAATGATACAGTTCAGGAAGTACTATAACTTTTGTTTAACCTATTAGCCCTGGCTTAATTTGTATATATATGATACTCTGCTAACCTTGACGGATAGCTTACCGGTATTTTGAATCGCTTGGAAGTGATCGGCGCCTGTTATTTAGCAGCACTCCCTCTACTACTTCAGCACTTTAAAACTTTAGGTAAAGCCTTCTGTAAAGCCTACGCTTACATAGCCTTTCATTTACACTTAAATTTTTAACTTTATGAAGCAAAAATTACCTTTAGGAATGCTGCTTGCAATGCTGGCCTCGGGGGTGCAACTCAATGCTCAAAACCCGGGAGGCATTATTCCTGCGGCATGGTACAAGGCTGATGGCCCCGGTACCCTCTTTTCAGATGCCGGCACTACACCGGCTGTTACAAATACTACGGTACAGCAATGGAACGCACAAGGCGGCCTGTTCCCTCTACTGCAGGCTACTGCCGGCAGCAGGCCCATATATTCAAATACTACTACCCTGGCCAATTTCAACCCTACACTTTCCTTTGATGGCAGCAATGACTGGATGCAGTTCACCGCCGGTACGGGTGTGAACGTGATCGACCGGGCCAATGGTACTTTTTATGCTGCCGGTTTTATGAATACCCAGAAGCGAAGCGGCTTCCTGGGTTTTAATGCTACCATGGATTACCCGGGTTTGCATGTCTATGCCAGCAATTATAATTTATTATTCTTCACAGGCGGTCCCGGATACCAGGGGCAGAGTGCGGCTCCTTTTGCCGCACAGTCTTTTTTTACAGCGGGCACGGCCTGGCAAAATGCTGCAGGTAGCTCTGCTGCCTATGCAGCGGCCACCGTTTCCTTCAATGGTATACATACCGAATACGCCGGTAGCCAGCTGAATAACGTAAACCTGAGCACTACCGCAAGGGATCTGCGTATAGGTGCCGATAACAACTATGGCTCCTTCAGCGGGCAGCTGAATGAAGTATTACTTTTTGAAGACCGGCTTACCCCCAGCCAGATGGGGCAGGTGGAAACTTACCTGGCGATTAAATATGGTACCACTTATGCCAATGGTACTAAAGATTATAAAAGTTCAACAGGTACTACCGTATGGGCCACTGCTACGAATACGGGCTACCAAAACAATATTGCCGGTATTGCCCGTGATGACCAGGGCGCTTTATTGCAAAAGCAATCCTGGAGCACCAACGCCGGGCAGCAGGTGCTGATCGGTGTTGGCGGTTTAGCCAATACCAATGCGACCAATAGTGGTACTATTGCAGACAACCAGTACCTGGTATGGGGTGATAACGGGCTGGCAAAAGTACCTACTGTAGCAACAAGCGCTTTCAGTGGTGTATCCCATCTCTTTCCGGCTATCTGGAAAGTACAAAATAGCGGGATAGGTACCGTAAGGGTAGCCTGGCCTAAGGGTTTCAGAAGCCTTAACCTGATCCAGAGTACAGATGCAGTAATAGGGGCCGGTGATGTGCAGACCCCGATGACCGCGAACGAGATAACGATCAATGGGATCATCTATAACTATGCTGATGTAACTTTAGCGAACGGGCAATATTTCACCTTCGCCGCTACAGTACCTGCTCCGGGTGGTGTGACTGCAGGCCTTACCCAATGGTACCGCGCCGATCAGAACCTGGTATCAGTTGGGGGTAACGGGACCAATGTCAGTTCATGGACCGACTTCACAAGAGGTACGATCTCTAAACAGATAGGAACAGCTCCTGTGCCGGTATTCCGTGAAGGAGCTACCAATTATTTCAACTTCAACCCGGGCGTTAACTTTACCGCAATTCAGCAGATGCTGGGTAATATTTCCACCCAAACCCTGGAAAATACCTCATTCGATATCTTTACCCTGACCAAAGAGGGTATGACCGGTAGTGCAAGATTCTTCAATATAGGGATGAATAATACCGCGATGAATGGTGCGAACTGGGATCAGCCCGGATTGCTATATAACGGTAATGTGGGAACAAGAAACAATACAGGGGGCGGACTCGCGATTTCAAACCCTGGTAATATTGCTTTTGCTACAGCCATTCCTAGTATTATGTACCATACCTTTACCAATACTACGATACGGAAAGGCTTAAACGGAGCAGCTTTAGGTACTGTATTAAATGTTTCGGCAAGAGGTCTGGCAACAGGTGGACATATCTTCGGTGCTAATGGCGGGGTCAATCCCCCTGGCGGTGATGATTATGGATTTATCGGTCATATCGGGGAAGTAATCATTTATGGTGCAGGCAACCTTTCTGCTACCGACAGGAATAGAGTAGATGCCTACCTGGCCTTAAAATACGGGATTACTTTACCGGCAGGTACCAACTACCTGAATGCTGCCGGCAATATCGTCTGGAATGCAACTACAAACAGCAGCTATCATAATAATGTGATGGGTATTGTACATGATGAAGCGTCTGCATTAAACCAGAAACAGAGTAAGAGTGTCAATCCCGGGCAACAATTAATTATTGCGACAACAGGCCTGAGCAATACCAATTCGGCCAACAATACTTCTTTAAATGACGGGCAATACCTCATCTGTGGAGATAATGGCCTGGGCAAAGTACCGGCAGTAGCACTTACCGGTGTAGGTGGTGTTAATTTCCGCTTTGCTTCGGTTTGGAAAGTACAGAATACAGGCACTACAGGCACCGTAAGAGTGGCCTGGCCTGCAGGTTTAACCAACCTGACCCTGATCCAGGGTACTGATCCTACCTTCGCCAGCGTAGCCGCTTCACAGTTAATGACCTCCAATACCATTACCGTTAACGGCGTTACCTACAATTACGCAGATGTTACTTTGGCCGATGGTCAATTCTTTACTTTTGCCACCCAATTGAATGGCCCGGGCGGTGTAGCATTAAACTTAAGAGTATGGTTAAGGGCTGATGCCGGTTTTGCACCACAAGAGTGGGCCGACCTTTCGGGTAATGCGAATAACTATACACAGGCAAATGCCACTCGTCAACCCTTCTTAGCGACAAAACAATACAACTTCAATCCTATTGTAGATTTCGGAGGCAGTGCTTCAGCAGACGGACGCTTTATGGTCGTGCCAAGTGGCAAACCATTCACCGCAAACGGGCTGAGCGGTACTTTTTTTACAGCTACAATGACCCGTATCGGCGGCACCAGCGGATACCGTGATATCTGGGGATTTGGCGGTACTACAACAGGGGCAGGCCTGACACAGGCCAATGATCCGGCTGTGACCAAGTTGAATAATGATATCGTATTATACAGCTCCACCACATCAGCTTTCCCAGGCTTGTTCCCGGATAATAAACTGCTCTTAAGTGACCTGTCCTATACCATCAATGTTTCCGGTATTAAAAGTGGCCTGAACGGTAGCCTGGCTACTACTGCGCAAACAAGAATTGCCGGCAACTCGTTACAGGCTAATGGTAGTGTACTGGGTTCACAGGCTGAAGTCATGAATGGCTTGATCGGAGAGGCAATCGCCTATGAACGCGACCTTTCTGAAGCAGAAAAACAAAGAGTGCGTTCCTATGTTGCCATTAAATATGGCCTCACTTTACAACATAACTATATTGCTTCTAATGGTACGACCACCTTCTGGGATCTTACGACCAATACAGGCTATAACAACAATATCGCAGGTATTGCCCGTGATGATAATGGTTCACTCAACCAGAAACAATCCTGGAGCATCAACTCTGCCAAAGAAGTATTGATCAGTACCTCAGGATTAAACAATGATAATGCGACCAATCCCAATATGCTGGCCAATCAGCAGTTCCTGGTATGGGGCGATAATGGACTGGCTAAAGCACCTTCTGTGGCTTTTGGTAACATCAGCGGTCTGTCTTACAATCGTTTTGCTGCCATCTGGAAAGTACAGAATACCGCTGCTGTAGGCACAGTACGTGTAGCCTGGGCTAAAGGTTATGCTAACCTGAAACTGGTACAAAGTAGCGATGCCGTAATCGACCTCAGCGATGTGGTTACAGATATGAACAACACAATAATGGTTGCCGGTAAAGAATATGCTTATGCAGATGTGACTTTGAGTAATGGCAGCTACTTTACCTTTGCCGCCTTTGTACAAGGGCCGGGTGGTGTCACCAATAACCTGAGTCAATGGTACCGTGCCGATGCAGATGCGGAATCTGATGGCGATGGTACAGATGTGACCAGCTGGGCAGACTTTAATGCAGGTGTGATCTCAACCAGGATAGGCGATGTGGATCTGCCTAAGTTTAAGAAAGGAGATGCCACCTATTTCAACTACAATCCTGGTGTCAACTTTACAGCTGCAGATCAGAAAATTGGTAATATTGAAGTGCCTACAGTCTCTTCTTTAAGCTTTGACCTGTTCACCATGACCAAAGAAGGCATGTCCGGAACCCGTTATTTTAATATTGGTATGAATAATACTACATTGAACGGGAATAACTGGGATCAGCCAGGTTTATACGCAAACGGGAATATTGCCAGGAGGGATAATACAGGAGGATCATTAGTCGTTACTAATCCCGGTAATGTGAATTTCCTGACTACTGCGCCAAGCATTATGTACCATAAATTTACAAACCTGGATATGAGCAAAGGCGTGAATGGGTCTGTTGTAGGAACGGCCAGTACACATTCTGCCAGAGGTGCCATAACCGGGGGACATATTTTCGGGGCAAATAGCGGCACAGGAAGTAGTGGCGATGATGGCGGATTTACAGGAAATATCGGGGAAGTGATCATCTATGGAAATGGTGCGATCACGGCTACAGAACGTAATAAGGTAGATGCTTACCTGGCGATCAAATACGGTATCACCTTAAATAATACCAATAATTACACCAGTTCCCAGGATGTTGTGTTCTGGAATGCAAGCACCAATGCAGGCTTCTATAATAATGTGGCCGGTGTAGGTAATGATTTCAGATCAGCCCTGCATCAAAAGCAGAGCCGCAGCCAGCATACCAATGCCAATAACCAGGTGATCATGGGACTGGGCGATATCGCAGCCTCTAACCAGGAAAATACAAATAGCCTGAATGACGGGCAATTCCTGATGTGGGGAGATAATGGCAATACGGTTGCAATGACGAATACTGCATCGACATACACTGCATTTAACTATGAAGGCGGTACCAACAATGCACGTCGCATGAACCGTATCTGGAAAGTACAGAATACAGGCGTACTGTCGGATATGCTGATCCGCTTCCCGGTAGCCTCTGTAGGTACTACCACATTACCTGTAGGTGATGCCTGTGGTGCCTATGCAATTATGTTTGCCGATGACGCTGCGTTCACCACTAATCTTACAGTGGTGCCCGTTACCGTAAATGGTACCGATTATGAAGCATTGCACACATTTGCTAATGGCATGAGCTATTTCACATTTGCCAAATTAACACCGCTGAATAATGGTATCGTTTATCTGCCGGCGGTAGAAGAATCTACAACTACTTATGATAATAGCTGTAATGTAGGAGCCTGGAGGTATTTCCATAAAACCGGTGATGCCACTCAGAAACTTTTTGCAGCGGCAGACTTTACCACTACAGAGTTGAACAATCTGGCATTGACCATCACTCCTGAAGGTATTGAGTATAATGATGGTACAAGGAACACTAAATTGATGTCCCGTATCACTACAGTGACCAATAACAATGTGGGCGCATTATCTACCGGTAAAGTAAGAGTATACTATAGCGTAGATGAAATGAATGCAAGCGTTGTACCGGGCAGCATGACCAACAGTTGGTTTAAATATGAAGGTAATGCTGATAGCGTGTTAACCGACATTTTCAACGACGGGATATTTAACCCGGGTAAAGCCGTGGCCCTTACCCCGGCAGCATCCGGAATAGAAAATGGTGTGCACTATGTAGAGTTCCATAATATCAATTCATTCAGCAGCTTTGTATATGTTTCTTCTACCTCTACCATATCTACCGTATTGCCGGTTACTCTCCTGTACTTTGCCGCCGAAGCTAAGGGCAGCGAGGCCTTCCTGAGCTGGGGTACCGCAAAAGAACAGCAAAACAAAGGCTTTGAGATCGAGCGTAGCGCAGATGGTAAACACTGGAACCATATAGGCTTCGTTGCCAGCCGTGCTACAGGTGGTAACAGCAATACAAGGATCGATTATGCCTTTACCGATAAGGCCCCCTTGGAAGGTAAAAACTTCTATCGCCTCAAGCAGGTCGGCTTAGACGGTAAGGATAATTACAGCCAGGTGAGCATGGTAGTCTTTGATCTGGCAAAAGGTATTAAGGTGTACCCAAACCCGGTAAGCAGCCGCCTCACTGTTGATGGCCTGTATACAGCCTGCAGCATCAAAGTGGTGAACAGCACCGGACAGGTCCTGAAAACGCTTAAAGTACCTGCCGGAACACAAAGACAAGAGATCAATATGGCAGGTCTTGCTTCAGGATTGTATTTCATCCATCTGGTAAACGAGCAGGGAATCATAAATACCTTTAAAGTAATGAAAGATTAATAGCTATCGATTGATGTTACCAATCAATCATCACATTTTGAAAGAACAATTGTAAGGTTTTGTTCTTACTTAGGCCTCCCGGCATCTTCCTGTTTACAGGACAGATCGCACGGGAGGTTTTTTATATTATCCCTACATTCTAAACTGGAGCACCAACCAGGAAGGCATTCAACTTATACGCTAAGCTATATCAGGTATTACTGTAAATATTAATATTTCCTGTAATGCAGCCTACATTTATAATAAAGCAAGTATAAACATAATCATGAAAACAATCATTACACTACTCGCCACTTTAGTAAGTGCCACAGCAATAGCTCAGAATATTTCCAACCCGGATTTTGAGACCTATTCTTCCTGCCCCACGCAGCAGACCAATCTGAGTTATGCCTTGAGGGCTACAGACTGGATACGGCCTACAGCAGGTACATCTGACTACTTTAACAGCTGTGGCTTTAGTATCGCCAGCCATATAAGTGCTTACAGCGGTTCCGGCTTTGTGGGAGGCTATATGGAATTACGGAATAATCCTGTAGTGAATTACAAAGAATACCTGACCAATCATCTTTCTACTCCACTGGTAGCAGGCCTTACCTATACCTTCTCCTTTTACACCGCGCACATATACGGCGCTTCCCCGGCCGGTATGATGCCGATACTCAGCTATGTAGATCTTCCGGCCGCAGAACAGGGCTTTATAGGCGTAGTCTTTTCTTCCACAGCCCCTGCAAATGCCAATACAGAAACCGGATCTTCTAACTATGGCTCCATCGTCAATACCTTCGGTAGTGGCAGAGTGATGGTACCGGCAAGTAATACAGATGTGTACGGTGCCGCTTCACGTAATACCTGGGTAAAGGTAACCCTGCAGTACACCGCAGCAGGAGGAGAAGAATATATGACCTTTGGGCAATTCAGGCCCGGGGCCAGCTCCCTAAGCAATGCAGAGGGCGTATATTACCTGTTTGATGGTTTTGATCCAGCGCTTAGTATAAACCCATTACCGGTGACTCTTAAATATTTTACTGCAGAAAAAGAAGGGGCTGCTGCACAGCTTAACTGGGTTAGTCTTAATGAGCGCGACCTTAAAGGCTTTGAGCTGCAACGAAGTTCTGACGGTAAAAAATGGAATGCTATCGGCTTTATTAGTTCCCGGGCAACCGGTGGCAACAGCACTTCAGAATTGCCTTATAGTTTTAAAGATGACACACCGCTGGAGGGCATAAATTTCTATCGGCTGAGCCAGCTGGACCGGGATGGCCATCAGGAATACAGTAAAGTACAGACCCTCAGTTTTGGCACCGGAAATACTTCGATCAGCATTTATCCTAACCCCGTTCTTTCCACCATCTCCATCAATGGATTGAGCGGTAATAGTACCATAAAGCTGATCAACATCAATGGCGCAACAGTTCGAGAAGGAAAGGCGACGACACCAGTTGCGCAGATCGATATGGCTTCCATACCTGCAGGGGTTTATTATCTGCAAATAATAAATGAAGAAGCCGCTATCAGTACATTTAAAGTGATTAAAGAATAAATGAGTCAACCCGTTTTTAAGGGTATTATTGCTTCAGGATAAAGCTTCCTTTGTATATAGAGGAAGCTTTATTGATGACCCTAAGTCTTAGCTAGCCTTTGCATTGTTTTGCCGGGATCTGTACATCGAAAATCATTGTTCCTACAATGAATATCTTCGGGATAAGATTAAATTTTTATAAGCACTTGCGGATATAAATGCTTGTATGTATGTTTGTGATTCAAACCTATTATCTATCTTATACCTTCAATAAAAGCCCTTTAGGGGATGGACACATTGTTTCATTCCCGGACGGATTGTAGTGGCTATATTGGGTTTTGTCATTAAACACATAAGTAATTTATCTGTGCTGCAGGGCCCCCTGGCACAGGTCAGAAACCCAAAAGATGAACAACCATGAACAAAATTTACAAAGTCATTTTTGTGCTCCTGTTGTGTGCAGCAGTTCCTCCATATAGCTACGCTATTGACAGTAAAGATTCCGCAAAGATCGCCCTCCTTAAAATCGACCAGGCATTTGAAAAAGGTAAATTGTCCGGGCGTAAATACCTGGATACCGTTCATGCGGCTATGCGCGCCCTGAATGCCATGGGAGTCCATTTTAAACAGAAAGAATTATTAGGCCTGCTGGACCGCTATAAAAAAGTGATCTGGAGCGACCCGGCATTTGAAGACCAGAAAAGGACCTATTATGCGATCTTCAGCAACCAGGCACAGATGGCCGGGCGAAACGGGGAAATGCTTTACTATGCAGAGAAAATAGGCAAGCTGGAGCAGGAGCTGACCGATAAACATTCCGTCACGGCACTCACCATTGAAATGGGTTATTACAATGACCAGAACTCTTTTCATAAAACGCGGGAATTATTCCTGGGGGCAAAACATGAAATAGCCGAATTATTGAATCGTGCCGTAAAAGATAGCACAAAAGCCGCAGACCTGGCCCAGCTCTCTACCTTGCTGAGCCATGCCGCTAAAGCCGCCTATACCCTTAAAGATACCCTGCTGGGCCACGAGGTGGAGCAATACCTCGATATGGCCGGAAATATTGTCCGGAAGCTATATCCATCCGACCTTGAAGCCTCTTCTTTTATACGGCTCAACAAGACCTTAGCCTTGAATTACAAAGCAAAAGAACTGGCAGATAATAAGCTGCAGGAAGCGGTATTCAGGATGATGGAAGCCATGCTGTTGGATGAGCAGGTACCGGATTACCTGAAAGACTATATTTACTTTAATATAGTCGACCGGAAAGTCGCCTATTTCCTGAAACAAAAAGTGAATGATAGCGCTGCTATCTACCTTGCCGCATTGGAGAAAATGAGGAAAGATGATGGCTCCGCCTACAATAAATTTGCAGTAGGGCAGTTTAAAGCCAAATACCTGTTTAACCTCGGGAAATATAAGGAAAGCGCCGATACACTGGGCAATGCGGTACAATACCTGGACTCTACCCATACCCAACTGGTGAAAGATATTAATGAAATGATGTATGCCCAGGCCAAAGCAGAAGAGCAGCAATTAATGCTGAACGAAGCCGCTGTAGAAAATAAGCGGAAAGAACAGCTGATCTGGAGCGTATCCTTAGGGGCCTTATTCCTGGTTATCTTAGGGATCGGTATTTTCCTGTACATCAGGCAAAGACAAAAACGAAAATTCCTCGAATTTAAACTGAATATGGCCCGTAATATCCATGATGAAACGGGGCCGGCACTGCTCTATGCCAAATCCCTGGCCAAGTCCTGTAAAGTGATAGGAGAGGATGAACATATGAGGGCCGAGTTGGAAAGCCATATAGAAAATATGATGTTCGTGATCAGGAGCCTTTCCCATGACCTCAAGTCTGATGAACTGCACTCTATAGGCAGCCTCGTCAAAGAAACAGAAACCACTTTGAAAAAATTGAAAGCGCTGAATGTATTCAATTACGAGATCAAAGAGCAATTGAAAGAAAACCGCTTCATCAGCCATTACCAATATTCCCAGCTCAAGGCAGTCTTGCAGGAATGTATCACCAATTCCATTAAACATGCCACATTCGACCAGGTAGATATCTCCTTTACAGAAGCCGGTAATAAGCTGACTATCCAATACAGCGATAATGGTGCAGGATGGCAAACCGGGGCAAGCTCTGCTCCGGGTATTGGCCTGAATAATATGAAAGAAAGAGTGCGCCTGGTAAACGGCGAATTTAGCATAGAAAGCCATCATCCGGATGGTTATGCGATCCAGATCGTGGTTCCTTTGAGATGAAGAAGTGCATATCCATTCAATGGGCATGAATTCATGCTGTAAAGCCATTGAAGAAATCTTCAGAAATACCGGAGAGTGTCTAAAAAGCGCGTCATTTCTAGCGAAATATAATGAAGTCGAGCAATCTCACAAGTATAAATACTTGACGTTTAGATTGCTCCATGCCGCTATACTACAGTCGAAATAGTACTTTTTAGACCCCGTCTTTTGCAGCCGTTTCAAAATAATTAAATTGCCTTACCTTTATCTTACATGAAGTATAGAAGTTCTCTGTTGCTGAAAATTACCCTGACTCTGGGCGTAGCGCTCATAGTCGTTCTCTTATTTTGGCGTTTAACGGAATATAACTTTAAAAAGATCTCAGAACCCGTACGTAAATTATCCGATCCCTATCCGCCACTGGCCCTGGTCAATACCATTTTTAAAGATGTGATCAAGCTGGACATCATGCAAAGGACCTTAAGCGTCCGGTTGAACAGCCAGGAGCTGGACTCCTTCTTTAATCATGCCGAAAAGATAGGGACAGACCTGGATAGTTTAAATACCCTCGTAAGTGTAAATCCCGATCAGGCTGCACGCATTGTGCTCATGAAAGAATTGCTGACCAAGAAAATAATGCTTTTTGAGCAATATGCTAAACTGAACGATGACTTTAAAGGAAATGATACCTTAGGCAACCAGGTGAAACGGCTCACCCGCTTCATCAATAAAGAAAGCGCCATCAGCCAGCCGGAATCTTCAAAATTGCTGAAAGAAGTAAAGTCCGTGACCACCACTACCGTAATGCGTGAAGATACCCTCGAGCCCCAGAAAAGAAACTTCTGGGATAAATTATGGGGACGCAAAAAAGAATCCGTGAAAGTGGAACCCACTGTCACCCAGCAGACCCAGGAAGAGAAATTAATAGCCGTAGATACACAGCTGCTGCAGAAAGACAATAAGGCCATTACCCGCTTCAGTGCCTCCATCAGCGCAATAGAATCCACCCGTAATCAAAAACTGAAACAATTAAATGCCAAGCGCATCCAGCTGGATACCGCAGGTTCTTTATTGATCAACCAGTTTTTACTTACCCTGAACGAGATCGAAAGCGCTTCCAGGATAGACAACTATGCTAACAATAAAGAGGCCGCAGACATTATCAATTCCGGATTACAGACCAACAGGGTGTTGCTCATCTCCTTTGTTATATTGAGCATTGTGCTGGCAGCCCTTATCTTTAATGATATTGCCAGGAGCAACCGCTACCGTAAAGCTTTGATCCTGGCTAAAGAGGAAGCCGATGAGGCCGGCCGGATCAAGCAAAAGTTCCTGTCCAACATGAGCCATGAGATACGCACCCCCCTGCAATCTATTATCGGCTATACCGAACTGGTGCAGCGCGAAGAAGATGCACAGAACCAGAGGCAGTTCCTGGGAGTGGTGCACCAGTCCTCGCTACACCTCTTGCATATCGTCAACGAGATCCTTGATTTCAACCGCATCAATTCCGACAAATTTGTCATTACCTCCAAGCCATTCAACCTATTGTCCGTTGTAGAGCAAGTCGTCGATATTATTGCCATCCAGGCACAAAGAAAAAACCTGGTATTCGAGAAAACACTGGCAGCACTGGACCCTCAGCAAATAATCTATGGAGATCCCTTCCGTTTAAAGCAGATCTTGCTTAACCTGCTGAACAATGCCGTTAAATTTACCAATCAAGGCAGTGTAGGACTCAAGATCAGCCAGGTTTACCAGGAAGACCAGGTACACTATACCTTCGAAATAAAAGATACCGGTATCGGGATATTGCCCGATGACCAGCGCCGCATATTCAATGAATTTGAACAAGCCCCCTCAGAACAACTGAGCCAGGGGAGCGGCCTGGGCCTTACCATCGTAAAAGCACTGGTAGAGCTGCAGGGCGGAAGCATAGAAGTGGCCTCCGAGCCCCATAAAGGCGCTACATTTTCCGTCACGATACCTTATGCCTTAAAGGACACAAACCCTGCGGCTTTGGAAGATCTGCAGCAGAGACGGGTGAAAGCCCCGCCCACATTAGTGTGGGTGATAGATGACGACAGTTTTATCCTGGAGCTTTGTGCCGAGGTGCTGAAAAAACAGCAGGTCAGGTATAAAATCTTTTACAGCGCAAAAGAATTGCTGGCAGAAGAAATACCGCCAGAGCTCAGTCATGTGATCATGGATATCCGTATGCCGGAATACTCCGGCATGGAACTGGTGAAAATAATGAAAGCTAAAGTGCAGGACGAGCAGGAAGTGCAGTTTGTGGCCCTCACCGCGCAGGTCTTGCCCGAAGAGGTCAGCGATATATTTGCTGCCGGCTTTGAAGCTTTGGTGAGAAAGCCATTTGTAGTGGAAGAATTGCTACGTACCATAGGGATTGATCTGCAAGAGCAGGTGCTTCAGCAGGAAGCAAAGCCCCTTGTTGAAGGCGATCATATCCTGGCCCTGTTCCGCAAAGAGACCCGCTCAGACCTGGACCAGCTCCAGGCCTACAATCATACAGAAGATACTTTGCAATTATCTGAGGTTTTCCATAAACTGGCCTCCCGCCTCTCTCAACTGGGCTATAATGCAACAGGCCGGCAGGCGCGCATACAGGAATTGCAATTGCGCAAAGGAATGTATGATAAACAAGCGATTATCAACCTTATAGATGAGATCGAGCAAATACTGAAAGCTTAATTCCTGTACCCGTTTCGCAACTATCTGTTGATGTTTTCAACATAAACTTATGTGAATGGCAGGCAAAACTTATTTCTTATTCCCTGATTTTCAGTGCATAACATATTTCAGGCCTTCTGGCATGGTCTTGGTAATACATATCCTTGTTATACAATGTTTTAAATCAAAAAAAAGGAAATAATTATGAAAAAATTATTTGTAGTAATGCTAAGTTCAGCATTAGTTTTGGGAATGTCTACAGCAGTTAATGCAAACGTAACAACAGTTGCTCAGGAAAGAGTTCAGGATGCTAAAAAAGCAATCACTTTAGACGAACTTCCGGAAGCTGTTAAAGCAACATTAGCTTCAGATGGCTTTAAAGATTTTAAAGCAGAATCTGCAACAATTATCCAAAGTGGCACACAGGTAATGTATGAAGTTACCGGTAAAAGAGCTGATAAAACAGAAGTATTGCATTTCGGTGCAGATGGCAAACAAGTTGCTAAATAAATCAAGATTAATTAGTCATTAATTTATTATAAGTTTTTCAACATAGTAGATTAAACTCAAAATCGGAAGGCCGGCCTTTTTTCAAGGGCTGGCCTCATCGTTTTTACTCCTGCACCTTTATTTCAGTGTACTTAAAAGTGTGTGGTTTTTTCTACAGTTTCTACACTTTGTTGATTTATGCCACATTTTTTCAACTGATTTTATTTCCTCAAAAAATATTAAATAATTGATAGTCAATTGTTTATGTTTATTTTTAAATTCTGGCACAGTTATGGTACTATACTATTCACGTTAAGGTTATAAATTTTAAAGTCAGGCTATAATCTTAAAGGTTATAGTCTGATTTTTACCCAACGCAAAACATTGACATAAGATTTTTCATCTTCATACATCGCGACTAAAACAAACAAAAAAAGGGAAAACGAAGCCACCTCTCAAGGGTGGCTTTCGTTTTTTTTAGTACCTTTAATCAATATGGATAAAGTTCTTATAACAGAAGATGATATCACATTTGCCCAGATATTGGAACGGTATCTGAGCCGGCACGGATACGAAGTGGTACTGACACACAATGTGGAACAGGCAAAGACAGCGCTTAACAAGGATAAAGGATTTAAGGCAATGTTACTGGATTACCGGTTGCCCGATGGAAACGGATTAGATCTCCTCGATTTTAAAGTACAGCACAACATAAAGATACCCGTGATCATGATGACCAGCTTTAACGATGTTAAAGTAGCCGTTCAGTGTATCAAGAAAGGGGCCTACGAGTACATTACAAAGCCCATTAACCAGGAAGAGCTGTTGATGTTGCTCAAAAATGCAGGTACACCAGAGCCCCTTGTGGCCCGGGAAGAGCCTGAAAAAGTAGAAGAAACCAAAAAAGAATCCAAAGACGCTTTCGTGAAGGGAACTTCAGATGCAGCGCAGGTACTGCACCAGCATGTGGCCCTGGTAGCCCAGACAGAGATGTCGGTGCTGATCAACGGTGAGAGCGGTACCGGTAAAGAACATATAGCGCGTGCCCTGCATGACAGGAGCAAGCGGGCCTCCAAACCCTTCATAGCCGTAGACTGCGGTGCCTTATCCTCAGAACTGGCCGCCTCAGAGCTGTTTGGTCATGTTAAAGGGGCCTTTACAGGTGCCATTATCGACAAAACAGGCATCTTTGAACTGGCTAACGGTGGCACCATATTCCTGGATGAAGTAGGTAACCTGAGCTACGATGTACAGGTAAAGCTCTTACGAGCCATCGAACAAAGAGAAGTAGTACCCGTAGGCAGCCATAAGGTGATCAAAGTAGATGTAAGGCTGGTGACCGCGACCAATGAAGATTTTAAATCAGCCATCCAGAGCGCCAGTTTCCGGGAAGACCTCTATCACCGGATCAATGAATTCAAAATTAAGATCCCGGCCTTAAGAGAGCGCAGAGAAGATATTGATGAATTTATCCGCTACTTTATTCAAAAATCTAACCAGGAACTGCAAAAGAATGTAAGAGGCATAGATACTGACGTGCGTAAAATTTTCATGCAGTACCATTGGCCCGGCAATATCCGTGAATTGAAAAATATCATTAAGCGTGCCGTTCTGCTGGCCCAGGGCGACCTCATCACCAGGCTGGAGTTGCCCGAAGATATGGAACTCACCCTGATGGAGCAGGAACTGGAGCCTACTGCCGATCTTAAAGCCGTACAGCAGCAAACGGAGAAAGAACTTATTATCAAAACCCTTGCTGAAACTAAATACAACAAATCCAAAGCGGCCAAACTCTTAAATATTGATCGCACCACTTTGTACAACAAACTGGCAAAATATGGCATTGAAGACGTATAAGCAGCGCTGCCTGCTCTTCCTGTGCTGCCTGGTCGCTGCGCTGCAAGCTCCTGCGCAGGATAGCAACTGGTATTATGCGAACAACCTCACAGACTATGCCACGGCAGATCTCGTATGCCTGGTAAGGGTAGGCGAGACAAAGATCCTGGATACCATCGGGTCCTATACCATACAGGAAGTCGCCTTTGAACCCATTCAATACTATAAAGGTCACACAAAGCAAAGAACATTCAGGGCCTGGCTCGAAAGCCACCAGCCGGTCTGGCAGGCAGGTACACTCCGGGGTTACTACCTGCTCAAGGGAAAACCAGATACTACTGAGCCTGTGCAGGCCGGTAAGGAGTCTTATTATTGGCTGGAGAATGCCGGGTTTGCGCTCAAAGACACTCCCTTTATTGCCTCATTAAGAGATAAAGGCACTTTCAAAAAAATAATGGCACAATATTTTTTCTCGGAAACCGCAGGTGGCTGGGCAAAAGTCACCTTCCTGGATCCGCTTCCTGTAGCAATAAAAGACGATCCTTTCGGTATGAAGGCCAGGCTAAGGATGGAAAGCGACGTACCGGCATTGAAATTGAAAAAAGGACAGGTGGTAAGTGTCAGCATCCGGAACAATCCTTATGCCGCAGAGGAGGCATTCCCGGAACAGGTAAAGAAAAACAGAAGCCGAGAACTTGCCTTGTTTTTGGAAGAAGGAGAGCTTACCTTAAAGACAGAGTTTATCCTTCCTCAATAGCCCCTTATCGTAGGATCGCTAAAAGCAGGTGAAATTTAGTGTATTCTGTCTTTTGCAGGTTAAATCATCGACCTGCAGCAATTTAAATAGCTGCATATCTTATGTATACTATAAAGTAAATTGTAACTTTCCTGCCTTATTCCCGATTCACTAAGTAGGCCGATATGAGCAAACGCTGTTATTCCACTATATTGCTGTACCTGGTTTTGATGCTGGGAGTTGCCACAGCCACCGGGCAGTCTTACTTTAAAGGAGACACCTTAACCGTGCAGGTCAATCAATTTGACCAGAATGCTTTTGACAGCATGGGATACTCCTTTGCGCCCCGTATGCTGCAACAGGTGTTTAAGGTGAATCATGAAGACAACAGCCGCTTTGCCGATATAGATTATGATGATAGTAACTGGAAAACAGACAGCAGCTTCCAGATAGACAACAAATATGCAATAAACGTTATCTGGTATCGCTTCAAGCTGCGTATCGACAGTGCTATGCAGGGCAGATCTTTTGTGATGCTCTTCGATGGAGAAGGCGCTCTGGAACTCTATGTAGACGGCAGCCTCAAAGCCACCATTGGTACCCTGCCTGCCCTGGGACATACAGGCGTGTATCATTACCTCAAAGCAAGTCCTGTTTTGCTCAACTTTACAGATACCGCTTACCACCAGGTAGCCATACGCTTCAAGAGCAGTATAGAGCAGGCCGATGGTACTCCGGCATGGTTCCGTTTCCGGGTAGATGATACCCTGAACCACTTTCATCAGTCTAAATTCGGAAGTATGTTCTCCGGGATGATCTTGGTAGGACTGGGAGCATTATTCTTTGCCCTTTTCCTTGTGCACTCCTTATTCTTTCTTTTCTATAAAAAAGAAAAGGCCAACCTTATTTTTGCCATATTCGCCTTCAGCATTACACTATGCCTGATGTCGAGCTATGCCTATTTCAATGCAGCGACCATGAGATATGATCGTTTCTATATATCCGTAGTCAATTTTGTACCCATCATCAGCTGCTTTTCCCTTTGTGCTTTTATCTCCTATGTATTCAGTAAAAGCAATAAGACCCTGCTCGTTATCATCATACTTTGTGGCTTATCCTTAATACTGGCCGGCCTGGATGCCTACAGTTTCTTCGACCTGTCAGTCATATTTATCTGGATCCTGCTTGCCGGTTCCCTGGTCTATACCATTGTAATGATCGTGGTGGCTATGTTCCGGAAAGTGCCCGGCTCCCTGATCCTCGGCAGCGGGGTGCTTTACTTCCTCCTGTTTGCCTTTAGCTTATTAGGTATTTCCATAGCCAGAGGTACGATCAATTTTGACACAACCTTGTCCTACCTCACACTTTCGGCCATATTAGGCATTCCTTTATCCATATCCGCTTACCTGGCCTGGCGCTTTTCTACCACGAGCAAGGCACTGAGTAAAGAGCTGAACAATGTAGCGGCTTTATCGCTGGAAAAACAACAGATCCTGGAACATCAGAACGAGCAGCTGGAACTACAGGTATCGGAACGGACAAAAGAGTTGAAGATGGAAAAACAGAAATCAGATGACCTGCTGCTGAACATTTTACCGCAGGAGGTGGCCGAAGAGCTGAAAGAAAAAGGCGCATCCAAAGCACAATACTATGATGAAGTATCAGTGCTGTTTACCGACTTTGTCAACTTCACCGCTATAGCTCAGCAGTTGGGCGTAGAAGAGCTGCTGGCAGAGCTGAATACCAATTTTACGGCCTTTGACCAGATCATGGAAAAGCATGGACTGGAAAAAATAAAAACCATTGGCGATGCCTACCTGGCCGTAAGCGGCTTGCCCGTAAAAAATACAGATCATGCCTTAAACGCTGCTGCCGCTGCTTTAGACATCCTTGCTTTCGTAGCAGAGCGTAAAAAGCAAGTGCCCTATGGCCTCGATATCAGGATCGGGATTCATTCCGGTTCCCTTATTGCAGGCATAGTAGGCGTTAAGAAGTTTGCCTTTGACATCTGGGGCGATACCGTCAATACAGCTGCGCGTATGGAGCAAAGCTCTGCTCCAGGTAAAGTCAATATTTCTGAAAGCACTTATCACTTAATAGAAGAAACATTCAACTGTACCTATAGGGGCAAATTGCAGGCCAAAGGAAAAGGCGAAATGGATATGTATTTTGTGGAAAATAAAAAATAACCGAAAAGGGCGGTACGATCCGGTCTTATTACATTTTTTGTACTTTTATTGTGCCATTGTTTTATTGAGCAGCATTGATACTGATTCCGGCTTATGATTAGATATTTTATTATTCTTAAATGCTTATTCCTGCTTTTGCTGGCAGATCAATGGAGCTATGCGCAACAGGGACCACAGGCGGTACTTACGGCAGATAGCTTCAGCAATGGCTATTATTTTACAGAAAGCTGGAAATTTAAGGCAGGCGATGATCCTGGTTATAAAAAGGCCGACTGGCCGGATAGTACCTGGGCGATCGTCAACAGCCGCTACCTGAAGACAACAGATAGCGCTACATCCTACAGGGGTATTGCCTGGCTACGCTACCGGTTTCAGGTAGATTCCTCCTTATTGCAGACCCCCTTAAGTATCATCATTAAACAAGGCGGAGCATCTGAAATTTACCTGGATGGCACACTTTTATGTACTTTAGGTACCGTAGGCACTAAACATAAGACAGAATATCAAACCGGTTTTGATCATCCCTATATATTTACCTTGAAGGATGCCGGCTGGCACACACTGGCGGTGCGCTACGATAATACCCTGTTCCCGCCTGGAGAGAAGGCCAAAGCAGGGATCTCTTTAGGGATCTATGAAGCCAATAACTATTACAGCCACTATTTACCGGACCGTGAAGACACCGTAAGCATATTAATGCTTATTGTTGGCGTTTTTGTGGCCCTGAGCTTTATTCACCTCCTGCTTTTTGTGTTCTATTGGAAAGCCTTGTACAACCTGTTCTTTGGTCTGTACAACTTATCCATTGCCTTCCTGGCATACACCGCTTTTACATTAAGCAGTAACAACAATTTTTTAGAGTCCAGCCAGGCCCTGGGTTGGCTGTTCTATGGGTTTTTACTCTTCGGGCTGTCCATTACAGGTTTTGTAAATGATCTTTTCGGGAAAAGAAAGACCCGTTTTTATATCCTGTTGATTATTGCTTTACTATTACCCATTGTATACCTGTTAGATGCCCGTATCGGGGCCTTTATTTTAATAATATACATTTTGTTTGTTGTCGTAGAAGGCTTTTTCGTCATTATCCGTGCCATGTTCCGGAGAGAACGTGCGGCATTTATCGTAGGTGGCGGGATCATGCTTTTCTTTTGTATGATTGCCCTGTTAATAGTGGGGCTGGTCGTTAACGGGGGAGAGATAGATACCAGCAGGACGAGCGGATGGGTCGTTGCCTCCCTGGATACCCTGTTTATAGCTTTACTGGTCAGCTTTCCTATCTCCATATCCGCCTACCTGGCCTGGCAGTTTTCCAATACCAGCAACCGGCTGAAAAAACAATTGGATGAAGTAGAACGGCTATCTGTGGAAAAGCAGCAGATACTGGAACAGCAAAACGAGCAACTGGAATTGCAGGTATCAGAGCGGACCAGGGAATTGCAGTCTGAAAAGCAGAAATCAGACAATCTCCTGCTGAACATCTTACCCCAGGAGGTGGCAGAAGAACTGAAAGAAAAGGGCGCATCCAAAGCACAATACTATGATGAAGTATCAGTGCTGTTTACCGACTTTGTCAACTTTACGGCCATTGCCCAGAAATTGGGCGTAGAAGAATTACTGGAAGAGCTGAATGCTAATTTTACAGCCTTTGACCAGATCATGGAAAAGCATGGACTGGAAAAAATAAAAACAATCGGCGATGCTTACCTGGCCGTAAGCGGCTTGCCCGTAAAAAATACAGATCATGCCTTAAATGCTGCTGCTGCTGCTTTAGACATCCTTGCTTTTGTAGCAGAGCGCAAAAAGCAAGTGCCCTATGGCCTCAATATCAGGATCGGGATTCATTCCGGTTCCCTCATTGCGGGCATAGTAGGCGTTAAAAAATTTGCCTTCGACATCTGGGGCGATACCGTAAATACAGCTGCGCGTATGGAGCAGAGCTCTGCTCCCGGCAAAATAAATATTTCTGAAAATACGTATCACTTAATAGAACAAACATTCAACTGTACCTATAGGGGCAAATTGCAGGCCAAAGGAAAAGGCGAAATGGACATGTATTTTGTAGAAAATAAAAAGTAAGCGGCAAATACGCGGCAAGATTCCTAAATTTTAATTTATTTTGGACTATGGATTACCAGGCTATCAACAAAGTTATCTTACAAAAGTTGCGGGAAGAACTACCCAAGCACCTTTCCTATCATAGCGTATCACACGTACTGGACGTGATCGATGCGACAGAACAAATAGCCACCGGCGAAGGCATTTCCGGCGAAGACCTGGTCTTGCTTAAGACCGCAGCACTTTTTCATGACAGTGGCTTCCTCTTCGGGGCCAAAGACCATGAACAAAAATCCTGTGAAGTGGCAGCAGAATACCTGCCCCAGTTTGGATATGACCAGGCTCAGATCGACCAGATCAAAGGAATGATCATGGCCACAAAAATTCCGCAGGCACCACAGAATCACCTGGAGCAGATACTCGCAGATGCAGACCTGGACTATCTGGGCAGAGACGACTTCTTTACCATAGGCGATAAGCTGTATGATGAACTGGCCATGTTCGGCATCATTACCAACGAAAGGGATTGGAACCTGTTGCAGGAGCGCTTCCTGGAAAGTCATGTTTACCATACCCGGACGGCGATCAGCAACCGTAATGCAAAAAAACAGGAGAACCTGGATATCATTAAAACTAAATTAGCACAATAAAACGCATTATGTCTTCAGCCAAACATCACGGCCCTCTGTTTACCGCATCAGATGTCATTTACCTTATTTTAGGCGTATTGTCGGCCAGTTTTGCCCTTAAAAGCTTCCTGGTGCCCAATCACTTCCTGGATGGCGGCGTTACCGGTCTTTCCCTCTTACTGTTTGAAGTGAAGGGCTGGAACCTGGGACTCTTACTCATCCTGCTCAATATTCCTTTTATTATATTGTCCTACTTTAAAGTAGGCCGGCACTTCGCCATCCGCAGCAGCCTTACCGTTATATTGATTGCCCTCACCATGTACTTCATCCCCTTCCCCGAGCTGACCCATGATAAATTGCTCGTGGCCATGTTCGGAGGCTTCTTCCTGGGGATTGGTATCGGGCTTTCCATGCGCGGAGGCGGAACCTTTGATGGGATGGAAGTCGTGGCCCTCCTGACCTTTAAGAAAAGCAGTTTCAGCATCACCGAGATCATTCTCGGGATGAACATGATCATCTTTGTGATCGCTGCTGCATTTATGAAAATTGAAACAGCACTCTATGCCATACTGACCTACATCATCGCCGGACAGACCACAAAATACGTGATCGAAGGTATAGAAGCATATACCGGAGTGACCATCGTTTCCGGGAACAGTGATGCCATCAAAAAAGCCCTTGTAATGGTGCTGAACCGGGGTATTACCGTTTACAAAGGAGAGCGTGGGTTTATGAAAGAGACTTTTGAAGTGAGCAATGAGGTAGATATCATATTTACTATAGTGACCCGCCTGGAAGTGCGTAAACTTAAAAACATCGTTCATGAGATAGATCCCAAGGCTTTTATCTTTACCCAGACCGTACGCGAGCCGCAGGGAGGTATTGTCAAAGAAATCGTAAAACACTAAGCAATCAAAAAACATATTTATGTCCATAAAAAGAATACCATCCGTAGACCTGGGCGATTTCTTATCCGAAGATCCGGCCAGGAAACAAAAATTTGTACATGAAATAGGCAAGGCCTATGAAGAGATCGGCTTCGTAGCCCTAAAAGGACACTTCCTTTCCCCCGAATTGGTCAATAAACTGTATACCTCCGTAAAAGCATTTTTTGCTTTACCTACAGACGTGAAAGAGCAGTATGAAGTACCCGGGATAGGAGGGCAGAGAGGCTTTACTTCCTTCGGGAAAGAACATGCCAAAGGCAAGAAAGAAGGCGACCTGAAAGAGTTCTGGCATTTCGGGCAATACCTGGATGCCGCAGATAAAGAACAATTCGGCTATCCCGATAATGTAGCCGTGCAGGAAATACCGGAGTTTGATGAAGCCGGAAAAGAAACTTACCAGCAGCTGGAAAAAACAGGTATCTATGTATTGAGAGCACTGGCCCTGTTCCTGGGCCTGGATGAAAATTACTTCGATCATAAAGTCATGAAAGGAAACTCAATCCTGAGGGCCATTCACTACCCGCCGATCCTGGAAGAACCTAAAGGTGCCGTACGTGCAGGCGCACATGGAGACATCAACCTCATCACCCTGCTTATGGGCGCACAAGGCAAAGGATTGCAGGTGCAAAACCATGAAGGCGAATGGATCGATGCCATTGCCGAAGAAGACGAACTGGTGATCAATGTAGGTGATATGCTGAGCCGCCATACCAATAATAAACTGAAATCCACCATTCACCAGGTCGTTAATCCACCTAGAGAGTTATGGGGCAGTCCCAGGTTTTCCATTCCCTTCTTTATGCACCCGATCAGCGAGATGGACCTCAGCTGCCTGGATAATTGTATTGATGCGGAGCACCCTAAATTATATGAAGACATCACAGCCGGTGAATTCCTGACCCAGCGTTTAAGAGAGATCGGACTGATCAAATAAAAGAAAGAGGCTGTCTCCTGCATTTGCTCCATGCAAACATAGAAGACAGCCTTTTTTTATGAAATTCAGTTGAGCCGGAATTAAATTAGCGCAGCATCTTCTCTATGATATACTTAGGCCGCTGCTTCACTTCTTTATAGATCTTGGCCACATACTCTCCCAGCAAACCAATGCACAGGAGCTGTATGCCTCCTAAGAAATAAATAGGCAATACCGTAGAGGTCCAGCCCATGGTCGTTTCTAAAAAGAGGTAAGAATAAAGTGCATACAGGCTCAGTAAAATGCTGATGCTAAAAATGGTAAAGCCGCAGAAAGTCACAAAGCGGAGCGGCTGGATGCTGAGGCTGCTCACCCCGTTCCAGGCAAGCGAAAACATTTTTCTTAAATTATATTTACTGGTCCCGGCAAACCTTTCGGCCCTTTTATAATAAACCGTATCAGAGCTGAAGCCCAGCATAGGGATCATGCCCCTGAGGTAAATATTACTTTCGCCAAACTGCCGGAAGGCATCCAGAGCCACCTGGCTCATGAGCCTGAAGTCAGCATGATTATATACCGACTCTATACCCATCCGGGAAAGTAATTTGTAAAATAACAAGGCCGAATTGCGCTTGAATACTGAGTCGCTGCCCCGGTCGTCCCGCACACCATATACTATTTCCGCTCCTTGTTGATATTTGAGGATCATTTCCCGGATCGCCTCCAGGTCATCCTGCAGGTCGGCATCTACAGATACCGTAATGGTAACATCATTAGCCTGGTGCAGACCGGCCAGCAAAGCATGCTGATGCCCGAAGTTGCGTGACAATTTTAATCCCCTGAACTCAGGGTATTTTAAGGCCAGCGCCTCTATCTGAGACCAGGTATTGTCTTTACTGCCATCATCTACCAGCAGGATATAAGAGTCCGGCTGTACCATGTTTTCACCGACAAAAGCGTGCATCAGGGCAATCAGCCGCGAACTGGTTTCCGGCAATACTTCCTGTTCATTATAGCAGGGAATGACAATGGCCAGACTGGGGATGGAATCTCTCATGTTTTGTATACTATGCCGTCCAAAATTAACTATTTAAGCATCATTTTACGCGCAGCAAATGATAAATTTCAACACAGTCCTCATTATGCAGCAGTTCTGAGTCAAACTTTTGCTTGATCAATATTTTGATCGGGTCCTCTTCTACAATCACTGTATCACCGGGCTGCAATTGAAACTGTGTAATTCTTTTCACGTTCATCTTTTTTTCCTCAGCTATATAGATATAAGCCATAATGTGCGGAATGTATTCATCGGCTACCACCTTATATCCATTAAGCGCCGCTTTGCCTTTTATCCCTTTTATGAGGTATCGTGAAATGGCAAAAGTTCTTTCCTGGCCTGGGAGTTCGGCCGCTGCTGCTATTTTGAATACCGTAGAAAAGTAGGGGATGATAAAGAGCAAACTGAGGCCCGCAACAGCAAATAGTTTTCGCCATTTTGGCCCGTCAGAAAGTCTTGCTGCGATGAACTCATAAAGCGTATATATAGGGATTGCAGCCAGTATCGCCAGGAAAGGGTAGATAGGAGCATCATACCATAATAATTTAGTCTGGCTAAACGAAATGACGAGGCTAAAACAAACAATACAGATCAGGGAAAACAGGGTGAGCCTGCGGATAAAAAGATGCTTATGAAAAATGCCTGCAGGAATGCCTGCCAAAGCTATGGGCAGCCAATACCTGAAATGCTGCTCATAAATAAGTATATAGTAAAAACTAAAGGGACTGTTATGGTGGTCCAGCGTTGCTAAATACCTGCCGCCAAACTCATTTTCCAGCACCGCTTTGATATACCCGGGATTATATTGCTCTCTTACTAAATAATATAATGCAACAGGAATAATAAATAGCAGCAGGCCAAGGTATAGATGCCGCGATCTTAGTAAAAAAATGAATTGTTTACGGAAAATGGCATAGAGCAGCAATGCCGGGAGAAAGAGCAAACCGGCGACACTTTTGGTAAGTACACCAAGCGCCAAAAAGATAAAGCAATAGTATAAATAGCGGTATCGCCCATTTTCGGTAAAGCTGAAAAAGGATAAACAAGACAGCGTAGTGAAGAGGATGAGCAAGCCATCATAATCACCGGTCCTGCTGACATGCTCAGTCATATAGCCCGTACAGGTGACTAAAATAAGCACAGTAATAAAACCTAAAGCATAACTCTTAGCCCCTTTGGCCAGGAAAGAAAACAGGTAGTAAAGAGTAAGGCCAACAGCAATTGCAACCGGTAACCTTAAAGCTAAAGCACCAAAACCGAATACTTTAATAAAAAGGGCCTGAAACCAGATCAATAATGGCGGTTTGGTATTCCACATTTCAGGTGCACCCTCATAAGTGGTCACCAGCCAATTGTTGGATCGGGCCATTTCATAAGCATTTATGGCCAGGCGCGATTCATCCCATAAGCGAATGGGCAGTATGTCCAGCACACCGAAGACAGGGTAAGCTATGATCAGTAAAAATAAACAAGGATAAAGCCATTTGTTTACTTTAATATCCGGGGTCATTTTATGTAGCGTAGGGTATTAAGAGGATAATATATGGGTTATTGTGCAAACGGAACGGTAATTATTCCGCTTCTTCAATGGTATAGTCAAACTGGTAATCCTGGTTGATCCCGTCTGCCTGTGCCTCCCAATCTTTCAACTGCTTATCCATGATCTTAAACCACAAAGGGGGGAGCCAGGCGACCACCAGTGATCCCGGGTAACCCAGGATCAGCTGCGGGCTGTTGGTGACAGAGCGCAGTGTCTGGTATTTCCTGGAGGCTTTATAGTGATGGTCAGAGTGGCGGGTGAGCTCCAGGAGCATGATCCTGCCCAGGATATGATCAGAGTTCCAGCTGTGCCAGGGCCTTACCTTCTCAAACTTACCTGTAGCATCCTGTTGCCTCGAAAGACCATAATGCTCCACGTAATTGATGGTTTCCAGGACCGTGATGCCGATACCGGCCATCAATATGAACCAGAACACGCACTGCAGATCAAAAATAAAATAAATGAGCAGCAGGAAAGCCGTTTGTATCAGCGTAAACCGCAGCATTTCATTCCTGAACGAAAATGCGGATAAACCCTGTTTACGCAAGCGTTCCTGTTCCAGTCTCCAGGCGAGGAAATAATTGCCGAATATAGAACGGAATAAAAAATGAAATACCGTTTCCCTCCTTTTGGCCGTTGCCGGGTCCAGGGGAGTGGCCACATAATGATGGTGCCAGCGGTTATGCGTAATGATGAAATGCATATACATAGAACTTAACAACAGCGCTTTTGCGAGAAAACGCTCTGTCTTGTTCTTTCTATGGCCCAGTTCATGAGCCGTATTGATGCCCAGTACCGCACAGCATATCCCCATGCTCATGACCTTCCCGATCAATATCCAGAGCGGCAAACCGGAATAGGTAAGGATATAAAAAGTATAAAATAATAAGGCATATTGAAGCGGTACATTGATGTACAGCAGCCAGTCAAAAAAAGGATGGACCTTCTTTTCATTATAGACCTGCTCCGTTTCATTTTTCCCGATCTCCGGGAACAGGTAATCCAGTAAGGGAATGCCCACAAAATTCATAATAGGCACCATATAAGAGCCTATTCCATCAATATATAAAGAGCTGAAGACGGCAAACGGTATCGATAATACCATTAAATACTTCATGTCGCTCCATTGCAATCCTCTTTTTGTCATTGGAAAAAAACGGTTATTTCTGGATCACAAAACTATTTGCATCAAATACGAATGAAGGATCCGTATTCATATCAATGACCATTTTCTGATCATCAGCGATCAGTACCAGTTCAAAAGGCTGGAAGCTTTTGTTGCCCATAAAGGAATAGCCCGCTTTCTGGTCCGGACCGAACTTACCTTGTAATGCCAGTACAGTACTGTCTCCCAGGGCCTGGTGCCGGGCAAAGCCTTGCTCCAGGAATTGTATAAAAGAGGGATAATCCATGCCTACATAAGATTCAGTTTCATCGAGCATGGTTTCTATCATCGGGATGTCCATTCTTATGATGAAGAACATCAACATATCTGCCGGTATCGGTGTTTTCATGAGTCGTTGATTGAGTAGGCTTAAACGGTTTTTAAAAGCTTTAGATATAATTGCTCCTCTTTATCAGCAATGTCCGAAAGCATATCACTCAGTTGCGCGCAGCCGGCAGTCATGGCCTCACCTTTGGTTTTTGCCGTCTTCCCTGCCTTCAGGGCAAAGTTGCGCCAGTCCATAGCAATCGATTTGAGCTCCCCGGCAAGTTCATTAAGTGCCGGACTGTTGAGACGGGTTGCCGCTTCCTGCAGAAAGCGTGCATAGATAAGCCGGAAGCCTGAACCTCCCGTACCCACGATCTCCTGCATCCGCACAATATTGGTCAGGTAAAAAGCCACCTGCTCTGTACTGAATTTTTCCGGGTACTTTTTGATGCCCTTCGCCAGCCTGCGCATACCCCTTAAGCCGCCCCAGGGATACACCTTGCGCAGCATCCGTTTGCACATCTTCCGGATACCCGTGCGTATGGCCTCTTCCAGAGATACTTTTGGATTAAAGTCCGTGACATGATACATCCTGCCTTTAGAACCCAGGAATCCTTTACCGAAGCGCGCTTTGGCTAAAGCCTCCCTGCTGATCTTAACCGGGAATTCAATAATGGAATCACTGATCAGGTAATCATCGCCCTCTTTGCCATAAACAATAATATTATGAGCACTGAACTCAAACTTGAAAATATCAGGCAGGTAAGCCAGGTGCAGCATATTGGTGAAGAGGCCTGCCGGCTTCTGCTCTGCGAGCAGGGCATCCAGGTCATTCATGCCTTTTTCTGCATCCTTATAGGTGCGTACCGTACATTGTACCCCTAAAGTTTTGGCCGCCATTTTAAATACCTGTCCCGGGAAAAAGCGGAACGTTGTAGTTGGTGCCCCCAGTGTCTTAAGAAAAGTAACATGGGCAAAATAAAGCCCTGCACCTATTCCAAAAACCATTTCCTCCGATAAAGGTAGTCCGTAACTGGAAAACAGGTTGGATACAGCACCACTTTCACAATGGTGATGTACCTGGTGCTTATAATCTTCTATCGGGGTATGATTTATTTGTAATTGGATTTTTGATGACATCTTATAAATTCAATAAGAAAAACTATGTATGAATGTGTTGCAGGTTAAAGCGTTCTGGCCCTTTATTTATGATTAAGGCTCAAATACCCCGGCACCCTGCCGGATCAGTTCCGGCTCGTCATGCAGGAGACTGATGACCGTAGAGCCTTCCGTATTCCCTATGCCCCCGTCAATGACCATATCTACCAGGTGTCCGAACTGGTCATGGATCAGTTCCGGGTCAGTGTAGTACTCCACAAAACTTTCCTGGGGTAAAGAAGTGCTCATGATCGGGTTGCCTAAAGCATGGGCAATTGCTAAAGAGATCTTATGGTCCGGCACACGGATGCCTACCGTATCTTTTTTCGTTTTTAAAAGCTTAGGCACCAGTTTGGTTGCATTTAAAATAAAAGTATAAGGCCCAGGTATGCTCCGCTTCAGGAACCTGAATATAGGATTACTGATATTCGCAGCATAAACATTGAGCTCACTCAGGTCTTTGCAGATAAAAGAAAACTGGGCTTTTGCCGGTTGAATGTTTTTGATCTTACAAATACGTTCAATCGCCTGTACATTATGAATGTCACAACCAATACCATAAATAGTATCAGTAGGGTAGATGATCACCCCTCCCTTGCGCAACAGGTCCGCAATTTGATTTAAAATTCTTTCTTGTGGATTGTCAGGATGAAGATGTACGAGCATATGATTGATTTTTTTAGGCCTGGAACATAAAAATATGCACAAAAAGCCGTTACAAAGTTACTTAAAATTGAGCTGCATTATAAAATCATTCATATAAAAGCCATTGCCAATGTTTATATCTACCGTTTCAATAACAGAAAAACCCTGTCTTTCATAAAATTGCTGCGCCTTATTATAGCGGTTGACATTGAGGAAAATTCCCTGCTGTCCGGCCCGTTTAGCGATAACAATTGCTTCCTCCATCAATAAACGACCCAGCTTTAAGCCTTGTGCCCTGGGGAGTACATAGAGCTTGTGCAATTTGGTGTAGCCCGGTTTTTCATCCAGTTCAATCTCCATGAATCCCAGCAACTCCTCCTTGTGTTGCACCAGGTAAAATAAATTGCCTTGCTCCATTCTTTGAGCGAGGTAAGGTTTATTGTAAAACTCACCCAGCATATAATTCAATTGCACTTCAGAAAGAATCTGTGCATAGGCCTCAGGCCATGTGGCATGTGCTATATTTATAATATCTTCTATCTGTTCCGGTCCGGCCTTAATTATTTTAAATTCGCTCATAATAGCTGCTTAAACTTATAAAACTGCAAAATAGTATAACATAAGCGTAAAAAAAGTCTTAATATGCGCAATATTTTATTTTTAAAGTAGTTATTAACTTTGTAACATCTTTATTTTCTTATATAAAGCTTGAAGAACCGAAAAGTAGTATATATTATATTGACCATCATTGGTCTGATCGTTTTAGCCCGTGTGTCTGCCTTAAATAAGCCGATGCCCCGGGGGGATAATGCTTTTTATTATTATGATCCCGTACAAGATACCCTGAACAAAGAGGAAGATACGGTAAAGAAAAAAGAAGTGATCCGGCAGGCCAGTCTCAAACCCGGCTCTCCCGAGTATATTGACAGCATGAAGCAGGCCCGGCAACGCTATGTGGACAGTATGAAAGCTGCCCAGGCTGCCTTGCAGGACAGCTTGAAAAAAGAGCGCCAGCGTGTTGCCGACAGTACTGCAATAGCCAATAAGCGTTATAATGATAGTGTACGCACGGTCCTGGAGTTCCAGAAACAGGAAAGGCAAAGGGCCGCAGATAGCTTAAAGGCCATCCAGACCGCCAGGAAAGACAGCCTGGACCGGCTGAAGGCTTACCGGGAAAGCAAAGCCTATAAAGACAGTGTAGCCACAGCAAAGCAGGCCCGTACTGATAGTATTGCCCGCGTAAGGCAGGCAAGGGCAGATTCCCTGGCCAAAGTCAGGGTCAGGATGAAAGACAGCCTGGCTACAGCCCGCCAGCAGATGCAGGATAGCCTGGCCACAGTGCGCAAGAATATGCAGGACTCCTTAGCGGCCGTCCGCAAACAGTATAATGATAGTATACAGACCGTTCTTACGGAGCAGAAAGCCCGTAACCAGGCCTTAAAAGATAGTATTGCTGCCGTCCGGGCCATCCGGACAGACAGCCTGGCGAAGGCTAAGGTGGAACGGGAAGCCCAGGCCAAGAAACGGGTCAAAGACCGGGAGAAGGCCTATAACGCCAAAATGAGGGCCAAGGAGAAGAAGAAAAGAGATGCCTATTCCAATGAGGATATGCGCAAAAAGAAATGGTCTTTCCTGCGCCGTGCCTGGCACAATACCACGACCAAATACAACTACCACTTTAATGCCCAGGAGCGGCTTAAGAAGGTAGAAGATAATATGCTCCGCAGTAGCGTGACCCAGTATGATTCGCTGTTGCCCCTGTTCCCTTTTGATCCGGATGTGGACTCGGCTAAATATGCCGTAGACCTGGACTCCCTGATCAGGAAAGCGGGCGTAGGCATACAGATCCACGATCCCCGGAGCAGGTGGCAGGACAATATGTATTTTATTGTAGGTAAAGCCTATTACTATAAAGGAGATTATAAGAATGCATCCGCAGCCTTCAAATATATTGTAGCTACTGCCGAGCAGGAGAAAAAAGAAAAAGCAAAAAAGAAAGACAAGAAAGCCGAAAAAGCACTGGGCGAACTGCCGGATGAAGTATCTAACAACTTCCTCCTGCACCAATCCTCCAAGAACGATGCCATCATGTGGCTGGCCAGAACGCTGGCCCAGGATAGCCAGCTGAGCCTGGCGCAGACCGTACTGAATATGATGCGCAGCAGTAAGCAGTACAGCAGTCTTTTGGATGGCAGGTTTGCTACCGTACAGTCTTTTGTAGACCTCAAGCAAAACAATCATTCCGCGGCCGTTAATGACCTGGTGGCTCTGTCAGAAGATAAGAGCAGCCCCGACTGGTTGAGGCAGAGAGCTTCCTTTATCAGGGGACAATTACTGCAAAGAGAAGGCCGCTACCTGGCCTCGGACTCTGCTTTTGATAAAGTGATCGCTTTGAAGCCTGCTATGGAAATGGACTTCTATGCCAAAATGAATAAAGTAAACAACAGCATTGCCGGTGGAGCTTCAGATACACGTGCCCTGCTGTCGAGCCTGCAAAAAATGAGCAGGGAAACAAAGTATAAAGACTACTACGATAAAATTCACTTTGCCCAGGCCAGGATCTATGAAGCCAATAAGGATACGGCTATGGCCATCGCCTCGTATAGAAAAGCGATCAATACCAGTACAAAGAATGTGAGCCAAAAAGGCCTGGCATTTGCCGGTCTGGGTAATATCTATTATCTCCAGAATAATTACAATACCGCTAAGTCTGTTTATGACAGCGCCCTGGCCTTCCTGACCGAAGCCCAGAATCCTACTTACGGCATAGCCTTACAGCGTGCGGGAGCTTTGGATTATATTGCTGAGCCGGGTAATAATGTAAAATATAATGATAGTTTATTGCGCCTGGCCCAGATGAGAGAAAAAGACCAGCTGTCTGTGGTGCGTAAACAGATCAAAGACCTAGAGAAGCATTTGCTGGATAGCTTATATGCCGCCAAGAATGCGCAGAATGCGCCTCAGGCTTTACCTGCGCCCACTGCTTTAAGTTCGGGCAAGCAATCCTGGTATTTCTCCAATCCTGCCAATATGCAGAAAGGGATCGCGAGCTTTAAACAGAAATGGGGCGACCGTAAGCTGAAAGATGACTGGAACCGCAGCAGCCAGTTCGGCAATTCGGGGGGCAGCTCAGGAGAGGAATCGACTGCTATGTCAGAAGAAGACCAGCTAAGGGCCACATTGCCTGCAGAAAGCGACCTGATAGCGTTGATCCCGAAAGGAAAGCCTGCCATAGACAGTGTCGGCAAAGCCCTGGAAACGGCCCTGTATCAGCTGGGAATAGGCTATTACAAGCATATGGAAGATATTCCTATGGCCTTAAATACTTTTGAAGAGCTGGACCGTAAATACCCGCAACATCCTTATGGTGCAGAGATCACCTATTACCGTTACCTGATCGCATTAAACAAAGGAGAAAAAAGCAAGACAGAGGAATACCTGAGTAAGCTGCAATCGCAATATGCTGCATCAGAATGGGCGAAGATGGTGGCTGCAGCCAGCCGGGAGCAAGAGCAAGTCGGAGCTACGGCAAACGGTATGTCTATTGCCGAGCACTATGAAGGTGCTTACGGCGCATTGATGAGCCAGGACTTCTCGAAAGCATACAGGGATGCAGAAGCCGCACCGGCTTTATATCCTAAGGAAATAGCACCTTACCAGAAGAAGTACACCCTGGTGCGGTATGCGGCCATCGCAGGCAATAAAGACTATAAAGAAGCAGATAGTTTATTGACCATTTTTGTGGCCCAGAATCAAAGTGACGAGACCATACAGTGGGCGAAAAATCTGCAGACCTATGTGAAAGCACAGTTAGAAGAATGGCGCAAAGATTCTGCCCGCTTAAGCCACCAGGTAAGCGCTCCGGCAGTGCTGCCGGGTGATAGCAGCCTGCAGTATAGCTATAAGCCCAATAACCTGCATTATGTAATGCTGAGCACACCCGTGACCGATAATAAGATCAACGGGCTCAGGGCGGGCTTAAGGGATTACAACAGCAGCAAGGCAGCACGTAAGCAGCTGGAGGTGTCTGTAACGCCACTGGACGGGCAAAGGAGTGTTATCGTGGTGCAGGAGTTTAAAAATGCCGCTGAAGCGAAAAAGTATGTTGCAGAAATAACAAAAGTAAAAGAACTGTTCCGGGAGTTTACTAATGCAAATGAGTACGAGATCCTGATCATTTCTAACGATAATATTTTAAAGCTGTACACCGATAAAAACTGGCAGTTGTACAGCGATTATTACAAGTCTAAATATTAGGCTGAAAAATATTTAAAAATTCTTAAAAAATATTTTGGAGAATCCGAAACACGTCTTATCTTTGCAATCCAATCAACGAAAAACGGATTGAAAAATTCTTCCTTAGCTCAGTTGGTTAGAGCACCTGACTGTTAATCAGGGGGTCTCAGGTTCAAGTCCTGAAGGGAGAGCAAAAGAGATCACAGTAATGTGGTCTCTTTTTTTTATGCCCTGATTTTTGAGGGGTTAGTGATCAATAGCAAAACTTGTGGATTAATAAAAACATATAGCTTTGCTGTTCGGTGAAAAAAGATATTTGGAGAATCCAAAACGCTCCTTATATTTGCAGTCCAATCAGCGGAAAGCGGATTGAAAAATTCTTCCTTAGCTCAGTTGGTTAGAGCACCTGACTGTTAATCAGGGGGTCGCTGGTTCAAGTCCAGCAGGGAGAGCAAGCCAGTAAAGGGTTTCAGCGTTTTAAAACTGAAACCCTTTTTTATTTGCACAGGATTTGCACAGAAAATGGATCAAATTAAAAACTTGTGGAGCAACCATTATTAAGCATAAAGTTTAGCGATCCTGAATAAGAAAAATTCAACAGACCTTACTCTCCTAAATTGTCTTCTGAAGGCCTTGATCTTAGCATTGAATGATTCTGCGGATGCACTGTTAGGCCTGTTGTCAAAATAGTTCACAATGGTTTTGTAGTGAGTTTTGATATGGAGATTAGCACTTGGTTTGGGGCACCGAAAAAATGGAATGCACTATTTCAATGGTTGGAGAAGTATATGTATGTAACAATGCATGAGCCAATTGGCGTTATTGACTAAAGAAACAAGTATTCCATGGGAATTTCCAAGTGGTGATTGAGCTCGATTGGGTTAAATAGACGCTTTAAAAATCGCTTGTTTTCTATCGTTCTAAGTATTGATTTGAAATGTTTTTGATGAAAAACGGTTAAATTGAACAAAATTTAGTAGGAATAATTATTGTCCATTTTAATAGGTGATTGAAAAACAGAGAGAAATTTTGTTAGATGCCTGTGAATAAGTAAACTAAATATTATTTGTTGTTTTATTTATTTTAGCATTATAATGATTTTAATTAAAAAATTGTTCTTAATTTTGCACTCCTTTTATTAAAACGACACACATGGCAACACTCGAAGAAACAACTAAAAGCAATAGGCTGTTAGATATGTCTATTGAGAATTTTAAAGCTGCTGTTGAAGGCAAACGCTCTAAAGAAGAAATTGAGCAACTTGTTAACGAAGCAAATGAAGCCGCAAAAAATATCCAGTGCCGAGAAAGTGCATTTGATACCCGCGTATCAAATGAAATGTTGCATAAGCCTTTCGAGATTGTAAAATAATTCCATTTTATGGCCTCTACTTTATTAAAGGATAACTCTACTTATTCTTACAAAACAGAATCTAAGGCTTTAATTGAACTGTTGACGGGAAATAATTCACAGACAAGTTTAGCATTTGAAAAGACACTTGCAAATTTAAAGGCAGATAGGTTTCTTATAGAGCCTAATTATGTTGATAAAGACTATTTGGAAGATTACGCTAATTTTTATGCACGATGTTTTCAGGATTATAATAGATTTTGTAAGCGCTTACACTTCTTTAAGGGTAATAATAAGCGTGGTGAAAAATTCTCATTTTCTAATAGGCTACTAAAAAAAATTTGGACAGAAGGCTTAGACGATAAAACTCTGTATAGTTTGCAAGACAATTATTTAGGATTTATCGTCTTAAAGCCTGCTAAAAATGGATTCATGCTTGGTCGTACTTGTATAAGGCATTATGAAGAAGATGAAGAGAGGAATAGAAGATACCATGCAAAAAGAGATTATTCGGTAAATCTTTACGGGATTGAGCTAAAAGTACAAAGTATGGCGTTTCAAGAGCAAGATGAAACAGTAGCTGTTTGTGCCTCTATTGCTTTGTGGTCTGCATTTAACATTACTGGCAAACGTTTTCAGCATCGTATTCCATCCCCTTCTGAGGTCACAAAACTTGCGCTGTCGGAAACTTCTTACATGAGAAGTTTTCCTAGCATAGGGTTGAGTCAGCAACAAATGGGAGTAGCGGTATCAAAATTAGGATTGAATCCTTTGTTAGTTGGACTAAAGCAACATAGAAATATTAAATCTCATATATACGCTTATTTAAAAGCTGGGATTCCGTTAATTTGTGGATTATCATTATATAACGAATTAGAAAAGGATGGTAAGGTTGTAATCGATGAAAACAGCAAAAGTTATCATGCTGTAACAATAAATGGTTTTTCATTTGAAGGAGGTGAAGGAGAACTTCCGATGTCTGATGGATTAAGATTACTGACATCAAGGATGACGCAATTTTATGTACATGATGATCAGTTGTGTCCATTTACAAAAATGGAATTTGATAATAGTTATTGTAAGATAGGAGAATCAACTGGGCAGAAGGTTTCCACAACTTGGCATGCACCAAAACCAACTGCTAAGAAAAAATACAAAGAGCATAAAGTTGCTATAATTGAAGGTTTAATTATCCCTCTGTATCATAAGATCAGAATTAGTTATCATGATATTCTTGATGAGGTACAAGGATTTTCTAGTAAACTAGACTTGTTGATGAAAGAATTATCCACTTTAACAGGATCTGATTTCCAATATTTTGAGTGGGAAATATTTCTTACAGAAGTTGGTGACTTTAAAAAGGATATATTAAGTCAACCAGATGTTATAGATCGTGAGAAAATATTGAAGAAAGGGTACGCAAAATACTTATGGCGCGCTCGTGCCATTACAATTGGTTGGCTTGATACAGATAGCAGAAATAGAAAAACTGAACTTGAACTCATTTTTGATGCAACAGATTCTAAAAAGAAAGGTATTTCAAAAGAGATTATTTATTACAACCCAATTATAAAAATGGGAGCAGACTTTTATCCAAAAATTTTAATATAATGAGCAACAAAAAGGAACAAGTTGAATATTTATTACAGTTTGTATCAGAAAATTTAAGTGATAATGATGAAAAAATATACAAGAACTCAATGGAAGAATTGAGCGAAAAATTTCATCATCTATTAATTAATGATGCTAAAGTAAACCCTGATAGTTTTACTGTAGACTGTTTAGAATTGTTCTATGATAATCAACAAGGCTTACCGGACGAACTCTATAAAGGGTTTAAAATACAAGATATAGAAGACAAGCTCATTGAAATGGTTAGGAGCTTAAAGACTGTCCTTTGTAAATTAGTGCAATCAAATCCAGATAAGAGCTTTGTTCAGCAAGGAGCTTCAGATGCATGGAAAGATGTTGTTAAATTCTATTTTTCAAATGTTGCGCTAGCAGGATTAGGTATAACTAATCCTGTTGTTGGGATTGTTGTTTCTTGTTATTTTGTTTGTGCACTTTCCTCTGATATAGATTATATTTGTCAAGGAGCAAATTAATCAAATTACTTTTTAAGCATAGGAAGGGCATCAGTCTTTTCTGTGCTTTTTTAATCGCATAATTCTTTATTACTAAACATTTTTCAATCTTAACGTAAATGATCAATTATTTTATTGAATTATCCGGTAGAGGTGCCCGTTTCCGATTACAGAATGACAAGCAAACTTGGAAAAAAGTTGAATTTAATGGTCTGGAAGGTTCAGAGTTTCTAACAAATAATACTCACGATTTAACTAAACTGCAGGTATTTAACACTCCGATTGAAATTGATGGTCAAATCTGGATGATTAACAAAGAATCTTCGAGTTTGTTTGAGCCAGATGGAGAGCTATATTACAATATTTTTGTTGTAAGAGATTTTTTTCCGCTTTTGCCGAGTAAGGAACAACTGACGTCAGTTATTAAACAAGGTGATGATAGGAATTTTAATGCTCTTGTTTTGAATGTCTATGGATTCTTTGAGTTAAGAGCTAGAGAAAGCATAGGGGCTATTGTTGACCCCACTATAATTTTCAGAAATGAAACATCAATTCCTTATAATGGTTATGTTGGAGAGAAGGCAGCTAACGAAAAAGGCTATATTGATGAATTATATTTTGATGCATTGTTGAATTGGAAAGATCATCTAGATACAGGATTGACTAATTACTTTTCCGATGAAAGTCAACATGGCAATCTTGATATGATCCTTCTAGAGATAGAAAATATGAAAGCTGCATTTGAAAGCAATCTTGAATCTGAATAAAATTAGGTGGTAAGCCTAATTTTATTCAGCCAATCTCTTTTTTGTTCCAGACTTGCCCCGTTGCCGTATTTAGGGCGGTTGAATTTATGCCCCATCAATTCAGCTTGCACCCGATCAGGCGCATTGACACTTAAAATCCTGTCTTGGAAGCTATGCCGCAAAGAATAAACGGTATGCTGCTTGGAGGGAGTTAAACGATGATCCCGCAGAAATTTGCTAATTGCATTGGTTAGGTTGTCGGGCTTATTGCGGTATTTTAAAAATCCGTTTGGACAGTTGCGGAATGCTTCTAAGGCATAGCCCACCAAAGGAATTGTTCTTTCGCTATGTGGCGTTTTCAGCATTTTATCTTTGCGGTTCCTGATGCAGATATGGGGTATTGCATCATTAAGAACAATATCTTCGGGCAGTAACCCGATAATTTCAGATGGTCGTGCGCCTGTTTCCGCAACGATCATAAGCAGATTGCGCCCATCGCTTCCCATTTCTGAAAGCTTAGGATTGTTTACAAGCGAAACAATTTGCTCCGAAGTAAAGGGGAGCCTTGTTTGTTTAATCGCCTTTTTTAGCTTGATTTTCTTAAACAGGTGGGAAATGTCCAGCCCGATACTTTCATGGTCTGAAACAAGCTCTAAAATGCCTTTCAGGTGAATAAAATCCTTGTTGGCACTGTCAGGGTCTTTGTTCTCATTATTTACCCTTTTTACCCACCATTCCCTAAAGTCCGTAATGTCGCTTTTGGTGATCTCTTTTAATGGCTTGTCGCCGACAATGGCAATAAAGCTATTAAGGGCTTTGATACGAGGATTACGCCACTTTCTTATCTGGCTTTCCGATTTGTTGAATACAAGGTCTTGCGATAACTGCCAGTATTTTTCTAAGGCTTGGCTTAGGCTGATGCTGGACGCTTCTTTACCACCCAAAACGGCTTTAACCTGTTTTTCGGATGCGCTCTGTAAAGCCAATATCCGCTCTAATAGCTCCTGCATAGGCAGGGCTGCTATTTCGGTGATTGGCTTATAGGCAAAGCCCATTTGGCGGGCTGTATGAACGATTTTTCCAAATCGTTCAAGGTCGTGGCTTTGACTATCGGAAAGGAGGCTTTGCCAATACTCCACAACGGAATCATCTAATGCCAATGATTTCCGCAATGCAGTACGTTTGCAAGCCGTGCCAAGAGAAATACGCACGTTCTTGCGCGGGTCAAGATCACGGTAAATGGTAGGGGTGTTACGGTTGTAATAGTAGGTGTTTGCACGCTTCAAAAGGTAGGACATAGGACAGCACCATGTGACAAATCATGTGCCACTTTCCTATAACAACCATTTATGCAAGTGATGCAAAAAGCAATTTTCTTGTTATTTTATAAGGATATAAATACCTATAAAACACAAGAAAAATGGCGGAGAGGGTGTCGGGCACATATTAGACACTCTTTCCACTGGCTATAAGATTTATCAGACACTTATTGGCTACATGCTATTTCTGTATGTGACAGTATGTTTTACTAATAATGTGACAGGAAATCTTACATCTAATTATTGCATTTTTGACGCTACCTGTAAAGCAATATGTGATAGATTGTGATGGTGAATAGTTCAACTTTGTAAGAAATTTTTCGGTAATTGCATACAATAAGCATGCAAATAATTAAGGGAGTCGGCTTAAATACTAAGCACGCTCCCTTAATTGAGAAATTAAAATGCAAGCTCCCAACATTTTTTCAAAGCATCGTGACAAATACTTAAATCAGCTTCAAATTGTTCTCTCGTAATATTATTACCGACATACTTCGCTAATTGCTTTTTCTTTGTACCTGTAATTATCTTTCTCCCTGCTGGATTTACTTCATCAAGTTGTTCTTGTGTTTTGCGCCAGTTTGTATAGATATCGCACTCCTGATCAGGATAGCTTTGTTCAATATCTCGATGTGCTAAAATATGAATTTGTCCATTTTCAGATAAATGGTTGTTGTTAGCTTTGAAATTATTTACACCAGCTACAGTTTGATCGCTCGGACAATCAAGTAAAATAACTAATTTATCTGCATAAATACTTGTGTTTAATGGGATAAATACTTTCTCAATAGCATTAATTGTTCTTTTTGCTTGCTCAATATCTCCATTTGCTTTGATGATCTGAACAACAGGCTTGTCGGAATAAAATCTATTTATTACTCGTGTAAGTAATTCAAACTCACTCTCTCCTTCAACAATTAAAAAGTTTCTGGGAAGTAAAAGGTCAGATGGGCTTCCCCCTAATAATTCAAAAACGATATAGGGTTTTTCTAAATCAGTTGTCACCTTTATATCTGTATTCCCTTCGCTTTTCTCTACTTTCAAGATTGATTGATTAGGATAGTTATCAGCAACAAAGACGGAAGAATGGGTGTTTATAAATACCTGATCCGTATCTTGCGAGAGCGTATGAAGAACATTTTTTAAATTACGCTGGGCTGTTGGATGCAAATGTAATTCAGCTTCATCAATAAAAAACAAGAATGATTTACCTGTATCATCTCCTTGTTTACGAAAATCAGCGTATGCTTGGATGATAGCAAGCATTAAAGCTCTTTGCATACCATCACCTTTTTCCTCTGCGGATGTTTCTATTCCATCATCAATAGACGTAGAAAAGCTTTTCAATAAATCATCAAATGCAGGGGCGGTTACTTCAAATTTTACTTTAGTTGTATCGGGAAACTGCTTTTCTAAATGAATTTTAACCTTATTTCCGATAGCTTCAAATTGTTTTTTTATTTCGGAACCATCGTCTTCAAACAATTCGGAGAATTTATCTTGAAATTCCTGATATTGTTGGTTCCCTTGCAAAATCACATTTAAAACACCGGAAAGCATCACACCGATTGGTGTGGTTTTTGAATATTTGGCAACAGCATCATAATATTGTTTGGTGCTTATATATTCAAATTTGGGCAAGAAATCGTTTAAGGCAGCATCAAACCCCGTACCTGGTTGCACTTCATTTTCACCTATAAACATTTTTCGTTTGCTTACAGTGCTACTTAGCCTTCTTAGAATTACGCTATCCGATCCGTTTAAAGCATTTTCAATCTTTGATTTATTAGCAGCGTGTTGCATTTTTGCTGCCCCATCTAATGCTCCCTCGAATTCAATTTCGACAAGAATTTCTCTTTCGCTATCTCGTCTGAATTTTAGTTCGTTGATATTAGCTCCTCTACCTAAGCCATTAAAAAAGAATTCAATGGCTTCGAAAAAGTTGGTTTTACCACAGTTGTTTTGACCAACAAAAATGTTGAAATCCGAGGTTGAAAATTCTGCCGCCTCAATTGATCGAAAATTTTCAATTTTAATTCTTTTAATCTTCATTGTTTGTACCGTTTGTTATATATTAAAAAAGAGAAAAAATATTTGATGAAAGAAAGTCTTATAATTTAGCTATAGCATCTATCTTAAAGGATAAATAGCTGTAAAGTTGCTAAATGTTTTCTGAAATAGAAATAGGGGAATTCCCTACATTTTGTTGCTAGAAACCTGTAAAGCAATATTTCTCAACTCCTGATTGGCTTTTCTCACTTCCCGCTCGTCATGGATACGCTTAAAAATGGTTAAATATTTGTCGCCGTAGTTGCGGACAATATTTGCCATGATGATATAAGCTTGTTCAATATTTTCATCCGTCACGATAACTTCTTTTTTCATTCTGCACTCCTGTTTTGCGTTCAGGTTAGCATGACATTAGATAAAGCTTGAATGCTTTTGTATGTGTAAAACCCTGTCAATGGTTATGAAACGGCATATCAGAATACGCACGCAACCATTTATAACTATTCATAGTCATTAATAGGCATTACTCAATCGCTTTTTCTAATCGCATACCGAAATGTTCTGCTATTTACGCTCTCCCATTTCAAAATTTTAAAAAAAGGAGGTGTATAATTTCCCTGAAAGCAATCAGAGAAAATTTTAAAGAAAGGCATCCAATGGACACGCTTAACTTTAATGAGCCATTACTCGACAGAAAATCAGCAGCGCACTTTCTCAATATCAAACCGTCCACATTGGCGGTATGGGATTGCACGAAGCGTTATGACCTAAAGCCGATCAAGGTTGGCGGTCGTGTTCGGTATAGCAAGGCAAACCTGATCCGTTTTCTGAACGAGCAGCAACAGGAACAATAAAAACAGGATAAGAAAAGACGGCCACATCTTCTTATCCCTTTCCCAATAAACAAATCATACAAGGAAACGCACGATGAATATCGAATTTGCGAATACTATACCTATTGCCGAAATTTTGAGCAAACTTGGCTTAAATCCAGTGAAACAGAACGGCCATGACCTTTGGTATCTTTCCCCTTTCCGAAATGAAAAGACCGCCAGTTTTCATGTGAATACGCAGAAAAATGTCTGGTATGACCACGGAGAAGGTATTGGGGGCGATGCCTTTAGCTTTGTATGCCTGCATTTGGAACGATCAGGCGTTCAATGTACCCCTGCTGACGGTCTGCGATGGTTTCGCAATATGTTTCAAGTCCCACATATCCCGATTATTCAGCACAATAGACAACAGCAGAGCGAGGAAGTACGTTCAACGGTTTTGAAAGGGATTAAGCCGATTAAACACGCAGCCCTTATTCAATATTTGTCAGGGCGGGGTATTCCTTTAAGTGTTGCCAAAACCTATTTGCAAGAAATTCGTGTAGCCAACACTAAAACTGATAAGACATTCTTTGCCCTTGCTATCAAAAACGAAGAACGGGGCTATGAATATCGCAACCTTTATTTCAAAGGTTGTGTAGGCAAAAAGTCGATCACTTTCATTCGTGGTCAAATTCCCAAACCACCCGCCATACATATCTTCGAGGGCTTTATGGATTTTCTTTCTGTTATTACACAGCATGAAGGAAAACGCTTGAAACATGATGCCCTTATCCTGAACTCATTAAGCCAGATAAAAGAAGCAGTCGCCTATATCAAGGGCTATGGCTATGAAAGGGCTTATACATGGCTCGATAATGACGAGGCAGGGCAAAAGGCTACAGAAGCTTTTGCCGAATTTTTCAAGACCGAAGACAATCTTATCCATCAACCCATGAACCAGAATTATGCTCCCTACAAGGACGTAAACGCTGCACACATGGTGAAACTCGGATTGTGAGTTGATATTAACGCATAAATCATTCCACCTTTCCCGTTTGGGAGGGGTGGAATGGTTATCCGAGAAAATACCAAAGCCGCTCCCGACACAAACAATTATTTTCCTCTTGCTGCGCAATTCACCCGCCCAACCAAAATAAGAGTTGGTTTGGTCGCTTGCCCTTTGGTTTGCCTTTTCACGTAACCATTACCCCACAGGAAAGGATTTAAAAATGACCATCTCCGTAAAAACAGAAAATCGCCGCGATATTCACCAAGAAGTAACCAATACAATCCTTACACAACTTGAAAAAGGTACTATTCCATGGCATCAGCCGTGGCAAGGAGGAGCAAGTAAGGGGTTCTTTGATCTGCCTTATAATGCCGTCAGTAGCAACTATTATCAGGGTATTAATATCATTCTTTTGTGGTGCGCCAACATCAATAAGAATTTCAATAATGCCGAATGGGCAACCTTTAAACAATGGTCGGAAAAAAACGAAACAATCCGCAAGGGTGAAAAAGGTTCTATGATTGTTTATTATGATGTCATCGAGAAAGAAGAAGATAATGAGATCAAGAAAATTCCGTTCCTGAAATCATATCATGTATTCAATCGTTGTCAGCTTAACAGGTATGAGCCGCAAGAGGAACAGCCAAAAGAAGAGGTTATTCCTTTGGTTCAGCGCTTAGAAATTGTTGATAGCTTTGTAGAGAATACACAAGCCGTTATTGAACACGGTAAAGACGGGGCATTTTACCGCCCGAGCGAAGATAAAATCTATATGCCCTCTGTTGAGGCTTTCCAAGAAACGGCAACCTCTACAGCCACCGAGGGCTATTATTCGACCTTGCTTCATGAGTTGGTACATTGGTCAGGTGCTGAAAAACGCCTTAACCGCACCAAAGGCAAAAAGTTTGGTGATAATGCGTATGCCGTTGAAGAATTGATTGCCGAACTTGGCGCGGCATTCCTGTGTGCTGAATTTGATATTGCAACAACGCAAAAAGGCGATCATGCCAATTATATTGCAGGCTGGCTAAAAGTTCTGAAAGACAACAAAAATTGTATTATTACCGCAGCAAGTGAGGCTTCTAAAGCCGTCAACTATATGAAACAGTTAAATCTATAGACAAGATAGAAAGCCTGTATAAATCAGGCTTTCCAATTTAAACAAAACGTATTAAATTTATGAAGAATTTTTAATGGATAAAACACTATGGATATTTGCTATTTGTGCGGACAAGTTATGGTTGATAGAAAGGACTATACTGTAGACAACTCTAAACCTATTCCTAAATTCAAACACGATGAACATATTATTCAAAATGCTTTATATGGAAGATTGACAGCCTGCAATATTCTTTGTGAAATATGCGGCAGTAAATTGTCAAAGAATATAGATGCTGAATTTGTTAAATTGTTTGACTTATTTACGGCACCTATAAGTCATTCTTTAGCACCAAAAGATCATGGTAAAGATTTCTCCAAAACATTGTTTGGCTATCTTATTAAAAAGAAAGATGGTGAAAAAATAGATGTACATATCAAAGAGGGAAAGATTGCGCCTAAGAAACCTGTTTATGACTATATAAAAGAGGCTCACACGCTAAAGATTTATGGTGCGAACAAAAAGGCACTAGAAAACTATAAAAAATTTTCTCTAAAGGAATTGCAAAGCGAAGGAGTTGATATTCAAAATATCAATATTGAGCTAATAGATGATATTAAAGATTATCACGAACTAGGGATATATTTTAGTGAAAAGGTTGAAAATTTTAATTCTAAATTTAAACTCGGATTGAGCAAAATTGCGACTGGTTTTGCTGCATCTAAAGGTGTTAAACGCGAGGATATGCCTTGTACATTAAATATTCAAACAGAAGAAATTATCGCTAATTCAAATACTGTTCCCTTTTTTCCATTGGGTAGTCTTGATTTTGCAATGGAGTCAGCAAGGAGCCTTGCTGAAGAAGGATTTCCTACACACACTTTAATATTATATACAGACAAAAGCTTTAATAAGACGAAATTGGTTTGTTACATAGATTTATTCAGCACTTTTCAATATTATGTTGTATTAAATCATAACTACAACGGCAATGACATCTCTGAAATATATTATCAAACCATTATTAAACGAGAAAAACCCAATATAAATATTAGGAATATTCGTCCAAAACATCTAATGATAATAGCCGAAGATTTGGGGGTAACGCAAAATGAGATGAGGGGGATGACACTAGATGAAAGATATACTTTTTTAGAGAGAAAGCATAAACAGTATAGCGTTAAATACACGCTTGATCTAAATGATTATATATCAAATGCATCAGGTAAATTTTTCAAGTTTCTTGCTTACAAAAAATTACCGCAACTATTAGGTAGTATTGGAAATGAGGAAAGATTGATTATTGAAGGTATTCCCGAATTAGATAGAGATGATTTGATCTGTTTAAAATTGGAGTTAAAACGCACAGAAGAAGAGCCAATTGCATTTTATAGGAAAGAATATTTAGATTTCGGCAATGATAAAAAGGTTTTTTCTTTTTCAATGCTAAATAAACTAATAGAACTAACAAATTCAAGTTCTGCAAGAATTAAATCTTATACTAATTATAAGTTTTATTTACTATTTCAATTTGTGAGCGTAAATTCTAAGAATAACATTAGTGATGATTAAATAGTTTCAAAATTAACTTATCTCAATATCCGTTATAATGGTAGTATTGTCTTGGATAATACTGCTATACCGTTCATCCGTTAAGCCGATTGTTCGGGGCAAATGCAGTCTTAAATCCTGAAACAGTTTTTCAAGATGATAACCTTTCAGTATGACTTTATGCGAGGTAAAACTTAGCGTGATTGAATTGTCTTCGGGCTTGTATTCTTTAGCTATGAGATAACTATACTCTAACGATAGCTGCCTGCCATCTTTGAGGAAAAAACAAATATCGCCTTTATGCGCAACAGCAGGGTCGTAATATTCAATATTATTGCCTTCCTGATCTTCCTGATTTTCTTTCGAGGTAGGATTACCCGAAATATAATCATTTAATCGGCTTCTAAAATCATGGCTCATAGTCATCACGGTTGTAATTGTTTCTGTTATAGTGTTTGGTTATTTCCTCTTTGTTCTGTTCCTTTTGCTTTTTCGTGTTAATCAAGTGCTGCCTTACATACTCCTGATGTGTTCCCACGAGTTCCAAAGCCGATGCCCTGTTGCCCAATTCCGAAGCATATTCCATTAGCTGATCTTTACTGTCTGTGTAGATATGGACATTTTCACGCCCTCTTGATACCGATACATAAAATTGTCGGGCATCTGTAGCGGAAAACGTAGCGGCAGGCTGATGAATAAACACTTCATCCACCGTTTTGCCTTGCGCTGCGTAGGAAGTAATACAATGAGCATGGTCGATATGCCCGAAGGTACTGTCCAGTTCGTAAGTGTGTTTACTCTTGGGATTGATAAGTGTAATAGCACCTTTTTTCGATACGGATTTAACGTCTAGGCTTTCACCATTATTTAATCGCTTATTTCCCTTATCAAAACCGTTTCGAGTGATCCGAATTTTGTCACCCTTAGCCAGTAGAATTTCTTTTTCCTCGAATACATCGAAACTATTGGAAGTAGATAGGGGAATAACCGTTTTTAAATCACCGGCATTGCGAATAGTCAAATTGTATTCATCGCATGTTTCTACCGCCCACTGGCTACCCCGTTTAATGCCTTTGAGGTTTTGATTAAACTGCAAAACCTGTCCTTTTCTATATTGCCTGAAATCCGTTTTTTCCGCATCGGTAAGGCTTAGATTAGATAGCTTCTTTACTGAAATCTCCTTTTTACCAAGCATATTGCTTTGTTTCATTTTCTCCCGAACGGCATTCGTGACCGCTTCGCCCTGGTTGTGGGTGGGGGAAATGATTAATCCTGATTTTCCTTTTTTCAATGTAGCGATATAGTCTTTGACAAGCTGGTTATTGGGCAGTAAAGGGTCAATCTGTTTTACAGCCCCCATATGATCCAGCTTACCAAATGCAAGCTTGACATCGCCATTTGACAAGTCCTGTACGGCATCGCGGTAAGCTTCCTTTTGCTGCCTGTAAATCTTGTTTACTTCTGCCGTGCGAATGCCGCCAACCGTATTCAATATGCGAAGTGCATCACCTCTTACAACGCTTGCATGCTGCTTGGTGTCGCCACCTAAAATAAGACGGGCATTTTGTCGATCCACCACCTGCAGGAGTTTTTTCATATCGCCTGTACCTAATAATCCTGCTTCATCAACCCAAAGCACCTGATTTTTAATGCGCTCCTGCATGGCGGGATCAATCAGGAACTTGGCAACCGTATCGGCGTCTTTAAATCCTTCGTCCTGTAATACCCCACGGGAGGCACTGGCAGTGGGGGCAATGACGGTCACTTCTTTGCCGCTTTGCTTTATCTTATCAACAGTTTCTTTCATAAGCGTTGTTTTGCCAGATCCTGCCGCCCCACGGATGATTGATACCCGATTGCTTGTGGTTAATACGTGATCTGCCGCCCGTTTTTGCTGCCCTTTTAATGACAAGTCTGGTGGCTCCTTATAAAGCGGAGTGACTGCACCGATACCCTTGCGGGCAAGTGCAACCATTTCCTTTTCTTCTTTTAAAACTTCTTTGGTCGTACACATGGTACGCCCGTTTTCAGAAACACGAATAATGTCGCTGTTATCCGCAAATGCTCGGTCAATCAAGCTAAGTGAAGTATCGTCTTTGCCAATGTTATATCGGTAGGCTTCCGCAAGCAGTCTTCTTTCTGGAACAACAGAAGCACGTTCAAAAGCATGTTTTAAAGCATAATCCACGGATTTTTTGGTTTCAGGGGTGGAAACGTTCTTGTGTTTTGAACTTCGGATAGGTGCATTGTAAGCAGGATCATCGTTCAGGTTTTCGGCACTTTCTAATTGTTTGATCTGCCTTTTCCATTCCTGCCGTAATTCAGCCATAGACATACCCGCCTGTTTCTTGCTGCGGGTACGTGCGCCCAATGCGTCAAGGTCTTTGGCTGAATGAATGCCTTTTTCGGAAGCTACGCGCCCGATTTCATCGGTGCGCTTGGAGAAATGTTCAATTGCCCGTTTGGGAACACCTTTTAACTCGAATGAATTTTTCGTTTGCTCAATATCATATCCTGCATGGCTTAATTTGTCGGATAATCGCTTATGAAACCTTGCTTGATAGTACGGCATATCCCGTTTGATATTGCGGAACTGTGCCGCCTTAAAGCGATTTTCGGAATTATCCCATGTGGCGTTAAAAACAAAACAATGAGCGTGTAAATGCGGGTCGGGGGCATGATCTCCTACAGGTCTTGCGGTTTGGTGGGTAAAATCCGCCCATACCAATTCGCCTGTTTGCCTATCCGCATATTTGCCCTCTTTTCGGATGCGTGTTTGTACGTCCTTTTCAATTTCCTGCATGGTTTCCGAAACGCTTTGCTCGAAAATATCCATAATATGACGATCACCGCTTAGGGCGTGGACAATCGAAACCGATTTAGGACAGTGGAAATTTATATCGTAACCAACGGTTCGATTTTCCTTGCTTCTAGGTGTGAGGGGATTACCTGTTCGGGGATGGGTATTCTCACAAAGGGCGAAAAAATCGTCCTTACTGGCATCATACCCAAGACCGAGCCGCTGGGTCAGTTTCCCCTGAAACCGACCTTTTAGCTCTTGGTCATTTATGTAGTAATCTGCCTGATTAAGCGCATTGGAGAAGTAAGACTTCGCACCCAAAGCAGACGTGCTTTGTATCATCCTTATCATAGGGATGGTTTATGCTTGTCAGAACACGTTTTGCAAAAATTCGTGTTTCAATAAATATAAATAAACTTTATAAAATCGGGGGCTATTGTTGGAAGCCATTAAATAATGTTCGTTGAATATTTCTTATATTAGGTATTTAATCCATTCTGAATTATTTGTCTTTTTGTATCCATATTTTTTCGTTAACAACCTTTCGCCGGCAACAGTTCCAATTTCAGTAGTTATAGCTGTGTAACCTAAATTTCTTAAATACGCATGAGCTTTATTAATCATCAGATCAGAAACAAATAGTCGTTCCTTTCGATAAAGCTGTGGGATGCTAAAAAACCACCCGATATGGCAGGTATTGGAATTGTCAATTTTTATCTCAGGAATACTAAAAATTGCTCCCACTATCTCATTTTTTTTATTTTTGGCCACAATATGGAAATGACTTTTCTTTTGTGAGATTATATCTTTACTAACTTCATTAACAATTGCTTGTAGGGTGTAGTTATTGTTAAATTCAGCATTTTCAAAACTAGCTATAATCGCGCTTTGTATATACATCCAGTTTTTGGAAATATATTGATGGTTTACAAAGGTGGCGGTAAAATTTTTCATAAAAACGTAATAGCATGTATAGAAGTCTGGTTCAATTATATTATTGATTAATGTCCACGTATTCATCAAAAACTGATTTGATGTCTTTATTTTTATACATTTCATTCCATAAATTTTGCATCCATTTTGCATTTTCATTTGATAATGGGCCAGCTTTCTGTTTTGGAAACTTTGAGGAAAAAGAAAGTACGGCAGGAGATAATCTCCATTCATTTGTCCAATCATCATGAAGTGCAAAACCACAGATTGTTTCTTTACTTGTATTAGAATAAGGCTCAAATACGGCAATGTAGATAGGATCTCTTGTTCCTTTCTTCCTACTAATTAAAATGATGCGATCAGAAGGGAATTTTCTAAACATTTCTACTTCATATTCGATGTCTTTATTCTTTTTATAGTTTCGTATGATGGCAGTACTGGTAAGTCGCCTTAATTTACCTAAAGATGCTTGAGTGAAATTAAGTGTCGTGTAATTCCAAAATAGTTTTCCTGATTCATTTCTTGTCAAATAGTATAAATGCATATTCTGATTTCTAAATACTTTTATATCGGCTTCTTGAGGAAAGATATCAGGGCATTCAATTGATTTTTCAAAAATTTCTAGCGACTTTTTATATAGTTCGTTTGCATCATATCTTTCATCTTTCTTTTTATAGAACTCCTCAATTAACCAGCTAGAACTAAGGCCAGAAAAAACACCACCAATTGTTGTTAGAATATTGCTAAAAAGAGAAGAGAGGGTAAATAATTGCGAAATTATACCAGCTATTATAAGTAATATTCCTACAACTAGAATGAGTATGTGTATTCTTTTCGCATAGTCTTTTTTCTTGTCCATAGAGTATATTATTTGAAAAATGCATTTTAATCGAGTTTACTAGATATGCTGATTTATATGGAATAGTAAATTAGCAATAATGTGGAGCTGTGTTCGGAATTTTTGAAAGCTATGCAAGCGTACCTCGTAATACCTATTAAATAATTTGTATCAGACATCTTCCCTAAGCATAGCTTAGGGGTTATACGGCATCCGTTATTTCCTCATCATCAACAATAATATTTTCCAAAACTTCTTCTCTCATTTCTTTCGAGGTAGGCTTGTCACCATAGAAACGAAAGCCCCTGCTTGGTTCATCGTCCGATACAAATGTTCGGTAAATTTCCTCTCCAGAGATTATATTATCAATCCTGTCGAGGATAAAATTATCCCCGTGCATGTATGTTCCGGAGTAACTTAATGAGTAAATGGCCGAGCATATGACCAGCAGCCAACCTAACGAATTTTGGTCAATGAAAATTAAAAAAAGACCGATCAGGAAAAATAGCAAAGGCTCTAAAAATATCTCGATAGTTCTAACTGAAAATGGTTTTCCGTTGATTTTTATTTTATGGAACAAAGGGTGAATTTCACCAGTTGATAAACTAAAATGGTTAAAATCAAACTGGGATTTTATATGTTTTATATCCTTATATCTTAAAAAGGAAAAAAACAGAAAGACGGGGATAAACAAATACCATAACCAATTGTCGCTAATAATCTGAATAAAATCTTGTCTAAGGTTTGACCAAAAAAAGGGAATAATGAAAAGTGCAACAGCGACCGTGATCGCGGTACTCGTTCGGAAATATCGCCTACCCATCTTTTTTCGGATAAAGACTTCCAGTACCATTCGGGGGTGTGAAGAAAGTTCGATAAAAAGGTTGAGCAAAAACTCTTTAATAAGGTTTTTCCTCTGATACAGCGTTTTGTAATACATGTTCTTTTTCATCTTCTAAACATTTATTGGTTAACAAAAATTAGGGAACAAAATTTTGATCGAAGCGTATTTTATCATAACTAAATCCATCTCGCAGCTTCATGCCTTGAGCATGCAGATAAGCCGTAATTTTAAACTGATTTTTGTTGCCGCCTGTCAAAAGGGTATTGAATACCTCTGGACGAACCATTTTATCCAGTTTTGGCGCAATTGTTTTCGTAACCGTTACTTGGCCATCCACAATACTTCTCGCTTCCGTTTCTTCGGCTCGGTATTCTTCTCCAATTAAGGTGGACGCGAATTGGTTCGTTTCAATATCTGCGTTTGCATGGAAAACCTTTGTCGCCAGTGTACCAAGAAAGCTTTTGACTTTATATTCACCGTTAACGCCTGCCATGTTCGCATAGTAGTTAGGGATGTTCTGCGAGATATAGACGGTGGCAATACGGCTGCTTCTTGCGGTTGCCTGATACTCGGCATCGTATTCATGAAGAAAGTTTTGTGCTTCATCTGCCCATAAAAAAACGGGGCGTTCATTTTCTCTGACGTTTCTTCTTTCCATTGCACGCTGCCAAATGTATTTGAACATGATCTGCGTGTCACGGCCAACTTTGTGGTAGTGTTTTACAGGAAGATTAATCAGGATAATTTTACCCTTTAAACAATCCTCTGGCGTGAAATTTGACGGATTACTGCAAAACAAGGAATAAATAGGGTCTTTTAAAAGTCGATACAAAAAGCCGGTGAAAGAAAAATCAACAATTGATTTTGTTTTTTCGCTCAACTCGGCATAGGTTTCGTTAAAGAACTCCTGTATGTAATTAAATTCGCGTGCATGCGGGATTTTCTTAAGGAGTAATTCATCAAAAGCTTTCTGGTCAAGGTTCGTAATGTACTCCCGACCAAACTCTGCGATCGTGTCCTCAATGGCTTTTTGAATACCCTTTTCGACTACATCTAAGGCGATTTTAAAAACGGGCGGCTTTGCCTTATTTTCCTTTTTCTCTTTGCTGTCTTTATTCTCTTGGGGTTTCTTGTAGCGAGATGCAGAACGGGCAATATCGTATAAGTGTTCTATCGAAATTTTATTGTAAGCCAGCAAGCTTAGATCAATAGTATTCGATATAAGCATATCCAACGCATTTTCCCAGAAGGGATCATTGTTTTTGCCTGTGGCTTTTTCTTCACTGGCTTTGATAACCGTCTTTAATACTTGGAGTATGTTTTCAGAATAAGATTTTTTATTGCTATGTGTTGTTTCGTAGTCCAAAAAATTGAAATACTTGCTCCCTTTCGGTTCAACAATAATCAAATCATTATATCTTCCCGTAAGTTTCGCGTATTCAATCCAGTCTTGCTTTTCGTCACTCTTTACAGTCAATACAAGACCGCCATAACCTTTTGATAAATATTTCAAGGCAAAAAAACGCCCTGATCCTGATGTTTTGCCAGAACCGATGCCACCAAAGATTTGTAAGCCCTCAAAAGAGTTGCCCATTGTCCAAGGCACTTGATTTTTGCCAATTTTTAATATCGGTTCGTCCAAATCAAATCGAAGCATCTGAAAATGAATTTGAAACAAACATAATAATTTCTCTCATCAAAGTGAAACTTTGGAGAGAAATGACAATACTAAGTTAATCAACGATGTGCCGCACTAATTCACGGTGTCGTTGGGGTGGGAATAAGCTACTTTATATTTGGAGGCTAATTCTGTATCAAGTACAGATTGGTCATAGGGAATATTGATCTGTAATTCAGTGCCGATCACTTTTCGTAGGAAATGGTCGATATATACCCAATTATACTTGGCTTTGTAAAAAACTTTTTTTTCGATACCGTTTTGAATAAGCTTTCTAATGAATACTTCTGTATGAATAGCTACAGTATATGGATTGTAGTGTTCCCCACCATAAAATGACAGAGCCTTGGATGCTAAAGCAGCATAGCGAGGCAAAGATTTGGGTTCATTTAATATTCGATCCCTAATCTCTGATCCATAGACATAGGCAGCTTTATAGCTTTGCTTTTTCTTTTCATCTTCGGGTAAATCAAAAAGGAATTTTTTATTGTCCATTTTCATACCTACGAAATCTAATTTACAGTATCACTTGTATTCAAAAAAGAAGTAGGATTTATAAGAGATAATCCTCTGTCTAGAATACTTTGATCGTATGGGATATTAATCTTTAGTTCAAAGCCCACAGCATCTCTAAAAAAATGGTCGATATATTCCCAATCGTATTCTCTCTGTTTATAAAAAACTTTCTTTTCTATGAAGCTTTGAATTAGCGTTCTTATAAATCTCTCTGTACCTAAATCTACAGTATGAGGGTTGTAATGTTCTCCCCCATAATAGGACAAAACCTTCCGTCCCAAAGCAGCATAGCGAGGTAAATATTCTGGCTCGTTTAACACGCGATCTCTACGCTCTGACCCATAAATATAAGCTGCTCTATTGCTTTGTTTCTTCTTTTCAACTTCGGGTAAATCAAAAAGGAATTTTTTATCGTCCATTTTCATACCTTTGGGTAAGTAGTACTGTAATGAAAATAATGATATAATAAATTTTAATTAAAATCAATATAAACTGTTATGGGAAGACGAAAAATGCCTGACTGGATGATGGACTATGTAGGAGCTATCGGAGAAGATAGTTATAGAGATTATAGGAATTTGTCTGCCAATTATTATAGTGAAATCGCAGATTACCACCAAAATATTTATCCTGAGCGCAATAGCCGACATATGAGGTTAAACAGGGATAGAGGAGCCTATGACCCCACTAAGGATTTGACAAATATAGATACCAAATACAAAGAAAAGGCTTTGGATTTGGCTTGTGATAAATACGGCTACAAAAAGCCTGATCCGAATGTTGCAAAACAAGAGGAGCAGCTAACCAAATTGCAGGAAAACAGTCCGGTGTTTTCTAAATATATAAAGGAGAGCGATAAGAGTCTGTCCACCGATGATTATATAGATAAAGCGGCACATAAAGATTATTTCAAGAGAAACCCTGAAGCTGAAAAAAACTTCAAATCGCAAAAAGAATTGTTCAGGGATATTGAAGAACAAGAAATTCAATCTTACGATAACAACAAAAAAGATGATATAACTCCGAAAGAGCCAATAAATGATCCTCACCCAAAAGTTGATCCACCTATTGAGCCAAGATTAGATGACGAATAGTTTTAAAATACTTCAATTATGCAGGTGATTTGCCTTGAAGAAAAAGCATTTTATGAATTGGTTGAACAGGTTGTAGAACGACTAAAAGAAACCAAGAATATTAGCGAGGATAAATGGATTTCAAACGAAGAAGCAATGCGTCTATTGAATATAAAATCTAAAACGACCCTTCAAAAGCTGCGCGATGAAGGAAGTATTAGATATTCGCAACCCGAAAGGAAAATCATTCTTTATGATCGCAGTTCATTAATGGATTATTTGGATAAACATTCAAAAGAAACATTCTAACATGGAAGTAAATAATGAAGAAATAACCCCCTCTGCCGAATATTTGAAAGGGTATAATGAGGGGTATCTGATTTCAAAATACATACCGTCATTTTCTAAAAGCGCAATATCTGAAAAAGGGACAAGCGAACGCAGTAAAGGGTTTTATGGCGGCGTAATGGAATACGAGCTTGAAAAGAAAATGGCTAAAAGTTTTCCTTATCTTTCAAGAGAGGATGCACCGTCAAAAGAAGATTATTATAAAGATAGAGGCGATATAGACAAAGAATAAAAAAAGCACAGGAAATTTACTCCTGCGCTTTTGATAGGGTCGCATTTTTCTATAACTGTAGCCTTACTTCTTTCTGGAATACCTGTATATTACGTTACTGCCCCATTCTGCGCCCATAAGTAACATGGTATCGTTATCAAGCTTGATTATTCGCAGGTCTGCCTGTGATGATGAATTACCAGGTACTCCGAAAACGGGGTTTAAAACGGAGTCTTTTGTGATCTCCCAATCCCATTCGGAAGCCGCAAATTGAAACCCGCACTTGGTATTTCCTTCATCAAGGGTGAAACGTTTGTCGCTTCTAAAGATATAAATATCATCTGCCTGACAAGGTTCCCCGCTATGGTAACGCCAGCTTCCTACAATCCTTTTTTCAAGTTCCGTGACGGCACTGTCTTTAGGGGTCGGATCATTTGTATCTTTTGAGCAGCTTATCAGGCTAATTGATGTCGCTGCCACTATTGCCAGTTGTTTAATTGATCTCATGTATTTCTAGTTTTTGCTTAGTTCACATTTAGCACCTGTAATCTCCTGTTCCATCTTGTCACAGGCCGCTTTTTCATTTTTCTTTTTAGCATCGTGGGCAATGGTTTTATAAACAATGTCGCCGTCTTTGGTACAGGTGCATTGCCAGCTTGCCGTCTTATTACAGGATGCAAAAAAGAACCCTGTCATTGCTAATAGTGAAATTGTAGTAAGTAATTTTTTCATCGCATTATATTTTTAAGTGTTAAGAATAGGATTTGATTGTTTATGTTGTGTAGATCGTTCCGCATTTATTACAGTGCCAAGAACGGAGCCACGATTGATATAAAGGCGGGTATTTGTTTTTGTTATGCTTGTAGGTATAGACCCCGTAGATGATCGCAGCAGCGAAAAAGAGTAGCATCACGAACACATTAAACGATTGGAAAAAGTTAGGGACCAAGAACCCACCAAAGATGAAGCCGGCTATCGGTATATAAGATACCTTTTGCGGCGGAGCTGCTTTCTTTGCCAAATAGGATTGAGAAGTGCCTCTCGTGTTTGTTGTGGCAGAACCGAGGCCATAACCGCTACCAATACCCGCCCCAAATGTGCTGCTGGTAGTTTTTATATTTTGTGTTCCTGCTTCGTAGAGAACAGCCAAACGCTGTACATTATCCGACTTACATTGTGTGCATTGCATGGTTATAATTTTAAAAATGTTGAATTTTGTGATTGGTAAATGGGATGTGGGAGAATGAATTTATAAATACAAAGCAAAGCCATTTTGTATAAATGGTATAAAACTAAAAGTGTTTGTTTGCTACTTTTTAAATTATTTTGCTACTTTTGAGGCATATTAATTAAACTTGAATAAGTATGGAAACCCAAAGCATAAATATTGGTGATAATATAAAAAAGTTTAGAGAGCTTAAAAATATTACACGCGAAGCAATGGCCGCCGATCTTGAAATGAGCGTGAGCGGTTACAGTAAAATTGAAAGAAACGAGGTTGATTTGACGATCTCCCGCATTCAGAAAATCGCACAGATATTAGAGATTGATATTTCGCAGATATTGAATTTTGATGCTACTCAAATATTCAATATCACGCATAATCAATTAGTGCAGGGTTTCGGTTCACAAGTTGAAAATCACAATCATAGTGACGAATACAAGGATAAGTATATCCAATTATTAGAAGCGGAAGTGAAACGTTTAAAGAGTGTTGCAGGGGAATAATTCTATTATTGGGAATGGTTAGATTTTATGCCGTATGCTATTTTGAAATCCCTTTGTTGCTGTATTTATTCTTTTGGCTTTGAAGACTGGAAAGCCACTCTTTATACATTTTTTCTGGCATTTCTCTGTACCCAAGATCATAAAGATTTAAGTATTGGCGCTGCATTTCTGCAAAGATCACGTTTGCGTTTTCGTGGTTCTTTTCCTGCTGCTGTTTTTCGTAGATACGTTTTAAGGTTTCCGCTTCCAGTAATAATGCTTGTACATTTCTTGGGTGATAGTACAAAGCAAGATCACAACATTGCAGGATAAAGCCGTCATAATAATTGCCTGTTTGCTTCTCGTAACATTTGGCCAAATCAATGGCGCATAATGCTATGGCTTGTTGATTGCTTAATGTATCGCAATACAAGCCATTTTGAATAGCCTTTAAAGAGATATAGCCCGTTGTGGTCAGCCATGCATCAATAGGAAATTCACCACTGGTAAGTTCTGTATTATACCATCCATCCCGTTTACTGTAATTCTTGATATACATATGGTTCGGAGCCAATGCCAGCCAGCAGTTTGCGCCTATTTCGTCTGCAATAATCTTGTAGAGGTACGGCAAAGAATGGCAGTTCCCTTTATGGGTTTCTAATGAAGTTGAAACGAATGTATTGCTCCAGTCTTTCTTACCGTTGTAATCATCAAAGTTATATTCATAGGGAAGAAGTGAGATCACTTTATCATGATTACTTACCCTGATTGTATCTTTAATAACCTTAAAAACAGATTGATTTAATAAGATTTGATTACTATCAACTTCCTTATAATCCTTAATATGATTAGATGCCGCCCATGAGGTTGCAAACGCATATAACAATTTAAGTGCGTTATTGATACGCTCTATATTGAGGTCACCACCCAGATAAGTTCTTTCTACTAGAAAAACAGCATCTTTAAATGATTTTGGTTTGTCATGTTTGGCTAAGTATGAAATGCTGTCTAAGGCTTTATTATACGTCACATAGTAGTTTGTTTCGTATGATTGGCTATATGAGTAACAAGAACCAGATAAAAGACAGGCAATAACTGTAATGCGTTTAATGAAAATATTCATGTGAAATTTTATCAGTGAGGAAGAAAACAATCTCCTTTAGGATTTAAGTCTATTATCTCAAATATAACCCCGTTTATATCTACATACTTCTCATAATTTCCCAGATATTTATATTTGGTATTTTTTACTATTTCTTTGAACTTTGAGCAGTCTTTTTTGTCTGATATTATGTTGATCGCATAATAATTGTGATATCCCTTTGGAATATCTGACGGACAAATTTTTTTCATCGTTATTGAATAAATACTATCTTCTTTTAAGTGACAGTTATAAAAAATACCCATATTAAAAATTTCATTCTTCGCAGTATCAAAGGGTACTTTCACATTCATTAGTAAGGTATCTCTGTCGTTTAAAAATACAAAGGTGTTATTTATAAAACTTATATTTTGTGTACTACTTGCCTTTCTACCTAAATACAGCATTGTTAATTTCTGTTGAGAATAACAAAAAGTGGAAAATAGTATTAGGAGAATGAGATATAGTAATGTTCTCATGGCAGCTAAATAGGGATTTCAGCATCAATTATTATAAATGATTTAGCCTCTTCATTAAATTTCAATTCATCGAGGTAATAGGATTTTCCGTCACAAATTGTTTGTATGTTCTTGTAATAAGCCAATTGCAAAATGTACTTTGTTTTAGTTTTTCCTTTTAAAGCCATACATTTTTTAAAACTTATATTATCTTCAAACTTCGAGAAGCTATATGGGTTAAGCTGTTGAAATGCTTGCTTAACATTTGCAAGGTCTTTTATCTTTAGATTGAAGCAGAAAACTTGATTTGGGGGGATTTTGTAAAAATCATACACGACTTGATTTTTTGTAACTGCTCTATTTTGAGTGACAACCCTATCACTATACTTTATTGAAAGGTAGGGGAGTAAAGGCAAAAATGATAAATATAAATTTCTATTTGTCTTATCGTATCTGTAGAGGTATTCCGATGTGCTTATATCGTTATCAAAATAACTCTTAAAAAGGAAAACAGTATCATTTGTATGGTTATAAAATGACACATGCAAATTATCGGAGGAAAGACTGTCTACAATAGCATAGACAATATCCTTCTTGTTATTATTTCTATTGATTTTTTCGCCTTTTACTTCACATTGGCAGTAATTAGTTCTCTTGAAATCCTGCGCAATTGAAGTGCTATATTGAAATATAAAAGCAATGAAGATTAGTATATATTTAAGCATAAAGTCTGTTTATTGTTGTTCCCAAACTGCTCCCGTTCCGCTTGTTACAGTGCTATTATGGGTTTCATCAGGGTTTCTTGCGGGGAGTGTCGGTGTGGAAGCCTTTCTTACTTCGTTATCGAAATCAATTACTTTATCTTGAGATTGTCCAGCATATATAACATGACCAATACCATGCCATGTAGCATTTTCTGTATTTGTTGTAACTTTTGCCTCTTTAAAGTTGGGTGGATCGCCTGGTTTTGGAAAACTACCTTTTGAACTGTAGTATTGCTCGGTCACTTCCATAACAGAAATTGAAGTTGGAGCATTTGGATCGACAATAACATAGTTTTGGGAGACATTACTATTTTCCTTCATTAAAATAGTTGACTCTCCCCCTGATTTGGAAGCGTCAATGGTAATGTTTTTACTGTTTTTATCCGTTATCGTGTATGTAGTTTCGTAAACGATATTTGTTACATCTTTTGATGTCATAACGCCATTAAGTTTATTAAATATCTTTTGTTGCGCTTTAGGTAAATCCTTTACTACACCACTATATGATAATACTCCTTTGTCATTGTACTTAAAATTGCTTGCTGCTGCTCCAAAAACGCTACTCAATGCTTTATTAAATTGTGCTTGATATTTTTGAGCAACAACGACTTCTCTTCCATCTGGATCAACAAATATTATAGGGTTATTCAACACAAAATTATATGGTGAATGACTAGCATATTTCTCAGCCAATGGATCGACACTATACCAACGGCTTGCGGAACTATTGTCTGTAGTTTCATTACTAAGACTGTCCGCATCCAGAAGCTGAACTATTTGATTGGTACGGCTGTTAATGACCACCGAGCCAATACGCTGCAACGTATCTTCATCGAAAGTTTCCTGATACCTACCGTTAGAAAGGGTAAGCATTTCCGCATCCTTTCCAATTGATTTAAACGGATTAGAAGATTGTGCCTGAACTAAACAGGGTAGCAATAGGAACGCAGGGGTTATAAATGATAAGCATTTCATAAGAACTGGATATTGTTACTGTGGTGAAGTTATGATTTTTATAGATTAACGTTGTTTGGATAGCTGCTTATTTTGTTTTTCCCGCTCTTCATCTACCGATTGTAGCCATGCCTGATAAGCCTCTTTGGGCATTTGCTGATACCCTAAGCGGTCTATGATCTCGTATTCTCTTAGCATTCTTTTTTGTAGTGTGTGAGCTATCGGGTATCGGGGTAATGTTTCAGGATTGGTGATCTTGTAATATTTGATCGCACTAAACATCTTTGTTGCCCAAAAGTTGGACAGCATAATATGATTTTGTATTCCTGTAGGGTAAAGTTTTAAAGCATATTTAAGTGCCGTTTCGGTAAACCCGTCATAACCATAATCAACCTGATAGCCCATTGCCAAGTCTAAAATGCAAAGTGACAATAATTGCTTTTGAGTAAGGGTATCAAGATAGATTTTATTCTGTAAGGCTGTTGTGTTAATATACCCTGACTGTAGCACCCACTTATCAGAAACGATTTTACCGTTTGTGGTTTCAAAATTGTACAAATTACCGTTTTCATCGGTAAATCGGATAAATGAATGTTCGGGAGCAAGCGACAGATAAGCTTTTACTCCCAGTTGCTCGGCAATACACAAGTATAATAAAGGCATAGAATGGCATTGCCCTTTTCCTGTTGTCAGAAGCTTGCTGACAAACATTTGCGTATGGCTGCTATCTCCCATGAAATCAGTAAAATCATATCCAAGTTTAGGAATAGATATTTTTTTCCTGCTATTGGGGTCATTGTATTTGTGATCTTGCTGGTACAGCTTTTGGATAGCAAAATGCTTGGCAAGGTTACTTGTTGGGTCTAGTTTTTCTTGCTTTATGATCTGCCTGCACAGCTCCGCTCTTAATTGGACAGACTGAATAAAATCTTCTTTGTTCAGCTTATCTCTTAAATAGGCATTTTCTACTGTGTAAACTGCTTCCGTAATGGAAAAATCCCGTTTACCCTGCTGCATATCGGTTAGGATTACCAGAGCATCCCAAAATGATTTCCCTGCTTCATATTGTTGCTTACTCATGACGGGAGGTTTGCCAAACGTGGTATCAAGCATACTATTGATATATCTACTCTGTTCCAATGCCTGTATGTCTTCATTGATTGAAGCTACTTCACGTTGATATTCTATTCGCTGCCTTTCAATTCTTTCTTTGTCTGCCAGATAATGATTAGGCAATGTTGCAGGTGTTTGCTCTATTGCACCGAAGGAATGCCTTTGTTGAGGCATAATATTTACATGAGGTTGGACTTGCTGAAATGTTGCTGGCTGCGGCGTTTCAGGAACTGCTATACCTTGCCCTAAAGAAATAAATGGACAAAATAATATAGTTAGAAATGTAAGAATAGGTTTCATTAGATGTAAAAATAATATATTTTCCACAAAATGAAAACAATGACAAATTTTGAAACGATTAGTCACATTGGAATTTTAATGATTAAACTTCGCTTTTTTTGCGTAATCTGAAATCTTCATTCCTGCCAATAATATCCACGTACCAATTGTTGTTTTAGTGAGAAGATGAGGGGCATCTATTTGCTCTATCGTATTGTAGAGCAATTCGGGAATGTTATTTTGATAGTCTGACAATAATGATGATACTTTATTGCCTGTAAAAAACTCGCACATTCCCAATAATGAAAAAACAGCTCCCGATAGAGAGCAAGTGAAACCTACAATCTCTAAGGCGTTCTTGTAAAAAACATTTTTAGCTGACGGGTTTTTTTGCATCTTTTCCCTATCTTTATATGGGAAGTTACTTTAATGTTTTTTACCAATCTTGTCAATGTAAATTATGTTAATATGAGGTGGTTATGGGCGATTATTGTGGGGTTTTGTACAATCGCAGGAGGGGTCTGGTTTACAACTGGGAAAAATTTTCCCGAACTTGTGACATTGTTTTTGGAGCGTAACAATAGTATTGAGCCTGACAGTATTCCCATTAGTAAACCCAATAACGATTTAAAGCATTACAATCATTCGGGCTATTACATAGGTATTATAACTAACGCTGATAAGAGTTCTGGTGGCACGATAAAAGTTTTTTTGGAAGATACTTCTCAAAATTCTCCAATAGTAATTGGTTACTGTCAAATTAGAAAACCAATGTTTGAAAAAACTTTTAAAATTGAAGGTATTAAAGATGGAGGGATAATTAAATTAACTGTTTATGACCCAATGGCATTTGAAGATGATCAAGATGATAGCTACAAAACCTATAGTGATATGACGATCCGAATGACTAATTATAATAGAACTTTAAGGGGTATATGGTTTTCGTTTAATACGCATCAGCATGGTAATATTTATTTATTTGGAACAAATGGGTAATAAAATAGGATAGCTGTTAAACCATCCTATTTTTAAAATCCTCACCTCTGCATTATTCTTTCGTTATAATTGTCAAGAATGTTATTGGGCAAGCTTTTTAAATAGATTTGTGTCGTTTTTAGGCTTGAATGCCCAAGCATGCTGCTGATTGCATTGATAGGCACATCTTGGAGCATCGCTTGTGTTGCAAAGGAGTGACGGCTTACATAGCTGGTTAAGTTCTGCTCAATCTCACATCCTGTCGCAATTTCCTTTAGTTTGTTATTATAGCGTTTGCGTGAATATTTAATGTCTTTGTCTATTGCTATGGCTGTATCACGTTTAATGATCGGAAATACAAAGGGCGATGAAGGGTCAAGGGCGATGTAATAGGATAATATTTTATTGAGGGCGGGAGTTATCTTTATATCATAAAGTTTGCTTGTTTTTCTGCGGCGGTATTTAATTCTGCCGTCTGTAATGTGTTCTTTTTCAAGATATGCCATGTCAGTATAATTCATGCCGTACATCATATAACTGGCTACAAAGTAATTGCGAGCATGAAACAGCCTGTGGCCTTGTTCAAGGTCCAAAAGAATAATACGTTTTAGTATATCCCATTCTAAGGCGCGCTTTTCAGTCGGTACGGTTTTGATTTTGTATTGCTCAAAAGGGTATTTATCTTTTTCAGCAAAACCCGCTTTGATTGCCTTGTTATACATGGAACGGATTGTACGCATATAAACAGCCAGTCCATTAGGCGTATTTCCTTTACTATAATGGTCGGTTTCAAAACTTGTCAGAAAACGATAGGTAATATCTTGAAATTTTAAATCCTTTCCTTTGGTGAAAGTGCGCAGTACATTTAATACGCCCCTCGTGGATTCAGCCGTCCCGATCCGTTTCGCTTTTTTAAGTTCCTCTACAAGATTATCACCAAACACGTAAAAAGAGTTAGCATCACTTTTGTTTGCGATTTTCTGCTTTACGTCCATGAGGCTCATGGCATCAAGTACGCCTGCTTCATCTAACTTAAGAAGAATGTCATTTGCATTTTTCTTTTTGGCAGCCAAGCTATTATTAAGCCGTGTTACAGAAGTGACACCATCGTAAGAGCTTTTAACTTCCCGTTTTTTGTTGTCCCAATCTTTCAGCGGTACGCTAATTCCCGTAGGAATGGGCAAAGTCCTTTCTTCGTCACTTGCTGAAAGGCGAAGAATTATAGGAAAAGTACCGTCTTTTTTCTTATATCGCGTATCTTGTGCGAGGATTACATTTACTTTCATAGATCAAAGCTATGAAAAAATTTGCACAGGATTTGCACAGGAATTTTGGTTTTGTTTGGTCTATTCTGTATTTGGTTAAATCATAAAATGCTGACAATCAGCAATAAAACGTTTTTATTATACCACTAAAAACCATATACCCCGTGACTGTTAATCAGGGGGTCTCAGGTTCAAGTCCTGAAGGGAGAGCAAAAGAGATCACAGCGATGTGGTCTCTTTTTTTATGCCCTGATTTTTGAGGGCTGGAGATACAGGGGGCAACATGAAAAGTTGTGGAGGATTAAACTTTTAAGCATAGAGTTTAGCAAGTCTGAACAGGAAAAATTCAATAGATCTTACGCCCGTTGAATTGCATATCGAACTGCTCGTATAAGGGATTTTAAATCCCCGACTATCGACTGTTCGACATGCGCTTCGCTAACCTATCGAACAGCACAGCTCTGTTAGATCATACAACAAATAGTATTGGTATCGTAGATAGGTATTGGTACATAAAAAACACAGCCATAAGCTGTGTTTTTTATGTATAAAGAGATATGTTGTTATCGCAATAAATTGATCTTTTTAACGATCATGCCTTTGTCTGTTTTGATCAATAAATGATACAGGCCGCCGCTTAAGGATGCAGGAAGCACGATACTATGTTTCGTCTGGCCTTTATCCATAATGGCAAATCGGCTTACTTCCTGGCCGCTAAGGTTGATCATTGAAATACTTTCGATGCTCACTTCGCCCTGGGTTTCAATATTTAGCTTCCCGTCAACATTCGGGTTCGGGTATACATTAAGCAGGCGTTCATCTGCTTTAGGATCATTAATGCCTACTCCGAAAATATTCACCTGGATGCTGTCCCATACATCTGCACAAGTACTGCTGATCTTTAACTTAGCGTTGAAAAGACCATTGCTGGCATAGCTGTACATTGGATTGGGACTTGTAGACGGTATGCTGCCATCTCCAAAGTCCCAAAGATAGCTGGTGACATATTGCGGATTGACTGCTGTAAATTTAAAGGTACTGCCTCCCTGTGCCATTGCCTGTACACCGGTGATGGAGGGCGCATTGCCATTGGCAACAACTTCTATGGTATCTGAAGTGCTGCAGGTATTGCTTGCCGTTACCAGGGCAATATAGGTGCCGGGATTATTTACAGATATACTTTGTGTCAATTCTCCTGTATTCCAGTAATAGCTTCCGCCGTTTTGCCCGCCGGTTCCAGCATCAAGTATTTTGCTGATCCCTAAGCAAATGGAATTGCCATCTTTACTCAGGTTTACTACCGGTTTTTCACGCATTAAAACTTTGATCGTATCCTCGGCCTTGCAGCCATTAGCACTGGTTACGAGCACATAGTAGGTGCCGGACTGGTCAACCTGTCTTTGCAGGTTGGTACTGTTATTATCCCAAACTACATTAGTACCGGCAGGTTGTGGGCCTGCATTGAGCATGATGGTCTGTGCCGCAAAGAGGCAGGTGTCCAGGTCATGGCCCAGGTTCACCACGGGCTTGCTGTTAATAGACACATTGACCGCTTGTGAAGCTGTGGTACAGCCATCTTTTGTGCCTCTTGCATAGACGATCGTGTTGGCGGTATAGGCTGGGGAGGTGATGGAGAGGCCAGTCCCTAAAATCGTGCCTCCGGTAGGTGCAGTACGCCATATGATAGATCCACCGGTGGTATTCAGGCTGCCGCTTAGTTCTACAGTACCCGGGCCACATCGGCCTATAGATGAGGGCAATGTAAGTGCAGGCATGGTACAGTTGAAGTTTGTATTGAGTACTGCCCGTGTACCGGTGGTATTGATAGAGCGGTTTTCAAACAGGTAGGTGGTGCTGTTTTGTGTAAAGAGCGTAGGTTTGATCACCCATTCCATTTCTATGCGGCCACTTGCAGCGATGGGCATGGTCATACTTGGATTGTTCTGGGAGACCACTTTCCCGGCGGCGAAAGTACCTCCGGTGCTGGTGCCCAGCTGGTTGGTTGTACTGGTGCCATGTGTCACCAATGTACTGTTGGTCAACATAAAGTCATTGGTATCAGAAGCGGTGACGGTAGTCCATGTAGTACCTCCATCTTTTGAGTAAGAGACGAAGTGATCTACATTAGAAGCTGCATTGGTGCAATAATATTCTGTTCTCAGCCTGAATGTTTCATGGGCATCTGTTAGGGTAATAGCGGTGTTCTCGGCGGCTTTCCAGGTAGCTGTGGCCTCGTCTCCGTTGTTGTTCCGCCAGCGGTACTTTGATTGCTTAAGGGCCGGAGTTAATGTGGCCATGGCCATGCTGCTGATGAGCATGAATAGGATTAGGATAAAGCTGTTTTTCATATGGCTTTTTTTTGTTTTTTTTGAATAAATAGGATGGTAAGTAATAAGACAGTAAAAAGTAAGTAAACGTATAGGAAAAAGTAATAATTTTTTGAATAAAAAGTAAGCTGCTTGTTTTTGCTGATACTCACTGTACGGACAAATCCTGCTTCTTCTTTGGCCTTGACTAACTCTTGTCCCATACCGTTGAATGCCCCTGAATAGCCCAAATTGCTGTTAATCAATAAGTCACGTCTGCTTTCAACAGCATGTAGCCGGGAGCTGTAAAAATGTTGTTGCAACAAATAGCTGTTTGCGATCCATCCGTCATTAGAAATAACCACCAGGAATTCAGCACCTTTTGCGGGTAGCTGATAAAATACTTTATCTACTAATGCTTCATTACAGATCGTGATACCGGCCTTTCCTGCCAGCGTATTGAATATAATGTCCTGGCGGCCGGGGATAATATTGAAGCCGGGGCTGCTGAACAGAGGAATGGAAAAGAGCGTTACCGGGGCTTCTGAGTACATTAAAGGATATTGCTTGTCATATCTCTGCACAGGTCCATTGATATCTTCAATATAGTAAGCCGAGTTGTAAAAATTGTCAGTGGAATGATCTGTAAGTAAGCCAATGATATGTCCTGTTTTGTGATGCTCCGGATTTTTCAGGATTTCAAGTACTAAGTCATCATCTTTCCTGAAACTCCAGGGAACGATGGATTCGGTCCAGATCTGTAATTGGCTTTGTGTGGCATAAGCCTCTTTGTTAAGTTGCAGCATCTCCCGTACCACCTGGTCTCCGGTACTTTCGTTCCATTGCATATGTAAGGGATGGTTGGCATTGATCAAGGCTACCTTTGCTGTTTCCGGGCTGGTGTTGAGCGGATAGGCCAGTTTTGCTGTATAGCAAAGCCCTATGTAGCTACCAAGGACCACAATAAGCCATATAAGTGACTGCTTCCTCTTGTCCAGCAGGAAGAGGGCCAGTAAGGCATTGATCCATGCGCAAAAGAAGGAGATGAGCAGGCCTCCGCCAAATACAGCTACCTGGAGCAGCAGCCCGCTTTTGAGTACTCCTTTATACAAATTGGGGTGAAACCAGAACGATCCCGGCACCAGGTTGCAAATAGAAAACTCGAATAAGGTCCATATGCTTGCTATACCTATACTTTTTGCAATAATGGGGAGCCTGCTGTTCATAAAAGGATAGAGGATCAGTGTGCCCAGGGTCATCATTAAGCCGATAAGTAATACTGCGAACAGGTAGACAGAAATGGCTGTGGGCATACCGGCAAATGATGAAAGCGATTCCAGCATCCAGAAGCTGGTAAAAAGACCCGTAGATACTCCGCTGATAAAACCGGTGAATAAAGCCTTTTTGAGATTAAGTTTATTTATGGCAATCAGTAATGGAACAAATGCGACAAAGGAAAAGGGCAAGACAATAAAAATGATACTTATTGCAAATAATAAACCAGATAAGGCGGCCAGCAGAATTCGATACCGGTGTGACATAACGTTAAGGGAACTGGGTGATTTCAGATTGATGAAAGTTGATGTAACAGGTAATTGGTCCTGTTAAGTTATTATTAATAATGAAATATAGAAAGGAATGTTTAGTTTTTTTTATTTTTTAACATATATTTTAAAAATATTAACTTTCAGATTATTTTTTTGGATATAATCAGTGCCTGTAGATAGATTTTTTATCTACTGGCTTATAAAACCAACAAAAACAGTAAAATTTTTCTGCTGAAAACTTTTATATATGTTGCAAATAATTATCTTTAACTCTTGGTTATATTTTTAATTTATTTATGTCAGATTGAAATTCACGCTTAATTTAATTAAAATCATATGAAAAGAATACTTATTTTACTTTTGCTTTTATGCATTGCCTGTATTGCATTTGCTACTCCCTCCCCGGCCCTAAAGCAGTCAAAATATCGCTGGAGAAACAATAACGGGAATGAAACTACAGCTACCTGGAAAGCCGCTGAGAATACCGCTATTACATTAACCTCCATGAGCGAGATCATAAGATTCAGAGGCGAGTATTATTGTACCGGCGCTGCTTCTGATATCGGTCATTATCTTTCTTATTCAAAAAACGGGGGAACGACCTGGACACAGATCAGCGAATCTGCTGCCAATGACTTTATGATGGTAACGACAACAGAAGTCGCCCATGGGGCCGCTACGACCAACCAGCTGGGTACCAGCACGGGAGGAACCTATGTTGCAGGTAAAGTGATCTCCCAAAATACACCCAGTATGCTCCTCAACCTTGCGGTAAGCTCGCGGGCAGAAATGGAATGGGTGATCAAGCCCACTAGCTCTGTCCAGAATAATACCACTTATTTATTTGAAAACAGGTCCATCAATACCTTAGGTGTGCAAGGCCAGCTAACCACCAATTTTGCCTGTGCAGTGCCCACAATTACTGTAGTGCCAGGCTTCAGGAGATGTGGTTCCGGAACGTTGCAATTGAGCGCTACTGCCAGCCCTGCCAGCAGTACGATTACCTGGTGGACGGCAGCTACCGGCGGAACTAATATTGGTACTGGTGCCACAACCACCTCGCCGGTGTACACGGCTAATACAACTGTCTATGTGCAGGCACAGAACAGTACCTGCGTCTCTGCACGTACTGCCGTTGAACTGACTATTGAGCAGGTAAGCCTGGCTATTGATAATGCAGACGGGAGTCATTGCCTGGATGGCAATATGCTGGAGCTGACTACTTCTCCTGCATATCCTAATACTTATACTTATTTATGGAGCACTAATGCCACAACACCTGCTATAAATGCAGGATTGAGTAATGGTACCGCGGTAACGTATTGGGTGCAGGTAACGAGTCCTAGCGGATGTGTCAAAAGGGATACGGTTAACCTCACTCTGAACCCTAAACCAAAAGTAGACCTCGGGAGCGATACGATCATCTGCCCCAATGCTTTGATGACCCTGGATGCCGATAATACCGGCGCTACTTATCTCTGGAATACCGGGGCGCAAACGCAGACCCTTGAAGTGGGCCCGGGTACTTATTCGGTACAAGTTACCAATATGTATGACTGTAGCAATGGTGATGAAATAGTAATAGATGCGATTGAAGCTGCTGCCGTAAGTGGTTTTACTTTTGTGCCGCGCTTCGATATTGAGCCGGGAAGAGTGGATTTTGCTCCGCTGAATAATGTTGCTGTAGACAGTTATCTCTGGGATTTCGGTGATGGTAATACTTCAACTATGATGCATGCCCAGCACACCTATAATACTACAGGTATTTATGAGGTCAAGCTTACAGTGTCTAATAGTTGCGGATCAATGGATACTATATTAAAGATCCATGTAGATCGCTTTACGGGTATCAGCCTGGTGGATGAGCAGGTAGCGATCAATATGTACCCGGTACCGGCACAAAGCAAGCTGACCGTTGAAAGCCCGGCTGCAGGGGTGTACATCCAATCCCTCTCCATAATAAATACAGCAGGCAGGGAAATGATTGTTACCCATGAGATCAATAAGCCTCAGTATGTCCAGGATATTAGTACCTTAGCTAATGGCCATTATATGGTGCATATCAAGACCAATAAAGGAGAGCGTGTGATGAAGATCAGTATCCTGAAATAGGCCGGATGGCATAAGAAGTTATTAAAAAAAGGGCTGCTATAAAATATAGCAGCCCTTTTCAGTGTCTTAGGTCCGGTACCATGTGCAGGCGTTTTTAGCGCTTAATGTACACACGCATACCCGGTTTGATAAATTTGTAAAAGTCCATAATGTCTGTAGTGGTCATGGAGATACAGCCATCTGTCCAGCCAAGGCCCATTTCCACCATACCGGCACCGGTAGGGTAGGTACCATGAATGCCTATGGCGCTGCCTATACTGGCATTGCCCGGGATCAGTCCTTTAGTTTTGGCCTCATTATGTTTCTTATAGGATTCCTCGTTCGGGTAATTGATATGAATAAATTTGCCCCAGTTGGCATTATCCCTTACTGCCAGTATCCTGAACCAGCCTTCAGGTGTATTCCGGTCTCCTTCCCTGAGTTTGTCTTTTAAGCGGTCCGGCCCAAATACGGCCCTGTACTGCCGGATTCTTTTGCGTTTATACACCAGTGCCACCAGGTAATTGGTCTTGTCCACATACACCAGCATAGAGTCGGCGTTCATCGTGTCCACATTATAAGGTTTGCGGTCTTTAAAGCCGGGCATCGGGGGGGTAATGGTGGTCTTGGTCACCCGCATGCCATCCTGGTTATATTGGATCACCCTTACTGTATTGCCTTCGGCATCTTTCTTTTCAGATACTACTTTAATGTCTTTAGGTGTTTTGTTTTCCTGCTGGGCAAATACCTTGATCGTCAGTAAACAGAAAATAAAAAAAGGCAGGGCAAACAGTTGCTTATTCATTTTAATCACTCCTGGTTAATTTTTATTTATACTTATTGCTACTCATAAAAAAACAGCCTATAATAAAAGGCTGTTCTTCTAACAAAAATAAGAAAATATTTTTTAGTCTCTGCGACCTAAAATTCTTAATAACATTAAGAACAGGTTAATGAAGTCCAGGTACAGGGCCAATGCACCCATAATAGCACCTTTCTTGCGGTCTTCTTCTGCATCCAGCAGGGCATATTGTTTGATCTTTTGGGTATCATAAGCGATCAGGCCTACAAATACAGCAACGCCTACATAGGAAATGATCCAGTATAAGGTGGCGCTACCCATGAAGAAGTTAACAACAGAAGCTATAATTACTCCTACCAGCATCATCATCATCAATCTGCCGAAAGAGGTAAGGTCTTTTTTCGTGAAATAGCCTACTGCTGACATCACGGCAAAGGTACCTGCGGTAATCCCGAAGGTCTGCGCCAGGATGGTAGGAGAATAGGCCAGTAATAATACTGAAAAAGTAATACCGGTAAGTATGGAATAGCCCAGGAAGATGGCCGTTGCCGTACCACTGCTCATTTTATGGATCCTTAAAGTCAAAAAGCCTACCAGGAAAATTTGCCCGATCAAAAGACCAAAAAATACAAATTTGGAACTAAACATAATCTGGCGCAGCTCTTCGCTGGTGGCCACTAAAAATGCCGTAACTGCGGTCAGGCAAAGGGCCAGGAACATCCAGCCATATACTTTAGCGATATACCGGGCGATGATGCCCTGGTCTGCAAGCTTATTGTCAATAATCCCATCCAGGTTCGTCTCACTTTCGTTGTTGTTGTAGTTCAGATTATAACTCATAACATTAATTGGTTTGTAACAAAAATACGCAAAATGCCGCAATATCCGGCCTGCCATTCCTTTATCAGCCCATAAGACGGTGATTGCTCGTTTTATGGACTAGCAAATCTCGGAAAGCTTAAAAATTATAAACAAATCCCAGGGTAAAGCCCTGGCGGATCTGCCACCAGCCCAGGCCGCCGATCGGTTCTTTGATTTTATTGCCCTGGGCATCAAAGGCCGGAACGTATGGGATATCATTATCATAAATAGCGGTAAGTGCAAAACCTACATTGAAATATTTCATGAACTGGTAGGTGAGTAAGTTGTCAAACATGATATCGATATTACCCGGGTTGTCTTTTTTCACGATCGTGCCCACGCTGTCTCTTACATCTTTGGCTAAGTAGTTGGAATAAAGGTCCAGCCTGCTTTTCAGTTGTAAGTTCTTCACCAGATCTTTACTGAATCTTGCGGACAGGTAAGCGCCCAGTTCAAAACGGGTAGTTTCGTCTTTTTTAACGCCAAATGCACCTTCCGGGCTTTGGGAGGTATAAAAGCGGTCTACAAACGTCATTCTGCCGGCAGCAGGGGAGAAGAATACGCTGAACATTTCTCCTTTCCGGTATTCAATACCCGGAGAGACCATGAGGTATAGGGGCGATAAAAAGTCTGAGCTGCTGTTGTTGCGCCAATCAGGAACGTCGTAGTTGGAATAGCCTTTGGCAAACTGGGTCCTGGCATTCAGTAAGCCGGTCATGTACCAGTTGCCGTTTTCTTTAAGCCTGTACCCGTATTTAGAAGTGAAGTCGATACGATCATCAATCTTCCTGGGTTCAAAGTTGGTAGAATAATTGGCTTGCACGCCATAGGCCATCAGTAAATTGTTGGACCAGATGTGGCGGCCATAATAGCGGAAGAGGTTGGCATCCAGGCGGCTGTTGACGACAAGGGAAGCCAGCTCTCCACCGGCGGCCCAGTTGTGCAGTAAGGTTTGGTTACCCCCGAGGTTAAAGGTGGCATTCTTCACCCAGGCTATGGTGTCTTTGTTTTGGTTGTCATATTTCTGATCCGAATAGACCTTATCAGCGTTTTGCAATTGTGCATAGCTGGCATAGCTACACAAGACCACTAATGCAGAAAAGAGTATTTTTTTCATTGTTTTTATTTTTTGGTTTATGGTTTGTATTTTGATTGCTGGAAGATGCTGTTGGCATTTTCATCGCTAAGGATCTCTTCCAGTGTTTTACCCGTTTTTTGCTCGTAGGCTTTCAGGATTTTATACCCGATATAGGTGCCCAGGTTGCCCGGGGCTTCGGGAGGAAAGCCGGCAGAGTTAGGCCCCGGCGTGACGTAGCGCATGATGGCCTGGTAATCTTTATTGAACAGTAAGTTTTGCTGTAAAAATAAATTGAAGATCAGGGCTTCATTAGCCTCGCACCATTTCAGCTGCTCCGGTGTATAACCCATGATCAGATTAAACTTAAAATCAGGCATCACTTTTTTCAGGAAGAGGATTTCTTTACCATTGGCCAGCATGAGTTCCAGCAGGTCTTTGCGGTAGGGGCTTCCTCCGAAATTGTCCTGGTACACGGCACGGGCGGCCCATAGCGGAATGTTTTCAGGGGTATGGTTGATCAGGGCATATTGGGGCATGCTCAATGCCTCATAGGGCCTGAAGTTTTGACCCAGGAACATATCCAGGCCTATGCCTATAGTCTGGTCATGGGTAAAAGCAGTCCATTTGTTGAGGCAGGAAACGAAATAGGTTACCTCTGTGGGTAGTTGCCACTTAGGGAAATAGTATTTGACATGCTGCAGCATCTGCCCGATCTCCTTATCATACTTTTCAGTACTGGAAAATACTTTCAAGACCGTATCGGTTAAGTGGGTGTAATCCTTAAAAGAAAATATATTCTTAATGGCAGCGGTGGCTGCTGGATTATTGTATTGACCTTCTACTTTATTGAAGGGCAATAAGGTATCCAGGAAGAAATCGGTAAAGGCCGGGTAGGCATTCCTGAGCGCACCCAGGCCTTCGGCAAAATGGTTGGTGTCGAGGGCTGCAAAGTCTTTATAAAAAGGCTTTACGCTGAAGGCTACTTTAACGGCAGAGACATCTACTTTCTTTTCTGCTGTGTCATCGCTGCAAGCCGTAGTTCCGGTAATAAGGGCTATGGCCAGTAATAGAGATATAAATTTGTTGCTCAAAATAAATCCGAATTTTGGCGCAATTTACTGCTTTTTTTAAGCTATTAAATAATAATATGTTTACATAAGCTTAGCAGTTGATGCTTTTTGCCTGTTGAAAAGCATCAGAGAAATTTGCGTACCCATTTTATTTTAGACGCGGTATAGGGTGGAAATTTTAAATCCGGCTCACCCCAGGTAGCCTTGTTCAGCACAGATTTTTTATGAGAAAAAGTGTCAAAACCAAACTTACCATGATAGCTGCCCATACCCGAATGGCCTACGCCGCCAAAGGGCATCCGGTTATTGGTGAGGTGAACAATGACATCATTAATGCATCCGCCGCCGAAAGAGATATGGTCGAGGAATAATTGCTGCTCTTTTTGATTGTTGGAAAAAAGATAGGCAGAAAGGGGTTTCTCTCCATCGGCTACCTGCTCCAGTGCCTGCCTGTAGTCGGAGAAAGACAGGATGGGCAAGAGCGGGCCGAAAATTTCTTCCTGCATGATCGCATCACCGGTACTGACACCGGTAAGCAGGGTAGGGGCTATAAATCTTTTGCTTTTATCTGAATCGCCGCCCAGGATCACTTTATCGCGGTCCATGAGGGAAAGCAGGCGGTTGAAATTCCGTTCATTAATGATCTGTGTGTAATGGGAGGCACCGGCATGGTAGTCGTTCTTCTGTACCTGTGCTTTCATTTGCTCAATAAATGCCTGCTTTACTTTTTCTTCTACCAGTACATAATCCGGGGCTACACAGGTTTGCCCGGCATTTAAGAACTTGCCCCAGGTAATCCTCCTGGCAGCCACTTCGAGATTGGCATCGGCGGTTACGATGGCCGGGGATTTGCCGCCCAGTTCCAGGGTTACGGGGCATAGGTGCTTAGCAGCAGCCTCGTACACGATCCGGCCCACTTTGGTACTACCGGTGAAAAATATTTTATCAAAAGGACATTCGAGCAGGGCTGTAGTCTCTTCCACACCACCGGGCACTACATGTATATAAGCCGGGTCAAAGTTGGTATTGATGAGTTGTGTCATGACCTGCATGGTATGTGCCGGGAGTTCACTCGGCTTCAGGATACAGCAATTACCTGCTGCCATGGCAGCCACCATAGGGCAGAGGGAAAGCTGGTAAGGATAATTCCAGGCACCGATCACCAACACTACACCCAGCGGTTCTGTATAGATCCTGCTTTTGCCCGGGAGGTTGAGTAGGTTGGTCCATACTTTTCCTGGCCTGGCCAGCGTGCGCATGTTTTTTACATAATAATCTATCTCCTGCAGCACGGCTGAGAGCTCTGTGATATAGGTTTCGAAAGCAGACTTGCCAAAATCCTTTTCTATGGCCTCATTCATTGCCTGCTCCTTTTCGATAAGCAATTTTTTGAGCTTGAGAAGATTGGCTTTCCTGAAATCCAGGTCTTTGGTTTGCTGACTCCTGAAGTAAGCCTGCTGTGCGGAAAATAAATCTTTGTATGTCATGGGCCTGATCGCTTAGGTGATTGTCGCTCATTCAAATGTAAGGCCATTTTTATTAAACATATGTCAAATGTGTGAAAGCTTTATGTTTTTGCAGGAATGAGCTTAATTGATACAGATGTTGTAATTTTCATGTTCAAAAACAAAATGAATGGATCATATTCTGACTATTGCCTACCAGCACCCTATGTTTACTCCCGGCGATCTGCAGGAGATCATCCAGGCGCACAGCAAGGTGGAGATAGATAAAGGTACCTTGCTGCTCGAGCGCGGGCAGGTGTCTAATGACTATTATGTGCTGGAATCCGGCCTGGTAAGGAGTTATTTATTTGACTACGAGCAGAGAGAGATCACGACTGGTTTTTCCGGTATCGGTGATGTGGTGATCGAGGTGGCCTCTATCTTCCAGCGGGTACCTACGGAAGATAATATACAATGCCTTACCGATTGTGTTTTATGGAAAATAGAATTTGACAGATTCCAGGAATTGTTTCACCGTATACCGGCCTTCCGGGAGTGGGGGCGCAACTGGATGGCTTATGAGCTGTACCGTAGTAAGATAAGGGCGACGGAAATGATCACGCTGCCGGCTTCGCGCCGTTACCAGCAATTGCTGGAGCGTCATCCGCAGGTATTGCAATCGGCACCGCTGAAGCATATTGCTTCTTTCCTGGGAGTTACAGATACTTCTTTGTCGCGGATCAGGAAAGATTTTGCCCATCAATAGTATTTTAAATATGTCATTATACATCGTTTTTTTACGTGCCGTCAATGTGTCGGGCAAGAATATCATTAAGATGCAGGCATTGAAAGATGTGCTGCAGGAAGCCGGTTTCGGGGAAGTAAAGACCTATATACAAAGTGGCAATTTGTTGCTCAATAGTAACTTGAATGCCCCTGAACTGGGCAGGCAGATCAAGGCACTGATCGCGGCAGTCTTCCAATTGGATATTGAAGTTTTTGTAAGAAGCCGGGAAGCGCTGCAGCAAGCCCTGGACCAGTGTCCTTACGGCGAGGATTGTGCGCCCAATAAAGTGTTTGTCACTTTCCTGGACCGTGAGCCGGAGAAGGCCTTGCTGGAAGCCTTGCAGGCTATAGATCATAAGGGAGAAGTCTTCGCTGTACGGGGAGCGGTTTTGTATTTTTATTTACCGGAGGGAATGGCTAAATCAAAGATGAGCAATAATTATTTTGAATCCAGGTTGAAATTGAAGGCGACGGGTAGAAATGTGAATACCGTGAAGAAGATGCTAGAACTGGCGGAGTAAAGCTGGCCTTGTTTTATAGCACTGATTTTCTTGTATCATGTTACAGGTATCCTATTAGTGCCGATATATTGATTCATTAAGTTATAGTTAAGCGAAACCGCAAGGTATTTACTGGTTGAATAATTGCTCTAAGATGCGATGCCGGTAGTCAAAGATATGTTGTAATTTTTTTCGCACCATTAGTGTA
>MKTB01000002.1:70195-280572 GCA_001897525.1 Bacteroidetes bacterium 43-16 | reverse complement strand
GCTCGTAAGGTTGTTATAAGCAAACGCATCGTCCCCGATGGTGGTCAGCGAATCAGGCAGGGTTACGCTCGTAAGGTTGTTGTTATAAAACGCATCGTCCCCGATGGTGGTGACCAATTTCCCTTCGATTTCGCGAGGGATAGTTAATGATTTTGGATTTCCTTCAACGCCAGTAATAGTAACTGTTTCGTTCTGGATCTTGTAATTGAATTTCATTTTCATAATAGAATTGTTTGAGAGTTCTTAATAGAATTGTTTGTGAGTGAGGCGGTAATGCCCGGGATCGAACCGGGCGGCTCTATTGAACTGCTCCGAAGCATTACCTTATAACCAGTAGTGCGGCTGTTTCAGCACGTATTTACCCTATCTCAGGCGGATAGTCTGGGACTTAAAGTATTTGTATTATTGTTGCTCCATTGTCTCTATGCGCAACTCGGGAGGCGTTAAAACGCATTCAAGCCTATGCCATTCATAGAGGGCCTTTTTGCAACCAGCGATGTCAAAGAACTCTAACCTTTTGGCAATACGAAGCCGTTCGCAGCTATGCGTTAATTTTTTAAAGGCTATGTATTGTGGGTAATTACTTACGGGGTCTGCCCCTATGTTGGCCTGCTTGTACTCTTGCTATAAGCGCGTCAATGTCAGCCTGCTTTTTTTCTTTCGGTGTAGGTCTCGGTTTTTTAGGCTTACATAACTCAGCCTTTATTTCAAGTAGCTCTGCAAATTTTCGGAATGCCAGCGCTTTTAATTTTAGTGATCGATGCCGGGTCATGATTAAGCAATATTTTTCTTAGTCGCTTCTTCTTTAAAGTTTGCCAATGCTTTTCTTATCTTGTCGATAGACCCGATTTGAGCCTTTCCGGTTTCCAGTATTCGATTCAAGGTTTTATTCGCCAACTTGGCATCGTCCTGGATAACTTTTTTTGATCCGTAGTTTTCGCAAAACGCCTTAAGCTCCTTCAGCTCTGCTTTCGGATAATTCACCACTACCGTTTCCCGGTTTGTTTTTCGTACCTTCGCGCAGTTGATCATGTTATTTCTGTGTTAGTTATTTTGCCTGTTGTTGTTATTTCTGATACAAAGAAAGTAACAATATGTTACATAAACAACTAAAAATGTAACAAAATTACTCATTTAAAGATAATTTTTATTTACTAATTTATAAATATTTAATATTCAAATGATTGGGGATGATTTAAAGAAGTTGAGAGAAAGCAATAATTTCACACAACAAGAGCTCGCAGAAGCCTTAGGTATGACTAGGAAGACCGTGAACAGTTACGAAAATGGCGCAACAATCCCTATTGTTGTACAAATGGGGATTAAGTATTTCTTTAAAGACAAAATGGAAGGTGATCGTAGTATAGGTGTAGGCAAGTCTTCTAATTCAGACTACTTAAAGCTAAAAGTGGATGAGATGTCAGAAACTCTGAAAAAAGTTTACGCCTTAGTCGTGAGTTTAAGTTCAGAGCTAGACGAAATGAGAGGTAATAATGACAAGAGTTACGTAATTGATCCGGCACCGAAAGCCCCAAAAAAGGGCAAAACTCATACTGGCAAATAACGCAAATCGATGGTGGTTTTTCTTGTTGTTTCATACTAATATATTTAAGGTTACATTTTCGAAAATATAATACCTGTACGCCAAACCGAGACGCACAAGTAGATCAATTAGGATGAACATAAAAACTAAAAAGTTGCATATCGAATAAAATACGGGATTTCACGTATTGACATTTCCGATTATATTATAGATTTTTGCGAAAAATAACCTTATGCAGAATTGTCCTTTTTGTAATAGCGTTTTGACGGATGCCAATACGCCTCCAAATTTAGCCAGCCAGCTATCAGATGCCAATTTCCTATGCAATACCTGCTATGATAAAGTAGGCGTGAGAGATAAGCGAATCCAAGAATCACTGAGAAGTTTCAATACTGAATCTTTAAAGCTAGCTCTCATGGCTGTAGGTCCAGGCAAAACAAATAAACAGTCTGTAAGCAAAACAATAAATAATTCAGGTAAGCCTAAAAATAGTGTGGCCATGGGATGCGGCATATTGATAGTTGTTGCAGTTATAGGAATATTGATTGCTGTCTTTAGCGATAGCAATGAAGCGAAGATTGATAATACTCCTACAGACTATTACTCTGATAAATCAAAAATGAAGTTAGCAGCATTTGTAATAATTAAAATGAAAGTAGAGGAAAGACTTAAGGCACCAGGAAGTGCTAAGTTTCAGACAATAAGTTATGAAGATGCTGTTACTGTTACTGCTGATAGCATGTTTACTGTGAATAGCTACGTTGATGCTCAGAATAGTTTTGGTGCATTATTGAGATCGGGATTTGTAGGTAAGGCAAAATATTTAGGTGGCGATCCTGATTCAACCCAGAATTGGAGTATCATGGTTCTAATGGATGATGATTTTAAATAAACGTGCAATCGCCCCCCCCTCCAGTGTCAAACAAAAAGTCAAACAGTTCAAACAAGATGGCCCAAAACACCCCTTACTAACCCATCATAAAGTATTGATTATTAATAAAATTTTTAAATAAGGCACTGGCCAGTCGAATCCCTCTCTCTCCGCCAGAAAAAATGCTACCCAAACGGGTAGCATTTTTTATTTTAAGATTCAGCTAAAGTCATACTTGCTACCCCGATTGACGTAAAATGAACCGGGTACAGAGATTAATTGAACAATACCGCACTTTCAGCCGCTAGCAAAATAGGGGATCATCAATAGTATGGGCTACTATCTGGCAGGAGCAAACATTTAATATCCTAAGCCCATAACCTGCCTGCAGACTTCTTGGCTTTAGCAATCTTTCCTGAAAAGGCGCTTTAGACTTAGGTCCTGAAATTCCTTACAAACTCATCCAGGCTTTCTTTCTCAGAAAGGTTGAATTTCTTTTTTAAACGGTACCTGTTTTTCTTAATACTATCGATTGAGATGCCCAGCATATTGGCACATTCTTTCGTCTCAATATTCAACTTGATGAGCAGGAATTGTCGCTGATCTCCGGGTGCTAGTTCGGGGTATTGAGCCCTTAATTTATTGATATAGCCCGGATATACCTTATCAAAACGCATTTTAAATTCCGTCCAGTCATCTTCAGTAAGAATCTTTAACTGGAAAAGTGCACTGATTTGTTTATCCTGTATTGAGCTGTCAGTAGAGGGATTCTTTTCTGTTGTTTGATGTAGCTTGTTTTCCAGCTCTTCTATGGATTTGTTTTTTGTGAGTAGTCTATTTGTGAACGTATGCAATTCTTTTTTATTGAGCATCAGTTCTTTTTCGCTTGCTGCGAGTTCAAGACTGACCTTTTCGATCAGGAGCTTATTTGCCCTGTTGCGGCTGATCAGCAGTAATACCGCCGATATGGCGGCTATTGCAATAAAAATGGATAACAAAAGGTACAAAGTTTTCTTTGTTTGTTCCAGCTGGCTTTTTGCCTCTAATCGTTGGATGATTTGTTCCTTTTTAGCAGTCTCATAGGCGACATTTAAGGTGCTTATGGTCTTTATTTTTTCATCGTTATACAGAGAATCGCTCCACCTTTTATGGAACTTGAAATAATAAAGTGCTGAATCAGCATTACCCTGTCTTTTGTTTAAGTCAGATAGCTTTTTATAGGCATTGGCGACCGCATCTTTTTGTCCTGTTTGTTTTGCTTCAGCGATTACATCCTTTAAGATTATTTCTGCTTGCCGGTCATCCCCGGTTTCCCAGAGGCAGCTCGCCAGGTTTTGACTGATAATGGGCAATTGGCGCTTATCTCCGGCCTGTTTCATTAAGATCAATGATTCCTTTAAATATTCAGAGGCCTCGTTCCATTGCGCTTGTTCCATTAAGGGCAGAGACAAGTTATTTAAGCTTTCTGCAATATCCTTTGCGGAACCCAATTTGCGCCTTATATCCAGGGAGGACCGGGCATAGTCTGCTGAACGGCTGAAATCGTTTAAATTATAGAAACAGGAAGACAGTATGGAATGCACTTCTGCAACTGTCTTAAGGTCTTCCTGTCTTTGATAATAAGCCTCACAAGAGAGCAGCAAAGCAATTGCTTTGTTATATTCTTTCTGGTAATAATAATCTATTGCAATTTCAATCTGAACACGGTTGATATGAGCAGAGTCCTTGAGTTGCTCGTATAAATGAAGGGATAAATAATGGTATTCAAGCGATTTCTCGAAGTTGCCGAAATACACTTCATTGGTGCCCATACCCAGGTAACTCTGCGCAAGCCCCGGCTTATTGCTTAATGCCTGCTCCAGTTTAATCGCCTGCGTAAAATAAGAACGGGCCGAATCATACATCGCGTTAAAATTATATGCAAATGCATTCACTCTTGTCGCTAAAGCCCTTGCTGCAAGATTGTCCTTCTGGTCCCTGGTATAATGATTCAAATGCTCAAGAAGCAATGCGTACTTGTCCTGTTGCATCAATGAAATGGCCAGTGTGCTATAAAAAGTATCCATTGCAGCTACCCCTGCCTTTGCCACTTTGTTATAGGTAGCAGTCGCATTGGTGGTATCGATCCCGGTTAGGGTAAAAGCTTCTTTTTGGGCAGGGTTCTGCTTGCATGAATTAAGCGCAAGCAGCATGAGCAGGCAAAATATATATCTATGGATCAAGCGTTATAATCTGTTATGTTCTATGGGAAAAAATCATCCTCCGGGTCAACCGGGAAATTAGAATATTCCGGCATACTGAAGACAACAGTCACATAGACATGGGAAAGTAGAGAAAAGATAGGGGCAAGAGGAAACAACTCAAACATTTGTGTTTTTTCAGGAAAATATCATTCATAAAGCAAATTAAAATAATGTGACGGCCCTTGTTATAGGATGAATGTCCTCCTGGATGTCCGGATTAGCTCTAATAGGACCGGTGTCCACCGGTTTGTACCCCTCATAAATCAGCTAAAATAGTTGTTGATCTCTATTTTCGTCATCACGGCAATAGTGCCGAACTATAAATTACAAAAAATGCGAACATTAATGAATGGTATGAAACCAACGCTCACAATCTTATCTGTTTTTCTTGCCAGTATGGCACAAGCTCAAATCACCAATCCTGCTCCATATTGCGATGGATCGTTTGATGATGCCGGTGGCTTTAATGTAGATGACGCGATAAAATCTGTAAGTTTAGGGACCTTAACTAATAATTCGGGAGGCCAGTATGGCGGCGCGCACTATGTGTTCTACAACAACCTGGCAGCACCTGTTCTCACAAAAGGGGTGGCAACACCATTGAGCATCACATTTGAAGTACATGGAGGATCGGGATATGGCGTGTGGATAGACTATAATCACAATAACGCATTTGAAGCAAATGAAAAAGTAGCCGGATCAACAGCGAACGGCTGGTTGGATTTAGGTAACAATGTAACGGTTACGGCCTCTGTGACGGTGCCTGCAACGGCTTTAACGGGAGAGACAAGAATGCGGGTAAGGATAGTGGAGGATGACGAGTACACCATGACCAACGGTGCAGCAATTTTACCTTGTAATGCCAACACTTCGGCTACCGGCATTATGGACTGGGGAGAAACGGAAGATTATAAAGTGAATATTACCGGGGGAACTACGGCTAAGCCGCAAGCCGCATTTACAGCGAGCGCCACGAATGGTATTATGAATAACACCATCATTACCTTTACCGATAACAGTACCAATGCGCCAACCGGGTGGAATTGGACTTTTATACCAAATACAATTGCTTACCAAGGAAGCTCTTCCGGTACCACAAATAATCCTTCTGTGCAATTCACTGCTGTCGGAACTTACACTGTTAAATTAAAGGTAAGTAATGCTGCCGGCCAGGACTCAATAACGAAAACCGGCTACATTACCATTGCAGGCGGGGGAATGTCCATCGGAGAGATGGAAGCGTATCATTCATTCAGCTTTTATCCGAATCCTTCGAATGGTTTATTTAACGTTGGTGAAAACTGCCAGGGAGCTACTTTAGTGGTGACCGATATGCAGGGGAAATCCCTTCTGACACTGCACAATTTCTCTGGAAGTAAATTAGATATAAGCGAATTTAAAGAAGGCTATTATTTCATTAAAGTAGTTAATGGAGATAAACTATATCAACAAAAAATACTCATTATTAAATAAATACTTGAATACTAGGTGAGTTTGAGCCATTGCAAGTGGGTTTTATTATTTGTATGAAAGAAGCAGGATCATTGATCCCGCTTCTTTTTTTATATTTTGCCTGATCAAAGTGCTTCATTGCTTACTGATGGAGGATCTAATCCTTTATCCTAAGCATATTTCAGCCGCTCTTAGCCTGGTCAATAGTTATAAATACCTATAAAAAAGGTCATCAATCCCTATTGTGACCTGTGTGGCTGTAGCCGAGCTTTGTATTAAATTTTTAATACAAAGGAATTATGCGATATCTCAAGCCATATATAACTATTCTTTTTTTACTCTTCTCCAGTGCAGCTTTTGCTCAGATCGGGATGACTGCCGGTATGAACCTTGCGAAATATAATTATGCCGAAACCAAATTTGATGTACACCGAAAATCTATACTAGCCTATAATTTCGGCGTTCACTATAAAAAGGAATTGACCGAACGGCTGTTTTTATTACCCGAATTAAGCTATTCGCTGAAGGGGTCACGGGTATATTATGATTATCCTATCGGCTTTACCGGGCAGATGAAAGATGTCAATAAATTTCAATACATACAGTTCAATATACCTGCGATCCTTGCACTACCGGTGAGTGATGAGATAGATTATGAAATCGGAGGAGGATTGTTTGCCGCTTATTTGCTAAAGGCCACCCAGAAATCTGTTGAATTTGACGATAGCTATGTAATTCGGAATTATGCATCCGGCACTTTAAAGAAAATAGATATAGGCTTGCATTTTACCACCGGGCTTAGGATGAGTAAAGTACTTGGGCTTCATCTCAGGTATGACCTGGGACTGGTAAATATCCAGGGCGTTAACACCGCTCCTGCTGCCCACACACGCAATTTTTCTGTAAACATGAACTGGCTGTTCTCCAAAAACGATTAATACATCCTCCTTTCTGATCTAATATTCCAAAAATGAAAAAGATAATATATATCCTTTCCGTCACGCTGCTATTTGCCGGTGGCTGTAAAAAGAATAATGGCAATAACAACCCTGCAGACAATACGGCATTGCTTCCGGCTGCTGCAGGTTGGGTAAAAGCTGGTACTATTCCCTGGAGCAACACTCATTTGGGTTTTGAAGGTGCTCATGCCATGACCCCATATGACCTTAGTGTTGTGGATAATCAGCTGGCATTGCTGTACAGCGAGGATGATAAAATGTCCGGGACACAACATAACTGGATGTATAAAACTAAATTTAATCCGGGAGCTGCCATTCCGGAAAGTATAGCCTTAAAAAGAGGTGGTTATGCGCAATGGTATAGTTCCAGATTTGTTCCCGGTACTTTCACCCCGGTTTATATGAAATTAGCCTACTCGAGTGTTTATTTTTGCACCATAAGCGATGAAGATGGGGATATTGCAGGAAATAATTTAGGGTACAATTCTCCTGATATCTGGCCCATCAATTGGTATCCTGATGGCGGGCTTACCATGTCCGTTAAATATGCCGGTACTGCTAATGGCAATATATCGGATGTTTTATCCTATACTTTTCCTAATACCGGGAATTTTGAGGTGATCGAAAACCAATGGAGCCTTGACTCTACAAGCTGGATAACCTGCGATGCACTGCGCCTCACAGGTGGAGCCATTAATGAACTTATTGTGTCTCGCCAGGGTGCTAAAGTTTATTTTTCCATTCTTAAAAATGACCCTGATCATACAGGTGTGCAACATAATTTTTTTATACAGGCAAGACAAGAAATGCCCGAACTCAATGGTGCTAATCTGGGCGGCAATTCAATCATTGCCTCCGATGTGGCCGATGATACCTATACGGTACTGGTAGGTGAGATTAATGGAACCGTAATTACAAAAGTACATTGCTACCAATGGAAAAAGGGAGATACGCAATTTTCCAGACTTTATGGTAATATAGCTGTTCCTGAAGATGTGGGCCGCAATTTGATGGCCAGGTCGCCAATAGGTTGCCAGCCCAAAACATCTTTTCCTCCTGTAAAATTTACACCTGATCATACCGCTTATATGCTTTTTAACGGCAATGATTATACCGCTCTGGCCACCATCAATGCAAGCGGAATAAAAATAGCCGGAAAGTTTTCGGGGGCGAGTTCCTCTGACAATATGCTTTACCAGCAGTTGGGCTTATCCACCTGCCAGTATTACAATGGTGCATACTATGCAGTAGTGTATCCCAAAAGAGAAGAGCTTTATGATATAAAAGATCCAAGATTTCGAATAGAGATCGTAAAGCTTACTCCATAATTTATTTTATTACCTTATAAAATTGTTTGAAAATGAAAAATATTATCATTTTACTATGCCTGGCAACAGGATTGCTGTCTTCCTGTAAAAAAGAAAATCAGAGCAAGGCCTTAACCTTGAATACATGGAGGATAGATGAAAAAACACAAGGACACGATGCCTCTATTGTCTATTCGCAGGTATCAGGAACATTCAGCACACAGGGCTATCAGCTGCTGGAAATGCATGGAGATGATGTAGCTCAACCAATGCTCAACCATTGTTGGCTCAAGATCTACATTAATACCATTGGTCCGCCTCCTACAGGGGAATATAAAATAGTGCCCTATAACAAACTGGCTACCGTATCCAATGCTGTATGTATCCAAACGGTTCAAAATAGCAATACAACTTCTGATACTTATCGTGAAGCAAATGAAGGGCAAACCGCCCACATACTTTTGGAAAACGGCAACATCAATATACAATTCGACAACATCAACATTGCTGTAAAAGACAGGCCAGATGATAAATCAACACTTTCAGTTAATCTGCGTAAGTAAGCCCATCTATCCATTAAAAAAAATACAGCAAAATGAATACCCTTTTTAGTTATACTGTCCCGGCTTTGTTATCAGTTTTATTGTTTTTTTCCTGTACCAAAACAGCCGATCCCGATACTCTGGAAACCACTGCTCTGGAAATTACTGTAAAAGACGAAAACGGGCAGCCTGTTACCAAAAACTGCTTCGTAAAACTCTATGATAATATAGAGGAATGGGCAAAAGATTCATTAGATTTATTCGACATCGGAGATCCGAAATTTCCCGATGCACAGGGGAAGGTTTTATTTAGTGATCTCAATCCGCAAAAGTATTATTGGAGGATAGAAACTTTTGGAAACGACTGTTATAAAAACAATTTTAATGATACTTATCCTGATATGGGATTAAGTAGTCCTCTTGCTAAAGGAACTAAAATACAAGTGACCTCAGGCATTACGCCAAAAGGAGGATATTCAATACAGAACAGTACAAACAGTACTTACCGGCTTTATATAAATGGTGTTTTTGCAGCAGATATAATCCCAAACGGATCTTATAGCAAAGTGCATCAAAAAATACAAACTTATACAATGCGTATGCTTCAGACAACAGGAGTGATAGGTATACCCATAGACAGCACATTTGCCATACCGGTACAATGCGGAGTAACAACACAAGTGTTTTTTAATCCCTAAAAGCAATTTATAGCATTAGTGTATCCATTGCGAAAAGAATACTATTCGTTTCTTTTAAGCAATGTCAGTGGTAGTATTACATGTACAGCAGGATTACAAGGCCCTGTCCAAGACCTTTTTTCAACCTGCCAAAACTGATTTGAAAACCTTAAAACAATAAATGAATGATGAAAAAGCTGATACTAACAGTAGTATTTGCAGCTACAATGATTTTTGCCTACGGACAAACCGGGAAAAATTTCGCTACAGAGCTAAAAGCAATAATAGATGCAGATATACCCGGTCTCAAAGGCGATCTGATCAACAAAGAAGCAGGCAAAGTGATCACTATAACCTACTTTCAATGTAAGCTGCCGCTTAAGGGTTTTGATACCAAAATAATACTGGCCAATTTTTACAGGGTTCAGAGCTCCTGCAAGGCAAGTGCTACCACTGCCACAATGGATGAAATTGCGGCAAAGCTTACCGTATTGAAAAAAGATTATACCATCCTCGACAGCAAAACAGATAATCGCCTGCTGAACCCCGGGAAAAATGATTTTATACGAAAAATCTTGCTGGTGGACCAGGCCGAAAACATAATTGCGAAAATAGAACTGTATGGTGGTGATAAGATCGTCATTAATATCGAAAAAGATTTCCGGAGTAAGTTATCCGATGAATTGCAAAAAAATACGGAACCTGTACAGATAGGGACTCATTTTGCCATCGAACTGATGAAGCTGGCCAGGGAAGACATAGCAACTATAAAAGGGGCAGAAGGTGAAAACCTGGGATTCGGGAAAACCTACCAGTCAAAACTGCTGTTGAGCGGCTTCAAGGTAAAGCTGAAAGAAATACTGGGCGATTACATCATAGAATGTGAACCTGACGGTATATTTTCTGATGCTACCATGGATGCCATAGTTGCCGGGGAGCTACAATACCTCTTCGTTATACTCGATAGCAAAAAAAAGCCGGGCTCGTTCGACCTGAAAAGTGGATCCAGGACACTCGCACGCAGAATTATACTGCTGGATGAAATATCAAGAAATGTGAAGGCCGATATCCAGGCCACTGAAGGATTTAAAGAAGTGCATTTTACCATTTACAAATATGATAAGCCTTTGAAGTAGATAAATTTATGGGAAAGAAGCTTAATGGCAACACTTATAGTGAAAATAGCATTTAAGAGAAATATTATAATTAATTTCCCGTAATGATATGCGTTTTATGAAAACCGTTTTTACCTTATTCATCTGTCTTTATAGTATTGTTACTTCCGGTCAAAAAGTAGCTCAGGCCGATTCGTTTTGGTTTGCAGAGATCGCCGATAAAGTCAATGCAGCTGTCAACGGAGATCCCAGGTGGGCAGATTCTTTGGCAAGCATTTATTTTCTAAAAGCAAAAGAGCTTAACAATGATGAATATATGGGGAAGGGCGCATGTCTCGTGCATATGAGTATTGCATTGTTTGACCCGGGAAAAGCCAAGATGTGGTATGATACTGCAAACCTTTACCTGCAACGCTCCAAAAATTATTTATGGAACGGTTACCTGAATATGAATCAGGGCAATATCCTGACAAACAAATACAGCTTTGAATCGGGAATTAATCATTTGTTCAAAGGTATTCAGTATTTTGAACTGGCAAAAGATTCGGTACAGATCACCTACGCCTACAGTTCTATTTCCCGTGCCTTTCACGATTTTGGAAATTATGAGAAAGGAAAAGAATATGCCTTAAAAGGGCTGAGGATAGCAGACAGGATAATAGATGCTCCTTACTTAAAATATTATTTGTTGCTTGTTTTAGGTATTAATTATGATGACAATAAAGAATATGATCAGGCAATTGCTACCCATCTGAAAGCATTAAAATTTGCGACCGATAATAATAGTTTCCTGTTTTCTATCTACAACAATTTGGGCAATACCTACAAGAAAAAAGGAGACCTTCATACAGCGAACAGCTATTTTCAAAAAGGTTTTGCTTTGTCAAAACAATTAAAAGATGATTATAAGTTTGCCACCATTTATGGTAATTTGGGCGACCTTGCTATGAAGCAGGAAAATTACCAGAGTGCGCAAAAATATCTGGATTCATGTCTTTATTATTCAGAGCAATCAGGAAGCCCCGAAAAGCTGAAAGATGCTTATGAGTATTCATCTGATTTATATGAAAAGACGGGCGATTACAAAAAATCCCTGCATTACCTCAAGGAGTTTCTTCACCTCAAAGACAGCCTGGAAAATATCGCCAAGGCCGGAATGATTTACGATGCACAGGAACGCTATGAAGCGGCAAATAAAGAAAAAGAAAATCACAATTTACAAGTCATCAACCGGCTCAGGACCATTGAAAAAGAAAAAGCGGTCTCAGAAAAAAAGAATGTGCTTATTAGTTCAGTAGCATTGATTGTTGTGTTGGGCCTGCTGGCTTATTTATGGTATAGAAACAAACTTGGCAAAATCAAACGGAGTGAAAACCGGGCACTTTTTATAGGAGAACAAAATGAAAGAATACGTATAGCCAGGGATTTGCACGACAGTGTGGGGCAAATGCTTTCTTTAGTGAAAATGAAGGTTTCTGCACAGGAGCAAAGCATGGAAAACGATGCCATTCAGGATTTGGTAGATGAAGCCATTTTTGAGGTGAGGAATGTCTCGCACAATCTGATACCGGAAGACCTTAATTTCGGGCTTATCCCTGCTTTGGAAACGCTGGCGGAAAAAATTAACGGATCGGGTAGTACAAAAATGTCGGTACATGTCGACGAGTCAATAAGGCAACTGCAATTTGAACAGCAGAACGAGTTGTCCATTTATAGGATCATCCAGGAAGTGGTAAACAATACGATAAGGCATTCAGAAGCCGGTAGCATAGAGCTGAGCCTGGCACAACAAACGCAGAAGATACTGCTTTCTATAAGGGACAACGGCAAAGGAATGGATGCAGGTAGTATAGAAAACGCTAAAGGAATAGGATGGAAAAACATCCGGGCAAGAGTGAATTTATTAGAGGGGGAAATGAAAGTGCAGTCCGAAAAGTCAGCAGGAACACAAATAGAAATAATATTACCTAAAAACGGGTAATCCGATCTGTATAGCTATTACAAACTGTCGGCTTCAATTTTGGGAAAAAAGAAGCGCATCCTGGTTTTCCCTGTGTTTATAGTAATTATTATTATTATTATAGTGGGGCATTTTAGTTTTTCATGGTTTGTGGCTCATTGTTCCTTTCTGTTTACCTGCTTTGCCCGGCATATGGTTTACACCGCCGGTTCTATATGGATCAGTACATTGCCGATCTCCGGGATTTTATTCATGAGCGTATCCTTAAGCCGGTGTGAGATCTCGTGCCCTTCGGTTACACTTAGCTTGCCGTCCACAACCGCGTGCAGATCAATATGAAACTTCATGCCTACTTTGCGTACATAACATTTTTCAGTAGCCACCACTCCGCTTACCGTATTGGCTATGTTCCTGATATTACTCACCAGCTCAGGGTATATATTTTCATCCATGATCTCTCCCAGTGCCGGCCGGAAGATCTTATAGCAATTATACAGGATAAAACCGGAGGCAAAAAGTGCCGCAAAATCATCAGCATTTTCATAACCTTTACCCAGGATCAGTGCAATACTTATCCCAATAAAAGCAGCAACAGAGGTGATCGCATCACTTCTGTGGTGCCAGGCATCGGCTTTAAGCGATGAACTGTTGGTTTCTTTACTCCTTTTAATGACAATCCGGTAAGAGATCTCTTTCCAGATAATAATTGCACCCAATACATATAAGGTCCAGGATTCTGGTAGCTCATGAGGTGTATTGATATTCTGTATACTCTGGTAGGCGATGATCGTGGCCGATACAATAAGAAAGCCGACCACAAGAAATGTGACCAGGGGTTCTACTTTGCCATGACCATAAGGGTGGTTCTCATCTGCCGGTCGTTTTGCATATTTGAGGCCGAATAAAACCAGGACAGAGGCAAAAATATCTGCAGTGGATTCTATGGCATCTGCTATGAGTGCATAAGAGTTGCCAAAGAAGCCGGTCAGCCATTTTAAGATCGCCAGGCTAGTATTCCCGGCAATACTAAAGTAGGTGGCTTTGACGGCTTTGTCTTCAACTGTGCTCATGTAAACGTATTTAAAAGGCTGTCCCGGGAATCTCAAACGGGGCGGTAAAAGTACGAATTAGCGATCAGCTAAAATGATTCCTGTTGAAATTTAATATAAGCGAAGCAGGTTGCATGATCCTTTCTGAATAGCTGAATTTTTTCGGACAAATTACGTTGACGGCGGCTGATACGGCAAAAAATAATTGTCTGAGAATTGTCAAAAAAAGGAGCTGAAAAGCCTTATTCCCTATTTTGAACCATCAAACAGGCTTATTCTGGCTAAATTTGCCTGCTTAAATTACCTTACATATAATTGGCTTTGTGTATATGATATATTTTGATACTAAAAGAACTGTTTTTGGACTATGTACTGCGGGACTGCTGACTGCAGGAGCAGTAGAAAGCCGGGCGCAGGGCAATGAAGGTGCTGATACCAGTACCACAGCTTTAGAGGAATTTGTAGTCACTGCACAATACCAGCCGCAAAGCCTTAGGAAGTCTGTGTACAAGATGAATGTCATTGATCAAAAGCGTATACAGGCGAAAGTTGCCACTAATGCGCAGCAAATCTTAACAGGCGAACTGGGGATTCGTTTCAGTAATGATATGGCATTAGGTGTGGCTGACTTTTCCATTATGGGAATGGCCGGTCGTGGTGTGAAAATTTTGATTGATGGTGTTCCGCTTTTGGATCGTAATGATGCCAGAGAAAGCCTGAACCAGATCAATGCCGCCCAGATCGAAAGAATTGAAATCGTTGAAGGGCCAATGTCTACCGTATACGGTGCTGATGCTATGGCCGGGGTGATCAATATTATCACGAAACGGCCTGAAAGTAATTCAATCCAGCTTAATGCACAGGTAAATGAGGAAACTGCAGGTAAAGAATATGGCTTCGGTACAGGAAAAGGATTACATACACAACAATTAAGCGGAAGCTGGGATAATGGGAAACTCAATGTTTTTGCCAGTGTGATGCATTACGATTTTGGTGGCTGGGGACCGGATATATACAACCGGGACCATAAGTGGAAACCCAAAGAGCAGATATTACCTTCATTGAGGGTAGGTTACCGCGGTGAAAACTGGGATATTATGTATCGCAATGATTATTTGCGCGAAGCCATTGTTACAAAACAACCTATTAATCTGGACAACAGTCGTGCTCTTAACCAATTTTTCAGCACAGATCGTATGGCGCATCAATTGCAACATAACCATAACTGGAATAATAAATGGTTTTTAAATACCAGCGTAGGCTATACAGATTACAGGCGTTATACCAAGAGTGATCAGTTAGATTATGCTAACAAAACAATCACACCTGCAGTCGGTGAAGGGCTACACGATACTGCACAACTCTATTCCGCTAACTGGAGAACTTCTCTATTATATGTTTATTCTAAAAAATTGAGTATCCAACCAGGTATTGAGTATAGTTATGACAAAGCCTCCGGAGCCAGGATCGTTGGTGAGCCCAGTATCTCCAATTTTGCAGGATTCCTGACTTTGGAGTATAAACCATTTGATAAATTCAATATCCGGCCGGGAGTGCGCTTCACTAAAAACTCGAAATATGATGCGCCACCACTTATTCCTTCTTTAAATACCTTATACCAGGTAAATGATAATATTTCTCTTAGAGCTTCTTATGCACAAGGCTACAGAGCACCTGCAATCCGGGAATTGTATTTCATCTTCAAGGATTCCAATCATGATCTAAGAGGTAATGAGGACCTTAAAGCAGAAAATTCTAATAGCTTTAATGCTTCTTTTACCTATAGAAAACCATTTAAAGAAAATAGGTTTTACTCTACAGAATTAAGCTATTTCTATAATTTCTACAATAACAGGATCATTTATGCACAAATGAGACTGCCTAATGAATCCGGAAACGATAGTTCTAACGTTTTCGTCTTAAAAAATGATGAAAAGTACCGGACTACGGGACTTTCTTTAGCCAACAGATTTGTAACACCAAAAGTCGAATGGCGCCTGGGAGGTATGATCCTGGGTGAATACAACCAGGTATCTGCAGTAGAAGAATTTAGGAATCAGACAAGCACCTTTAACTGGTACCCTGAGGTAAATCTTGAAATGATGTATAATATCCTGGCGACCAAAACCAGGCTGAATTTGTTCTACAAATTTACAGGACAAAGAGTAGTATACAATATTGCCGAAAATGCTAACGGACAAGATGTATTGGTATTAGGGAAAACCGCTGCTTACAATATTTTGGATTTTAATGTGCAGCAACGTGTCAACTCAAGTTTTAATGTGGCTCTTGGGGTCAGGAATTTATTAAATGTTACAGATCTGGCGAACTCTGCAGTCACGGGTGGGGTGCATAGCGGAACCGGGAACTTAGCCTTCAGTTATGGCCGTTCTTTCTTCGCTACATTAAGTTACAATTTCAATAACCAATTAAAATAACTGTCATGAAGCAATTGTTGATTCTTTCCGGGGCGCTATGCCTGATGATGGCTTGTGATAAAAGTAAGCTGGAAAATATAGTTTTACCACCGGCTTCACCAGGTAATACTATAGAGATAAACGGTTTAGTGGGTAGTGAATCGGGCACTTCTGCAGGAAATATGGTCTTTATTGACTTTAGCAAAGATCTGCAAACTCCGCTTATCAGGGCGAACTGGGACCTTGCTTTCTATTGTGGTAATCAAAACCGTGTTATGATCAATAATACTACCGCTGCTATGGCTGTAGTAGTAGATAAAACCGACCTGGATGCTGTGACTGCTGCTGATGTCAGCGGAGAGACCTTTGAAGTAGACATCACAGATCCTAATCCTGCTACCTTTCTTAAGGTAGACGACCTTGCAGGAGACCTCAATAAAACAGTCATTCCTGAGATAACCGCTACTGCAAGTAAAGTGGTGGTGATCGGCCGGGGGACCGGGGGCGGTACACCGCGCAGAGATATGATCAAAGCCCAGTTCAGCCTTACGGAGAACGGAGACTACCAGGTAAAATGGTCTAAGCTGAATGAAAATAATTACCAGACCGCTACCATTGCCAAAGACGAAGAATTTAACTTTAAATATGTTTCTTTCGACAACGGATTGCTGGCTACAGCAGAGCCTGCAAAGTTCAACTGGGATATCGTTTGGGGCACCTCTATTTATGAAACGCCTAATGGCACTATAATGTCGGCCTATATCTTTTCCGATATGGTAGGGGTGAATTACCTGTCCGGAGTGAAAACGGTGGAGAAAAAGTATGATAATGAAGCCGGGGCTACACAGGCTTACGATGCTTATTCATTAGCCGATGCACAGGCAGAAACATTTGATACCTACCGTTGGGCCATAGGTGCCAACTGGCGTCAGACAGCTGCTCCCGGAGTGACGAGTGTCGGTGTGAATAAAAGACGTTTTTACATTGTGAGGGATACACAAGGGAACTATTACAAATTAAAATTCCTGAGTTTCACTGCCGAAGACAGCGGTACCCGGGGTAAGCCTGAACTGAGATACGCACTACTAAAATAATTTTAAACATAAACACATATAAATTTCAAACTGGAAAAATGAAAAATTTGATTGTTACCGGATTACTTTCAGCAGCAGCTGCTACTTCTTTTGCACAAAGCAAAACAGACGTTAAAGCAATTGAAGACCTTTGCGGATGCTTTGAAGTAACCTTCAACTACGCAGAGACTTTTACCAATGATACGGCGAATGAGTACAAAGCAGGAAAATTGAACAATAAAGCAGTAGTAGAACTTTCTTTACCGATCGAGAAAACAGATAAAAAAGTAGTGATTCAACATATCCTGGTTGCAGGTGGTCATGTGATCAAGCACTGGAGAGAAGACTGGACTTATGAAAACGCTAACCTGTGGACCTTTGCCGGTGATCAAACCTGGAAAAAAGTACCTGCAGCTAAGCCGGAGCAAGTAAAAGGAACCTGGACCCAAACTGTTTGGGAAGTGGATGATGCCCCTCGCTATCAGGGTACTTCACGCTGGGTAGAAAATAATAACGCTGTTTACTGGTTAAATACTACAGATGCTCCTTTGCCAAGAAGAGAGTATACCAAACGTGATGACTATAATGTAATGGAGCGTACCAACCGTTTAACCATCAACGGAAATGGCTACATGCATGAGCAGGATAACCGTAAGATCGTTCGTAAAGGCGGTAAGGATGAAGTTTTAGCCTATGAAAAAGGGTACAACAACTATGTAAAAGTTGCAGACAGCAAATGTGATGCGGCTAAAAAATTCTGGACCGCAGAGAAAGCTGCTTTCTGGAAAGAAGTAGTAGCAGTATGGGACAACAAAATGGCAAAAGCGTCTACGTTGAACCTGACCAAAGATGTGGATGGTAAATTGCTGTATGAAGCATTAGATGAGGTAGAACAAAAGAATCTTACCGGTGCTGCACGTCAAAAAGCGATTGAAGCTTTAATGTCAAAATATATTGCAGTAAAATAATTAACCCGTAACAATGGTGTAAAGGCTATCCTTATCCGGGATAGCCTTTATTATTACCGGAGTGCGGCAACAATATAAAAGCCGGGACTATTGCAGTCCCGGCTTTTATATCAAATTATTTAAGGCAAAGATTATTCTAAGATCTTAGCACACTCCTGACCTAAAGTCATCAGCTTTTTTTGTAAGTCTTCAGAAGGTTGTGCCCCTTCAGAAACGCCATCTAATTCTTTTAATTCTTTATAAGATAAATTTTTATCTAAATCAGCAATATAGCAATCTGCAAATTGAGTGATTTTAGCTTCTTCCAGACCCATTGTTTTTAACTGATCAACAAGTTCAGTTCTTGCATTTTTTAATAAATCTGTTTTTAATTCTGCTTCTTTTTTATCTTGAGCCAGAGCAGCAGTACTCAGCATTCCAACCGCTCCAAGAGCCAATATTAATTTCTTCATTTTTACTTTTTTAGTTTTGATTGATTTTATGCTATAAAAATAGCTATTTCTTAGCACATGTTGCCGGTGCAATACTATATTTTTTGTGAAAAATTAAATCAGGATAGATAATCCGGCAGTATATGCCACATAATCCATGATATTATTTTAAAATTATCTTTAAATATAGGCAATTTATCTATTTTATCAATACATATTAAAATTTCTTTCAGGTTTTTGATTTGAGTCAATTTAGGGGAATTCCTGCTTATATAGATTACTCTAAAAGAAAATCCAGGACTTCCCGGGTAAATAATTCCGGGTTTTCGTTCACCACCCAATGAGATTGACCTTTCAGGATCTTTAGTGCAGCACCCGGTATAGCTACTGCAATGAGCCGGGTATGTTGTTCCAGGATCACATCTTTCTCCCCGGCCATCACCAGCGTTTTAGCGGTAATCTGCCGTAGTGAGGCAGGATCTATATGCGGCTCGGCCAGCATGAGTTGCATGAGCTTTAAAATAGTGCGTTCTTCGGGGTCATTTCTTTTCTCTATTTTTAAAATGTCTTTCCTGATTTGCTGCAACATAGATGCGCTGATACTGGTATCATCAGGATTAAGATTGGCCCCCATAGTGACCAGCTTGCCGACATATTCCGGGTATTTACTGGCCAGCAGCAAACCGATGATGCCGCCATCACTCCAGCCCGCAACAGCTACATCTTTAAGCCCCAGGCTATCCAATAATGTCTTCATATCCCGGGCAAATAACTCATAAGTGAAAGCCTGCCGGCCATCATCCTTACTATTGCCCTGCGCCCGTGTATCCACGGCAATCACCTTATAATGCTTAGCCAGCCCGGGTATTACAGCCGCAAAACTATTGATGCTGCCTCCGTTACCATGTAAGAGCAACAAGGGTGGCCCAGCTCCGTACACTTCATAATAAATAGCCGCACCCTCAGTGTTAATATAACTACCAGATTGCTTATTATAGCCATAGATGATCTGATCACTTTTAATGCCACCTTCCGTATGAATATGCAGCACCTGGTTGTGTGAAACGGCACTGTCTTTAGGTAGGGTAAACCTGTTGCCGGTTATTTTTTGTGCCGACTTTACATTCTTCAATCCCTTTAAAGGCTGAGCGGTAGTACTTTGCTCAAAATCCCCATTGGGCACTTTTATCTCCTGCCAGTTGCCCTCTTTACTTTTTATGTGCATTACGATATTGTCAAAGAAAAAATCCCCGTTTCCGTTGGTGACCATATAGATCCATATTTTCTCCGCAGCAGGATTGACCTGGCCGTTTAAGCTCAGAGGATGCCATTGCCCGTCCCCGGGAGCAGTAGCGCCCGGATTGTTGCCTTTTATAAAATCCCAGTCGCTTTTGCCTACCTGCATAGTAGAGACCGTAGCAGCGCCAAGCGTATCCCTGCTGTCCAGCTTTACCTGTACAGAAATCTTAAAATCCTGTCCGCGGAATGCTTTTGCCGGTATTTCCTTAACCAGTACCGTACTATTGGTTGTTTTAGCCGGCTGGGCAAAGAGCAGATGCCCCATAAGCACAAGGCAGAGTAATAAAAGCTGTCGCATACCTTTAATGATTTTATTAAAAGCAAATCTAGGAGGCAGCATCGGGCAAAAATTGTAAAAATGTAAGCAATACTAGAGATAGAGCCAGTTGATCATGGCACCTTCCTGGAAGGAGATCGACTCCAGGAACTTTTTAGGGGTCATGCCCGTAAAAGATTTGAAATCCCTGATCAGGTGCGACTGATCATAGAACAAGGCATCATAACTTAATGCAGTAAGATTATCACCTCTCCTTTTCATGTCAATACTGCCGATCAGGGTCTCGCGAAACCGCTGTGTCTTCCTGAACTCGGCAGGTGTTTTACATAAATGCAGCTTGAACTGCTCATGAATATATTGCCGGTTGGTACAGTACTTTTGGGCAATTTGCTCCAGTTGCCCGCGCGTGTCTTTTTGCAAAAGGTCTTTTGTGACGGCCTGCAATACCGGATGTGAAAAGCCCAGGAATTTTTTGATCCAGTAAGCTTCTATCATCTCCCTGCGCCTATCCAGATCCTTTTCTTTTAAAATGAGCTGCATATAAGGCCTGAAATCTTCATAAGGATCAAAGGAGCTGAAATAGGCCGAGGTATAAGCAGATAAAGCCTGTGGTAAAAATGCATTTAAGCCCAAAGGCTTGAAGTAAAAGGTAATTTCATTGATCTGGCCTTCATAAGTGATGGCGGCCGGAGTCTTGAAGTGGCAGATCAGTTCAGAGGCGAAATTCCCTTCCGGACCTCCGCTTACGCTTACATTCAGTGCATCGTAATGAATGCTCACCTGCTCACAGACCGAGAGAATAGCAAAATTATTCGGGAAAGTAAGATAAGCGGTTGCAGGCTCCGCAGCATCATGAGCCAGGAAATAATATCCTTCAATATAATCCTTCAGCAAGGCGCTTTCCGGTTTGAAGAATTGTATGTGCATGATAGAGACGTTTACAATAAACCTTTACAATAGTTGCTGCTCCTTGTCCCGGGCAGCTTTAAGGTACTCTATTAATCAGGTACATTACTTATTTGCTCCGCTTCTTTTTTAGCTTCCTTCTTGTTTTTGAAAAGTCCTACAATGATCGGGATCACAGAGATCGCGATAATGCCCAGCACTACTTTCTCGAAGTTGTTTTTGATGATCTCGAATCCACCCAGGAAATACCCGGCAAGCGTTAAGCCTACTACCCAGATCACCCCGCCGATAACATTATAGGTCAGGAAAGTACGGTACTTCATATGGCCGATGCCGGCAACAAAAGGAGCAAAAGTCCTTACGATAGGTGCAAAGCGGGCAATGATGATAGTTTGAGGGCCATGTTTGGCATAAAAGGCATGCGTTTTATCTATATATTCCGGCTTTACCAGCTGTTTCCCAAACAGCCTCATCCGGACAAATCTATCCCCTGCAAATTTACCGATCATATAGTTACAGGCATCACCGAGTATAGCGGCCAGCAACATGATCCCGATACTCGTCATGATATCCAAAGCTGCATCCTGGGCAGCCAGCATACCCACGGCAAACAGTAAAGAATCGCCCGGCAGGAAAGGCATCACGACAAGACCTGTTTCCACAAAAATGATCAGGAACAGGATTAAGTAGATCCAGTAATGGTATTCGGCTACCAGGTCAATAAGATGTTTGTCGATGTGTAGAATGAAGTCTATCAGATTGCCAATCATGTTTCGGGATTTTAAGGAGCAAAAATAGGTTTTATTTAAACATTAGCTATTAAAAAGAGATCAGCACCTTAAGGTGCTGATCTCCGGACTGTTTTGGAATAGATTCAATTCTGTTTATTCGATCACGACTCTTCTGCTGAATGACTTTTGGCCATTTTGAATCAGGTCTACGATATAGATCCCGGCAGCCTGACCTTTAAGTTGCACCGCGATATTGGTGCTTCCTTTGCTTACGTCTTGTGCGTGCACGATCCTTCCTGCAATATCATAAATATTTATTTTCCCGGCTACCGCCAAAGCGCTGCCAAATTCCACAAAGAATTTGCCGCTGCTCGGGTTAGGGTAGAGGCGGAAAGCCGCTTCCTTCAATCCAGGTATATTCACCGTGCCATCTGTCGGTTGACTGGCATAGGCGATCAGGTAAGAGCTGGTGACCAGGTGCGGGTTGAAATTGTCATTACAATCGGCACAAGTCGTTCCGCTAATACAGTTCGGGTTGTTGGGGTGACAGAGGTCCTGGTAACTTTGATCCAGGATATAGCTCAGCTTAACAGAGTCATTAAAGCTATTTAAATTATAATCAAAGAACTGGGCAATGCTTCCCGGGCACCATCCTGCACGGTTGTGGTACCAGGTCCCGTTTTGCGGGCTACACCCATCCGGGTTAGGATTACAGATGTTCCAGTTGTCATGCGTAAAGGTCTGTGCACCGTTCACCCAGATATGGTGAATATTGCGTTGAAATTCTGCAGCATTCCCGGTATTGTTATTACCCCAGCCATGACCTGTAGCCACTAATTTTATTTTTGCAGCCTGAGTATTGGGATTCAATCTCGCCGTGAGTACTTCATAAGGTTGCAGGTTGCCCATATCGCCAAACTGGTAAGTATTGTTCCAGAGCTTATGAATCTTGGAATAAGCATTGGCAGGGGTACCTGCACGATATTCAAGGTTCAGCGTATATAAAAATCCATTGCCCTGAGTACCCAGTGTAATCCTGAATTTTGTTTTACCTAATAAAAGAGAGGCAAAGTCGGTTAAGTCAATTTCGCTCTGGCAGGCAACTCCATAAGGCGTGAGGTAGCGGATGATCTCATACCATTCCCCGTTTTTGCCCTGCGCTTCTACACTAGACACACGATCCCAGGGATCGCAGCCCCCTGTAGGACATTCAATCACCAGCTTACCTACGATCTTATCATAAGCACCTATATGGCTTGGCAGTTCAGATTCCTGGATCACTACCGGGATGTCATCCTTCACCCAGGCCTGGTTAATACCCGTGATCGTTACACTGCCTGCGCTTTGCGCCAGGTTGAAGTCAAGCGTAGTCGTTCCGCTGGCATTATGATTGTTAGTACCCGTAATAATGATATGGTGATTGCCGTAAGTAGTCGGAGTCCACCATCCAGTGTAGTAACCGTTGCCATGATGGGTCATCGGGACATTGGTACCATCTACTGTTGCCGTAACACTTTGTACAGAGAAGAGGTCCGGGAAGGCGATAGCTGCACGTACTGCTACCAGTACCGGTGTGAGGTTAGGGGCATAGACATTCCCGGCCAGCGGGTGTGTGACCACACTGTTGACCAATACATTGGCAGGGTCCAGCACCTCGAAGCTTACTGTAATATCAGGGGCCGCATTGAAGGTGCCATTGCCCGGTTGACTGGCTTTTACGACCACCGTCCCGGCAGTACCGTTCAGGCTTACCGTATTACCACTTACCGTCGCCGGACCAGAAACGATCGTATAGCTGACCGGGAGGTTAGAGCTGGCTATTGCATTAAGCTGGAATGCCGGGTCTGTAGTCAGTTTACTAGGGATGAGCGGGAAGCTGATTACCTGTGCGCCACTTTGCAGCGTACCATTGAAGTTGGACGTATTCCCGTTTAAGCTGAAATTGTTCAGGTTGGCATTCATCAGCGCACCATTCTCGCTCAGCAGAGTAGAGATACTCGTATTATTGCCACCCGGGAAGCCCTGGTTGAATTTATAATAAGATACCAGGCTGGCTTCTGAGCCCGAAAGCTCATTACTCATCATATTCTGGATCTCCGTTTGTGTCAATGCTTTATTCCAAAGTGATACCTCATCGGCACGTCCACCGAAGTAGAAGCTGTAATTAGAAGCGATACTTCTGCCGATGGTGAACGGCTTGTCCGTAGACTGGAAGGTCCCGGAAGCAGTAGCATTGCCCGTCAATGTTCCGTTGATGTATAATTGAATCGTATTGGTATTGAATACCCAGGCTATATGTTGCCATTGCCCGGCCTGGATCACTCCTGCTGCAGTAGCTACCTGCTTCAGGCCGGTAGTGGTCACCACACGGCATTCCAGCTTACCATTATCCAGTTGCATGATGTACATTTCGCCGCTGCCGTTACCACCGCCGCGGATACTCATCATGCCCTGGCCATACACCAGTGCATCTGTATAAAACCAGCCGGCCATCGTGATGGTGGTGGAGCCGTTCAGAGGAGCTGTAGCATTAGGTAAGGAAACATAATCGTCTACACCGTCAAAGTGCAGGTATTGATTGGATTGTGCTTTGGCCACAATTCCCGAAAGGAATGCAATCGCCAGCAACAAGAGCCATTTAGCATAAAATTTAGTCATGGGATTATTAATTTGGTTAAAAATTTGCCAACAAATATATTGATTATATGCTTATTTAAGTAATTGTTAAGGACTCTTTTTAAAAGGACTAACTTTGCGTTCTTTGAATCATTAATTTTATTAAAAACATATTGAAGCGTATATGAATGCATTAAGTGTAGCACAGTTTGAACAATTAAAGGACCAGGCCTTAATTATTGATACACGACAAACGGAGGCATTTACAGAAGGTTTTGTACCGGGATCGGTAAGCCTGGGTTTGGGGAATTATTTTGTTGAGTGGATCTCTGCATTGATCCCTACAGATACGCCTTTGCTGTTCGTGGCAGAAGCAGAAGATGTCGCCGATACCTATGAGGCCTTGCAGACTTTAGGTTATAGCAACATTAAAGGACACCTCGACGGAGGTTTTGCAGCCTGGCAGGCGGCAGGTAAGCGAATAGATATGGTCATCGATGTGACTACAGAAGAGCTGGCCCTGGACCTGCCTTTTGATCCTAAGCTGATGCTAGTTGATGTGCGCAGCGTAGAAGAATTTGACCGCGGCCATGTGAAAAATGCAGAGAACCTGCCCTTAACGCAGATCATCAATCCATTACAGATCGCTCAATTAGACGAGGACAGCAATATATATGTGTATTGCGGTGGCGGCTACAGAAGCGTGGTGGCCTGCTCCATCATGAAGAAAGAGGGATTCCATAACGTGAGGAATATATTAGGCGGTTTTGATGCCTTAAAGGAAACAGGAAATATTCCTTTGGAAGGCCTCAAAAAGAAATAAATAAAAAATAATGTAGTTTTGGATCGATGTCGGAAGCTTATTTCATAAAACTGCCCCAGTTTGAGGGACCATTTGACTTGCTGCTGTTCTTTATAGAACGGGATGAGCTGGATATTTATAATATTCCTATTAATAACCTTACGCAGGAGTTTTTAGACTATATCCATAAACTGGAAGTTTTAAACATTGAGATGGCCAGCGAGTTTATCCTCTTCATCTCAACCCTGATGCGCATCAAAGCCAAAATGCTGCTGCCCCGGAGAGAGCTGGATGCTGCCGGAAATGAAATAGATCCGCGCCAGGAACTGGTAGACAAACTCCTGGAGTACAAGCGCTTTAAAGAGGCCGCAGACCAGATGGCCTTGCTGGAAGCAGAGCGCCTCACCATGCAAAAGAGGGGGAATGTAAAAGCAGAGCTGGATGCACTGGGCCATCAATATGCCGAGGGCACTGAGATACAGACCGTGACTATGTACAAGCTGGTCAATACCTTTGAACGTGTGATGAAAAAGTTCCAGGAACGTAACAGCAAACCCCAGCACGTGATCGTCAAGTACAACTATTCTATGGACAGTCAGCGTACCTTCCTGAACGATTATTTAAAAGACAAGAAAAAATCCAGTTTTGAAGAGCTGTTCGAGCAGATGCAGGACCGTTACCAGGCCATTTTTACTTTCCTGGCCATGCTGGAAATGGTGCAGCAAAAATTTATCCAGCTCCTGGTAGGAGAGGGTAGGAATAACTTTATTTTAGAAAGAAATGACGAAACGCCCCCGGTAGACTTCAGTGCACTGGCACAAAGCGGTTTTTAAGTATATATTGTTTAACCAGGGAACTGGTAGATGGATTAGGTATCTTTTTAATATAATCCATTATTTGTCACAGTAAATCAATATATTGTTATAATTGATTTATCCTAATAAGTATTTTTGGGGGGCTGACGGAATATTCCTACTTTTGTTCCTTACTATTTTTTACATCTAAATGATTGCTGACATACCTCCCTCGGTATTTTTAACTATTGATCCCGAAGCTACCGTTTCCGCCTGGAAACTTTTTTTCACTATTTTTTTGGTATTTCTTAATGGCTTTTTCGTAGCAGCAGAATTTGCTATCGTCAAAGTGCGGGCTTCCCAGATCGAAGTGCGTACCGATATTAACAAATCACTCGCTAATGTTGCCAAAAGCATCGTCAATCGTTTAGATTCTTATCTCGCAGCCACACAGCTGGGTATCACATTAGCTTCACTTGGCCTCGGCTGGGTGGGTGAAAGCGTGATGACCTCACTCATCATTAACTTCTTTGATATGGTGGGCATGAATATTTCTCCTGCCGCCGCTGCCAAAGCTGCCATACCTATTGCATTTGCCATTATCACCATTTTACACATCGTTTTTGGTGAACTGGCTCCCAAATCTTTAGCTATTCGCTTCCCTACGCAGACCACCCTGTACATCTCCTGGCCACTAAGGATATTCTACTTTGTGTTCCGGCCATTGATCTGGTTGATGAACGGTCTGGCCAATGGTATTTTAAGAATGTTTGGCATCAAACCTATCCACGGCTCAGAGATCCACTCAGAAGAAGAACTGAAAATGATCATCACAGAGTCCTCTGAAGGTGGTGCCATTGAAGACTCCGAGCGCGACCTCATCCAGAACGTGTTTGACTTTGACGATCGCAGGGTATTTAATATCCAGACCTTACGTAAAAATATTTCTGCTATAGAAATCGACTGTACCGTAAAAGAGGCCCTTGATTTTGCCATCCAGGAAGGATATACCCGCTTCCCGGTCTACGAAGAAACTTTAGATAATATTAAAGGAGTGGTCTATACCAAAGACCTGGTAAAAAGACTCCTGGCCGCTGAAGGCGACCTGAAAATTGCACCGATCCTCAGGAAAGCCACCTTTATCACAGAAACGACGAAGATCAAAAACCTTTTAAAAGAGTTTCAGCGTAAACACCTGCATATGGCCGTTGTTACCAATGAGATCGGGGAACTTACAGGTATCGTTACCATGGAAGATATCCTGGAAGAACTGGTGGGTGAGATCCAGGATGAATACGATAATGAAAAGCCGATTGTAGAGAAGGTGGACGAAAATGTGTATATTGTTGAAGCACACCATTCTCTTTTTGATATCAATAAATACCTGCCTTACCGCCTGGAAGAAGGCGAGCATTACGATACCCTTGCCGGACTGATTGCAGAACTGTTTGAAGGTGGTGAGCAAAAAGAAGGAGATATCTTCCGTATCGGAGAATATGAAGCAGAAATATTGAAAATGTACCGGAACTCTACGGAGCGTGTGCGACTGACGATTGTGGCAGATTCAGAAGAATAATCCTGCTTTTCAAGCAAATATTGTATAATAATTAGCGAATTTATCCCTCGGGTAAATTCGCTTTTTCTTTACCCCTTGTTACCTTTGCCTGTCTGAACGCATTGTTGTATTTTACTTTTCTAATTAATTATTTATGTCTTTACTCTTTTCCCCTATAACATTTAAAAGTATTACCTTAAAAAACAGGATCGTGATGTCGCCTATGTGCCAGTATTCGGCAGTGGACGGCTTGCCCAATAAATGGCATGAGCAACATTATGTGAGCCGTGCCGTGGGTGGTGTAAGCCTCATTATCCAGGAAGCAACTGCCGTAGTGCCCGAAGGCAGGATCAGCTATGCCGACCTGGGCCTCTGGAATGATGCCCAGTTGGCCGCCTATAAACCAATAGTCGCACAGATCAAGGCACATGGGGCCGTTCCGGGTATTCAACTGGCCCATGCAGGCCGAAAGGCAAGTTGTGAAGTGTCCTGGAACAAAGGCTGGCAGATACAGGAAGGGGAAAATAGCTGGCAAACAGTAGCACCATCTCCGCTCCCGTTTCATGAGCGCGATATGATCCCTCATGAGCTGGACCGCTCAGAGATCCGGGAGATTGTCCAGGCCTTTAAACTTGCTGCCCAAAGAGCACTGGAGGCAGGTTATGAGCTGATCGAGATTCATGGCGCACATGGTTACCTGATCCATGAATTCTACTCCCCGCTCAGCAATCAGCGCAGCGATGAGTATGGCGGAAGTTTTGAGAACAGGATCCGTTTCCTGATGGAAATTATTGATGCCGTACATGAAGTATGGCCGGTAGATCTCCCGGTTTTTGTGCGCATCTCGGCTACCGATTGGCTGGGTGCAGCAGGCTGGCAGGTAGAAGACTCCGTTGCCTTGGCAAAAGTATTAAAAGATAAAGGTATAGACCTGGTGGACTGCTCTTCTGCGGCCAATACACGTCATGCAGAGATCCCGGTAGGCCCCGGCTACCAGGTGCCGCTTGCCGATGCCGTTAAAAACCAGGCCGGAATAGCCACAGGAGCAGTAGGGCTCATCACAGAAGTGGAGAAGGCAGAGCAGATCCTGGCAGCCCGTCAGGCAGACCTGATCTTCCTGGGCCGTGAACTCCTGCGCAATCCCTTCTTCCCCTTACAAGCTGCAAAAGCCTTAGGTGAAGAGCAGGCCTGGCCCCTGCAGTATGAGCGCGCTAAGTAAGCCAGCGCTTTATTTTACCAACTCAGGATAAGATTTCACCCATCGGAGCTACTGCATAGTGCTCCGATGTTTTTATTTTGTTGCAAAACAAATCATGATGATGAAGTCAATTCTTTTCCTGCTGGGCGGGACTATCCTGTCCTTATCCCTAAACGCGCAAACCACTAAAAACTTTATCGATCAGCCTTATATTGACGTAAATGGGCTGGGAGATACCCTGATCACCCCCAATGAAATATTTGTAGACGTGATCGTCTCGGAGAGTGATACAAAAGATAAAAAATCAATAGAAGAGCTGGAGCAAAAACTGATCAGTGCTTTAAAGGCTATGGGCATCAATACAGACAAAGACCTGGTGACCAAAAGCTTCAACAGTAAATTCAGCTGGGTGAACTTTACCACAAAGGTTGTGAAGACCAAGACCTACCAGGTGAAAGTGACTAACGGGCAGATGCTGAATAAACTTTTCAATACCTTAGAGCAGGCAAAAATAGCCAATGCCATGGTCAGCAAGATCAGCCATACTGATATCATCAATATTCAAATGGCCTGCAGGACGAAGGCGATTAAAAATGCCAAGGCAAAGGCAGTGGCCCTTACCACACCCCTGGGACAAACGGTGGGTGCTGCGCTATATGTAGGTAATTACAGCGCTGCGTTTGAACAAAAATATGGTAACCCGGAGCAGACCTACGCTACTAAAAAGATGATGGTGAGAAACGAGAGTGGACTGGAGGGCACCGGGATAGAATTTGAGCAGATCAAAATTGAAGAAATTGTGGAAGCCCGCTTCGTGTTGAAATAAAGATACATCCGCTTTGGTTGACCTGGATATTTGTTGGAGATTTTATATTACTTTTGGCTTAAATATTTAATATGAGATCATTTGTTTTGGCCCTTGCATTACTGCTGCTTGTTTGTAATTCATATGCACAGGAGCAATATCACCGGGTCAAAGTCATGACGGGTACCGAAGGCTTAAAGCGAATGAGCGAGAAAGGGATTGCCATTGACCATGGTATCCTTAAAAAAGATCACTATTTTATTTCAGACTTTTCAGATAGCGAACTGTCAGAGGTACGTTCCCTGGGCCTGCCCTTTGAAGTACAGATCGAAGATGTGGGTAGATTTTATGCCGAACGCAACCGGGATAAAGTGGCAGAACGTCCCTCAGATGAGCTGGGCTGCCTTAAATGTACGGATTATCCCACGCCTGCAAACTTTACCTTAGGGTCTATGGGTGGTTTCTATACCTATACGGAGTTACTCAATATACTGGACAGTATGCGCGTGAAATACCCGGGCCTGGTCTCCGTGAAGCAGGCTGTCAGCCCTACAAATTCTACAGAAGGGCGGCCGGTGTATTATGTGCGCATCAGCAATAACCCCGATGTAGACCAGAGTAATAAGCCCGAAGTGCTGTACACGGCCCTGCACCATGCCCGTGAAGCCCAATCCTTATCACAACTGGTTTTCTATATGTGGTATTTACTGGAACAATATGGTACAGATGCAGATGTGACCTATTTACTCAATAACCGGGAACTTTATTTTGTGCCTTGTGTGAACCCGGATGGCTATATTTATAATCAAACGACCGATCCTGCCGGTGGTGGTATGTGGCGCAAAAACAGGAGAAACAACGGGAATACCTTTGGCGTGGACCTAAACCGTAATTATAATTCCTTCTGGGGCTATGATAATGTAGGCTCTTCCCCTCAGCCCTCCTCAGATACTTACAGGGGTACCGCAGCATTTTCTGAAAACGAGACCCGGGCGATCCGTGATTTCTGTAATTCCCGTGAGTTTGTGCTAGCTTTAAATGCCCATACCTTCAGCAACCTGTTGATCTATCCCTATTCCCATCTGCCCAATCTCCTGACCCCGGACTCTGCAACATTCAGTTGCCTGGCCCATGAGATGTCGCTTTGCAGCGGATTTAATACCGGTACGCCCAACCAGACGGTAGGGTATGCGACTAATGGGGACAGCGATGGCTGGATGTATGACGAGCAGGCTTCAAAAGGCAAGATCTTTGCCCTGACCCCCGAAGCAGGTAGCCTGTCGGATGGTTTCTGGCCCATGCAATCCCGTATTATTCCCATTGCTAAAAACACGATGCAGCAGAACCTGTATGCTGCATGGCTGGCCGGAGCCTTTGCCGAACTGAAATCGGGCCTGGATCTCAGCATCCCGGCGATCACTACCCGCATTCCTTTCGAGTTTAAAAGAATTGGTCTTACCAACGGAGCTTATACCGTTTCCCTCTTGCCCGTCTCCAATAATATTGTGAGCGTAGGCAGCCCGGTAGTGATCCAGGATCCGCTGATTGATGTAATCCGGAGAGATTCTATTGATATACAACTGAACAGTAATATAAGCCAGGGAGACCAGGTGCGTTTTGCCCTCAAATGGACCCATTCCTCTGGTGCCGAACAAACAGATACCATTACCACGCTTTACGGAAATCCCCAAATAGCCTTCTATACAGACGGTAATTCCATGAGCGGTTTTGAATCCACCGGCACCTGGGGCATCACAACCCATGAATTTACCAGCCCTGCAGGCAGTATTGCAGAAAGCCCGGCAGGAAACTATGCCGCTAATACAAACAGCAGTATCAGCTGCACTGACTGGATCGATCTGCAGGATGCCGACAAGGCCTTGATGCTATTTGATGCAAAATGGGAAATCGAAAAAGGATTTGACTATACGGTACTCGAAGTCATGGAAGAAGGCGGTGCCTGGACTAAGCTGTGTGGACAATTTACAGCTAAAGGAACAGAAAGCCAGGGCAATTTCCAGGTGTATGACGGAGCAAGCAATGGTTGGGTAAAAGAGCGTGTGGTACTGGACCAGTTTGCCGGTAAAAAAGTAAAATTCCGCTTTGTTTTTTTCTCAGATGGGTTTGGACAGGAAACCGGGTTTAAATTTGATGAATTAAAAGTGCTGAAAGCTGGGAGGCATACTTCAGGGCTAAGGCCGAATGCAGTTATGGATTTTGGCTTGAGCAATGTACCCAATCCAGCTACAAACATGACGACATTTTTATACCAGCTCGGGCAAAAGAATATTGAAGCCAGGCTGGTGATCCGCGATGTATCGGGCAGGGTAGTCTGGCAGCAATCCATTGATCCGCAGCAGAGCTCCGTGCAGGTCAGGCTGGACCCCTTCACTTCCGGGATGTATTTTTACCGGTTGGAAACCAATAAAGGAAATTCTGGCAGTAAAAAAATGGTGATCATCAGGTAAGGATTATGAGGTTCGGAATTTTAGTTAAATAAAATATTCCTTCTAAGTTTTATGAATAAATATTTATTTTAATGCATTTCAATTGTATTCCAATTTGTATTCTTTTGGAAATTTCTTTAAAATTTATACAGTTGATAAAATATTGCTTTTGTTTGGTTACCAAGTAGTATATAAATATTCTATTAAGAAAAAAATATTACAGAAGTTATTGCCATATGTAATGTAAATTTAAGTTGATGCTCCTACTTCTTGGATGGATAGAAATGTAAAACTTCTAATTCAATAAATTCTTTATGATTATATCAAGTTTTTGATTTCTAATAATGTTGCATTCAATAAGGATGGCTTTTTTTCTATTGTAATATCTAAGTATGATATTTTTGATGCATTAAATGTATCAATTGCAATACAATATTCTTTTGAAATTTTAAAATCATTAGAATAATGTTTCGTTAAAAAACTGTAGAGAACTTCGCAAAAAATCCCAAGGTCTGCTTTTGTAAATCCATGGAGTTTTGGTACTAGTAATAATGCTCCAATAAACTTATTTTCTTCTTGTTCAAAATTAAATACCAAATCAGGATTTAAATATATAGGAAGACCCTGTATCGTAATTATTTTTATAGACTTATGAATTGTTTCAAATTTATTAATGTTAGGTGGTCTTAAGTTTAAAATATCGAATTCTTTAAAGCTCCTCAAAATATCCAAATTCCTTTGATACATGTCTTTGTCTTTTTTAGAATCGGTATTTTTGTATCGTTCTAATACATCTTCAATTTTTTTGTCGTAATATTCATCTTTCCCATATTTGAAAGTATTGTAAATCGTACTATTGCTAATACTCCAATAATTTCCACCGCTTTTTTCTTCTTCTTTTCTTTCTTTGGGCTTTCTTGTTTTAAGTTTTAAGGCGAAGCTACGTTTTGATTTTTGAGAGCCTTTATTTCTAAATTTAACTAATTCTTTAACTGTAATTTTTTCCATATGTAGTTTTAAATTATATTAATTGTAATGTGCAAATATTAGCTAGTATAAAGTTCTTTTAAATATTGTAAATGTATAATTTATTATTAATTGTTATGGCTGTATTGGATAATTATTTTTAATTATCATTTAGCGTTATTTTTCGTCAGTGTGTAATCAAATTGATTTTATATCTTTCATCAATCTTTCTAAATATCGAAAATATAATTTACAATTTTGTACTGAGTCATTAATTGACTATATTAATAGGTAATCTGATTCTACCTAAAATGTAAAAGATCTCAGGTGAAATAGTCTTATTAAATATTAATCGTTGTTGCATGTCTTTATTGACAGTTTTTGACTAAATTTGTCAGTTGTATTTTAACAAGACAATTCTGATGCAGAAGAATCCATAGTAATATGGCTGCATTTATATATATAAAACAAGATTATGGGATGTGGAAATTGTGGTGTGGCTACCGAAGGAGGTAAGCCTACCGGATGTCAGAGTAATGGAGGGTGTAGTTCAGGAGGATGTAATCGCTTAAACGTATTCAATTGGTTATCAGAGATCCCTTTAAGTGATTTCGGTAAACCTTACAATATAATAGAAGTTAGTTTCAACAAAGGTAGCCGTAAGGATTACTTTAGAAACCATTCTGATGCCATTTACCATAAAGGGGAAATGGTGGCTGTGGAAGGTGTCGGCGGATTTGATGTCGGCGAGATCAGCCTCACCGGGGAACTCGTTAAACTCCAATTAAAAAAATACAGTGTTAAGGAAGATGCCGTAGATAAAAAGATTTTACGCTCAGCTACCGATAATGACCTGAATGTGTTTTACCGGCATAAAGATTCAGAGCGCGACAGCCTGATCCGCTCGCGTGCCATAGCCAAGCAACTGAACCTCGAAATGAAAATTGCAGAGGCAGAATGGCAGGCTGATGGTAAAAAGATTACTTTTTTCTATACCGCAGATTCGCGTGTAGATTTCAGGGAGCTGATCAAGGTATATGCTTCTGAGTTTAAGACCAAGATAGAAATGCGCCAGATCGGTGCCCGCCAGGAAAGTGCCAAAGTAGGTGGTATCGGTTCCTGTGGCAGAGAATTATGCTGCAGTACCTGGCTGTCTGATTTTAAAACAGTGAACACAACTGCTGCGCGATACCAGAACCTTTCTATCAACCAGACCAAGCTTTCCGGTCAATGTGGCCGTTTGAAGTGCTGCTTGAACTACGAACTGGATACTTATATGGATGCTCTTAAAGGCTTCCCTGCTCATGCCGATACCCTGGAATTAGAACAGGGCAGAGCTAACCTGCAGAAGAAAGATATTTTCAAAAACTTAATGTGGTATAGCTTTTTTGGCAGCAATAAGCAATATCCATTGACCATTGAACGTGTAAAAGAGATCATTGAATTGAATGCCAAAGGCATCAAGCCGGAAGAACTGGAAGCGGTAGAACTGGAAGTGAGCCAGAGAGGCAATGTGAGCAAGACCGTAGAAATGGGCTTTGTGAATGATGTAGGGCAGATCCAATTATCCTCTTTAAAAGGAGAGAAAAATAATAAAAAGAAGAAAAAGCCTTCCAAAGCAACTGCTAACCAGTCTCAGAAACCAAGACCTGAAGCTAAAGCAAATGCGGAGAAGAATAATAACAGCGGTGCCGGCTCTGCTCCTAAGCGACCACAGCAAAACCAGCAGCGCGAAAAACCTCCTAGAGAGCCAAGACCGCAGCAACAGGGAGGAGACCAGCAACAACAAAATGCTACTCCGAACAAGCGCCGCGAGCCGCAGCAGAAAGGGCAGCAACAGCAGTCCAGGCCACAGCAAAACAGGCCATCGGGGAATAATAATGCAGCCGCTGCAGGTAACCAGGCGAGTCCTAATCCTAATCAACAGCCAAAAGGAGAAGGAGGACCGAAACGAAAACCGCAGCATAAGCCTAACCGTCCGCCAAGACCAGAAGGCCCCCCGCAACAACCGAATAGTTAACCGTTTAAAATAATAAAAATTGCAAGTTTACAAATTTGGAGGTGCCTCAATCGCTACACCGGAGCGAATGACGGCACTTTTGCCTATTATTCAGGATGCCGCGCAACCCTTGCTGGTTGTCGTATCGGCTTTAGGAAAAACAACCAATGCCTTAGAATTAGTAGCAGATGCTGCTATAAAGAACGAAGTGGAATTGGCTAAATCCAGGATTTCAGAACTCGAAAAGCAGCACATTGATTATGCTGCCGGGCTATTAAAGGGAGATAAGCTGGAGCAACTGAAACAGGAGCTTGCATTAATTTTTACAGAAATGCAATGGGCGGTAGATGGTGCCGGCCAGTTTGCTTTTGATTATGTGTATGACCAGATCGTAAGTCTGGGAGAACTACTGTCTACTAATATCTTCAGCCATTACCTCAACCAGGAGGGATTAAATAATACCTGGATGGATGCAAGGGATATCGTACGGACCAATAATACCTACCGTGATGCCCAGGTAGATGAGGTGTACACCCAAAAACAAGTATCGGAAAAAGTCCTGCCTGTATTCCAGCGCAGCGGCATCGTGGTGACACAAGGTTTTATCGGCAGCACAGATGAAAATAATTCCACCACCCTGGGCCGTGAAGGTTCCGACTATTCGGCCGCCCTTATTGGCAGTATGCTGGGTGCGGAGAAAGTCTCCATCTGGAAAGATGTGGAAGGCCTGCTGAATGCAGATCCGCGTTTGTTTTCAGACACCCAGAAAATACCGGAGATCAGCTTCTATGAAGTGATCGAAATGGCCTATTACGGGGCACAGGTCATCCACCCAAAAACCATCAAACCGCTACATAATAATGGCATTCCGCTGTATGTGAAATGCTTTTTAGATAAATCATTACCGGGAACCGTGATCAAGCCGGAAGTGGCAACCGAAAACTATCCCCCGATCATCGTACTCAAAAAAGACCAGGTTTTACTGCAGGTCATCAGTAAAGATTATTCATTTGTTACCGAAGACGTTTTAAGTGAAATTTACGAGATCTTTGCCCGGCATAAAGTGAAGATCAACATCATGCAAAATGCGGCCATCAGCCTTGTTGCCGGGGTAGACAACCGGGAAGATAAGATAGGACCTTTGGTGGAAGACCTGAAGCAGAACTATAACGTGCGCAGAAATGAGCGTGCAGAGCTGCTGACCATCAGGCATTATGATGAAGCAACTTTGCAGAAACTGACCACCGGCAGGAAAGTCTTACTGGAGCAAAAGACCAGGAGGACCGCACAATTTGTATTGAAGTAAATGTGCCGATTTGAACATTTGAAAATGTATTAATTTTGGCAATTAATAAAATAATATATGCTCATTAGCTAATCAGCATAGCAGCTAATTAAAATTTATGGCAAACGAAAACAAACTACAGGCAGTAATCGCCCATGCAAAGGAATATGGCTTTGTATTCCCATCCAGTGAGATCTATGATGGTTTAGGAGCAGTATATGATTATGGTCAGTGGGGAGCAGAATTAAAGAAAAATCTGAAAGACTATTGGTGGCGCTGGATGACCCAGACCAATGATAAAAATATTGTGGGTATCGACTCCGCTATCTTTATGCACCCCCAGGTGTGGAAGGCGAGCGGCCACGTAGATAACTTCAGCGATCCGATGATCGATAACAAGGATAGCAAAAAGCGCTATCGTGTAGACCACCTGATCGAAGGTTTCATTGAGGAACTTAAGCGCAAGGCATTTGAAAAAATTAGAGGTAAAAGTGAAGACTCATTACTTGATGAAGGACATATAGTCAGTGTTGCAGATGAAGATGTTATTAAGGATGAAAACTACTTAAAAGCAATTCAGCTTGAGAAAGATTTAGATAAACTCATTGCTGCAGACGATTTCGCAGGACTGAAACAATTGATCGAAGATAATAAGATTGCCTGTTCGGTGAGTAAAACAGTCAACTGGACCGATGTACGTCAATTCAACCTGATGTTCTCTACAGAAGTAGGTTCCGTAGCCGAAGAATCCAGTAAGATCTATTTACGTCCCGAGACAGCACAGGGTATTTTTGTGAACTTCTTAAACGTGCAAAAGACCGCACGTATGAAGATCCCTTTTGGTATAGCCCAGATCGGTAAAGCCTTCCGTAACGAGATCGTAGCGCGTGGTTTTATCTTCCGTATGCGCGAGTTTGAGCAGATGGAAATGCAGTTCTTTGTACGCCCCGGCACGCAAAAAGAATGGTATGAATACTGGAAAGCAGAACGCCTGAAATGGCACCTGGACCTGGGTATCGACCCGGCTAAATACCGTTATCATGACCACGTTAAATTGGCACACTATGCAGATGCTGCCTGTGATATAGAATTTGACTTCCCTATGGGCTTCAAAGAGCTGGAAGGGATTCACTCCCGTACCGATTTTGATCTGAAAAGTCACCAGGAGCTGAGCAAAAAGAAAATGCAGTATTTTGATGCCGATGTAGACCCGGAAACGGGCAAGGCTTACGGTAACTATATTCCTTACGTGATCGAAACTTCTATAGGCCTGGACCGTGCTTTCTTAGCCGTATTAAGCGAGGCATATGAAGAAGAAGACCTGAGTACCGAAGAGAAGCAGGACAGCCGCGCGGTATTGAAATTATCGCCCAAGATCGCACCGATCAAACTGGCGGTTTTACCATTGATGAAAAAAGATGGTTTGCCGGAAGTAGCTACAGAACTGATGGCAGAATGCCGCAAGCATTTTAAATGCTTCTATGAAGAGAAAGATGCAATAGGTAAGCGTTACCGCAGGATGGATGCCATAGGTACACCTTTCTGTGTGACCATCGATCACCAGAGCAAAGAAGACGGCACCGTAACCATCCGTCACCGCGACAGCATGGCCCAGGAGCGTGTGCACATGAGTGAAGTAGCGAACATCGTTAAGGCCGCAGTAAGCTACTAAGCCTTTAGCGTATCTTATATCAATCCTATAAGGTTTTCGAAACCTTATAGGATTTTTTGTTTTTAGATCTATTTTTTTATCTTGCCCGAAAATTAAAATACCTTGGAAACAAACCTCATCATCAGCGATAAAGAAGATGGCAAGCTGATTCGTTTTAAAGTAAATACCAATCAAAAGTCCAGGTTACTGTTCTTCTTTGGCGGAGCCGGGGGATTATTGTTCGCATTGATCATGTTACGCGCTATAGTAACGATCGACGAATTAGATTCCGGGATAATAATGGCCGGCATCTTCAGCCTGGCAATGCTCATCGGTGCTTCAATAATCAGCTATAGATACTTTAATAAAGCAACAGAAACAGAGGAAATTTTTGTTGATAAAGAATGGTTGATGGTGATTGAGAAGAGTATCTTTCGTTCCAAAAAGAAAGCCTTTAAGCTGGAAAAAATATCCGGATTTCATTTTATTGAAAATGAAAAATACACACCGCATCCTTTAGGTGGCGGCTCCTGGGACCAATTCGGATTAAATGCCCGGCAAAAAGAAGTGGAGAAGATCCACGAGGAAGGAAATTTTATGTTTGACTACGGGCTGTACAAAATAAAATTTGGCAAAGGGCAGGGTAGTTGGGTATTCAATGAGCTGGATGTATTTCTTTATGAATATACAGGACGTGATCTCAGGTATAAAAAAGCCCCGGAAGAAGACATATACTGATCATAGGGTCTTGATGCAATTATTTATTGTTAAAGAATGTATTTTTATTGTTTATCAATAAATAATTATTATTTTTGACATAGAATAAATCTTTACGATCATGTCAAAAGGAAATAATTTTGTATTTACAAGCCTGAAAATCGTCGCCTGGATTATTTTCGTAGGCTTATGCATTGAAGCAGGAGGCTTAATCGTCAATTTTGTGTTCAGCCTCTTTAAACCGGAGTTTGTTCCGAATCTATATCAGAAGCTGGATTTAAGTCAGCTCTATGCACATAGTCCATGGGCTTTTTTCAGTATGTATAGTTTCGTATTATCAATATCAATTTTAAAAGCACTGTTATTTTACCAGCTCATCATATTGGTCAGTAAAATTGATTTATCCAAACCCTTCAACAGCTTTGTTGCAAGAAAGATCTTACAGATCAGTTATTACACCCTGGTCATCGGGCTTTTAAGTTACATAGCCCGTCAATCAGCTAAGAATATGGCGCAGCATGGTTTTGCTACCGATAGCCTGAACCAGTTCTGGGCAGACAGCCAGGCATTTATTTTGATGGCGGCCGTGATCTATATCATTGCACTCATCTTCAAAAAAGGAATAGACATTCAAAACGAAAACGATTTAACGGTTTAAATTATGCCAATCATTGTAAACCTGGACGTGATGATGGCAAAGCGTAAAATGTCTCTGAATGAGCTTTCTGAAAGAGTTGATTTGACCTTGTCCAACCTGTCCATCTTAAAGACCGGGAAAGCGAAAGCCGTCCGTTTCAGTACACTTGAAGCCATTTGTAAAGCCCTGGATTGCCAGCCCGGCGATATTTTGGAGTTTGTAAACGAGGAAAAAACAGAATAATGTTGTGCTGCAATAGAAACAGCGATAAACAAGCATCCTGCTGTACTTGTTTGCGAAGAGAAGGCAGTAAATTTTTTTACTTTCATAATAACAAAACATTAATGTGTGCCTGCTTTCTTTGTAATCATTTAGTGTTTAATTTTAATCATTAAAAAATAAAAACAATGAAAAGAATCACTTCACTTTTAATGGCATTGATGCTGATCGTAAGCCTGAATGCCGGTGCACAGCAAACCAAAGCTGCCCCTAAAGCGGCAGATAAAAAAGAGGTAAAAGCAACAAGTACCCCTGCTGCAGAGACCAAAGGACCGATGAAAAAAGACGGTACCCCGGATAAGCGCTACAATGCAAACAAGAAATTAAAGAAAGACGGAACGCCGGATAAGCGTTACAATGTAAATAAAACAACTAAGTAGGCAGGAGGATAAATTTTGCTTTTTATCATTGCGGATGAACGGTAATCGTTCATCCGCAATTTTTTTTGAAAAAAAGATTAGATAAAAGCAAAAATAAGCAAAACGGCGAAGTCCGTTCAAACACAGTAGTTTATGAAACTCGGGGCTAAAGTTGGAAGTCTCTGTACTTTAGTTTTTGGGCTTAAAAAGACAGGGTTAGGTTACTAAATCGTTACTGGTTACCGCCCAACCCCGACTGATATAACAGATTATATTTCAGTCTTTTGCACTTCTTTTCATCTTCCCTTGTAACTCATTGAAATTTAATTTTAAACATTAAACAATTGAGTTATGGAACAGTCGAAAAGGTCAACGTTTAAGCTACTTTTCTACCTAAAGAAAAACGAGCCTAAGAAGAACGGAGCAGTTGCTATTATGGGGCGCATCACAATTGATGGAAAGCCCGCATCTTTCAGCACCAAGCTGGAAATCCACCCTGATAATTGGGATTTGAAACATGGGCGTGTATTGGGGAAAAGTACCCAAGCACAAAGCACCAATAAGAAATTAGATGATGTACGCCTGCGAATTGACAAGCATTACGAGGAATTGCTCAAATACGATGGCTTTGCTTCTGCACAGAAATTGAAGCTGGCATTTTTAGGCGTGGGCGTTATGGAAGAAGCTATTCTAAAAGTATTCCAAGCCCACAACGATGATTTTGCCAAGATGGTTGCTAAAAAGGAACGTTCCCAAAGCACCTACGACAAATATAAAGTCGTGTACAACCATCTTTCCGAATTTATCCAGCTACGCTATTTAAGAACAGACATGGCTTTCAAAGAGCTTACCTCTGACTTTATCCGTGAGTTTGATTTTTACCTGCGTATAGACAAGGAATGCACCCACAATACAGTTTGGGTTTATACGATGCCTGTATTGCGAATGGTAGAGCTGGCAATGAAAAAGGGTATGATACGCAATAACCCTTTCGAGGATTACGAAATTACCATGAAAGAAACCGACAGGGGGTTCTTACTGAAAGAGGATGTAGAAAAGATTATGCTTTGCAGTCTTCCCAAACCAAAGTATGAACTTGTACGTGACCTGTTTATTTTCAGTTGCTTTACCGGGCTTTCTTATGCAGACATCAAAAAACTGAAACGGAGCAATATTCAGAATTTCTTTGACGGACACCAATGGATTATCAGCCGCAGAAAGAAAACCGATGTTTCTTCCAATGTGAGGTTATTGGAAATACCCAAGAAAATCATTGAAAAGTATTTGGGTACAACTAAGGACGAGTTTGTGTTCCCTATTCCGTCAAACGCTACCTGCAATGCTCATGTACTTAAAATCACGGAAGCCGCAGGAGTTGTAACAGAACAAAAAGTTACTTTCCATACAGCCCGACACACGTTTGCCACTATGATACTGACAGCAGGTGCATCACTTGAAAGCGTACAAAAGATGATGGGGCATACAAACATTACCACTACTCAAATCTATGCCAAGATACTTAACGAAAAAGTAGGTATGGATATGGACATTGTTGCAAGAAACCTAAAGGCAATGGAGGTTTCATTTAGTGCCATGCAAACGGAGCCTGTTTCGCAGGAGGAAATTATTTCTAATGCTGTAATTGTTATGGATAAAGAGGAATTGGAAATTGCCATATAGCAAGAGTTTGTAACGTAATGAAAGAGCAGGATTTTACCGTCCTGCTTTTTTTGTTTCCATATCTGACCCCAAAGCACATTTAATGCCCTCCACACATATCTTTTCACTTAAAAGAACTTTGTTGGGTGTTCGGATAAAGCCTATTGAAAAATAACCCTGCATAAGCCCACACAATTATTTTTCAATACCCTTTATGTGGCTTTCACAACCACGCATTGAAAAACAGTGTTTGAATATTCTGTGAATTGGAAGTAGAATTTTCATCCACCTGGAACCATTGCCAATGCCATCTTCATTGCTTCCACGGTTTTTTATTCAAAGAGCCAGTATGCCGTTTTGTTCCGTTTCAAGAGCAAAGGTATTTCCGTGTTCTTAACGCCGCCAAAAGGTCATGCAAGTTTGGAAAAAAATCTCCACCCTTTGGGTAGTATTTATTTTCCAAAACCTTGTGTCGGCTAAACACTAACCTTTTTCTGCTCGTGAAACGAAACATAGCATACTCCGGCTCTTTAGACGAATAAAAAAAATGTCAGGTATGAAGATTAACAGCATTGGAAATGGTAATAGGGAAACGAAACAGCACCTCCTCTCATTACCGAATAAATCAAAAAAAATCAATTCAAAACAATCATTAAAAAATAAAAATCATGGCACACAATCTAAATTTCAACAACAGAACAGGACGTTATTCATTCTTTAGCGTAAAAGAAAAAGCATGGCATGGATTAGGACAAATCGTACAAGACTACCCCACAAGCGAGGAAGCAATAAAACACGCAGGGCTGGATTATGAAGTAGTAAAAAGTCCACTGTACACCACCGGCTCAAACATCATAGAAACTGCACAGGGTATCGAAATAACAGACAATCAACTCCACGTACCGAACTACTTTGCCAATATCCGAAGCGACAACAATGCCGTATTGGGTGTAGTGGGCAAGGATTACCATATCGTACAGAACCGTGAAGCCTTTGCTTTCTTTGACGCAATTATAGGTGGAGGCGATGGCATATTGTATGAAACAGCCGGAGCATTAGGTAATGGAGAACGCATATTTATCACTGCAAAGTTGCCTGACTACATCCGTGTAGGAAACGGTGATGATGTTACAGAAAAATACATCTTCTTAACAACAAGCCATGACGGTAGCGGAAGTATTACCGCAGCATTTACCCCTATCCGCATCGTTTGCCAAAATACCTTAAATGCTTCACTTCGCAACATGAGTAACGTTGTACGCATTAAACACACCGCAGGAGCTAAACAGCGGTTAGAAAATGCTCACAAGGTTATGGGGCTGGCTAACACTCTAAGCAACCAGTTGCAAGATATTTTCAACACATGGGCTAAAGTAAGGGTAACGGACAGAGAAATAAGAAAGCTAATCGAGTTGGCATTATGCCCTAACAAAGAAACCTTAACTCACTTAGAAAAAGGTAACTACGATGAAATTTCCACTGTGTTTAAAAACACTGTTGAAGATGCTTTTGCGTACGCCATGATTAGCGACACACAACAAATGGACACAACCAAAGGTACATTGTTCGGAGCATATAACGCCGTTACAGGTTACTACCAAAATGTACGCAATTACAAGAGTGGGGAAGCGAAGCTGGAAAGCATTGTAATGGGTGGAACAGCACAACTAAAAACACAAAAGGCTTTTGACTTATGCACAGCCTTTGCACAAAACGGGGCAGATATTTTCAGTTTTAATTAATCAATCACAGGCGACCGCCTTTGCAGGCGGTCGCTTTAAAAAATATACATATATGAAAGCATTAAACAAAATGGACAATCTGGATAAAGGAACGTTACTAAGCAAACTGTTTCCCGAAGCGTTACAGGGCATTCAAAACGCAATAGAAAAGCAATGCGGTTACTTTCTGCAAAATGAAACTGCCTTTCGTGAGGGCTGGCATCAAAAAGGGTTTTTCACCGCAGAATTTTGGTACAGACTTGTAGAAAATGCACACAAGACAATTGAGAAAAACGACCGCCAACTATGGAAACGCCCAAATTGGTTTGCAGACCATTTCTTTGACGGACACAACTCATTGTTTACTGTACACTGTCTTATTGAGTATGCAGACAGCGAAGATTGCAACCCTGATTTAACACAGGCGATACACTTGCTTTTTGGAAGTGAGAAGCTATTAAAAATAATCCCAAACGATAATTAAAAACTACGGGCGACCGTCTGCAATGGCGGTTGCTTTTTAAACTGAACAACGATGAAAGTAAGAGATAAAAACGGACAATGCATTGAAGTTACCAATCTTAAAAAAGCTATTCAGCAGGCAAGTTGGTATAAAACGTATCAACACAACCCTCCAGTAGAAAGTGACAAGGAGCGGCAGGCATATTGGGCTGATATGCATGAGAAACTGTTAGCATTAAAAGTAAAACAGTCTTGTAACACTTAGGTCGTTCCTTGCAGTCACCCACATTTATATTTTGTATTTTTGTTTATAACGGATTGGATAGTTTTTGTTAAATTAAATGGTAGAATTATGGTATCATCATTAGTCATAGGAATAATATTTTTGGTAGCAGGCTTGGCGTTACGTTATTGGATTAACCGCAGGAAATTTTACAGGCGAAGCCCTACCGGAGCCGAAGGATTTTCAAGCTATGAAAAATCATTAGCTATAAAGTTCATCGAACGTGTGGGCAAATGGATAGCTTATGCTTTGATTATTTTCGGGCTATTGTCGCTATGGGTATATTCAAGAGAGAAGAAGGAAATAGCAACCAAAAACACGGAGGTACAGAAGCCACGATAATCAACAACTTACTTTATTCAATGGTATAGGTCTTTACAGGCTTGTACCATTTTTTTGTGCCAAACCTTACCACTCAACGCCAAACACGCCCACATTTATAAGACACCTTAAAACCTTTCCTAATTTCCTTTCCTAACATGAAAAAGTGAGGAAAAGATTATGGAAGTGATAGCAATACCGAAATCAGTTCTTAAAGAACTGACCACAGAGCTGGATGAACTGTTACAGCGTACCACAGATGCGAGCAAAGCCTATGTAGGCATTTTCAACGAAGAAAGATGGCTGGACAATCAGGAGGTGTGCCTCATGCTTGGCATAACCAAACGCACCCTGCAATCATACAAAGACAAAGGGATTTTGTCTTTTTCAAAATTGAACCGAAAAAATTATTACAAACTTTCGGATGTACAGCGTTTGCTTGCTCCTGATACCACACACAAAACAAATGAGTATGGAACTTTTTGATACCGATGCCGAAGAAATAGCAAACTATAAAAGAAAGTTTGAGCAGCTCCGTATCCAAACGGAAATGATACTGGAGAACTTTCGCCCGGTAATGAACGGAGAAATTTATTTGTCAGGGGATGATATTTGCAAACTGCTGCATATCAGTAAACGAACTTTACAACAATACCGTGATGACCAAATTTTGCCGTATATACAAATAGGAGGCAAATTAATCTATAAACAATCAGATTTGGTAACGATATTGGAAAAGCATTATATAAAATAAAATGTGGTTAGTGATGATTTCTAAATTTCCTTTTCAGATGATAATATCGAAAGAGTAAGCGATCATACCACAGCGCAAAAAATAATAATCCCACCGGGAGTAAAAGAGTTTGCAACTTGAAATTCGTATAAACCAGCCCCCCTATGATACATCCTAAAAAGAAACAGCTAATAATAGCTAACTTCAAGAAGATGCTTTTATTTAACTGCATCTTTGCTGGTCGGTCTTTATAAAAGAACAACTGTGAGAGTTCAATTCCGAGGTCAGTAAACAATCCTGTTAAATGCGTAGTTCTTACTACCGATTGAGATACCCTCGTCACTAATGCATTCTGTAATCCCATAGCAAAAAGCAGAGCAGACGATAATATAATCGAAAATTTGGGATATTCGTTTGGTACAAAAAATACTGAAGTACTAATTGCTAAAAATATGAATACTTCAATCAATATAGGTATCACATAAGAAGTTTGTGGTTTATATTTTGATACCAATTCCATAATCAGGCTTGAAACGAAAGCACCAAATAAGAAAAAAAGAATGTAAAATAAATATGCAAGAGCCATTTTGTTATTTCTTAAAATAAGTTCTTCAGAAAAATAAGCGAAATGTCCTGTTACGTTGGTTGTTAATGTATGCAATTCTAAAACACCCGTAATATTTACGATGCCAGCAACGCCTGATAATATGGAAGCTAATTTTAGATTATGTGCATAAGTCCGACCTTTACCCTTATGTCTAAACATTTATAAATTTTTTTTATTGCAAACTTACAAAACTGTTTTTCTAATAAGTTTATAGCCATATAAAAAGCATTTCAGCTTTAAAAATGTGTATTTTGGGCAATCCTGCAAGCAAATTATGTATCATTATATTGTCTCTAATTTTCTATTTGATTGAATAACGTTCAGAGATATTGTTTTCGTACAGCCTTGTGGTGCTGTTAAGGATATTCGGCTAACATAGATATATCAAATTTCAAATTGGGTAAAGCTTTGTATTCAAGATTAAGCCCAATAAGACCTACATTATTGTTGTTAGCAACAATTTCTTAAACTAACCCATAACAATATTTAATGCGGCAACTTTTCTCTGAAATAGCCGTAAACCCAAGTCCCTGCAACAGCACTCAGAAGCGTAACGGCAATGACGGTTGCCCCTGTTCCAATTTGAGCAAACAACGGCCCGGGACAGGCCCCGGTAATTGCCCAACCAAAACCAAAAATTAAACCACCGTAGATTTGCCCTTTATTAAACTCTTTGGGTGCAATTTTAATCGGCTCTCCATAAATGGTTTTGATGTTGAATTTTTTAATCAGAAAAACGGAAATCATTCCTGTTACAACGGCACTTCCTATTATTCCATACATATGAAACGATTGCAAACGAAACATTTCCTGAATACGAAACCAGCTAATGACTTCGGCTTTTACGAACACAATGCCAAATAAAATTCCGACAACTAAGTATTTCAAATTATGATACCATTTGTGCTGTAAATGGCTTTCATTTACGCACATTGCGTCCAGCTCTCTTTGTGCTAAATCTTTTTCTGTATCTATATGTTGCTGCATTTTTGTTTTAGTTAATTTCTGTTTTACTTAAAGTGAAAGAATAAAAGGCAAAATCAGGTTCGCCATAATGAAACCGCCCATCATAAAGCTAATGGTAGCAATCAGGGACGGCAGTTGTAAATTGGACAATCCCATAATAGCGTGTCCGCTGGTACAGCCACCTGCATAGCGAGTTCCGAAACCTACTAAAAAGCCACCGCCTACCATCATTATAAAGCCTCTTAATGTAAACAGCGATTGCCAGCTCATAATGTCTTGTGGAACCAGATTATTAAAATGGGTAATGCCATAACCTGCTAAATCTTGTGCTAATTTAGGACTAACCTCAACCGGATTGGGATTAGCCAAAAGGCTAACTGCCAATGCTCCGCCCAGAAATATACCGAATACAAAGAGTAAATTCCATATTTCTTTTTTCCAGTCATATTTAAAAAACAGAATGTTGGCAGGCACGCACGAGGCACAAATGTGTCGTAGAGATGAGCTGATACCAAAGGATTTATTTCCTAAAATCATCAATGCAGGAACAGTTAAGCCGATTAATGGGCCTGCTATATACCAAGCCCAGGGCTGTTTTAAATATTCTATCATTCTTAGTTTATGTATTTGCTATAATCAGTCTTTCTAACTCGTTTGCGGGCACAACGCTCGATTGTCGCCAAAGCGGTTTCCCGTTTTTAAATAAGATAAGCGTGGGTACGCCACGTACCTGATAAGCTGATGCAGCTTGAGGGTTTTTGTCTACATCAATTTTTATGATGTTTGCATTTTCGCCAACACGTTGCTTTACGTCTTCCAATATTGGCGACATCATTTTGCAGGGGCCACACCAAGTGGCAAAAAAGTCCACCAATACAGGTTTGTCCTGATTTATTATTTCCTGAAATGTCATGCTGTTTTTTTTCTGCTTTTTTGAAACATTGAGAATAGAAGGCCACCCATAACTGAACCGTATAAGCTACTGTTAATAGGATTTGAAGTAATAGCACATTGCCCCGAATTGCAACCGACCGTTTTCCAATAGAGATAACCTGCCAATGCCCCTGCAAATACGCCAACTATTGTGAGCAGATTATTTTTAGCGAACTTCTTCATAGCTTACCTCTTCCACTTTCTTGTTGCTTTTTGAAACAGGCGTAGTGCACCCCGATGTGCCACAACAACCGATATTCAATATTGGCATCAGTGAAAACAAAATACCTGCTCCCATAAAAAGCCAATCTTTTGCAATAACGCTTTGCACGATAATAAGGATGCCCAATGCTAACCGCAGTACTCGCATAAAGCTCCAGTTTTCAAAATGTTTTTTCATTTCTCTTTCTTTTTAAGGGTATTGATGCCAAACGGCAGGTATAAAGGGCAAAAGCTCATAAATGAAGTAAGCACAAATGCTATGGCTAAAATACCCAAGATGATTGCCATTATACCGGAAATGGTATTTGTGAAATATAAAACACCTATCACAATCGCAATGAGTATGCGAATTGCTTTGTCTATTGTTCCCATATTCTTTTTCATATCTGATCTATTTGTTGTTTACTAAGTTATTTACGTTGTGCCAGGTTCCGCCATTGATTACATTTTGAATGCCTTTTCTTTCCAGAATACTTTTTGACTGGCTGCTGCGGTTTCCGCTACGGCAAAATACAATGATGCTTTTTTTGTTTTTGAATTTGGATAACTGACTTTGAACTTTATCCAGCGGTATGTTTACCGCACCTTTTACACTACCTGTCGAAAATTCGGCAGGTGTGCGAACATCCACTAAAAAAGCACCTTCTTTTATCGCTTCTGATAGTTGGGTATTGTCTGTTGACGAGAACATATTTTTGAAAATTCCAAACATTGCTATTGTTGTTATGGTGATATAAATTAGCTCAACATTTTACTTTGACATACAAAATCGGTTTTAGGAATACTGGTCTGTGCAATGGCGTTAAAACCACCCTCTACTTCCGTAAAGTTTCTGTATCCTCTTGCCTGTAAAATACTCGCAGCTATCATACTGCGGTAGCCGCCTGCACAATGCAGGTAAAAATGCTCTTTCGGGTTGAGTTCTTTAACCCAATCATTGATATATGCCAATGGTTTGCTGTAAGCATCTTCAACGTGCTCTGCCGTATATTCGCTTTCTTTGCGAACATCAATGACCTTGCTGTTGTCATAATAATCTTTTGAAAATTGGTCGGCCGTAATCCGATTTATGATGTCAGTTTCTTTTGCTGCTTTTATCCAGGTTTCAAAACCATCTTTTAAATGTCCCAGTACATTGTCAAAACCAACACGGCTCAATCGTGTTACGGCTTCTTCTTCCGTACCGTTGTCGGTAACCAACAAAATCGGTTGTTTCACGTCAACAATCATCGCACCCACCCAAGGTGCAAAATCGCCTTTCAAACCTATATTGATAGATTTCGGAATAAAGCCTTTGGCAAAATCCTTATCGCTTCGTGTGTCTAAAATCAATGCTCCTGTATTTTCTGCCGCCGCTTCAAATTCTTCTGCCGAGAGTGCTTTCATTCCGTGGCTCAACACTTCTTCAAAACTGTCATAACCTTTTTTATTCATGGCTACGTTCATACCGAAATAAGCAGGTGGTGGTAATAATCCATCAGTAACGGCTTTGATAAAACTTTCTTTATCCGGCTGGTTTAGCGCATAGTTGATACTTTTCTGATTACCAAGGCTATCAACCGTTTCTTTCATCATATTTTTTCCGCAAGCCGAACCTGCACCGTGTGCCGGATAAACAGTGATATCATCCGATAGTGGTAAAATCTTATGATACAAACTGTCATAAAGCAAACCTGCCAATTCTTCCTGTGTGAGGTTTGCCGCCTTTTGTGCCAGATCCGGTCTGCCTACATCGCCAAGAAAAAGTGTATCGCCACTAAACAATGCTGTTTCATTGCCATTTTCGTCAATCAACAAAAAACAGGAGCTTTCCATTGTATGCCCCGGGGTATGCAATACTTTAATTTTCACGTTGCCCAATTCAAAAATCTGATTGTCTTCTGCTACGATGGCTTCAAACTCTGGCTTTGCCGTAGGCCCGTAAACAATTGATGCATTTGTTTTTTTACTCAGATCAACGTGTCCGCTTACAAAATCAGCGTGAAAATGCGTTTCAAAAATGTATTTGAGCTTCACATCATCTTTTTCCAAACGGTCTAAATACGGTTGCGTTTCACGTAATGGGTCAATAATGGCAGCTTCACCATTGGAAGTAATATAATATGCACCTTGTGCCAGGCAGCCTGTATAAATTTGTTCTATTTTCATTATCCAAATTTTTCTTGTTTATGATTTGATACTGCGAATTTCCGAATATTGGTTTTTCGGTACAGCTACTTTTGTCACATTAGGCAATTTCAGGCGTTAATGTAATTTCTGTTTTCATTGAGTTGGTTACTAAACAGCCAGCTTTTGCTTTTTCGGCAACACGCATGGCCTTATCCATATCGGTTCCGGGATTAATCAATTTTATTACCGGAAACATTTCTGCCTGCGTGATGAGGTATTTTCCTTCTACCATTTCCAATCTGGCAATTGTTTTACAACTAAAGTTTTCGATTTCTACTTTAAAATTAGAAGCAATTGCCAGGAAGGTTGCCATATAGCAACTGTTAATAGCTGCTACAAAAAGATGTTCTGGCGACCATACACCGGGAACGCCATTAGGAAATTCCGGTGGTGTAGCGCATTCAATAGTTTTGTTTAATACCGGCGATGACAGTTCGCCTGTTCTGCCATCTTTCCATTTGATGTTTACTTCGTAAAAATGTGTTTGTGACATAATTTTTGAATTGAAAAAGGACAGTTGACATTGCCCGCTGTAGTGGGTTATATTATTTGTTACAAATTTCTGAAGATTGATTTTCCTGTACAGCTACTTTAGTCACATAAGGGATTTTATTTCACAATGATTTCTTTGATCATAATGTAAATACCCATTGACAGCACAAACCAACCGAAAGCAGGTTTCAATTTTTTACCATCAATTTTTTTAGAGATAAAGCTTCCTATCAGCACCCCGATAATAGCCAGTGCCAAAATTTTGAGAAGAAAAATCCATTCAACCGTTAGATGTGTAGCCGATACAGCAAATCCAAAAAGTGAATTGACCGCAATAATGACCAGTGAGGTTCCGATTGCTTTCTTAATATCTAAATGTAGCAGATTAACCAGGGCAGGGATTATTAAAAAACCGCCACCTGCACCGATAAGCCCGGTAACTATACCCACAAATAATCCTTGGATAATAACTAATGAAGTGCGCTTAGGGGCTGTTTTGGAAGGCAGGCAATCTTCTCCTTTACACTTTTTTATCATACTGTAAGACGCAAAAAACATCAATACAGCAAAAAGCAACATCAAGAAAATGTTTTTGGTAATGATAAAACTGCCGATGCTAAAAATTTCCTGCGGTATGGCGGGAACAATAAAAGCCCTTGTTAAAAAAACGGCTATAATAGACGGGATGCCAAATGCAACAGCCGTTCTAAAGTTAACCAACCCTTTTTTGAAATAAGAGAATGAGCCTACAACGCTGGTAGTTCCAACAATGAAAAGAGAATAGGCGGTTGCTAAAACTGCATCTATATGAAATAAATAGACTAAAACAGGAACGGTAAGAATGCTGCCGCCACCCCCGATTAGCCCTAATGAAATACCTATTAAAATTGATGCTAAATAACCTGCTATATCCATAAGTTTCTGAAATTTCTGCTGCAAAAATGCACCAACTCCAAAAACTGTACAGCTACTTTGGTCACATAAGGGTTATTTTGTTTCTGCCCAATTTTACTTTTCCGTTTTCTTCCAACTGTTTTAGCAGGCGGGAAACAACTGCTCTTGCTGTTCCCAATTCGGAGGCTACTTGTTCGTGGGTAATGTTCAGTGTTTTGTTTCCTGTAAGTGCTACTTTTTTATCCAGCAAATTCAGCATTCTTTCGTCCACTTTTTTAAAGGAAATGGCATTTACGATTTCCAATAACTCTTCAAACCGTTTGTGGTATAAACGGAAAATATAATCCAACCATTGGGGATATTCTTTGATAAATAATGATACTTTATCAACAGGCAAAAACAGAATTTCAGCATCTTCTTCCACCTCGGCTCTTACTTTGCTTATTTCGTTGTGCAGTCCACCCAAAAAAGACATAATACAACTTTCACCCGCTTTAATATAGTACAGCAAAATTTCTTTTCCATCTTCTTCTGTTCGGATCACTTTTAAAGTTCCTTTCGCTACAATCGGAATAGAACGAATGTGTGCATTTTCGTTTAAAATAATATCACCCGCTTTATAAGTCTTTTGTATACTGTGCTTATACAGTTGCTCCACTAATTCAGGCGATGACTTAAATTCTGTTATCTGTTGCAAATCACTCATAGTGCAAAATTAAAAATTTAATTACAGGAAATTGGCTATGGGAAGTCTAATAATCGTATTAATTACATCTATACTTAAATAGGGGTGATTTTTTAGTATATTTGCTATTGAAGATATAAAAAATTTAAAGTGTTTTTGCTTTAAATCTCGATACTAAAAACTGGTAATTTTTAAAAATCCCGAGATAATAAGTAAGAACGCTCATGCTATGGCGTGGGCGCTCGCTTATTCGGGATTAGGCGTACCAGTGCCTTAGTATCGGTAAGTGTGGTTGCCTGCGCCTCTTTTTGTTGCAGGCTTCCAATACTAAAACGGATATTATGGACACTGCAAACAATACCTACCTTGCCTTTCAATTTTCTGCCTCCGAATTATCGGCTTTTGCAGTTGCCAGTGGCATTTTTACCATATCACTTAAAAACGGGAAGATAGTACACTTTTGCCCCAATGATGTCCAACATTTTCATGATTGGCTGACCGCTCATGAAATCAGAGATATACAAAAAGAAGAAAGGACAAAGCCAACCCCTCCATCTACAAATAAAAGCTGGTGGGGACGGATTAAACGTAACAAATAATATTGCAAGATTATGAACAGTAATGAAAAAGCAATTCGCATAGCCATTATAGATAACAACGAACATCTGGGATATACTTCCATAAATCAACTTGAAAATGCTGGCTATATTGTACAATTTCAAGTGAGTGACAGCGAAAAAGCATTAATGAAAATAGATGAAGACGGCGAGCTGCCCGATGTGTGCATCGTCGAAGAAGATTTTGCGGCAGCAAAATTGTTACTCGAAAAACATCCCGATTTAAAGCTATTAATATCAAGTACCGATGATGCAGAGGAAAGTGTTAGAACTATGCTGAAAGCTGGTGTATCGGGCTATATATTGAAATTCGCCGACCCTGATGAGATAATAACCGCCGTAAAAGCATTGAGCAAAGACAGGAAATATGTCAGTGTTGGAATTAGTGAAATAGCAGCAGAATATTTTAGCAGTCACAGCTTATAACGGCACAAATTAAGAACTGCAATAAAAAAGTCGTCCGACTTTTTAGGTCAGACGACTTCTATTTTCCGATTGGTATAGCCGTTCGCTTAGTCTTTATTATTAAATTGAAAACTTATCTGCTTTTCGTTCCCGAAATTGTCGCTTATCCATACATCAAACGACTGCGATACGGCAGATTGTGAGGTGTAATACAGCCGGAACTGTGTCGCTGGCAATTGGTACAAATCATTAGGCATATACGGCGGTTCGCTGTAATATCGCAATGCGCCTTGCCCGTCATATTGGAAATAGCGGATAAAGTATTTTGCATCGTTGAAATTACCACTCCGTTCAATGGTAAACCTTATTTCAACAGTCTGCCCGTTTGCCACATCTCCCGGAACTGGCATCACTTTGACCTCAAACGGATAGTTCTGCTGTATGTCGAGTTCCTCCTTATTACAGGACGATAACACGGCGGCACTTGTAAAGACCAGGAGAAGCAGCCACAAAAATTTATTTCTATTCAAAAATCGTTTCATTGTTATTCTTTTTAAAAGTTAAACCTTAGCCCAATGCCTGCTGATGGGCGGAACTGTTTTAAATCTGTACCCCATAATACTTTGGTACGACCTTGCAGGAGCAGCACAAACCTGTCGGACAGGTATGTTTCCAAAGACAAACGCCCTCCGGCTCCGTAAATAAAATTGTCTTTGTCGAGGACTTTAGAGCCATCATAGAGCGTTGCATCACTCCGGTTAATGGTTTCGTACCCGGCAACAGCAGTAAGCCCCGCATTAAGGTTTGTAGTCTTTCTTGCATCGCCTAAAAGCTGGAGGCTGTACCCCATTTCACCCGTATAGGTTTCAAGAGGTATTTGTACAGTCCTGTAATCGGCAAATTGGTGGGTATATTCTGCACCCCAAATCCAATAGTTTCCAGCTCTGCTATTTACAGTAAGGGTCAAATTCAAAAAGTAATTATCCTTTACTTTCTTAGATAACAATCCGGCGTTTACTTCCAGTCCTTTTTGTCCGGGTGTCATTCGTTGTGCTTGCGTTGCTGTAATGCTCAACACCGCAAGCATTACAGCAAAAATGTATTTTGTCATTGTTTTTTCTGTTTTGGTTACTTAATCTTTAGGTGCATAGCGTTTACCAGCTTGGCGTGTACGAGGTCGGAATTTTCGACCTGTAAGGCTTGCTGCCTGCCGCCATTCTTTTCAAAGATTTCAATTACCAATACCTTATCATCGGTAATGGTGAACTGGTCGAGTAGGAAGACGTTTTGGTCAGTCGTATTGCCCGCAATTTCGGTAAGCGGTTTATACATACGCAACGGGGTCATTGGCTTTTCCTGCACTACGGTACGCTTCGCCACTTTCTTATCTACTACTTTGAAATTCACAAAGTCAATAGCAAACGGAACGTTGCTTGTATTGCGCAACTCTGTATGAAAATAAAATTTGCCGTTGTGTACATAGATGCCTTTCAGTAGAAACTGTACGCCGTAACTTTTGGAGGCTATATGCTTTACAATCCTTTTGTCCTTTTTATAAATGGTTTCCATGAGCAACCCGGCCAGCGATGGCGAATTGCTCCCCAATTCCTCAAACAGCACATCGTTACCGTTTTCCCTGTCTGATGCTTTTTGCATCGTCAGTAAATCATAATTCAGGGTGGTTGGATAAGCACTGTAAAAAACATTGAAGTTGTAGAAACGACCATCATCGGTAATTACAGAAAAATTGGTTTCTTCTTTAAAATCTTTAACGGTAGCCTTTATACGCAGCACGTTTTCGGCATCATCTGCCTTACCTGCAATCAGGTATTCACTGCCCAAATCCACATACCGGATGGCTGCCGGAAAAATCAAATGGGAGGTCTTATTGTACGTTACCTGCATTTCGTAAGGTTCTACTTTACCCATGCTTAATTTGCTTGTATTAGATGCAACCTGCTGCGCATTGGTATTGGCAGTAAAGGCTATTAAACAAGCCATTGCCAAAAGACTTTTAAATATTGCTTTCATTTTATTGCTGATTTTTAGTGTTGAACATTAGTTTTTTGAAACAAGGAAAAGTTGATGACCGGCTTTAACGGTAACTTTCGGTGTTCTTAGTTTTTTAGAGAAGTAGCCCGATATACCCTGCACCACGCCACGGGAAAGGTCGCCTGCCGCCTGCTGCCCTGCAGAGCGGGTCATCATAATGGACGTGCCGGACGTCTGGCTCATGTTGGAGGCTATTTCCGTTAAGGCATTTACTTCAGGCGAATAAGGCACATATAAGCCTTGTTGTCCGTCCAAATCGTACACGGTTATTTCCATAGGGATAATATTGCCCTCAAATTCAATGGACGTTATTTTCAACTGTAACCTACCGCCTGCAAACTTTGCATTTGCTGTTAGCACCGTTCCCGCCGGAATAGTACGACCGGGCGTTTTCGCAGTTTCCATCAAACGCAAGCGCACACCACTTTCATCGGTTACAGTCTGCGTTTCCTGTACTATCGCCCTGATGCTGTTTTTGGGCTGCTGTACCTGCTTACTGGTTCCGGCTGTATAAAATCCCCTGTTACGGGTTTCGTTCCAGTTGGCAAGAAAAGCACTGTCTGTCGGCTCACGGTACAATGCAGACACCGCAGTTTTCCTCACAGGTGAGAACGCTACAAAATGTTCTTTTTGCGTACCGCCACCCTTTACCGGAACCGTTGTATCTACTTTATTGGATTGTGGAACTGTATTTGTTGGCAAGTACTTTGCCGCCATTTGGTACGACTTCTCCATCAATGCCATTTGGTCTTGCACGGTCGTTGTAGCGGGTACATCCTTTTCCGCCAGTTTCTCTTTCAGTTCATCAACCTGTTTGCGGAGTTCCTGCGTTTGATAATCGTTGTTGTCGTAAAATGAACCTAAAGTACTTTGGGCATTGCGATAACTGCTCAAAGCCGGATTGCCCTTAGCAGGCATACCACCTCCGTAAGCAGATCCGTCTTCGTTAACCTCATCCGGATTAGCAGCTTTCTTGTCGGCGGCACTGTCTTCGCTCCAGTAATCGGAAAGGGACATAAGCGCATTGCGTTTTTCCTGTTCTTTCTGTTCCAGCATTTCCTGTTCATACGCTTTTTGCTTATCCGATTGCATTCCGGCATCGGTAGCCTGTGGTACGGCATCATTCAAACCTATATCTACCGCCTTTTTCTTGTCGGAAGATGGTTTGAAGATTAAATACATACAGCCGAGAAATACCACGCCCATAAGGACAAAAATGATTGGCTTTTTTAGCTTTTCGGCTTTGTTCTGCGCACCGTCTTTCGGTGCATCCTGCTGGTTATTCAGGTCGTCATCTTCGACCAGAATACTCACTTTTTTGTTTTCATTATCTTTCATACATCTTATTTTTTAGGATTTTTGAAATACTGTCCTGCGGCGATACCGGGGACTTGTTTTGTTTGATAAGCGGGTTTTCGATATGCTCTATTTTCAGCTTGCTATCGCTTGCGCCAACATCATAGCAGACTTTTGCTATTACTATAATGGACAACAACACATAGCCAGCGAAAAGCAATAGCGTATAGCGGTGCTGTTTTTTTATGGGCAACTCCCGCCACCTGTCATCGAGCCTGTCAAACCACTTGCTGATTTTTGTTCGTAACTTTTTCATTCCTTGACTGTTTTTAGTGCCTGAAACCTTTGCTTTTGGGAACAACTCTTTGCTTAGGCGCATCACTCACCAAAGCGATTGCCTCCCTTACTTTGGGAGCGGTAACCACTGATAGATTTGTGAGTTCCGAATGCTTCAATAATTGCCCGTATTGGTCTTTTCTTGAAACCTCCATTTTTGAGAGGAAGAATTTTCCGTTCAGGTACTTGACCCACATACTGCATTCCACATGGGGCTTGTCTTCACCTGCCCATTGCAGGTAGCCCGTAACCAACAGTACGGGCTTAGGTGCGCCCTCTGTTCCTTTACGACAACTTTCGAGGTATTCGCCTATGCTATCTTTGAGCTTTCCGGGATATGCCCCCTGCGTATGGAAATAGCCGTTATATCCTTTGTCGGTAAGGATTTTGGCGAACGTGTTTAAATCTGATAATGCTTCCATAAAATTGGTTTTAGCGTTCGATAACCTCCATGTCTTTGTTTTCCAGCACGGCAAATTTTTCGATGTTGAAGCCCTGCGGATTGTTGTCCGAACGGACGGAGTTCACGAGGTAGCAAGAGGTAACAAGGCTGCGCCTGGTTACATTGCTTGAACGGATGATGAATTGCTTGGCGTAGGTACGAACCGCATAAGGATAGGTATCGAAATTGCAGACGACACTATCTACTTCGATGCGCTGTTGTACGTTGCCCGAAATGATACGGTTGTAATAGCCCTTTTCCGAAAGGTCTTTGTAGTAATCAAAAGCCGATTTATCTGCGAGATTAAAAGCCCGCTTCATATTGCTTTCGATAGCATTCTTATCGGGTGCGAGCGTAAAAAACAATTCATGGAAACGCCTAACGTGTTCACGGGCTTCCACTGGTCGGTTAATGCTGGCATCCTGTGATAAAGCAAGCATCAATGATTTGCCGTTATCCAATACATAAATCTTTTGTCTTTGTAACTCCGCAAAGCGGTAGGACTGCCAAAGGGCATATCCTACCACTGCAATGCAGAGAATGGCAAAAACAATAGCGTACAGTCTTATCTGTCTAAAACTGTTTTCGATGTTTCTTAATGTTTTAAATTCCATTTTTACGATGATTAATTTTTGTTCAATAGCCTGCCGCCAATGTTGCCCACTGCGGCTCCCGTTCCGGCTCCGGCAAGATTTCCTGTTTTTGCAGCCGTAGAGTTTACGTTACGCATAAAGTTTCCTGCACCGCCTGCCTGTATTACCCAGCCCGCCACCGTTGGGATAGTGAAGTAGCCCACTATGCCTATCAGCATAAAAATGATATACACGGTATTGGAAGTATCGGGGATGTAAGTAGGGTCTGCCAGCATTTCAATATCCCGCTCCAGTATGAGCGATTGTATTTTCGCCAGTATGGAACTGAACATATCGGATATGGGCAGCCACAGATAAACGCTGATATATCGGGTTAGCCATTGCGTGAGCGTGGACTGAAAACCGTCCCAAACGCTTATCGCAAAGGCTATCGGCCCCAATATAGACAGTACGATGAGGAAGAACGTCCGTATCGTATCTATGACCAATGCCGCTGCCTGAAAGAGTATCTCCAGCAGGTCACGAAACCACTCCTTTATGGCTTTCTCCATTTTATAGGCTTGCCTGTCGAGATACATTCCCGTCATGGTAGCCAAATCGGACGGCGACCAGCCCAATTCGTCCAGCTTCTTATCAAATTCCTCGTCGCTTACGAGGTAAGCGGTTTCGGGATTGCGAAGCATGGCTTCCCGCTCCAACTGGTCTTTTTGCTGTTGTAGCTTGTTCAGGTCAAGTACCTGCCCTTCGAGCATGGAGTGCGTGCCTTTTACTACGGGAGACATTACCGCATTGATGGTTCCTAAAACCATCGTGGGAAAAAACATAATGCAAAGCCCGATGGCGAACGGACGGAGCAAAGGGAACACGTCTATGGGTTCTGCCCGGCTCAACGCCTGCCACACTTTCAGCGCAACGTAGAACAGTGCGCCCAATCCGGCAATTCCTTTGGCTATTGCAGCCATGTCTGCCGTCAATGGCATCATTTCATCGTACAGGCTGCGCAGCATTTCGTGAAGGTTATTCCATTCCATAGCTTACCAATATTTTTGTTCTGCGGTTCCGTACAGTTCCAGCACACGCTTGGTGTTGTTCTGTTTCTTCGCCCTCAAAATGCTTACAGAAATATTTTTATTGGTGTAATAGCGTACAAGGTTATGGTAGTCCTTAACCTCTTTGTACACTTTGTCGATTATATCCATACGCTCCTTATCATTTAAGGAAAGCCCGGTCGAGGTAACGATTTGTTTCAACTCTTTCAGCAACTCGGTACTTTCATTCAGAAGCGTAGAATAACCATTAGCAATTGCCGTCAATTCCTGTGGGGTGAAATTGGGGTCGTTCATCATCTTGCCGAAATTCTTCACGTACATTTCGGACACATCGCCCACCAGCAAAACGGTCTGCTGTACCTTGCGGGCATCTTTAACCAGGTTGTTTACGGCTTTCAGTTTGTCGTAATACTCTTTGCCTTGGTCATACACCTTTTTTACCTCATTGAAATTCTTAACCACATTCGATACGGTGGATGAGGTCTGCACGATTTCGTTTGCACTGTTGAGAATGCCGGAGATAAGATTACCGGGGTCAGTTACTACAAATTGTGCTTTAGCGGATGGTGCAACGGCAAGCATAATTGCCGTACACACCAGTAACATTGCTTTTTTCATTGTTTCTGATTTTTAAAAATTAATAACTGTTTGATTTTTTCTTTTCCTGTTGAAAAGCTGCTTTACATTTTCCGACCCATTTTCCTTTTTGGTTCAGGAGGCTTCTTTTGTTGCAGGTCATTGAGCCGGGTAAAAAAGTCTTGCAGGCTTTGAGGTTGGGATGCTGCTGCTTCCTTGCACAGTTTTGCAAAATCCTGTTCCTCTTTGTTGGTGGGGTCGGCTTCAAATATCAAAGCCTTGTTACCACCAATGGGCAGTGTGATTTTCTCCTTTTCCACTTCTCTTGCTTTTAAAATGATTAGTAACTGTTTGCTTTCTCACGTCTTTGGAGGGCAATGCGTTTAATGGCTTGCTCCACGTTACCATCCAGTTCATGGGCAAGCTGCATCACTTCCATTTTTTCGGTTTCCTCCGTGGTGTAGGCTAAGTATTCTTCGAGCGATACCTCTGTGGCGTAAACTGCGGAATGCGTACCGCCCAGCCCAATCCATACTTCTTTGTAAAGCCTTGACGGGTCGTTGTTCATGTTGATGGAAAGGATTTGTGATTTTTCCTTTTCGGTAAGTCCGAGCATCGCCTGAATGTCATCGAACTTGTTCATGTACTTGCGCTGGTCAAGCAGGATTTTGCAGTCGGAGTTGTTGATGATACTTTCTTTCACGATGGGCGACTGGATGATGTCGTCCACTTCCTGCGTAACCACGATGGCTTCACCAAAGAATTTGCGGACGGTCTTAAACAAATACTTGATGTATTCTGCCATACCCTCTTTAGCAATCGCTTTCCACGCTTCTTCAATCAGTATCAGCTTACGCACACCTTTGAGCCTGCGCATCTTGTTGATGAACACTTCCATAATGATGATTGTGACCACGGGAAAGAGGATTTTGTGGTCTTTTATCGCATCAATTTCAAACACGATAAAACGTTTGGAAAGCAGGTCGAGTTGCTTATCGGAGTTCAACAGGTAATCGTATTCGCCGCCCTTGTAGTAAGGTTCCAGTACGTTCAGGAAATTGGCGAGGTCAAAGTCTTTTTCCCTTACCTGCTTTTCTTCCAGTACCGTTTTGTAATCACCCTTTACATATTCGTAGAATCCGTTGAACGATGGGTATTCATCGTTTTGCTTAATGTGGTCAATGTAACCGCTCACGGCGTTTGACAACGCCACTTCTTCCGAACGCTTCGGCGGTTCGTCATCACGCTTCCAAAGCGTAAGGATGAGGGTTTTGATGCTTTCCCTTTTCTCAATGTCAAATACGCCGTCATCGGTATAAAAGGGATTGAACGCAATCGGGTTCTCTTCGGTGTAAGTAAAGTAAACCCCGTCTTCACCTCTGGTCTTTCCTTTAATCAGTTCGCATAAGCCCTGATAGGAATTACCTGTGTCCACGAGCAGGACGTGTGCGCCCTGTTCGTAATATTGGCGCACCATGTGGTTAGTGAAAAAAGACTTACCCGAACCCGATGGCCCCAAGATGAACTTGTTGCGGTTCGTGATGATGCCTTTTTTCATTGGCAGGTCGGAAATATCCAAATGGATAGGCTTACCCGTAAGCCTGTCTGCCATCTTGATACCGAAAGGCGATGGTGAACTTTGATAATTGGTTTCTTCGGTGAAGAAACACAGGGCGGGTTCAATGAACGTGTAAAAACTTTCCTCGCTTGGAAAGTCGGCCGCATTGCCCGGCATAGCCGCCCAATACAGCGTGGCAACGTCAATGGTATTGTGGCGAGGCTTGCACTCCATTAAAGCCAATGCGCTACCGGTATCGTTCTTTAGCTGTTTGAGTTCGTTTGCATCATCCGACCACGCCATTACATTGAAGTGCGCACGGATAGACGAAAGCCCGAAGCTGTGGGCTTCGTTCAGGTACTTTTCAATCCACTCTTTGTTGATTTGATTTGCACGGCTATACCTTGCCAGCGAGTGCATATTCCTTGCGGATTTTTCAAACTTGCGCAGGTTCTCATCGCTGTTATCCAAAAATAAATACTGGTTGTAGATATGGTTACAGCTAAGGAGCAAGCCCACCGGAGCCGCAAAGGACAACAGGCAGTCGCTTCTATCGGTGGACAGCTTTTCATAACGTGTATTTGCTGATACTGTTCCGGGCAAATCGTCTGTATCTGAAAGCGTGTGCAGGCACAATCGCTTATTACCGATGCGCACATCTTCCGTACCGAGTGCCAAATCCTGCAACGGCGTATTGGCTGTCCGTGATAAGGTCAGGTATTGCTCCAACAATCCCTGTTTTTCATTTGCACCGATGATGTCATCTTCTGTCAACCGTTCCAGTTTCACAAACCCGCTGTCGTTGATGATGCGCTCGAATTGCGCCACCGCTTCCATAAATCGGCGGACGGTTTCTTTATCCCTTATTTCTTTCGGGATAAGAACGCCTTTGCAAAGCGAACTAAAGTTGCTTTGCATCCGCATACGCTCTTTGGTTGTCTTCGTCAAAAAGAGGTAGCAGTAATGGTTGAGAAAAGGACGCTCGTTGAAATGTTGCTGGTAGGATTTCGCTAAGAAACTCAATCCGTCCTGTGCAATATCCGGTGCATAATTTTCCTTGATGAACCAATCCTGTTTGTGGATGATGGAGTAATCCGGTAAGGTTTTGATTGCCTTGTGCCATGCGGAGTGTATGGCATCGTACTCCGGTGATGCTACGGTAAACAGTTCCGGCAGGTGTACCCGAAAGCAGGCGGTAATGTCTGCATCTTTTGAAATGACGCAGTTGTGTTCCACCGCCAGTAATGGAAACTTGCTTTCCAGCGTTGTAGTTTTTGCGGTGTTTCTCATACGGCATCGGATTTAGAGGTGAACCTTAAACTGCGATGTACCGCTTTGCGACTGATGATGTATTTGGGATGCTTTTTCTTTGCGCCCAGCTTCATCAACCCGTGTTCGCCGTACTTGCCATTTAATGAGAATGTTTTCCAAACAATCAGTGATGCACCGCCTGCGCCTATGAACAGGCAGATGTAGGAGTTTACGCCTGCCATGTACATAATCATAACAAGGATAAGCACGCCGAGCAAGCCACCTGCGAAGATGAACAGGTATTGTGCTTTCAGCCCTTTGAACTCTACGGTTCTTCCAATGCCTTTGTTGATGTTGTAATTACTCATAGGGCATTGGATTAAAGGAAGAATGAACGCAGGATGGTTGCTGCAACGATTAAGAAGATACACGCACCGAACCAGCTTGCCGCCGTTTTCGATGTGTCCGGGTCGCCACTGCTGAATTTGTTGTAAACCTTTACACCTCCGATTAACCCAACCACCGCACCGATGGCATAAATCAATTTGGTAGCCGGGTCAAAATATCCCGTTACCATTTGTGTTGCTTCCTGAATGCCAGCATTGCCGTTTCCCTGTGCGAACACACCAAATGCCGACAGTAACGCAACGCCTGTCAGCAATACTTTTTTCTTTCTTCTTTCCATAATCTGAATGAATTATTTTGTTTCTACTTCCCGCTTTCTGTGGGCTTTCGGAACAAAAGTGTCAGGAAAAAAGAGGCGCAATAACGATGTGTCTTTCAGTGGAATTACTTGGCAGTGAGTGGCAGTGTTATGAGTAATTGATACCTATGAAATACATATTTTTCAAATCATAGAATTTTATTACTTTTGGACAAATGATGTCCAAGAAGTCAATGTCAACATTAGAAAGAATATCATTTGGCGAGTATGTCCGGTCATTAAGGGGAAAAGCGAATCTTCCTCTTAGAAAAGTCGCAGCGGAATTGAATATTGATACGTCAACATTGAGTAAAATAGAGAAGAATGAACGAAATGCCAATGAACAAATCATTGATGGAATTTCAAGAATGTTCAAAATTGACCAGTCCGAACTAAAGGTTAGATACATTAGCGATAAGATCACTAATCAACTTCTTAATGAGGAAGATGGACTTGAAATCCTAAAAATAGTAGAGAAGAAAATCAAATACTATCGAAGAAAAAAAACTTAGACTTAACTTAAATAGAAATTATGGGAGAATATTCAAAACGTGTAGGAGAAGTAGGCGAAACAGTAGTAGCGGATTTTTTAGCCCTTATAGGATGGATAAATCCTTTAAGAAATGATGATATTGATAGTATTGATACCGAGTTCAGAAAAAGAACAAATGGGATAGATGGATATTTTCATTACGTTAATCCTATGGTGAGCAGCACAATTGAAAATGTCATCTATTCATCAAAATATAGCACAGATCCTTATCCTGTATCACAAGTAACAACACAATTTAAAGAGCGATATCTTGAATTAGCTAAGGCAATTGAATCCTTTAAAAAGTCTGAGTTAAAACAATACACAATAAATCTTCACCAGAACATTGACACACATTTCGATCGAGGTGTTTTGTTTTGGTTGAACAATTCAGGAACAGGTGAGAACGATTTAGTAAGTCGATTATCTCGGATTGAGTTAAATACAGGGGTAAATCACGACGGCATTTTTTTAGTTGACAATAAACGGATTGAGTTCATATATGATTCGATTTGTTTTGCTCAATTGAAATATCGTCTACACAATATTGACTTTGTTTATTTCAACAATGGGCTAAATAATGATGACCGAAATCCACGAAACGGGAGAGTTATGCCGATTCAGTACATTAACTCAAGTATATTACCATTGAGAGCATCAAAGGAGAATGAAACAACTATCATTATAAATGCAATCGACAATTTTGATAGAGATGATTTGATGAAATACATGGGAATAGCAAAAAATATTGGCTGTAATGCACAAGGAGCGACATTAATTGGCTTTCCGGACTATTCAGAAACTGAACATTTGCCAACGGTAAACAACATTAAGCAAATATTCAATGATGCCTCTTTTACTTCGCAGTTAGAAGTAGTAAATTATAATAACCCTATTTTACGTTAGTACTATGGAAAAGTTAGAAGTAAATAAGCATATCCCTTTTGGAGCAACTCTTCAGGACGTTTTAAATCATCCGTCATTATCCGACACAAAATTGAAATACTTGCTCAGACTGCGTGGAATTTATTTAGAGGATTCAAAGAATAATGATACATATCCAATTTTATTGTCAACAATACTTTCTCCGAGTGAATTTGAATATATTAAAGAAAACATTCGAGGAAAAGAATTAAACCAAAAAATTCTTTCAAGACCTTTAGCCTGGCATAATACAGATGATCTCATTAAAGTTGTTCCTGACAAGATTGATTTAAAGGAAATTATAAGAACAGCGGATTCACGACAGGCTGTTATTTCGCAAACCAATTTTGCAATGGTTGAAGGAAATCCAAACAAAGTGAAAATGCAATTTAGATGTCAAACGAATAATTATAATTCTGGCTGGTATAGAACTAAAAATGAGTATGATGGAGAAATTGTCTTAGAGAAGGTACAAGAAAATGACAAGGTATATCTAAGAATGATTTACACCTCTCCTGAAACTCAAACAATTGCGGATTTGGGTGTTAAGCATTTGGTTAATGAGTTTAAAAGTAAAAACTATACTAAACCAAATACAGACGTTGAAAGAATCTTGTATAGCAATTTCACAAATGAAGAAAGGATTAAATTTTTTTTAAGTCTAACTGATAGTTCTGAAATTTTTGAATTTCAAAGAGCCACAGATTTGGATATTGCTCCTGATAGAACTATGGAAATGCCAATTGAAATTGCCAAGTTAATGACGGGTAAAGTAAATACTTTAAAAATAAATGGCGAAACACTACATGAACATTATTTGATTAATGAAAATGAGAATCATAAATATATTGAGTTAGCCTCAGTTGAAGCTCTTTACAATTTTTCCTATCATGCCGCTGAAGGGAACTGCGTAGTTCAATTTGGCTTCAACGGATATTTCAAAAAACGACTTAGCAACATTGAATTTTCAATAGATGTTTCAACCGTTAATCTTAAAGATGAATATAAAGGAGTAAACAAAGATAAAGTGAGGTTATTTTTATTACAAGAATTTGAAAAATTCAAAATGGAAAAATATAATTTACTGAAATCTCAACCACATTCTGTACAACATACGACATAAAAGATGAATAATATAGATTTTACCCAAGTAGAAATAGAGAAAATTATTACGCACCAAATTGGAAATAAATTACGAGATGAAAAATATAGTCTTTCTAATGAAGAATCGCTCTTAGCATCGGACACGAAAAACTATCTTTTAAAATATTTCTTATCCCTTTTAAAAACAGAAGAACTTTACAAATTTACCCATGCAGTAAATATTGAGATGAATGAAGTGTTTACTTTAGCTAAGCAGATATTTTCAGATCCAAATTCTTTTATCTCAAATTCTCAAAGTATAGCAAAATTACTTTATGAACAGTCAATGCACCCCAAAATAAAAGAAGGGCAACTCAATATTTCACTATTCGACAATATAATTATAGAAGATGAGGTTGTTAATGTACTTGGCATTTTCAAATCAGAAACACCTTCTCCATTTATTCAGATGAAGAAGCAAAGATCGAATTATAATATTGTACATGAAATTGGATTCGATTTGAAAAGCATGGATAAAGGCTGTTTGATTTTCAATACAACTGCCGAAACAGGATATAAAATTTTAATTATTGATAATGCAAGCAAATCAAACGAAGCACAATATTGGAAAGATGAGTTTCTTAATGTGAGCATTATCAAGGATGAATACCATCAAACCAACCAATTTTTAGGAATAGCCAAACAGTTTGTAACAAAGCAATTAGATGAAGACTTTGAGTTGAGTAAAGCCGATAAAATTGATTTTTTAAATCGATCTGTGGACTATTTTAAAAAGAATGAGACATTTAATAAAGAGGAGTTTGAAGAGGAAGTGTTTGGAGACAACAATGTTATTGAATCGTTTAGAAAGTTCGATCAAACTTACAGACAGGAAAATGAGGTAGAATTAGCAGATAGCTTCCCAATATCTTCCCAAGCTGTAAAAAAACAATCTCGTGTTTTCAAAAGCGTACTAAAACTTGACCGAAATTTCGACATATATATTCATGGGAATAAAGATCTTATTGAAAAGGGTGTTGAGAAAGATGGTAGGAAGTATTACAAAATCTATTACGAGGAAGAAAAGTAGAAAGTATGGCAAGTATTAAACGTCCAATGTTTGAAGCGCATGTGTTGGAGGGATTATGTAAAACTATTGGAGATGCTTCGGATGGTTTGACAGGTACGGAAATAGGGCAAATTCTATTGAACGCAAACATCCCGGATGTTGACCCTCAAAACACAAAATGGAGAAGACTGTATTCTGCATTTGCTGATTGGCAGAATAAAAATCAATGTTCAAATCATATACTAAGATTTGTGCAAGATGCTTTGCAACCTGTTCGGTATATTGGGAAAGAAGAAATTTTTCATAACCGCAGATTAGAGGTTAATAAACGTTTAGCGTTTATAGGTACAGAACTCACAGAGCAAGGTAAATTCAGATTAGTTGAAAAAGCTACAACAATCGCAGAAGCCGAACAACGTGCCAGCCGCTTAAAACATAAGTTGGAAAGCAGGAATGTTCATGCTGCGATATTTGAATATTGTAAGGCTGAACTATTGGTTGAAAACTACTTTCATTCTGTTTTTGAGGCTACCAAAAGTATTGCAGACCGTTTAAGGAAAATGACCGGGCTTTATGCAGATGGCAATGCTTTAGCAGAAACTTCATTTTCTACCAGTAATCCGTTGGTTAAAATCAATCACTTAAAAACGGATACGGATAGAAGCGAGCATTTAGGATTATGCAACTTGATTAAAGGTATGTTTGGCTTAATTAGAAACTCTACGGCGCACGAACCTAAAATCAAATTTGAAATTACCGAAGACGAGGCTTTGGATATTTTGAATACCATATCCTACATTCATAAAAGACTTGATAAAGCGATATAAACAAAAGGGAGCTGTCTTTTCAGACAAACTCCCCAATGTCGAAACCCTCTAAATCCTTATTCCGCACGTTGGAAGAATTGAAATCCGCTCTGGCGGGGAGGCTTTTATCCAGCAGCTCCGCAATCTTTCGTGAAGCCCCCTCTATGGAGTTTTCGAGCAAGCTAAACAATTCGGTTCCCTGTATTCGCTGAACGATGTCTACCGCTTTTTGTTGAGAGGCAGGTTCCAGCACGTCTTGCTGAAGCAATGCCCCCACGGTTGTCAGTTCCTCGTAGGTAACCCCTGTGGCAAACCCATTGTCGCTGTTCGGTAATCCCTGTTCTTGCCATTCCTCGTCCTCACTCTCAAAATCGGAAACAGGTTCACTCCCAAAAACTTCATCCAATTCCTCCTGCGGAATTTCCCTCGCAAAACCTGCTTCGTTGGTTTCTGCTTCAAAATTATCAGGTATATCAGCCTTTTTATCAAATTGGCGTTTCGTGGCACTTGTTGGCACTATGTGTCGCTTTACAGGCTTTGGCTTGCCCATTATTTCCGATAAATCGGGATTTACCGCAGGATGTTGAGGCTTGCTTTTCACCACCTTTTTGATGATGATTTTATCCTTTGCCAGCAGCACAATAACAATCAGCAGGCAGATAACAATTATTATTTCCATAATCAAATACTTTAAAATATGGGTTTAAATTTCTCATTAAAATCATCGGTGATGGCTTTCTCAAACTGTTCAAAATGGTGTTCGAGAATATTGTCCAAATAAGCATACAGGGGTATTTTATCCTCACCGATAACCTGTACAATACGGGAAAGCCGTTCGTGATATTCCTGCCGGATGTAAATGCTTTTATCACCCCTGCGGGTCATGGTATGACCATTGAGGAAACGCTCACCGTAACTGAACCCGGAAACTTTCTTTTGACGGGTACGCTCCTTAGATGCGGGCTTTTCGTCTATCAACTCCTTTTGTTCTGCCTGGGGTTCCTCCGTTGCTTTTTCAGGCTTTTTTGTTTCACCCGCCATTATGGACATGATGTATGCCTCGTCTATCGGGGCATTTGTTTTTTTCTTATTCTCATTTTCCATAGCCGTTACAATTTGACGGTTCTTAAAAACTCTACCATAAACAAATCCAGCCCGCAGGCTTTCATCAATCTTTCATCGGGAGGTAATAATGTGGAGCGGAAAACGGTCTTTGCGGTAGCTTCGCTTTCCTTGCGAAAGCGTTTGCTGTCTGCAATGCGGGTTTCCATCGTTTGCAGCCCAACTTCATTGATGATATTTCCATAGGCTTCATACAGGTGCGATTTTTCCCGTCCGTCCACCTGGTTCCAAAATAACCGTATCGTTTCGATGCAAGTCTGTCCCCGTTTCATCAAAACATTGGTCAGAACATCGGTAAAGCTCAATGTACTTTCCATCACTACACGGTCTGCCGTGATAGGTGAAAAGATATGTTGCATTCCTGCCAGCGTATTGAGCAAGCCGGGGGTGTTCACAGTTCCCGGTAAGTCGAAGAAAACCACATCCACCGGGACATCGGAAGATTGTAAAAATGCCTCCGCATCCCTTAAAGCATTGTCTGCCTTGCTCTGCAATACCGGATATGCTTTTTTGTTAATGGTCGTGAACTGGCGGTACGCCAGTCTTTTCAGGATTTCGCTTTTCATCACCGTTTTTAAATCCCGTTCCCGCATCTGCCAAAGACTGTGCTGTGGGTAATCACAATCAAATACGACCACGTTATACCCCATGCGGTAATGGAGTATGCTTGCAGTGATGGTGGTAAAAGTGCTTTTACCCACGCCTCCTTTTTGGCTGGAAAAAGCAATGAATCGGGTTTTGTTTTTTGTTTCCATTTTCTATTCTGTTTTAAAATTTAATTCTGTTTGTACTGCCTGCAATCCTGCGGGATGGCTTTCTTGATAGCGTGTTATCCTGCATGAAATAATACTGTCATGCTATCCCGATGGAACTCCGGCTATCAGGCAAACAACCTTTCTGCCTGTCGTGCCGACCATCTTGCATTTCTGCTGTCACGCTTGCAAGCCGTTTCCTTTGTGAGCTGTCATGCCACCTTGCAGCCCAACATGAAAGCCGTCCTGCTTTCTTTCAGGTGTGCCAGCCTGCCGGACTGAATGCTATCAGACATTCTTAGGTTCCTGCAATCTTGTATGCTGTCTTTCTGAACTGCCAACCGGAATGAATGCCTGCCAACACGCTTGCCTGAATGCTATCACAAAGGAGCGGGTTATTTTATCGCATTGCTGCGAAGTGGTAGCTATTGGCGTTCTGTGGCAGTGTTTGGCAGTGTGCAACAGGGTGATGCTTCGGGAAAGCTGCACTTATTTTGTAGTTGCATCAATGCAACAGGAGAATGGAAAAATCATTGGAGATAAGAGGCTATAAGTGGAACGGCTCTAAGTCGTTTTTTTCTGCTTTATCCAATCCGTCCCGCAGGGCGGATTTTCTGTTCAACCGAACAGAGCAAGTTATGTTTTTAGCTGCTTGAAATGCTTTCCGCAGCTAAAAACAACTTGCCATTGCATGGAGCCGGAAAACCCCCTCCGAAGTCGGGGTTTATGGAAATTGTAATGGATAGAGATATGGACGACAAGAAAAGAAATCAAATAAGCAAAGGTGGTCGCAAGCCTAAGAATGACCCTGCAACCCACCGCTATTCGATTAGCCTGAACGATACGGAAAACGCACAGTTCCTTACGTTGTTCGAGCAATCGGGAATGAAAGTAATGGCGCATTTTATTACTGCCTGCATCTTTCAGAAAACAATTAAGACAGTAAAAATTGATATGGATGCCGTAGAATTTCATACAAGGCTCACCAGTTTTTACAGCCAGTTCAGAGCCGTTGGTGTGAACTACAACCAAATCGTGAAGATATTGTACCGCAATTTTTCGGAGAAAAAAGCATCTGCTTACCTCTTTAAACTGGAAAAACAGACGGCAGAAATGGCGGACTTGTGCCGGAAAGTAATTGAACTGACACAGGAATTTGAGAAAAAACACTTGCAAAAATGATAGCAAAGATTGGAAAGGGTGAGCATTTGTACGGTGCTATATCATATAACCAGCAGAAGATTGACAAAGAAAAAGGGCAGGTTTTGTTGCTGAACAAGATACCGGAAACATTGAACAATACTTATTCTACCCATTACCTGCACCAGCAATTTGAGCCCTATTTAGCCGCCAATATCCGAACGGAAAAACCAGTTCGCCACATATCGCTGAACCCTGATCCTGCGGATAAGGTCAGCGATGGGCAGTTTATAAAAATGGCGCAGCAGTATATGCAGGAAATGGGCTATGGCAACCAGCCCTATGTTGTTTTCAAACATACGGATATAGAGCGCACCCACATCCATATTGTGACCGTTGCCGTTGGATTGGATGGCAAGAAGATAGCGGACAGTTACGACCATCCCCGTTCAATGGCAATTTGCAGGAAATTGGAACAGCAGTACAATCTTGTACCTGCAACGGAAAAGCAACGCACGGGGAACGAGCGGGTATTCCACCCGATAGACTACAAAGCCGGGGATGTTAAAAGTCAGATAGCATCGGTGGTACGACATCTGCCAAAGTATTACGGATATGCCAGTTTGGGCGCATACAATGCGTTGCTTTCCCTCTTTAATATTACCGCCGAAGAAGTGAAAGGCGAGCTGAACGGACAGCCCAAAAACGGGCTGGTGTATTTTGCCTTGAACGAACAGGGAGTAAAAGCCAGCAATCCTTTCAAGGCTTCACGTTTTGGCAAACACGCAGGATTGGAAGCCTTGCAGGAACATTTTGCACAATCTAAAGAGCAGATTAAAAATAACCCGGTAAGAGCCATACTGAAAAACAGCATCGAGGTAGCAATGCACACGGCCACCAATGAAACCGATTTTAAAAAGCAACTATTGGAGCAGGGCATCAATACCGTTGTACGCCGCACTGATAAGGGGCGCATATATGGTATGACATTTATAGACCATGAAAGCCGCACAGTTTGGAACGGTTCAGCTTTGGACAAAAAACTATCGGCAAATGTGTTTAACGACTGGTGGAAAGAACAAGTAATGGAACAACGCCAAAATACAGAACATACAAGTACCTCCGCATTGCCAGCCGCAGATAAAAACGTTGTTGAGGAAAAAGAAGAAACTCACAGGCTTTTTGATTTCTTTGATAAAGAACAGCCAACCGATGATACAGGATTGATAGACGGATTGGGCGGGCTATTACCGGAAGCACAGGGCGAGGATTACGAGGAACAGGCTTTTGCAAACCGCATGAAGAAAAAGAAGAAAAACAAAAGACCAGGAAGACGGCAATAAGATTTTGTTCTCTATCAGGAAGCCAGTTTAATGCCAAATAATGCCACTACACGCCATCTGACACCGCTTTCTCTACACCGCTATTCATAGCGGTTACACTTGCATCAAAACAAATTTTTGAATTATGCAAGGAGAAGACGATTTAAGAGGGTTAGCCAAAATAATGGCTTTTATGAGAGCGGTAAGCATCCTCATTGTATTGATGCACTTTTATTGGTTTTGCTATGGGTTCTTTGCCGAACGTGGCTGGACTTTAGAAGTTATAGGCAAGATACTCACCAATTTTAACCGTACCGCAGGGCTTTTCTCACACACGCTTTACACCAAATTTTTTGCATTGGTGTTACTGGCGTTAAGCTGTTTGGGTACAAAGGGCGTGAAAAACGAAAAGATAACATGGACTAAAATCCGTGTTGCCTTAGCCACTGGCTTAGTGCTGTTCTTCCTGAATTTCCCATTGCTGAAATTATCGGCAGGGTTAGCTACTTCGCTTTACATTCTTACAACGGGCGCAGGATATATTGCCCTGCTGATGGCTGGTGTATGGATGAGCCGCTTACTACGCAATAACCTGATGGACGATGTTTTCAACAACGAGAACGAAAGTTTCCAGCAGGAAACCAAACTGATGCAAAATGAATATTCCGTTAACCTGCCTACGAAGTTTTACTACAAAGGCAAATGGAATGACGGTTGGGTTAATGTGGTCAATCCTTTTAGAGCCTCTATTGTGTTGGGTACTCCGGGTTCGGGGAAATCCTATGCTATTGTAAACAACTACATCAAACAACACATCGAGAAAGGGTTCAGTATGTATATCTACGATTTCAAGTTTGATGACCTTTCCACGATTGCCTACAACCACCTGCTAAAGCATACCAACAAGTACAAAATAGCCCCCAAGTTTTATGTTATCAATTTTGATGACCCACGCCGGAGCCACAGGTGCAACCCGCTTAATCCCGACTTTATGACGGACATATCGGATGCTTACGAAGCTGCCTATACCATCATGCTTAACCTTAACAAGTCGTGGATTTTGAAGCAAGGGGATTTCTTCGTTGAAAGCCCGATTATATTGCTTGCAGCAATTATTTGGTTCCTGAAAATTTACGATAACGGCAAGCATTGCACGTTCCCGCACGCCATCGAATTGCTCAACAAAAAATACGCAGACGTATTTACCATACTTACGTCATACCCCGAACTCGAAAATTATTTATCGCCGTTCATGGATGCCTGGTTAGGGGGCGCACAAGACCAGTTACAGGGGCAGATTGCATCGGCAAAAATTCCTTTGTCCCGAATGATTAGCCCGCAGTTGTATTGGGTAATGACGGGGGACGATTTTTCACTGGACATCAACAATCCGAAAGAGCCTAAAATACTGTGCGTTGGCAACAACCCCGACAGGCAAAATATTTACTCCGCAGCTTTGGGTTTATACAATTCAAGGATTGTAAAACTGATTAACAAAAAAGGACAGCTTAAAAGTTCAATTATCATAGATGAGTTGCCAACCATTTATTTCAGGGGATTGGATAACCTGATTGCAACTGCACGTAGTAATAAGGTAGCAGTATGTTTGGGCTTTCAGGATTTTTCACAACTGACAAGGGATTACGGCGATAAAGAAAGTAAGGTAATACAGAATACCATAGGTAATATTTTCTCCGGTCAGGTGGTGGGCGAAACAGCAAAGAGCCTTTCGGAACGCTTTGGAAAAGTGTTGCAGAAAAGGCAGAGCATGACCATCAACCGAAATGATAAGTCCACTTCCATTTCTACCCAAATGGATAGCCTGATACCAGCATCCAAAATTTCAACACTTACGCAGGGCATGTTTGTTGGTGCGGTTTCCGACAATTTCGATGAACGCATCGAGCAGAAAATATTTCATTCTGAAATTGTAGTAGATAATGATAAAGTTGCCGCCGAAACCAAAGCCTACAAGAAGATACCGCAGATATTATCCTTTACCGATGAAAGTGGAGCGGATAATATGAAGCAAGAAATTGAAGCCAACTACAAGCAAGTCAAGCAGGATGTTATGACCATTGTTGAAAGTGAAATGGAACGCATCAAAAACGACCCTGACTTACAACATTTGGTGCAAAAGGAATAAAGAATGATAGTATTGGTTGACAATATCCTTTTCTTGAAGAAATATCGCTAAATAAAAAAATATCACTACCTTTGTTAGCGAATGCTAACTAACATAATTTTGTTAGCGAACGGGTAACATGGAAAAATTCACAAACAGACAAATAGAAATAATGGAAGCCGCAACGGTTCGGATTGATGCTTACGGTATTCAAAACCTGACTATCAAAACGCTGGCTGCCGATATTGGTTTATCCGAACCGGCTTTATACCGTCATTTTAAAAGCAAGAATGATATTTTACTTGGTTTGCTCAACTATTTCATAACAGGAATGAAAAACCGCATAAGTAACATTCCTGTAAATCCTAACGCAACGGCAGGAGATGAATTGAGGGATATTTTTAAATCGCAACTACAAACCTTTACAGATAAACCTGCGATTGTCAGTGTCATTTTTGCGGAAAGTATTTTTCATTATGATGAGGGATTGAGTTATAAAGTTTCCGAAATAATGGAATTAATGCACCAATATGTCAATGCAAACATTGAAAAAGGACAGAAGGTAGGGCAATACGGCAAGCTAATCAATGCCTCCACGCTTACCACTATTATACTTGGTGGAATGAGAATGACGGTTTTGAAATGGAAACTTTCGAGGCATAAGTCTAACCTGATAAAAGACGGTACAGCAGTTTTAGAGGGAATTTTAAAAATGATTGAAAAAAAAATTGAGATATGAAAAAACTACTTGTATTTGGATTGAGCGTTATGCTTTTGTGGAGTTGTAATAATGTTACTGAAAAATCAACGGCACATCAGGAAACAGAAAACCACGCAGAACATCAACACGATGAGGGTTCCAAAGCTATTGAACTCAACAATGGCGAAAAGTGGCTGGTGAACGAAGAAATGAAACCTTTTGTAGTGAAAGGCGAAGAATTGGTAAATACTTATATTCAGGACGGAAAGACTGATTATAAAGCATTGGCTCAACAACTAAAAGAGCAAAACGACCAGCTCGTAAAAAGTTGTACAATGGGCGGCAAAGGTCACGATGAACTGCACAAATGGCTACATCCACATCTTGAAATAATTAAGGCGTTGCAAAATGAAACAGATGCAACCAAAGCAAGTGAAATTGTTTTGCGCCTGCAACATTCGTATCAGCAATATCATCAGTATTTTAATTAAACAACGACTATGGCAACATTTGAAAAAGAAAGCATTTTCAATCTCGAAAATGCAATTGAATACACAAACGGCGGTGTTATCAGCAAACAGGTAACTAAAAGCAAAGGTGGAACCTTGACTTTATTCTCGTTTGACAAAGAACAGGGACTATCGGAGCATAAAACACCTTATGATGCCATTGTGCAGATTTTGGATGGCGAAGCAGAAATAACGATTGCCGGAAAACTTCATCATCTGAAAAAAGGTGATTGTATCATTATGCCGGCAAACATTCCACACGAATTGAAAGCCATTGAACGCTTTAAAATGTTGCTGACAATGATAAAGGAAGAACAATTCATATAACCATATTTAATATCAAACTAAGAATGAAACATATTATAACAACTGAATTTATACTTTATGTAATTGACCAACAGAAAAGTACAGATTTTTACACAAAGCTTTTTCGTATAAACCCTGACTTGAATGTACCTGGAATGACTGAATTTAAACTTTCCGAAAACTGTAAATTGGGACTTATGCCTAATAAAGGAATTGCCAAAATACTTTCGGACAAAACACCACATCCTGACCAAGGAAACGGAATTCCGAGATGTGAGCTATATTTTTATGTTGATAATATTGAACTTGAATTTCATAACGCAATGAAAATAGGAGCTAAACTTATTAGTCCGATAGAAGACAGAGATTGGGGCGACAGCGTTTGCTATTTTACCGATTTAGACGGGCATATTATCGCTTTTGCTCAAAGAATATAAATAAAAAGAAACAAAAAAATTTGCTCAATTATGTTAGTGAACGCTCGCAAACTATTTATTATTCCGTTGATATTTATCGGGTGGAATACTGTTCAGGCACAGGAAGTCTGGACACTGAAACAATGTACTGATACGGCACAGGTCTATAACAAAACCCTGCAAATCAACCGAAACCACATCAGCATCAGCGAACAAAGGGAAAAAGAAGCAAAAGCCAATCTTATTCCGAAAGTTACAGCCAATGCCGATTACAAATATTTTATGGAATTGCCTACACAGCTCATGCCGATGAATGCACTCAATCCGCAAGCACCCGAAGGGCAATTCAGAGATTTGCAATTTGGTGTTCCTCACAACATCAATGCAAATGTGCAGTTGGCAATGCCGTTGTATAATCCGCAGGTTTATGGAGTGATTGAGAATACAAAAATTGCCAACAAACTGACACTGCTTCAATTTCAAAAATCGGAAGAGCAGGTTTTATACGACATCACTATGCTGTATTACAACGCTCAAATATTGAAACATCAATTGGATTTTTTGGAAAGCAATATGCTCAACACCCAAAAGCTATTAAAGAATATGGAACTTTTGAAAAAACAGTTATTGGCAAAGGGAACAGATGTGAGTAAAGTGAAATTGCAAACCGAACAGTTAAATACCCAAAGGGAAAACGTCCACAACAAATACATTTCAATTCTAAATGCACTAAAACTGAATATCGGTATCCCATTGGAGCGAAATATTACCGTTGTTTCTGAAATCGAACAGCGAGCCTTAACTAAAAATAATGTAGAAAACATATTGGATTTGAAAATTATTCAGACACAAAACAAACTATTGAACAGCGAATTGAGTACGTTGAACAAATCACGATTTCTACCCTCGCTTAATTTGATTGCCTCCTACGGAACAACAGGTTTTGGCTACGACAAAACCCCAAATGACTTTCTGAAATTTTATCCCATAGGCTTTGCAGGTTTGCAACTGACTTACCCGCTTTTCAACGGAACAGTTACACAGCGAAAAATAAATCAAAAAAAACTGGAAATCAGCAATAACGAATTGCAGGCTCAACTGATTGGCGATAAAAACAAAATGGAAACTGAAAATGCTTTAAGGCAAAGAACGATTGCACAGCAAACAGTCATCAATACCGAAAATCAAATCACTTTGGCTCAATCTATTTATGAGCAAACCATTTTACAACAAAAGCAAGGTACGGCAACACTTACCGATGTTTTATTGGCTGATAATACACTTCGTGAAGCACAGCAAAATTACCTGTCGGCAGTTATAGATTATCTGAAAGCGGATTTGGAGCTAAAAAAGCTGGCAGGAACAATTAAGAATTAAAATAACGGATAAAAAATCAGGAATATGAATTGGAAAAAAATAATCGGGATAATTGCTTTGATTGCGGTAATAGCACTTGTGTTTTTTAAGTTGAAAAACAATAAAGAAACCACCGAAAGCAAGGTGTATCAATATGACAAAGAAAAACCTATTACTGTAAATGCTGACACCATTCGTTTGCAGACTATTGATGATGCAAATACTTATGCAGGTACTTTTGAGCCGAATAAGGAAACAAAAATCAGTGCGGATATACAAGGAAAAATCAATGCTGTTTTGGTAGATGTTGGAAGTAGTGTAAGCAAAGGACAAACACTTATTCAGTTGGATAACTCGTTGTTGAAGCTACAACTGCAAGCAGTTGAAGTACAGATTGAGGGTTTGGAAGACGATGTAAAACGATACACCATTTTAACAGAAGCCGATGCCGTTCAAGGTGTGCAGTTGGAAAAGGCAAAATTGGGATTGAAAGCTGCAAAAGTTCAGAAAGCGACTTTATTGGAGCAAATCAGTAAAACCACTATAAAAGCACCTTTCAACGGTGTGGTAACTGCCAAGCTCAATGAGGAGGGTGGTTTTGCAGCACCGGGTATTCCGTTGCTACAAATTACGGATATAAGCACTTTACGCTTTACGGTCAATGTTCCCGAAAATGATTTGGTGCAGTTTCAAAACAATCAGACTTATAAAATTAGTGCTGATGTTTATCCCGACATTTCCCTTTCGGGCAAAGTAACAATGACAGGAAGTAAAGCCAATATGGGCAATAGTTTTCCTATACAGTTTCAGGTTGCCAACACCAACAACTTAACCATAAAATCGGGAATGTTCGGTAAGGTAAATCTTTCTGACACCAAGCAAGAACAAGGTATTCTTATTCCGACATCTGCCATTACAGAAGAAAATGGAAAAGCGAAAGTATATATCATAAAAAACGGAAAAGCCGTATTGCAACCGATAACCATATCAAGAAATATCGGCAATAAAACGATTGTATCAGGCGGATTGGCAACAGGCGATATTGTTGTAACGAATGGCTTTATCAACCTGTTTGACGGAGCGAATATTACGATTAAATAAAATCAGCGAAAATGAATATTACAGAAATATCAATCAAACGTCCCTCGCTGATTATCGTACTTTTCAGCGTATTTGCCCTGTTGGGAATTATCGGCTACAAGAATTTGAGCTATGAACTGATGCCCGATTTTAATCAGCCTGTTGTGGTTATCAAAACCGTTTATCCCGGTGCAGAACCCAACGAAGTGGAAACTTCCGTTTCCCGAAAAATTGAAGATGCACTTTCTAATCTGGAGGGCGTAGATTATTTGCTTACCAAATCATTACCCAATGCTTCAATCATCATAGCCAATCTGAAATACGGAACGGATTTGGACAAAACAATGCAGGACGCTCAACGCTACATTGACAATATCCGAAAGGACTTGCCTAACGATATTCAAAACCCTGTAATGAGCAAAGTATCGCCTAATGATTTGCCGATAATGTCGGTAAGTGCAACAAGCAATTTAGAGCCGACTGACTTTTACCAAAAAATGAAAGACGATTACCTGCCACAAATCCAACAACTAAAAGGAGTAGCAGAGATTGCCATTTTAGGCGGAGAAGAACGGGAAATTCAAATCAAGGTGGATAAAGAAAAATTGAAGCTCTATAAAATTTCTTTGTACCAGGTAGTGGAAGCCGTCAATCGTTCAGGTATTGATTTACCTGCGGGAAAATTACAAACCGATACAGAAAATAATTCAGTTAGGTTAGTTGGCAAATTCAATACTATCAATGATATTCAGAATGTTCAGGTCGCAATGCCTTTTCCAAACAGTCCTGTTTATGTGAAAGATATTGCGGAAGTAACAGACGGCATTAAAGAAATTACTTCGTATAGCCGTTACAACAGTAAAAACGGTATTGGCTTAATGATAAAGAAACAAGGCGATGCCAATGCCGTTGATGTTTCAAAACTGATTAGGGAAAAATTTCAGTCCATTGAAAAACAAAATGCCAATGCAGATGTAAAATTTGTAGTTACGGACGATAGCACCGATAACACCATTGCAGCCGTTAACTCGGTGGTGTTTGACTTGATTTTAGCCGTGATTTTAGTGTCGTTGGTAATGTTGCTGTTTCTGCGAAGTTTCAGAAACTCACTGATTGTTTTAGTTGCCATTCCGACTTCCTTAATTACCGCTTTTGCCGTGATGTGGCTTTGGGGCTATACGCTCAATCTGATGACTTTGCTGGCGATGTCTTTAATCATCGGCATTTTGGTGGACGATGCTACCGTAGTTTTAGAAAATATCCAACGCCATTTGGATATGGGTAAAGAAAAAAGAACGGCAGCTATGGACGGAAGAATGGAAATCGGTTTTTCGGCATTGTCTATTACATTGGTTGATGTGGTGGTGTTCTTGCCGATTTTGTTCTTACAGGTTTTTGTTGCCGATATGCTCAAACAGTTTTCGGTAGTAGTTATCACTTCTACGCTTACAAGTTTATTGGTCGGGTTTACTTTAACGCCTTGGCTGGCTTCACGCATCGGGAAAAAAGAAGATTTGCAACCGACTAATTTCTTTAATCGTTTTTTGCTTTGGTTTGAACATCAGTTAGACCAATTCATCAATTGGTATGGCAGAACATTGAATTGGGTTTTACATCACAAACTCATTTTTACAGGATTTGTTTTGTTGCTGTTCGTAGGAACGGTAGCAATGATGAAGCAGGGAATTATTGGAAAGGAACTCATTTCCACAGGCGACCAAGGGAAATTCCGTTTGGCATTAGAGTTTGATAAAAGTACTTCCATTCAGCAAAACAATTTGGTTTCAGAAAAAATAGAAAACTATATTCTGAAGCAACCCGAAGTTTCAACTGTTTTCAGCAATGTAGGCGGACCAAGCACAGGTATCGGAAGTTTGGGAGTTGGTTCTGCCAATAAAACTGAATTTACTATTCAGCTAAAATCCAGGAAAGAAACAAATAATCTCTCTACCGAAACCTTTATGCGGAAATTGCGAACTGATTTGCAAAAAGAATATTCAGGCATCAATTTTTCAATGATAGCATTAGGCTTAATTCCACGTTCTGCACCGATAGAAATTACATTAAGCGGAAGCGACTTAGACCAGGTAATGCAGACAGGTAATGACTTAAAAACAGTTATTGAAAAAATACCCGGAGCAGATAATGTGCGGCTTTCGGTAGAAGCAGGAAGCCCTGAATTAAAAGTCATTCCTGACAAAGACAAAATGCAGCGTTTAGGATTGAACACGGCTTATGTGGGAATGAATTTGCGTACCGCTTTTACAGGAAATGACGATGCCACTTTAACGGAAAACGGAACAGAATATCCTGTACGGATTTGGTTGGATAAATTCAGCCGTAAAAATTATGATGATGTAAACCAACTCAACATTATAAATCCAATGGGCATTCCGATTGAAGTTTCACAGTTTGCAACTATTGAAAGAGATAATTCGCCTTCGCTTTTAGAACGAAAAGACCGGCAACCTGCCGTTACATTAACTTCCGATGCACTCGGCAGACCTTCGGGAACAGTAGCAGACGATGTAGTGGCATATCTCAAAAACAATCCTTTACCCAACGGCATACAAATGACTTGGGGAAGCGATATTAAACGGCAAAACGACAGTTTCGGGGCTTTGGGTTCGGTATTGCTGATTTCATTCTTACTGATTTATTTGATTATGGTAGCCTTATACGACAGTTACATTTATCCTTTTGTTGCCCTGTTTGCCATACCCGTTGCAGCAATCGGAGCATTTTTAGCCTTGAATTTATCGTTAAGCAATTTGAGCTTATTTGCTTTGCTCGGCTTGATTATGCTAATGGGATTGGTAACAAAAAATTCCATCTTGATTGTGGACTTTACCAACCATTTGAAGGCAGAAGGAAAACATTATCAGGAAGCATTGATTACCGCAGGAAAAGAACGTATGCGACCCATTTTGATGACGACTTTATCAATGGCAATAGGAATGTTGCCCATAGCATTAGCCAGCGGAACAGCAGCCGAATGGAAAAACGGTTTGGCGTGGGTAATCATTGGCGGTTTGCTTTCTTCATTAGCATTGACGGTTTATTTAGTGCCAATGGTGTACTACGGAGTAGATAGAATGAAAGAAAAATTGGGTTCAAATAAAAAACAATAATAAATGAAAGCAACAATTTTTATTATACTGACAGTTGGGTTATGTTTTTTTCTCTGTTCATTTTCGGAAAATCAGGCAGAAACCTACACCTTGACCGTTAAGGTAGAAAATTTACGAAATTCAAAGGGTGTTGTTCAATTCGCCCTCTATAACAAAGATAATTCAATCCCCGATGAAGATTACAAAAAATATTACCGATTAGAGAAAGCGAAAATTGTAAATGGCAAATCTGAAATTACTTTTAAAAGCCTGCCCCAAGGGAGATATGCCGTAAATATTTTACACGATGAAAACAATAACGGAAAGATTGATAAAGGTTTGCTTTTACCCAAAGAGGGAATTGGATTTTCCAATTATCAGTCAATAGGTTTACGAAACAGGCCTAATTTTTCCAAAGCAAGTTTTGAATTGAACGCAGACAAGACAATTGACGTAACAGTAATTTATATGTAAACAAATGAAAGATGTTTTATGGGGTGGACATATAAACACATAGAGAAAGTAAACTTAATTCTTTGGGGATTGAGGTTGTAGAACCCCTTTGAGATAAAACGTCAAAAGAGCAATAAATGACTTTTTTAAACCAAAAATTCAAGCAAAAATAATTGTTACACAACCGGATAAATTAAGCAAGTATTTAAGAGTTATTCTGGGGTAATCAATTAATTACAAAAGTGATAATTTGAATGACAGAATATTTTAAGAAAATATCAGATGAATTAGATGAAGAAATAAAAGAATTGGCATACGAGCAGGGAAATGTCTTAGCTTCCTATGAGAAAGCAATTGAACTCATTTTAAGCAAGACTACTGAACTGAAAGAATATGTATTGAAAACTGGATTTGAAAACGAGCAGGAAGAAATACATTTTTTCAAATATCAGAAACCAGCCATTATCGCTCAACTCATTTATTACAATGCCATCTATAAAATTGAGGCAAGAAAACCCTATGGAACGAAATCTATAAGAAAATACCTCAACAAAGAACTCAAAAAATTAAAGAGGTTCTTTGATAATAACCTCGATTTCTATAAGTACTATCGTAGCAATAATTCCTTTCTTGATGAAAATTTTTTTGTGCGGGGTAAGCACGATATTAAGTTATGGCTGGACACTTATTACTTTCAATCTGACCAAACCTTTTCCACTTCACATGACTATAAGGTTGCCAAGATAATCGCCAACGACTTGATACAGGTGTATATCGAAGACCAACTGTACAGCAAAACCCAAGACAGTAAATCAGTAGCCACGCAAAAGCTGAATTGGACGGGAAGTAAAACCGCCATGATAGAGCTAATTTATGCACTGAATTGTCAAGGCGTTTTCGATAACGGCAATAGCGATATAAGACTGATAGCGCAATATTTTGAGAATACGTTTAATATCGAATTAGGCAATTTCTATCAAACGTTTTTGGAATTGCGAACCCGAAAAATAAACCGGACAAAATTTCTTGATGAACTCCGGGACGGGCTTTTAAAGAAAATGGATGAACAGGACGAAAAGTAGGACCAGTCACCAAAAGTAATATCTCCCAAATCATTCCTATTTTGGAATGATTTTTTCATTAATTCAATTCATATTGTTTAACAAAAATAGCAAATTTTGGGTTTTCCACCAGTGTTTATAGTTCCAATTTTTTCTGTTATGGCATATAAAATGGCTACATATATTGAATTTATTTTGAACAATTTAAAATAGCATATACCAGTAAATAGCATTATATTTTTAAGTACCTTTGCTTCAATGAGGAAGATGATAGCCATATTTTTTTTATCAGTCTATCTGACTGCTTTTACACCTTTCAAAGAGGTGTGGAAGTTGCCTGTGCTGATAGAGCATTTTATGGAGCATCGTGCGCAAGATCCTTCTATTTCTGTTTTGGCCTTCCTGGATATGCACTATATGCACGGCAGTCCACATGATGCCGATTATGACCGGGATATGCAATTGCCTTTTAAAATGGTTGCACACACCTCTTTAGTCACCTTTGTTATTCCATCTGTATCTACACATTTTCAAATAGTCCCTCCTTTTTACAATAAGAAAGAAAAACCGCTTTTATACAATTCAACAGCGTATTCTTTCAACTACCAAAATTCTATCTGGCAGCCTCCGAGAGCCTGTTAATGTTTTTTTTCTCACAGAACGTTCCTGTTTTGATTTAACAGCACTACAACAATAGTCTGGACGCTATTCTTATGTTGAATAAGATAGCCATTCTGTTTGCAATACTATCTCAAAGTAGTATTGTGAACTGTAACTGATGTTTTGTCTCTTTTAGATTGTCTATACTTTCTGCAAGGGGCTAAATAATCTTGCTACATACTATTGTTCCGATGTGCGGCTAATCATTGCGCAGGTATTCTTCTGTGAGCCAAATTATCGTTAACAAATTCCAGAAGAAATTTATGCTAAATAGAATTATTGAGTTTTCCGTAAGGAACAAACTCATTGTAGGGCTATTGGTAATCGCCCTGATAGTCATAGGTGCTTATCAAACCACCAGATTACCTATTGATGCTGTGCCGGATATTACCAATAACCAGGTGCAGGTCATCACCATTGCTCCTTCTTTCGGAGCCACTGATATTGAAAGACTGGTAACCTTTCCCATCGAACAGGCAAACAGCAATATTTCCGGCTTAAAGGAGATCCGCAGCTTTTCCCGGTTCGGGCTTTCGCTGGTAACCATTGTTTTTGAAGATGGTATTGATATTTATTGGGCAAGGCAGCAGGTGGCGGAACGTCTGCAACAGGTGCAAAGCCAAATCCCCCCAGGCATCGGTACACCGGCATTAGGCCCCATATCAACGGGATTGGGAGAAATATATCAATATGTGGTACGTCCGAAAAAAGGTTTTGAAAAAAAATACGACATCACCGAACTGCGTACCATTCAGGACTGGATTGTGCGCCGCCAGTTATTGGGCGTAAAAGGCGTAGCCGAAGTCAGCAGTTTTGGCGGCAAGCTGAAGCAATATGAAATAGCCGTAAACGCCGACAAATTACACGCCCACGGCATCAGCATCAAAGATGTGTTTGCTTCACTGGAAGCCAACAACCAGAATACGGGAGGCGCTTACATCGAAAAAGGCCCCACCGTCCTGTATATCCGTAGTGAAGGGCTGATAGGCACTATTGAAGATATTCAGAACATAGCCATTACAAACAGACCCGATCAGCCACCACTTTTTATTCGTGACGTTGCTGCTGTAAAAATGGGCTATGCCACCCGTTACGGCGCTGTGTGCTATAATGACGAGGGCGAAGTGGCCGGTGCCGTGGTGATGATGCTGAAAGGCGAAAACAGCAGCCAGGTCATTAAAAACGTAAAAGAACGCATCGCCCAAATTCAAAAGACACTGCCCCAGGGTGTGGTGATCGAACCGTTCCTTGACCGCACAAAGATGGTCAACAATGCTATCGGAACCGTTGAGCATAACCTGATGGAGGGTGCGCTCATTGTTGTGTTTGTGCTGGTGATATTTCTTGGAAATATCCGTGCGGGTTTATTGGTTGCATCGGTTATTCCGTTGGCTATGCTATTTGCCATCTGTATGATGAACCTGTTTGGCGTAAGCGGTAATCTGATGAGCCTCGGTGCGCTGGATTTCGGCCTGATCATCGATGGCGCGGTAATCATCGTGGAAGCGGTAATGCACCAGATAGCACATAATAAACATTTCCGACAGATAGGTGGCATTTCCAAAGAAGAAATGAACGGAACCGTTACCACTGCCGCCGGTAAAATGATGAACAGCGCCGTGTTCGGGCAGATCATCATCCTTATTGTTTATCTGCCTATTCTTTCCTTACAGGGCATAGAGGGCAAGATGTTCAAGCCGATGGCGCAAACCGTGGCCTTTGCCTTATTGGGTGCATTTTTACTATCACTTACCTATATTCCAATGATGAGCTCGCTGGTACTGAAAAGAAAAAGCAGTACAAAAGTGAACTATTCCGACCGGATGATGGCGGCCATTGAAGCATTTTATCAAAAGATGTTACTCCGGGCATTGCGGCTGCCCAAACTTATCCTTTCATTGGTTGCAGTACTTTTCATTGTTTCAGTTTTTATTCTTTCCCGTTTGGGTGGCGAGTTTATTCCCTCCCTGGAAGAGGGTGATTTTGCCGTAGATACCCGTGTGCTTACCGGCAGCAATTTGAACACAACAATCGAGCATACGCAGAAAGCCGCACACCTTTTAAAGACAAAGTTCCCGGAAGTAATAAAAGTGGTTACCAAGATTGGCAGCGGTGAAGTACCTACCGACCCTATGCCAATGGAAGCCAGTGATATGATGGTGATCCTGAAAGACAAAAAGGAATGGACTTCCGCAAAGACATTTCCCGAACTGGCAGAAAAAATGAGTAAGGCGCTACAGGATGTTCCGGGCATCACCGCAGGTTTTCAGTACCCGGTGCAGATGCGTTTTAATGAACTAATGACCGGTGCCAGGCAGGATGTGGTATTAAAGATTTATGGGGAGAACCTGGATACACTGGCTGCTACAGCAGCACAGTTGGGAAAAGTGGTGAATACCGTACAAGGAGCGGAAAACCTTTATGTGGAACCGGTTACAGGAATGCCGCAGGTAATTATTCAATACAACCGGCCGCTTATTGCACAGTATCATTTGTCCATTGCCGACATCAACAATATAGTAAACACGGCATTTGCCGGGCAAAGCAGCGGGCTGGTTTTTGAAGGTGAAAAACGTTTTGATCTGGTGGTTCGACTGGATGCCAATGACCGCAAGCGACTGGAAGATGTAAAACGTTTGCTGATACCTACCGCCCAGGGCAACCAAATACCACTTTCGCAACTGGCCGATGTACAGATCAAGGAAGGGCCTAACCAGATACAGCGTGAAAATGCCCAGCGCCGTATCATAGTCGGTTTCAATGTCAAAGGCCGGGATGTGCAGAGTATCGTGAAAGAACTTCAGCAAAAAGTAGCGCAACAAGTAAAATTGCCCGTAGGGTATCACATTACTTATGGAGGTTCTTTTGAAAATCTGAACCAGGCCAAAGAGCGGCTGATGATTGCTGTTCCGGTGGCATTGGTGCTGATTTTCATCCTGCTTTTCTTTGCTTTCAGGTCTGTTAAAGAGAGCCTGCTTATCTATACAGCCATTCCTCTGTCCATTATCGGTGGTGTATTGCTACTGGCTGCCCGTGGTATGCCGTTCAGCATTAGTGCCGGTGTTGGGTTTATTGCCCTGTTTGGTGTGGCAGTACTGAACGGGATTGTACTTATTTCGGAGTTCAAACGCATTAAAAACGCAGGTTTGACCAACATTTCCCGCATCGTGGTTTATGGCACTAAAATCAGGTTACGTCCCATCCTGATGACCGCAAGCGTTGCATCACTGGGCTTTTTGCCGATGGCTTTGAGCAACGGAGCAGGAGCCGAAGTGCAGCGTCCGCTGGCAACAGTTGTAATCGGCGGATTACTGATTGCTACGCTGCTTACTTTGTTTGTGCTTCCGCTATTGTATATCCTGTTTGAAAAAGGCATCAAAATCAAAAACAAAGCGGTCGTTATACTGTTCATCGGCTTGCTATCTGCCGGAACAGTAAGCGCACAGACACCGGTTAGCTTAGATGAGGCGATCCATATTGCCATAAAGAACAACCTCCAGGTAAAAAATGAAAAACTGGTTTCGGAATATAGTAAAGCCCTGGTAAAATCGGGTGCCAATATCCCTCAAATGGCGGTTACGGCTGATTTCGGTCAGATCAACAGTGCGTATAATGACACCCGGTTTGGCGTGTCGCAGAGTTTTGCATTTCCTTCTGTTTACCAAAAACAAAACAGGGTTCTTGAAGAAGAATACAAGCAGAGCCTGCTGAATATTTCACTGAAAGAATATGAGTTGAAAAAAGCCGTAACCCAAACATTTTTCACCCTCCTTTATTGGGAAAAGAAAGAAGCATTACTGCTTGGGGCAGATAGTTTGTACAGTGGATTTTATGAAAAGGCAAAACTGCGCTTGCAAAATGGCGAAAGCAATATATTGGAAAAAACAATTGCAGAAAGCCAGAAAGCAGCTATCGCCATACAGTTGCAGCAGGTAAGGCAGGAGCTGAATACAATGGGCATCCGTTTGAGGTTCCTGTTGAACACAGATACCCCTATGCAACCGGCAGATGACAGTAAAATACCTGTTTTATCTTCTAATTCCGGCAACGATCATCCTTTATTGCAAATATTAAAACAACAGCAAGCTATTGCGATAGCACAGACCAAAGCTGAACGGGCAAAACTATTGCCTGATCTGATGCTGGGTTATAACAACAACAGTTTTAAAGGCACAGGTCCCGACAATAATTCCTATGGCACGGCTAACCGGTTCCATTCCGTACAGATTGGCATTGGCATTCCTGTTTTTGCGCAGGCGCAAAAAGCCAGGGTGAAAGCATCCCGTATAGCTGAAAATATTGCAGAAGGTCGGCTTGCAGCCGAAACGGCCGCATTGAAGAGTAAATACGAGGAACTGCTTTCCGCCTATGATAACAATATAGCTATTGTCAGGTATTTTGAAACCACCGGGCTGAAAAATGCAGCTACCATCGTTGCTACAGCGCAGAAGCAGTTCCTGGGTGGCGAAATCAATTACCTGGACTGGGTAATGCTGATGAACCAGGCTATTGCAATACGGAGCAATTATGCCGATGCGGTCAATACGCTTTGCCAGTCCATTATATCCATCAATTATCTCAATCTAAATCCATAATTATGCTTTTATCAGCAATCCATATAAAAAAATCAGCCCCATTAAAATGTGTCTTACTGTTGGCTGTCCTGGCATTTTCCCAATGCAAAAACAAATCTGCGGATGCCGAGAAGCCAGCCGTCAAAGGAGAAAACAATGTGGTCATATTAACCGATGCACAACTGAAAAACGCACCGGTAACCACTACACAGCTTTCCGACAGGAATATTGCCACCCAATTAAAGCTCAATGGCAAGATAGACGTGCCACCCCAAAGTTTGGTTTCGGTAAGTGTGCCGCTGGGAGGTTATCTGAAAAATACCAAACTATTACCGGGAATGCAGGTAAAAAAGGGCGAAGTAATCGCTGAACTGGAAGACCCGCAATACATCCGGTTGCAGCAGGATTACCTTCAGGCGAAATCAAAACTGCATTTTGCACAACTGGATTACAACCGCCAAAAAAATCTGAATGAAAACCAGGCGGCGAGCGATAAAGTAATGCAACAGGCACAGGCAGAAATGGCTGGTCAGCAGATACAGCTCAATGCACTGGCGCAGCAACTACGACTCATTAATATTAATCCTGATAAACTTTCAACAGCCACGATAGCTAAGGGTATCCGCATTTACAGCACCATCAATGGTTTTGTAAGCAAGGTGAATGTGAACATTGGTAAATACGTCAACCCTTCAGAAGTATTGTTTGAACTCATTAATCCCGATGATATTCATTTGAATTTGAGGGTATATGAGAAAGATATCAGCCATTTGAAAATCGGTCAGCAGGTAATTGCCTATACCAATAACGACCCCGGTAAAAAAATACCTGCTGAAATTATTTTGATCAGTAAGGACATCGGAATGGACGGAACCGCTGATGTGCACTGTCATTTTCACCAGTATGATAATGGACTATTACCCGGAATGTACATGAATGCGGTCATAGAACTTCAATCCACTTTTTCACAGGCATTGCCCGAAGAAAGCATTGTTGATTTTGAAGGGAAAAGCTATGTGTTTGCGGTAAGCGGTAAGCAAAAATACACCATGCTGCCGGTTACACCTGGCACACAGGAAAACGGTTTCGTTCAGATACTGAACAGCGGTGAGCTGGCAGGAAAAAACATTGTGGTACAGAACGCTTATACGCTATTGATGAAACTCAAAAATGCAGCAGAAGATGAATAGCTGCTATTGATAAATTAAATCACAATCTTAAAAATTAATAAAATGAAAAATGTAAGTGTAGCCATCCTACTGGCGTTATTTTCAAACATAGCCTTTTCGCAATCACGTTTCGATCAGGCTAAAAAAGAAGCTGCTGAAAAAAAGGAGCTGATCGTACTCAATTTTTCCGGGTCGGACTGGTGCGTTCCCTGCATTAAGCTCCATAAGAATATTATAGAAACCGAAGCATTTCAAAAACTGATTTCGGATAACGCTGTGATATATCTCAATGCCGATTTCCCGAGAAGCAAAAAGAAACAGCCGACACAGGCCGTTAAAAAAGAAAATGCAGAACTGGCAGACCAGTACAATCCGAACGGGATATTCCCTTATACGCTTTTGTTGGATGCAGAGGGTAAAATCTTAAAGACCTGGGAAGGATTGCCGGCCCAAAGTGCGGACGCTTTTACAGGTGAAATACGGAATTTCTACAACAAAAAACATTAAGATGCTACAGGAATTTCGCAAACCCCAAAGGCTGATGGGCAATGCTTTTGAAATTACCGTTGTGGATACCGATGAGCGGCAGGCACTGGAGCATATTGATGCCGCCATAGCCGAAATCCAACGGATTGAGCAATTACTCACCACTTATAAGGAAGACAGTCAAACCAACCTCGTTAACCGCAATGCGGGGGTGCAGCCTGTAAAAGTGGATGCGGAAATGTTTAACCTGATTGAACGGAGTATCCGCATCAGCCAGATTACAGATGGTTATTTTGATATTTCTTACGGTGGCATAGATAAAAGGCTCTGGAACTTCGACAAGGAAATGAAGGAGCTTCCTGATCCCGGATCTGTTAAAGAACACCTGAAACTGGTCAATTACAGGAACATCCTTTTAGACCCCGAAAAACAAACCGTTTTCCTGAAAGAGAAAGGTATGCGTATCGGTTTCGGGGGAATTGGAAAAGGCTATGCTGCCGAGATGGGCAAACGATTATTGCAGCAACGTGGTGTCCAATCCGGTGTTGTCAATGCTTCGGGTGACCTTACGGTTTGGGGAAGCCAGGCAGACGGTAAACCCTGGACGATTGGCATTGCCAATCCCGATAATGCAAGATTGCCATTTTCGTACCTGAATATAACGGATACGGCGGTAGCCACTTCAGGTAATTACGAAAAATATGTCATGATCGGAGGCAAACGGTATTCCCACACCATTAATCCCAAAACAGGAATACCCGTTTCCGGGGTCAAAAGTGTGACCATTATCTGCCCGAATGCAGAAATAGCTGATGCAATGGCTACGCCTGTAAGCATCATGGGCATCGATGCAGCGCTAAACCTTATTAACCAGATCCAACAGGTTGAATGTATCATCATTGACGATGCCAACCGCATTTATTCATCCAAAAAAATCAATTTAAAATGAAACAATTATCAAGTAAAATATTTTTAAAAGCTGCTGCTTTTATGGCAGTTTGCGCTTTGGTTTCCTGTACAACAGTAAAAGAATACCAAAAGAATAAGCTGAATGATGCCGAAATGGTACTCGGCAATCGCACCATCGAAAAAACCGAACTCAATTTTCAATCCTACCGTGAAGGCTCATCCGGTGCCAATGCAGGCAAATCTGGTGGAGGCTGTGGCTGTAATTAACCTAAAAAGAGAAAAACAATGAAAAGAATATTTTTAACAGCAGCAGCTCTTATGGCGTTATTGCATTCCCATGCGCAGACTACGCCTGTTGATACCAGCCATATATCCCGAAAATTAAAAGTTGATGAAATTAACCTGGTATCCAGCTATTATCATCAGAATGGCAATAACTCGGCAGTGACGGGTGGTATCGGTTCTGAAAGGTTGACGGATATTTCCAATGTCATAGACGTTACACTCGTTAAATATGACAGAAAGAACAGGAAAAATAAATTCAGGCTGGATGTAGGTGTAGATCATTATACCTCTGCTTCTTCCGATAGGATCGACCTGAAAGCCAATTCTTCCGCATCTCACGCCGATACAAGGTTTTATCCTTCGATTGGCTGGACGAGAGAAAATGAAAGTAAAGGCAGCACACTGATGGGTGGAGTTTCCTATTCCGGGGAATTTGACTACCAGTCTTTAGGTGCCAATATTGGCTTTGCACAGAAAACAGCCAATAAAATGGGTGAATTTACAGCCAAGTTCCAGGCTTATTTGGATCAGGTGACACTTATAGCGCCGATTGAATTAAGACCAAACTATAGTCCGGGAACTGGTGGAAGGGAACATGAACAATATGGTACCAGCGGGCGGAACACGTTTGCACTTTCACTTGCCTATTCGCAGATTATCAATCCAAACTTTCAGGTGGAACTGCTTACGGACGTTGTGCAGCAGAGTGGCTATCTAAGTCTGCCTTTTCACAGGGTATATTTTTCGGATGGTACCGTACATCAGGAAACCCTGCCCGATAAGCGTTTTAAAATCCCACTGGGGCTACGTGCCAATTATTTTCTGGGAGATCAATTTATCATCCGTACCTATTACCGCTATTACACGGACAGTTGGGGTATAAAATCACATACGATCAGTTTGGAAACTCCGATCAAATTATCACCTTTTGTTTCAGTCAGTCCGTTCTATCGTTTTTATACGCAAACAGGGGCAAAATATTTTGCGCCTTATCAGGCACATGGGGTATCGGATGAGTTTTATACCAGCAATTACGACCTGTCCAAATTCAATAGCAATTTCTTTGGTGCAGGCATACGTTACAACCTGCCCAATGGGCTTTTGGGCATACAACAGATCAATATGCTGGAATTACGATATGGTCATTATACCAAGTCGGTAGGAATGGCATCGGATATTATTTCGTTAAACATCAGGTTCAAATAAAAAATAATTAAAATAAAATGAAAAAATCAATCTTAAAAAAGATAGTAGCAGCCATAGTGCTGCTGCTTATCATCATTCAGTTCTTTGGAACAGAAAAAAATAGCAGTATTGTAGCCTCTGAAAATGCAATTACCAGGCATTATAGCGTACCTCCGAAAGTACAGGGATTGCTAAAAACAAGCTGTTACGACTGTCATTCCAATAACACCACTTATCCCTGGTACAACAATGTGCAGCCGGTAAAATGGTGGCTGGCCAGTCATGTTACTGAAGGTAAAAAGCATTTGAATTTTGATGAGTTTAATACCTATCCTGCAAAGAAGAAGCTACACAAACTGGAGGAAGTGGTAGAAACGATTAACAGAGATGAAATGCCGTTAAACTCTTACACGCTTATTCACGGCAATGCAAAACTTTCTGATGCAGACAAAAAAGAGATAGAGGCGTGGGTGAATACAGTAAAAAAAGAAATTCAATAAATCATTTAATAAAAGGAAAACAAATGGCAAATAGTAAACAAACAGGAACACTGGATAATTATCTTGACAATCACTATATGCACAAAAGCAACTGGCTGCGTGCGGCGGTATTGGGTGCCAATGACGGCATATTGTCTGTTGCCAGTATCGCTATTGGCGTAGCAACAGCCAGCAGTACAAGAGAGCCAATTATTTTAGCGGTTTTGGCAGGTCTTGTTGCCGGGGCATTGTCAATGGCTGCCGGAGAATATGTATCGGTAAGTTCGCAGACCGATCTGGAGAAAGCGGATATAAAAAGAGAGCAGCAGGAACTGGATGAAATGCCCGAAGTCGAATTGCAACGGCTAACAGAAATATACCAGAAACGGGGACTGAAAAAGGAAACCGCTCAACTTGTTGCCAAAGAATTGACGGAACACAATGCACTTGAAGCACACCTTAGGGATGAGCTTGGCATCAATGAAATCACACAGGCTAACCCCATTCAGGCGGCATTGGCATCGGGCGCAGCGTTTACGGCAGGCGGTATTTTACCCTTAGCAATAACACTGTTTTCTCCTGTAAAGAATATGGAATATGTTCTTTACATCTTTTCCATTGTATTTCTGGGTATTCTCGGTGCATTTGCTGCACGCACCGGTGGTTCAGCAATAGCAAAAGCAGTTGTTCGGATTACGCTTTGGGGAACTATTGCAATGGTATTGACCGCTCTGGTGGGGTATCTTTTTGGAGTAAAAGTATAATAGAGTTACAAGCCTTGGAAAAGAAGCGTTTTTCAGGGCTTAATCTTTCGTTAGTTCTTGCTTTTCATTTTTTTTAGCCACAAAACCACTGTCCATACGGCAGTGACGCCAAACAGAATAAAAAGCGGTACATAATAGTTTGCAAAGACACTGTGAAAATAACTGCCTGCAATGATATAAATACTGGCAATGCAAAGTTTAAATGGGATAAATTCTTTGTTTGCCCAGGTGGTTTTTTTATTGAAGAAGCTCATGTTTTATCAATTTATATATAACAAAATTATTGAAAGCAAAACACAGGAACAAAGAAAGCATATGTATTTTTAAAGATTAATATCTAATTGTTTATGTCATATAATATACCCGACCATCTGAAAGGTCTTAACGATAGCGAAGTAGCCGCTTCTAGAAGGCAATACGGCTACAACAAAATAGACGGTGTTCATACAAGCACGGTGCTGGAATTGCTGATGAATATACTCAAAGAACCAATGCTCATACTGCTCTTTGCCATTTCAGCCATTTACCTCATCGTAGGCAATTATGGTGAAGCCCTTTTTATGTTGCTGGCAATCGTTGTGGTTTCCGCCATTTCATTATACCAGGATACCCGTAGCAAAAAAGCACTGGAGGCATTGGAAAAACTGAACGAGCCATTGAGTAAAGTTATCCGCAATGCACAGGTTATTGAAATTCCGACCCACGAAATTGCGGTAGGCGATCTCTGCATTACCGAAGAAGGAAAAACGATTAACGCCGATGGCGAGATTATGCACAGCAACGACTTTTCCGTTAATGAAGCCTCTCTGACCGGCGAAAGTCTTTCTGTATTCAAAAGCAGGGAAAGCGAAGACAACAAGGTTTATAGTGGCACATTAGCAGTATCGGGACTGGCTGTATTTAAAGTGGAACAAATAGGCGCAGCAACCCGCCTTGGTAAAATCGGCGTTTCCCTTTCGGGAATAAAAGAAGAAGCCTCGCCTTTGCAACTTCAAATACGCAGCTTTGTAAAAGCTATGGCTATTGTGGGTATAGCTATTTTCGGGATGGTATGTGCCGTTAGCTATTATCATACTCAAGATCTGATTAACAGCCTGCTCAATGGGCTTACGCTGGCAATGTCTGTACTGCCGGAAGAAATTCCCGTAGCATTTACCACTTTTATGGCATTGGGTGCCTGGAAGCTGATGCGTGACGGTATCATTGTCAAACGCAGCAGCATTGTGGAAACATTAGGCAGCACAACGGTGATCTGTACTGATAAAACCGGAACCATTACTGAAAACACGATGCACCTAAAGCATCTTTACGACTACCGGTCGGATAAAATTTTAGATGAGAAAGATTTCAGCGATGTGGCACTTTCTACGCTGATTGACTATGCCATGTGGAGCAGTGAGCCTGCCCCTTTTGACCCGATGGAAAAGACTTTGCACAAAGTATATGAGCAAACACAATCCAACGACCAACGGAAAGCATTTAAAATGATACATGAGTATCCACTGGAAGGGAAACCTCCAATGATGACACATCTTTTTGAAAATGCTGAACAACAACGGATCATCGCTGCTAAAGGTGCGCCGGAAGCCATTCTTAATGTATCCACACTTTCGGAAAATGAAAAAAATAAAATACGGGAGCTTATCAAAAATTTCGGACAACAGGGCTTCCGGGTTTTAGGGGTTGCCAGCACCTCTTTTGAAGGGAATGACTTTCCTTTAAAGCAACAGGATTTCAGGTTTGATTTCCTGGGGCTGGTCGTTTTCTATGATCCGCCAAAGCAAAATATTCAGGAAGTCTTCCGCCATATTTATGACGCTGGCATTAAAGTAAAAGTAATTACGGGTGATAATACTGATACCACCAGAAGCATTGCAGCACAGGCGGGAATTTTAAACACAACCGATGCAGTAGAGGGAAAAGATATTATGGAATATTCGGATGCTAAGCTTATGGAAGCAGCCGAAGATAAAGTATTGTTTACCCGGATGTTCCCTGATGCCAAGCTGGCTGTGGTAAACGCACTAAAAAAGCAAGGTGAAGTAGTGGCCATGCTGGGCGATGGCGTAAATGACGGCCCGGCACTGAAAGCTGCTCATATTGGTGTGGCAATGGGCAGCAAAGGAACTGAAATAGCTAAAGCTGCTGCAGCATTGGTGATTACCAATGACGATTTAGACAAGCTGATTACCGGTATCGCATCCGGTCGAAGAATTTATGCGAACATTAAAAAAGCTATTCAGTATATTATTTCCATTCATATACCGATTATTCTTACGGTTTCTCTGCCTTTGTTTCTGGGCTGGGTATTCCCACAGATATTCACTCCTGTCCACGTGATCTTTTTAGAATTGATAATGGGGCCTACCTGCTCCATTGTATATGAAAACGAACCGATGGAGCGTAACACCATGTTGAAAAAGCCACGAAAAATGACGGATACATTTCTGAACTGGAAAGAGTTGGCTGTTAGCATTGCTCAGGGGTTGATCATAACAGGTGGTGTATTGTTCGCTTATCAATATACCGTGCAAAACGGCGGTAATGAAGAGAAAACAAGAGCGATGGTTTTTACGACCTTGATTTTTGCCAATATTTTATTGAGCCTGGCCAATCGCTCATTCCATTACAGCCTGTTTGAAAGTTTTAAGAACAGGAATAGGCTGTTTGTGGTAGTCAACAGCTTAACCTTTATTCTGCTGTTCGCTATATTATATATTGCACCTTTTGCCAATTTCTTTCACTTAACAGGATTAAATGCAGGCGAATTAGGTACGGCTATTGGCATTGCATCGGTATCTGTATTATGGTTTGAAGTGTATAAATGGGTGAAGCGAGTGAAATAAAGAAACATAGAAATTTTAATTAATACGCCTCGTAAAATGCTAACAGAATAGAGCATCGGCAAAACAATTTGGGTTCTTCTATTAGCAACCAATATCTGGGGCATTTAAAATAATAAAATGGAAAAATTCTATAATGAAACGCTATATAAATTGGAATTTTCAATCAATGAGTTAGAGATTGAAACCGATTGTTCTATACAACAGGTAGAAACTGTGATACACCTTATTCTTAAATGCCTGTCCGAAGTAAAAGAGTATATATTGAAAAGAGGATTTAAGAATACAGATGAGGAAATCCGTTTTTTCAAATATCAGAAACCGACCATTGTTTCAAAACTTATTTACTACAATACCATTTACAAGATTGAAGCAAGAAAACCCTATGGAGCAAAGCCAATAAAAAAATATCTTACCAAAGAACTGAAAAAGCTAAAAAGATTTTTTGATAACAATCTCGATTTCTATAAATACTATCGTAGCAATAATTCTTTTCTTGATGAAAGTTTTTTTGTACGTGGCAGGCACGATATAAAACTATGGTTGGATACTTACTATTTTCAGTCTGACCAGTCCTTTTCCACTTCACACGATTATAAGGTTGCCAAGATAATTGCTAACGACATGATACAGGTTTATGTCGAAAAACAACTATACAGCAAAACCCAGGACAATAAATCGGTAGCCACTGAAAAGTTAAATTGGACGGGAAGCAAAACGGCTATGATAGAATTAATTTACGCACTGAATTGTCAGGGTGTGTTTGATAATGGCAATACCGATATAAGATTAATAGCACAATATTTTGAAAATACGTTCAATATTGACTTAGGGAATTTTTATCAAACGTTTTTGGAGTTACGAACCCGAAAAATAAACCGTACAAAATTCCTTGATGAACTCCGGGACGGTCTTCTAAAGAAGATGGACGAACAGGACGAGAAATAATTGTGTCCATGTTCAGTACTTAGAATATAAATTTCAAATTATCAGATAATGGTAGCAGAGAATATTATTGAATTGACACGGAAATATGTATCTGAACTTTTGTCCGGCAAACTTCCTGATGGTATTTTCTTTCACAATGTAGAGCATACGAAAGAAGTTGTAAAGGCAGCAATTGAAATTGCCCAAGCATGTAATTTTAACCCGAAGCAATTAGAAATTGTTACGCTTTCCGCATGGTTTCACGATTGCGGTTATACAGTGCAGTATATTAACCACGAGGACAGCAGCAAAGCCATTGCCTCCGATTTTTTAACCCGGTATGGCTATCCAAAAGATGATATAGAAAGGGTTTTAGCCTGCATTGAGGCAACACGTTTCCCACAAAATCCCCAATCGCCGGAAGATAACGTTATTGCAGATGCAGATTTGTATCATTTCACAAAACCGGATTACCCCAAATATGAACAGCGATTAAGGAAAGAGTTTGAAATACATTTGGGTAAATCCTGTACAGATGTTGAATGGAACAAAACAAACTATACTTTCTTGCAGAACCATAGTTACCATACGGAGTATGGGCAAACTGTCCTTCAAAAGTCCAAAGAAGTAAACATAGAACGGATAAAACAAATCTTACCGTAGATATGGAAAAAGTAAAAGGGGACTTGCAGATCCCCTTTTACTTTTTATCGCTCCTTTCAGTTTATAATACCCCACGGGGTAAATGAATGCCTTTAACCCGTACAATTGTTTCCGAATTATTCTGCACTTGCTTTTCGGCTTTTTCGGGTTGTTCTTCGCCCGTATCGGTTTCCGGCTTTATGGATAATTGTATTTTCCTTTCAACCGCCGCCAGTTCCGTTTTGAGGTCGCTTAATGCCTGCTCTTTCTTCCATGAGCCATTTACCACTTCCTGAAGAACCGGAAGGTCCTTTTGCAATTCAGCAATTTTCTTCTGTTCCTGCTCTAAGATACCCGGTATCTTTTCGAGCGCATTCAGAAAATTAAAGGATGCTGTTTTCGCATCGGTAGCCATCTTGCCGTTATTGTACGTGTACTTGATATTGCCCTCACCCTGAACAAAGAAACGGTTGTCCTTAATATCCACACCGTCCTTTTGCGAAACCTCTGTTTTTACTAAGAGCGTAAAACCATATAGCGTACCGATTTCCTCATACTGCCCTGCGGTGCGGGCTTTTTCGGAAAGCTGATTGAGTTTTGCCCCAACCTGCTTTACATCGGCGTTTGGTGAAAGCCCAATAAGCTGCACAGGGTTGAGTATTTCGCCCTCTTTGTTTTTCTGTATGCGCTTTTGCAGGTTTCCGAGGTCGAGGCTCATACGGTCGAAACGTGCCTGCGTACTTTCCAGTGTGGCAACAGTATCTTCCAGCTTGTATTTGGAACTAAGTTTGGAACGGTTATGCGCCTGGCGTTCGCTTTCCAGTCCGGCAATCTGCTTCTCCAGCTTTGCTTTTTCTAATAGGTCTGTATTGCCTGAAAGTATCGCCACGTATTCGGAGAAGTTCATGCCCGTTTTCTCGTCCATTCCACCTTCATCAATGGTACGTTTGCCGAGGCTGTTGCTCTTTAATTGCTCGATAAATACCTGCTTATTGTACAGCGTATTGAATTTGTAGCTATCCAGCGATTTTTGAACGGCGTAGATGAAAATATCCACTTTGTTATCGGCAAAGAATTTGGCAATATCATTGCCCTTGCGGATAGCCCTGCCATCCCGCTGTGCAAGGTCTGATGGTCGCCACGGTATATCTAAATGGTGGACAGCAACTGCCCGCTTTTGAGCGTTAACGCCCGTACCGAGCATTTCGGTAGAACCGAACAGCACCCGTATTTTTCCCTCGTTTACATCCCTGATAAGCTCCTTACGTTGTTTCTCATTTTTAGCCTCCTGAATAAACCGTATTTCATGAGCAGGGATACCGTGGTCTTCCACCAGCTTACGCTTGATTTCAGAATAGATATTCCATTCGGCGGGTTTATAAGTGCCGAGGTCGGAGAAAATAAACTGCGTTCCTTTCTGCGCATCGAATTTGTTGTAGTATTTAGCAATATTAGCCGCACAGTGCGAGGCTTTATTGTCGGGGTGGTCTTCATAACCCCGGCTAATCATCCGCATATCCAGCGACATCTTACGTGCGTAGTCTGTCGCAATCAGCATTTTTGCTTTTTCTTCGCTTTCGCTCAGCGGCGGTCTGCCTAATAATTCGGCGTTGCCCGTTTTGGCAAACTCCATCAACTTTTTGATGAAAACCTCCTGTTCCGGTGTCGGTGGGATATGGTACAGTATCTCATTCTTTTCGGGACGGTCTATGCCAATGTCCTTTGCCGTCCGGTAGTCGGTAATCTCCGAATAGAACTGCGCCAGTTCCGGCACTTTGATGAAGAAGCGGAAACGCTCTTTTGATACTATATTGTTCGCTACCGAAAATTCATAATCGGTGGTTTTACGAGCGTAAATAGCTGCCCAAGCATCAAAACAGTTGATGCCCTGTTTTTCCATTGCTTTAGGGCGCAGGTATTTAAAGAGCAAATACAGTTCAGTAAGCGAGTTGCTGATCGTCGTACCTGAAAGGAACGTTGCGCCCAAGTCTTTGTCTGTGCGCTCCTGAATGGTGCGGATGGCAAATAGCAGGTTCAAAGCCTTTTGGCTTCCCGCCATGTTGCCCAATCCCGCTACACGTTCATGTCTTGTGTTGAACATGAGGTTTTTAAAACGATGGCTTTCGTCCACTAAAATGTGGTCTATGCCCATCATTTTAAAGTCCACAACATCGTCCTTGCGGTTTTCGATGTCATGCTCCAGTGTTTTTAACCTAACCTCTAAATTTTGCTTACGAACAATTACCCCTTTGAGCATTCCCCTTGAAACTTCCTTGCCCTGTCTTTCCAAAGCCGCAAGATTTTCTTCCACGCTTTCCAATTCGGCTTCCAAAATCTGCTTTTGCATTTCAGGCGATTGCGGTATCATCCCGAACTGGTCATGCGTTAAGATGATGCAATCCCAATCGTTGTTTTTAATATCGCCGAAAATGCGCAGACGTTTCTGCGGGGTAAAATCTTCTTTGCCGGGATATAATATTTTGGCGTGTGGGTAGGCTTTGCGGTAAGTTTCCGCTATTTCATGCACGTTGGCTTTTAACCCGATGATTATCGGCTTATGTGCCAGCCCCAAACGCTTCATTTCCTGCGCTGCAGTACACATGATGAGCGTTTTACCCGCACCCACTTCATGGTCGCAGATAGCACCGCCGTTCATCTTAATCATCCAAACGGCATCTTTTTGGCTTGGGTAGAGGTCTTCAATGCCCAACGCCTTGCGGTCAAGCCCCGGAAAATCCTGATGGCTGCCGTCATATTGCGGACGAACAAAACAGTTAAAGGTGTCGTTGTATTTATCGGTCAGGCGTTGCTTAAACTCATCGTTCTGCGCAAAAAGCCAATCTGTAAACTCCCTGCGTATCTCATCAATTTTACTGTTCGCCATTTGTATGGCTTCCATATCCCGCACCTTGACTTCTTTATCATCTATAATTACCTTTTTGGTAATGTCGGGCGTGGTATTGACAAGAGCGTGTTTCAGCAGGGTAACGCCGTCAAACGTGCGGCTTTCCGACTTGATGGCGTATTTTTCTGTGATATGGATATTCTTACGGTCGCAATGGATTGAAAAATCATCGGAACTTTCGGAATAATGAATGCGGATTTCGGTATCGAACAGATGCGAAGCAAAACGATTGTAAATGCCCGCTGGTATCCAACGTTCACCGAGGTTAAAATCGAGTTCGTCAAACTCTATCCTGCGGGGCTTGGCTTCTTCGAGTGCTTTAAGACTTTCGGCAGCTTCTTTGCTATCCGGTTGCCCTGCGAGGTACGCCCGTACTTCTGCCGCTTTTTCTACTACGTTGCCCGAAACCCATTTTTCTGCAATCTCATATTCTCTTTGTGCAGGATTGTAAAAGATGCGGCCATGCAGCGCATCTTTTAAATCTTCGCCGGACATTCCGCTTAACTCCGACATATAGTTCAAATCAACCGTTCCGTACTTGTTGAGCGATGCCGCCAACGCTTCATCCGGGTTGTCCGTTGCGAGTGTTGTTGTTGCAAAACTGACAGGCTGGTGGAATATATCTGACTTATGTACCACGCCACCTACCACACGCTCCAAATAAGGTACTTCCTTACCTGCGCTATCGGTTTTAATCAATTTGATATTGTCGGCACTATTCAGATTGCCGTATCTTTTTTCAAAATCATCATACAGGCGGTTCAGTGTTTCCCGTTCTTGTTTGTACTCTTTATGATATTGTGCTTCGTGATTGTAAAGCTGCTGATAGGCATCCCGTAACCCTATATAGGCTTCGGCTCTTACTTTCTGATTGGGAGGCAATAATAGCGGACAGAATACAGCCGTGCCATTGGGTATATCCACATCCCGCAAATGCCCAACAAAACCCTTATCCGTTGCAAGGCAATCATCCCTGTGGAATGATTGCAGTTCGCCGGAATATGGTGCGGGTTCAGGGATGGTATTGTCCGTTGCAGGGGCAGGTTTGTTTTTGGGCAGTTCTTCTATTTCGCCGTTGCTATTGACACTAACAGACGAAAACAAATCGCCAATTACGGCTGATTGCTCACTTGTTCGTGACGTGATTGGAGGCTTTGGCGTTTCCTCTTGTAAACTACGCAAGGGTATATAATCGAACAGCCCCGGCTGTTGGGTGCGACCGCCTACCTTTTTCTTGGTAATGCTCGTTTTTCTTCTGACCTTTTTCGCTGGTGCGAGAACGGCAGATTGTGGCGTATTGTTAAAGAGGTCAAACAAACTCAATTGTACTTCTTCCCGTGTTGACGGCGCATCCGCTACCGCCGTGATGCCTTGCAGTGTACGGCTCATGACAGGTTGTGCCGCCGCAGGATTGGTAAAATTGAATAATGTGGGCTGTGATGTTTTTCCCCTTGCATTGCCGGTAGCTGGCTGCACGGGGGCTGGTTCAGGTACTAAAGTAATACCCGGCTGTATGGTAGGTTCATCCGGCGCAATTCCTTTATAAAGGTTCAGGTTTAAATTGCTTTTAAAATCCGCAGACAGTATTTGCCTGGCTTCTTTTGCAATTTCTTCCACACCGCCACTATGTACATATACGGTGTAGGGCTTACCGTACAGGTCGGTGGATTGAATGATTTCATCGAACACAACGGGAGCGGTATAATGAACAAAGGCATTTACGTGGTCGTTGTGCTTTGTGAGCAGTGTATCGCAAAAATCTTTTTCCAATTCCGTAAGCCCTTGTTTGCCCTCATTCTTTTGAAGTACGATAAGGTCGCTTCCAACTTCAGTTCCTGCATAATCCATAAAAAGATTGTTCGGTAGCCGTACCACCGAAACAAGATTATGCGCTGCCATCAATGCCTCACGGATAGGCTTATTGCTTGGGCTATCCAAAACACCCTGCGAGGTAATGAAAGCGAGCATACCACCATCCCGTATGGTGTCCGTTCCCTTCAGAAAAAAATAATTGTGGATACTTTTTGCTGCCTGCGCTCTTGCAGGGTCATCACCACGCGAATAGGAAAGGTCAAAGACCGAACTTGTGCCAAATGGAATATTGCTGGCAATTACATCGTAGCTGTTCAGTTCCTTTTCCGGTATTTGTTCAAAACCGTTTATTCGGATATTTCTGTCTGGGCAAATCTGTTTAAGGATTTTGCCCGTAAGCAGGTCTTTTTCATAAGCCGTAACCTGCGGCACGTCTTTATCTGTAAAAGACTGAATAAAACCGCCAACCCCTGCTGATGGTTCTAAAAATTTCTGTATCGTTATGCCGTTTTCCTTGAAAATATCGGATAGCATATTTATAATTTCGGGAGGGGTGTAAAACGCCGTCAGTACCGAGCTGCGCATACTGTCCACATAATGTTTGTATTGCTTTTCGTCTGGGGCATTTTCTTTCAGCATCCGGTGGAGTTCCTGCGTTTCCTCAAAATAGGTTCGCTCATAGTCTTTCCATTGCCTTATGTCTGTTGGATGCTCTGCGGGATTTAAGATGAATTTTATCCCGCCGAAACCGCTATACTGCAAAAGCTGCTGCCGCTCGGCTTCGGTAGCTTGGCGTTTTTCCTTTTCTAACCTGAACATGACCCGCAACGCCTCAATATTCAATTTCAGGTGTTCACGTTGATTAAATGCCATAGTCCTCGATATGAATTGCTATGGTTCCCGTGATTTCTGTATAGAGCAGGTCGTGGTCGGTGGTGTAAGCAAAGTCATCCGTTAGCACATATTTGGCAAATACGGGTTCGCAGATTGGCAGCATCTTTAATGCGAACGGGCGGAGTTCTTCGTCCAGCATGATGCTGTTAAACTCATTGCAAACCACTTGAAAAACAGTGTCGAATTTGGAATAGTGAAGTCCCTCAAACAGTATGTAATCTGCGATACGGTTGCATTGCTCTGTGGAGTTTCCCGAACTAAATGCACCCTCGTAGGCGTTTGCCGCCCATTTGGAACGTTGCTCGATAAATCTTTGGTCATGTGCTTTTTCGGGGAAGCTGGTATTTAATAATTCCTGTAACCTTAACGAGAAATAAGAGAGGTCTTTTTGCTGTGTACTCATATTGATTTTGTTTAAAATTTTCAATGAGTAGCTAAAGTATTATGGCAATAAACTGCCACGTCAAAAGCGGTAGCAGTTGGCTTTTAGTGGCAGTTATTGACCGGGTAACGGTCTGCTATATAGGTTGGAAGGATATACTTAAATGGCGTTCAGGAAACTAAGCATTTTGCTTGTTTCTGCGTTCATCTTAGAAAATGCAAACCATTTTTTACCCAAATCTTTTAAAGATGCGCCAATGTGATATAATTCTGTGCCGTCAATAATGAGGAAACGGTCATGCGCATGAACAAAAGTATGAATAGTGATGGGTGGGTATTGGCTGTTGTAACGCTGCAAATCGAGTTGCAACTGATTGCTGATGCTTTTGGTATAGATAGTGGCAGATACGGTTTGTCCACGCTTTCCGAGTAGCGTAAGCACCGTATCGTCCACATAATTGTCAATAAGCACAATTGACCTTTGGGCACTTCTAATAATATCAGCGACAAAGACATAGGCATCGAATATCTGCCCGTCGTAGAAAATACCTTTTTCGCTGTGTAGCTTACCGCTTTCCAGTGCTTTAAATATTTCCTCAAATTTTCCGTCTGCTTCAATTTGTTTGAGTTCCACTTTATCCATCCGGGAGAACAATGCGGCATTGCCGATTAACAACTTCCGCATTTCCACAAAGGCGTTCATAATCTCAATGCTGACCGTTACAGCTATTTCGCTGCGCAAAACAGCGGACAGCATAGCGACCCCTTGCTCGCAAAAAACATAAGGCAGGTAACGCCTGCCGCCGTAATTCAAACTTGAGGTTCCAAGTTGGAACCTCAAGTTTTCAGCTTCTTTTTCGGTTAATTGGAAGCAGAACGATTGGGGAAACCGCTCTATGTTTCTTTTTACGGCTTTGTTAAGATTTTTTGTTTCAACCTGGTACAGGGTTGCAAGGTCGCTGTCCAACATAACCTGTTTGTCCCGTACTGTGTAAATAAGGCTTTCTATATCCTTTCGATTTATGATAGCATTGTTGTTCATTTCTTTTTGCTTGTGGTGTTGGCAAATTCAAAAGAGCTTTCGCAATTATCTTTCAGGATGATAAAAGCATCGAATTTTTTACCCGCTTTACTTTTCATTCCTTTGAGAAGATTGGTCTTTCTTTTGGTTACAAGGTTTTCTATGTCGGCAACGCTCAATTGTACACCGCACACATTGCGAAACTGAAGCCAGTTGCAAGCCTCATTGGGACATTTCACAACCTTATCCCGAATGAGCAGTTTATGGGTTCCACATTTGGGACAGGTTAGGTCTGGGTGATTTTGACTTTCGATAGTTATGCCTAAAATTTCCTGCGTAACAGAAGATGTATAGGTTTTCATTGATTGATGGAAGTCCATAGCATCTGCTTCGTTATTCTCAATCTTTTGCAAAGCCATTTCCCATTCAGCGGTCATGGCAACATCGGCAATTCGCTTATCCTTTACGACTTCATATACCTGCAATCCCTTTTCGGTGGGAACAAGTGATTTTTTATCCCGCCTGATATATTCCCTTTTAAAAAGGGTTTCTATAATGGCGGCTCTTGTGGCTGGTGTACCAATACCGATACCTTGCAGGGCTTTACGTTCATCTTCGTTCGCTATTTCCTTTCCGGCATTTTCCATTGCAGACAACAAATCTGCTTCCGTGTAAAGTACAGGTGGCTTGGTCTTTTTCTCCAGCACTTCAGCACTCTTGATTTTAAGTTCATCGCCCGATTTTAATTCCGGTAATTCCTGCACTGGTTCGCTTTCTTCATCACTAAAATTTCTTTTGATGCCACGCCAGCCCGCTTCTATAATTTTGCTGCCTTTCATTGCAAAATCATAATGCAATGCCTGTAATGTAACGTCTGTTATTTCTTTGGTGCTGGCTTGCGATAAGGCTTCCAGCAAGCGCAGTGCAATCATATCATAGACAGCTTCTTCGTTTGAGGGTAATGCAGAGGGGATGGTTTCGGTGATGAGCAAACCGTGATGGTCTGTTACTTTTACATCGTTCACAATCCGCTTGTTAAAACGACCCCATTTCAATTTCCCTACTGCTTCTTTACAGGAAGTTCTTGCTTCCAGTGACCTTACCAAAGCGGGTATTTCCGCCCAAACATCTTCGGGTATGTATTTGCTCCCGGTACGTGGATAGGTGATGAGTTTCTTTTCGTACAGGGTTTGGGATATGTTCAGCGTTTCTTCGGCGGTTAAAAAGAGCCTTTTGTTTGCTTCCTTTTGCAAGCCCGTCAGGTCAAAAAGTAATGGCGGTTGTTCGGTAACTGTTTTGGTTTCTACGGTTGTAACAGTTGCGACCCCGGTGCGTTCAATAGATTTAAGCGTGTCGTCTGCTAATTTCTTATCGTCCCATTTGGTTTTTGAAAGGCTTTTGAAGTCTGTAAATTCCTTTCGGTGTTCCAACTGTATCTGCCAATATTTTTTGACAGCAAAATTTTTGTTCTCCAAATATCGTTTACAGATGAGTGCGAGTGTAGGCGTTTGCACACGCCCCAGCGAAAACAAACCACGCCCTGCAATGCTCAATGCCTGTGAAGCATTGATGCCTACGAGCCAATCGGCTTGGCTTCGTGCTTGCCCGGCACGGTACAGCCCATCGAAATCACCTCCGGGTTTTAGATTATCAAAACCTTGCCTGATGGCTTTTTCAGTCAATGAACTTATCCATAAACGCTGAAAAGGTTTGCTGCATTTCAGGTATTCATAAATATACCTGAAGATGAGTTCACCCTCACGTCCCGCATCGGTAGCAACAATAATGCTATCGCAACGCCCGATAACCTGTTCAATAATTTTCAACTGCTTTACCGCTCCACTATCGGGAACATAGGCTTTTTCTTTTCGCACTTTGCGTACCGTCAATAAAAAAGGGTTGGGCAATATGGGCAGGGCTTCCTTTTGGAAACCCGAAAACCCATAATCTTCCGGCATTGCCAAACCGACCAAATGCCCGAATGCCCACGTAACCTGATAGCCATTGCCTGTTACGTAGCCATCCTTTTTTTCGGTGGCTCCCAACAGGGAGGCTATTTCACGGGCTACGCTTGGTTTTTCTGCTATAATTGCTTTCATATCTTATCCTTTAGAAATTACATTTTCATTCCTTTTGATTTAGCTGGCTTTGGCGGCTCCTGCTTTTCCTGCTGCTGTTTGTTCACAGGAGCAGTTTGTTGGGGTTTTAAAGGCTCATTGATATTTTTGGTAGCCTCATTGGTTTTACCCTCTGAATTGACGGCAACCTGCGTTTTATGGGTTTCTGCGGGAACAATCTTGTCTTTTAATTTATCCGGGTTTCTAAAACTGAAATCAAACTTGCCTGTTTCGGCATTCAGCGTAACATAGCCCTTGTAAGGCTGTCCTTTCCCGTCTATGAAATCAGAAACATAAATGGTCTTGCCCTCTGTGAGCTTTTTGTATTGCTCATCGTTAAATTCTTTACCTCTGAATAATTTGGGATTTTCCTGTGATTGCGCTTGCTGCTGGCTTTGGGTCTGTTTGTAATTTGCACCCCTTTCAAAAAGGTATTCGGGAAAACGCTTGTCAGCATTATATTGAATATCGCTGCTGAACGTTTTGCCTTTCTGCGAAACCATACCCTCTAAGTAAATGGCTTTGCCCTCATATAAGACTTGCTTTTGCTCCGCGGTGAGTTTTACACCTCCAATATCGTCAGGCACTTTTATCCAATCCTGCCGTAAGGCAATAACTTCCTTTGTCAGTTTATCAATGCTGATAATGGACGGTATTTTTTCTCCGGTCTTGGGATAGGTCAACTCTACCACACGCCCCATGTTCCCGGTTTTGAGCAAATTGTCTTTGTCCTCTTTGGTAAATTCATGACCGAAAAAAGGAGTATGCAGGTTCGGCTCGTGGCGAACGCCATACATTACAAATACAGGCTTGCCGTTTTCTCCGTTTTGAAGCCCCAACCTTGCCTCCGAACGAATTACGGCAGAACCAAAATTGATACCTATGGGATATACCTTATTGGTTTTATAGCCTTTCAACAGCATATCCAATGTGCCGTCTTTTTCAAGCCGCTCTTTGGTTATCCCAATTTGTGCCAGTGTTTTCCAATCAATATCATCTGCCTTAAAACGATGGTCGTTTGTTTCAGGGGTTGCCTGCGTTGTCTGTGTTGCTTGTGTAGTTTCCATATCTTTTTTGTTTTCTTGCTGCACTTCCTTTGGCTCTTTCACTTCATGTTTAGCCATAACTGCCTCGCCCTCTTTGGTAGGGGCGTTTATTTGTTGCTGCATTTTTTGGGCTGTTTCAACGGCTTCCTGTTCAGGAACTTTGAAAAATGAAAAACGGGTGGGGTCTTTGAGCTGTCGCCAAAAGTTGGAGAAGAAGTTGGAGAAAAAATCTCCGCTCTTATCTACCCGCATAAATTCGCTTTGGTTCTTTTTATTGGCATCAACGGTTTTTAATTCGCCATTTTCGTCAATACCTGTAACCGCTTGAATAGTCTTTTTTTCCTTATCCATGACCAGCAAAACATCTGAAAGCTGTTCAGGGGATTGCTGTGGTTTTTGCTGCTGCTCTTGTTGAGGCTGTTCTATTGTCTGCTCGCTCATAATATTGATATTTTAAATTGTTATCGTCCGAAAGTAATTGAACAGGGTACGGCTACGCCGTACCTGTCTTTAGGTGGCACTATTTGTCACCCGTTGTCCTTTGTGCGTTGCAGGGGAACATTGAAACTATCCCTGATGAATTGGTGTACATCCGATAGCTTGTAATACAGCTTTCCGCTAATGGTGTAGTACGGCAGCTTGCCAGACGAACGGTAACGCTGCAAGGAGCGGTGGCTGATTTTCAGCATTTGTAACAGGTCTTGGTTGTCCAGCAGTTCTTCGCCGTCTATGGTATTGCGTTGCTTTTGTATATCTATGATGTGTTGTTTCAGAACATCAAAGCGTTCCATAATTCGCTCCATCCATGCAAAAAATTCCATTCTATCTATGTTCATAGCAGTACGTTTTAATTATTTGCCGGATTTTATTGTTCTTCCTTTTTCGATATAGCTTTTACCCCTTGCCATAAGCTCCTGTATGTATTCCTCGCTGGTTTGCACAGCATGGGCATTGAGCATATTTTTTATGGCTCCTATGGTATAGTAATACTGCCCGTACATTTTGGAGTAGGCTATTTCGCCTTTGGAACGCATACGCCAAAGTGTTTTTTCGCTGATGTGGAGGTACTGACAGACTTCATGGTTATTGAGCCAAAGACTATCATAGCTGGTGTTTTCTGATTTCAGAATAAACTCGCTAATGGATTTAATACGCTCGTTGAGCGACCTCCATGCTTCTTCTTCTATGGTTATAATATTCATTGCACAGTTGCTTAATGTTCACTGTACAAAATTGGAGCGTTTGGCTGGGGCTGTCTTCCGATACGTGTCTATCAAAAAGGCAGTTTTTTTTGTTTTTTTGCAATTGATGTAAAGTATTGCTGTATAGGGATTTCTTGCTTTTTACAGTATGAACTAAGAGTGCCGACCAACGGATTTGCCTATATACACATATAGGCAAACGGGCAAAATAAAGGACAGCACCATCAATGCCGTCCTTTATTCCTTAAAATAAAAAAGAAGATTACGCAGTATCTTCCTTGTCCATGTATTCTTCTAAGCTGTATTTCAGTTGGTCTAAAAACAAAGTCCGTGAACCTGCACGGGTCTTCATTCGGTGGAAACTGTTATGAATATCGCTAAGCGAAACACGGAACAGGATTTGAAATACCATACTGATTTTGCGAATACCCAATTTGCCGTGTGAAAGCGCATCGGCGGCATGAAGCGCATAAATCAATTCGATAAGGGCGTTCTTTGATTGTGTCCAAAAAATATCTTTTGTATCGCCATTCTGCAATAGCACATCGGGGCTTTGTTCCGGGCTTAATTTTGTGGTGAGGTAGTTATAGATTAATTCATTGGCTAAGATTTTTGCCACCTTATAATCAAAGTAGGTTGAGAATTGCGGGTCAATTTCAAAAACAAAGCTGTTTAATCCCTCATAGTAATTGATATTGCCCAGCGTATAATAATTTTCGTCCCGGTCGGTTCTGCCGGAACGGTAGTACCTGTAAAAATCTGAATTGCAGATATGCTCTTTATATTCTTGTTTTAACTCCCGGAGTTGTAAAGCAAAATAGCATTGATGCAAATTCCCGTTATCTGCGGGGCAAGCCGTTTCAATCCGGTACACTTTGTTATAGTAAATCAATTTGCCGAGAATGTTCGGCTTAATCAATTTGAAAAAATGGACTTCTTCGGCTTTACTGGCAAAGCCCTCTTTCAACACGTCTTCTTTCACGGCACGCAATAATTCCTGAAGATAGATAGTCATTCTATAAGCCTCATCAATAAAGCTGGACGCTTCGGCAGATAATTTTCTTTCCTGCCTTTGAATTTCGGCAACGATGGTTTGTAAGGGATGTCTCATAGCTACACTCGTTTTATCAGGCTGTATTTATCCAAATACAAATGTTACCCTTAACTGTGAATTAATCCCATGAGATATGCCGAAGTCAGGTAAAATTTTTTCTAAATACGTATAAAAACGCTATTACGGAGCCTATATAAAAAGATATAAAAAAGGGTCGAACCGACCCATATTTTTTTTATATTTGCTACTGATTTACAAGGAAATCGAAAGAAAATGAATGCAATAAGCACCATTACTAAATCGTTACCGACAATGATTTCCCGCCTCGTAAACTACTCATTATAAGCTATATTTAGCTTTTCTAACTTTTTTATTTAAAAAATTGCTAAGCCTGTATGTGCTTTAAGTCTATTGCCGGGATTTCCGTAACTTAGGGCTGAAAAAAACAGCGTGATGCATAGTATATTGAGGATTCTTTTAACGGTATTGTTCATTTTTAATCTCCAGCAGGCATTTGCACTAAAGCCCAAAACTACTTATGAGCAAACACCCGAAAGCCTGAACCTGAACTATAAAGAATATAAGATCAAAGCCGACTCTGTCACCAGCCTGAATTCCTGGTACCTGCAACCCGTGATCAACCGTAAAAATATCACCGTCATTATCTCTAACGGGGATTATGGTAATATGGGCAATTTCATCCTGAACGGTGCTACCTTGTATGACCTGGGCTATGATGTAGCCATGTATGATTACAGGGGTTTTGGCGGTAGCAGCAGCTTTGCCACTGATACCAATTTGCTCTTTCATGATGAATATGTAGATGACCTGAGGGCCGTCTATAATTTTTATAAAAAGCAAAATCCCGGCCGTCAATATGTCTTCATGGGCCTATCCATGGGCACCATTATAACTACCGTCTTTATGGGTACCGATAGCCTGGAGCAACAGCTTTTTGTTTACGATGGCTTTGTCAATTCTATCGATCATGCCCTGAACACCATTAATAAGTCCAAGCATAAATCACTAAAAGCGCCCATGAATGATGCGGCGTATGATCCATATGTGGCAATGCTTAGCCCGGGAAAAGGCTTAATATTTAACGGCAGTAAAGACAATATCTGCCGCCTGAAACCGGCGGTAAGAGACTCCTTTGAAATAGTAGACTTCGACGGCGGACATTTGCAAGGCTTTTATAAACTTTCCGAAAACGGGCTCACCGGGAGTCTTTATAATAAATATATAGATGAGTTCATCAGGAAGAACAAATAAATGGAAGACAGCAATAGTCCTGCTTTGCAGCCTGTTGATCGGTGTTTCCGGGCCGGAGAAGGCATTGGCCCAGAAGAAAAATAATACTTCCATTGCCTATGAAAACCTGTTCACCGTAAATACCGTGCTCAATCGTTTCGGGATGGATGTGGGCTATACCCGTGCCGTACACAGCGGTAGTCCCGGAGGTATTGCCGGACTTTTATATTCCGGTACAGTAGGTTTTATTCCCAATAACAGGTTTCAGCCCAAAGGGCAGATGACGGCCAAAGCAGATGTGATTGCCCATGCCATGCTGGTGATCAGGCTTGGAGCAGGCTTGCAGTATAGCACCGATTTTCAGAAATCATATGTGTATGCGACCCCTAAGATCGGGGTAGGACTTCATTATATCAATGTGATGTTTGAAGGGCAATTCGGCCTGAACCAGAACGGCAAAGCCATGAGCAAAAACCTGAAAGATAACGGGGTCGTCTACATCAACCTGAATGTGCCCTTCGATCTTAAATTTTTTGATTTCAATTTCAGGTCCCGTGTCCGGGAATAAAGTAATATTGCAGCATGAAAACGATAGAAATCCAGGCAAAAGCTTTCTTTGAATTGATCGGTAACCGTGATGTATCCATGTGGTCTATGTTTGAAGAAATGGTAAACAAAGATGAAGAACAATTGGTGATCTTTTTAGATGAAGCAGGTAAAGAGCTGGCCCATTACATCCTGCCTACCAATATTGAACAGGTAAAAGCCGATCAGAAAATATTTGCGGAGAGCTTTAAAGAAAAGTTGCAGCCGGGCCGGGAAGCATAAGGCAGAATTACTTTATATTTGCGTTCATTATACACATAGATCCATGAGGCCCGTCCAACATATCAAGCTTGCCGTAGATGCCGTAGTTTTTGGCTACCAGCAACAAAAATTGCATGTCTTGCTGGTACAGCAAAAATATGGCATCATGAAAGGTAAATGGGTGCTGGTAGGCGGCTTTGTAAAAGATGAGGAAAGCCTGTCTGATGCCGTGAAGCGGGAGCTGGCGGAAGAAGCAGGGGTTAAGGTCGATTACATGGAGCAATTATATACCTTCGGTGATGATGTAGGCCGTGATCCCCGCTTCCGCGTGGTTTCAGTTGCTTACTTTTCGATAGTGAATCCCAAAGGATTTAAGCTTAAGGCAGACTCTGATGCTTCCGATGCACAATGGTTTGCGATAGATGAGCTCCCGGATCTGGGCTATGACCACAAAATTATTCTCCGGGCGGCACAGCAAAGGCTGAGCGCCAAACTCAGCTACCAGCCCATAGGCTTCGATCTATTGCCCAAAGAGTTCGCTTTCTCTGAACTTGAGCACCTCTACAGCACCTTGCTGGACAAAACCATCGACCGGCGCAACTTCAGGAAGAAGATACTCAGCTTTGGCTTCATCGAAGAGACCGGGAAAATGCAGGCTGCAGCTACCGGCCGGCCGGCTAAACTCTTCCGCTTCAATAAACAAAAATACCACCAGCTAGTCAAAGACGGATTCCACTTTGATGTTAGCTTATTGTAAAAAGTACACAAAGTATTTGGTGCTTTCATTTTATCGTTTTAAGTTTGTGTATAAATTACACAAATAAAATGAATGTACTCAACCTCGATACACAATTCAGCCCGGTTAAAGGCAATATTGTTACCTGTGAAAAATTTGTATTCTCAGGCGGAGAGCCTCATATAAAGATACAGGCAGACCTGGATATCCATCAGCCGCTGATCATTACGACACGTATCCGCAGTTTTGAAGACATCGGTTTCCTGGTGCTGGCTGTAGATGCCCTGAAGCGTATGCAGGTAAAACATATTTCTGCCTTCATTCCCTATTTCCCGGCCGCAAGGCAAGATCGCTTAATGGTGGCCGGAGAGCCGCTGTCCGTAAAGGTAAATGCAGATATCATTAATTCCCTGGAGCTGGACAGGATCTATGTATTTGATCCGCATTCGGAAGTAACACCGGCTTTACTGAACAAAGTCAGCGTGGTTTATAATTATGATTTTATAGAGCAAGTGATTGCGCAGATGGGTCGCGAAAACCTGGTACTCATCTCCCCGGACGGAGGTGCTTTAAAGAAGATCTATAAACTCTCCGAATCCCTGGGTGGGATACCTGTTATAGAATGCAGTAAGGTGAGAGATGTGGCTACCGGGAAATTGAAATCATTTACCGTCTATGCCGATGATCTGAGCGGGAAGCAGGGGCTTATCGTAGACGATATCTGCGATGGTGGCGGCACCTTCACCGGGCTGGCCCAATCCTTAAAAGAGAAAGGTATCGGTCGCCTGAACATTGCCGTCAGCCATGGTATCTTCAGCAAAGGACTGGAGGTATTGCGGCCCTGGTTTGACACCCTGTACACTACAGATTCCTTTAAAGATATCGGGGAAGAGGGCCTGGTACAGATCAGGCTGGACATAACAAAAACAGTAAACCATGAACAATAAAAGCGGAAGAACAGAAATCGCCAGGCGTAGCCTGGCCATCATCGAAAACGGTTACTATACGACAGCAGATGGCGGTAGGGTAAACGTAAAAGATAAAATAGAAAAAAGTGTGACACAGACCCGGACCTATGATCCCGGGGAAATGGCGGACCTGAAAAATAAAGTGCTGGCTTTAAATAAAGCAAGCTTCGATACAAAAATAGAAGTATGGAATACAACGACCATTGAAGCTTTGTCTAAAATGGATCCTGCTGCCCGGACGGCTATCCTCAATTTTGCATCAGCCAAGAATCCCGGTGGTGGCTTCTTAGGCGGCGCATCGGCCCAGGAAGAGTCCCTGGCAAGGTCTTCCAGCCTATATGCAGCCTTGTCCAAAGATATGAGCATGTACACTTATAACCACTCCCGGTCTACCTTGCTTTATTCTGATCATTTGATCTACAGCCCCGAAACTGTTTTCTGGTTTGATGATGAAGGAGACTTGCTTCCTGAGCTGCTGATTGCTGATGTGATCACCTCTCCCGCACCCAACAGGGGAGCGATAGAGCAAAACAACAGGAAGGAGGAACTGGCTTTACTGCCGCAGGTGTTTAAAGAAAGGATGGCGCAGGTTTTGGCGGTTGCCTGTGCGCATCAATGCGACAGCTTGATCCTGGGCGCATGGGGTTGTGGCGTGTTCCGGAATGATCCGGCAGAGGTGGCCCGGTATTTCGGGGAAGTGATCCATAGCCACTTTAGCAATGTATTTAAAACAATTGTCTTTGCCGTTTATGACCGGTCAAAAGATGGTGCTAACATACAGGCTTTTGAATCTGTGTGGCAGCACGATAAAGCAGGGGAACATGAAAAATGATAAAGCCTTAAAAGGCATCAGTAAATACCTGAGTTATGTATTGCGCCATCACCCTGGATCGATAGACCTGGTGCTGGATGAGCAAGGCTGGGCAGATATTGATCTGTTACTGGCAAAATGTGCCGCTAAAAATGTTTTACTGGACCGGGATGACCTGGCACAATTGGTGGCTCAGAATGACAAACAGCGGTTTGCTATAGATACGGTCCGCAATAAGATCAGGGCCAACCAGGGCCACAGCATCAGGATAGATGCAGGCCTGGAGCCGGAAGTGCCGCCTGCTGTTTTGTACCATGGTACGGCAAAGCGTTTCCTGGCTTCTATTCTGAAGCAGGGACTGCAAAAGCAGAACCGCCTGCATGTACACTTGAGCCATGAGATGGATACTGCGCGGAATGTGGGTACACGACATGGCATACCGGTAGTGTTGCAGGTTGATGCGGCGACTATGCAAGAGAAAGGTTTTATTTTTTATCTTTCAGAAAATAAAGTCTGGTTAACCGAAGAGGTGCCGGCTCAATATATCAGTTATGAAGGATAAATGGGTAATCGGGGATCTGCATGGCGGTTTGAAAGGATTGGAGCAATTACTAGAACGGGCACCAATCAAAGAGGATGATATATTGATCTTCCTGGGCGATTATGTAGATGGCTGGAGTGATTCGGCAGCATTGGTCAGCCGGCTCCTGGAGCTGGAGCAGCAATATGAATGCATCTTTATCAAAGGGAACCATGATGTACGCTGCTACAACTGGTTATTGCATGGAGCAGAAGATGAGGTCTGGCTAAGGCATGGAGGAAGAGGTACAAAGGCAAGCTATTACCTCATGCCTTCAGCGCAAAAAAGGGAACATATTTTGTTCTTTGAACGATTACTCAATTATTATGTAGATGGTGCCAATAACCTGTTTATCCATGCAGGCTTCACTACCAGTGACGGACCGGAGCCGGAATTTACCGGTAAAAAGATAAACTGGGACCGGACTTTATGGGAAAATGCGATGACCATGCATCGAAGAGTACTTAAAGATGAAAGACTATTTCCCAGGAAATTGAAATTGTATCATGAGATATTTATAGGCCATACACCTACTTTATTTTTTGGGAGAGATACCCCGATGAATGCCTGTAATGTCTGGAATATGGATACCGGAGCGGCTTATACAGGTAAGGCCTCTATCATGAATGTGGCTACTAAAAGGTTTTACCAGAGTGATCCTTTGACCAGATTATATCCCGAAGAAACAGGAAGAAATTAATCACAAACAAAACATTGAAATATATGAATCCGCTATTATTGACCGATGGTTACAAACTGGACCACAGAAGACAGTATCCTCAAGGCACTACCTTAGTCTATTCCAACTGGACACCGCGTAAAAGCCGTATGCCCGGCATTGATGAGGTGGTATTCTTCGGCTTGCAATACTTCATCAAGAAATATATCCTGGAAGATTTTGAGCACTACTTTTTCAGCCAGCCTAAAGAAGCCGTGCTTGCGGCTTACAAAAGAAGGATGGACCATTATCTCGGCCCTAATGAAATAGGTACGGACCATATTGCGGCTTTACATGATCTGGGATATATCCCGATGGTGATCAAAGCACTGCCCGAAGGCGTTTCAGTACCGATGCGTGTGCCTATGTTCACCATGTATAATACGCTGCCGGAGTTCTTCTGGCTGACCAATTATTTTGAAACCTTATTGTCCAACGTGATCTGGCTACCCTGCACATCGGCTACCATTGCGAAGAGTTATCGCAAATTACTGGACGAGTATGCGGCTGCAACTTCATCTGCACCGGAGTTTGTAGACTGGCAGGGGCATGACTTCTCTATGCGCGGTATGGGCGGTATCGAGGCAGCCCTGGTCTCCGGTATGGGCCATCTCTTAAGCTTTACCGGGACAGATACGGTGCCTGCGATAGAGTGCCTGGAACAGTATTACCGGGCAGATGCGACGAAGGAGCTGGTCGGAGGTTCTGTGCCTGCCACAGAGCATTCCGTGATGAGCATGGGTACGATAGAAGATGAACAGGGTACGTTTAAAAGATTGATCACCGAAGTTTATCCTGATGGTATTGTTTCCGTGGTTTCAGATACCTGGGATCTCTGGAAAGTGTTGACCCAGTACCTGCCTGCTTTGAAAGAGGAGATCCTGGCAAGGAACGGGAAACTGGTCATCCGGCCGGATAGCGGCGACCCGGTACTGATCCTGTGTGGCGATCCGGAAGGGGAGAACGAATATGAACGAAAAGGAGTGGTACAGCTACTTTGGGAGGTATTCGGAGGAAAGGTAAATGATAAAGGCTATAAAGAGCTGGACCCGCATATAGGGGCTATTTACGGGGATAGCATTACCCTGGAAAGGGCAAGAGCCATTTGTGAAGGATTAAAGCAAAATGGGTTTGCTTCCACGAATGTGGTATTAGGGATCGGTTCCTTTACCTATCAATACAATACCAGGGATACCTTTGGGTTCGCGATGAAAGCGACCTATGGGGAAGTGAATGGAGCGGGCCGCCCTATTTTTAAAGACCCGGTGACGGATGATGGTACTAAAAAATCAGCCAAAGGCTTGATGAAAGTAGTACTGGAACATAATACTTACCAATTAAGAGACCAGGTGAGCTGGGAGGAAGAACAGACGGGTGCATTAAAAGAAGTATTCCGGGATGGTAAACTCCTGGTGGACCAAAGCCTGGCAGAGATCAGGGAAAGAATAAAAGCTTAATTAACATGAAACATCATTATCATATTGAATGGCTTAAAAGTGCCATCAGGGAAGGCTTAGAGCCAAAGTATATATTTTTCTGGGGGCATACGGCACCGGCAGGCGAGGAAGTGGGAAAATTTGTCTTCAGCCAATGGTATCCTTCAGTATTTACCGTAGATGGCGTTGTGTATAAAACAGCAGAGCATTGGATGATGGCGCAAAAGGCCTTACTGTTCGGAGACCAGGATGTTTTTAAACAAATCATTGCCTGCACTAAACCCGCAGAAGTTAAAGCTTTGGGCAGGGCGGTAAAGGGCTATGATGATATACGCTGGAATGAACATAAATTTGAAATCGTCCTTCAGGGTACTATACATAAGTTTGCACAAAATAAAGTGCCGGGTACTTATCTTACAGGCACAGGAGACCGTGTTATTGTTGAAGCCAGCCCCGTAGACCCGGTTTGGGGCATAGGCCTGCCGCAGGACAGTCCTCAGGCGCTGCACCCGGATACCTGGCGCGGAGAGAACCTGCTTGGATTTGCGCTTATGGAAGCCAGGGATTTTTTATTGAAAGGCAATGACCCTGATACGCTGAAGCTGTTGTTTTAAATACAGGCCATCTTAAAAAATCCAGTCTAAAATTATTAGCCATTAGTTTACTACCCAACTCGATGATGAATACAAAATTTTTAAAATCATTAATATTCTTTTTTTTACTATTCGCAGGCAAGGATGGCTTTGCTCAAAGTAAATACCAGAAAGACTTTGTTGAATTTTGGACAGATATCAATCACCATTATGCCTATCTGGAACAACAAAAAATTGATTGGAATAAAGTCCGGGAAATTTATGAACCGCAAGCCGAAAAGATCAGGACTGACTCCGCCTTTATAGGCTTGCTGGAACAGGTATTAAATGAATTGCATAACGGGCATTCCTCCTTAAATACCAACTTAAATTCATCCAACAGGTTGATTCCTTCCGGTGCTGACCTGTATGTTGAAAAGGTGAATAATAAATATATCATCAAAGATCTGAGAAAAGGTTTTGGCGCTGATCTCTCAGGCTTGAAGATAGGTATGGAAGTGACATTGTTCAACGGGAAACCTATAGAGCCGCAATTGAAAAAATTTCTACCCAGATTCACCACCGGTCCGAACCCGGAAATGTATCAATATGCATTAGATATGCTGTTTGCAGGAACGCACGATACTGAAAGGGAAATTACGGTGATCGGGGAGGGAAAAGAAAAGGTGTTTGCCCCGGTTACTTATGGTAATAGTGGGGAACTCTTATACAGTAAAGTATTGCATAAAAACACTGCTTATATTAAGATCAACAATTCCCTTGGAAAAAATGACCTGATTGCTGCATTTGATCAAACGCTCGACAGTTTATTTCAATACAGGAATTTAATTATTGATCTCACCGAAACACCGGGAGGTGGTAATTCAACGGTTGCCAGGGCCATAATGGGAAGGTTTACAGATAAGCAGCTTCCTTATCAAATGCACGAGTTTGATGAGAAGGAATATCAAACCAAAAGACATTGGGTGGAATATGTAACACCAAGAAAGGAAATATACACAGGCAATGTTTACCTGCTTGTAGGGCATTGGACAGGAAGTATGGGAGAGGGCATTGCTATTGGTTTTGATGGCATGCAGCGTGCAAAAATTATCGGCACAAAAATGGCCGGACTGATTGGTGCTATTTCAAATTTTCAACTCACGGAAACTAAAATAGGTTTCCAGTTTCCGACCGAACGTTTATATCATATAAACGGCACACCGAGGGAACAATTTGTTCCCGGAATAAGGACAGCGCATATTGAAGCAACAATACAAAAAGCCAGAGAGATAGAATAAGCACAATGGATTTTTACACGATTTGCTAACAACTCAATGATTAAATTTTGAGTGCCTAATAAAAAGCTTATTGATGAAATACAGCATAGAAGTAGTGCAAGGTGATATAACAAAGATATCTGCAGATGCGATTGTAAACGCTGCAAATACCTCTTTGCTGGGCGGTAGCGGTGTTGATGGCGCAATCCACAGGGCCGGCGGGTCGGCTATACTGGAGGAGTGCAGAGCAATAAGAGCACGACAGGGTTCCGCTAAAGTCGGATCAGCAGTAGATACAACTGCAGGAAATCTACCGGCAAAATACGTAATACATACCGTTGGCCCGGTATGGAATGGAGGCAGCAAAGGTGAAGCGGAATTATTAGAAGCCGCTTATCTCAACTCCTTAAAATTAGCCGTAGCACTGGATTGCCGCTCTGTTTCATTTCCGAATATCAGTACCGGTATCTATGGCTTTCCAAAGCAGGAAGCTGCAGAGATTGCGCTAAGAACTGTTGTTGCATTTTTAAAAGAAAGACCTGCTGTTCCTTTAAAAGTAATGTTTGTATGTTATGACCGTGAACATTTTGAATTGGTACAAAGCGTACAAGAGCGCTTATCTTTTTAGCAGATCAAAACCATGAATCAGAAGTAAGATGAAAAATATTCATTTAGACAAAATAAAAGCAGCCCTGTTTGGTGTGGCTACAGGTGATGCACTGGGTGTACCTGTGGAGTTTAAAAGCAGGCAAAGCATTGCCATGAACCCGGTGAAGGAGATGAGCGGTTATGGTACCTATAACCTGGCTCCGGGCACCTGGTCGGATGATAGTTCGATGACTTTCTGCCTGGCAGAATCATTAAGTAAAGGCTATGACCTGCAGCATATCGCCGATACATTTGCAGCATGGGCATACAATGGATATTGGACACCTCGCGGTGTGGTATTTGATATTGGTATAGGCACCAGCCAGGCTTTGTGGCGGGTAAAGCAGGGACTAAAACCGGAGCTTTGTGGTGGTACTGATGAAGGAGATAATGGCAATGGATCTTTAATGCGTATTTTGCCATTGCTCTTCTATATAAAAGACAGGGACATTGCTGAACGCTATCGTATCATAAGAGAGGTGTCTTCTATTACACATGCACACATCCGCTCGGTGAATGCCTGTTTTTACTATCTTGAATTTGCCCGGAGGATACTTCTTGGCGAAAAGTTACCGGATATCTATCATGGCCTTAAAGAAGAGATCAGTGCTTTTTTTGCGACACAAAATATGCCGGAAAGAGAACTTAATGTTTTGTCGCGCTTGCTTCAGGATAATATTTACGAAAGGAAAATCGGAGTTATAAGAAGCAATGGATATGTGATCAGTACCCTTGAAGCTTCCATTTGGTGTTTGCTGACCAGTTCCGGTTTTGAAGCAACTGTGTTGAATGCTGTTAATCTCGGGGAGGATACAGATACTACAGGTGCTGTTACGGGAGGCCTTGCAGCCTTATATTATGGCCTTGAAGCCATCCCGGAACGCTGGATCAATGCACTGGCCCGTAAAGAAGACATTGAAAAATTATCCGGGCAGTTTTTTTGCTTCCTGGCCGGTAAATAAGCATAACTAAATACCGGTTTAACTTCACTGTCCTATTCAGCCCCGGCTCAATAGGGCAAAGGTGATCCACTTCCGGGATTGTATTCTTTATATCCTTTCCATCAATACTTTTTCCAGGGCTTCTATAAATGCCTTATCCGGCCTGTCGGTAAAGATGCCGGACTCCTGCCCGGAACGTGCTCCGCGCAGGAAGACATAAATGATACCCCCGAAGTGTTGCTCATAATCATAGCTATCGCCCATTCTTTGCTTGAGGAATTTATGCACGGCAACCGTATAGATCAGGTATTGCAGGGTGTACTGGCTATGGTGCATGGCCTGCTTCAGCTGTTCTCCTTCATAGTCCTTTAGCTCAAAGCCCAGGTAGTTGGACTTCCAGTCCAGGATATAGAATCTGCCTTCGTGCTCAAACAGCAGATCGATAAAACCGGTCATCATACCATTCAACTGGTGATACTTGTCCTGTATACCGGTATCGTAATGCTGTAATAATTGTAGCAGCTTACCGGCCGATTGCTCTTGCTGCAGGGGAAACATAAACTCCAGTTCATTTAAGCGTTTAGCTACCGGGATATCTTTCAGAGAAAATGCCGCATCATGTACACTGATCTTTGCCTGAAGGACATGCTGCAGCATCTGCGCGATCATAGGCGCATTGTCTACCTCTTTTCCCTGCTCCGTTTTATCAAAAGACCGGAGTAGTTTATTAGAAAAATAGTCCAGTTGCGGCTGCATATAATCTTTCTGGAAATCGATCACTTCAAATAATTCATGAAGCTTGGTACCTATATCAGCGCCCCTTTCCAGTTGATTAAAAATAAACTGATCGTAGCTTTTTAACTCGCTGGAATAAGGCTTGGGCTCAAATTCATGTTTGATACTTAATGCCGAATAACTGAATAAACCCCAGTTGGAGCGGCTTTGCTCCGCTAGTTTCTGGTTCAAGCTTATTGGCGTGATCTTCTCTGTATTTTCTTTCCGGTACCGGGCAATGCTCGCTGTAGTATTGTATTCTGTGACAATGCCGCTGTGCTCCGGAATGGTCTGCATTAACTGGTGCAGCGGTTTTCCTGCAAAATTACTGGTAGAATAATAAATATAACACCTGTAGGCCGCCCTGGTGATCGCTACATAGATCAATCGTCTTAACTCCTGGTCCTCATTTTTGAGTAATTGCTCCTGCTCGGCCTCTGTAAGATCAGGCTTCAACTTTAGTATCCTGCTGCCATTGCCCGTTTTAAGGGTGTTTAACTGATGATCCTTGATATCGGGCTGCGTATGTACTCCATACACAAAAACAATAGGATATTCCAGGCCTTTACTCTTATGCAGGGTCAATATATGCACCGCATGTTCATCACTTTCTATCTGCAGCGTGAACTCATCTCCTTCGACTTTAGCCCCTATGGACTGCCGGAGCCATACCCAGAGCTCATCGGCATTTAAAGCCTTCCTGTATTGCTGCTGGTGCAGCAGTTCTGCCAATTGCATAATATTGGATAAGCTCCTTTGTTTGCCGAATTTTTTTGAAAACTGCTGCTGCAGGTTGAAGTCACTGAACAGTTTCATCAGCGCCTGGAACGTTTTCTGCTCCATCATCAATTGATGGTATTCACCGAATAAAGCAAGCAGGCCCACATCATCAATCGTAAAGAGATCAATCGCTGTACCCGAAGTATCCATATACAGGTCGTTCAGGAAGGTTAGGTACAGTGCCGACTTCACGTTCCTGATATCCGGCTGTATCATCGCCTGTAAGATCAGGGACAGGTCCTGTGCTTCCTTCGTATCCAATACCCTGGAATCATCAATATTCACCGCCGGGATGTCCAGTTGCTGTAATTGTTGTTTGATGCTTCTGCCGAATTTTCCCTGCCGTACGAGGATAGCAATATCCTCTGGTCGTATCGCCCTGGGTGCCGTATCTTCATCGGCCTGTAACTGGTAGCCGTTCGCAGGGTTGAGCAATGCAGCCACCTCGTCACAAATGGCTTCAAAAGCATGCTGTTCATTTTTACAGGGGGCGAAAAAGAGGGCCTCTTCCTGTACCACTCCGTCTTTTAATAGCTTACGGGTTTCATGCTGTGCCAGCACGGTATGGTACATGATTTTCTGCGTATCCGCTGCATCATAGCCAAAAGCCGCATCTCCGGCAGCATTGAAAAAATGATTGGCTGCATGGATCATATCTTTCGAGGAACGGAAATTAGTATTCATGCTGTACTTGTTATTCACCAGGGTGCTGGCATAGAGGTAACTGGCTACATCTGCATTCCTGAACGCATAAATGCTTTGCTTGGGATCCCCGATCAGGAAAAGCGTTCCTTCATTTTCATCCGGCTGCTCAACAAATAATTTTTTGAATAACTGGAATTGTATGTGGTCCGTATCCTGGAACTCATCAATGAATACTGCTTTATATTTCTCCCGGATCAATGCACAGAGCGTCTCGTTATTATCAATAACAATAGCCTTGTGCAGGTTGAGGATCATGGCATCAAAAGTAAGCACATTGCTTTGCCTGATCTTTTCTTTTAATAAAGGAAGGTAATCCCTTTGTGCCCGTAACAATAATACATCGGTGACCAGGTGCGTTTGTTGCACCAGGTCTTCTTTCAATGCCAGGTATACTTTGAAAAGCTCCCAGTAAGGAGATTTTAATTTGCTTAAATAAGCTGGCCCTTTTTTATCCGTCAGTCCTTTGAAGGCCTGCGCAAACATTTCTTCAGGATGGCTTATTTTATCTGCAAATGCCCGCTCCGCGGCTTTCCCGGCCTGCGCCAGGTCTGCCAAAAGTTCCTCCCGGTGTTGCAGGGGATAAGCCAGGATCGTTTCTTTTTGTGCCGCAATGCCGGATTGTAATTGTTGCCTTGCCTCCCAATAATAATCCAGCTCCAGTTGCTCCCCGATAACACTATTTCCAACAAACCAGGAGCCTGCAAGACCCTTTATCAATAAGTCTTTGAGCATTTTGCTTAAGGCTTCCAGGTCTTTGATCTCCAGCATATTTACAGGCAGCAGGCTTAATTCACTGCGCCAGAAAGCATGGATGGTATTATCGATAAATTCATCCACATTAGTTTGCAATTCCAGCTGGAACGGTTGCCCGGTCTCAAAGGCAAATTCATACAGCATTTGCTGGCAGAAGCCGTGAATCGTAAGTATAGGCGCTTCGTCCAGCAGGAGCAGTGCGGCCCGCAGCCGGTCTTTCAGTCCTGCCTGATCCGGTGCATTTTCGATCAGTGCGCTGATGAGCGGATCAGGACAGGGCCTGCCCGTCGCCGCATGATAAGCGGCCTTAATGAATGCCCGGATACGTTCCTGTAATTCTGCAACCGCAAAATTTGTATAAGTAACGATGAGCTGGTTTTCTATAGAAATATCTTTTTCTATGATCATCCTTAACACGAGGATGCCTATAGAATAGGTTTTACCTGTTCCGGCACTGGCTTCCACAAGATTTTTGCCCGCCAGGGGCACCGTGCGTACATCAAAGGGCAGGGTAGTATTATTGCTCATATCCGTTCAGAAATATTTCGTTAATACAATCCTGCATGGCTTCAAATGTTGCATCCATAAGCTCCTGGTCCAGGGTTTGCAGGGCATGACCCAGGTACCTGTTGTAAGGCTTATCTTTAAAGACTTTATTTAATTTTTCGATATAGTTCTCTTTAGTGATCTTAGGATCATAATAATAAATGCTGTACACGCAGGGCTTTTCCCTGTTGTCCATAAAAAGGTCCAGCAAGCGGTTTAAAATGTTGATCGCTTCTTGCTGCTGCAGTTGCCGGGTACTTCTTACAGTGCCACCGGCATCAATGATATGCGCTGCTTTAATTGCAGCACCGCTTGCCCTGGCAAAAAGATATTGGAAATACAATTTTGATGGGGCGCTTAGCTTCCCGTTCCAGTCAAAGTCGAGCATTTGCTCCGCAAAAATATTACGGACAGTGCCTCTGAAAAGACAATCCCTGTACCGGTAGCTGATGGCTAAAGCTTGTGGCCCGGGCACACTCGCTGCATGGCTGAGCAGGCTTTCATACATAGGGGTAGTGAGCGCGTCATACTGTTGTAATACCGTTTCGCCTATGTTCTTCAGGGGCAGTTCCGCATTCAGGTACAGCCTGGAGCGGGTCGCAGCTTCCTGCTGTTCCAGCTTGGCTTGTATCAACCTGTTCTGAACGATGCGCTCCCCGTACTTGTCCAGCAGGAAATTTTCTGTAGCTTCTATTTCTGTAAGCTCCTGTTCAAAATAGACCTGCAGGACCTGGGTGTAATAATACTCTATAGATTTATCGAAATATTTCCAGACACTGTTGAGGTCATATTCACTTAAGGCCAGTTCGCGACTGTTGCTGACTATTTGTAAAGGCCAATTCGCCTGCGCACGGATCATATAGTTCGGGCTTAAGACCTGCGGCGTTTTATTGTATTTTGTACTGTAAGCATGCAAGGGATGTGATTGTATAAGCACAGAGCGGACCTCTTCCGATGCTGTGCCGGACTGTATATAGTCCAGCAACTCTTCTATCAGTATAGAAGGTGGCAATTGCTTATTGTTCTTCACCGATCTGCCGATATAGCTTAAGTATAATGCAGCAGAAGCCGATAAGATAGACTCCAGGAAAAGATGTTTATCATTGTTTTTGATATTCCGGTCACCGGGCTGCGGTTGCCTGTTCATGAGGTTGAAGTCCAGCCGCTGCTCGGTCCTTGGGAATTTATCGTAATTGAGGCCGAGTATGGCCACTATTTTAAAGGGAATGCTCCTGAAGGGCAGGGGCGAGCAAAAGGTAATGCCCCTGTTCAGGAAATTCTTCTGCGTGCTTTCATTGCTCAGTGCATTGATGAAGCGCTGGCTGATGACCTCGTAGCTGATCTTTAAACCTGCAGTGTGTAATTCCACCAGGTCGTTCTGGTTCAGGTTATTGATGATCTTTGCATGCTCTTCATCTTTTTCCTGCTCCTCTTCATAGATAAAGGTGGACAAGATCTGTTCCACATATTCTTTCCATTCTTTCAATGTTTTTTCGCCACTCCTGGCTTGCAGCATCCTGCTTAAGGCTTCTATGAAAGCCGTGAGTGCAATGATCTGCTGCATATCAGCAATATTATCTGCAGCGGCAACCGGGTAGAAAGGTTTGCCGAAATTCAGTTGCTCCTCCGTGTCCATACACAGGCCGTACATAAGCTTTTGCAGGCCATATTTCCAGCTTACGAGATAAGTATCATCCGTATTTTTTTGATAATCATTTTCAATACCGAAGCGGATGTTTGCTTTCAGTACAAGATTCCTGATCAACGATACATTATGGATGCCGAACTTTTGGCGGATGTATTTTGAGTTGAGTAATTGCAAGACCGATTCTGCGCTGAAAAGGCTGCCGTTAAGTTCCAGCAGGGCGATAAAAGTACTGATGACCGTATCCCCATTGGAGATATGCTCATCGGCAATACTGTACTGGAATTTATAAGGAGCATTGTCCATTACCGCACGGATGAAAGGCGCATAAGCATTGATGTCGGTTACCATAACGATGATATCACGCTCGGTAAGCTTTCCAAACTTTTGCTGCTGCACTGCATCCATGATATAGTTATAGACCCCTTCTACTTCCCGGCGCATGGAGTAATGTTCCTGTACACTTATCGTACCATCTTCCAGTTGGGCTTTACTAAAGCCTTCTGGCACTACCCGGTTATAGTAGATGTCTTGTTGTATCTGCCCCAGTAAGCTTGTCGCATCAGGCAATACGCTGGGCAGGTCTTGTAAGGCATTGATGAACTCCTCTGTGCGGAAGAGCATTTTAAACGTATTCTGCACTACCGTTCCCCAGCTGGTTAAAAGATCATTACCCTGGTTGAGGTGATGCACATTTTTGCCTTTTACCTTAGCCAGGAAAATGCTTTTTTCATTCTGGTCATCCATCCAGTAATCATCCGGTGCCGGGTTAGTGAGGTACCATTGTACCGGGATATAATGGCTCAGTTCAAAAAACAGTTCCAGGTGCACCGGTGTGATGATAGAGATACCAAACAAGACAAGTTCCGGCAGGAATTGTTGTAATTGCTCCTGCGCTTGCGCCTCTTTCAGCTTTTCTAAAATGAAATTTTTAATTTCGGTGATGTCCAGGACCTCATTATTGGTATGCTGCTTAAGGGCACGCCAGATATAAGCCTGCCATTTTTCATCCCCTTTTAAGGAATTAATATTTTCTATTTCGTTCCAGTGACTGATGGTAGCGCTCCTGTAGATCTGGTACTGGTCGAAGAGATCGGTAAGCTTCACGGCAAATTCCCATTGCTTCATCTCATCATCCGTATAATATTTCGCCTGGATCGGGAACTGGTTTTTAAAACTGTCTTTCCCCAGGATGACAAAGATCAGCCAGTCCAGGTGCTGGCGTTTTATTTTATTGCCATAGCTGCCACCAAGTTCGATAAAGATCTGTTCGATGATCGCTCCCGGGTTGAGGAAGACGAGGTTGGCCGCAATGCCCAGTTGTGTGGCCACCTGGTGTTTGAGCCAGTTGTTCATACCCTCAGTCTGGGTAATGATATACCGGGGTGTAAACACAGAAGTGTTTTGGTCACTTATGGCTGCCACCATTGCCGAGGCGAGGGTGGTAATATGATTAGAGGTATATATCGCAATACTCATGGTGCTTCATTAAAATGATTGGCAATACCGGAAACCCGTTTTACAGACTTTGCCGCAATGGCAAAGATCACTTCAGGCGTGCCGATGATACTTACTTTCTTTTTGGCCCTTGTGATCGCTGTGTACAAGAGTTCCCGGGACAATAACTGGTTATTCTTATTGTCTGGAAGTATGATCAGCACTTCATTAAACTCAGAACCCTGGCTTTTATGAATGGTCATGGCAAAAGCAGTCTCTGTGGCCATGATCTGTGCCGGGTTGAGGGATAGATAACTATTACCTGCCTTGCTGAAATACACCTTTAATTCTTCTTTATCCTCCAGCACAATGCCCATATCCCCGTTGTACACGCCCTCTTTGGCCTGGTTCTGGGTGACCATGATCAATTGATAAGGATAATATTTTGCCGAGGGTTTAAAGAGTTCCTGGCTGATGAAGTTATTAATGGCATGCACGCCATATTTCCCCTCTTTAAGGGCACAGAGTACCGTACTGTTGTTGATGCCTGCCAATACGCTTACAGGCTCTGTAAGTCCTATATAGCCTCCCTCTTCGGCAAGCAGGAGTTTACTGGCCTGTAATAACTGGTCTTGCAGCGCCTCGGGGGGCAGTATATTGATGATCGGGTCTTTGTGTTCCAGGAAGCCTGCGATCTGTTCTGTGTCATTATTTAATACCGCTTTACTCAGCTTGCCGATACCGGCTTCATTGCTGAAGCGGTAGCTGGTCTGCAGTTCTATGATGTGTTGAAATAAAGGATGCCCGGAATCAGTTGCCTGGTCCGCTGCTTTGATCCGGTAGGCCTCGCGGTCTATAAACTGGTTGATGAATGCGGCTCTTTCGGGTGTAAACGTATTTAAAGCAGCCGTATCGCTGCAGAGGTCCCTGAAGACCGAGCCGGCATCTACGGAGGCCAGCTGGTTCTTATCGCCCAGCAGAATTACCCTGGTGCGGCCGGTATCTATGGCCTGGAATAATTTATAGAACAGGGCAATGTCGATCATGGAGCATTCATCTACGATGAGCACATCGGTATCCAGGGTATTCTGCTCATTGTGCCGGAAGTGAATGCTGTTGGGGATATAGCCCAGTAAGCTGTGAATAGTCTGAGCATGAAGCTCTGTGATCTGCTGCACAATACCCGGGTCAATGTTTACGCCCGAAAAGTTCTTTTCGGCCTGGCTGATGCTCTCTTCCAGTCTCGCCGCCGCTTTACCGGTAGGCGCGCAGATGCTGATGTGCAGCGATGGATTATCGGCCAGCAGTAAGGCCAGCAGTTTGGTCACAGTAGTGGTCTTTCCCGTACCCGGCCCGCCGGAGATAATGCTGAATGAGTGGATAAATGCATTGATGCAGGCTACCCTTTGCCAGTCGGTAGTATGCAGCCCTTCATTTTCGGGGAACAGCTCTTTACGGATGAGTGCCTGATGAGCGAGGAGCTGTTCTTGTCTTTCCTGAATATTTTCCGCTGCAATGATGGCCCTGATCTGTGCCACCAGTTTACGCTCATACTGGAAGAAGCGATGCAGGTATAATTTTTCTTTGTACAGGATGAAGGGCCGCTGCATCTGTTCATCGCCTACGAGCGGATGCTTCGCAAGCAGGCCCGTATCCGGTTTTACCTCGTTTTCTTCTTCTGTAAATGGCTGGTTGATGTCCAGGCATACATTGCCTGCTTCCATAGTCTTGGAAAGCTGGTATAGCCAGGGATTCAAGCCATCTTTACTAAAATACTGTGCAAAGGTTCCATGCACATTCAGGCCGCTATTCATGTACTGCACTAATTATGAACGCTAAATTAGTTCAATAATATGCTAATTAAAAATCGGGCTGAAGATAGTCGTCTTCAGCCCGATCAGATTAAGCATTGTATCCGTTTATTTCAACTCGAAGGTCTCAATAAACTTAGTAGTGAAGTTACCTTCACGGAAATCTTTGTTTTTCATCAATTGCTGATGGAAAGGAATGGTCGTGTTTACGCCTTCGATCACATATTCGCTCAATGCACGCTCCATTGTATTGATCGCTTCTTCACGGGTCTGTGCCACAGCGATAATTTTGGAGATCATGGAATCATAGAACGGCGGGATGGTATATCCTGCATAGATATGGGAATCGATACGTACGCCATGTCCGCCCGGAGTATGTAATACAGTAATGGTACCCGGACTAGGACGGAAATCGTTGTAAGGGTCCTCTGCATTGATACGGCATTCGATGGCACACATTACCGGCTCATAGTTTTTACCGCTGATGGGTTCTCCTGCTGCGATCTTGATCTGTTCTTTGATCAGGTCAAAGCTGGTCACCTCTTCGGTAACACCATGTTCTACCTGGATACGGGTATTCATCTCCATGAAGTAGAAGTTACGGTGCTTGTCTACTAAGAATTCAATAGTACCTACACTTTCATAATTGATGGCTTTTGCCGCATTGATCGCTGCCTCGCCCATTTTCTGGCGCAGTTCCGGTGTCATGAACGGGGAAGGAGCTTCTTCTACCAGCTTCTGGTGACGACGCTGTATAGAACAGTCGCGCTCACTCAGGTGACATACGGTACCAAACTGGTCACCGGCAACCTGGATCTCAATGTGACGGGGCTCTTCTACGAATTTCTCCATATAGATACCGTCATTTTTGAAAGATGCGGCCGCTTCTGTTTTAGCCGTATTGTAGTTCTTCTCGAGTTCGTGCTCTGCCCATACTACGCGCATACCCTTTCCACCGCCACCTGCGGTAGCTTTAAGGATCACGGGATAGCCCATTTCATTGGCTAATTGTATCGCTTCTTCCACACTGCCCAGTAAGCCGCCTGAACCCGGAACAACGGGTACATTAGCAGCGATCATGGTTTCTTTTGCCGTGATCTTATCGCCCATTTTACGGATCATATCCGGGGTGGGCCCGATAAATTTAATATTGTATTTGCCACAGATCTCGGCAAACTCGGCATTCTCTGCCAGGAAGCCGTAGCCCGGGTGGATGGCATCCGCATTGGTGATCTCGGCAGCTGCCATGATCGCCTGTACGTTTAAGTAAGAAAAAGTACCTTGCGGTTTACCGATACATACTGCTTCATCTGCAAAGCGTACGTGTAAGCTATCTCTGTCTGCGGTAGAATATACTGCAACTGTTTTGATACCCATTTCACGACAAGTACGTATCACACGCAGTGCAATCTCTCCTCTATTAGCAATTAGTATTTTTTTGAACATTAGGCCTATCTTTAAATTAGGGAAATGATAATAACAAATGTGACAACAAGCTTAAAGTTTGCACCCTAAGATTGCTATCACATTTAGATTTAATTTTATTCAACGATAAATAATGGTTGATCATACTCTACCGGAGTACCATCATCCACCAATACTTTTACGATTCTGCCGGAAACTTCACTCTCAATTTCGTTGAACAATTTCATGGCTTCCACGATACATACCACATCACCGGACTTGATCTCATCTCCTACCGATACAAATGGAGGTTTATCTGGTCCTGATGATCGGTAGAAGGTACCGATCATTGGAGATTTAATCACTTTTTCATTAGCTGATGGTGCTGGCGCTGCAGCAGGAGCCGCCGCTGCCGGTGCAGCTGCAACAGGAGCAGCAGGTGCCGGTGCAGCCATTTGTGTGGCTACAGGAGCATATTGAGCTACAGGCATAGCTAAAGCTTCTGTAGTCGCTTGTTTGATGGTGATCTCAAAATCGCCGTCTTTTATAGATAATTCGCTGATCGTAGACTTATTTACAGCTTTTAATAATTCCTGGATTTGCTTAAACTCCATATAATTAATTTTTGAATTTAGGTTGAAATATTATTCTTTTACACGCTCCATATACTCACCGGTAGTGGTGTTGATACGGATCAACTCATCGGTGTCAACAAACAAAGGTACATTCACCGTAGCGCCGGTCTCTAAAGTGGCCGGTTTTAAGGTCCTTGTTGCTGTGTCTCCCCTAAGGCCAGGTTCAGAATAAGTAACCCGTAACACTACTGAGGATGGAAGCTCTACGCTCATCGGCATTTCTGTTTCTGTATTTACCAAAACAGAACACTCCTGGCCGTCTTTATATAAGCCCGGACGATCGATCATGTTTTCTCCAACAGTAATTTGTTCAAAAGACTCGTTGTCCATTAAATTGAAACCATTGTCATCTTTATACAAGAACTGGTAAGGGCGGCGTTCCACTCTTACAGGGAAAATAGTATCCCCTGAGTTCCAGGTATGCTCAATAGAGCGATTGTTGTCTACACCTTTTAATTTAGCCCAAACCTTAGCAGCAGCACGGGCGGTTTTATTTTGCCCGAACTCAACTACAGAGTATAAGTTGCCGTCTAATTTCAATATCATCCCATTGCGGATGTCTCCAGTATTTGCCATTGGTTTTTATTTTACTATCTGCAAAAATAGTAATGTAAGTTTATTTAAACGAAAAAAGCCTATTTTTTTAATAAGTTAGTGACTAAGCGTGTATAAATGACTGATTTTGCGCCATTTTTAGATCGAAATTCATGATTTATCCGGAATTTTGTAGTAGAAATGTGACTTGTGGGTCAATCGGACAAAATTTATATGGCTCAAGAAAGGAGCATTGCCTAAAGTGATTCGTTTTGCCATTTATTTATTGTCTTTACCTTTTATCTTTTTATTCCTTGCTTTGGCAAAGAAAACAAGCCGCACTGAGTTCCGGGAAGGACAGATGTATATCGGGACGGTAGGTATTGCCCGGAAAAAAAGAGATGTTTCCGCTCAATAGTACGCTGCCTGTAAGCCGGGTTGCCTTAATGAACCGGGCAATCAATTGCAGGCATAAAATCGAAAACGGGCATCAGGAGTAGTCCCTGATGCCCGTCGCCTTCTTTTAATAGATCTATCAGCTTTTTTAATAAACGTTCAATGACTGTATTAAGGTCTTCTACGCATTCCCAGGCGCGCAGCTAAATATCCCATCGGGAAATAAGCCAATACCAGGTCGGTAATATTGAACCACATGGGGGCTGGTAAACTATACACCATCATTGCGCCGCCAATAAAGAATAGTAAGGATACGATCATGGCCCACATCATTTTCCGGTTGGCAGCAATCAGTACCGTTATCCAGGCACCGAAAAAGGTGCCCAAAGCATGTGCCAGGAAAGGAAAAATGAAATGCCGGGGTTCAAATAAATGTATGCCGGCCTTCAGCCCGGCTTCGGTAGTTACATCTACGCCTGCCGGTGGTGGTATGATGTGTGCACTGATGCTGATCAATGCACCATTGATCAGGCTGCCTGCAATGATTCCGGCAAGCAGGGCCAGTATATTTCTTAAAACGGGATGCATAAAAAACTAAATGTGGGTTTAAATTCTGACAAATAATCCTGCATTGAAAAGTCCCTTGTAACCAAAGCCCAGCTCTGCCATGGCACCAATACGGTTACCTACCTTTACGCCCACCGGGCTTAACTGGAAATTGAAATGACCGGCCGTATTCTTCTCTGTGCTGCCTGCATTGGGTTCATATTTTTCAGTATAGCTGGTGATACCGGCACCCAATACAGAATAGAGCCTGAAGTAAGGCTTGGTGATATAGTTGTACTGCACCTCGGCAGCTATAGTATGGTAATTGGTGGTTGACTTTCCGCTGGGTACATCATGAATGTTGATGTTTGCCGTATTCCGGGTATGTGCATAGGTGAGTCCCAGGCCCAGCTTATTGGAAGGAGTGAATTTATAAGAGGCGATTAAGTTGCCGCTCCAGTTATTGTCTGTTTTGGAATAATTGCCCCCGGTGATGGCGCTGGCTAAAACATCTGAAAAGATATTGATCATCGTACTGGTACTCAAGAAACCGTAGCCTACTGCTACTTCATGATGCTTGAGTTTGTCCTGGGCTTGCGTGGCAAAGCTGCTCAGCAAGAGACAGCCAAAAGCGAGTATTAAATTTTTCATATCTATCTTTTTGTTTGTATAAACAAAGCTACTCTTTATTCATTAAAATGTAAAAGCTTTCGCGAATCCTGTAAATCCTTTGGCCCATAAACAAAGACCTTTGCGGCAAAAGAAAAAGGATGAAGGACCGGATTATAATAATAGGCGCTTCGGGCGCTGTAGGCAGTGCTATAGTGAAGCACCTGGATGCTGCAAGTCAATACCAGCTCACCCTTGCAGGAAGGAGGTTGGGACCTTTAGCCCGACTCAAAGAAACACTCCATAAAGATACGCAAATCATACAGGTTGATGTCGCCCGCACCAGGGATACGGATTTCCTTACAGGCGCAGCCTTACTGATCATGTGTGTGGACATCCCCGATAGTACTATTCCAGAAGCTTGTGTGGCACATGGGGTACATTATATGGACATAAGTGCCAGCCAGCAGGTATTAGCTTATCTTGAAGCAACAGATGAGGCGGCCAGGACTCGGGGTGTGGCTATGCTGTTCAGTGTGGGCCTGGCACCCGGCCTCACCAACCTGCTGGCCGCAAATGTCTTGCAACAATTACCCAATGCCTCTGCTTTGGAGATCTATATTTTACTGGGCCTGGGAGAAGCGCATGGTGACCAGGCTTTCCAATGGACCTTTGATCATTTACACCGGCAATACAGGATTAAGTCCGGAGGCATAGATAAACGGGTGAAGAGTTTTACCGATCCTAAGACCACAACCTTAGCGGGCAGCCGTACATTTTACCTTTTTGATTTTGCAGACCAGTATATTTTAAAAAACATAAAAGGATTAAAAAGTGTAAGTACCAGACTGGCATTTGATAACCGTTTCTTTACCGCTCTGGTAGCCGCATTGCGTACTTTAGGCCTTACCCGTATCTACAGGAACAAAAGGGTGCAGCGCATGATGATGGGCCTGTTGAAAAAGATGAAGTTGGGCAGCGATGTCTATGGCGTGAAAGTGATAGCCCGTGATGATGCCGGGGAAACTTCGGAAGCCTTTTTACAGGGTTATGGTGAAGGTGCCATCACGGCCAGGGTAGCAGCAGGCATGGTGCCTCACCTGCTCAACACTAAGGCTTCCGGCTTGATGCACAGCCATGAATTAATTCAAGACCTGCCTGCATTCTTTGAGCAATTGCAGCAAGGTGCTGAGCCGTTTTCTTTTCAGCTTTAAACATAATACGGAGTAAGACGAAGACTACTCGTTCAGGAGCTTTTGTATCATCGCTTTGAGTGCGTTGAAGTTTTCTTCGGTATTCCCGGTTGAGGTGAACCTGATGATGCCTTTCTTATCAATAATGCAATTCTTTGGGATCGCGCCACTGGCATACTGGTCCCATATCAGGTGATCGGTGTCGACCCCGGAATGGAAGTCCAGGCCCTTTTTGTTGAGTTGCTTTAGTTTATTTTGAACGGTCGCTAACTCTTCTCCGATCGCTACCGGCAAGAAGACCAGATCACTGTTTTTTTGAGGAAGCAGGATATGGTTGTGAATATCGTAAAACTCCATAATGCAGGGAGCACACCAGGTAGCCCAGAAGTCGAGCAGGATGACTTTTCCTTTCAGCTCAGAAAGCTTCAGTGTTTCACCATTCGTTAGTGTTACACTAAAGTCGGCAGCCGCATCATTGACCTTCAGCTTAAATTCATCTTTCCTGCTAGCTGTTGCAGGCGGTAAACCGGGTGCTTCCTTTTTGCGCTGCGCTAATAAACTATCCCTTTGTGCAGGGGTATAGAGCTGTATAAAAAGAATGAACTGTGCTTCTCCTATTTTATCCCCCAGCTTTTTGGCCAGTTGTGCTCTTTGTGCTTCTGATACCCCGTTTTGCATACTCTTGATCAATTCCTGGGCGGCATATTCATTCAGGCGTTCTTCTGATACGATCTTGTCATCCACGATGATCACATGTTGGGGTTTGGGTACTGCTTTGTCTTGCGCCACAACAGCCAGGCTGCAGCATAAGCATATTAAAAGGATAAAGCTTTTCATTCCTTCAAAGTTAGTGATTCCTATCAAACATAAAAGCATCACCGGGATACTGTGGATACCGGGAGGCTTTTGCGGCCCGAGTAATCGATAAAATAAAAACTACGTTCTTTATAATTACTCAGCTTCCAGAGTCCTTTATAGATCAGTTCCGCATCAATGGTATTGCTTTGCAGGGGTACAAGGTATTTACCTTCCCGGTTCACCAGGCCATATTGATTACCTTGCATCACCTGGTAATTACCTGCTTTGTATTCCAGTGGTCTGTCATAGATCAATGGAATGAGTGGCTTTTGGGTGCTCGTTTCTATCATGCCCCATTTCCCGTTTTGCCTGGCAAACAATACCGTCCGGTCATAGCTTTCAAGGAAATATTCATAAGAGGGTGCGATCATCGTTTTAAAATCATTATCCAGCAATCCCCATTGCCCGTTTACCTGGACATAGTAAAATAAATTAGGCTGGTTGGCATAACCGTTAAAGACCGGCTCCAGCGAGCGGCTATCAGAGAATACGAGGCTTTCCGGTACGATCTTGTCATAGATAAAGTCTGTATAGCTCTTACCTGCAAAATCCATCACCCCGTATTTACCGTTCTTTTTTGCAATAATGATGGTAAACTTCAGGTCATGGTCTTCCGGCACCTCCATGCTTTCATATTCAATCGCGGATTGTATTTTTCCATCTATGCTCATAAGCCCGTATTTGCCCTCGTTTTTGACAATAATCCCCTTCTGCCCGGAGTACATAATGCCATCAAATTTAGTCTCAGAAAGGAGGCGCATCTTCTGGTCGTAAATCGTGTATTTATGGTCTGCATAGGCATTGATCCCGCCGGAAGTGAACCCGATGTGTTCATAGATTAAAGGGATGACTACTTTCCCGGTACTGTCTGCTATGCCTTTACGATTACTTTTGCCCACCCGGTAATAACCGGGATAGGTCAGGTCTATCTCGTCATACTCAAAGGGTATAGCCAGTTTTCTTTTATGAACATCATAAAGGCCTGTTTTGCCCAGCTCATTTTTGAAGACAACCGTCTGACCGTAATTGTGCACTACAGCGCCCAGGTTAGGCACTGTAGTTATTTGATCTGTCCAGTAATGTCTAAGCTGATAGGTCTTACCATCTGCAGAAAGGACCTGCTCCGGTTCCCGTTCTGCGGTCGCTTGTGCCCAGGGATCTGGTTCCGGGGGGAGCAGCACTTTACGGCCTTTTGCGTCAATGGTCCATTCCTGCTCTCCTGCTGTAACCGTGTAGTGCAGGGAATCCCTGGAACGCTGGTATAAGCGCTCGTAGGTGGCTGGCAGCAAGACCTTCCCGGTATTGCTTATCAAGCCGTACTTCCCGTTTTCCTGCACCACATAATTTTGGGGGTAAGCAAAGAGGTTAGGCGTAATGCCCCTGTCCAGGCCGGGAATACTCTGGTAAATGGCCGGGGTGACTTCTGTACCGCTCAGGTCCAGGATGCCGAAATGCCCGTTTTTCCTGTACTGGGCGTAAATAAGCAAAGGGTTTTTGGATACCGTATCAAAGGCAGATACCAGTTCATATTGCCTGGTTTTTACCAGGCTGTCCAGGCTATTGCCCCAGGCTTCCCCTTGCTGGTTGAGCTGTAATTTTTGCTGTGCAAAAGCTGATCCTGCTGTTAACAACAGGATCAGGGGAAGGGCACCTGTTTTAATGCAGCCGGGTAAAACAAGCTTAGTCATTTTCTGTATAGGTTTGGATTACTTGAATAGGTCCGATGATCTTACTGTTGAAGGTAGCCAGCTCCTCTGCCGGTACCCAGAGCTCATGATGCATTTCTGCCCCTACATTTTCGATTTTGAATTGTTGTAAATAGTCTTTTTCTACCTCAAATGCAGTCACATAGCCAATCCCATAAGCCGGAACATTCCATTCCCGGGTGATCTGGATCGCATAAGCTTCATTCATGACAGGGTAGAAGATAGGTTGCTCCGGTAATCTCGGTGGAAATTTTTTCCAGCCTGATTGTTCGATGAGGTCTAGTTCTACCTGGTTGACGGGTCTGTATAAGGTAATTGTATTATGTTGTTCCATATGCTTCAAATTTAAAATCATCCTTCTAATGTTGTTGTTACTGAAGTTTTAACGTACTGTCTATAGGCTAGCCGGACGATTTTCTCTACATGATTTTAAGCGTAAATGTTAATAATATAAAATAAATAGTAATTCTTTCAATTTAAAGCGCTATCTTTGCATTATCAAATATTTGATAGGCGCCTGCCTTCGCATTTTCTGGCACAGTTTAGAATTTTTATTTTTCTCTTTCTCAGTTTTCGATTTTCAGTTGCCATATAATTTTTAAACACATTTTATCAAAAGAAAATTTTACCGGCCATCTGAAAGCTCGAATTGTAGCTTTACGCTAAGTCGTATCCATCAGTAAGGTAAGTTTTCAAAAAAATTTAAAGGAATGATTTTCCGGGTTTTTTCAATCTGGTAAATAGTTTTCGAGCATCGTTCGTTCTCTTATTTACTCTAAGCAGAAAACCTTGAATAGCAAACCGCAGATAAGTGATCTTATTGCAGGATAAATATTTTTATCAGGTATTATTTTGAACAACTTGTCTTGGTATGCCTTCCTTTAGGCTAACGACTGGAAAACAAAATTATGAATTTTACACAATTAAATTTAATAGATCCTATACAACGTGCTTTATCAGAAGTAGGTTATACGACCGCTACTGAGATACAAAGCAAGGCTATTCCTCCTGTTCTGGAAGGTAAAGACCTCTTGGGCTGTGCCCAGACCGGAACCGGGAAAACAGCTGCTTTTGCGCTGCCTATTTTACAAAAATTACAGGAAAGCAAACGTACTTCAGGCATTCGTGCCCTTGTAGTGACTCCTACCAGGGAGCTGGCTTTGCAGATAGAAGAAAATTGTATTGCTTACGCAAAGTATCTTCGGATTAAATCACTCGCTATTTTTGGTGGTGTTCCCCAGGGTAAGCAGGTAGCTGCATTAAAGCAAAATGTAGATGTACTGATTGCGACACCGGGAAGATTGCTGGACCTGATGCAACAAGGTATCATAAGCCTTTCGGCTATAGAGATACTGGTATTGGATGAGGCAGATCATATGTTGGATTTCGGATTTATCAATGATGTTAAAAAGATCATTGCTAAAATACCGGAGCAGAGGCAAACGCTTTTCTTCTCCGCAACCATGCCGAAAGCTATTATGAAATTTGCACAGGCTATCCTGAAAAATCCTGTAGAAGTGTCGGTAACGCCACAATCTACTACTGCGCAAAGAGTCGAGCAATCGGTTTATTTTGTAGAGAAAAAAGAGAAATCAGGCCTGTTGATACATTTATTGAAAGACAGGGCCATTCGCCGTTCGCTCGTATTTACACGTACGAAACACGGTGCGGATAAACTGGTGAAACAATTAAGTAAAGCGGGGATTAAATCTGCAGCTATCCATGGGGACAAATCACAGAATACCCGTCAAAGGGTGCTGGATGAGTTCAAGCAATCCCGCATCAGGGTACTGGTAGCTACGGATATTGCTGCGAGAGGTATTGATATTGATGAACTGCCTCATGTAGTGAACTATGAATTGCCTAATGTTCCGGAGACTTACGTGCATCGCATCGGTCGTACCGGAAGGGCCGGCAGAGAAGGAGTTGCTATCTCTTTCTGTGATGCGGAACAGAAGGACGAGCTCAATGATATCCAAAAGCTGATCGGCTTTAAGATGTCTGTAAAAGGAGCAGTAAAGAATGGCAGGGAATTAGTGAATCTTTAAAAAAAACACATAACTATACATGGCAGATACTTTTAATAAGAAAGCATTACAACAAAAAAGAGCAAAAAAGAAGCAAGATAAACTCGAAAAGAGGGAAGAGAGAAAAGTAAATAACGATAAAGGGAAAAGTCTGGAAGAAATGACGGTTTATCTCGATGAGTTTGGTAACTTTACAGACGTTCCGCCTGAACAACAGAAGAGAAAGAAGATAAATTCAAAAGATATATTGTTGGGCGCGACACCAATTACAGAACAAAAAGAACACACAGGTGTATTATCTTTGTTCTTTGCAGATAAAGCTTACGGTTTTATTACGGAAGATGAAACCAGAGAGACTATATTTGTACACAGTAACAAAATGTTAGAACCGATTACTGAAAAAGACAAGGTGAGCTATGAGAAAGAGAAAACACCGAAAGGTTTCGCAGCTGTCAACGTCAGAAAAATAAAATAAAAATTTTTTAATCAATATCAAATAAAAACACAATGCAAGAAGGTACAGTAAAATTCTTTAATGAATCAAAAGGTTTCGGATTTATCACTCCTAACAACGGAACAGAAGACGTTTTCGTTCACATCAGTGGTTTACAAAGCGAGATCAGAGAAAATGACAAAGTAGTTTATGAAGTACAGCAAGGTAAAAGAGGCCTTAACGCTGTTAATGTAAGATTAGCTTAATTTTATATTATCATATATACGCAGTTATCAAACAAAAAAAGCAAAGCTTCATGAAGCTTTGCTTTTTTTGTTTGATAAATTTTTTAGGTAATGTACTGAAAAAAGAGTTGATGGATTTTAAATTCTTCATTCTTTGCTAAGCCGAATGACTTGATAAACTTATCCTTTACCTAAAGAGTTATTTCTTGATAACAAAGTTTGATGAAATACATTTATCAAACTTTGTTATCATCCTTTACAGGAAAGACTTAGCAGACAAGTTTTACCAACTATTTTTTAAGTTTGATCATGCCCAGGTAATTCATCAGGCGCATACTCTGGAAGCCCATATCCCATTCAAACCACCTGGCTGCATTGTTAGGACGTTGCGGATGTTTATGATGGTTATTGTGATAAGCCTCTCCCCAGAATACCAGGTCTACCGGCAAAATGTTTTTAGAAGTATTGGTCATTTCATAATTTTCGTAACCGAATTTATGTGCCCACCAATTGACCACAACGCCCTGGAAAGATCCCATAGCTATCGTTACGGGGAACAGTAACCACTGCCACCAGGCCGTCGCCAGCCAATAATAAATGGCCGCATAAACGATCACCCAGAATAGACGTGCAAGACCACTGTGCGCAATTTTATCGAAAGCTTCCCATTCCGGGAGATTTTTCTTGTATTTATCTGCAGCCTCTGTCTTCCCTATGTAAAGTTTGAAATAATTGTTCCTGGTCAGCCACATCATCATGAATGGATTCGGCTCATTGTGCGGAGAATGCGGATCTTCCGGCTGATCGGTATGAGCATGGTGCAGACGATGCATGAGTCCGTAAGTATAAGCGCTGATGTAAGAGGAACCCTGCGTAATAAAACAGCCTATATAAAACATTCTTTCCCAGGTGCGTGACATGGTAAAGAGATTATGTGCTGCGTAACGATGATGGAAAACCGATTGAAAAAACAAAGAAGCATACCAATGTATGATAAAGAAAAGCAATAAAGCCATAAATAGGATGTTGTTGAATAAGTGATTGAGACAACATCCAAAAAAAAGTGTGAGTGCTGAATATCTGTAAATATAAGGATTTTATATGGAAGCAACAAATATGAAGCCGGCCAGGATGCTGTACTATCCTGGATTTGCATATCTAATGGCCTGATACATAGTGTTTAATCCACCTGAATTTTCTTTTTTAAATCATTGTTACCTCTGATCAATGAGCAGAATATTAACTATTATACAACTCATGCCGGAATTATAAACAGGTGCACATCATCAAAACTTAACAGGCTGAACCCATAGCTATGTATTGTTCGATTCCTTTGATTAGCTTAGTTTTGCCGCGCGTATGCAAAGGCGGATGACTATATTGATTTCTATTATATACCTGTTAGCGACAACAAGCTTCCAGGAATTATTGAAATTGCCTTTGTTGGTGGAGCATTATATAGAATATGATGGAGGTTTTGTAGACTTCGTAGTACATCATTATGGCGGCCATGAAAAGGATGAAGACTGGGAAACCGATCAGAAGCTGCCTTTTATGCAATTGTCTCCTGTGCTGGCTGCGGTTTGTGATCTCCCTTCCCGCCATGAAATAGTCCTGCATCAACTCATCGAAGATTATACCGATCAACCGATTACCGTATGGCATGAAGATAACCTGATCCAGAACTACCTGGACCGGATATTCCAACCTCCCCGCCATTGCTGATTATTAAGTACCTGTTTTAATGAAGCTGCCTGCTTATCGTGTAAGGATACTGTCCTGATACGATCCGTCAGGGTTCTTTTGCAGCTTTTATTGTTCTCTTACTAATCAGCAAAATTATATGTTGCATAAAATTATTGAGTTTTCTGTAAAGAATAAACTCATCATTGCCCTTTTTACATTGGGCTTAGTGATCTATGGTATTTACGAAGCGGGCAGATTACCTATCGATGCCCAGCCGGATATTACCAATAACCAGGTGCAGGTGATCACGGTAGCGCCCTCTTATGGTGCCGCAGATATAGAGCGCCTGGTTACTTTCCCTATAGAGCAGGCTGCAGGTAATATTAAAGGCATCACAGAAATGAGGAGCTTTTCCCGTTTCGGTCTTTCGCTCGTGACTATAGTGTTTAATGATGCCACCGATGTGTATTGGGCACGGCAGCAGGTGTTCGAACGCTTACAACAGGTAAAGGAGCAGATCCCCGAAGGTATTGGTACGCCGGAACTGGGCCCGATCTCTACAGGTTTGGGCGAAATATTTCAGTATGTCGTACGTGCGAAAAAGGGATATGAAAACAAATACAGTGAAACGGAATTACGCACGATACAGGACTGGACCGTAAGACGGCAGTTATTAGGGACTAAGGGTGTAGCAGAGGTGAGCAGCTTTGGCGGCAAGCTGAAGCAATATGAAGTGGCCATAAACCCCAATCGGCTGCATGCCTATAATATCAGCATCAAACAGGTATTTGATGCTTTAGATCGGAATAACCAGAATACGGGTGGGGCTTATATAGAAAAGCAAGAGACCGTGCTCTTCATTCGCAGTGAAGGCCTGATCGGTAACCTGGAAGACATACGGCATATCCCGGTAACGAACACCGGAGACGGGGTGCCGGTTATGATTAAAGACGTGGCTGAGGTGAGCATAGGCTATGCGACCCGTTATGGTGCGATGACCTACAATAATACCGGGGAAGTCTCCGGGGCCATCGTATTAATGTTGAAGGGAGAGAATGCCAATGAGGTCATTGCTAACATTAAAGAGCGCCTTGCTGAAATAGAGCAATCCCTGCCGGAAGGTGTGGTGATCGAGCCTTTCCTGGACCGGGCCAAGATGGTGAGTAATACCATCAGCACGGTGAAGACCAACCTGCTGGAAGGTGCGCTGATCGTGGTGTTTATACTCGTCGTGTTTTTAGGCAATCTCAGGGCCGGTCTCCTGGTGGCTTCTGTGATCCCGCTGGCCATGCTCTTTGCCATCATCATGATGAACCTTACCGGGGTGGGGGGCAACCTGATGAGCCTCGGGGCTTTAGATTTCGGGCTTATCGTGGATGGTGCGGTGATCATTGTGGAAGCCGTCTTGCATCAATTGGCCCATCGCAAAAGCTTCGGCATCAACAATAGTTTAAGTAAAAAAGAGATGGATAAAGAAGTCTCGGGCTCTGCTACGAAGATGGCCAGCAGTGCTGTGTTCGGACAGATCATTATCCTGATCGTCTACCTGCCTATTTTGTCTTTGCAGGGTATTGAAGGAAAAATGTTTAAGCCTATGGCACAAACGGTGGCCTTTGCCTTGATCGGTGCGTTTATACTTTCGCTTACCTATGTCCCTATGATGAGTGCACTCCTGCTCAGCAGGAAAAAGAAAGCCAAGGCAAATATATCTGACCGGGTGATGGCGAAGGTGGAGCGTATCCACCAGCAATACCTGATAAGAGCACTTAAATTCCGTAAAATAGTTATTGCTACCGTCATCGTGCTGTTCCTGGGCGCAGTCTTCGTTTTGACAAAGCTGGGGGGTGAGTTTATCCCCACTTTGGAAGAGGGCGATTTTGCGGTGGAGATGCGCATTTTACAAGGAAGTAATATCAATAAAACCATAGAGGTGACCAACCAGGCCGCATCAATCCTCCTGGATAAATACCCGGAGGTGGAAAAGGTGGTGACTAAGATCGGGAGTGCGGAGATACCTACAGAGCCTATGCCTATGGATGCCGGAGATATGATCATTGTGCTCAAGCCCAAGTCGGAATGGACTTCTGCCCGCAGCTTCCCGGAGCTGGCAGAAAAAATGAGCACTTCTTTAAAAGTGATCCCGGGCCTGACCACGGGTTTCCAATTCCCGGTACAGATGCGGTTTAATGAACTGATGACGGGAGCACGCCAGGATGTGGTGTGCAAGATCTATGGTGAAGACCTGGATAGCCTGGCAGGATTTGCAGAGCAGCTTGGCGGTATCGTGCATACTGTAAAAGGCGCTCAGGACCTGTATATAGAGCCGGTGGTAGGCGCACCGCAACTGGTGATCGATTTTGACAGGGCTGCCCTGGCCAGGTATGGTATTGGCATCGAAGAGGCTAACCGTATCGTGAACATGGCATTTGCAGGCCAGAGTACGGGACTGGTGTATGAAGGGGAACGTCGCTTTGATATAGTGGTAAGAATGGATCAGGAGCAGAAGCAGGATATGGAACAGATCAGGAACCTGCTTATACCGGGAGCTAAGGGGCAGCAGGTTCCCCTGCAGCAACTGGCCGATATTGAATTGAAAAGCAGCCCTAACCAGATCCAACGTGAAGACACAAGGCGAAGGATCGTTGTCGGGTTTAATGTAAGAGGAAGAGATGTGCAGGGTATCGTGGAGGAGGTGCAGGCTAAGGTGGGGCAGCAGCTTAAGCTGCCTGCCGGCTATTCCATCAGTTATGGAGGAGCTTTTGAAAACCTGAACCAGGCTAAATCCCGGCTGGGCATAGCGGTGCCGGTTTCGCTGGCGCTTATTTTCTTGCTCCTGTTTTTTGCATTCGGCTCTGTCAAGCACAGCCTGCTGATCTATACCGCGATCCCTTTATCGGCTATTGGCGGCATCTATTTCCTCGCCCTGCGTGGGATGCCTTTCAGCATCAGTGCCGGTATCGGCTTTATTGCGCTCTTTGGTGTGGCTGTACTGAATGGTATCGTGCTGATCGCGGAGTTCAATCGCCTGAAGCAGCGGGGCATTCATAATACTACGAGGATTGTGCTTAAAGGCACACGTATGCGCCTTCGCCCGGTACTGATGACTGCTTTTGTGGCCTCGCTGGGCTTCTTGCCTATGGCCATCAGCAATGGCTCTGGTGCTGAGGTGCAAAGGCCATTGGCAACGGTTGTTATCGGCGGACTGATGCTGGCCACTTTTCTTACGCTTTTTGTTTTGCCAATCCTGTACATATTGTTTGAACACATCAAAGCACCAAATCTCAAAAGAAACAAGAAAGTCATAGCCTTGTTTTTCCTGTCAGGTGCAAGCATACCGGGCATATATGCGCAGCAACCGCTCACTTTGGAAAAGGCTTTTGAAAGGGCTGTATCGCAGCATAAAAGTGTGATAAGCGCTGAACTTAAAGCAAAGTATGCCGAACAGTTGGGTAAAACGGCCTGGCAAATGCCGCAGGCGGAATTAAGTGCGGTGTACGGGCAAACGGAGGGGATTGAAAATGATAACAGTTTCAGCATAGGGCAGCGGATGAATTTCCCGACGGTATACAAAAGAAGGAAAGAGGTATTACTACAAGAATGGCATTATGCCTTATCGGGAAAAGAATTGGTGATCGCAGGCTTGAAGCAAAAGGTCTCCGAGGTATTTTACCGGGTATTGGTGCTGCAGGAGAAGAAGAAGTTGCTGCAATACTCTGATAGTATTTATACCAGTTTTGCCCAAAAGGCTGCATTGAAACTAAACCGTGGCGCTGCAGACCTTTTGGAGCAAAGTACGGCAGAGATCCAGATGGAGCAGATACGGCTCCAGCTAAATGCTATCGCGAATGCTATTGAAGTGGCGGGCCTGCAATTGCAATTCCTGTTGCAGACGGATGAAGCTTTGATCCCGGTTGCTGCCAGTCCTAAACTTGCTCCTGATCCTGCTGCAGAACCGGGTATGGAGGGGCAGCATCCTGAAGTTCAGTTGCTGGCAGACCAGCTGCGCATCCAGGAGTCCCTGGTGAAGTATGAAAGGAGTAAGCTTTTGCCGGATATCTCCCTGGCTTATGAAAATAAGACGATGAAGAACCTGGGCACGCAACGGTTTAACTCGGTGCAATTGGGTATTGGCATCCCGGTCTTTAACCGGGCACAGGTGGCCTCGGTGAAAGCGGCCCGGCAGCAGGCCGGCATTGCTGCCAATGAGCTGGCATTAAAACAGGCCCAGATGAACAGTGTTGTGCAGCAGGTGAACAGTGCTTACCGCAATCAATTGCTGCTGGTCCGTAATTATGAGGAGCGGCAATTACCTTATGCACAAAAGATCTTAAGCACGGCAGAAGAAAAGTATGTTGCCGGGGATATCAATTACCTCGACTGGGTGGTTTTAGTAAACCAGTCGATCAAGGTACAGGCCGACTACACTGATGCGCTGGAACAGTTAAATGTATTAGTGGCACAAATCAATTATTTACATACAAAATAAACATACAATGATCCATTATAGAATAGTGCTGATCTCCTGCATAGCTGCGTTTTCCCTGCTTGCAGGTGCCTGCGGTACCAATAAAGATAAAAGTGCGGATAAGCCGGGCAAAGAACAAGTAAAAGAACAATCGGAAGAAGATCTGATCCGTTTAAGTGCAGAACAGGTCAGGCTTATCGGGTTAAAGATAGGCAGCCTGCAAAACAGGGCGATGGAGCAGCGGGTGAAGCTGAACGGGAAAGTGGATATTGCGCCTTCTCATATCAGCGCTTTGTCGGCTATGATCGGCGGGCATATTACTGCTATACAAGTTTTGCCGGGCACTAAGTTCAGCAAGGGCCATGCCCTGGCGCGGATAGAGGACCATAGTTTCATCCAGCTACAACAGGATTACCTGGTGAGTAAAGCGCAGATTGTAGCGGCCAGGCTTAATTATGAGCGCCAGCGCCAGTTGAATGAAAACAAGGCCAGCAGCGATAAAGAGCTGCAAATAGCGGAAGCTGATTATAAAACTTTACTGGCTACCCTGAAGGCGCTGGAGGAGAAATTGAAATTGATCCATATTGATCCTGCTGCGGTGAGTGCGCATCATATGGTGCGGAGCATAAATATTTATGCACCTTTCAGCGGTATCGTCAGTAAGGTATTTGTAAAAACGGGACAATATATTGCACCTTCTGATCCTATTTTTGAACTGATCGATCCTAAGGGATTGCTCATTAACCTGAAGGTATTTGAAAATGATATTTCGGGCATCGGGATCGGGCAATTGTTACAGGCTTATACCAACCAGGGGCCGGATAAAAAATATGCGGCTAAGGTCGTTAGTATTGTACCGGGTATAGATGCCGATGGTGCCGCCTCTATAATCGCGAAACTGGAGCAGCCTGCACCCGAACTGATGAACGGGATGTACATCAATGCGGATCTTGATATACTGCGCTATGATGCCGAGGTATTGCCGGACTCTGCAGTGGTGGCTTATGAAGGTAAATCTTATGTTTTTGAAGCCCTGGGGCAGAACCTTTTTAAAATGCATGAAGTCCGCAGCGGAACGAGTGCTGATGGCTTTACGGTTGTTGAACATGCAGGTTTCCTGAAAGATAAACAGATCGTGGCTTATGGGGCTTACAGCCTGCTCATGGCCATTAAGAATAAGGCCGAAGAATAAGAGGAATGTGGTATGTATATAGAATAGATAAGGGAGCTCCTATGCTCCCTTATTTTGTATGTATGCTATATCTCTGAATTGTTTTGAAGCAATGGGCTAATTGAATATCTCATTGTCTGCGGTAAGGATGATGGGCGCACCGTCTGTGATCACAATGGTATGCTCATGCTGGGCCATATAGCCGCCCCGGTTACCTACCATGGTCCATCCGTCTCTCAGTTCTACGGCAAGGCTGGAATCTGTAGCGATAAAAGTTTCGATGGCAACCACTGAATCTTTCCTGAATCTCCTGTTATCGAAGCGGTTTTTATAATTCAATAATTCTTCTGGCTGCTCGTGCAGGCTTCTGCCAATACCATGACCACCCAGGTTTTTAATGACTCTGTAGCCACTCTTTTTGGCGGCTGTTTCCATCAGGTGACCGATATCCGCGATCTTGACACCGCCTTTGATCTCGCTGATGGCTTTTCTTAAGATCTCTTTTGAAGCATTGACTAATTGCTGATGCCGGTGTATATCTTCTCCTAGAATAAATGAAGCTCCATTGTCTGCCCAGAAGCCATTCAGCTCTGCGGAAACGTCAATATTGATCAGGTCGCCTTCCTGTAATATTCTTTTGCCGGAAGGGATGCCGTGGCAGAACTCTTTGCCTACGCTGATGCAGGTCCATCCCGGGAATTTATAGGTCAGGTAAGGTGCAGAACGGGCACCGAAACCTGCTAAGCATTTTGCCCCAAACTCATCCAGTTCGAGGGTGCTCATGCCCGGTTGCGCATAGTTGATCATTGCTCTTAAGGTATGGGCAACGGCTTTGCCGGCTTCCTGCATACCGCTTAATTCTGCTTGTGTGGTTATGGACATGGTATCATCTGTCTTTTAGCTCCGGTTTATTTTTGAATGTCATTCATTCCCGGGTTTATTCAGGAGCACTAAATTAAGCAAAAAGATCAGGCTGTTTTTGTTTGCAGTGTGAAAATTGTGTGTATGCCTGGTAAACCGGGCCTTGACGGATCTTATTCGATACCCAGTTTGACGGCAAATTTGACCAATCCTACGGTGCTTTTGCAGCCTGTTTTTTCAAGTAGATGCTGGCGGTGGTTGTCTACTGTTTTTTTGCTGATAAAGAGTGTTTTTGCAATTTCTTCGCTGGTGTATTCTTTTACAATGAGGTTCAATACTTCTTTTTCTCTTTGGCTCAGTTCTTTTAATTGCCGGTCCTGTATTTTTTGCTTGTTGTATTGGCTATAGATCACCGGTACGATGTCCTCTGCAAAATAAGTACCCCCATCGCTGATGCGGTGTAAGGCTTTCAGAAGCTCCGCTTTTCCTGCATTTTTGAGGATGTATCCGTCTGCTTCTGCGATTATGGCTTCTTTCACAGCTGTGGGATTGTTGTACATGGACAAGATGAGCACTTGTATATGCGGGAATTTGCTCTTGACCATTTTGCAGAGTTCGGTCCCGGTCAATAAGGGCATACTGATATCGGTCACTAAGATATCGAACTGTTCCGGTGTAGCTTCTATCATCTCATAAGCAACCTGCCCGTTATTAGCTTCTGCTACAACGGTATACAGGTCTTCTTTTTCAAGCAGGTTTTTAATGCCATCGACCATCATCTGGTGATCGTCTGTAATGAGGAGCTTAATTTTTTCTTGTTCCATGATCAGGTAAAATGGGTTCTGTTAAATGTACACTTGCTTTGATATTTTGCCGGGCCTATAACCTATCTGGTACTAAGTTTCCTGTATTTGGTCCTTTAAGTGCTTTACTGCAAACTGCTGATACCTGACTCAAAGCGGTTAAGCTGAATGTCATAATGCATAAATCATACTGGAAATTTACACATAATTTTTCACCTGTTTTATGTTGCCGGATTTATGTCATTAATTCATGCAGGTGAATGGTAGAAAGTTGCACATCGTTGATCGCCCCTAAAAACCGTAGCTCTAGTACATTTTAGAAGCAAAGTCAATATTGATGCTGCCAAAATTATCTAATGTCATTTCTGCTATTCTCTGCCCGTTTGGTTTCGATTTGATCAGCACTTCTTTCTCATACAATTTATTGTCGTTTTTAATTTCAAAATCATAGGGCAGACTTTTTAATTGCTTGAGTATGCGATCGAAATCTTGGCTGGTGGCTTTGGCTTTGTAGGTCGCAAATAAAAATCCTATACCTCCTCTTATGCCAATACAGGTTTCAAATTCATCCAGGAATATTTTACTGTGATAGACGGCATCATATACATAATCTTCTTTGGTTTTAAGTGTGCCTACCACTTCTTCCATGGACGCTGTGGCTAATGTTTCAAATTGTTTACTGAACTTTTGGGCATCTTGTGCACCGGCGCTGAGTGTCCAGGAAAGCAGGCTGAACAAGAGCATTAACTTTAAGGTGATGTGTTTCATAATTCCTGTTTTTTGTAAGTACAAAGCTCAGCAACAGTATATATTCATGCAATAGGGAAGTACCACCTATTTAATAGGTATTTATACCTATTTGTGGCTTTAAATAAGAAGGATTGTAAATTTTTACCGGGAAGAGAGAGGGGGTATAAAAAAGCGAAAGAAAACCCGGTGAGGGTTTTCTTTCGCTTTTTTCATCCTGATCCTGCCACTATTTGTTGATAAACTTATCTATTTTTTGGTGTAGGTGCTCATTGTTCCCACTCTCTTCATTAGATGTATAACCCGGGTTTTCTGCCCTGAACATTAATTTTTGATGCCTGAGGTCAAACAGGCTTTGGTACAATCCGTCGCGCTCCAATACTAAAAAATCATTTTTTACAAACATCTTTACATTTTCGACGTTTCTCGTTCCGGATCCGTAATTAGAGGCTATGGGCTGGAAGTTGCACTCTTTGTTGGCTGCGATATTGCAATAAGCCAGTAATCTTTTATCAATTTTCTCCTGTTGTTTCCAGGCGTTTGCATCAAATTTTATGATCTGCCATTCTGCTTCTTCATTTTCATCCATTGAAAAATATAACACATAGGCTTCGTTGTCGTATATAATATGCTGCTGGTACATAAAGTCTTTGAAGAAAGAGAGCCTGACTTCGGTTCTTATGGCTTCATATTTAAGGTATGCTTCCGGGGTAAAGAATTCTTTACCGGGTACGCGGTATTGTTTAGCGATTCTCAAGCCGCTGCTATCCAGTAAACCTTCTTTTTTCAATGCTTCTGTTTCGAGATGCAGCAGGGTGTCCAGGTAATAATCAACGCCCCTGTACTCTAATTGCTGTGCATAGTTATTGAAAGAAATACTGTGCAGTAATAAAGTGAATAAGAATATTTTGATCGTAAAATTTTTCATTGAACAACAGTATTGAAATGCTTTTTGCTGACTAATTAATTAAACACGATACCCCCAATCCGCTTCTTATTATTTTCCTGTAATCGCTCTGTGCAAAGTTCTGCTATTTGTCCTGACAGAACAATAAGGGAAATCCTGTAATTTATAAGGATGCCTGATAATTTATAGGCACAATTGATAATTATAGATATTACTGATAATTGGGTAAAAGCGGGCCTTGTGTTGTATTTAAATTTTGTCACAATTGAGGCATTAGTGTTGATCAATCTTCGCTTGTTATTTCATCGTTTCCGGTTGCCGGGTCCGTTTCGTTTTCAAGGCCTGCAGGTAGCAGTGCTGCCGGTATTTTCTTATTGGACTTTAAGCCCAGGTTTTTTAGTTTCATCGCTTGACCTATGAGATGCCCGCTACCGGTGTTTAACTGGCCAATGGCGGCGGTATAGGATTGCTGCGTTTTGTTGAGGTGGCGGCCAAGGTCCTCGAGAGTGCTGACGAATGTAACAAACTTTTCATAGAGCAGTTCTCCGCGCTTCACGATCTCCATCGCGTTTTTACTTTGCATTTCTCTTTTCCATAAGTCGGCCATCAGTTTTAAGCAGGCAATCAGGTTGGTCGGACTTACGAGGAGTATCCTTTTGCCATAGGCATAAGCCCAGAGCTCCTGGTCGGCCTGTATGGCCACCAGGTAAGCAGGTTCTATAGGCACAAACATCATGGTGAAGTCCAGGGAGGCATCCAGGTTGTCGTATTTCTTTTCGCTTAGTTCATCGATATGTGTATAGAGCGATTTAAGGTGTTCTGTTGCGTGTATGGCTTGCTGCTCCGGGTAGTCTGCGGCAGAGAAGCGGTCATAGGCGACCAGGGATACTTTAGAATCAATAATGATGATCCTTTCATCGGGAAGTTTCACCAATACATCGGGCCGCAGGCTTCTGCCGTTTTCGTCTTTTATCGTTTGCTGCAGGAAATATTCCCGGTCTTTCACCAGTCCTGATTGCTGCAGGATACTTTCTAGAATGACCTCGCCCCAATTCCCTTGTTTCTTGGATTGGCCTTTTAATGCAGTAGCCAGGTTATTGGCTTCGCTGCTGACTTTATTGGTCTGTTCTACCAGTTCCTTCACTTTTTCTTCTAAAGAGAATCTTTGCCTGGATTCTTTATCGTAGGTCTCTTCTACTTTCTTTTTAAACTGATCAATGTTTTCGCCGAGCGGTTTGAGCAGGGCCTCTATGTTCTCTTTATTACTTGCTGTAAATTTTCCTGATTTGTCTTCAAATATCTGTTGGGCTATTTTTTCAAATTGCAGGTGTGCTGTTTTTTGGAGCTCAATTATTTCAGACTTTTGTGTGGCAAGCTTGTCCTGTAGCCCGGTATTATTGGCCTTTAATTCGCTGTTGTCTGCCTGTAGTTTACTGTTGTGCGTGTTTAGGAGGTTGAGTTGCGCCTCCAGTTGCTGGTGGCGGTCTTGCAGCGTATTTAAGCTATTGCTTACGGAGCTGTAGTTGGCCGTAATTTCTGCGGTCTTTTGCCGGAGTATATCATGCTCATTGCGCAGTGCTGTATTGGCTTTTGTTTGCTCAGATAATGTGTTGTTGAGTTCCGTGATCTTTTCAGATTTATTGTTCACCATTGTTTCCAGGCTGGAGCATTTGTTATGCAGGCCTGTCATGGTTTGTTGCAGGTCTTCAAGCTTCAGGTTCTGTGCGGTGCAGGCCATTTGTTGTGCACTAAGCCGGTCTTCCGAAATTTTTAATTGCGTATTGGTGTCATTGTAGGTCTTGCTTAATTGCTCAAAATCTGCTTTGGAGACGTGTTTTGTCTTATGAAGGATATGGAGGATTAAATAAGTAATAAGGGCTCCTGAGAGAAGCCCGATGCTGAGTGAAATAAGGTCCATTGTTTAAATTGAAAATGCGCTTGTTGCTGCCTGTTTATACTAATTTATGGGATTTGAATTTTGCTGCCTACTGGAAGGCCGATTCGTCTAGTAAAAGCACGATCAGGATGATGAGGAGCGTTAAAATGAGCAATCCCAGGAGACCGATACCTGCTGCCCTCCAGGAAGAGTAGGTTTGCCCGCCTGCATCTATATGTGCTTCTATGGCCGGGCCCTGAAGCTTTTGCACTACGGTCTGTGTGACTGCGGTATAAAATAAGGGGATAACATAATTGGGGATATTTTCCAATTCCGGGATCAGGAATATGATCGCTATCATCAGCAAGGTAAACGTAATGCTGATGAGCCAGGTGATTCCGGCTTTTCGGGATTGTCCTAGTTTTTTAAAATTGTCAGCGGTTAAATAGCCTGCTACCAGGGGACCTCCCAGGAAGGTGGCCATGCTTATTGATCTATCTTTGTAGAGTTTAAAGGCAGGTGCTGCCGAGATTACATTTTCTTCCACGTTTTTATCGGTTTTATGATTTGTTTGATTTATTGTTTTTCAATTTTAGCTAAGCATAGAATGCTCTAAATGCAGCATTGTACTCAAAGGTAAGCTATAGTTTACCGCTCTCATAGGCGGCTATAAAAGGTTCTATGAGGCCGGGTTTATTGGCTTTTTGTGTCCAGGCGACGGGTTGATCATAGTACTCGAGTTCATGGATGATAATGGGAATATCTTTTCCAAACTTCTTTTCGATTATATTTTCTTTAAATAGTTTGCGGGCCAGGCTGATGATGCTTTCTGTAAATTCTGTTTCGAAATTGCCTCCCTGCTCTAAGAGTTTATCGAATAATTCATCGTCTTCTTCTGCTGCTTCGTTTTCTGCTTCAGAATAATAGTAGGGCGTTTCTTTAAACCATTGTTGGAGTGATTTATCTGCTGCGCCTCCTATTTTTTCGATCGCTTCCTGTAGCCAGAATGCATAGTTCCATTGTGCTTCTGTTTCATCTGAGGCCTTTGCCGTTTCTTTTTTATATTGTTCGGTCGTATTGTAGCTCACTTCAATGGAAGGGAAGCGCGGATCGTCTTCTTCTGCATAATAGAAGAAGGATAAAGCATAGATATCTGTCGCCACTTCATCCGGGATAGCGTGGATAGCATTCATCAGCTTATCATAGCTCTGTGTTAGAAAAAGATCTTTTGATTTCATCGGTTTAGTTTTTATTGAAAGTTTTGTTGCAGGCAATTGTGCTTATTGTCGTACAAAATAAAGTTTATTTTTCATAATATGGTGTGGTAGTCAGTTCTTGTTATTTTGAGCTATTCTGCCAATAATAATTATTAGATAGATTACTGTTTATAAAAGTCTATCTGGACCAGTATGTCTTTTAAAAGGGTTTCAGCGTTTTCTGTTAATTGCTTTATTGTTTTATCCTCTTTTATTTCTGTTTTCTTACTATCAAATAGCTTTGTTGCAGGAAAGTAGCTTAGGTAATGTGCCGTGGAATCCATCTTCATCTCTTCTTCATAAAAAGGCCGGTCATAGTGATATTGCGTTATTTCGGTAAGTTTGTGATGAAAATGTTGATCGGTTAAGTACCTGTATCGGATTTTACCGGTTTCTCCGTAAAGCACAATTTGAATGATGCGATTTCCCGAATTCACATGATATACGATCATTTCACCGCCTTCAGCAGAAAAGTCAGGCACATCAAAGGAGTCTCTTGAATAGGTATCTAGCCTGCTGAGCATATGTTCGAAAGTGCTAAAGGCTTCCGGAATAATATTGGCGGTACTTCCCGGTATTTTACCGGATGTATTACTATTGCCTGTACAGGAAAATGTATATATAAAAAGGAATAGCAGGAGAATATGTTTCATAGCATAAGAAGAGGGGCTAAGTATAAGTAAGTTCTATTATTTAAGGTTTTTCGGACTTGTAGTCTTTAAGCAAATTTAATCCATTTCAGTCCTATATCCCTTGAAGGTATTGCATTTTTTGAACCAGGACCAACCATCACATTTTTACTTTCTTTTTTAGTGTTCTGTATTTGTCTACTTTCGTTATCATAAACTATCCTCTTCAAGAAGTCGCTGCATGCATTCAGAAAAGAAAGCAACATTAACAGGTCTATGTGCCATTGTACTCTGGAGTACTATTGTAGGGCTGATCCGTGAGGTGAGCCAATCTTTTGGTGCGGTGGGCGGCGCAGCGCTTATTTATTCTATAGCCAGTATTTTCCTGTTATTGAGTGTGGGCTGGGTGTCTTTAAAACTGTTTCCTAAGCGGTACCTGATTTTGGGAGGGGTATTGATGGTGGCTTATGAGGTTTGCCTGGCTTTGTCCATCGGTTATGCTACAGACAGCCGGCAGGCTATTGAGATAGGGATGGTCAATTATCTCTGGCCATCTTTTACGATGGTCGCTACTGTTGTGTTTCATTCAAAGAAGGCTAATTGGCTCATAGTGCCGGGTATTATTATAGCTATGCTGGGCGTTGGCCTTGTGTTGGGTGGTGCAGAGGGTATAGATCTGCCGGTAATGTGGCAACATATTTATACTAATCCGCTCAGCTATGCCCTGGCTTTCCTGGGTGCCTGTATCTGGGCTGCTTACTGTGTGGTGACCATCAAAATGGCAAAGGGCGTTAATGGAATAACGCTTTTCTTTATGATAGTGGCTGTGGTGATGTGGTTACAATACTTTTTCGGATCAGAGCAGATGCCCATGGATATTCATTTTTACTCTATTGCTTATCTGTTACTCGCTGCATGTGTGATGGGTTTTGGTTATGCCGCCTGGAACGTGGGTATGCTCCGTGGGAATGTAACTATACTTACCGGGGCTTCTTATTTTATTCCCGTTTTTTCTTCGGCTTTCTCAGCCTTGCTCTTATCGACCTCGCTCGAGGTATCTTTCTGGAAAGGAGCTTTACTCGTCTGCCTGGGCTCGGTACTATGCTGGTTGTCGACCCGGCAAGTTAACAGGGTGAGTAAGCCTAATGTTTAAAAGCTATTTAGATGTCCATTAATTGCAGTTGTGGATTTGCGTTTCGATTCATACAAAATGTTTAATCTCTTTTTCTTGGTTGCTTTAATAATAGAATATGCGCCATCAGCACCATAGGGACCACACAGCCCGGCAAAAGGCAATAAGGAAATATCAATACCGCAATATTGGGTTGATCGAAGGCGAATTGTTGTATGGGTAAAGGTGAGGACAATATCGCCAGTACTACAATAAACAATAGGAAAGCTATGCCTGTAATATTCCAGGCAAAGAAAAGTTTAGAGTTGATCTTTTGCTTAATGAACAATTGATATAGCAATAATATCAACGCAGAAATGCCCATCAGTATATCAAAATTGATTCCTTTAAAAGTCATGCTGATTGGAATTTTACCTTGAAGGTGGAGTTGGTATAAGACCAGTTCTACAGGGATTCTCAGGACATGAACAGCAAGTAATAGATTACTGTTTAGTGGGGCAGTAGCTGATCTTTTAAGTGCAAAAATGGTGAGCGCTACTGTACCTGCAATGACCAAAGCGAATGATACAGGATGTTTCAGGAATACATCGCATAAAGCAAACCCGCTGATGATACACTGCCAAAGGAAAAAACAGAGCATTATTTTCCTGTTTTGGCCGGTGCCCAGGTAGCATAGGATTAATGCAGTTATACTTATGAGCAGGAATATTAATGGGACCATAGGAACAGCTTATTTGCAGGAGCAAAATTAGCGGCTTCAGGGCACTTAAAACTTGTGCTATGGCAAGAAATGGGTTTGCTGAATTTGCTTTATGTAAAGCTGAAGGGTATTATGGTTTAAGGTAATTATGCCAAAAAAATAGAACTATTTACAGGGAATAATAATTCCAGTAAATAGTTCTGGTTAAATTTCTGAAACAAGGTAATTCATGTGATTGTATCACAATAGGATTATTCTGCGGTCATTTCTACCTTGTTTTTAGCAAAAGCAGCAAAGTTTTCGATATCTTCAAGTTCCTGGTTGTACATCCTGGTAATTCCCATAATATACTTTTTGGAGGAGCCAAAACCAGTTCTGGCCACGAAAAGTCTACTTCTTTTAGGTGCATTTTTTGCAACTTTGCGAGCACCTGTGCGACGACCGGAATTAATGTTATTTTTCATATCAGTAAAATTAAAAAAATTATTATTCAAAAATTGTGACAGGACTGTTATCAGTTTTGTAAATTATTTTGGGCTTTTGGCCTTTAGGTACATCTGTAGATATCTTTCCAAAAGAAATAAATTCTTGTTTATCAATTAATATGCCGTCTTTTAATCTATAGAAAGTTAAAATAGGGTCATTTCCATAGCCGTCAAAAATTAAACTTAGAGGAACATACCTCCCGGTTTCTTTAAATCTGTTGATAGCTCTTTTGGTAGCCAGTCTCCTGTCTAAACTTACAAGGATAAGATGCACCTGATACCCAAAACGTTCAAGAGAAGTTGCCAGTTTATTAATACTCCGGTGATTGTGGCCAATTTTTGGTATGACAATGTTATCTCCGTTTTCAGAACAACATTCAAATAATGAGAGAAAGCCATCAGGTAAGGTAGCAGGATCAAAACCGAAAATCAATTTATCGGATTCTTCGTGCACCAAGGAGGCCCCGGCAGGATTATCTTTAAACTCCGGGAGTTTTCTTTTGGCAAAGTCTGAGTCCAGGATAACTGCACCAAAATGGTCTGCAATCTGGTTCGAAATATTAGACTTCCCGGAAGCAGGTAAACCAATGACAATATAGGCCTGCTTTTCACTTTGTAATATGCCGTTTGGCAGTGCTCCGCCAATCAGGAGTTCTATTTTGTCATCATCATCTTCCCGTTTTAGCGTATAAAGTTCGTTGACAATCTGAGCACGTAACTTCCACCTGGAATTAGCTTCTTTGTATTTACGGGAACGGTGGGTCGTGCTATTGAGTGTAGAGGAGTTGTTGTCATAGTTTTTTAATTCTGCTTCTCCCGATTTGATTTTAGTAAGTAAGTTATTATCATCATAGTCTTCGTATCTGACTACGTCTCTTAAAAAACCTTCTATTAAATCAAGATTGTCTAATTTTCTCGAGTAGGGGTGTGTCATGTGTGTCATATGTGTAGATAGTATTAGTATGTTTTAGTGTGTAGCATCGTAGTAGTAATATTTCTTTATCTGTTACAATCTGTAAACAAATTTATATTATTTATTATTTAATACAATGCGGGAATTCCCGTATTTTTATTTTATTCTATAAAAAAGTGCAAACCGGAAGGTTTGCACTTAAGAAATAATAGGGTAATAGCTTAACTAAACAAATACTGCACATCTTCTTCACTCAGGTTCTTCACGAAATTTTCTTCAGCGTGTACCAGTCCGTCTGATATATTCGCTTTCTTCTGTTGCAGTAAGACCATTTTCTCTTCGATCGTGTCTTTACACAGCATCTGGTAGGCAAAGACATTTTTTGTCTGCCCTATACGATGCGTGCGGTCTATGGCTTGCTGCTGTACCGCCTGGTTCCACCAGGGATCTACCAGGAATACATATTCCGCGGCAGTAAGGTTCAGGCCTGCATTCCCGGTCTTGAGGCTGATCAGGAAGATATTTGTTGTGTTCCCCGGGTCCTGGAATTGCTCGACCATTTCTTTTCTTTGTGCCAGTGGTGTATCCCCGTCAAAATGATAAAATGCCAAGCCCTTATTACGACAGGCTTGTGCAATTAAGTGCAGCATCCCTTTAAACTGGGAGAAGACCAGCATTTTCTTATCCTTCAGTTTATCCATTTGCTCCAGCAGGAGTTCCAGTTTTACTGAAGCGCTTTCTTCTTTATATTCCTCTAATAACTGGGGTGCGGCACAGATCTGTCTTAACTTTAAGATGGCCTGCAGGATATTGAGTTTACTACCTCCCAGTCCCTGGTTGCTGATGTCCAGGAAAATGCTTTCACCCACCTGTGCCTTGACGGCTTCGTATAAGATCTGCTGGCGCTCGTTCATCTGGCACCAGAGTATGCTTTCCGTTTTTTCCGGCAGATCGGATGCTACCTGCTTTTTATCTCTTTTGAGTAAGAATGGTCCTACGATCTGTTGCAATTGCTGCATCTTGTATTCGTTGGCATCTTTATCGATCGGCTGGGCATATTCTTTTTTGAAGAACTCCAGGCTGCCCAATAAGCCGGGTACCAGGAATTCCATTTGTGAATAGATATCCGCCGTATTGTTCATAATCGGTGTGCCGGTGAGCGCAATACGCATATCGGCTTCCAGTTGGAGTAAGGCCTTTGTGGTGAGGGCTTGCGTATTCTTTACATTCTGGCTTTCATCGGCGATCACGACATCCCATTTGAGGGCGGCGAGCTGATCGATATCATTGCGCAGGGTGCCATAAGAAACAATGAGGATATGATGACCATCTGCGAAATAAGCGCCCAGGTTGCGTTGCAGACCATTATAGACCGTTGCGCTCAGTCCCGGGGCAAATTTACGCAACTCGCTCTGCCAGTTAAAGACCAGGGTCATCGGGCAAGTGATGAGGATTTGGGCCTCTTTGTTTTGTTCCACCACACTGCAGAGATAAGCAATCGTCTGAAGGGTCTTACCCAGGCCCATATCATCGGCCAGGCAAGCCCCGGAACCGATCTCGGCCAGGAGGCTGATCCATTCAAATCCTTTTTGCTGGTAGTTCCTTAATTCCGCGTTTAATGAAGTTGGTAATGGATATACAGGGGCTTCTTCCGATTGCCATTGCAGCCATTTGGCTTGCCATTCCGCGGTGATCACCGGTAGTAGCGTGTCTTTTACCGTACCGGGTTTTAAGCCCATAGCCAGCCATTTAGAAACGGAAATTTCCTGGTTGCGCACTTTGGCATGTTTGAGAATACGGGCATATTGCTCCATCCATTCATCGGGAAACACGCCTATAGAATCATCTTTAAGTAAAATGGTATTCTGCCCGGCCAGCAATAACTTTTGTACTTCTGCGAGTTTCACCTTTTCTGTGCCGAAGCTTATTTCCATTTTTGCTGTAAGCCGCTTTTCAGTAGACTCGATCACTTCGAAAAGGGTTTCCGGTACATGGGGTGAATAACGGAAATGACGGAGCATTTCCATTCCGATAATGGCTACATCATCTTCAAGTAAGCGATGATAGGTTTTCAGGAACCATTGTTTCTTTTTGGCATCTTCAAAACTCAGGTAATGAAAGTTGTTTTGCTTTTCAAATGTGGGATGCAAGGCTTTCAGGTAATTGATAAAACCTGTTTCAGCCGCTTCATCCCTTTTGATGGAATAGTTGACTCCCTGCCTTACGGTATCGTGCAGGGCCTGGAAAGGGATATCGACCAGGATGCCTTCATAATCCCATCTCGGGGTCAGCATAAGCATTGTATCGCTGAGCTCACTCAGGAAGAGGCAATTGGCCGGTTGCGATTCGATCAGGTTTTGGGTGAAAATGCCCTCTTTCTTTACGGTATAATGCGCTTCCAGCTTTTTGATGATCCTTTCTACAAAAAGTGCATCATTGTCGCGGTATTGGGCCACGATGCCCTCCTGTAGCCATGCTATCGTTTGCCGGCTGTGGTTGTCTATTAAATAATATTGGTTCTCTTTTAATAATAAAAAGGCAAAAGGACTAAAGGCTTCGTAAGGGAAGAGCCCTTCACCTGTCTGCAGGTATATGAGCACCTCAAGCTGGTGCCCGGCAGTGCGAACAATCTCGAAAACAGGTTTCAGCTTCGAGGTATGGACCACTGTTTTTGCGATGAGGTAATTGCCGGTTTTCGGGTTTTTGATCCGGTGATATAAGGCGGTAGAAGGTAATGCATACAGTAGCTCTTCCACGCAGGTTTGCAGGTGCCGGGGCGCAGCCTTTTCCAGGAAACGCTCTACACTTATGCCAGACTTGTTTTTGAGGTGTTGCTTTTTCAGTTGGCTGATGCCAAAGGCAAAACCTTCGGTACTGAGCTGTCGTAACTTATCGGCAACGATCCAATCCCAGTTCTTGAAATGTGTGTCTATGGCCTTATCGGTGAGTTCACTCATTTTAAAGGAAGGATATTGGGAGGACTTGTCCACGGCAAGTACGGCAAAGGGCTTTTGCTCGCTGCTCAATGCTTCCGGGTTTAGTAATAATTCTATCTGCACTTTAGTATCCTTGCTCATGTAATAATATCAAAATCGGGGGCGCTAAATTAAGGGTTTTTGCCAGGATAAAATTCCTGTAGGTACAGAATTGTGTTTTAATGGCTGTTGTTATAATAGTAGATTGTTGAAATTTTATTTTATGCATATGAACTTTTATCGTGGATTAAAGTTTCTTAAAACAGTATTATGGTTTTGGTTAATTTAAGGATGACTTGAGCCTTTAAAAAATCAAAGCAGGAAATTGAGTAGCATGGTGCCGCGCAGCTTAAGCTTTGATGAAAACAGGCATTTTTTGCTCCGGAAGAAAAGGACAGTCATATGTAGGGTAATATAATCCGATAAGATAATATTATTATTTCCTTAAACTTGATTTTCTTAATTTTGCAGCCTTATGAACCTGCAAACACTGCAAGGCTTATATTCGTCTGATGTCCGTTTAAAAGAACTGGCAGCCGCATTTTCATTGCCCGATCCCAAGCAAAGTATACTTCTTCAAAACCTGAAAGCAAATGCGGTCGGTTTTGTGGCCCATAGTATCTGGGAGCAATCAGAGCTGAACCATATCTTCATCCTGGATGATAAAGACGAAGCTGCCTATTTTCACAACGATTTTGAGCACCTGAGCGGTGCCCTGGATATTTTCTTTTTCCCCGATTCTTACAAGAAAACGGGCGTGTACACCGATGTCAACAGTAGCCACGTCATGCTCCGTACCGAAGCGCTCAATAAATGGAGCGGCGAGCAGGTGCGCAAGAAAGTGATGGTTACTTATCCTGAAGCGCTTTTTGAAAAAGTGGTACAGGCAAAGACCCTGAGCAAGAACATGATCCAGATCGCGGTCAATAACCACCTGGATGTAAAGGGTATACTCACCCGCCTGGTCGCCCTGGGATTCCGGCACGAGGATTTTGTATATGAGCCCGGGCAGTTTGCCATGCGCGGAGGTATCCTGGACATTTACTCTTTCGGGAATGAGCATCCTTATCGCATCGAGTTATTCGGTAATGAGGTGGACAGCATCCGTATTTTTAACCCGGAGACACAATTGTCGGAACGAAAATTGTTGCAGGTATCTATATTGCCCAATATCGAAACCCGTTTTGAAGCTAAAGAAAAAGTTTCCTTGTTGGACTTTGTGCCGGCAAATACGGTTTTTTGGTTTAAAGATAAAGACATCTTCCTGGGCAAACTGGCCCATTATGAGGATAAATTACTGGAGTTGCTGGCAATCAATGAAGGAGTACTGGAGCAGCGTGGAGAAGATGATGATGAGCCGAAGTTATTAACTGCAGAAGACTTTGAATCGGCGACTTCCTGGAAGGGCAGAATCAATGATTTTCACCAGGTGCAGTTCTCTAATACAGAAGGAAAAGAAACGGCCGCCGATGCGACGATTTCTTTCCGTACCGAGCCACAGCCCAGTTTTAACCGCAATTTTGACCTGCTCTCGGCCAATTTAAGAAAATGGTCGGAGCAACACTATACAGCTTATATTTTTGCGGAGAATGCAAAACAACTGGAACGCCTGCGCGTGATCTTTGAAGACACGAATGCGAGTGTGAGCTTTGTTCCTGTGCCGGTCTCTATCAGTAATGGCTTTATCGATCATGATAAAAAAGTGCTGGTCTATACAGATCACCAGATCTTCCAGCGTTTTTATAAATATAAGATCAAGCAGGCTTACAGTAAAGGGAAGGCGATCACTATAAAATCTCTTCGTGAACTGCAGCCCGGCGATTTCGTCAGCCATATCGATTATGGAGTGGGCGTGTACAGCGGCCTGCAGACGATTGATGTGAATGGTGCCAGGCAGGAAGCGGTGCGCATTATTTACAAGGATAATGATGTGCTGTATGTGGGCATCAACTCCCTGCATAAGATCTCTAAATATGCCGGTAAAGAAGGCACTCAGCCCAAGGTACATAAGTTGGGCAGTGATGTCTGGAACCGGCTTAAAGATAAGACCAAGCGGCAGGTTAAGGATATAGCTGCCGACCTGATCAAGTTATATGCCAAGCGTAAAGCGGCTGAGGGCTTTATGTTTACACCGGACTCTTATTTGCAGACGGAACTGGAAGCTTCTTTCTTTTATGAAGATACCCCGGACCAGTCTAAGGCGGTGGCTGATGTGAAGCGGGATATGGAATCGCCTAATCCTATGGATCGCCTGGTCTGTGGTGATGTGGGCTTCGGTAAGACGGAAGTGGCCGTGCGTGCGGCCTTCAAGGCGGTTACGGATAGCAAACAGGTGGCGGTCATGGTGCCGACTACTATCCTGGCTTACCAGCATTTCCAGACCTTTAGCGAACGCCTGAAAGACTTCCCGGTGAATGTGGATTTCCTGAACCGTTTTAAATCTTCCAAGGATAAAAAAGAGACTTTGCAGAAGCTGGAGGAAGGAAAGATCGATATCCTCATAGGTACTCATGCCCTGATGGGTAAGGATGTGAAGTTTAAAGACCTGGGCCTTTATATCGTAGATGAGGAGCAGAAATTCGGCGTAGCCGCTAAAGAAAAATTAAGAGAGCGTAAGCTGAACGTGGATACGCTCACGCTTACCGCAACGCCGATACCACGTACCCTGCAGTTTTCTTTAATGGCTGCAAGGGACCTGAGTATTATTAATACACCGCCGCCTAACCGCCAGCCGGTGCATACAGAGCTGATCGGTTTTGATGAAGACTTTATCCGCGATGCGATCTATTATGAAGCAGAGCGTGGCGGCCAGGTCTATTTTATACATAACCGCGTGCAGAGCCTGCCCTCTATGGCAGAGAAGATCAAGGCGCTGTGCCCTGACCTGGAAATTGCCGTGGCGCACGGGCAGATGGAAGGTGCCAAACTGGAGAAGACGCTGATGGACTTTATTGCGCATAAGTATGATGTGATCTGCTGTACCAATATTGTAGAATCAGGTGTGGACATCAGTAATGCCAATACGATTATCATCAATAATGCGCACCAGTTCGGATTGAGCGATCTGCACCAGTTACGTGGCCGGGTAGGGCGTAGTAATAAAAAGGCCTTCTGCTACCTGGTAGCTCCTTCTTTGCTCACCTTACCGAATGACAGCCGCAGGCGTTTGCAGATACTGGAAGAGTTCAATGAGCTGGGGAGTGGATTCCAGATCGCTATGCGTGACCTGGATATCCGTGGAGCCGGTAACCTTTTGGGTGGCGAGCAGAGCGGCTTTATTGCAGATATCGGTTTCGAGATGTACCAGAAGATATTGGCAGAGGCGATCCGTGAATTGAAGCAAGGTGACTTCAAGGAAGTGTTTGCCGAAGAACTGGAACGCAAAAAAGATTATGTCTCCGACTGTACGATTGATACGGACCTGGAGATCCTGATCCCGGAAACTTATGTAGGGAGTATTACGGAACGTTTGTCGCTCTATACTCAACTGGATAACCTGGAGACGGAAGAAGAGTTGCAGGCATTTGAAGCGATGCTGATCGACCGTTTCGGACCGATACCGCGCGAGGTGAAAGACCTGTTCACCGTAGTTCGTTGCCGTAAGATAGCTAAGGACCTTGGTTTTGAGAAGCTGATCATCAAGAATAAGGTGATGCGCCTGTATTTTATCAATAACCCGGACTCTCCTTATTATGAAAGTGAGACTTTCCATAAGATCATGGGCTATATACAAACGGGTACCAACCAGGCTAAGATGAAGCAGATGGGTACTGTATTTTTACTGGTTGTGAACCATATTCATTCTATGGATGATGTGAAATTCTTCCTGGAGGGTGCTTTATAAGAGCGGTATAGAACAAGCGACAGGTATTTTATTATTTTAAAAAATGTAACAAAGAGGCATGAAAGCACCTAAAAGATGGAAAATGGCCATTGTCATCTGGCTGGCTATTTATCCGCTGATCACTATAGTTTCCCTGATCGTAGGACCACATATCGGTAAAATTGAATTTGTACCCCTGCGTACTTTGGTGCTAACAATTATCCTGGTCCCGATGATGGTCTTTGTCATGCTCCCGGCCGTTCAGAAATTGCTGAAGAACTGGTTGCATAAATAGAAATTTTATAAGGAGCTGGTTTAAGATAAACAGCCTGCTCCTTTTTTTACCCATTCATTCTTATCGTTTGCCAAGTGTGGCCGGATGCATAGTATTCCTGATGCTAAGTTTACAATAAATAAACAAGCAGATTATGAAATACTTACTCTCCTGTGCGCTATTGCTGCAAGTACTGTCCGGCCGGGCACAAATGACCCTTGAACATTTAGACATCGGGTTTACTACCGATCATACGCCTAAACAAGAATACGTGTATGTGCGTGAGAAGTTGAAGCTTTATGTGATAAAAGGTAAATCCTCCCTGGACAAAGCTGTGGATGATAAAACGGATTATGCTCCCCTGGAAACGGCAATCAGCAATAACTGGATCAAGATCACCGAGGTATCGCAGGGTGGTGAAGTGAACCAGCTTTTGTTTGAGAACACTTCAAAAAGTACGGTGATCTTGCAGATGGGTGATGTGATCACGGGCGGCAAGCAGGATAGGGTGGTAAAGGAAGAGAAAATACTGAAGCCGGGCGAAAAGGCTTTTGTAGGGGTATATTGTGTGGAGCAGGGCCGGTGGAACAGTGGTAGTGCCGGTACCGCACAGTTTAAAGCATATCATAGCAAAATCTCTAATGATGTGCGCCGGACGATGGTTAAGGAGCAGTCGCAGCAGGCGGTATGGAGAGATGTGGCCAAGGTGAACAGTAAAAACAAGACTGGCAGCTCCAGCGGTACTTATGCAGCGATCTCTAAAAATGAAGCTACCCAAAATGAGATACAGCAGTATGTGGATTTTTACCTGAAAGCGTTTAAAGGAAGCAAAGATATTGTAGGACTGCTGGCCGTTTCGGGCGACCAGATCATCGGCTGCGATATCTTTGGTACTACTAAGCTCTTCCAGGCAAATGTGCGGCAAATGCTGAACAGCTATGCTACAGAAGCCGTATTAAACGGGGCCGAGGTGACGATCAGCGATGCTGCCGTTAATCAATACCTGGAGGAATTATTAGCCAATGAAGCGCAACAGGTGGAAATACTGAACAAGAAAGGTTCTTCCCTGAAATCGAATGGTAAGAATTTAAAGATAAGTGCTTTTTAAAACAAAGACAACCTATAAGGTTTCTGAAACCTCATAGGTTGTTGCCCTGATGAAAGCCTGTAGCCGGTTAAGGTTACAGGCTTTTGTTGTTATGCATTACCATATAATTCAGACTCACCGCCATCTATCGCGATGGTCTGGCCGTTTACATAGCCATTGTCTTCACTTAACAGGAAAGCCACTACTTTAGCTACATCTTCAGGTACGCCTAATCTTCTTGTAGGATTTCGGCTGGCATAAGTCGCTTCAGCGGCTTTAGGATCGGCGGGGTTAACTTGTTTAAAGGCTTCTTCTACCATCGGTGTGAGGATAGCGCCGGGAGCAATTGCATTGGTTAAAATATTGTCTTTGGCATATTCTATTGCTGCATTTTTGGTCATGCCCACAACAGCATGCTTGGAGGCCACATAAGCGGTCTGGTTGACTACACCGCGTATACCGCCTACAGAGGCGACATTGACAATGCGACCATATTTTTGCTCCTGCATCACAGGGATCACATAACGCATACCAAAGTAAACTCCCATTAAGTTAATATCAATTACTTTTTCAAAAGTCTCCAGGTTATATTCCACTAAAGGTGCCTGGCGGCCTTCGATACCGGCATTGTTGTACAGCCCGTCTATACGGCCAAAGACCTTCAGGGTTTCAGTAACATAGTTTTTCGCGGTCTCTTCTTTGGACACATCTCCTACAACCGTGACGATAGCGATGTCGGGGTATTTCTCACCGATCGTTTTTTTCGCCGTTTTCAATGCGGCTGCATCATAGTCTACTAAGGTTAATTCTGCTCCTGTAGAAGCTAGCTGGTCTGCGGTGGCAAAGCCTAGTCCGACAGCGGCACCTGTAACAATAAACACTCTCTTTTCCATCATGAAAAATATTAAGAAGATAAAATAAATTTGTCCGGTTCTTCGCAGTGTGGTTGGTCTTTTTCCCGGTGAAGGTGCTTGTTGTTATTCTAAGCGAATGTACACCAGCTATCTTTAGCCTGCAAAGAAGCCGGAGAAATTTAATAGTATTTTAAATCTTTGTGTTTTTTAGTAGATTTGAACTATTGCCGGACCTGCTTCTGTTAAAGACTTTCATGTTACAATTTTTTTATTTTGAATGGATAAATTTCAATCGATCATCGCCATTATTGCAGCCATCACTTTATTTATCTACGGCCTGCAAAGTTTCAGTAAAGAGATAGAGAGTTTTGGCAGGGATAAGCTGGGCCATTGGATCAGCAAGGTGACCCGTTTCCCTTTAGGCGGATTTTTCCTGGGTGCTGTGGTTACCTCCATCATTCAATCGAGTACACTGGTGTCCTCGTTGACGGTCTCGCTGGCCAGCACGGGTGTATTGTCCCTCCGGGATAGTTTATTGATTGTTTTGGGAACCAATATCGGCAATACTTCTACGGCATGGATCGCGAGTTTCCAGTCTTCATTTCTGGGGCCTTTCTTCCTGGTGCTGGGCACGCTGATCAGTATGATTCCCGGCAAAATATCCATAGCAGGGAAACCTGTTTTCTATTTTGGTTTTATCTTTTTTTCGCTGTGGTACATCGGTCAGGCTATGGAACCGATCAAGACCGACCCGGTATTGGCAGAGCTGCTGGTAAAAGCACAGCATCCCTTGATGGGTATCTTGTACGGCATCATCATTACCGTCATTATACAGTCCAGTTCAGTAGTAGTGGGTTTGGTTATCGTATTGATGGGGCAGGGAACCCTGAGCCTGGAAACGGCTATTCCTATAGTTGTGGGCGCAAATATCGGGACTACCTCTACAGCGCTTTTAGTGAGCCTGAGATTGAAGCCTATGTCCAGGCTGGTGGCGATGTCGGCCTCTACCTTTAACCTGCTGGGCGTATTGATCACTTATCCATTTTTCGGCCTGCTGGCAGGCATTGCCCGCCATTTTACCCATGATCCGGCGATACAGGTAGCCGCGGCTTTTACGATTTCTAATACTTATGTTTCCGTATTCTTCCTTGTCTTTTTACGGCCTACTCTTAAGCTTTTACAGCAACACCGCTGGTATAAGCAGTCGATGGTAAGGTCAGAGGCAGATAAGAAGTTATTTATCTGAGGCCCATGAAACGTGCTTCCGGAAGGATGACTCGCTTACAAACTTTTACCGTCTATTTTTTAAGGAAAGAAAGTGTTATTTGCTTAGTATTGCTTATTGCGGTCTTATAAAATTTCAGGTAGTTAGCATATTGATCTGCATCATATGTACCATCGTTTATAAGGAATGCTATATGGAACGTGATCTTGTTTCCAGAAAGTTCCGGTTGATACACATAGCTCCCGAACGGATAATTCAACACGATTGCCTTAGGAATATTTTCAGGTACTACTGTATTGGGGTATGCTATGGTATAATTATAGTTAATCTTCATGCCTGAAGGGAAAATAAAAGGGGCTGTTCTAACTGATTCTGTCTCTATATCGGGAAGGCCGACTGACATTATAGGTAAGGAGAGTAAATATCTTGATTTAGTTTCCGTGATCAGATGCTCTACTTCATATTCGGCCACTTCCTTTATTACCGGAGTATTTTTGAGCTGAACGGCATGCTCAAGTGCTATGGTTTTAAGTTTGAAATTTTTATAAGGGGCAGATGCGCTCACAGACTCTTCAAAAGCTTTTTGAGCTTTGTTTGCAGCAGTGTTAAGCAGGTCTTCTGCCATGTCGCCGGCGTAATCAGATTTCCAGATTATATTTTGTACAGGTTTTTCAAAATCTACATTTAAACTTATGTTTCTATCCAGGTAGGAGTCACTTTTGTCGTAAGCGGGAGTTTTGGCGATCTGTCCGCCATCTTCTGTAAGTATTAAAACATTTCTGTCATGTGTAAATGCTCCGAGATACCCGGCAGGAAATACATTGGAGGTGCATTCCAGCCAAACGGTATCTTTTTCCAGTGGTACACATAGAATAACGTGGTTAAACGAATTAGTAGGAAAATCAACATCCATAACATTCGTTAGTTTATCACCTGCATATACTAAAGTTTGATAAGACTTGATGCCTGTCGCTTTTAGCATCGCTTTCATATAGTTAGACAGTCCCTTACAATCACCGTATCCTGACTCGTGTACCTTTTCTGCCGCTATACTTTGCCATCCCAGAATGCCCCTTGAGTTGAGGACATAGCGTGTGTTTTTTTGTAAATATTTATATAAGATCTCGACCTTCTTTTTTTCATCTGTTACATCTTTAGTGAGCGCTTCTACTTGTTTAATGCTTTGTGCAGACAGTATATCTTTATCTTTATTCAGGTTGTAGAAAAATTTCCCGAAACCATTCCAGGTGCTTGTTGTTCCTTCATAGTTTTCTAAGCTTATTTTTTTTACAGATAATTGAATAAAGGGCTTTTGTAATTGAAAGGTCCTCGAATAAGGCTGGTATTCAAATGCTTTCATATTCGTAAACACCCATTTGCATTCCTGCGTTGCGGTAAAGGATTTACTGAGGTAGGAATTATCGTGTTCCCTGAAGTTAACACATTTGTACCGGATGCGGTTGTCATAGGGAAAGTTGACTTCAAGGACTGCTTTCTCTACAGCAATGCCTGCATCGCCCTGGGCTTGCCAGGTAGGCAGAAAAAACACACTTTTGTACTTTTTTTCATATTCATATTTTACGGTGTACGGGTAAGTGCGATATTGAAAATCAAATATTTTGTACCGGTCATCCTGCAGAAAAGTATTGCTGATGCCAAAAGTTGATATATCATTAAAGTCTGAGCGGCTCTTTTTTTGTATTTCTTTCCCGTCTTTATCATAGAGTACGGCATTCAACCTGTAAAAATGACTATAAGAGTCATAGTCTTCTGCAAATGATGCAAATTCATCTCCTTTTTCTGAGCGGACGGTAATTACATAAGTCACATACTTCGTGAACTCATTATTTCTTATTTCGATCCTGGTACTATCTAAGCGAACAATGGCATGCGCATTCTGGGTTAATGAATCGGGTATATTGTCGCAGTTATATTTCTGGGCATAGCCGGGTATAGATAAGATGACCACCAATAGAGCGGTGATAAAATACCTGGTGTTGATAGGCATAAAAATCTTATTTTTTGTTGAGCAATAACTTTTGATTGGTGGCTTTCATTAATGCAGTATAAAAAGCATTTAGATCTTTTACTTCTTCGGGTAAATAAGCTACCGGAACGATATCATAGTTGTATCTTATTTCCACTGTATTCGTTGGCGCATTATAATGAGCATTTTGCGTATATTGAATAGTGGCCGGGTTGGAATATTGAAGTGAACTTTTGGAAGGGAGTTCTTCAACGGTTAAAGCATCATTGAGTTTGAAACGAAATATATAGTTCAAATTTAAGCAAAAGTCCATTTCAACTTCAGTACTTCTATTGTTTATTTTTTGAAAAGGATTTTCTCCATTGTATATTTTTTGCAGAAAGGGGTCTAAAAATAGCATAGGCGCATTATCTCCCATTTCAATTTCTGCTTCTGCTGTTATGGTGAAAGATTGGTCCATATTGTCGAGATGATCGACTTTAAGCGTATAATTACTGATCTCTAAGTTAGGGTAAAACCGGGCCAGGATTTTTTTGTAAAAATCTTTATATGAAAGAGCGTCTTTTTTATACTCTGCTCTCTCACCTATAGAATAGTATATACCAAAACTTTTCCTGAAGCTGATCTTGAATTTATTGTTTACGGTATCTGCAGGACTAATGTTTACCTCGACCTCAGACCTGTTTTTTGCCAACTCAGGGCTTAACATTATTGCGCCACCGGTTTTGTTGATTAAGCGGGCATAACCATTATAATACCTGTAGGGTAAATAGCCAAAAGGGAGATCTTTTACCGCTGGATTACATAGATAAGATACATTATTGATTACTACACGTACGGCAATCTCTGTATCCTTTTTTTGAACCGTATCAGGAGAAAGCGGGCTTTTCCGGTTTGTAGAAACATAGACCAGGTCACTGGACAAACCGGCGTGCCGGAATAAGGCACATAAGAGCAGGTTTAAATCAGGAGCAGTCGCTTTTTTATTTTTAATTAAGTCCTGGAAGTTATTGGCCCAATGTTGCGGTACAGTAGCAAAACTGTCCTGGACATATTTGAACAAGTGTTTGGCAATTTGAAAACTGTCTGTATCCTGCCCGATAATGGGGGGCAGATGTTGGTATAAAAAATCACTCTTTGCAAAGGCATAACTAAATGCCGTATCATAAAGTCTTTTGTTGTATTCATCCCATGTTGCATTCTTTAAGCTTGATTCATATACTTTTTTAAACTCCTCCACCTCGTTGACGGTAAAGTTGACTTTTACATGCTCTAAAGGTTGTTCGGATGCAAATGCTTCTTTTATAAAAGGCGAGATATTCCGTCTTACCCATTTATAAGTAATATGCCTGTTTTGCGGATAAATAAGTGCAATGGAAGGTAAGGATGATTGATTAAAAGCATCAATGTCCCGGAATTCTTTAAAGGGCATTTTGACAGATGTTTTTATATCAATTTTTTTCTTTTTTAATGCAGTAAGTTCAAAAGAGGCATATTCAACCGGGAGTTCTTTCTGGAAGTTAAAATCCTGGATATATTGCGCATCTTTTATCACAATTTGAAAACGAATGATAGAACCGTCTTTCAAATTGGCCGCATTAAGTAATTGAACAGATTGGTTCTTACCAATCTCTGCATCCTGTAATGCCTTTTTATTTAATTCCTTTGTCTGCACCACGCCATTTTCTAAATTGTAGGTGGTTACTTTGAGGTTTACCAGCCTGGTCCTGTTGGAGAATTTCGGAAGAATTAATTTGGCATATTCCTGTGCATCATTTGCTTTGAATACTTTTAAGGCAACATCAATATTGAGTTCCGTATCATAGAAATAAATGCCGATGTTTTGTTCAACGATATCATGAATATAAAAAGCGGAAGCTTCCGGATGCTCCGGATGCTCTTTCATGCTCAAATAATGAATCAGCGTAGTTTGATTGTCCAGGTCAGGCTTAATCTGCCCCATGGATATAAAAGGACATAAAAAGAATAGGATAGCGAAAAGTATCGCTGCGTTAAAGTTATTTTTTTTCAATTTGCTTCTTTGGTTTTGTTGTGCAAAATTAATAGAATACTTTGGCCGAAGCAAATGCTGAGCAATTTGAAGATACTTTCCTGTTTTTTTATTGAAGTGCCGGGTAGCACTTTTTATAGAACAGTTTATTTGTTAAGTATTTAAATGCTGAGCACAATATTCCCGTGGGAGAAGGAGCACGTCCATTTGGCGGTCTTTTTGCCATTATTTTCGAATTCAGGGCAAGAAGACCGCTGGTATCAACAGCAGGAGATTCGTTCTGTGGTGGCTAAAATTTAATTATCTGATTGTATGGAAGGAGCTTCCAGCAAAGGGAAAAGTTCAATGCTTTTGTTGCTGCCAAACTGTACCTGTACCTGGTAGCCCAAAGGCTTGTAGTAATTTTTAAGGATACCGATGATCTTTTCCTGTGCCAGTTCCTTATTCTTAAGGCTGGCTTCAGCTTCTGCTTTACTTTGCTTGTAGAGTTTCTGCTGCACGGCATTATAGCTGTTGTAGTCCTCGGTTTTAAGCCATCCCTGGGTACTGCTTTGTGTTGCCTTATCCAGGCGCATTTCATAGCTCAGCAGTTTTGCTTCGGGCAGGCGTATCAGGAGTGTTTTATCCTTTTCTACATTAATGCTCATGGTGGTACTATCTGCCTGGATGCCGTACTTGGCCACATAAGGAATGCTGATGTTGATCGTCTTTTCGATAAAGGCCTTGCGGATGGATTGGAAAAAGCCATCACTATTGTCTACATTGCTTTCCGTGATCTGGGCATTGCCCTGCACTTCAAGCGCAGCCAGTTCGGCGATCTCTTTGATGAGGATTTCATTAGTAGCAATATTCGTTACCTGTACGCTGCCTTGCTGTTTCCCGAAGAAATAGGCCAGCCAGGAGAGTAAGGCAAGTAATAAGAGGACAACGACGAGATGTTTTAGTTTCATTCCTTAGTATTAGATTAAAGGCCTTAGTGAACAGAGACATACACTAAGGCCTGAAATATTTTATTTTCCTGTAAATTGAGCTTGTCTCTTTTCGAGGAATGCAGCAGTCCCTTCCGCAAAGTCAGCCGTTTCTCCGCAAGTGGCCTGGTAGTCTTCTTCCAAAGCTAGTTGCTGGGTCAGGTTATTCTGGAAGCTGTCATTCAGGGCCAGTTTGGTATAGGCAAATGCCTGTGTCGGCATAGTGGCCAGGTAACGGGCTATGTTTTTACTTTCTTCTTCAAAAGTATCGGCAGGGAAGTATTTGTAGATCATGCCTAAGCGTTCTGCTTCCTTAGCATCTACCTTGTCGCCCATCATCATCAGTGCAGAGGCTTTCTGGAAACCGATCAGGCGCGGTAAGAAGTAGGTGCCGCCACAATCGGGGATCAAACCGATCTTGCTGAATGCCTGTATAAAAGTAGCCTGTTCTGCCGCTACTACTATATCACAGCACAGGGCCAGGTTGGCACCGGCACCGGCTGCCACTCCATTTACGGCACATACCACAGGTTTTTCAATATTGCGGATGCGTTCAATGATCGGGTTGTAATGCCCGTGTACGATAGCACGCAATTCGGGTCCGTTGGGGTCCATGGCTTCTGCCAGGTCCTGTCCGGCACAGAATGCTTTACCCGTTGCGGTAATGTACACTGCTCTCACGTTTTCATCAGACATACATTCGTCTAAGGCTTTTTGCAGGTCCATGGCCATCTCCCGGTTGAAACTATTGAATTTTTCGGGACGGTTGAAGGTGATATAGGCTACGTGATCGTTAACTTCTTTTAATATGAAACTCATTTTCAGGGAATTTTTATTTTGATCTCAAAGATAATGCTTATCCTACTAATCCGGAGCAGGAAATGTGTGGCTTTAAACAGTAAAGGAGCCTCATCTTGCCGGGTAATAGGTTCTTTCAAAATCATTTATCTTTGAGTAAAATAATTGCTTTCCTATGAGATTGAACAATAAAGAAGCGGCTTTGCTCAACAGGGTGATAGAGGCATGGGAAGACCAGGAATTGCTGGATAAAGCTAAGGCCGATCAACTGAAGGCAAGCTATCAATCTGATGCCGGAGACTATAAGACACTTACTTTTTATGCTTTTTTCGCGGCTATCTCCTGCGCTTTGCTGGCCTTTGGTGCCCTGGTGCTGGATGAGAAGTGGATTGAGCGGATGCGCAGCTATTTCTCCTTTTCAGAGTTTACGATAGCGGCCTTGTTTGCCGGCCTGTCTTTTTTCCTGGTCTGGTATATCCGCAAGCGCAAGAAGAAATACCTGAATGCTATATGGGCCAATGAATCTTTAAGCATTTTGCTCGCATTAAGTACCTGTATTGCCATTACTTATTTTGGCAAAGCCTTAAGCCAGAACAGTGAGGGCTATTACTGGCTTATTCTTGCTGCCGGGGCTTTCTTCGCTATAGAAGCATTTTTTGTCCGGTCCAATCTGTTGTGGGCCTGTATGATAGCCGCCATCGTTGGGTGGTGGGCTTCTTTTACATTTGAGATGAGCGAACCTTTTTTCTGGGGCATGAATATGCCGGTACGCTTATTTGTTTTGAGCCTGGTACTGTTGGGGATTCACTACGCGATCTGCAGAAGGGCCTGGCTGCAGTCCTTTGTTAGTGTCAACTATTTTGCGGTATGGGTCATGTTCTTTACCACGGCCTGGGGCGTTTCGGTCTTTGGCAACTTTGACCTGGACCAGTGGTTCAGTATGCGCCAGGCCAGGGTTTTAGGATGGGCCGTTGCTTATACGATTATCTTAGCCGGACTATTGTATTATGCGATCAAGGCCAAGGACAAGAGCCTTCGGGATATGGTCTTACTGTTCCTGATCCTGAATCTATATACCCGTTATTTTGAATATTTCTGGGATGTGACCAATAAAGGCATCTTTTTTGCCATCCTGGCTCTGTCCTTCTGGCTGATCGGCAAAAAGCTGGAGCAGATCCGGAAGCGGCTGGATAAGGCGGCCGGGATCAGTGAATGATTTATATTCACCGCTAAAGTCAGATTTAGGTTTTAATTTTGCGTTTTGAACTCATGAGCATGTCCGATCATATAGATATAGTACAGTTAGGCAAATCTACCATTGAGAATGAGACCAGGGCCCTGGTACAGATGACCGCTTCCATCGATCATCGTTTTGAAGATGCCGTGCGGCTTTTGCACACTGTGTCTGGAAGGGTAGTGATCACAGGGATAGGCAAGAGTGCCATTATCGCTCAAAAGATCGTGGCGACGATGAACTCAACGGGTACACCGGCTTTATTCATGCATGCTGCAGATGCCATCCATGGTGATCTGGGCATGATCCAGCAGGGCGATATCGTGATCATAATTTCCAAGAGCGGCGAGAGCCCCGAGATCAAAGCACTGATCCCTTTTATTAAAAACTTTGGCAACCCGATCATTGCCATTTGTGGGAATGCGGCTTCTTTCCTGGCCTTACAAGCTGATATTTTTTTAGATACCACCATCGACCAGGAGGCCTGTCCTAATAACCTGGCCCCTACCACCAGTACTACCGCACAGTTGGTGATGGGCGATGCACTCGCTGTCTGCCTCTTGCAGTTAAAAGGCTTTTCTTCAAAAGATTTTGCCCGTTTTCATCCCGGAGGAGCTTTAGGTAAAAGACTTTATTTACGTATCAAAGATCTAAGTAGTCAAAATGCAGCGCCGAGTGTTAAGGCATCGGCAGGACTGAAGGAGATCATCATTGCCATATCATCTAACCGACTGGGCGCTACCGCGGTCCTGGAAAATGAGGTTTTGCTCGGCGTGATCACAGATGGAGATCTGCGCCGGATGCTGGAAAAGCACGAGGACTTAGCCGGGATACAGGCTAAAGACATCTGCACTTTAAACCCCAAATCAATTGAAGAGGAGGCTATGGCGGTTGAAGGCCTGGAATTGATGCGTACTTATAATATTTCCCAGTTGCTGGTGACCCACCAGGGGCAGTACAGAGGTATGGTACATTTGCATGATATGATCCGCGAGGGCCTGATCTGATTTTTTATTTACACCTTTCCAACCTTTCTTTCTGGCGCTGCATCTAAGTAAACAAACAGGCGAAATTTGAACAACGAAGCAATTATAAAAGCATGTATCTCGGGAGATAGAAAAGCGCAGCATACTTTGTATCTGCAGCTTGCTCCTATGTTGCATAGCGTATGCAAGCGTTATTTGAAGGCGGAGATGGAAATTGAAGATGCATTGGCGGAAGCTTTTGTACTCATTTTTACTAAGATGAATACCCTGAAGGATGCGGAAGCTTTGTTCGGGTGGGCTAAAAGGGTAGCCGTAAACCAATGTTTACAGCAACTGCGTAAAAAAGTTAATTTCAATTTGTCGCTGGATGATATAAAGCACGAACCGGTATTTGAGCAATCGACCACCCAGCAGCTGGAGCATAAAGACCTGCTGAAACTGCTGGATTATCTGCCGGACGGGTGCCGGTCCATATTTAACCTGTTTGCTATAGAGGGCTATAGCCATAAAGAGATTGCGGTACTACTGCAGATCTCTGAAGGTACCTCTAAATCGCAGGTAAATGTGGCGCGGGTAAAATTGCAAAAGTTGGTGAAACAGCACTATGATCTAAAAAATGAAGAAAATGGAATCGCAAAATAAGTTGTTTGAAGAGTTTAAAGCTGCCGCTGCCGCAGATGAGCAAACGACTTTTCTTGCTCAGGATAAACTGTGGGGAAGGATAGAGCAGCAACTGGACAAGGAAGAGCAAAAAAGTATAAAAATGTTCTCGTTTAACGGGATTAAATATATGGCTGCTGCTGTATTATTAATTGCTGGTATTGCCTTAAGCTGGAATCTCCTCTTCCCGGCTAAGGATAATGAAAATAGCCTGTTGGTTAAAGAAAGAGTACCTGCCCCAAGCCAGGTTAAGCTGGAAAAACCGGTATTAAGCCTTCCTGAACATGTGGAGGAATTAGCCCCAAAGCAGCCGGGTAGTAGCCCTCGCCCCAAGCCCTCTGTAGTGGTGGCGCAAGAGGAAGTTGCGGTCATGCCGGAAAAGGAAGAAACTGTTATTGAAGAGCTGCCCAATCGGTTAGTGTTACATAATTTTAATAAAGGGCCGGAGGATTTTAACTATAGATTTGAGCACAATAAGGAGCCATTATCTGATCATGATCTTTCTATAGCTGCTACGCCACAGCCTGCTGAGCCGGCCAATGAATTCCCGGCAGACAGGCTGTTTAATATCCAGGGGGTTGTTGTAGATAAAGCTGGCATTCCCTTACCGAATGCTAAAGTAAGTATTAAAGGTACAGAGCGGCTGGCGACTTCAGATGCCCAGGGTAAATTTGCCTTACAGGTGCCGGATACTGCTGAGTTTATCCTCGTGCATTCTTATGGAAATGAAACCAAATCTGTACGGATTGGTGAACGTGTCAACTATAAAATAGAGGTATCGCCGGATAGAAATAATGTAGCCTTACTGAATGATATCACTACCTACGGCCGCCAAAGAACTGCAGGGCTCACCAACACACAGGAGCAGGCCAACAACTATGCACAACAGCTGGCAAGTAAACAACGCAAGCAGGCACTCAGCTCTGTAAAGATCGCTTCAAAAGATCCCATGATCGTGGTGAACGGAGTACCTTATTCCGGAAGTATCTCTGATATCAATACCCGGCATATTAAAGAGATCAAAGTGCTGACAGAAGCTGCAGCCAGGGCTTTATACGGCAATAGGGGCAGTAATGGTGTGATCCTGATCACCTTGAAAAAAGGAAAGCAACTTATCCCGATAAGTACTGATAAAAAATAATTTAAGGCAATACCGGCCATAGAAATATTGGGTATGTAAGAAAGAGGTGGGGCGCAGGCTTCACCTTTTTATTTGAAAAAAACTTCAGCTTGCTCCAACCATTCAAGCTGCTCTTGCATCTTAATACTGTCCGCTCGCATAGCCGGATGATGATTATATAGTAGTGATATTTATCATATTATTCGTAACTTTATGTGGTAAATAATGCTATGAAATAAGTATCCTTAAATCTTTTTATATGAAAACTTTTAGACTTACTTTTCTGGTAGCTGCTATTGCTCTCGGATCTCTAGGGGCTAAGGCGCAAAAGATGCCTTTAAAAAATAATCCGAATGAAGGTACACTGGTGGGTGCACTCCAGGACCTGTTTGCTAAAAAGCCTGCTTTGCGCCAGGGAACGTTCAGGACCATCACGGGCAAAATAAGTATGGATGGTTACCTGGAAAGACCTTATGTGATGGGGCAGGATACCCGTGTATTTGCCTTTGTGAATGACCAGGGGTATTTCAGTATGAATGTTCCTAGTGAAGAGACCAACCTGATTGTAGGTGCAGCAGGTATAGAAGAGCGCTTCTTTCCATTGTCTGAAGAGCATCACTATGAGGTGAAGCTCATGGTGGAGCATGATCCGGGTGCTACGGAGCATCTTTATGGCATGAGCCTTGACCGGCGCTCCTACAACGGTGCTTATACCACTGTGAGTGCAGAGGAGATCAGGAGCCGGGCAGGGGTAAGCATGGGCACAATCTTGGAGGGTACGGTACCCGGCCTTAGCGTTACCGGGGTAGAAAATGGTGTGCGCAGCCAGTTGAATTTAAGGATCCGGGGACGAGGATCTATTTTAAGTAGTAATGAACCTTTGATCTTGGTAGACGGAACTCCCTATTCTGCTCCTTTGCATACCATAAATCCTTTTGATGTAGCTAGTGCAACCGTTTTAAAGGATGGTATCGGCAAGTCTGTTTATGGCATGAGAGGCGGCAACGGGGTTATCATGATCAATACGAAGAGAGGCGGCAATATCAGGCTGTCTCAATAGTTGAAAATAGGCTGTATAAAAGATTGTTTGCTCCATTTCCACTTATTGTAGCGAAATGGAGCAATCTCATCCTCAATTTTCCGGGAGCAGAAATTGCCTGAATTACATAATATCTTACCGGTAATGGCTATTGTTCCAGAACCGCTTATTGCTCTTTATTTTTTTAATTGCTCCAGCTTTTTCTCCAGGACAAACATCTCGTCCCTTAGCCTGGCGGCTTCCATAAAGTCGAGGTCTTTAGCTGCTTTCTGCATGGCTTTTTTGATTTTATCCACTGCTTTCTGTGCTTCAGCAGAGGAAGTATATTCTGTATAGTCTTCAGCGGCTACATTACCATCTACATCATAAACGGCCAGAGGATTGTCTTCATCATAGCCTTTAATGTCCAGTACGGCAGTCTGCTTCATGATCTGCTCCACAGATTTGATGACAGTCTTTGGCGTAATGCCATGTTCGGCATTATAGGCAATTTGCTTTTCCCTTCTTCTCTGGGTCTCGTCAATCGTACGTTGCATACTGTCTGTGATCTTATCTGCATAGAAGATCACCATGCCGTCTACATTACGTGCGGCCCTTCCGGCCATCTGAGTCAGTGAGCGCTCATCTCTTAAAAATCCTTCTTTGTCGGCATCCAGGATGGCAACCAGGGTCACTTCCGGCAGATCGAGGCCTTCGCGCAGGAGGTTAACGCCCACAAGTACATCGATCTCTCCCAGGCGCAATTGCCGGAGGATCTCTACCCGCTCCAAGGTATCTACCTCGCTGTGGATATACCTGGAGTTGACATTGATCCGCTTGAGGTAAGCATCCAGTTCTTCTGCCATACGCTTGGTGAGCGTGGTGACCAATGTTCTTTCGTTGCGTTGCACCCTTTGATCGATCTCGTCCAGCAGATCGTCGATCTGGTTAAGGCTCGGACGTATGTGAATAGGCGGGTCGAGCAGCCCGGTAGGTCTTACTACCTGTTCCACGATTAATCCTTCGGTGGTCGTCAATTCAAAGCTACCGGGTGTAGCGCTCACAAAAACAACCTGGTTCAGCAGGCTCTCAAATTCATTAAAACTTAAAGGCCGGTTATCTAATGCGGAAGGCAGCCGGAAACCGAAGTCCACCAGGTTCATCTTACGGGAACGGTCTCCGCCATACATACCGGAGATCTGGGGAATGGTCACGTGGCTTTCATCTACAAAGAGCATGAAATCCTTAGGGAAATAATCGATCAGGCAGAAGGGGCGTGCCCCGGGGTTTCTCCGGTCCAGGAATCTTGAATAGTTCTCGATGCCGCTGCAATAGCCCAGTTCCTGGATCATCTCCAGGTCGTAGTTTACACGCTCTTTGATCCTTTGTGCTTCGATGTGTTTACCTTCCCTTTTGAAATATTCTATCTGTGCATAGAGCTCATTCTGTATCTCGATGATGATCTGGCCCATCTGGTCTTTAGGGGCTACATAGAGATTGGCGGGGAATATAGCGGCATTCTCAATACTGAGGATGCGTTTCCCGTTCTCCACATCGAAGCTTTCTATGCTTTCAATCTCATCACCGAAGAAAGTGATGCGGTAGCCGTAATCGACATAAGGCAGATTAATGTCTACAGTATCGCCTTTCACCCGGAAAGTTCCTCTTGAAAATTCTCCCTGGGAGCGGTTGTATAAAGCATTGACCAGGTTATGTAAAAAACCGTTACGGGATACTTCATCACCTACGGAGATGCGGGTAATACCGTTCTCATAATCGGTAGGATTACCCATACCATAAATACAGGATACGGAAGCTACCACCAGAATATCGCGGCGGCCACTCAGCAGATCTGTAGTGGTGCGTAAGCGCAGTTTCTCCAGTTCTTCATTGATGGCCAGGTCTTTTTCGATATAGGTATCGCTCACCGGCATATAAGCTTCCGGCTGGTAGTAATCATAATAGGAAACAAAGTAGTTCACTGCATTGTCGGGGAAGAATTGCTTGAACTCTCCGTACAACTGGGCTACCAGTGTTTTATTATGCGTTAAAATAAGGGTCGGCCTTTGCAGGTTTTGAATGACATTGGCCATGGTAAAAGTCTTACCGGAGCCGGTAACCCCTAAAAGCGTCTGGAAGGCTTCCCCGCTTTGCAAACCTTCAGTGAGTTGTGCAATGGCAGAGGGCTGATCTCCCGAGGGTTGATAAGGTGCTTCAAGTTTAAACTGCATATAATTTATTTTCTGTTCCAGGCAAAATCAAAAAAACTATTCAGGTCTTTGGCCAATCTTTTTGGGGTTTCCATCATAGACATATGCCCTACGGACCGGTAGAGCTGTACTTCATTGAGGAAGGCCAGGTAGCATTGTGCCAGGCCTTCTTTCATCGAAGTGGCATTGTCCTCTTCTCCTATGATCCACTGAACGGGGATATTATTATTGGTCCTGAGCCATTCTGTTTTATCGGAGCGGAGCATAATGGCATTATAAAAAGCGGCCAGGGTATCGGCCGGCAATTCCATGCCTTTGTCGGCGACCGTTGCCACAGCTTCCGGGTGCTTTGTTTTAAACTCTTTGGCAAAGAGGTTATCGGCCATTGCTCTCAGGAAAACGCTTTTACCGGAGTCCCCGTTTTGCAGCAGTTTAATAGATTTTCTGCGGGCCTCTAGCTTTTCTTCATTATCTCCGGAAGCGAGCGAGTGTACCAGGGATATGGCCTGTATACGTTCCGGGAAATGCTGTGCAGCTTCCAATGTCGTGTAGCCGCCCATAGAGTGTCCTACCCATATGGCCTTATCAATAGATTCATGGTCGAGTACCTCAAGTACCGACCGGGCCATCTGCTCCATGCTCAGCTCGGCTAGAGGTTCACTTTTTCCAGCTCCGGGAAGGTCCGGGATGATGTATTGATAGCCTGTAGACAGCAGGGGTAGAATAGTATCCCAGGTACTGCCGTCATTAGGAAAACCATGTACCAGCACCACAGGTGGACCGGCACCTACTTTATTGAAATATAACATCCTTATTTTGTATTGCTTCTTTACTCAAAAATACGATCTATTCCTGAAAGGCCGGGAGCGTGTTTTGAGGCTTTATGTTAATAGAATCATTATATCAGGCAGGTATAGGTAGGGATTAAAGTGCATAGCTTTTAAATTTGCCGACAATGGATTCATAGTGGAGCATTCCTCTCTAAGCTCAAAAGATGAATTTCTTCTTAGTAGATAGTTGCATCGTTTGAACTAATTCTTATAATATAAAATCAATTATTTTTGCTTAATTTTATAGATGGCGTTAGTTGGGATTATTGGATAGATGAATTCAACTTCCAGTTTTCTTATCCGGCATTATCCGGCAATGGTAGATGTCAAAAAGGACTTTTATCCAAGTGATAAATAAGGGAAAGATTAGATTTATTGGTACTTATCCGGCAATATCCGGCAATTTTTTTGCCGTTTTAGCATAATGTGTAGTGGGGCCATCTCCCATCTTCGATAACCAACCTCCATCAGCCATTTTTTGCAAATCCAATCTTGCTGTTCTTTCTTTAATTTCATCTTTGAAAAATTCCATATATTCATCCCGTGTGAATTTTTTCTTTGCATCAAGCTGTTTCAAAAAAATATGCATTCGTTCATTGATCTCAATTGCTTTAGGTACACCATAAAGTGTGAGCGTGGTATAGCCACTTTGAGTGGACCATTCCGGAGTCTGCAAGCCTAAATCGACAAATCGTTCTTTAATCAAGGACAATCCACGTCCCAGTTTCTCCATTTTACCTCTTAAATAAAACATGTGAGCAATGGTTGGATTACGCAAAACGGAATGATGCGCTTCAATAGTACTTTTCCCTTTAATTATATCGGGAGGGATTTCTCCAGAATTGATGATCTCAATTTTATCAGGGTAAATATTGATCGTAATATCTCCGGACATATCTCCATAATCTCTGTGTACCATTGCATTTACAATTGCTTCATCCAGAGCATCTGAAGGAAATTTTTCGCGATTTATCCGGTTCCAGTTATCGTTGTTAAACTCACTGATCATGGGAAGATTTTTTCTAAAATAATCGCTTATTCTTTCAAAAGAAGTAAATAAATTATCTTCAATCAAAACAGTATCTTCATATCTATTACCTGTTTTCCCTTCAGGAAGTACCGTAATGCGAATTCTGCATTGTGCAAGAAACCTCGTGGGAGATAGCCCAAATAAGAGGATAGCTCCATTTTTCACAGCTCCATAGTCAAATAATTGGAAGTAACTGAGAAATTCTTCTGAACTATCAGGGAGGTTATTCCCTTTGCCAATTTTGTTTGCCTCTGAAACGGTATGTTTGATTTCTGAAGATTTCAGGTCTTCAAAAGATGCATCAATTGTTGTTAGTTTTTCCCAGGTTGATGTATATTCATTTGAGGAGCGAAGTAATAAACTAATGTCATCAGGGCCGGCTTCTTTTAAGCGACTTCCTGATCTGATATAGTATTTCCTGTCTAGTGAATAGGGTTGACGGGCTCCTTTAAGAACATTGATCAAGGATATTGTTTTGTCTTCAAATTCCTCTCTTTGTACATATACTAAGGGCTGTGGAAAAATTTTGTCATTAATATTATCTTTAAGTTGTTTAATGTCAAGCTCTGTAAAATCAGCAACACCTACTAATTTTTTTCCGGTATGTCCAATCACAATCCAGCCTCCCTCAGTATTAAGGAAAGCACAAATTGACTTTAAAATATGAGCAATATTGAATTCCGTCAGAAATTCTATTTGCGCATCCTCTTGTTGCCGCACTAATTCATTTATAAAAGAATTGATACTCATGATGCTATTCCTTTTGATTTGTCGATCAGTTTCTGAATGCGCTCCGGATATTTGAACTGGCTGTCCAGGTGCATTTTTATGTCTTCAGGATTTACATATTCCTGAACCCAATTGCCGGTACGTTTAGAGGCGGGTCTTTCTTTGTCCTTTATTGCTTGATTGTACATACGAATAGATCGCGTGTCCATTACTTTACTATTTTCAAATGAAACCTTGTCAAAGTCAATTCTTTTCGAGGTCATATCTTCAATAATAAAGCTGTCTTTGAAAAGTGATCTTGTAAATGCAACCCTATAATCTGCTAATACAAATCTTGGGATATTGCGCATATAAGCGGCTTCAAACTCCTGATGTGTTATTGATAAACCATCTTTTTCAAGTACACCAGACCCATAGTCAGGGCGAATAAAGCCTAAGAAAATGTCACATTCTTCGACACCGTTAAGACAGTTTTGCAGATTTGATTGTAGGCTATCCAATAAAATGGTGCCTTGATGAGACATTAAAACATCATAACCGTAGCCATCTAACAATTCATAAATTTGCTTGAGTGGGTACTCAAAATTATAAATTGTGGAAGCTACAAATACCTTAATATGGTTCCTCTTTGCACTCATTGTTATTTCTTTATATGATCATTTACTTTCCTGATCGGATACAATCAAATCCTTAATATCAATATACTGTACAGGTCATATCTGTCCTACATTTCGCTTCCAACAGAAAGCTCTTTTTTCCGTGGGCGATTTTCGCCCGGTTCATCCTGCTTCAATCCCGGCATCTCACGAAAGCGTTTTCCATTTTGCAAATTTAGTTTTTTCATATTAGATGTATAGTCCTTTAAAATTAAACAAATTAATCCAAAATAGGATGCGCTCCTTATTCTTTGTCTAATAAAAGCCAAATGATATGAGTAGCAAAAAATTATGCCGGAGTACTCGTAAAAAACGACAAGAAAGACTTGTGGAAACCACAGGCCTGGTTTCAAAAATTATCTCCATAATTTCCCCGATCCGTCCAAAAGATCATAGATTTGTCACTATTTGGTGAAATAAATCTTAAAGTAGAAATGCTTCTTATTCATACTCAAGGCTTAAGGTTTTATGTTTGAGGCTTTATATATTTTTTGCTATTTTGCCGGAGTTTAATTTTACAATCAAACGATTTTTTTGTCTTTCGAGCAACTATACCGCCAGCTATTCCCGGATCTGCATCGCTATGCATTTACCATTCTGAACGATTCGGAATGGGCTGCTGATACGGTACAGGATGCTTTCGTGAAATATTATCAGCAGGTAGAAAAGGGTAAGCAGATCGCATATGATAGAGCTTACCTGTACAAAATTGTGCATCATACTGCGGTGAGTGAATTAAGGAAAAAAGCCCTAGCTGATAAGTATGTATCATTGGCCGGAGCAGATGTTGCAATAAGTGCTGAGGACCGGAGGATAGAAAAAGAAAGGGATGTTGTGCTGCAGGTGCTCATCACCAGAGCCTTGGACAAGTTACCGGAACAATGCAGAATTGTTTTTTTGAAAAGCAGGACCGGGGGCAGGAAATACCGCGAAATAGCAGCCGAAATGGGCCTTTCTGTTAAAACCGTAGAGGCACATATGTCTAAAGCTTTAAAAATAATCCAGGAATTTATAAGGGTAAACAGGGATAAACTGAGTCTTATACAAATAGTAATGTTATATGAACTATTCTGTTAATACGGATGTGCTGATCAGGTATTTTTCGGGACTTTCCAGTCCTGAAGAGGCTTTGTATATAGATGAGTGGCGCAGGGAAGATCCCGATCATGAGTCCTATTTCCAGGAGCTGGCAGCCAGCTGGATGGCAGAACAAAATTATACGGCACCAGATGTGGAGCAACTCTGGAAAGCATTTGAGCATAAAACAGCCGCCGCCTCTGTACCGCTTAAACAAAGGCCTAAACGCCTGAAATGGTTGCCTTATGCGGCTCTGCTGGTGGTAGCATTGGGGATCGGTATCTGGCAATATAACCAAAGTGTCGCGGATCAACCTCTTGTGTTTACTTATAGTACAGATTTAAATGAATTTGAACTTAAAGAAGGGCTGTTGGTCAGCCTGAAGCCGGGTGCTGTTTTACAAAGAGAGATTAATGGGGAGGATACCTTGTTCAGCTTAAGCGGCAATGCCTTGTTTAACTTTAAGCAGGAATATCCTGGTTTCAGGCTGCAACTTTCATCCGGGATCTGTCTGCGTGATATAGGTACGGAATTTTTTGTAGAGAGCACCAAAGAGGCTGCAAAAATAAGTGTGTATAAAGGCGTAGTGGAGGTATGGAGTCTCAGGGATACGATTGTCGTCAATAAACATGAAGTGCTGAGCTATACCGCTTCGGGTTTTTCCAAAAGCGCCTTGCTGGGCGATTTTGATTATAAAGATTATTCTTTGCAACAGGTGTGTGAGCATATCGGGGCTTATTTTCATACCGAACTGCGTACAGGAGACCCTGCCCTTGCCGGCAGGACGCTTACCCTGAGAGGCAAGGATTTAAGTTTTAAACAGGTACTGGACATCATCACGGAAACTTTGGATATAAAATATAATTCAGGTGCAAACGATACCATCATCTTTAGTTCAAATTAAGTACAGGCTCATTATCCTTGCTGGTCTGCTATTATTTACTTTAGCGGCAAGGGCTCACGGGCCTTTGCTGAAGCAGTCGTATAGTTTTTCAAAGCAAAGCTATACGATCAACGAGCTGACGATGGTGATGCAGCAACAGGCAGATATTTCCATTTCTTACGATGCGCAGAAAATTAAAAGCAATACCAGGGTCCGTTTGCCTAAACAGGTCATGACGGCAAAGGAACTTGCTGTTTTGTTGCAAAAAAATTACCAGATCCAATCCAAGTTTATAGGAACACATATTCTTTTAAAAAAGGAGCATAAAGCGCCTGGCCGGGCAAAACCTAAAAAGGCAGGTGCGAAAAAGAAGAAAGCGACCCCAAAAGAAGTAGCTGTCACTCCCGTAAGTACTACGGGTAATGTAGCCCAGGAAAACGCGGTAGTTATTTTAGAGGAAGCGGTACTCGACACGATATCTAGTTTTGCAGATACGTTTACGGTAGATAAAAAGGTCATTGCACAATTTGGCTGGAATATAGCTCCTGCAGCCGCAAATTTTTCGGAGACACAAAATGATATAGATCGTTTAGATAAACCGCAGGTAATAGATATTAATCCTTCCTGGTATGAACGGTTTGAATTATCTTTTAATTTATCCGGAGATGAGATCTTCTACCTGAATCCCGGTGTCAGTTTGCATTGGGATAAATTTGCAGTAACGGGTAATTATGCAATAAAAGGCAGCCTTTCTCATTTCAGGTTTGGAGCGAGTTACACACAAGCTATAAATAATAATGTCCATATTACCTTATGGGGTAATTACGGGGCTATGCCTAAGCAGGCTAAAGTATTGAATTATCAATTTGACAGTGTAGTCATAATTCCGCCGGATACCACCACTATTATTAATGTTCAGAGAACGGCAGCTTATGCGATAAGCGGTAATTCCTTAAAAATTGGTATTAATATGGATTGGCAGCTGGGGCAAAACCTGGAACTATTCTCCGGATTGAGCTATAACAGGTCGCAGACTGAAATATTATACAATGATGTAGCTGCTGCCCCTTATAGCTTTATCAACCCTTTAACTGTATTGAGGGGAGCCGATTTCCAGTTGTTTCCTAATATCCTGACCATTTCAGATAACTTTTCTCCTTCCAGAGCAAATGCATCCAGGAACTGGATCGGTTTTCAGATCGGACTCCGGTTTTACCTGTTCCGGTCAAGGGCCAGGTTTTAATCTATACGGTAAAATAACCGTGTTTATGGGAGTTGTCATGCATGATGGAAAGAATAAATGAAAAAAATTAATATTTGAGTAAGGGTAATAGCATAAATTTACGTCTTATTTAAAGTGAATAATAAAGTTATTTATAATCATATACCTATTAATCTTTTAAACTTAAAATTTATGTTGAAAAAATCAATTCTTTTACTCACGGTACTGCTGCTTGCCAGGTTTGCAAGCTTTGCGCAGCCGCCCGCTTTTAACAGCTTTACGGCCGTTACTGATTCCTGCTTTAATGTAATAGGGATCAATTCGATTGTGGTAAGTACTTATATCAATAATGCAGGAGCCAATACTTCTGTTGAAGTGCACTGGGGTGATGGTTCCTCAGACCTGCTGTATAATGGAGGGCAAGGACATTTTGGTAGTTCACACAATTACACGAGTGCAGGTACCTATACTATAGCAGCAGTGCTGTTCAACGGTACAACTGCGGTGGATACGATGTATAAAACGGTGCAGTCGTTCTGCTCTATGGTGATGGGATATGCTTATAAACGTGCCGATAATAATTGCTCCAGGAATCCATTAACGGAGCCTCTCATTAATGCTCCTTTCTCCATTGAAGTGCGTAAAGCAGGTATACCTGTGGATACGATACAGGCCAACGGGGGCTTTTTTAAAATCATTAACGGGGCAGATCTGACTTCTGTATTTAGTTTACATTTATTGAGTACCCCTAATGGCACCTTGGCAGCTTGTCCGGTGAGTGCTTATACCTTTAAATTTGATACTCTTGACTATGCGACTTTTGATGGATTTGAATTTGCTTTCGATTGTGCCCCTGCGGTTACCGGATTTGATATGTCTGTAACCGGTTCCGGTTTCTTCAGACCTGTTGCTAATTCATACATCTACATTTACCCGAGAAACAGTGCCTGTGTGGGAACTAATGGAGTAGTTACCTTAAACCTTAGCCCGAAATACTCATTTTCCAGTGCCAATATTACCCCTGCCAGTGTGAGCGGTAATACAATAACCTGGAACCTCAATAATATGTCTAATACCAGTACTTCTGAAATTTATGTTACGCTGGACCCGGTAGGTACACTGAGTATAGGAGATACCGTGATGAACACTTTAAGCATCAGTCCTACTACCGGTGACCTGAACACCGCGAATAATACCTATGCGATGATCGATTCGGTCAGGACTTCATTTGACCCGAATGAGAAGCATGTAAATCCTATCGGGGAGATTGCGCAGGGAGCCTTACTGACTTATACGATCCATTTTGAGAACCTGGGTAATGACACGGCATTTAATATTCATATCCTGGATACCCTGTCTGCTCATGTTGACCCCGCAACCTTTAAAGTGATCAGCAGTTCTCATCCTTTAAGTACACAACTGATCCACAATGGAGCTATCAATACCTTAAGATTTGATTTTGCCAATATCTTACTGGCAGATGCCAGTGCACCAAATGAAAATAAAGGATTTGTAACTTACCAGATCAAGGCGAAAACCGGCCTGGCAGCAGGAACTGAGGTGAATAATACCGCCCATATTTATTTTGATATTAATCCTGCAGTTGTGACCAATACGGCGAAAAACAGGATACCTAAGAATGTAAGCATTCGTAAAACAGAAGGAAATAAATCCATTAATGTTTATCCTAACCCTGCAAATGATCAATTGTATGTGGAAGGCTTAAGCGAGTTTAAAAATGTGATCATCGTTAACTCTTTAGGACAAGAAGTAGCACAGCCTAAAACCACTAAGTCTTTCCTTTCCATTGAGCACCTGGCTCCGGGCGTTTACTTCCTGAAAGCTACCGGTAAAGATGGTTTATATACACAAAAATTCATTAAACAATAAACCCTGTCAATAGTATAATAACGAAGCAGGACAGTGAAAACTGTCCTGCTTTATTACTTGTATTATGTATTACTGCTATCCCAGAATAATGGAATAATCTTTTGTTTTGAAATAGCTGACAAAGATCTCTTCCGATTTTTTCATGAGTTGCTCATATTGCTTGGCTCCGTGGCTGATGCGTTTTACGCCCAGTGTTCCCAATCTTTCATAATCGGGAAGATCAGGAGTTGTAAATACATTCAGGGGTAAGCTCACTTTTTCCACGAAGGATTTTATATCTGCTTCTTTTTCGATCAGTGGGACAAAGATGCCGTCTGCACCTGCAGCCTGGTAAAGCTGTGCTCTCCTGATGGATTCTTCCAGGGCATTAGGATGTTTTGTCGTAAAGGTATCCACGCGCGCATTGATAAAGATGTCAATTGTGGATTTGATCACCCGGATCTTCTCGGCCAGCAGATCAGCATCACCTAAAAGTCTTTTGCCGTTCTGTACCGTACCGTCTTCCAGGTTGATCCCTACCACACCCAGGTCTGATAATTGTTTGACGTATTCGGCTACTTCTATAGGATCATTGGAATACCCGGCCTCAAAGTCAACAGAAACGGGGATACGCACCGCAGATTTGATCCTTTTAACGATAAATAATAATTCCTGTACACTCATCTCTTCACCGTCTTCATGACCAAGCGCATTGGCAATGGCATGGCTGGATGTAGCTACTGCCGAAAAGCCGGCTTTCTCGGCTAAGCGCGCAGAGTGTGCATTCCATACATTAGCGATCAACAGCGGTTCGTTCTTTTGATGTAATGCCTTGAATTGAATGGGGTTTGTTTTTGCTGATGGTTCTATACTCATAATCTGTTTTGTTTTTAAGTTAAATGATAATAGTTACTGTATTTTTTAGAGGCTTTTTTCTTTTATTTTTAATTCATAAAGATCTTTTCTGCGATCCGTCATCGTTCTCACAGAACCGTTATAGTGCAGGTCTTTTAAAAGATTGAGGTCTACATCTACAATGATGGTCATCTCTGTGTTCGGCGTTGCTTCGGCCTTAGTGGCATTAACCGGGAAGGCAAAATCAGAAGGCGTGAATACTGCAGCCTGTCCGAACTGGATATCCATATTGCTCACGCCCGGGAGATTGCCCACACAACCCGTAATGGCGACGTAACACTCATTTTCAATGGCCCTCGCCTGTGCACAGGCCCTCACGCGGGTGTAGGCATTTTGCGTATCGGTAAGGTAGGGTACAAAGAGGATCTTCATGCCCTGGTCGGCCAGTAGCCGGGACAGTTCCGGGAACTCAACATCATAACAAATGAGTACGCCTATTTTGCCGCAGTCGGTATCAATCACCCTGATCTTATCGCCACCGGTAATACCGTAGTATTTTTTCTCGTTCGGTGTGATGTGGATCTTCCTGTACTCGCTGATCTTACCATTCCGGTGGAGTACATAAGATACATTATAGAGCAGGCCCTCTTCTACATAGGGCATACTACCCGAGATGATGTTCACATTATAAGCAATAGCATACTCTGAAAGTTTGGCTTTGATCGCTTCCGTATCGTCCGATAAAGCGCGCATAGCCTCATGTTCGGGCATATGGTTGTAGGCTGATAACAAAGGTGTATTGAAAAACTCGGGGAACATCACGAAGTCGGACTTATAGTCTGCGAGTACGTCAATGAAGAACAAGCACTGCTCAAAGAAGGCCTCAATATCCTTGAACGGGCGCATTTGCCATTGTACCAGTCCCAGGCGGATGATACTGTCCGTCATCGCGTTCTTTTTCCTGGAATAATAAATATTATGCCATTGCAGCAGGGCTGCATATTCCTCCGACTGTGTATCACCTTTCAGGTAGTTTTTCAGTATCCTGATCACATGGAAATTATTGGCCAGCTGGAAGTTCAATACGGGGTCATGGATCTCCTTGGAGCGTACTTTATTGATGTATTCCCTGGCCGATAGTTCGCCGCTGTATTTATGGTAATTGGGCAGTCGGCCGCCAATGATAATGCCTTTAAGGTTCAGCTTCTCACACAATTCTTTCCGGGCATCGTACAATCTTCTGCCCAGTCTCAGGTCCCTGAATTCCGGGCCTACAAAGACTTCTATGCCATACAAGATATCGCCGTCATCGGTATGGGTATCAAAAGAAAAATCTCCGGTGATCTCCTGGTAAGTATGGTCGTTGCCATAAAGCTCATACAGGACCACAATAGATAAGGCACAGGCCGCTACTTTGCCGTCCACTTCTACGCAGAACTGTCCTTCTGGAAAAATCTCTATTAATTTATTGATGGAACTTTGATGCCAATAGCCACCTACATTGCCGTATGCCTCTATCATCGATTGCTTCAGTCCTTCATAATCTTCCAGTCTTAATTTTCGTACTACTATATTCATATTCCTTATATTTTGGCTTTAAGCCAATTTACAAAAAATATTCCGAAGCAATAAAAATAGCCTTATAAAAGGACTGCATAAAACAACAAAGCACCGCCCGATATCTTTAAGGGCTGTGCTTTTGCAGGAATATTATAAAATTATTACAAAGTTTAAAAGTAAGGTAAAGTAGCATTAATACTGTTCTCCCAAAAAGGGTAAATGACCAGGACCCCGACTTACTCCTGGATGCACAAACAGACTGTATTTAATCATATGCTTCCTCAACTATACTCCATTCAGGCACATTTTTCAAGTCTTATTTTCAGTTTTTTTACTGCATATGATCAGGCAAGTGCATCTTCAAAGAATTGATTGTCAATTTATGATAAAAAAGTTTAATAAGAAGTAGGGGTATATGGACAAATATTCGTCATATTTTAAAATTAATTAACATGAGAAAATTATATCATTTTCTATTGTATACTATTCCTCGTCCTGTGTTGATCAGGTGCAGCCTCTTCCTGAAAGCCATACTGGGATTGCTGCTGCGCGGTCATAAATTTACCGATCCTATAAACGGGAAAAGCTACAGCTATTTTTTACCCTATGGCCAACTGAAAGGCCGACGGAGGAATAATGTATTATCACCGGGCACCTTATCCCTGGAGCGGCACCGTTTGATGTGGCTCTACCTGGCAGGCAGGCAAGACTTTCAAAAAAATAAAATCAAAGTGTTGCATATTGCACCGGAACAATGCTTTTATAAGTATTTTAGAAAAATGAGCAACCTGGAATATATAACCGCAGATTATAACTCACCCATTGCAGACATGCATTTTGATTTGCACCGGATACCTCTGGACGATGATCAGTTTGATGTGGTATTTTGTAATCATGTGCTGGAACATGTAAACGATGACCGGCAGTGTATGCAGGAATTGTTCCGTGTCATGAAGCCCGGTGGCTGGGGCATTTTCCAGGTGCCTTTAGATCCCGGCCTAGAGCATACCTTTGAAGATCCGGAGATAACTTCTGCAGAAGAAAGAGCGCAACACTTCGGCCAAAAAGATCATGTGAGATTATACGGGCTGGACTATAAAGACCGCCTTATGGATGCAGGTTTTACAGTAGAAGTATGCAATTTTATAGCTCAGTTTACAGAAGCAGAGATCGAAAGATACGCCTTACAGAAAGGAGAACAATTATATATATGCAGTAAGCATTCCGGCTAAGCTTAACCTATTCCATAATTTAAATACCTGCTTTTTTTCTTTCATCTTACAGGAAAAGCAGGTATTTAAATTAAGCATTCAGCTATTACAAACAATAAGTATTGTGATAGGGTTTACACGATAACTTACCGGAATACTTAGCATAGCTATTTACTGACCGAATAGCCTTTAACTTTGGCCAGGTCAAGAATAGAGTTGTTGATCGCAGTGCCCAGGTCATCTGCTGCTGCACCGGATGTTTCTTTCTGTTTTTTATCGATGTATTCCTGCCTTTGTTTGGCCAGTTCGCCTATCTTCTTCTGGTATGTTTCGCGTTCTTCCTGTTTCTTTTTGATGGCAACTTTTATTTCGGCAGTCGATTTGTTTTTATACTCAGCAGGCAAGGTATTCTTGTCTACCTGCTCTACAGCTCCGGGATTGGCTTTCTCATAATCTACCAGATCCCAGGAACTATTGGTATAAGCAGATTTTGACTTGCTCACGCTACGTTCTACCGCGTTTGCTTTACTGAGGGTGCCTGCATTGGCATCCTGGCGCACCTGCATAGCTTTTTTAGAAGAGCCCGATGAGCCATAACCGATATAAGTGTCATTCAATTTGCTATTGTACACATCAATCTGGTCATCATAAGGTGTTTCGATGAATTGAATTTTACGGTCTGAATTAATGTTGAAATACTTGCCATTGCCTTTCACCGCCCCGGCTTTCCATTTACCATCAATCCCTTCCTGGTAATCGCCGCAGTAGATTGTAGTCGTGCTGATGCCTTTCTGTACACTGCTGCTAAGTGCATTCAGGTAAGAAATGTTCCCCTGGTTAAAGGGTTCGTTCCCGGCAATATAGATCAGCTTGATGTCACTGGCCCGGTTGCTCCACTCAAGTTCCTGTGTCGCTTTCCTGATCACAGCCCCACAGTATTCTTCTCCGCCGCGCGTGCTTAATCCGAATAAATGTTCCGAGATCAGGTCCAGGTCGGTACTCAGGGGCAGTACCCGACGGATGTAGCCACTGGCAGCGCTTAAGTTGGAATTGCCATATTCATACAGTGCTATTTCAATCGTGGGTACTTTGCCGCCATACCTGAGCGTGCTCAGCGTATTGATAATATTCCACAGCCTGGATTTCGCCTGCTCGATGAGGCCATCCATACTATTGGAGGTGTCCAGCAAGAGAGCTACCTGGATGCGTGTATTGTCGGGTGCCGGACGGGAAGTGGGGCGTACCGGGCGGTCAAATGAACTGATGGGCCTTTGGGCATAACTGCAGCAGGCGGCCAGTCCGAAAGAGAGGGTAAGGATACCCCTTTTAAAAAGCTTATTCATAATAAATGATTTTAAAAATTGTCTACTACCAAAAGATGCATTTCTTTCCCGGTTTCCATACCTGCTGTGCTAATAAAACAGGTGTAGGCCAAAATGTATTAGTTATTTACAGGGATAGATTTCAGTTCTCCATTCTGGTTCATAAAGAGCAGGTTATTCTTTTTCTCATCAACTTTGGGTGTGGCCGACCATTTTAATTCATAGAGTACCTGCACGGCAGGTTCTAACAGGGTAGGGTTGATCACGAAATCGAAGTCCTTATTGGATACCGGCATATAAAAATTGGTACTTGATTTATAAGTCGCATTAATGCGGTCGGGGTTCAGGTTTTTGCCCAAAGAGGTATTTTGGTAAATGGTGTATTTACGGTACATCTCAGTAGGGAGATAGAGTTTAAAGCCATCATTTACATTTTTCTCTTTATTGCTGAAACTATCCCCGAGAAGCATTTCATAGTTCTTGATCCTTTCCAGCATCATCGCCCTGGCTTTACTGATCAATTCCTTTTTTATGCTGTCTATATTATTGATGGTATAGTCGACCCTTACCAGGTCATAGATCTCAAATTCAGATAAGACCTTCATGATCTCGTTGATCTGCTCTCCTTTTTTGAATTGTATATGAATGTTCTTTTTCAGTTCAAATCCGGCCGGTACTTCATTGTAGGTTTTTTTACTGAACAGTTTTTTTTCCGCCTGCAATTCATAGAGCGGCACCATAGTGATCATATCTGTGTACACCTTTACCTCAGGAAACTTTTTAAGCCCGGCTTCCACCTCCCTGATCCGGTTGTCCATCAGTTCATTGGTTTCCTGAACCGTTTTCCCGGTCTGCTGCACGGCATAGATGGCTACGAGTGCATCAGGCTTTATATTGGCCATTCCTTTTACCGATAAATAAGTTGCCGTACCTGATGGATAAGACACATTGATCATATTGTCCGGGTAAGCTACGGCATAAGGTTCATTATTAATGTTTCCTGCGATCTGTGCGGAGAGTTGCAGTGCAGTAAGGCTACAGCTTACAAGGGTAAAAAGGAATTTGTTCATGATTGATTTAATGTTTCTGAAGTTCAAAAATATCTACTGGCGCAGATTTTATAAGGGCTACATGGTGAAATGCATATCCGACTTGGTGAATGATAAAGCCGGTATAATAATTAGTCTTAATTTTATCCTTCCAAATCATCTCAATAATGCGGCTTAAACAGCTTGGCCCTAAAAGCCTGTATCTATTTATCCTTTACCTGTTACTGCTGAGCAGTAGCTTAAGTGCTTTTGCCCAATCTTTACCCGTGCAGGCGGAGCCGGAGAAAGATAAATTCATTAATAAAAAAGCAGGTGCCAAATCTGCGGGTAACAGCAAGTTGTATAAGAAAGCGAAACAGGCTGAGCAGAGCTATGGTGTAGACGATCAGGCAACGGCCCGGAGTTTTGTTCAGATAGGCGATGATCTTTCGGGGAAAGGAGAGTATCAAAAGGCCGAGACTTATTATAAGCGTGCCGCAGAGGCTTATCAATCTTCCGGCTCGAAAGAGGAACTGGCCACGGTGCAGCGTAAACTGGCCAAAGTGCAGGAGGAGCAGAATAAGGTAAAGGAGGCTATTGGTAACTATGGAAAAGCGGCTTCCAACCAGGAAGACCCGATGGCCAAAAGCCTGAACGCAAATGACCAGCAAAGGATGCAGACGAATGACCTGGAGCGTAAAGAAGAATTTGCGCGCAGGAATGTAGAGATGCTGTCCCGTTCAGAGAAAGGGGTATCCCAGGTGAAAGTAGAAATGTCTGATGCCTTAAATCAACTGGCGGTCACGCAAAGGCTCCAGAATAAGCAGGAGGAAGCCGTGAAGACCCTGTCGCGTTCTATTGCCCTGGATGATCAGCCTAAAGCCAGTGCCGAAAAAGTGATCGGTGACTTGTCTAAAGACCTGGTGCAAAACAATAAATTTGAGGAGGCCATAGCCTTACAATTAAACCTGCTATCGGCTGCGGACAGTACAAAGAATGAGCTGCTGAAGATCAATACCTTGACACAGTTAGGGATGTTATATGCGCAACAAAAGATGGATACGGCTGCAGAGCGCAACCTGCTCGCTGCTTATCAGCTGGCCACATCGCTACACCTGACCAAACCGGCCAAAGATGCCTTGCTGCAATTAGTGGACCTGTACAATAATACCGGCAGGCAGGCCAAGGCGCAGCAAGCCTCTATGGGCTTCCTGGACAAGCTGGATGAGCTGCTCGCCAGGGACAGCAGCCTGCTGGATATGAAAGCTTTTGAAGAGATAGAAGGCCGCATCCAGAAGCTGGAGGAAGAAAAGGCCCTGCAGGCTACCCTGCTGGAGCAAACCCGGAGGAATAATTATTTATTGATCGCGGTAGCACTGGTCATTTTGGTGTCGCTGGTATTTATCGCTAAAGCCTATTATACGATATTAAAAAGGAACAAAAAGATCCGTTTACAATCTTTGAGAAGAGAGATGAACCCACATTTTGTGTTCAACAGCCTGAACAGTGTGAACCAGTTCATCGCAGAGAATGATGAGATCAAGGCCAATAAATACCTGAGTTCCTACTCCACGCTGATGCGCACGGTGATGGAACATTCGGGCAAAGATTTTGTGCCACTGGGCGTAGAGCTGGGCCACCTGGAGAAATACCTGTCTCTGGAGTACCAGCGCTTCAGTACCCAGTTTAACTATGACATTATTGTAGACCCTGCGATTGATAAGATGGAAGTTGCCGTTCCCAATATGGTGATCCAGCCTTTCCTGGAAAATGCCGTCTGGCATGGGCTTCGTTATAAACAAGATAAAGGTTTGCTTAGCTTAAAGATTGAAAAGAAGGGAGAGCAACTGCAGATCAGCATCAGGGACGATGGTATCGGTATTGCGCAAAGTATGGCTCTGAAAACGGCCCATCAGAAGCAACATAAATCTTTGGGCATGGCCAATACGAAAGAGCGTATTACCCTGCTCAATCAATTGTACCAGTCCGGCATTGTATATACGGTCACCGACCTTTCTGCATCGGGCGGGCAGGGCACATTGATCGAAATTAGTTTACCTATTTTAAAATACAGTTATGAAATTGAACACGCTTAAGACGGTGATTGTAGAAGATGAGATGGCGGCGGTCAATGCACTCAAAGCCTACCTGAAAAAATATTGCCCGCAGGTGGAGGTCGTGGCCATGGCCCACCAGGCAAAGGATGCGATAACCATGATTAATGAAGTAAAGCCCGACCTGGTGTTCCTGGATGTGGAAATGCCTTATGGCAATGCCTTTGACGTATTGGAAGGATGCCAGGACCTGTCTTTTGAAACGATATTCGTAACCGCTTATTCTGAGTATGCCTTAAAGGCATTGAACCAAAGCGCGGCTTATTACCTGCTGAAACCTCTGGCGATAGAGGAACTGATACTGGCGGTGAATAAAGTGACCCAATCCATCGCGCAGAAAGACAGCCTGGAGCGGAATAAGGTCCTCCTGGAAAATTCAAAAGTTGATTTCAATAATCAAAAACTTATATTGCCTACTATAGATGGCTTTGAGGTGGTGCATCACCGCCAGATCATCCGCCTGAAGGGGAATGGCAACTTTACCGACATCTTCCTGGAAGACGGTTCTAAAAAGATGGTTTGCCGCTTCCTGAAGCATTTTGAGGAATTGCTGGAATACCCTTTTGTGCGCATACATAAGTCTCATATCATTAACATCAACCACGTGGCCAAGTATCATAAAGGTGCAGGTGGCTATGTTGTATTGCAGGATGGCAGCGAGATAGAAGTCTCTGCCACCTATAAAGAATCATTTATTAATTCATTTGCTTAAAATAAAGATTATGCCGTATCAAGAAACAGAAGGAAAACTGGTCTGGGATATCCAGTTAAAAGATCAGACAGCCGTTGCAGAACTGGTGCTCCGCATTGCGCAGCTGGCCGATAAGGCCAATCATCATCCTGATATGCTGTTGCATAAATGGAATCGGCTCAGGATAGAGCTTTTCTCTCATGATGTCAATGCCATTACTGAAAGAGATCATGCCCTGGCTACCCAGATCGAAGCGTTATTGGCATAGGCTGTTAATTTTTTGAAAAAATCTTACATTTGTGGCATTCGTTGCATGAAAACCTATGAGCAATATCTATAAAGAAGGGCTGCATATCCTGGCGACTTTGAAAGAAGTGGCAATGGATAAATTAAGTACATACGAGTCTTTTGCTTTATTAATACAAGCATTAATAACAGCGCATGATCTTAAAGATCTGGGTTCTGTGTTCCATAATTTTGAAGGCGGTGGTTTTACGGCAGTAGTATGCCTGAGTGAAAGTCATATTTCCATTCATACCTGGCCCGAATACGCTTTGCTGAACATGGATATCTACCTCAGCAATTTTTCGAGAGTTAACGACGCGGTAGTAGAGCAGCTCTTTGCTGCTTTGCAGGATTACTTCGGAGGTGTAGTGCATGACCTGGTTAAAGTAAAAAGATAAGGACCATGGAGCTACCCAAGACATTGACCTGCCCGAAATGCAGTGCCGCTTACCGGCAGGTAAGCACGGAAGCCATGCACTACAGTTGTACCTGTGGCCAGGTAAATCGTATCCGGCCTTATCTGCATGCTGAAAATAATCAAAAACTAAGAAAAATACCCCTGTATTCCCGTTTTCAACAGGATACTACAGGGCGCTTCAGGGATCAGCGCTTTAGCCTTAGCGGTGCGCTTGTCGTCGTGTTTAAAAATGCCTCCCTGAATTTCTGGACCATGCAACTGCAGGACGGTACTGTGAAATTCCTGGAAGAGTCTTATGGCTTCCAGACCGTGTTAACGCCGGTTACGGATATTAATACCAAAGGCCTGTATGAGCGTTTAGGCAGGGCCTCGACCACTAAAGATACTATTATCGATCGCCTGGGCACCTTCAGGCTGGTGCAGCTGGACGATTTCTGGGGCTTTGATGTCAAAGGAGAAAGTGCCGCAGAGGTGATAGGCGCGGAGGAAAGATTCTTATTTCAAAGTAAAAACGGGGAAGAGTACATTGAGATATGGCTGGCCGGGAAAGAATGCCGGATCTTTAAGCAGGAACCTGTTGAAAGCCTGGAGGAGCTGGAACTTTCAGGTATGCGCCAGTCTATTGCTTTCAATGAAAAAGATTATGTAGACTGTGCTTCCTGTGGTAAAGAAGTGACGATCCCTTACTTCCCGCTGGTCAAGAATTTTGTTTGTCCGCATTGCAATACCTTCAACAGTTTTACTGAAAAATGGCGCTGGGAGAAGGACCGTAAAGTGATGAGGCTGACCCATAACTCAGCTACTAAAATTCCCCTGGGTACGCAACTGCATTTGCTGGGCGATGACTTTAAAGTCATTGGCGCTACCATTAAAGAAGATAATGAGGATGCGCAATGGCAGGAGTTTACCCTGTATTGTGAAACGGATGGGGGCTTTGCTTTCTTAAGTGCCTTTAACGGGAACTTTATGCTGGTACAGGAAACCATGGAGTTTCCTTTATTACCTAATCCCGGGCAGGACTTTATCTATTTTGACGATAGGCATTACCGGTTTTATAATGATTATACGGTTAAGCTTTTGTGGGCAGAAGGCTATGTGTTTGATGACTTTGCCGGGAATAATCGCAGGGGCTTTGCATATGATTATATTGCACCTCCTTACCTGATCAGCCTGGAAAGAGACGGGGATAAAAATAACTACTGGTTTAAAGGGGAGTATGTAGACCGTAAAGAATTGCTGCAACAGGACACTAAAATTGAATTGCCTAAAAAAGTAGGCCTGGGTACTGTAGAGCCGGGTTCTAAGTTCAGCAACCAGCAACTGATCGTTGCGGGGGCACTTGCGGTGATCCTGTTTATCCTGGTGCATCTGGCCATCGATCTCACGGGTATGCCTTCAAAGGTGGTCCTTTCTAATAATTACAGCTTTTCCGATACGATAAAGAACATAGAAATTACCTCAGAACCTTTTGATTTGAATAATTTCCGAACGAATGTGTCGGTGGACATCAGTTCTGATGTGCAGAACAACTGGGTATCTCTTGACTTTTCACTGGTGAATACAGGGACGGGGCAGGAGTACAATGCCGGTAAAGACCTGGAATACTATTCCGGGAATGATGGTGGAGAAAGCTGGTCGGAGGGTAGTAATAGCTATGATCACTTGTTTACGGCCTTGCCTAAAGGAAAGTATGTGCTCAACATAGAAGCGGAGAAAGGTACAGATGCGGGCTCAGTCGCTACCATATATGTTAAAGCACAGGCAGGTTCAAAAAGGGCGCTGAATTTCTGGTTTCCTTTACTGATTATCATCAGCTGGCCGGTCATTTTGATGATCCGCAATTATTCAACAGAGCAAAAAAGATGGGCTTAATTAAAACAGCAATTCCATGAAGATCCTGGATACTATAAAAAAAATGAAATGGTTTATCCTCTTTGTTTTAGGGATAACCGGAGCAAAGGCCGGGGCCGACTATATGGGCTTCTCTATATGGCCCTGGCAGAGCAATGAGACCAATGCCGGTGGTGGCAGTAATGCACGTACTGGAAGGACCTATTTTTATCATAAATAAAATATTAAAAATGATCATAATGACAGCAAGTGTAATCAATTCATTAATGTTTGCCGGTATTGGTATTGTGGCCCTGATCGTCGCTTTTATCATCATAGAAGTGGTAACGCCCAAGCATAATTTGTTCAGAGAAGTATTCGAAAAGCAAAATAAAGCCGCGGCCCTGCTCGTCGGTTTCTTTCTTTTATCTTTAGCTATTATTATCGCCGCATCAATTCATGGATAGTACGCAGAAGCAGGTGGTCCGGACACAATGGTTACTTCTTTTTTCGGTACTGATCATTGCCGTTTGCGGCCTTATTTATGAATTGATCGCCGGGACACTGGCCTCCTATGTTTTGGGTGATAGCATTACACAGTTCAGTTTAATCATCGGTACTTATATGTTTTCTATGGGTATCGGTTCTTTCTTATCCAAATATTTTAATAAGGACCTGCTGACCTGGTTTGTGCAGGTAGAACTGCTGGTAGGGCTTATCGGGGGCATCTCTGCGCCCTTGTTATTTGTCCTGTTTCCGGTTATTGACGGATTCCAGTTTTTGCTCCTGTTCCTGGTCGTGATCATAGGTACGCTGGTCGGCATAGAGATTCCTTTGCTCTTAAAAATACTTAAAGACAAACTTTCTTTTAATGAACTGGTGAGCCGGGTATTCACCTTTGACTACATCGGCGCTCTGCTGGCTTCTATTGTTTTTCCCTTACTGTTTGTACCACATCTTGGCCTCATCCGCACCAGCCTTTTCTTTGGCATCATCAATGTTGTGGTCAGCATCATACTGTGTTATTACTTCCAGAAACAGATCAAAAGAGTGGCCCTGCTTAAGTTCAGCGCCTTTCTTGTATTGATCGGGCAGGTCCTGGCCTTTGCTTTCGCAGATGAGATCATGGATTACGGTGATGAACTTTCTTACCAGGATAAAGTGGTCTTTGCCAAATCAACCCCTTATCAAAGGATCGTACTTACTAAAAACAGGGAAGAACTTCGTTTGTTCCTCAACAGTAACCTGCAGTTCAGCTCCCGGGACGAATACCGCTATCATGAAGCCCTGGTGCATCCGGCTATGAGCAATGTGAAGCAGGTGAAAAATGTATTGGTCTTAGGTGGTGGAGACGGGCTGGCCGTAAGAGAGATCCTTAAATATCCCGGCGTGGAAAACATTCACCTGGTAGACCTGGACCCGGAAATGACCCGCCTGTTCAGCTCACACAAGATGCTGGCCGGCTTGAATGAAAACTCACTGAAACAGCCTAAAGTTACTATTGAAAATAAGGATGCTTTTATCTGGCTGAAAGAAAGCCGCACCGTTTATGACTGTGTGATTATTGACTTCCCGGATCCTTCCAGTTTCGGATTGGGTAAATTATATTCCAATACCTTTTACAATTTATTGAAGCGGGTGTTGCATCCCTTGTCGGTGATCGTGATCCAGAGCACCTCTCCGCTGGTTGCTCCAAAGAGTTTCTGGTGTGTCAACAAGACCTTGCAGGCTTGCGGATTCCGGACCCTGCCTTACCACAATTTTGTACCCTCTTTTGGAGAATGGGGTTATATTATGGCCAGCCAGCAGGCACCATTAAACGTTCCCGATACATTTGCCGTTCCGGTGCGCTATATCAGTACTCCTGTGTTTCTGCAGATGATGACTTTCTCCAATGATATGTTGCCTAAAGATACTTTAGAGATCAATAAACTGAATAACCAGGTCCTGGTCAAATACTTTGAGCAGGAGTGGCGGCACTATACAGACCGATAATATGGAACGCAGGCAATTTATACGATGGATGATGACCGTTTCCGGTGGGCTGGGCTTAGGTATGCAGGCTTGCCGGGCGCAAAGAAAAATTCCCGGTAGTATCGTAGGCGCAAGTGCTGCAATCGGCCATATGCTGAGGGATAAGGCTTTTGAAGCACCCACAGTGTTTGAAGAAAAGCAAGTGGTGATCATAGGCGGGGGCATCAGCGGACTATCTGCTGCGATGCACCTGAGCAAAGCCGGTGTGGATGATCTTGTGCTGCTCGAGCTGGAAGCGTATACGGGTGGTAATGCTGCCAGTGGCAGTAATGAATATTCAAAATTTCCTTATGGGGCACACTATGTGCCCATTCCCAATAATGAACTAAAAGACTATACCGCCTTCCTGGAAGAAGCCGGTGTGATCACAGGTTATGAAAATGACCTGCCTGTATACAATGAACTCTACTTATGCCATGATCCTGAAGACCGGCTGTACATCAATGGCAAGTGGCAGGAAGGTATTGTGCCCAATTATGGATTGGGCCAGGATGCACGGCAGCAATTTGCCCGTTTTTTTGAAAAGATGGCGGCCCTTCGCCTTGCTAAAGGCCAAGATGGGAAAGATGCCTTTGCCATTCCTATAGACACTTCCAGTAGTGACCCTGTCTATACCGGGCTGGACACCATAACTTTTAAACAATGGCTGGAGCAGGAAAGTTTTACTGCCAAAGAATTGTTGTGGTACGCCAATTACTGTACCCTGGATGATTTTGGTACAACTATAGAGCTGATCAGTGCCTGGGCCGGTATCCACTACTTTGCCGCCAGGAAGGGTAAGGCAGCTAATGCACATTATGATGATGTACTGACCTGGGAGGAAGGCAACGGCTTTCTTGCAGCACAATTACGTAATAGAACGCAGGCAGAGATACGTACCAATAGCCTGGTGATCTCTATTGAAGAAATGAACGGAAAAGTGGAGCTCAGCTATTTTGATGTGCAGCAGCAGAAGGTCTTGGGCCTGCGCTGTGATCAATGTATTGTAGCTGCGCCACAGTTTATAAATGCCCGTATGCTGTCCCGTAGCGAGCCGGAAAGGGTAGGATTGGTAAAGAGTCATATGGAATACAGCCCCTGGATCGTGGCCAATCTTAAAGTGAAAGCAGGGCTGGAGGAGCGGAATGGTGTAGACCTCTCCTGGGATAATGTGCTCTATGAGGGCAATGGCCTCGGCTATGTGGATGCCGGTCATCAAAAGATCAGCCTATCGCAGCCGGTGAAAAACCTTACTTATTATAAACCGCTTAAAGGCAGCTCAAATGCCGAAGCCCGGAAGGCAGCCCTGGCTAAGCAACACCAGGAATGGGTAGCCGAGGTATTGTCTGACCTGGTAAAAGTGCATCCCAACCTGGAGCAGCAATTGTTACAAGTGGACATTGCTTTATGGGGTCATGCGATGATACAACCTTTACCCGGATGGATCTGGGGCGAGACCCGAAAAAAACTACAGCAAAGCATCGGTGATACAATACATTTTGCACATACCGATATTGCCGGGATCAGTATTTTCGAGGAAGCCTTTTACCAGGGATTGAATGCGGCTAAGCAGGTAAAACGATTTTTATGAGTGAGTTAAAGTCCTCTATATCTTTTACGAAGCCCTGGCTGGGTAAGCCCTGGGTAGACCTGCTGTTTATTATCGCGCCGCCTTTCCTTTGCCTGGCCTTTATTGCGGCATTTCCGCAATTGTTCCGGGATGTAAAAGATATACCGCTTTACTGGTGGGTGCTGCTGATCCTGTTTATTGATGTAGCACACGTCTACAGTACCTTGTTCCGTACTTATTTCAGTAAAAGCGCCTGGCAGCAATATAAAGTGCCCATGACCCTGGTTCCCCTGGCCTCCCTGCTCTTTGGCATTATGCTCTGCAGTGTGAGCATGGCCTTGTTCTGGACCGTGATGGCCTATATTGCCGTTTTTCATTTCATCCGCCAGCAGTATGGAATCATGAAGCTCTATTCCCGGGCAGAGCAGGCAGTGCCTGCCTGGTGCAAGCGCATTGATGTGCTGACGATCTATGCGGCGACTATTTACCCTATATTGTACTGGCACTTCAGCGGACCGAGAAATTTTAACTGGTTTGTTGAAGGTGATTTTATCCTGAGGGACCTGCCTGCTGTCCGGATTTTTTTTTCCATCTTATATTTTGTATTGATTGCTGTTTATCTGGTGAAAGAAGTATTCGTCATCTCCAGGTTTAAGACGATAAATATTTTGAGGATACTGGTGATTAGCGGCACCCTTTTTTCCTGGTATATGGGCATTGTGTATTTTAACGGCGACCTGGCTTTTACCCTGCTCAATGTAGTGTCTCATGGTATTCCTTATATGGCTTTGATCTGGATATTCTCCAGGAAAGAAAACAGGGCATATGCAAAGGCTTCTTCTTTTTGGAAAATGATCTACAGGCCATCGGGCATTATCCTTTTTTTACTCATCATTTTCCTGCTGGCCTTCCTGGAAGAAGGTTTATGGGATGTATGGGTCTGGAAAGATAATGGTGAATTGTTCGGGGTATTTGATCATTTTAAAAGTGTACCTGTACGGGCTTCCTGGCTCAGATTTATTGTGCCCTTGCTGGCAGTGCCTCAATTGACCCATTATGTGATTGATGGTGTTATATGGCGCAAAAGAAATGATGTGGCATCCTGAGGGACATAGTAATACTATTGTTGTTTCATTTTTATGTGTTTATTATTGTATATTTGAATTGTATCCTTAAATTTTATGGTCATGAGAAAACAACTTAAACAATTGAGTGCAGGATTATGTGCTGTATTGGCATTTGGTTTTGCAAGCCCGGAAGCTTCGGCCCAAACTTATTGCACACCTTCCACCTGGCAGGATAATACTTATGAGTGGATCACCAATGTGACTTTTGCCGGGATCAATAATACTACGGGAGCAGGCTTAACGGCCTACAGTAATTTTGCCGCTACGGTAAGCCCGGGACAGGTCACCATTGGTACCTCTTATACCCTGAGTGTTTCCATCGTTCCGGATGCGGATGAGTATATCTATGCTTTTATTGACTGGAACCAGAATGGTGTTTTGGATAATGCCGGTGAAAAATATGTAGTGGCTACCGATGTTTCCGGTACAGGACCTTATACGGTTTCTATAACTCCTCCGGCTACTGCCTTAACAGGTAATACCCGGATGAGGATTATGCTGGACTGGGATGATACAAATGCCGGGGATCCCTGCCTGGGAGAAACAGAATTCTGGTGGGACGGATATGGAGAAACCGAAGATTATACCATCACTGTTCAGTCTTCTAATCCTGTAGTGACTAGTGTGAGTGTGGCTACACAAGGTGCTGTGCCGGCTGCTATAAGCACCAATGCCGGAACTTTACAAATGACGGCCACAGTGCTTCCTGCTACTGCACCTCAAACGGTAACCTGGAGTATCGTTCCGGGCACGGGTACTGCAACGATCTCTGCCGGCGGATTAGTGACAGCACAAGGCAATGGTACCGTTTGGGCAAAAGCGGTATCTACTGCAGATGTAAGTAAAAAAGATTCTTTACAAATCACGATCAGTAACCAGGTGATTCCTGTTACCAGTGTTACAGTAGCTACACAAGGTGCTGTGCCCGCTGCCATCAGCACTAATGCAGGAACTTTACAAATGACGGCAGCAGTACTTCCTGCTACTGCCCCTCAAACGGTAACCTGGAGTATTGTTCCGGGTACGGGTACTGCAAGCATCTCTGCGGCTGGACTAGTGACCGCACAGACTAATGGAATGGTATGGGCTAAGGCTGTATCTACTGCAGATGTCAATAAAAAGGATTCTCTACAAATCACCATCAGCAACCAGGCAGTACCGGTGAATAGCGTAGATGTATCCACGCAGGGTGGTGTTCCGGCTGCTATAAGTACCAATGCAGGTACTTTACAAATGATGGCAACAGTATTGCCTGCTACGGCAACGCAAACGGTAACCTGGAGTATCGTAGCGGGTACGGGTACTGCAACGATCTCTGCCGATGGTTTAGTGATGGCACAGACCAATGGTACTGTGTGGGCCAAAGCGGTATCTACTGCAGATGTAAGTAAAAAAGATTCTCTTCAAATCCAGATTACTAACCAGGGTACAGCTGTAAATGACCTGTTTTCCTCTGGTGCTGTATCTGTATTTCCTAACCCGGTGATCAATGAACTGGTCATTAATTTTGACCAACAATATACTGATGGTTTTGAACTGACTGTTGTTAACCTGCTTGGACAGGAAGTGTACCGCGCGCGGTTGAGCAGTAAACAAACTACGCATCAGCTGGCACAGCTGGTAAGCGGAACTTATATTTTAAGTATTAAGGATCCGGGAGGACATCGATCCGGAATAAAGATCATTAAACAATAATCCCTAAGGGTGATACCAGGCAGGTATCACCCTTTTTTTATTTAAGGGTGTAGCGTTCAGGGTGTTCCTTTAGGCATCTCCGGACTTGTAATTTAAAGGATTTTAAATCCTTTATATCTTTTCTTCGACATGCGCTTCGCTAACATATCGAACAGCAGGGTGTTCCTTTAGGCATCTCCGGACTTGTAATTAAACAGGATTTCAAATCCTCTATATCTTTTGTTCGACATGCGCTTCGCTAATAGGTCGGACAGTATGTTGTTTTTTGATAGGATTTTTTTGTTATATGAATATTGTGCAATAAGTGTATGCCTGTGAGGATTAAGAGATTCTGACAAGCTGAAAATAAAGAGGGTTATGATATGAAAAACATATATTTATTTCTTTATTTTAGACTTTCAAAAACTTAATTTTTACAATATGAAAAAAAGTATTAAAGTGCTGTACGCAGCGCTATTAAGTTCTATTGGTTTCGGTGCTATGAGTCACCAATCCTTTGCTCAGTCCTATTGCCAGCCAGCCTTTTCTATGGACAATTCTTTTAGCTGGATCACCAATGTAACTCTTGGGAGTATCAATAACACTTCTGCCGGAGGTCCTACAGCTTATAGTGATTTTTCCAGCACAGTGAACCCTACGCAGCTTACTACGGGATCGGCCTACACATTGAGTGTTTCCATTAATCCGGGTACGAGCACGGATCAATATGTATATGCTTTTATTGACTGGAATCAAAATGGTGTTTTAGAAGCTTCAGGGGAAAGTTATTTAGTCGCTTCATTGGTTGGTACAACTGGTCCTCATACGCTTTCAATTACTCCGCCTGCGACTGCATTGGGGGGTAATACACGGATGAGAATTATACTGGACCAGGGCAATATGAATGCCGGAGATCCTTGCTTGGGGAATACCAATGTAACGCAGATAGGATTTGGAGAAGTGGAAGATTATAGCATAACGGTTCAGTCTACTACCCCCACAGTTAACAGTGTTACTGTGGCTACACAGGGCGGTGTTCCTGCAACGATAACAAGTAATTCTGGTACCTTACAAATGACCGCCACCGTGCTGCCGGCTACTGCGCCGCAAACGGTTACCTGGAGTATTGTACCGGGTACAGGTACAGCCGCGATCTCTGCCAGTGGATTAGTAACGGCACAAACCAATGGTACTGTATGGGCCAAAGCCATTTCTACTGCTGATGCAAGTAAAAAAGATTCTCTTCAAATTCAACTCACTAATCAGGGTACAGCAGTGAATGATTTATTTTCCTCTGGCTTTGTATCCATATATCCTAACCCGGTAATCAATGAGCTGAACATTAATTTTGAGCAAGAATATACGGACGGATTTGAGCTGACTGTGCTCAACTTACTGGGACAGGAAGTGTATCATGCACATATAAACAATAAGCGTAGCAGCCATCACCTGGCGCACCTCGTAAGCGGGACTTATATCTTAAGTATTCAAGATCCGGGCGGAAACCGCTCTTCTATAAAAATCAGCAAATAGTCTTATAATGTATAAGGAGCAACTTCCCATGCTCTCTATGCATTATAGGGGAAGAAGGTATATCAATCGGAGCGAACTATTGGTTGTATAAATGCGATTGATATTCCCCGCATTTCTTGTATCCCGTTTTGGAACGACTATTACCCGGAATATAGCTGTGCATTGTTTGATAATGTTTCCGGCTTGTTAAAATTTAATAATTATTTATTTTATATATAATTATTTATTTATTTTAGTATTTTATGCCTAAATTTTACAATATGAAAAAAAACATTAAGGTGCTGTATGCAGCACTGCTCGCCTCTATCGGCCTTTGCTCTATAAGTAGTAAATCCATTGCACAGGTGACCTATTGCCCGCCTGCCCCGGGCTTTGATAACACGACAGATTGGATTACCAATGTCAGTTTTGGGGGAATGAATAATTCTAGCGTGGCTGCAAGTGTAGATGCCTATAGTGATTTTACTACTACAGTGAGTCCTGGGCAGCTTACTGTAGGTACTCCCGGAAATTTAAGTGTATCCTTTCATTCGAATCCTATATTTGGTAATTATTATATCTATGCCTATATTGACTGGAACCAGAATGGTGTTTTAGATGATGCAGGTGAGCAGTATATTTTGGGATCAGGGATAGCTGCAGGCGGGACCCAGATGCTTTCTATCGTGGCTCCTGCAAATGCTTTGCCCGGCAATACACGCATGAGGATTATACTGGACATGGCTAACTTTACCTTCGGGCTTCCTTGTAATTCAATTGGCTTTGCTATTGGAGAAGTAGAGGATTATACCCTTAATATACAAGCAGGCATACCGGTAACGAGTGTGAGTGTGGCTACCCAGGGGGCTGCTCCGGCCAGTATCAACACCAATGCGGGTACTTTACAAATGACTTCAACTGTCCTGCCGGCTATTGCAACGCAAACAGTCAACTGGAGTATCGTTCCGGTTACAGGAACGGCTACCATATCTGCCGGTGGGTTAATAACGGCACAGACAAATGGTACTGTATGGGCTAAGGCGGTATCTGTAGTAGATTTAACTAAAAAAGACTCCCTGCTCATCACCTTGAGTAACCAGGTTACCGTAACCGGCTTGACGGTGAGTACGCAAGGCAATGTACCACCAACGATTACCACCAATGCCGGCACTTTACAGATGGTAGCAACAGTGCTTCCTGTTACTGCTTCACAGGCTGTTACCTGGAGTATTATCCCTTTCTCGGGTACAGCAACGGTCTCTGCCAGTGGATTAGTGACTGCGCAGCTCGATGGTACTGTGTGGGTTAAAGCAGTATCTAATGCAGATCCGAGCAAAAAAGATTCCATGCAGCTTACATTGAGCAACCAGACCCCTCCACCCACAATGCTTTCGGTATTCCCTTACGGATTGGTATCGCCTGACATTACCACCAATGGCGGGACTTTGCAAATGGCTGTATTGGTCAGTCCCTTGGGTGCAGGATCTGCAGTTACCTGGAGCATTATTCCAGTAACGGGTACTGCCACAATATCGGCTACAGGATTAGTGACCGCACAGACTGATGGTACTGTATGGGCTAAGGGCGTATCAATTTTTGATGTCACCAAAAAAGATTCTACACTTATTACAATCAGTAACCAGATTCCCCCGGTTGCCAGTGTGAGTGTAGCTACCCAGGGCAGTGTGCCTGCTACGATTACGAGCAATGCCGGTTCTTTGCAAATGACGGCTACTGTGCTTCCTGCAACGGCAACCCAGACGGTTCTCTGGAGTATTGTTCCGGTTACCGGCGCGGCCACAATATCCGGAAGTGGCCTGGTTGCTGCACAGGCCAACGGTACGGTATGGGCCAGGGCAGTGTCTACGGTTGATGCTACGAAGAAAGATTCTATGCTGATCACGATCAGCAACCAGGTAGTACCCATTACCAGTTTGGTTGTAGCTACCCAGGGAGGTGTTCCCGCAACGATTACAGGCAATGCCGGTTCTTTGCAAATGACGGCTACTGTGCTACCGGCTACAGCGGTGCAAACGGTTGACTGGAGCC
>MKTB01000002.1:0-70052 GCA_001897525.1 Bacteroidetes bacterium 43-16 | reverse complement strand
ATGACGGCTACTGTGCTACCGGCTACAGCGGTGCAAACGGTTGACTGGAGCCTTATTCCGGGCACCGGCACTGCTACTATTTCAGCAAGCGGGCTGGTAACTGCACAGACTAATGGTACAGTATGGGCCAAGGCGGTATCTACTTCTGATGCCACTAAAATGGATTCCATGCTGATCACGATCAGTAACCAGGTAGAACCGGTTGCGAGTGTTACTGTGGCTACTCAGGGAGGTGTTCCGACAATAATTACAGACCTATCGGTTCCTTTGCAGATGACAGCTACGGTGCTCCCGGCTACAGCGGTGCAAACGGTTGACTGGAGCCTTATTCCGGGCACGGGCACGGCCACCATCTCCGCAAGCGGATTGGTTACTGCACAGACTAATGGTACAGTATGGGCCAAGGCGGTATCTACTTCGGATGCGACTAAAATGGATTCCCTGCTGATCACGATCAATGGTACAGGTGTTCAGGACTTGTTTACCTCCGGTGCGGTATCAGTTTATCCTAACCCGGTAAGTAATGAGTTGATCATTAGTTTTGATCAAAAATATACGGATGGTTTTGAACTGTCAGTGGTTAACCTGCTGGGGCAGGAAGTATATCGTACCCACCTTGACAATAAGCGTAGTAAACATCATCTTGGGCAACTGGTAAGCGGAACGTATATCTTAAGTATAACAGATACTCAAGGGAATCGTTCAAGCATAAAAGTAAACAAGCAATAATTATAATAAGGGTGTTATCGAATCAGATAACACCCTTATTATTTATAGTCTTTTGTTGTGTTGTTCTGTTAGTGCATTTCGAACTTGTAATCAAACAGGATTTCAAATCCTTTATTATCTTTTATTCGATATATGCTTTGCGAGCAGGGCGAACAGCAAATTTTTATTTGATCAAGCCCAGTTGTATCGCCACTTTGATTAATCCCGCTGTATTTTTGACCACCAGCTTTTGCATTAAACTATATCGATGGTTTTCTACCGTTCTGAAGCTGATAAAGAGCTTGTCGGCAATCTCCTGTGTCGTTAATTCATCGGCTATCAACTGGATGATCTCTTTCTCCCTCATCGTGATCTCGGGAATGGAACGGTCATTGGAAGTGTTTTTACTGAAATTAAACAGGTTCTGGACCATGGTTTCTTTCAGGGAAGGCTCTATGAATTCTTCGCCATTATGGACGGCAAGAATAGCATTGTGTAAGGTATACTGGTCGGTATCTTTCAGCAGGTATCCGCTGCATCCTCGCCGCATCATCCCGGAAACGGAGGCCGGGGCATCCAAACTGGTCAATGCGATGATCTTAAGATCGGGATATTCTTTTTTTAACTGTGGCGCAAGGTCTTTCCCGGAGTATTCTTTCAACATAATGTCCATTAAAAGCACCTCCGGTAAATTGGCCGGAATATGCTCGAGCAAGGCCGACGCAGTATGGTAAATTTTGGTAATTTCAATATCCTTAAATTCCTTAAGCATATTAGCGATCCCTGTGGTTGCCAGGGGATGATCATCTATAATGGAGACTCTGATAGCCATATGCTGTTCATTTTTCTAAAATTAAGTTTTTTGTCTGAGATTCGATCAGGACAGTAGTACCTATGCCCATCACGCTTTTTATATCCATCTGGCTGTGGAACATCTGGAGCCGGTTTTTAATACTTCTCAGGCCCATTCCCTCATATTCTTTAGAGCGGTCAAATCCTTTACCATTATCTTCAATGGTAATAGACAGGTATTCCCCGTCGTATTGTATCTGAATCAGGGCTTTGCCGGCTGCGGCATGCTTGATGATGTTCTGGATGATCTCCTGTACGGTCCTGTAGATCAGGATCTCAAAGTCTGCTATAAAGCGTGGGAGCGGCAGTCCTATATGCTGAAACGAAATAGGCAATTCAGAAGTTTTCTGAATATTATTGCAGAAGTAGTAAGTAGCCTGGATAAGGCCTTCGTCCAGTAAGAGGTCCGGCATCAGGTTGTGGGCGGTAAGGCGGAGCTCTTTGGTGGCCCGGTCCATTTGTTGTACGATCTTTTTGTGGTTGTCTGAGCGGGCCATTTCGGGGAAATGCTGGGGTAGCGCATTCAACTGCATTTTTACAGAAGCAAACTCTACCATAACGCTGTCATGAAGCTCGTGTGCAATCCGGTTGCGTTCCTTTTCTTCTCCTTCTGAAAGCGCTTTAAGCCTTTCCACCTCCTGGGTTTGCCGGAGCAGTGCCAGCTCATTTTTTTGTAATTTCTGCTTGTTCCGGCTATTCCTGAATGCGGATACCACAATGCCTATTGCTCCCAATGAAACGGCCAGGATAAGGGCCATCCAGGTATTGCGTTGCTCGATTTGATTTTCCTTTTGACTCAATGCCAGGGTATTGTTGGCCATAAGCCGGTCTTGTTCTGCTTTCTGGTAATCGAGCATGAGGTCGAGTGTCTTTACTTTCTCCGATTTGTCTAAGCTGTCCTGTAGCCTTATCGCATAGGTCTGGTGCATAAAGGCATTTTTAAAATCCTGTTTCTTTTCATAGACTTTGGCGAGCACTTCATGAATTCCTTTACTCAGGTCTTTGGTATGGCTTGCATCTGAAGCTGCCAGGCCTTTCCTCAGGGCCGCTTCTGCCTTTTTTGTATCACCGAGCTCCAGGTAAAGTTCTCCTGCCTCGGCATAATAAAGAGCAAGGGAGGTGTTGGTATTGAAAAGTTTTGCCGTGACTTCCGCCTTTTGCAGGTAGAAGAGGGCTGTGTCGTATTGCTTATTGATGCGGTAGGCCTCTGAAAGGTTAACGTAGAGCTTATTGGCGAGGTGGATGTCATTTTTATTGTTGAGTATCTGCAAGGCCTCTTTAAACTTGGAGATGGCGAAATCATTGCTGGAATCGGATTTTGCAATGCCTATATTCATGGTGATATAAGGATCTGAATTTTTATTTTTTTGCAGGATATCGGCAGCCAGGTCGTAATATTTCAAGGCTTGCTTGTATTCTCCTATGATGCTCCAGAAGCCCCCGAAATTGGTATAAGTCTGCACGATCCTTTTGTCGCTGAGGTCTGTTCCTGCCAGTTCCAGGGCTTGCAGGTAATGATGAATGCTTTTGCTGTAGAGACCCGATTGCTGGTAAATAATGGCATTGACATTGTGCAGGTAACTCAATATTTCCTTGTCTTTATCACGACCGGCATAGTGAAATGCTTTTTCCAGCAGTTGCTCGCAGGTTTTATAATCTCCTTTACGCAGGTAGCAGACCGCTGCAAAGGCAAATACTTTTCCGTTGAAGGCTTGCATGACCTTGTGCTGCTCATGGGCCATTAAAGGCTTCAGCAGTGCCAGGGCACTGTCGGGGCTGGTTTGATTGAGGACCTCGATCTTTAATAATTGTTCATTGACCCGTTCTGAATTTAAAGACTGGTTCTGTGCTGCTGTTTTATAGCTTACCGCATTTTCTGACTGTGCCCGGCAAAGGGAGCTGTAAGTCATTAGGAGCAGCACGATGAATAGATAACGTATTGCTTTCAGGGGTATAAACAGGGTAGTGCATCGCTTGGCTAGGTTCATTACAGAAGAGGATGTTTTATGATGCAATTTGAACTATTTGCACGATATGAATATAGGGGAAATCACTTATTTTTTACGAAAATGAGTGAACAGTTTGCGAATGTGAGCTTAAAGTTAGAATATATTTACAGTGTCATGGCACCTGTTATTATCACCCTTTTAAATTGATTTTACATGAAAAAATTATTACTATCCTTCCTGGTTTCCACTGCTTTCCTTCAGGGGGCGCATCAGTCTTATGCACAATGTAATGCTACATTAAGCAGCTCCGGGAATTGTTATCCTATTACACTTACGGTGAATGCCAACTTCACGATGGACAGTATTTCCTGGAAAAAGGATAATGTCGTGGTGCAGACCTATATCGCATCGCTGGGCAGTGGTTATATTGTTGCCGGTGGTAACGGCCAGGGCAATGCGGCCAACCAGCTCAACCAGCCTATGGGTATGCACGTAGACAACCAGGGCAATATTTATGTGGCAGATGGGCCTAATCACCGGATCCAGAAATGGGTTCCCGGTGCCACAACGGGTGTTACCGTTGCCGGTGGTAATGGTCAGGGGAGTGCGGCTAACCAGTTGAGTTTCCCGGTAGGGGTTTTTGTCGATAATAATGGAGATATCTATATCAGTGATTGTGTGAACAATCGTGTGCAGAAGTGGGCTCCCGGGGCTACTTCCGGTGTTACGGTTGCCGGGGGTAATGGTATGGGCGCTGCTGCTAACCAGTTGAATTTTGCCGGAGGTCTGGTGGTGCGTAACGGCAGTATTTATATTGTTGATGCGGGTAATGCCCGGGTACAGAAGTGGGCTTCGGGTGCTACTACTGGTGTTACGGTTGCCGGTGGTAATGGCTTTGGTGCTGCACTCAATCAATTGGCTACACCTAGCATGAATGGCAACCTGTATGTTGATGCGAGTGAAAATGTCTACATTACCGAATATAGTAATCACCGGGTCTCTAAATGGGTACCGGGTGCTACTGCAGGTGTGATCGTATCGGGTGGTAACGGCCAGGGCGCTGCTGCCAATCAATTGAATAACCCTACCGGGATTGTCGTGGATAACCTGGGTGGTATATTTGTGACTGATGCCAATAATCACCGGGTACAATACTGGCCGGCAGGGGCCACCTTAGGTACTACTGTAGTGGGTGGAAACGGTAATGGTACTGCACTCAACCAGGTATCACAACCTATGGGTTTTGCCAAGTTCCAGGATACTCTTTATGTATGTGAATACGGTAACAGCCGGGTCACTAAATTTTATTCAGATTCTTCGGTGATTACCAATACGTACACGGTAACGCAGCCGGGACATTATGTAGCGGTAGTGACGAGCAACGGAAGCTGTATGGATTCTGTGAGTTTCGATATCACGGTGCCTAACCCGGTTAGGATCACCTCTTTGTCAGAAAGAAACCTTTGCGAAGGTTCTTCGCTGACCTTACACGTAACCCCGCATGCCAGCTTTACCTACCAATGGCGGAGAAATGGTGCTGCAGTAGGCATCGATGCAGATTCTTTAGTGGTAACACAAGCAGGTTCCTATACGGTGATCACTGACCGGAACGGAGATTGTACGGATACTACTGATGCAATAACTGTGGTTGCTCGTGCACTGCCCGAACCAGTCATTACCAGTGCTAATAATGTGTTGAGTACGGGTACCTTCAGTACTTATCAATGGCAGAAAGGCGGGACTAATATTCCTGGTGCAAACAGCAATACTTATACGGTAACGGAAGATGGTATGTACACGGTCAGTGTTACCAATGAATACGGTTGTACGGGGATCTCGGAAAGTGTTGCCTGGAATGGTGTGGGCGTAGATGAGCTGAAGGCTGCCTATGGCTTGGCCTTATTCCCTAATCCTGCGTCTCAAGAGCTTTATATAAGCACAAAACAGCCGCTCAGTAATGCAGGTATTAAAATTGTGAATGTGCTGGGGCAGGAAGTGCTGGACCTGAAACCTGCGGCTATCAATGGCGGGCAGGTTGTAAAAGTGGATATCGCTGCTTTGCATTCCGGTATATATTATCTGAATATCACTGTTGAAGGGAGAACAGCAAGTTTTAAATTTACTAAGCTTTAAACAAGCAGGCCGGGTTCCCGGATAGATAAATATTTAAGGCTGTATGCCTGTGTCACATTGAGCTGGTCGCAATGTAATACAGGTATACAGCCTTTTTAATGAGTTGCTTTGGTCTTTTATTGCCCCCATTTATAACCCTTGCTATCCAGGCCTATAAGCCCCAGCACGCGGTCTACAACAGTCATTGCGGCATCGTTGAGGTCTTTAGGTTTGCTGTAGAAAGAAGGCGAAGCGGGGCAGATAATACCTCCTGCCTCGGTCACTGTTTTCATATTATTAATGTGTACCAGGTTGTAGGGAGTCTCGCGGATGACACAGATCAGTTTTTTGCGTTCTTTAAGCATCACATCTGCCGCACGGGTGATCAGGCTGTCGCTGATGCCGGTAGCAATACGTCCCAGTGTGCCCATGCTGCAGGGAATGATGACCAGGGCATCGTAGCCCGCGCTGCCGGAGGCAAAAGGTGCATAATAGTCCTGGGTATCCCAGCTTTTGAACGGAAGGTCTTTATAGCTTTCATCCTCCAGCTCTTCTTTCCAAACGGTAAAGGCATTTTTGCTCCAGACGAGGTCGGTCTGTATCTGCTCATTGGCATCACTCAAGGCCTTTATTTTCTGAAGTAATAGTTTTGCGTAAATAGAACCGCTTGCGCCGGTGACGGCTACTGCTATTTTCATTTTGTCCCGATTATTAATCGGCAAATTTAACGTATTCATTCCTGTATTTAATTTAAATTTACAGTTTTGGCTGTTGTGTACCAGGTATCCTCAGCCCGGAATTTAATCTTAAAATCATGAATAAGAAAGTATTTGGATGGGCTTTATTGCTGGCTATGTTCAGCGCTATGAGCCTTTTTGCACAAAAGAAAAAGTCGGCCCAGGCATCGGCCTCCGGTAAATCTAAAACGGAAGCCCCTGTTGCAGATGCGATCCAGTGGATCTCTGTGGAAGAGCTGGAGCAAAAAATGAAAAAAGAACCTCGTAAGGTTATTTTCGATTTTTATACCGACTGGTGTGGCTGGTGCAAGGTGATGGATAAAAAGACTTTTTCCAATAAAGAACTGGCTCGCTATGTCAATAAGTACTATTACGCGGTCAAGTTCAATGCAGAATCAAAAACACCGCTTACCTTTATGGGCAAGACTTATGAGTATGTGCCTGAATATAAATCGCATCGTTTTGCGGCAGAAATGATGAGCGGTAAGATGAGCTATCCTACTACGGTGATCGCAGGAAAAAATATGGCTTATGTCAATCCCATTCCCGGGTACCAGCGTTTAGACCAGATGGAGACTTTGCTGAAATATTTTGTATCGGTAGAGGAACCCGGTCAGGCAAGCTGGGAAAAGCATATGAAGGAGTTTAAAGCTTCCTGGGCACCGGAGCCTGAAGCACAATAATATTGATAAAGTTTTTAAAATAAAAACGGGAGTCGCTGTCCACAGCGACTCCCGTTTTATGTTGTATCAATTGTATTAAAGATCTTTAACCACAGTCCTCAGTTTGACCATTTTGGTCAGCAAGTCTTCCAGGAGGTCGAGGTGAAGCATATTAGCTCCATCAGATTTAGCGTGTTTAGGGTCGGGGTGTGTTTCTATGAACAGGCCATCTGCTCCTACTGCTATGGCGGCTTTGGCAATGGTTTCGATCATGGCCGGATTACCTCCGGTAACACCGGAACTCTGGTTGGGCTGTTGCAGAGAGTGGGTACAATCCATCACTACAGGCACATTGAAGGATTTCATTACAGGTATACCGCGGTAATCGACGATGAGGTCGTGGTAACCAAAAGAGGTACCCCGGTCGGTAAGGATTATATTTTCATTATTGCTTTCTCTTATTTTCTGTACGGCAAACTGCATGGCATCGGGAGACAGGAATTGTCCCTTTTTTACATTGACGATCTTCCCGGTTTTAGCAGCGGCCACGAGTATATCGGTCTGGCGGCACAGGAATGCCGGAACCTGCAGGATATCTGCATAGGCAGCAGCCATCTCAGCTTCTGCGGCATCATGGAAATCGGTGACTACGGGTACACCAAAGGTTTGCCCGGCTTTTTGCAGGATCTTCAGCGCTTGCTCATCGCCTATTCCGGTAAAGCTATCCAGCCTTGTGCGGTTGGCTTTACGGTAAGATCCTTTGAAAATAAAAGGGATATTGAGTTTTTGCGTGATGTTGACAATTCTTTCTGCTATACGCATAGCTATTTCTTCTCCTTCAATGGCGCAGGGGCCGGCCATCAGGAAGAAATTATCGGATTGGGTAAATTGCATATTTATTAAATTTTCTTAGTGAATACGATCTGCTCTGGGGGGCATTTCAGCCATGATTTTCTTTTCTGTTTGTAACCACCATTGCCAGTTTTCCTTTACTCTGTCTTCAGGAAAATAATACCTTGCAAGGTCCAGAAATAAACGGTAATGTCCCGCTTCTGACACCATAAATTTGTGATAAAACTCTTTGAGCTTATCGTCATTGATATGCAGGCTTAGCAAACGGAAACGTTCGCAGCTCCGCGCTTCTATAAGGGCACAGATGCATAGCTTGTGGAGCAGTTTGTCCTCCTGGCTGCCGGCTTTAGGCTCATGTTCCAGCAAGGCATTAACGTAGTCGTCCTTTCTTTGCTTGCCCAGTTGCATACCTCTTTTCTTGAGTTCTGCCAGCACCATCCTGAAATGGCCCCATTCTTCGGTGACCACAGGTGCTAATTTATCGACCAGCTCTGCCCTTTCTGAATAGCGTTGAATGATGGAGATCATCGTTGTAGCCGCCTTTTGCTCACAAAAAGCGTGATCGGTTAAAATATCTTCCAGTGAAATGCCTGCTATGTCCACCCATCTTGGATCGGTAGGCAGTTTAAGCCCCAAAATCGTGTTTTCTGACATGTCTTTTCAATAAACCTGCAATTTACTGCTTTTTGGCACATTGGTAAAATGTGCGCTGCTGCTCCTTAAAACTGCTTGCGCATTATTGCTCCGGGGTATAAGTAAAACAAAAGCGCACATTAAATCAGCAGATCAGGTATACTCTAATGCCCGAGGTGAGTTTTGTTTTATCTGAGCAGCGTTATATGCCCTATGTACTCCTTACGTTTCGCCGCCGTATTTTTTTGCTCAACTGTTGTGCCTTTTTGGGAGGTACGGCATACGATATGATAGCCTTCTGTTTGTAACATTTCACCTGCTGTAGTAAGTGGTGTTACTATTGTTAAATTTTCATTAGCTGCGCTTAACTTGTTATCTCTGCCGAAACGATATTGGTGGATCAATAATACTTTGTCATTGGATTTTACTAAAGAAATTTCTATAAGTTCTGCCCCTGCAGGAACGATTGATAGCGGCAATTCAGAGAGTTGTTCAAAGCTCAAGGGTTCTTTTGCTGCAGTCCATTTGGTTTTGTCCAGGACCACGGTATGCCGGACCGGTTCTGTTTTAAATACACCACTGTGCCCGGGGACACCTGCTGCAGGCCATGTAGCAGAATTGCAAGGTATATTACTGTACACGGCATCTATTACAAGTCCATGCAGCACATATAAAGCCACCTTTCTGTTATCGATACATTGTGTGAACCAGTAGGGAGGAAGATGGTATAAGGGATTATTGAGAATCGGATTGTTTTGGTTTGTATTGATGATACGTTCTGAAGTGCCTGTTGTTTCATTGTTGGCAATCACGCCCCCGGTTACAGTACCATGTTCCGTGACTTTGTTATCTCTGCCGAATTTATAGGGGTGTTTTCCTAAATCAAGCACAATGCCTCCCCCGAAGCCCAAAGCCTTAAAAGCCGTACTTGTGATGTTTGTACTATAGGTATGGGTGTTCATCTGTCCCCAATCGTAGCTGCCATTGGTGGCACTGCCTTCGGGTACTAAAAGGCTTGTTTCGGTGTTTGTTTTTTGTGCCATCATATAGCTGCCTTCGGCCTATAATCCTATGCGGCCAAACAGGTATACGAGTTTTAGTTTGGGTATAAAGCCGATACCCGAAGATTGTTGTCTGTTGTGCTTTGCAATATCCCAATTATAGGTAATACCATTTACCTGCGAGGTCTGCGTGACGATGCAATTACTTTCTTTGAAACTGCTGTACACGGCATTTAATGAGGGTAGCACCATAAAGTTATCGCTTACCGCAAATGCAGCGGCAGGACCTGCAGAAAGCCTGAAACCAGCCGCTTTAGGGCTTCCGGTTCCTCTTTCATTTACCACCGGCGGCGCCATCTGGTTCATTAGCTGGAAAGGGGACACCTCGGGACAATTATCTTTATTGCTAAAGCTGTAGCCGCCGCCTGCTTCCAGGCCAATGCTCCATTTATTAAATGATTTTATGGGAATGTATGTACTTAGGTTAATGTCAGTAAAATGCCCAAGGCCTGTACTTGTGCCGGGTGATACAATACCGCCGCCGATAAAAATCAAAGGGCTTTTTCTTGCCCATATCACAACGGTTGTGCCGTTACCGCCTCCGTCACGATTGCCTGCTGTTTTGGCTTGTGGCTGATCAGGTGCAAAATGGTCTGCTATCCTGCACTTTCCTTCTTTGACTATATAGCCATCCGGGCATTGATCACCGGCGCTTTCTACACGCAGTATATAATTTCCCGGCTTTGCATCTTTCCAGGCTACTTCACCGTTTTGGTTAGTAGTGCCAATGATTAATAAATTGCTTTTGGGCTTGCCGCATTTTACTATAGCACCTACTACAGGGCCTGCTTTTGGACTTCCGGTTCCTGACAACGTAATTGTGTAATTACCTGCTTCTTTAATGTTAAAACTTAGATCACCATTATTGTTAGAAGTACCTACATGGTTGGCCCCGCCACCGGGATTTCTTTTCATCACTACACCCACGCCGGGTATATTGTTACTGGCCAGAGCTTCCTGACCATATGCAAATAGTAATAGCATGAGCAGTAAAGCTGATTTTTTGATTGAAATTGAATTTTTCATAAGGAGTTGTTTTAATGATTAATCTTATACAAATATTTTTTAAAAAGCCCGGCTTCTGCAAGAGTAAATTCCCCCCTTTTGACAGGATGGAACAGGGAAATGCTATAGTCTGACCAGGATAATGATTACTTTTAAGCTTGTATTTGAAGGTGTTTAATCGTAAAATTGTGTTTATGAACATGGATGAACGCGACCGGAAATTATGGGAACAGGTATTAGCCTTTAATATAGAGGAGTACCAGTTTAATTACGGGTTTGCCCTTAGACTGGCGACAGAAAATGGCTGGTCTTTTCACTTCACCGCTACTGCTATCACAGAGTATAAGAAGTTTATGTTCCTGGCAGCAATCTCAGAGGAGATGATTGCTCCTGCTGAAATTATTGATACCGTATGGCACTTACACCTGATCTATACAGATTCCTATGCTTCCTTTTGCAGCGTGTTGGGTAAGGATATCAAACATATTCCTTCGCGGAAGGAGGTAGCAGAGCGCGGCAGGTTTGAAACTGCCAGAGTATGGACACAAAAGCTGTATGAAAATAATTTCGGGCCTATGCCGGACACTATATGGCAGTATGATAGTATGTATGCCAGCTTACCGCTTCGTCCCTCTTTATTTTCCCGGGAGCAATCAACTGTAGTTGCATTGTGCTTGCTGCCCATATTTGTGGCGGGCTTATACTTCCTGTTGCAGCCTGTTTACCGCCAGGTGTCCAGTGTTTACTTTATACCTGTTTATTGTATTTTGGGTATAGTGCTCTTTTTATTGCTGCAAAACTATAACAGGAAACGCTTTGCGCATTTATTAAAAGGGCTTGACAAGGCGCATTTTTTGCTACAGCTGGATAGCCTGGAAGTCATTACTTTGAAGACCGGGCGGGTACAGGAGAGTGTCCATGCAGTGACGAATGAATTGCTGGTGCAGGGATATGTGGGAATTAATGAGCAGCAGGAGTTTTCGGCTATAAAGGGAGCTGAACCTACGCAACTGGCGCAGGTAAAAGTGTATGACATGATCGCGAAAAGTGATTACCCGCTTACTTACCTTGAGCTATTGCAAAGAGCTGTTCGTGCGCCTTACTTCCAGGCAATACAAGCCTTCTGTGACACCTTGTTGCAGTATATCAAATCCTCAAAGTATTGTTCCGGGATTGTGCGGGTCAATTATTTTCTTATGGGCTTCTTTTTAGCTTTGGGCCTGGTCAGGGTGCTTACCGGTTTATCTGCAGGCAAACCTGTTCTTTATATCTCTTTTGTGCTTATCTTTTTTCTTATCCTGGCGGTAACTTTTTTGAAAGGAATAGTGTTGCAGCTGACGCGTCATGTACTACCCCGTCATTATTTACACTCCGGGGGCTTGCAGCAGGAAGAACAAAGCGGGGAGTGGACTTATCTCCAGTCGGGGAAGCTGGCTTTAGCGGCTGCTTTCGTTCCGCTTGTTGCCCCCCTGAATGCCAGGAGCGGTGACAGCAGTTCCGCTTGCGGTACAAGCTGCGGATCTTCCTGTGGTGGCAGCGGCTGCGGAGGTTGCGGGGATTAGGCTAAAAAATAAAAAAGAGCGGTTAGAAGAATCTAAATGCTCTTGAATGTTCAATCCAGGTAAAGTAAGCATCAGTTAGATGTAGGTAAAGATGATGTCTTAATGTACAGATTGAGGTGCTTTTATGTTTGGTTTTACAAGTTGTATTTTGCTTATTCCGGATAAGTCCGAACAAAAGGCTATTATCAGGAATTCATTTTACAGGTAAATATTTTTAGTATGTTATTTTTATAATTTAATTGCTGACGAATTTAGACAGCTTTCTTGCACTATAAAGGAAATGTATCAGGAAAAGTAGAATTTATTAACCTCGGTTAAGTCTTTTTGTGGGAATTGGCTACTTATTATTCCTTTTTATTACCTATTGTAGCTACAGATAAATGAAAATAAGTAGTTGTACCGGCTGTGCCGGTAATTGAAGAAAAAAAAGCTATAATACTTTATCAGGTATTTTTAGACAGTCTCTTCCTGATACGGCTTAAGCTGCCTGGTTCAATGTTTAGAAAACTGGCAATCTGCTTTAGGGGAACTGTTCCTATCAGTTCCGGGTGAGCATCTATTAACTGCAAGTACTGTTCTTCAACGGTAAGCAATATTCTGTTAGCTTTTTCCTGTATAAGTTGTATAAACGAGGACTCTACCATGAGCCTGGCATACCTTTCTAACCGGTTTATTTCATCAAACAGTTGATTCATGCTAGTATTTTCAAATACTAATAGTTCTGTTTTGATGACTGCTTCTATATAATACAAGCTGGGCTCGCCGGTGTGGACACTTTGGAGATTTCCTACCCAGGAATCTTTGTAAAAATACTTGACGGTAAATTCTTTTTCATCTTTCACATAGAATAATCTCATCAAGCCATTACAGATAAAGCCTGATTGGGTGTTGACTTCTCCTTTAGCAATAAAACGTTCTCCTTTATTATACACTTTTCGGAACATTTTACTGGAAATGACAAGGATTTCAGCTTCAGTAAAGGGTAATACTTGCTTTAAATGTTCACTTAAATAATGAAACACCTGGATCTTTTTCAAACCTAACAATAGATTTAAGTCATAAATTATAAATGTTTTTTTTATAGGTTGTGTTTTATGGCTTAAATTTAAGGAAAATAAAAATGTAATGTATAAGGAAATTATTTTTGCATTGTTGCTGGGCGTAGGACTTAGTGCCAGTTGCGGTTTCAGGGTATTTTTACCCCTGCTTGTCAGTTCTTTGGCCGCTTATTTTCAATGGCTTCCCGAGGGCGTGACTAATCAGGTGGCATGGATGGCGACCTTACCTGCTATTATTACTTTCGCTACGGCCTCTTTAGTGGAGATAGGGGGGTATTACATTCCTGTAGTAGATCATTTCCTGGACCTGATCGCAACGCCTTTAGCGATTGCTGCCGGTACTTTCCTTACGGCATCTTTCCTGCATATTGATAATGAAATGATCCGGTGGGGACTGGGATTGATTGTAGGAGGTGGTGCTGCAGGGATTGTTCAGACAGGCACTGTTTTTACCCGCCTGCTTTCTTCCAAGACCACGCTGACCACGGGTAATGGCTTATTGGCAACGGGCGAGAATACAATGGCTTTTACGGGGGCTATCTTTGCCTTTATCGTGCCTGTTATCGCAGGTTTCCTGGGCATCACGATTGTGCTGATCATGCTTTATTTTATTAAAAGAAGCAGGGCCAGGCTGGCAAAGATGAAACAGAAGCTGGCGCTTTAGTGAAGCTTACAGGGCCAGGAAATCATTGATCTGCTCCTGGCATTTCTCTACGGCAGATCGTTCTTTGTCGGCATACCATTTTGCCGTCCATTCGATGGCCTGATGGGCCGTGAGTTTTGGTGTAAAGCCGGTCTCTGTCTTGATCCTGGTATTGTCGAGTAATAGAAGGGCCGCTTCATGCGGTTGGTGGGCATTGCCGGTAATCTCGTAAGTGCCTTTTCCGAAAGCTTTGATGAAGTGCTCTGTCACTTCAAGTACGGGCAATACATCGCTTGCTTCAGGGCCTATGTTGTAGGCTGGGGAAAGTGTGCCGGGATTGGTGTATAAGATGGCTGCCGTTTGTACATAAGCCATTAGGGGCTCTAATACGTGCTGCCAGGGCCTTACGGCCTTAGGATTGCGGAGTTTTACCGGCTTCAGGAACTGTATCGCCCTCACGATGTCGGGAATGATGCGGTCTTCTGAAAAATCACCGCCACCGATTACATTCCCTGCACGCATGGCTACAATACTTTTCTGGTGTTTATCGTAATCTGCCGCCGGGAAAAAGGAACGCATATAGGAACTGATGGCGATCTCGCAGGCTGCTTTTGAGGCAGAATAGGGATCATAGCCACCCAGTTTGTCTGCTTCTTTAAAAGCAATGCCGTCTTCGGGGTTTTCGTAAACTTTATCTGTGGTGATCATAATGGCCACACAGCGCTTGTCCAGCTTCCGCAGAGCTTCCAGTACATTTACCGTGCCCATTACGTTTGTAGCAAAGGTATCTGCGGGGGCCTGGTAGCTTCTCCTCACCAATGCCTGTGCTGCAAGATGGAATACAAAATCGGGCTCAAAGCGGACCAGTTCGGCCTGCACCTGGGCAGCATCGTTGATGTCTGCTATTACAGAACTGTAACAAAGGGCTTCTCCGTCAATTTGCTGGTACAGGTCATTGTCATGTTCCGGTGCCAGGGAGTAGCCTTTTACGGTAGCTCCGAGTTGGTTCAGGATCTGGAGCAGCCAGGCTCCTTTGAAACCAGTATGCCCGGTCAGGAAAACTTTTTTGCCTTTGAATATGTCTTGTAAAGCCTGCATTGTAAAGGGTGATAGTATTTGAGGATATAGTGAATAGGGAATAGGGAACAGTGAACAGGGAATAGGGAACAGTGAATAGTGAACAGGATATAGCGAATAGTGAGTAATTATGGAGCTTAGGTGGGTGTTATTCCGTGATTCAATCATTCATCTCTTATCACATATCACATATCACATATCACATATCACCCATCACCTATCACCTATCACTCATCACCCATCACATCACCAGCACTTCCATTGAGCGCCTTTTTCCCACATCGCTTCCAGTTCTTCTTTCTCTCTTAAGGTGTCCATACATTTCCAGAAGCCATCATGTTTATAGGCAGCTATCTCACTGTCTTTTGCTAAAGCAGTCATAGGATCTGCCTCCCACATAATATCATCCATATCGCCCTGGAGGTAATTTTTGATCTCGGGTTGCAGTACAAAGTAGCCTGCATTGATCCAGGAACCGCTGTCTTTCGGCTTTTCCTGGAAAGATTCGATAATCCCTTTATCATCCATTTTGATCACGCCAAAGCGGCTGCCTGCCTGGATGGAGGTCATGGTACAGATCTTCCCGGTCTGCTGATGGAAATTAATAACTTCGTTAATATTGGCATCAATCAGCCCGTCCCCGTAGGTCAGTAAAAAAGGTTCATTGTTGGTGTAAGGCAGCACGCGCTTGAGCCTGCCTGCCGTCATGGTATCGAGACCGGTATCGATCATCGTTACTTTAAAGGGCTCAGCATTATTGTTATGGTATTCTATACTATTATGCTGCAGGTCTACCGTCATATCGGCATTGTGCAGGAAATAGTTGGCAAAGTATTCTTTGATATGCCATCCTTTATAGCCCAGGCAAATAATAAATTCTGTATGGCCGTAGTAGGCATACGTTTTCATGATATGCCACAGGATAGGCTTACCACCAATTTCGATCATTGGTTTGGGTCTCAACTGTGATTCTTCTGAAATCCTGGTGCCTCTTCCGCCGGCAAAAATTACTACTTTCATGTTGCTTGATGACAAATTTATAAAATAGAGTATTCGGTTTGCAATATACGATTATTCCTCGCTTGTTTCGGTGCTGTTGTCAAATGTGCACAGGAAGGTCTGCGGTGCTACGTTGCGCAGGATCTGGTACACTTCTTTACCCTGATCGTAGATCTTTTTATTGAATTTATTGCCCAGTACGATAATGGTGGTATTCTCCTGGATAAAGCGGTAGAACACGGAGTTGTTGCCATGCCACCAGCCGTTATGGAAGATCACTTTCTGCCCGTTCAGGAAATCATACATACGCCATCCCAGGCCATATTTCTTAATGCCTCTCGAATCCACGGGAAGGCCTGTATAGGCTGCTTTTAAGGTCTGGCCGCTCAGGATCTTATTGTTGTAAAAAGACTGGTCCCAGAGGTACATATCCTCTACTGTGCTGTAGATCCCCTTGTCGCCATAAACACCGTCTTCATGGTTGTTTTCAAAAATAGCCCAGTTAGGCCGATAGCTTACCGATAAGCTGCGGTTACTGTAATTGTCCTGGGGATCAAAAACAAAGGTGTTTTTCATACCTAATGGCTCGAAAATGAGCTCTCTCATGAATTGTTTAAAAGGAATCCCGGAGACTTCCTCTACGATCCTTCCCAGAAGGGCATAATTCGTGTTACAATAGTTGAAACGGGTATCGGGAGTAGACAGCAATTTAGGCTTGTATGCCGCCAGGTAGCTTTGCAGGTCTAAATTATACATAGGTCCTTTAGAAGCCCAGCGCGGTAAGCGTGTGCTGGTGTAATTGGGTAAACCACTTCTGTGGTGTAAGAGCATTTTTACCGTGATATTAGGGTAGGGGAAATCTTTCAGGTAAGCATTTACCGGGAGATTGATGTCCAGGTATTTGTTCTGGTTGAGCCAGAGTATAGCGGTAGCCGTGAAAGGTTTAGAGGTAGAAGACAGCTGGGTAGAGGTGAAATCGCTCAAGGGAGTACCGGTGGTCCTGTCAGCCATCCCGAAATGTCTTTTGTACAGTACTTTGCCTTTATGTCCTACCAGTACGCTGCCGTTGAAGCCTCTGGATACCTGGATATTGTAGTAGCGGTCTAAGGAATCGATGATCCTCCTGTTCACTAAACTATTGGTGTCTGCGTAGTTCACTTTGGTAGCATTGGCATCTTTTGCAGCTACGGGTGCTGTGTAAAGCATTACAGAGGTAACAAGGGTACTTATATAGGGTGCAATCCTGAAGATCTTCATGATTCTAAATGTCGAAATTTTTTTATAAAATAAAAAACCATCAATAGCAACAAGCAAGTGTTATTGATGGTTCAATGAATGCCTCAAAGTTACAATATTATTTCTATCTTTTTTAATACGGGCAATGAGTATTGCCGTCCGGCAGTTTTTTTAAGATAATTTTAATGCATGATGATTTATTACATGATTTTATCTGCTGATCACCTTATTGTATAAGTATTTTTGCTATAGATTCCTTCACGTAATTTTTTACTTCATCAATAAATTCGTAGTAAAACTGGTTCAGGGTATAAAAGTTGGTCACTAATGTGGTATAAGCGCTTTCTGCCCCTGTTTCCAGGTATTGTGCCCGGTGCACCAGTCCCTGGAAGGACTTTTGCATCCCTTTCAATGTACGGTAGCGGTAGAGCCAGTTCTCGGCCTGCATATGGCGGAACATAAGCCGGAATTTTTCGGGCAAGAGGTCCAGGTGTTGCTCTATTACGGCATAAGTCTCCTGTGTGAAGTCAAATAAGGCCTGCTCGCTTTCAAAACACTGCGGATCGTTAGCGATAAAGTGATCAAACATACTATCTACAAAAGCACCGGCATAGAGCCTGTAATCTTCCCTGAAAAATGTTTTGCACTTTGCCGTTGCCGGGTGCATATCGGTATAGCTGTCGATGTTCCGGTGCAGTATGACCCCTTTTTGAATACCCGGAGGCAGCCGATGCAGGGCTTCATTGCCCTTTACATAATCACCTATCATATTACCGACTAATAGTTCTGTGTGTCCGAAAGACAGGTAAGCGTGGCCTAAGTAATTCAAAATAGCTTTATTTGGTTTGTACGTAATAGTTATAGTCGGTCAGCAGGGCTTCGAAAAAATAGTACGGGTCACCGCTGTCATTGGTGATCTTGAGTACGGCCTCTATTCTCTGGGATACACGAAGGGTGTAGGTGTCCAGGTCTTTGGTCCGTTTCTGTTGTAAGAGGTTGCGCAGGTTATTGATGTCTTTGTCGGTAAGGCGCATGACCTGCGGATACTTGGGCTGGTAGCCGGTATCTACGGATACTTCGCGGAATATGGTCTGTTCTATGTCCATACTGTGCTTGGTATTCACCACAACTGTGTTGCCGGCCAGGTCGCCGATCCTTTGCCCGGCTTTGGTGACGGCATAGCAGATGGTATCGGGTAGAGCCATCATGCCGATCATCATAAAGCCCAGCCAGGGATTGAGCCAGACTACGTAGCCTACCACCGGAACAAAAACGATATTAGGCAGGGATAAGATCCAGCGCAATAAATATTGGCTGATGCTGGCTGCATTACCGTTTTTATTCACTACCCGGATGCCCACAATCTTTTTCCCTACAGACTGGCCATTCATGAGCATCTCACTAAAGAAATGATAAAAGAATAAAGGCAATGTGATGAGGAAGAACTGGGACACGTCAAACAGCCCTTCAAAGGCAATGGCGGTCTCTAAAATAGTGAGGTGCAGCACTAATACATAGACCACACCCACCATCACGTCGATAAAGTAGGCCAGGGCTCTTTTGCCGAGTGGTGCAATATCAAATTCCAGTTCAATATTAAAGGGTGTGAGTACGTTCAGCTTTGCCATAATATTTATCTGTTACCTTGTGCGTCAAATGCAGTCATAGCTACCATATTCACGATCTGCTGTACAGAACTGCCTAGTTGTAAAATATGTACCGGCTTGTTCAGTCCTAAAAGGATAGGGCCTATGATCTCAAAATCTGCGACTTCTTTAAGCAGGTTATACGCAATGTTGCCCGAAGAAAGATTAGGGAAGATGAGGGTATTGACACCACCGCCTACCAGGTCGGAGAAGGGATAGTTCTCTTTAAGCACTGCGGTATCAAAAGCCAGTCCTGCCTGTATTTCTCCATCGATGATGAGGTCCGGGTTGCGCTCTTTTGCAATGCGTGCCGCTGTGCCCATCATACGTGCTTCAGGGGTATCGCTGCTGCCGAAATTGGAGTAGGAGAGCATGGCTACTTTAGGTTCAATATTAAACCGGGCAACTTCTTCAGCCGCCAGTTGTGCGATCTCTGCCAGCTCTTCTGCATTAGGCGTAAGGTTGACGGTTGCATCTGCCAGGAATAAAGGCCCTTTCGGGGTCAGGACGATATACATACCGGCTACTTTGTTCACACCGGGGGCTTTACCTATGGTCTGCAGGGCAGGACGGATGGTTTCCGGGTAACTCCTGGTGAGGCCACTGATAAGCCCGTCTGCTTCGCCGTTAGCCACCATCATGCAGCCGAAGTAGTTACGCTCGCGCATGATCTTCTTGGCTTCATAGGCATTCATGCCTTTTCTCGGGCGTTCTGCAAAGAACTGTTCTCCGTATGCGATCCTTTTACTCATAGAGGCATCGCTGCGCGGATCTATGATCACCGGGTTTTTTAATTCTATGTTATGCTCTGCAATGAGTTGATTGATGCGTTTTTCATTGCCCAGTAAGATCGGGAAAGCAAAGCCTTCTTCTTCTACGATCTGGGCTGCTTTCAGTACTTTGACATTATCGGCCTCGGCAAAAACGATTCTTTGCGGATTCTGCCGTGCTTTGGCATTGACCAGGCGGATGATAGAGTTGTTGATCCCTAAACGGTCGTTCAATTCCAGCTTGTATGCTTCAAAATCGGCTATAGGAGTGCGTGCAACTCCTGTTTCCATTGCTGCTTTGGCAATAGCAGGAGCTACGGTAGACAGCAATCTCGGGTCCAGGGGTTTGGGTATGATATAGTCGCGGCCGAAGGTCATGGATTTAAGGCCATAGGCTTTGGTCACTATTTCGGGTACCGGTTGTTTGGCAAGCGCCGCCAATGCGTAGGCGGCAGCCATTTTCATTTCTTCGTTAATGGCAGTAGCCCTTACGTCCAGCGCGCCTCTGAAGATGAAGGGAAAGCCGAGTACATTGTTTACCTGGTTAGGATAATCGCTTCTTCCTGTAGCCATGATGATATCGGGGCGTGCAGCCACGGCTTCATCATAGGTGATCTCGGGATTCGGGTTGGCCATAGCAAAGACGATAGGGTCTTTGGCCATAGCGCGCACCATGTCCTGGCTCAGGATATTACCTGCGCTCAGACCTATAAATACATCTGCATCCACCAGGGCATCGGCCATACTGATATTGCCTATGTCACGGGCAAAGAACATACGGCTTTCATCGAGATTGGTGCGTTCCTTATTGATCACACCATCTACATCAAACATGGTAATGTTGTCTTTGGATACACCCAGGTTCAGGTACATCCTGGAGCAGGCAACGGCTGCTGCACCCGCCCCGCTCACGACCATTTTGATGGTGGTAATATCTTTATTCACGATCTCGAGTGCATTGATCAATGCGGCTCCGGAGATCATGGCGGTGCCGTGCTGGTCATCGTGCATCACGGGAATGTTCATCTCTTCCTTAAGCCTGCGCTCGATCTCAAAACATTCCGGGGCTTTAATATCTTCGAGGTTGACACCACCGAAGGTAGGCTCCAGGGCTTTTACTACGGTAACAAATTCGTCAATGCTTTTGGTGTTGAGCTCCAGGTCAAATACATCAATATCGGCAAAGATCTTGAACAGTACGCCTTTTCCTTCCATGACGGGTTTACTGGCCTCGGGGCCGATATTGCCCAGTCCCAGTACCGCAGTACCGTTACTAATTACGGCTACCAGGTTGCCTTTAGCCGTATATTTATAAACATCTTCTGTGTTTTCTTTAATTTTTAAACAAGGTTCTGCAACGCCCGGAGAGTAGGCCAGGGAAAGATCTCTTTGTGTCTTTGTGTTTTTTGTAGGGACTACTTTTATTTTTCCTGGTCGGCCGTTAGCATGATAATCCAGTGCTTCTTGTTGAATATTTCTTTTGGTATCCATTGTTTTACTTGTTTGTGCGGTCTGTTTTTATAAAACAAACAGCCTCAAATTTACTGATTTGAGGCTGTTTGGCGAAACAATTTTAAGATAATTGATAAAACTATGTTTTATGGAGGCCCTGTTCCGGCGGGAAATGATCGCCGGAGAGCAGACGCGCTCCATAAGGATACCTTTATTTATAAACCGTAAGATCGTATTATTTTATTTTCTTTATTGAATACGAAACGTATTTTGGAATCTACTCTTTTCTGTTTCTGATCTTTCAGGGAGAAGAAAGAGTAGGTGCTCATCACATCATAAGTATTGTCTGCTACTTTATTGATGCGCACATTAGAGTGCTCGTTGCTTTCGGTTTTCGACCAAGTTTTTTCATACTCGGCCTTCAATTCATCGTAAGTAGGGTAGTTGATGCCCCAGTAGCGCTCCAGGTTCGGATCAAAGTATTTGTAGATGTCATCAAAGCTGCGGCCACTCTCTGCATAGAGCAGGTCATGAATGACTCTTGCATTTTTCTTATCCTCTTCTGTTTGTTCCGGTTTGGGGGCCTGTACGGGTACCGGTGTTTTCTGCACGGTATCTGCTTTTCTGATGTTGTTGTCTGTAGCGGTTACATCAGGCGGGGCAGAGGTGTCTTTCTTGTTCAGGTCCCAGACGTAGTAGCCTGCACCTGCAGCGATCACTGCCAGCAGTATGCCGATGATCCAGCCGGAACCGCCTTTCTTTGGAGCAGGGGGCGTAGGCGCTTGTGTATATTGTTGTTGGGGTGCCGGATTGGGCGTAAAGTTTTGCTGTTGGTAATTAGTAGTGCTTGCCGGTGCTGGGCTTGGGAAAATAGGTGTATGCGCAGCGGCATTTCCCCGGTTCAGGAACTCTTGTTCATAGTTCTTGGAGCTGATGGCATCAAGGTTCCAGTGACGGTACAGCCCGTTCAGGTGGATCGAGGTTTCATTGTCGTTCAGTCCGGACCAGGAATCCAGCAGGTCCTGTGGTGCCGGTTGATTGAATTTTTTTAGATAGAGGAAGCTGATGAATTCAACGATATTGTTACGGTTAATCATTTCTAACTTGTTTTAGTGTACAAATTTAAGGTTCAAAAGAATATTTAGCATAATCGATCAAGCCTTTATCATCTAATACGGTATAATAGTCTTTTGCGGTACCATTACACTCAAAGATAAAGTATGTTTTATTGACATATTTAAACAGGACGTTATCGTTTTGGTAAGGCAGTAGTTCCTCTACGCCCGGTACTTTATATTGAAACGGTTTGGGCGCTTCATATTCCTGTTTCACCGGGTTGCCGGAGAAAATATAGTATTTCCCGTCTGAGAGCAGGGCGACGACCTGGTGGATATCACTTTTGTTTTTAAGGGCGATGAGCGCACTGTAATTTTTATCGGTGTTACTACAGGCATTCACGATATACAGTTCTTTCATGGCCGGGTTTTGGCGGATGCTGCCCACAATTGTTTTCCGGAACGGAGAGGTCAGCTGGGCATTTTCATTTTTCACACTGTTGATCACCTGGAAGACATTGCGGTAGACGATGAAGTTATCTTTGTCTTCGATCACATAGTTTTCATTCACGTAGCCAAAGGCTTCTTTTTTATTCAGCAGGAAACTGGTAAAGGAGGTGCTGTCAAAAAGGACTCTTCTGCATTGGTAGATATTATCGCCTACTTTGATGGGATAGGTATTGATGTCTGTTGTCCTTAAGAAGGACACGGAATTGTTAGAGGCAAAGATGTCCATACGCCCTATGTTGTTGCCTTCATGGTCGCGGATAGAAACATTGTCTGTTGTGACGTAGAGGTAATGCAGGTTTTTGAATTGCTGGAATTTATACAGGACATATCCACCTGCAGCCAGTACAGGGAGCAGGATGATCCAGATCCAGGCGTTGGATCGTGATTTTTTTTGAGCTGACGGTTGTTGTACCGGTGGCGTAGGCGCTGTATTATAGTTGGCGGCCTGTACGGGTGCTGCTGCAGGTACAGGCGATACCGGGGCTTTGGGTAGATCGTTAGCAGCCGGGCCGGTGCCCGAAAAATAGCGCTGCAATTCTTCTTCTACCTGCTCCTGGGTATAGCCCCAGGTCTGGAACAACTGGTTCAGGTGCATCCGCGCTTCCGGGTCTGTCAGGTTGCTCCAGCTCTGGAGCACTTCTTCAGAAGCGGTCTGGTTCAGTCTTTTCTCATACAGGTATTTGATGATCCCGGTTATATTTTTTCCGTTTACTTCCATATTAGTTTATGGTTTTATCTATTACTTTTATCAATACATCATTGGGTACAGCGACCAGCCGGTCTTTTATTTTAAACCTGCCGACCACATTGTTGTTGTGCTTGTCATAGTCAATCTCAAAATCATGATCGTTGATCCTGTATTTGAGCAGGGATTCATTCCCGTTGTAAAAGTCCTGCGCTACCGTATTGGCGTTTTTGATGAATACCACCAGCAGATTGCTGGCTGTATTGGCCTCCACATTGGGATGGTAGGCTTTCTGGACCAGGTTGATAAAGGTATCTACTTTGATCCAGGTGATGTTTTCCCTGCCAAAAGCTGCATCTTTGGTCAGTATCTTTTCCGCATCGGGCTGTGCATTGCGTGCATCAAAACGAACCAGTGCCGTAATGCCAATGGTGATGAGGACGGCCAGTAGGACCAATATTATTTTACTGCTACCTGCTTTCATAGCTATTTATTGAAATAGTATTTTAATGAGGATGAATTCATACTTTGCTCGATAATGTTCTGCAATAAATTCCAGTCAAAATCACCCGTGTTGTCTATAGCGAAGAACCAGGCATATACCCTTGTATTGCCTATGTTGGCGGCCTGGGTCATGTCTTTATCCGTGGCCAGTACGATCAGCCTTCTCGAGCTTTTTCCTTTAGAGGTCTGTTCATTGATGGTACCCGTTTTGGCATAGAAATGGAAGGCCGGGTATTTGGTCTTCAGGTTCTGTAGCCTGCGTGCCGTTCCGCTACCGCCATAGATCACATCTTTCATCCCCTGGAAGATGTTCTGAGACAGGAATACATTATAGTTGCCGCTGCCTTCCCAGGTAGAGTCTACCTGCCATCTTCTTAAGGAATCTTCTTTCTGGGTTACCCCCAACCTGAAGTTTTTATCCTGGGTGAACATAGACATATACATCTGCAGCATCATGAATGGCGTAAGCCGGTAAGGATAGCCACCCAGGGTACTTGTTTTCAAACCAAGGTTGAAGTTCTGGTGGATCTCGTCAAAGGCACGCTCCGACTGCAGGAAGTAAGACTGCTCAGGGAAGCTCCATAAGAAGCCACCGCTGCGGTTTTGCTCCAGGGCATTGTAGAGGGTGGTGTCTACAAAGTTCACCTTATCTACACTGGTAGGGCTATTGTCTTCCTTGTCTTTATCTTTTATCCTCAGGTTAGCATTTTGCTCAAAGCCCAATGCGATCAGCGAGTTTTCATTACCGAAATAAGATGGCGTTGTTTTTTGCTTATCTGTTGCCGGCCATTTACCTTTTTTCTTATCAAAATTGGGCAGGAAATATCCACGGCCATCTACATAGAGTAATGGGGTGGTATTGTTGGCCCCTGCCTGAGGGCTTAAGAGGTTGGTTAAGCTGTAACGCCCTTTCTGCTCATAATAATCGCGGCTGTAAGAGCCCAGGAATATGATCACGGATTGATAGAAATTACTGGATACTTCTATGTACTTAGGCATAGAGATGGGCGCAAAATAGTGCTCATCGTTCTTCCAGGGTTTGATCAGTTTAAAGCCTGCATACTCCGGTATCTCCGGTGTAGTCGGTGGTTGCAGGATCAGTTTCTCCCATCCGGCATTAAGCTGTGAGGCTACTACTCCTGCTGTTAAAGGTTTGATGGAGGAACCCGGTCCCAGGAACAGGTTGAGCAGGTTCTTATTGCCCCATTGGTCTCTTTCGTTTTTGGCATTGGAGTAGAAGAACTGCTGTTTTTGCAGGGCATAGATAGCGGCATCATTATTAGGATCTAATGGGGTCCTGTTGGTAACATAGTCGGACATGAACCGTACGTTACCGTCTCCATCTGCTGCTATAGCACTGAAGTTGTATTTTTTGTTTTTCTTACTGGTGAATTTTTCTGCACTGTTGATCGCATTCTGTATGTTCTTAGACAGTTCGTAGTCTAAAGTAATGCGTACATCTTTGTGCAGGTCTTTCTCATTGCTGTAGCCCGATTTTACGGCATTGGCAAAATTATAGATCCAGAAATTATTCTCTTTTAATGGATAAATAACTTTATAAGCGCCATTGATCCATTTGTTCAGGGCATACCTGTTACCTGAATTCCTGAATCCAAGGGTAAAGGATTTTTCATTGAAGAATACGGTAGCCAGGTCATCATGCTCGATCGTACTCACGTATGAGGTGGCATTTTGTTCAATGTTCTTCTGTATGTTTTTATACACGAAGATATTGGACTTACCTTTGGTACTGTTATTTACATTGATGAGCCCGCGGTTTTCCTCTGCACGGTCTCCAAACCATGATCCCGGCATCAGGGCAAATTGTATGCTGCTGTTCGGGTCATAGATGAAATAAGGGAGGGTCACGTTTTTGGTCTGCCCGTTAAAGGTGACCACGGCTGAGGATACATCGTTAAAGTAAAGGGATTCTGTGATACCTCCGTTCCAGATTTTCCGGCTTTCTACAGGAGGCAGTTCCAGGTAAAGGTTTTTGTTGTACACAGAGTTATACCTCCCGTTGTCGTAGATGATGAACAAAGGATTGTTGAGCTGCAAGGCTGAAGAGGGCTTGGCGACCAGGTTCTCCAGGATGCTCTTGGTGTACCGGTCTTTTACGATATCGGACTTCAGGTGATCGAAACGCTTGTCTTTTGCCAGCACCCCGATCAATTGGGTATAGCTGGGTCGAATGCGCTTGTTCTCCAGGCTGTCTTGTATATCTACCAGGATATTATTCAAATCAACATCAATATGTTGTTTGGTGGTATCCATTATGACCGTAAAGTTCTTATTGTTCAGTTCGTTTTGCTTCACGGTAGTTAAGGCAAAAACGGCGATGATCCCGAAGAAGAAGGCATACTTGATCGCATTGTTGCGCAGGTTGATCTTGAAGGCATGTTGCAAGGTCGGTGTCTGGGTCAGGGTCAAGGCCAAGAGCATTAAAGGCATGATCACAGATACGCGGCTGGTTAAGCTCAGGAAAGGGAAATCCTGCCCGAAGAATACAAACCTGTTGGTCGCGGTCAACCACACAAATAAGGCAATGGTAAAGAGTATGATCAGGGGCACCAAACCGGCATAGGAGCCGATGTCCCGGGCCTGATCAGACTTATTTGGTAACAGTTGTATCCTGTAGGAGATCAGGTAGAGGATCAAAGGCAATAATAATAAACCTAGCAGCAGGTACATCACGAGATTGCCCATCTCTGCGATCAGGTAGCGGGCTACTACGACATCTCTTGTCTGAGTGGAATAGTCTACTCCGACTCTTGAGTGCGGACGGGTATTGATGGTAAAACGGCTGTCAAATTCTTTGCTGATATAGGAATTGATGAACCATTGGTTTTCGGCAGTTTCAATGATCTTCCTCGTTTTGAAAGAGGTGTATTCATTTTGCTGCATCAGCTCACTGATGGGTTGATGGATGATGGAAGCCCTGTATTGAACATGCTTGATCACATCATTGATCTGGTGGTCAACAAAATCTCTGCCGGGAGGCACGGCCATCAGGATGAGCCATATGCCTATAACGGCAGCGCTTATTTTCTTCAGTAGCTTGTTGCGTGGATAAAGGATGATGACAATAGCCGCAGCCAGCAGGAGCACAATGCTGATCACCCAGAGCTTATAGGTCAGTAAATAGTAGAACAGTGATTTAAAAGAAAGGGTAACCAGGTAAACGATCAGTGCGGTAAAGCCGTAAATCCAGTAATTATTGGGCTTATACAGCATTCTTTTAATACTGTTGTTCTGAACATCTAAAGGCTTTTTTAAGAAGTTGATAAAGATGTTTTTCAGCAGGATAAAGAGGGCGAATAGGATCGCAAAACCCCTGTCACACACGGCAAAGAACAATAAGGTCAGGGTGGTGATGACAAAGGTCGGGTTGTTGAACAGGTAATAGAAATAAGCTTTTACCTGTATCAGGAATTTTGACTTTGATCCCTGTATGTCCAGCGGCTGGTAGGTGAAATATTTATTGGAGACTTTGGAGTAGTACCAATAGCCGAGTAAGGGCACTAGTATAGAAAGGATACGGGTCAATACTTCTATGTGCATTACTTTTTTGTTGAAGAAGAATAAAAGTAATGTGGCTAAGATGAATATGCCGTAGCTCCTGTTGATCGTTTTGATCGACTGCGTATTGATACGCAGCAGTTTGTTCAGGTCAAATGAACTATTCTTTTTGATCCAGACACGGTAGGCTGCAATGAGGACCACAAAGAGTACGCTCCAGATCAGGGTAAGCGGAACGGGCAGGTTAATACCGAAATTGAAATCAAAGTTGATGAGGGTATTTTCCAACTCATGTTTGGTGATATTGTCCAGTGGCGGAAAGGTAGCTACGCGCCAGAACATGATGTAGCGTACTGCGGTCAGGGCCAGGATCACGGATAGGATCACGGGCTCTACGCGGTCGATCTTTTTGCCGCCAAACAATACGGAAAGGATCACAAATGCAATGTAGGTGATGCCTAAGTAGAGTATGGTTTTATGGAGACTGAACCCGTTATCGGAGAAGTCGCGCAGGTCGAAGAGGTATTGTACGCCACTGTTGGAGCTTTGTAAGGCAAACTTTTTGTTGTCGACCAGTACGTGTTTGCCGGATTTGTTGTTGTCTGTAATGCCCATTGCCAGCGGTGTGTTGGGGCCGCCGGTAATGTAGTCTATAGTGCCGTTGATATTGTCTTTAAGCCTCAGGTTATAAGTGGTAAAGTAGAAGCCTTCCTGCAGGTTATTCTCAATAATGTTGTCAAAATTGTTGGTGACAAATCGGATGTTTTTATCGCCTCTTGATTGTGCCCCGGGACTTTTGAGCATATAGGTATTGGGGTAGTCGAAGACCAGTGCCATACCTTCTTTTGCGGCCAGTCCGTACTGTCCTTTGTCGATATGGGCTACGTGTAATAATTTTTTATTGTTGTTGAAGCCGATGTAGAATTTCTGCTCCAGGGCTATATTCGTGCTGTTGGCAGCGCGTGCCGGAATGTCCTGCTGGTTCACGGATAACTTATAACCGTTTTTCAGGAATTCTGCTGCCGGGAATACGGAGTAGGATTTCTGCTCGCCTATATGGTCTGCAATGAGGTAGGACTCACCGAGGTCCATCAGGATGCCTTCCAGTACCTGGTAGGTCTCATTCTGGGTGGAGGCAAAGGTATTATTGTCCAGGAATAGATTGAACAGGCTCATCCCTTTGGATAAAGGTGTTCCGCTCAGGGTCACTTTATCGGTAAAGGGGGCTTTAAGGTTGAGCTCGTCCAGGATCTCGGTATCATTTGAACGAACCTGGATGCTGTAACTCACTTCTTTTTTAGGACTGCCGAAGATTCTTGCAAAGAAACTGTTTTCCTTTTCATCGATGCTTACCTGGATACTGTTGAGTGTATTGCTGATGGTAAATCCATTGCTGATCTTCGCATCAAAGATCCTGTTGATGAGCCGCGTGCCATTCTCTGCATCGACCTGGATCACGGGCTGGTAAAAGTTGTTGAATTTTATGTTGGCCTGGTTGTCGGAGGATCTGCCAAACTGGATGGCTACATCGCGGTTGCTGCTGTCTTCCAGTAAAGGCATTACCTGCAGTTCGCTCTGGAAAGCAATACCGGTATTGCTCAGGCCATGGTATTCATTATTGGTAAACCAGGGATGACTCCCTTTGGGCGACATGGTGAAGTAGACCCCAAAAACGGTAGCCAGGAAAACCAGGGTGAGCAGGCCGAAATTGAGCATACTCTTCCACTTCTGATCAAAGGAGATCATCTTGCCGATGCGCTCATCGCCTTGTTTAAAGCCCTGGAGCCTTTTGGTAATAATATTTTCTAAGCCGAGCTTGGTGACAAAAAACAGGAGGCAGGCAATAATGACCATACTCAGCATCCAACTGATGACGCTGCCGTACATTAAGTTAATGATGACTATGGCGATCGTTGGCAGGCCAAAGAAAATAAGTTTCTTCATGCTAGAGGTCCTTTAGTTTATACCCTTTAATAATTGTATCATCCAGTCCTTTTACACCATTTTTCTGTAAAAGGTTGATCAATACCCTGAGGTTGGAAGGTATTTTATCAATGGGTGTCTGGTGATCGATTACCGGGAAGCCCTGTGTCAGGCTGGCATTGCCGGTGATGAGCTGGATATTGGCATCATCGTAGTTTTGCTTTTTCCTGATCTTCACACGGGTAATGCTGGAGAAGTGCACCATGGCAAGGTGGGCATATTTAGTCACATCGGCCTCGCTGCCATTGTCCAGTGCGGTTTGTAAAGGCAGTATTATTTTTTCAAAAACGGCATTGTAATAGATGTTATCGCCCTCAATGAGTTTTTGTGTTTTTTCTGTGATCAGGTTGTTCTTTTCTTTTGCTGCGATCAATTCCTGTTTCAGTTGCTCTGCCAGTTTACTGTTCACAGGCTGTACGCTTTCTATCGTGCTTTCTCTTATGGGTTCAGGCTGTAGAGCCGCTGCAGGTATTTTCACAGGCTTGGTAGCTCTCCCGATGATAAAGCCTACTATTAATGCGCCTATTCCTGCGAAGAGTGCGATCATCCAGTTGTTGCCATTGCTTTCCTGGGGCACTTCAGTGGCCATTTGTGCACCTTCTTCCAAAACAGGAGTGTCTGCTCCGGCAGCGCCACCTGTCTGCAGCACCAGCTTCTGGTCTTTCATCTTAGCTGTAACGTCCAGCAGTTTAGCGATCAATGAAGTTCCTGCCTGGTCCTTTAATGCCGTTTCCAGCTGTGCCGGTGTCACTTCCAGTATGGCATAGATCTTGTCCATGTCCTGTGCATTGGCCAGCTCATAGTGTTCCCCGTTTTTTTTGACGGTAAAGCTGTCTACCTGGTTTTCTTTCTGTACCCTTATTTTATCATTTTTTATAATGATCGCGGCGGTGCCGTTAAACTGTGAAATATGCAGGGTGCCTGCATTGCGGTCTACCTGCGCCTGCAGGTTCAGGGCAAATAACAGGAATGCGCCTATCAAAATTAAGTATCTCATTAGTCTGGTTTGTTTATGTGATCACCTTTCCCTGCATCCAGGGGCGGGTCAATGGGTCAATAATATAGCCTTAAAAATATTGCGGGCCACGGTTCGCACTATTGCTGAGCGGTGACGGCGGAATGATCGGCGCTTTTTTAATGTCTTCTCTTTTGATGCTGAACAGGTATTGCTCGTCTATATGATTAGGAAACAGGGATGGGATCACCATCGACATTTCTGTCCTGTTTTCATCAAACACTTCGGTAAGCGGAAAGATGTTTTTAACGATATCATTTTCCAGTTTACGCACCAGGTAGCCTTGTGGCGTGAAGACAATGTCCGCTTCCACATTGGTGCTGGTATTGTCAAAAAGGCTGCTGCTGCCTATTTTGAACCGCTTGGCTCCTATCATGATCTGGCTGCGCGACAAGGTGCTGTAGGATAAGTGTTGTTCCGTTTCCAGCACGGCTTTGGCCGATTCTATGTCGTTTAACTCGTTAAAGAAAATGCTTAACAGACGGTTGCCGAATTTTTGTTTTTTCTCTTCCGGCGCAGCCACTGTTTCCGGTGTTTTGGCAACAGGTTCGGGCATGATGATCTGTATCGGGTAGCCGATCCGTTCAGAATTCAGTCTTACGGTATTATTAAATACACCTTTGATACATACGTCTTTCAGCTCATTGCCATTTAAGGTATGCACCAGGGTATTGCTAATGCCCAGTTTATGGGCAATGGCATCACGCACTTCCTGTTCCAGTAATTTGAACAGGAAACCACGCCCGGTGAGAATGATGCCCTGGCAGTTGAAGCTTTCGGCATTGTCTTTTACCAGTTTCAGGTTGCTTACGGCTCTTTCAGCGATCAGGTTGCAGGTTTCTTTAATGTACCCGTAGAAGTCGCTGATGTTTTCTATCTGGCTCAGGAGGTCGATGAGGATATTGATGTCGGACCCGGACTCGGTAACGTTCCGGAAGGAATAGTCACCGGACTTGGCATTGGTCCATTGGTTCATGACATAACTGGCGTTGTGGTTGTAGTTGTATTTCAAACGCTCCAGCTCCCTGTAGAAGCGGTTTTTCACTTCCAGGTTGGCATCGCTCAAGTTGCGTACGATCTGCTCTTTAATGTATTTAAATGCGGTATTCTGGTTTTCGGCATTGGCCCTGATGTAATGCAAAAGGGTTTCGAAAATGGCAAAAGTGATCATATTGCCTGCGCCCGCAAAACCGTTCCTGTAAATAGGTTTAATGTTGAAAATATTATCTTTCCCGGTCCTGATGATTGAAAAGTCTGTTGTTCCTTTTCCGGCATCGATGATGAGGTAATCGCTGTCTTTATAGATTTGTACATCGTTTTTGTTGATGTAACCCAGGAAGGAGGCATCACTTTCAGAGATGGTTAATACTTCCCAGGCCAGGATGCGGTCTTTATAATCATGCTCGGCAAAGTCCCGGAAGATCTTATTCAGTAATAACTGGGTATTGCGGATGTCATTGTAGTCGTAAATATTGGGTACCAGCAGTATAAACCTGATCTTGCGCTTTGCACCGGAGTATTTAATGAATTCTTTTTTGAGGAAAGATTCTATGATGACCTTAAGAATACTGTTATAGGTCTTGTTTTTGATCTCTGCCAGGCTGATATTGACATCGTAGCCTTCTTTTGTGATATTGAAGTTGAGGCCGCCAAAAGCATCTACATATTTATGCGTGATCTTGAGGTTGGGCAACTGGTGGTATCTTTTTTCGGTGAGGGTGGCATAGCCTTGCTCCCTGCTGGTGCTGCTGACGAGCATTTTCAGGTTTTCGTCCAGGTCCTGGATGAACAGTTCTTTTTCAATATCCTGGTAGTCGCCGCTGAGGTCTTCTTTCAGGAAGAAAATGGATTTATAGAAATTTGTGTTGATCTCTTCCTGGTAGTATTGGGACTGGTCTTCACGGGGTATCCATTCTTTCGATTTATGGAAAGCATAGATGTTCTTAAACAGGTTTTCGTGTTCCGGTTTTTTCTCCTGGTAACCTACACCAAACTGGTAGCGCTTGGCCGCCAGTTGGCTGGATTCGGAACCGAAGTCCAGGGCCAGGCCGAGGAATTGTGCCGGGTGGGCAAAGGAGATGATGAAGCCGCCCAGGTACACCTGTCCGTCTACATCCAGTTCTATGTTTACTTTAAGGTCGGGGAAGGTCTCGCTGTTGATGTGCTCAAAATGCTCTCTGGCCTCTGCCAGGATGCTGAAGGCACCATTATTGAAATTATTGGCTGATAAATTGATGGCACCGCCAAAGGTCCCGATGTTATTGGTGGTAGACATTACCTGAGGCGCGGCAAACATTTGAGGTGTTTTTGGCTTAGGAGTATATGCATCCAGGTCGTCATAGGTCAATGCCGGAGAGGCCTGCTCTTCTGCAGGAGTGCTTGGCAGGACAGGTGCCGCCTGTTTTTCCCGGATCAGGAATTTGATATTCAGGGTATTTTCTGATAAACTATAAGCCGGTTGCAGGCTGCCGATCTCCAGGTCCCTGGCTTCGGAGATCAGAGATTTGATATCTGCGTCTTTTAGAAGGCTCAGGATATTGAAGTGTGCATTTTCCGGTACTTCAACAATATAATGCTGCATTTGGTGATTAGTACCATGAATGAGGGGTAAGCTAATCTCTCTTCTATCGTTAACAACAAGCGGAAGAATGTAATAATTCATCTTATTTTGATTTTTATTGAGCTCTTTTGTCCTGCTTTACAGGCGCTAAAAGAGTTAAGTATCGGTATTGGTGTTTAGTTTTCTAACTGCAAAATACACATTAGTTTACAAATGTTTTCATATCGAATGCAAAATTCGTGTTGTGACACAGCCGGATATCTTCCTTAATATAACTCCCCGTGAAATGTAACCCCATAAAGGCGTTAAAGTTCTTAGAAAAGTACTAAAAGGATACTTCTCTGCAGAAGTATCCTTTTAGTATAAAAAGAATGAATGTATTAATGGATGATGTTGATCTTCCGTGTCAGTACACCTTTATTGGTTTCGATGCGGATGAAGTAATCTCCGGATGGAACATGGCTGATGTCCATATTGGTTTTAAGCACATTTAATTTTTGGCTATTGATCACTTCCTGGCCTATTGTGTTGAACATGCTTAATGAATGTATCATTACCGTAGGGTCTGCTGATTCAATATTGATGCTTTCCTGTGCGGGAACCGGGTACACTTTAATATTCAGGTTTTTGTTCACCACTTTGGCCACACCAAGATACAGATCGACATGGATCGTGAGTAAGGTATCCATAGCGCCACAGGTATTGGATACTAAAAGATTTACCGGGTACGTGCCGCTGGCTGTATAGGTATGTGAGGGGAACTGGAGTGTTGAGGTATTGCCATCTCCGAAATCCCATAAATAATCATCTACATTTTGAGGGTTGATGGGGGTGAAGTCAATCCTGCCCGGCTCAATATCAAATCTCGGCACAAAAGTGAACCCATCTACGCGGGTACCATTGTAGATCGTAACGAGGATGGTATCCGCTTTGCTGCAATTGTATTGATTGGTCACGGTAACAGCATAAGTGCCACCCTGGTTGATGCTTAAGGTTTGGGTATTGGCACCGGTATTCCAGTCATAAGTGCTGCCGGTATTCCCTGCATCCAGTGTATGCGGCATATTAGGACAGATGGTCGTGTCTGCACCTAAGTTTACGACCGGTACCGGATTGACCACCACGAAGGAGGTATCGGATATAGAGCAATGGTGTGTATTGGTAACGGTTACTTTATAGGGTCCGCCGGTACTTACACTGATGTTTTGGGTAGTCTGGCCTGTACTCCATAAGAAGGTAGCCCCGGCATTCCCTGCATTTAATACTGCATTTGTTCCGTTACAGATCGCAATAGTATCTGTAAGATTGGCGGCAGGTAAAGGTGCAATGCCCACGATGATCGTATCCTTAGCGGTACATTTTGGTGTGCTTACCTGTACCGAATAGGTGCCTGCTGTGTTTACCGTTATAGTTTGTGTAGTAGCACCGGTATTCCAGGTACGGCTTACGCCTGCTGTTGCCGTAGCTGAGTTTAAGGTAACAGAAGTACCCGGGCAGATCAGGGTATCGTTACCCAGATTGATCAGTGGTTGTTCATTGATGGTTGCTGTAACGGCTACTCTAGGGCTTTCACAGCCATTGCGGGTCGTGTTGACATAATATGTAGCAGAGCTGGTCAGCGATGGTGTGGTAAATGAGGCCCCGGAAGATACCGGTGTGGTGCTGGTTGCGGAAGTGAACCAGTTGAACTGTGTTCCGTTACCGGTTGCCGATAAAGTTACCGTACCCGGACCGCATCTTTCTGCGCTAACCGTGTTGGTGATCTGCATATTCCGCACATCTACTGCGGCTACTGTAGAGTAGCAAACAATATTGTTCTGGCTTATTTTGGTTCTGTAACGTCTTAATGAAGGAATGCCGGATACATTATAGGTGACTGCATTAGCACCCGTGATCGGATCCCAGGTAGTACCGCCATTACTTGAACTTTCCCAGGCAATGGCTCCCGGTGTATAGCCGGTAGCAGGGCTCAGATTTAATGTGGTAGCGCCGCCGACACATATGGTATCGGTAAGGGGGGAAAGTGTATAGGTAGCCACATTAATAGTCGCTGTAACCGGAACAGCACAGGAAAGTGCCGCAGGGGTAAAGGTATAAGTACCGGTAGCCGTATTGCTCACTACAGCCGGAGACCAAGTACCCGTTATACTATTGTTAGAGGTGGTCGGTAAAACCGGTGCTGTAGCACCGGCACAAATATCGGCCGGCAAAGTGAAGGTTGGCGTAAGGGAGGTAACGGGAAGTGTCACTTCCAATGGTCCTACCCAGTCAGAATAGGAGTTGGTACCGCATACTGCTCTTACATACAATTGCAGGGAGCCGTTTGTAGTGCCGTTGACAAACTGGTGTGTATTGGCTCCGGCAGCACCTGTTACAGAAACAAGGGTACCTGCATTGGCTAAGGTGCCGATCGGGCCATAACTGATCTGGTAGTTGGTGCTTGTGCCATTGCCCTGCCAGGAGAGTAAACCACCGGCACAGGTAATATTGGCAATAGATAAGTTGCCCGGTAATTTACATGCCTGGTTAACGTTCGGCACGATACTTACTGCCAATACATTACTTACACCTGCGGTAGTACCCGTTCTTTGGATCACAATGCTGTCAATCTGTTTATTCCTGTTAGCGGTGCTGATCACGATTGCAGAGTCATGCATCCTTGGCCCACCGGTAGCGGTACCTTCCAGTCCATTATTGGTACGGTTAATTCTGCCTACTCCGCTCACTACAACATTGGTATTGCTCGTGTACCAGTCGGCAAAGTTCATCGCCTGGGTTTGTGTACTGCCATCGGCAAAGTAAACAATGGCATTAAAGTTAGCTATTGCACTGCCGCTGATGCCCATTACATAAACCTTATTGGCCCGTTTAGGGGCTAAGAACCTGACTGCAGCATTTGGAGCAGTTAAAAGCTGGCGTAAAGAGTTGTTGCCTGTATAGTTGGCCAGGCGGTATTTCCGGATGCCGTTTTGGATGATCCGGTTATTGGGTACTGCATAAGTAGGGAAAGCCGCAGAAGCTGTAGCCTGGTAATCCTTTGCCACAAGGGCAAAATTTACACCATCCACATCATTGGTCGTAGAGCTCATGGCTGTACCTATTCCGTTGGCGATCACATCTGCATTAAACTGGCCCAGGGCAACCGGGGTCAGGGTATCAAAAGTAGTGCTGAAAGGAATATTTACCCAAGAACTCGTATCACCGGCAGAACAGAAGGTGCGGATATAGAACACATAATTGGTCGCCGGGTCTAAGGTAGTAAAGTTTACCGGGGAAGCGGTTACTGTTCCGCTGGCGGAAAGGCCTGTAGCGCCGGAGCCTGGTAAGGTTCCGTCTGTTCTCAGTTGATAAATATAATTGGTAGGAGCATTACCAACCGGAGGGGCTGTAAAGGTTACCGTAGCGGCAGTAGGCGTTACGGCACCGCTGAGCGCAAGGTTGGTCGGACTCACACAGATTCCTGAAGCAGACAGGACGGTTATGGAATAGTCTTCAGTTTCTCCATAATCATAATTGCTGCAGGAGTTAAAGCTGGTAGAACTTTCCACTACGCGAACGCGCATCCGCGTTGTTCCGGTGAGTGCAGTAGCCGGTATAGTAGCCGTACCGGAAAATGTAGCTCCGCTTGCAATCGTTGATGCAGAGGCCGCAATCTGTTCATTAACCGGGTCAAATATACCATCCTGGTTCCAGTCGGCCCATATTTTTACACCGCCTGAATAATTGTCTACAACTACGGAATAGTTAAACGTCGTGGTCTGCACACCGGAAACGATCATTGTTGTATAGTTTGAATACCCGTTTGTATTGGCACAGCCTGTATTCAGGTTACTAATATTACTGCCGGTGGCACCGCTTGTTGAAAAGCTTTTAATTGTGGCGCCGTTAGAGCAGCCGTAGGTATAAGTAGGGGTACAATAACAACTGGTACCCGGGTTAATGGCTACATTGATCACGTTTGAAGTGGAGGTCAATGTGCTTCCGGTACAGGTAACCACGCACCTGTAGAAAGTGGATGCTGATTGTGAATGTGCATAAGTGGCTGTAGTAGCTCCTGTAATATTGGTAAAGGGGCCACCTGCCGCACTGGAAGATTGCCACTGGAAGGTGATGCCCGGAGCTGCGGTAACGCCTGTAAGCACCAGGTTAAAGCTAATCGTAGGGCAAACAGAGGGTACAGAAGAGGAAGCCACACCTGTAGCCGGTGTGCCGTCACAAAGGGTGGTGAAATTACGTACCAAAGTCCATACACTGCTATCCGATGCACTACATAATGATTTTGCATAGGCATCATATGAAGTAGCTGAGGTTAAACCTGTAGCATTTGCCGTTGTGGCCGTGGTCGTTCCGGTAGCTGTAGCCGTTACAGGGGGGGCCGTATTAGGGTCAGCTCCTGCGGCTACTACTTTCCAGCGGTAGTTAGCCGGTGAAGAGGTAGATGCCGTCCAGCTGATGGCTGCTGTTGTAGCTGCCGCGGTCACCTGTACATTAGCAGGGGGCAGGCAAGTAGCCGCATTGGTCACTGCTAAAGTATAATCCAGGTAACGTCCATAACCATAGCCGGTACCACAAGGAATAACGCCATTGTTGGCACCACCCGCATTTGCCGTACGGTTCCATATCCTCAGCCTGTAGTTGCCGGGTAAAATATTTGGTGGCACGGTAACCGTTCCCGTGTAGACTGCAGTACCGCCGGGACCATCAAAATAGTTGGGCAAAAACAAGGTCTCTCCAGCATCTTCAAAATCCAGGTCATTATTAAAATCTGCCGCCATACCCACGCCTGTATAGCCCAATGCAGTTAAACTTACATTGCTGCTAACACCGGCAGCCAATGTAATGGTCTGCGCAGTATAATTCTGGTATTTTGTCGAAGAGTTACAGGCCGGACTATGGGTAAATGTTCCTACCGTCACCTGGCTGGTTCCCCATGATGAACAGGAATTGGCATAAGTCATGGAGCAATAAGGAGCCTGTGCTGATGACTGGCCCGCACTAAAGCCCAGTAAGCCTAAACTGAGGGATAGCAGTTTAGGTTTAAAAAAATTAAATAGATTTTTCATTTTCATGTATTGACTTTTCAAAAAGGGTTAAGGAGACTTTATCATAAGTGTATCTGTTAAGGAATACACAAATAATAGACGACAATTTTAAAGATTAAGTTTGGCTAAATGTGATAATTTTCTAAATACTTTTAAAAGTATATTTAAGTGATTTTATCTATACGGACAAGGTCAAAACATAATGGTATAATAATCAAGGTTTGATATGATTTTTGGAATTAAAACAACAAAGAGCTGTCTATAAAACAGCCCTCTGTTGCAAGCTATTGAGGGATACTATTTTAATATATTAAACCTGCGGTAAGCTTTGCCTTTGCTGGTCTCGATAATAATGATATAGTTACCGGGCACCATTTGCTGCAGGTTCAGGTGCAGGTTATTGTTGCCTTTCTGGTAATTTACCGGTACTACCTGACCGATCGCATTCACAACCGTTGCTTTGTGCAGGGTGATGCCCGCATCTTTGCTTTCAATGCTTAGATAGCTTTTTGCAGGGACAGGGAATACCTGAATATCCAGGTCCGCAGTTCCGGCATTTTTTACGCCTACTAAAAGATCCACATTGATGAGCAAAGCGGTGTCTTGGGTACCGCAATCATTAGATACCCGAAGGGTTACGGTGTACGTTCCGTTATTGGCATAGATATGACTTGGTGTTTCCAGGGTTGAAGTGTTGCCATCTCCAAAGTCCCACTGGTAATCAGTTACCTCTACCGGGTCAATCGGGCTAAAGTCCACTCTTCCTGCTTCAATATCAAACCTTGGGATAAAGTTGAAGCCGCCGATGGAAATCTGGTCGTAAACAGCCACGTCTTTTGAATCGCTGGCCACACATCCATATTGATTGGTTACCTCAACATTATAGCTGCCTGCCTGGTCTACATCGATCGTTTGTGTGGTAGCCCCTGTACTCCATAAGTAATCGGCTCCACCGTTTTCTGCATCCAGTGTGATCACTGCATTTTGGCAGATCGTCGTATCGTTGCCCAGGTCAACTACCGGCAATGGATGCACGACCAGCCTGGCGCTGTCTGTAATAAAACAGTTGAAGGTGTTGGTAATCTTAACGGTGTATAACCCGGCAGTGCTCGCATTGATGCTTTGGGTCGTACTGGTATTGTTCCATAAGAAAGTACTTCCGGTATTACCTGCATTCAGGGTAGCTGTTTGTCCTTCACAGATGCTGACGGTATCTGGTAAAGTGGCTGCAGGCACAGGTGCTGCAGTGATGATGATGGTATCCCTGGCGATACAGGTGCCATTATTGACCCCGATAGAATAAGTGCCGGGAGTGTTTACGGTTATGGTAGGCGTAGTGGCATTGGTATTCCATAAATAAGTCACCCCACTTGTAGTGGACGTTCCGTTGATCGTAGTTGAGGTGCCCGGGCAAATGACCCTGTCCACACCCAGGTTGACCTGTGGCAGTGGGTTTACAGTAGCCAGGACAGCTGTTCTGCTGCTTTCACAACCACCGGAGTTAGCCGCACTTACATAATAAGTAGTGTTTGCGCTGATACTTGGGGTATTGAAAGGACTGCCTGTAAACAGAGCGGTACCTCCTGTTGCTGCCGCGTACCATTTATAAGTAGTACCGGTTCCTGTGGCCGATAAGCTCACAGAACCTGTGCCGCACCTGGAGCCAGGTGTTGTGCCAGAGATCAGGGCTTCCTGTACGGTTAGTGTAGCAATATTGGAATAGCAGACAGAAGTATTATTCGTAATTTTTACTCTATACAGGCGATTTGTGGTAATCCCTGTAGCAGTGTAGGTTACTGTATTTGCACCGGTAATTGCGGTCCAGGTGGTCCCTCCATTGGTGGATTGCTCCCACTGGATGTTACCGGGATTATATCCTGTTGCAGGGCTCAGGGTCAATGTGGTAGATCCTGTAGCACAGGTGATCGCATTGGCCGGGGAAATGGTGAAATTAACGGTGTTGATCACTACCTGCAGGGTATCATTGGTATTGTCTGTATCTGCTACACCATTGGGTAATGAGGTCCATACTTTGATGGTATTGGCCCCGGCAACAAGGTTGGCATTGCCGATAACAATGGTATCTGAATTCTGACCGGTACTTGAGCCGGTAGTTACCAGGGTAGCGGTATAGTTAGTTGCTGTTTGTGCCACGCCGTTTAAGCTCCAGTTCACCACCAGGTTGGTGATGTTATTAGCGCCTGCATTTTTTATGATGACTTCCACCGGGCTTGAAGTCGCACAAATATTGCCGGTCGGGTTTAAGATGGCTTGTGTCTGTGCATCATTCATAGTGATCGCCACATGCTGGAATGCTCCGATGGTAGGAGTCATCGTGCGCGGTGTGTTGTTGATATCATTGGGCACAGTAGCGAGGACATTATTCCCTGCTGAAAATAAAAGCGGGTTGCCCGGTCTCAGGTTGCCTGTAGCTAATGAGGTGAATTGCGGATCCACTGCAGGAGAACCCGGCTCCAGTGCTGGATAAGCTGCCTGGAACGCGGCTTGTGTGAGGTAAGCTGTGGTATAGTAGCCATAGTTCTGAACGCCTGCCTGAGTAGAGTTTAGGTAGAAATTGTTTTTTTGTGCAGTATTGGCGCTTGGCGCTGTGTTGTAATAAAAGCCATATTTAATACCGCCGGAACCTGCTGTGATGCTGACCAGGTTATTGATGATATCTGTCCCGGTATTGGTACCGGTAGTATAGATACCATAGTTGATAGCAGTGCCACTTAATACCTGGTCAAAAGATACGGTATTGTGATAGATGAGATTGTACAAGCCGGCACTGACATAGATGCCTGAGGAAGCTCCTCCCTGGTTGATCTTGTAGATAACATTATTAGCTACAATAACCGGATTGGTTGCTGTACCATCTCCCAGCAGCGATAAGCCCCTGAACACGGTAGTGGCCCCTGCAGTGCCTCCCGGGCTGTGTATCCTGTTGCCGATGATCTTAGACCCGGCCATATCACCGCTAATGGTACTGATTCCTTCAGCAGCTACTATGCCGGTGGTTTTGTTTGCCCTGTGGATCTCATTGCCTTCTATGGTCGTGAATCTGGCCGGAGCAATATAAATACCGGTATTGTAATAATTTTCAATCAGGTTGTTTTTTATCGTATTAGAGTCACTGCCTCCTGAGGCAATGCCAATGCCAAAATTCAGGCCTCCTGCTGCCGCAGAGCCTTTAATGTAGTTATTGGCTATATAGATATTTTTGCCGTTCACACCTGCTGTTGTTGTTGCCGTTTCAGACGCTGTGAATAGTATCCCATTCACATTGGCAGCTGTTGTGCTCGTCACAGAACTTAGGTCGAACTGGCAACGGGTGATAGTATCATAAGCAGCGCCACCGGCTATTCTTGCGCCCCATCCGAATGTGGCATCCAGTGATTTAAATTTGACACTGTCAATGGTTACATACTTCGTTCCATTTAAGGTTAATAATTGTCTTGCCGTGGTAGTATTGGTGAATTGAACAGTAGCCCCGTTCCCGTTGAACCGCACACGGTTGGCCTGGCTTATGCCCGGGATGACACCCAGGTTAAGGGTTTCCACATAAGGTGTTGTAGGACTGACGTTAAAGGTCACCTGCCCCGATACACCTGCGCAGTTAAGCCGGTTAGCAGCATCTGTAAAGTTGTTAAAGTTTGTACCTGCAGTAGGATTGGCATTGTTAATCGTATATACTCCGTTCAATGGTGTCATTACCGTCACCTGGACCGGGGTAGAGTAGGCCGGTGTGCCCCCGGAACAGACCACTTTACACCTGTACCAGGTTGTGGTTGAAGGGCTAACGGTAGCATTGGGATTTGCGCTGGCCGCACCGATGCTGGTGTATGTTGTATTATTGGGGGAGCTTTCCCATTCATATGTCTGGTTACCGGAAATGGTAATACCCGTTAAGCCTAATGTTACCGGGGATCCCGGGCAGGACTGGCCTGCAGGAGTTACGGTTGCAACGCCGCCTGCTGCAGGATTGGTGCAGGGGGTGAGCGGAAGTACATTTACCGTAAAGTCTGTAATATAGCCCATTACAGAAGTATTGGTATTACAGGGGTCTGTAGTTGTAGAAATTCTGTACATACCTACGCGCATCCGGTTATTGCCCGGTGTAGCCGTAGCCGGGATCGTAACTGTAATGGTGGTGGTTTGTATCTGCGTGCCGGTAAGGTAGCTATATACCACTTCTCCGGGATCATTCAGCACACCGTTCTGGTTCCAGTCAATAAAGACATTCCAGTGATAGGCAAATAGTTGTCTGCCATGTAAAATTAACTGGAAAGTAGAACCTTGTAAACCGGTAACCACTTGTGTGGTCTGATCGGTATAACCATTTGAATTAACGACTAAAGGGTTAACGTTTAAGTGGTTAATATTTGTGGTGCCACCTGTGGTTTTAATAGAATCAACGTAATAAATATTTCCATTAGTCCCCACCGTGGTCGTACAATAAGTCTGTGCCTGTATCTTTTGATGGGATAACAGCAAGACAATTAGGCTGTATAAGCTCAGCAGCACTTTTAAAGATGGTTTGAAGCACCTGTTGTTTTTTTGGTAAAACTTGATCATGGTTTTTGAGTTTTTGCCTACTCTGAAATGGTTTTCGGCTTTCCCTTTTTTTCTATCCGGGTGCATAGTCTTGCAGATCTTTTAATATGGTGGTGTTGCTATAGAACTATATTATTTTTATTGCATAATCTTTGTTCTGTAAATAAATTGAATAGTTTTTTGTGATTTTAAAGATTAAATGTAGTTTATTTTATTGATATATTTTAATGATACGTTAAAAAAAAGAGCGGCCTCTAAAGGCCGCTCCTGAAATACTTTTACTGTTTAGTATAAATATTTTATTTAAGTATATTGAACCTTCGATAGGCTTTGCCCTTGCTTGTTTCAATAACTATGATGTAATTGCCCGCAGCCAGAGGCTTCAGGTCAAGATATATATGCTGGTTGTTTTTATTATAAGTAAGCGGTATGATCTGCCCGATGGTATTTACCACGGTTGCGCTTTGTAATAACAGTCCTGCATCCCTGCTTTCAATCCTGATATGATCAGTAGCGGGTACGGGGAATACGTCAATATTAAGCGCTGCAGCCCCGGCTTCTTTAACGCCTGTAAAAAGGTCTACATTGATTAACAGGGAAGTATCTTTTGGTCCGCAATCATTAACTACAGTCAGTGTTACCAGGTAATTGCCGCTGTTTGCATATACATTGGAAGGGCTGGACAATGTAGACGTGTTGCCATCGCCAAAGTCCCAATGATAGCTGTTGACAAACATAGGATCAATAGGCATAAAGTCTACTCTTCCCGCTTCCAGGTCAAATCTCGGGGTAAAGTGAAATCCATTTACACTTGCAGCATCATAGGTACTTACCTCAATGGTATCTGTAGCGCTGCATTGCTGTGCATTTGTAACTATTACAGAGTAAGTGCCCTCCTGGCTCACGGTAACAGACTGCGTCTGTGCACCATTGTTCCAAAGGAAACCTGAACCGCTATTAGCTGCATCTAAGACTAAGGCCTCTCCTCTGCAAATGATCGTGTCATTACCCAGTTCAACCTGTGGTACTGCATTTACTGTAACGAAAGTGGAATCAATGACAGAGCAGGCATTTGTATTGGTAATATTTACGGTATACAGTCCGCCGGTATGCACATCCAGTGTCTGGTTGTTGCTGCCATCGCTCCAGAGGTAAGTTGCTCCGTTGTTTCCTGCATTGAGGCTCAGCATTTGGCCATCACATATGGCAGCAGAGTCCGGCATTGTTGCCACAGGTACAGGTGCATTACCTATAACGATGGTATCCTGCCCGCTACAATTGCTGTTGGCAACGCTAAGGGAGTAAGTGCCTGCTGCACTCACATTGATGCTTGGTGTAGTAGCTCCTGTGCTCCACAGGTAAGATACCGTGCCTGAGCCGCTGGTTCCGTCAAGTGTCAGGCTTGTTTGCGGGCAGATCAAGGTGTCATTGCCCAGGTCTACTGCAGGTACTTCATGGATCGTGGCTACTACCGGTACTCTCGGGCTGGCACATCCCTGTGCTCCAAAGATGAAATTATAAGTATAGTAATAGTATTGCGGATAGCCGTTAAAACTATGTCCTGTTACATTAGCTACAGGAGAGGTGTAGGGGAAGGAAGCCCCTGCCGTATTGCGGTAATAGTTACCGGTAGTTCCTGTTGCAAATTTAATGCTGTAGTTACCCGGTGGTAAAGGTGCATTCAGCGTTACCGTCTGCCCGTTGACCAGGCTGCCTGCAGTGGTTACCGTAAATGGTGTGGTAGATACTACGGCCAGGCTCGGTTCAGATAAGATCTGTATAGAACCGGTGCTTCCTACTGTTTGCGGGAAAATATCTACCGAGGTCAGCGTAGTGCCTGCAAGTACCGTGAAAAAGGTTTTGTAGGTATATAAGCTGGTGTAGCCTCCTGCCCCTAAAGTGGAGGGGCTGAGCGGACCAACATTGACAATACCTCCTGATCCGGTAGCGGCCTCTGCATAATAAGTCGTTGTCGCATTGATATTGGGCGTGGTAAAGGAGTTGCCTGTATGCAAAGCGGTGCCTCCTGTGGCTACTGCATACCAGTTGACTACACCACTTGAAGGTGTGGCAGATAATGCCAGGGTGCCCGGTCCGCACCTTTCATTTCCGGTACTGCTTAAGACCGCAATATTGTCCAGTGTAATCGTTGAAAGGTTGGAATAACAGATCAGGTTATCGTTGTCGATTTTTGCTCTGTATTGACGGGATGTAGTGATGCCATCGACTTCATAACTGTTGTTGTTAGCGCCGGTTACGGTATTCCATGTGGTCCCGTTCGTACTCCATTCCCAGGAAATAGTGCTATTGGCACTATAACCGCTGGCAGGGCTCAGGCTCAGCAGGCTTGTGCTGTTGCCACAGATCGTATCTGCTGCAGGAGTGACCACAAATTGTACGGTATTGATGCTTGTATTGAGCGTGTCATTGGCCGTGTTGAGGTCATTGACACCGTTAGGTAAAGAGGTCCATACCTGGATCGTATTATTGCCGGCATTTAAGGTAGCCGTGCCTAAGGTAATAGTATCCATGTTCTGGCCGGAAGGAGCACCTACGGGTACGAGCGGACTGTTATAGGTCAGCGGTGTTTGCAAGGTGCCGTTCAACCGCCAGTTCACCTGCAGGGAGTTGATGTTATTCGTACCGGCATTCATCACCGATACCTTGATGCTTGCAGGAGCAGCACATATATTACCTAATGGGCTGATGAGCGCAACGGTTGCCGCATCATTGATACCGGTAGGTAAAGATTCAAATGCACCTATGGTAGGAGTGGCAGAGCGTGGCTGATTGTTAATGTCTGAAGGGACAAGGCTGACCAGGTTGCTGCCTGCATTGAGCAAAGTAATATTACCGGGCAAAAAGTTACCGGTAGCAGGAGCTGTAAATTGCGGATTAGCGGTAGGGGAGCCTATTTCCAGGGCCGGGTAAGCCGTCTGGAAGGCTGCCTGGGTGGCATAGGCTGTGGTATAATAGCCATAGTTCTGTACCCCTGCCTGTGTAGAGTTGAGGTAGTAATTGTTTTTCTGTGCATCGCTGATGCCATTGGCTGTTGCATGATAGAAGCCATATTTGATCCCCCCGGTTCCGGCAGTGATGCTGACCATATTATTGGTGATCTCTGTGCCGGTATTGGCACCGGTGCTATAGATACCATAGTTGACGGCCGTGCCGCCCAATACCTGGTCAAAGGTGATGGTATTATGATAGACCAGGTTATATAGTCCTGTACTTATGTAAATACCGGAGGAAGCTCCTCCCTGGTTGATGTTGTAAATAACATTGTTAGCTACCAATATAGGTTCTGTTGCGGTACCGTCACCGAGCAGTGACAAGCCCCTGAACACGGTAGTAGCGCCTGCCGTACCGCCCGGGCTGTGTATCCTGTTACCGATAATTTTAGAACCTGACATATCACCGCTTGCGGTGTAGATCCCTTCCCCGGCAACGATACCGGCTGTTTTATTGGCTTTGTGGATTTCGTTACCCTCCACAATAGTGTATTTGGCAGAAGCGATATAAACACCATTGTTGTAGAAGTTCTCGATCACATTATTTTTGATGATGTTGGAATCACTGCCACCGGCAGCGATTCCAATACCGTAGTTCAGTCCGCCTGCGGCCGCAGAACCTTTAATGTGGTTATTGGCGATATAAATATGCTTACCATTTACACCTGCTGTAGCTATTGCTGTAGCAGAAGCGGTAAACAGGATGCCGTTTACATTGGCTGCAGTAGTGCTGGTGACAGAGCTCAGGTCAAACTGGCAACGGGTAAGGCTGTCATAGCTGGCACCACCTGTAATGCGTGCGCCCCAGCCGAAAGTGGCATCGAGTGATTTAAAGATGAGGCTGTCAATCCTTACATGGCTTGTGCCGTCGAAGGTCAGGAGTTGTCTTGCAGATGTGGTGTTGGTGAACTGTACCGTAGCACCGTTACCATTGAAGCGTACCGGCTGTGAGGTGCTTACCCCATTGATGGTACCGAAATTCAGGGTTTCCACATAAGGCGTTCCGGGGCTTACATTAAAGGTTACCGGTCCGGCAACACCGCCACAGTTAAGGGCATCGATGGCAGCGGTAAAGCTGGCAAAGTTTGTGCCCCCGGTAGGATTGGCGTTGTTGATGGTATATACTCCATTGAGCGGTGCCAATACGGTTACCTGGATAGGTGTGGAATAAACGGGTGTTCCGCCTGAGCAGATCAGTTTACACCGGTACCAGGCTGTTGTTGTAACTGTATGAGGAAAATAAGCGCCAGCCTGTGCCGGTGCAAGGCTGGTGTACACGGTGTTGTTCGGAGAGCTTTCCCATTCATAGGTAAGGCCACCACCGATACTGTTGCCGCTCAGGTTAAAATTGACCAGCGTTCCGGCACAGGCTGATGTTGCCGAAGCCGTTGAAGTACCTCCTGCGATAGGGCTGGCGCATGGGGCAGCCGGAAGAAGGTCCATTCCGAAGTCGCCCCATAAAGTACTGAGGTTACCGGTAGCTGCCCCGGGAGCGCTGGTAATAGATAATCGTTTATTACCGGGGGCTGTGGTCGTTACCGTGCTCATGCCCCCTGTTTTTGACGTGTACTTTATCTCTACGATGAGGCTTTGCCCCGGGTCATATAAGAATGGGGTCGTTAAAGGGATCTCATACCATCCGCCTGCTGCGGCATTACCATTAATGGTGATACTGGCTGTAGAGAGTGCAGTAGTGAACCCGGTTAAGAATGTAGTGTTGGGAAAAGCCGTGAGGTTGTTCTGTAAGAATGCAACCGAGAAGTTGGTATAAGTACCGGTACCCCCGGCTACCGCATTTTTGAGATAGATCTTGGAGATCAGCCCTGGTGTGGGCGGTGCGTTAAAGTCTGAAGGTTCATAGATATGCTGGGCATGAGAACCTGAAGTGTTCATCGGGATGGTATTGGTACTGCTACCTCCGCCTTTGAAGAACATCGGGGTCTGCGCCCCGACTTTTGTGACGACCAGCATAAAGAGTGCTGGGATCAAAAAATAACTGAACCAAATGGGAAAGTTTAGTTTTTTCATTTTCTACCGTATATTTTGCCTACTCTGAAATGGTTTTCGGCTTCCCCGTCCTGGATACCCCTTTGGGTCCCGGGATTTTCCTGATTTAATTACGGTATAGGTCTTTATGTTTGAGAATACTATTTTTAAGGAACATTACTATATAGGAGGTGTGCCTATACTTGTAAAGCCGGCTTATTGAGTTCAAGGGGACAGTTATCAGGGCCGTTGATTGACTTTAATGATATTTAATGTATCCTGTTCAGAGTGCTTTACCCGGAACAGGATACATACTGTCATCTTGAAAACAGCTATGGATCAAAGCTATTTTCTTAGTTCAATTTTTCTGACAACTATTCCTTTGTCCGTTTCTATTCTTAAATGATACATACCGCTTGCAAGATGTTCCGGTAAGTGCATTTGCTGTAAGGACTGTCCTTTTTCAAAATTGCTTTCCTGCACAAGGGTCTGCCCCAGCACATTGATCAGCATTACTTTTTCTATATTGATATTGCTGCCGGCATCTATATTGAGTACCCCATTATAATTCGGGTTAGGATATACGCTGACTCTTTTCAATACGGCCGTTTCTTCGATGCCTACTCCTATGATGTTCACATAAGCACTGTCTATGCGTTCTGCACAAGAGCTTATGGATTTCATAAACACGAGGTAGTTGCCGCTGGAGGTATAGGTATGTTGCGGGTTAGGAGACGTGGATACCGGACTGCCATCTCCGAAGTCCCATTCATAACTGGTCACGTTCTGAGGATTGATGGCTGCAAAATTAAAGGTGTTTACGTTCAAGGCAATTGAGTTGATCCCGTCTGTAACCGGTGCAAAACCTGTCTCGGTAAGGGTAATGGTGTCAGAAGTGAGGCATCCCAGTGGCGTAGTGACAAATACGATATAGGTACCGCTTGTGGTCACCGATAAAGTCCTGGTCTGAGCACCTGTATTCCAGTAGTATTCTCCCCCGTTTTCTCCATCCGGACCTGCATCCAGTATTTTAGTGGCTCCGGTACAGAAGGTAAGGCCGTCTGCATCCAGTTCTACTACTGGTCTCGGGCTGATGGTGACCATGATCGTATCAGATTTAAAACAGGTATTGGTATCGGTTACTGTTACAGAATAGGTACCCGATTGATTGATTGTTCTTAATGGTCCGGTGCTGTTGTCGTCCCAAAGGTAGGTAGCTCCCGGGTTTTGCGTGCCAGGGCTTAAGTTGAAGCTGGCAGCGGCACTGGTACAGGTATCTATGTCAAGACCAAGGTCTACCGGGGGTAAAATGTGTATGACCGCATTTACCGGTGTTCTTACACTTTCACAGCCTCCTGCACTTACAGATACTACATAGAATGTTTTGGTGTTAAATAATGTAGGAGTGGTGATGCTGTTATTCGTGGTCAAAACGGTAGTCGTTGTAAGGTTATCATACCATCTTAAAGTATTACCGGTACTTGCTGTTGCCGATACCGTAAGAGATGCAGGATCACAGCTTTCATCGTGTACCACTACAGGAGGCGCAATATAGTTCACATGTACTGTTGTGGCAGGAGATACGCAATTGCTGCCGCCTGTTAAGATCCTCGCCCTGTATTGTGTAGCTACACCGATGTTGGTCACGCTATAGTTGACGGTATCCGAGTTTGGAATAGTCTGCCAGGTGGTGCCATTAGTAGAGAATTCCCATTGTAATGCTCCCGGGGCATAACCCGATGAGGGCATCAAAGAAACCACAGAGGTCTGGTTGGCACAAATAGTGTCTATGCTCGCACTCGTTGTAAAAGTGCTCGGTACTGCTGTTAGTTTAGCCGTATCGTTCAAGGGATAGCTGTCTGCCGTTCCGTTAGGTAAGGAGGTCCATGCGATGATCTGGTTAGACCCTGCATTTAAATTGGCATTGCCCAGCAATACGGTATCGAAGCTTTGTCCCGTAGTGCCTCCTATAGGTACTAAAGTACTGGTATAGCTGATTGGTGTTTGTAATACACCGTTCACCCTCCAGTTGATCTGTAGCGAGTTGATATTGTTGGTCCCCACATTGCCGATCATTAATTCAACCGGGATAGGGCCCGAGCAATAGTTGCCGGAAGGGCTCAGGAAGGTAAAGGATCTTGCATTGTTCGTTCCGTTAACCGCAAGCTCAAATGCACCCAGGGTGGGTGTTGCCGATCTTGCCGCACCGGTAATGTCGGCAGGTACATCAGCCAGCAGGTTGTTGCCCGCGGTCATTATTGCCGGGTTTAAAGGCGACAGGTCGCCTGTGGCCACAGAAAGGAATAACGGATCTGCAGTCGGAGAGCCGATCTCCAGTGCCGGGTAGGCGGTCTGGAAAGCGGCCTGAGTCGCATAAGCTGTGGTGTAATAACCATAGTTTTGTGTTCCGGCCAAGGCAGAGTTGACGTAAATATTGTTTTTCTGGGCATTACCGACACTTGGTGCAGTACTGTAGTAAAAGCCATATTTGATGCCCGTTCCGCCCTGAGTAATGGATACATTATTGTTGATGAACTCGGTGCCGGTATTGGTGCCTAAGGCATACATGCCATAATTGGCATTCGCGCTGCCGGTAGGCAGATTAAAACTGATGGTATTATGGTAAAATTTGGTATTGGTTACTGTGCTGGCATATATACCATAAAGTGAACCGCCCTTCATATTATAGATGACATTATTAGCCACAATGATGGGATTGGTAGTCGGAGGATCGGCTAAGACACCTATACCATATACCGTACTGCTGTTGATTGCGGTAGGAGTGGTGTTAGAGTGGATGCGGTTGCGCTCTATACGATGCCCCTGGCTGGCGGTGCCGCTGGCCAGGTAGATACAATAGTTGGTCGTAAAGCCGGTAGATTTATTGGGCCTTTTGATTTCGTTGCCAATGATGCTGTTGCCGACATTTGCCGCTAAGTAAACACCGTAATAGTAATAGTTTTCGATAATGTTGTTACCAATATAGTTGCTATCCGCTTCAGCATTGAGGCTCACAGCATAGTATAAGCCCCCGGCACCTGCAGAACCCAGCAGGTGATTGCCCGCCACTGCGATATGCTTACCAGAAGCCCCGGCACCTATAGCAGAAGTATTGGAACCGCTGAAAACGATACCCGAATTGCTCGCTGATGCAGTTGAAGTTACAGTGCTCAGGTCAAAAGAACAATTGGTAATGCTGTCGCGCTCTGCTCCGGCAGTGATCCAGGCAGCCCATCCGGCAGCAGTGGATGATGTTTTGAAGTTAAGATTATCTATTTTAAGGTGTTTAGTGCCCTGGAGCTGTAATAGTGCAATCGCACTACCGGCGCTCGTATTAAATTGTACCAGGTTGCCGTTACCATTTATTTTAATCGTATTGGTGGCACTGGCTCCCGGAACATCTCCGAAACTTACCTGTTCTGTATAAGGACCTGATCCTGCTACCACATTGGCTACCACAGGTCCGCAGATGCCTGCATTCAGGGCCGTGGAGAAATCTGCAAAACTGTTGAAGTTAAGACCGGCTGTAGGTGCTCCGCTGTTTATCGTATAAGTGTTAGCAGATAAAGCTGAGGTGCCGTTAAATACAATCGTATCATTAGTATGATTAGGATCATTCTGCCCGTTTGGTGCAGAGGTCCATACGCGGATGATTGAGTTCCCGGCCGGTAGTGTTGCTGTTCCGATAACAACGGTATCGATACTTTGTCCCGGCGCACTAGGTGATACCAGCGGGCCTGTATAGCTGTATGGAGTCATCAGCACACCATTTACAGACCAGTTGACCTGCATGGTGTTGATCGTATTAGCACCTCCATTCCCGATGATGACTTCTACAGGAATACTGGTGTTGGCACAATAACTGCTGGAAGGGCTTAAGAATGTAGTAGCCATAGCATCATTATTTCCGGAAGGCACAAATTCAAATGCACCAATGGTAGGGGCAGCTGTACGCGCTTGTCCCAGGATGTCTGTAGGTACTGTACTCAGGAGGTTGATACCTGCATTGATCACACCGCTGCCCAAAGGAGCAAAGTCACCGGTAGCTGCTGAAGTAAATTGCGGATCTGCTACAGGGGAGCCTATCTCCAGAGCAGGATAAGCTGTCTGGAAGGCTGCCTGGGTGGCATAAGCGGTGGTATAATAACCATAATTCTGTGCTCCTGGCTGTGTAGAGTTCAGGTAATAGTTGTTTTTCTGGGCATTACCGATGCCATTGGCCGTTACATGGTAAAAGCCGTATTTGATGCCTTCTGTTCCGGCAGTGATGCTGACCATATTATTGGAAATATCAGTACCTGTATTGGCACCGGTACTATAAATACCATAATTGATGGCTGTGCCACTGAGTACCTGGTCAAAGGTGATGGTGTTATGATAGACCAGGTTATATAGTCCTGTACTTATGTAAATACCGGAGGAAGCTCCACCCTGGTTGATGTTGTAAATAACATTGTTAGCTACCAGTATGGGTTCTGTTGCCGTACCGTCACCGAGCAGGGACAGACCCCTGAACACGGTAGTAGCTCCTGCCGTACCACCCGGGCTGTGTATCCTGTTACCGATAATTTTAGAACCGGACATATCACCGCTGGCGGTGTAGATCCCTTCCCCGGCAACGATACCGGCTGTTTTATTGGCTTTGTGGATCTCATTGCCCTCCACAATCGTGTATTTGGCAGAAGCGATATAGACACCATTGTTGTAGAAGTTTTCGATCACATTATTTTTGATGATGTTGGAATCACTGCCACCGGAAGCAATACCTATACCATAGTTCAGTCCGCCTGCGGCAGCAGAACCTTTAATATGATTATTGGCGATATAAATATGCTTACCATTCACTCCTGCTGTGGATACTGCTGTGGCAGAAGCGGTAAACAGGATGCCGTTTACATTGGCTGCTGTAGTGCTGGTGACAGAGCTCAGGTCAAACTGGCAACGGGTAAGGCTGTCATAGCTGGCGCCACCTGCAATGCGTGCTCCCCAGCCGAAAGTGGCATCGAGTGATTTGAAGATGAGGCTGTCAATCCTTACATGGTTTGTACCGTCGAAGGTCAGGAGTTGTCTTGCAGATGTGGTATTGGTGAACTGTACCGTAGCACCGTTACCATTGAAGCGTACCGGTTGTGAGGTGCTTACCCCATTGATGGTACCGAAATTCAGGGTTTCCACATAAGGTGTTCCGGGGCTTACATTAAAGGTTACCGGCCCGGCAACACCGCCACAGTTAAGGGCATCAATAGCTTCGGTAAAGCTGGCAAAGTTTGTGCCTGCAGTGGGATTAGCGTTATTGATGGTATATACTCCGTTGAGTGGTGCCAATATAGTTACCTGGATAGGTGTGGAATAAACGGGCGTTCCGCCTGAGCAGATCAGTTTACACCTGTACCAGGCTGTTGTAGTAACTGTATAGGGAAAGAATGCTGCGTTTTGAGCCGGTGCGAGGCTGGTGTACACGGTGTTGTTCGGAGAGCTTTCCCATTCGTAGGTAAGGCCACCGCCGGTGCTGTTACCGCTCAGGTTAAAGTTGACCAGCGTTCCGGCACAGGCTGATGTTGCCGAAGCCGTTGAAGTGCCGCCCACGATAGGGTTGGCACAGGGTACTGCCGGAAGAAGGTCCATACCGAAGTCGCCCCATATAGTACTCAGGTTACCCGTAGCTGCTCCGGGAGCCGTAATTATGGATAGCCTTTTGTTGCCCGAAGCACTTGTAGTAGGGGTGCTTAATCCACCTGTTCTTGCTGTATATTTTATCTCAACGATAAGTGTCTGTGTAGGGTCATATAAAAAGGGAGTGGTTAGAGGGATCTCATACCATCCGCCTGCTGTTGCATTACCATTAATGGTGATGCTGGGTGTGGACAGTGCAGTAGTGAACCCGGTTAAGAATGTAGTGCTGGGAAAAGCAGCCAGGTTGTTCTGTAAGAATGCAACCGAGAAGTTGGTATAAGTACCCGTCGCCCCGGCTACCCCATTTCTAAAGTAAATTTTCGAGATCAGCCCCGCAGTTGGCGGCGCATTAAAATCTGCAGGTTGATAGATATGCTGGGCATGAGAGCCTGCAGTGTTCATCGGTATAGTATTGCTGCCGGTACCCCCGCCTTTGAAGAACATCGGGGTTTGTGCCTGCATATTGGTGATGAACAGAATCAACAAGGTTGGTATAAATGTGTATTTTAACCAACTGAGTAAATTTAGTTTTTTCATTTTCTACTGAATATATTGCCTACTCTTAAGTGGTTTTCGGCTTCCCCGGTCATGTTGAGGCAGGTGGGACAGCTTTTGTGCTGCTTATTGCCTGAAACAGATGATAAATATTGCTTTGGTTTGCGCTCTTTATTTCCGCGCAGTTCAGCAGCGGAACAGCATTTTGTGTATGCCCGGAATACAGGGATTCTGGAAGAGTACGTCCATTAAAGGAGGCATAAGCAGAAATGGGGGCAGCGTGCAATAACTGCTTTTAAGAAATGGTTTAATTTGTTTCATGTTATACTATTTGTCTTGGTATGTAATTGGTTGCTGTTTTATTATTTGCAGGGAAGCTCAGCTTGCTCCTGCTTAGGGTATTCAGGTCTTCCCGGTCTCCATTTTTGCTGTGCGGCAAAGGGGATCTTTGTAAACCAGTCTTTGTAAAATATAGTTTCCCTTACCTGTGGCATATACAGGTAAAGGAAAAATGTCTTGTAGTAGCCTTGAACGGAAACAGCCCCTGTATGCATCAAACATATGCGGGGCAACAATGATGGCTATACTGTTATTATAACCGACTGCAACAGTTTTGTTGCTTATTTTGAGCGTACTTAATGAGGAGGAAATCTGCACTTCTGTGAAAAGTCCGGAAGAAATGTATGCCACAGCTTTGCTCAGGCGGGCACTGCTGATGCATTTGCTATCACTGTTAAGCTGAAGGCAGGCGTGCCTGCCTGTTACTTCACCGCAATGAATCTTTGCAATATCTATACTTGATCTGGTTGCAAGATGTTCAATCCCCTTAGCGTACGTAAACGTTTGAACAAACGTAAGCATAGCGAGGATGCTTACCAGATACCATAGTAAGATCTTTTTCATTTTTCTTGTCTTGATTTATTATTGGCTGTACTCTTTCATTTTTTCTTAGGTTTGGTTAATAGCAATGATGAAAGTCTTTAGCGGATAATCTGTAATTTAATTTGCTTAATTATAGATTGTCTATGTATTTTATCTTTTGTTGTGCATCTGGTATTTTAGTATTTTTTGCTTTTTGTTGAAATGTTGGATTTTTTATTGTTAATCACATAGACGGGTATAAGCGGTTAATTGGTTTGTGTGAAAATTAAAAAATCCAAAAAAATATCATTTTCTGGATTTTTATTCTATAGGATATTTGTAAAATATTAGTTTTTTATTTTTTGTTTTGATATGATTTTTATCAGGTTGAATAGGTATAGTTTCATTACATGAGGTTTTGTGCTGCTTTTTAGCAAGTTGGATAAAAATAAACTTTAGGTAAAAAAATTACTGTAAAACTGTTTTTCTATGGATTGATACCGCAGATTGACCTCATTTAAATAAAAAAAACAGGCCCTGAAATTTTCAGGGCCTGTTTGATAAATATTATGGATAATCTAAATACTACTTTCTTATTTCTATTTTTCTGGTAGTAGTACCTTTATCCGTTTCAATTTTTAAGTTGTAAATACCGCTGGCCAAATGTTTCGGCAATATGATTTGCTGTATATTTTGGTTGGTTGAAACTTTATTGATCTCAGCTACGGTTTGACCTACAACATTGATCAGGGAAACTTTGTTCACTTTTACCTCTTTACCTGCATCGATGTTTAAAATACCTAAAACATTCGGATTCGGATAGATCGTAATCGTATTTAAGCTGCCTTCTGTATCATTGATACCTACACCTACAATATTCACATAAGCACTATCTAAACGGTCGGCACAAGTACTGTTGGTTTTAAGTTTTACCAGGTAGTTGCCGGATTGATAGTATTGTTTTGAAGGATTTGGAGAAGTGGAGATAGGACTGCCGTCTCCGAAATTCCACTCATAACTTGTAACATATTGCGGGTTGATCGCAGAGAAAGAGAAGGTATTGGCATTCATGGCCAAAGCCTGTATTGCATCTATTGTAGGTGCATAGCCGTCTTCTACTACTACAATCGTATCAGAGTTGTAACAACCATCAGGAGAAGTAACGAAGGCAATATAAGTACCACCGCTTGTTACATCAATAACGCGGGTTTGTGCACCCGTATTCCAGTAGTAAGTACCTCCGTTCTGGCCGCCGGGACCTGCATCAAGTGTTTTGGTCGCACCAATACAGAATGAAGCGCCGCTTGCATCCAGGTCAATAGCAGGTTTTTCACGCATCAGGATAACAATTGTATCTCTGCCGATACATCCGAATGGTGTAGTTACCGTAACGTGGTAAGTACCGGAAGTATTGATATTGCGTTGTGTTCCTGTAGTATTATTATCCCATACATAGTTAGAACCTGAAGGTTGAGGACCAGGGTCCAGAGTCATCGGGATCGCATTGAAGGTACAGGTATCTAAATCGGTGCCTAAATTAGGATTAGGGACTTCTCTGATCGTTGCCGTCACCGGAACTCTTGCACTTTCACAACCTGCTGCAATTTTCCAATTGTAGAGATAGTAGTAATAGTAAGCAGAAGCACCGCTGGTGTAGCCTGAAGTGATGGACAGCACACCTGGTACAGAGTAAGGGAAAGGCATACCAGATCCGTTGTATTCGCGGATCAGGTTAGACATACCTGAAGCTGCAGTTACTACCAGTCTGTAGTTAGTGCCCGGGATAACCGCAAAGTTCAATGGAACCGTGTTTAAAGTACCTGCAGTGCTCACAGTCACCGGTGCAGTTGCTGATTGTAAAGTGGCACCAGATGAGTTTTTAAGTGCAATAGTAACGCTTCCTGTTCCCGCAGTTCCCATTGGATATACATCCACAGAGCTGATGGTGAAAGCAGTAGTTGCATTGAACATTAAGCCTATATCACTGAATCCGCTGTTACCGGAAGTAGATTGAGGCACCGGCATACCTGCTACCTGGTTGCCACCACCTGCTGAAGTAGCTACATAATAAGTTGTAGTAGCCGTTAAGTTAGGTGTTGTGAAGCTTGTACCAGTAGCGATATCAGAAGTCGAAGTTTGCGTTTCATACCATTTAAGCGTTCCGCCACCTGCACCTGGAGTTGCTCCTAAGGCTACTGTGCCCGGTCCACATCTTTCTGCGCTGGTAGTGGTTGGCAATGAAATGTTGAAAATAGAGATCGCTTTTGTCGGTGAATAACAAGCACTGCCGCCGGTTAATATTTTAACGCGGTAGCTGGTATTTACCGTAAGGTTGTTCACCAGGTAAGTACTGTTGTTGTTGGTAGCCGCAGTAGTCCATGTAGTACCACCATTTGTTGAAGACTCCCATTGCAGTGAGTTGTTGGCATACGGAGTAGTAGGGCTTAAATTCAGGGCTAATGTAGCACCATAACATACGGTATCATTTGCCGTAGTCAGGGTAAATGTAGCAGGCGTAATGATGATTTGCGCAGTATCGTTGCTCGGATAAGAATCCGGCTGGCCATTAGGTAATGTAGTCCATACTCTGATTGTGTTAGCACCTGCGATCAGGTTGGCATTGCCAATCGTGATCGTATCAGAGAATTGTCCTGTAGTGCTGGTCATAGGTACCAGGGTAGGGTAGGTAGGTGTGCTGTAGCTGAATGGCGTTTGTGTTACACCATTAAGGCTCCAGTTCACTTGCATATTGGTGATATTGTTCACCCCTGCATTACCTACGATCACCTGTAACGGTTGAGCGCCTGTACATACATTTCCTGTAGGGTTAAGGATCGCAAACATTCTCGCATTATTGTTGCCTATAGGCGCGATCTCGAAAGCTCCGATAGTAGGGGCTGTAGAGCGCGGCAGGTTAACGATATCGTTAGGAACATCTGCAAGCACATTCGCACCTGTACCGATCAATGCACCTGTTGAAGGAGTAAGGTCGCCGGTAGCAGGGTTTGTAAACACCGGAGCTACAGAAGGAGAGCCCAGCTCCTGGGTCGGGTAGGCCGCCTGGAAAGCTGCTAAAGTCGCGTAAGCAGAACCATAGTAGTAAGGTGTCTGAGTACCGCTCTGAGTCGTATTTACATTAACATTGTTCTTTTGATAGTTGGCTGCATAGGTTGTAGAAGCATGGTAGATACCATATTTTGTTCCGGTATTTCCACCTGTAATATTGATGATATTATTTTTTACTTCTGTGCCTGTATTGTAACCTATGTACAAGCCGTACATTGCACTGGTGCTGGCAGATTGTACGGCGCTGGCATCAACGGTATTATGATATACTTTATGCGCCGGTCCGTAAACATACATCAGGTATTGTAAGCCATAGTAGTTCTTAAGATTGTAGATGGCGTTGTTGGCTACAAGTACTGGTGTTGAAGCCGTATTGTTGTAGTTGTAGATATACAAACCGTAAAAACTGCTGGAAGAAGTTGTACCGGTAGTGGCCATATCATGGATCCTGTTACCTACAGCTCTACCGCCTATACAGTAGTAGTAATAGATACCGTAAGCTGTTGTACCAATAGCCGTTTGTGTGCTTCTGTGGATATTATTATTGCTGATGTTAGGAGCATTCGCATAAGTTACACGGATACCATAGTAATAGAAATTGGTGATTTCATTACCTACAATCGCAATGCTGTCATTCATCACTGTAGTGGAAGTACCTGTAGAGGTAATACCGTAGTATCCACCACCTGATCCCGTAGAACCTGCGATGATAGTATTGTTACCGATATAGATATTTTTTGCTGTAGACGCAGTAGTGGTACTGGTTGCAGATCCGGAGAGCACAATACCGCTGGCATTTACAGAAGATGTTCCTGTAATTGTTCCCAGGTCGATCTGGCAATTGATGATACTGTCTTTTTCAGCATTGTTCCCGATGTGGATACCCCAGCCATAAGTCGCATTAAGCGTTTTGATCTTAAGGTTGTTGATCGTCACATATTTTGAACCATCCAGGGAAACGATCCTGTGGTCACTGGTAGAGGTTGAGTTAAATTGAATCGTCTCACCATTACCATTAATGCGCACTCTGTTGGTGGCGCTGGAGCCACCGATATTGGTCAGGTTGAAGCGATCAGTATAAGGTCCTGATCCGGCCACAACATTGATCGTTACCGGAGCTACGATACCACAGTTTAAGGCAGCAGCAGCAGCCGTAAAGTTATTAAAGTTGGTACCACCGGTAGGTAAGGCAGCGTTGATCGTGTAAGTTCCTGATAAACCTGCAGCTACATTCACCTGTACAGGCGTTGAGGTAGCAGGAGTACCGCCGGAACATACTACTTTACACCTGTACCAGGTAGATACTAATGGCGTTACAGTCCTATTCGGAGACAGTGAAGCCGCTCCCATACTGGTATAAGTCACATTGTTAGGAGAGCTTTCCCACTCATAAGTCTGGCCGCTACCCATTACGATACCTGTCAGGGACAAGGTTACCGGGTTGCCCGGGCAAGACTGTCCGGTAGGGTTGATGGTTGCAGTACCTGCAACAGGAGGATTGGTACAAGGCGTTAAAGATAAGATCTGTACCTTGTAGTCATGCGTTTCTCCCCAGCTAAAGCTGCCACAGGCACCAGAAGGAGAAGAGCTGTAACTTAATACAATACGCATTCTTTTCATGCCAGGAGCTGCCGTTAATGGAATAGCCATGGTATAAGCACCTGTAGAAGTGTTGTTGATCGGTCCGAATGCCGCTACTTCTTCACCGGCTACAAATACGCCATTGTCATCAAAGTCAATCCAAATTTTTACATATTCATAGAGGCCGGTGTAGTTAGTGGTCACCGTACCGCTATAAGATTGGCCGGGCAACAAGTCCGGTACACCAAGGCTGGTGCTTGTCGTGTAGTCCTGGTAAGCATTGGTCGGACAAGGGGTATTCATGTTACTTAAGGTGACCGATGCACCCACCAGGGTAACATCATCAATGTCATCACCGGAGGTACACCCATAGGTGTACGTTGGCGTGCACGTTGCGGCGACCTGGGCCGAAGCACGTGTGCCGTTTATGAGCAGGAGCATACTCATAGACAGCAGGCAGGCAAGATAGAACTTGCTGAGGGTAAAATTTGCTTTCATGTACTTGAGATAAGAAATAATAAATTAATGTTTGTACAAATATATCTATTGTGTTTTGTTTTTGGAAATAAAAAGGCACTTTTTTTAAGGCTTACTAGATTTTTAATTGTTAGGAAAATACTAAGCCCCTGAAACTCATCACCAGGTTTTTTTTCTTTATAATTCTTTTAAAGCGCTTAACCTGTAGGGCTGAATTGCTTTCCGGATAGCATATCGTTGATTTTGAGGTTTCTATCAATTATTCTTTTTGATAACTTTAATGTCATTAAACTCAGTTATTTTTGCGCAAAAAAGTGCAGGCCAGGCCAATAATTTTTAAAGAAAAATAAAAAATATTAAAAAAAAATTGGTCATTAAAAATATTAGTTTTAGCTTTGCACTCCCAAATAATAAAGGAAGTTTTTTGAATTATGTCACAACGCATTCGCATTAAATTGAAATCTTACGACCACAACTTGGTTGATAAGTCAGCAGAAAAAATCGTTAAGACGGTAAGAAGCACAGGTGCTGTAGTAACTGGTCCAATTCCATTGCCAACTGATAAGAAAATTTACACGGTGTTACGTTCACCGCACGTAAATAAAAAGGCAAGAGAACAGTTTCAATTAACTACACACAAGCGTCTTTTAGATATCTATACATCAAGCAGCAAGACTGTAGATGCTTTATCTAAATTGGACTTACCAAGTGGTGTTGAAGTAGAAATCAAAGCATAACCGGCTAAGATTCCGAACCCAAATTTAATAGCGAAAGCTTTGTTCTTTATAAAAATGGTCTAAACGGCTTAACCTTCAATAGATTTTGAGTTTTTTATTTTGAATTTTGGATTAGCAATAATCCTAAATCAAAAATGAAACATCAAAAATTATTAAAAGGCGCTGAGCTAAGGGTGCTAGGCAATGTCCTGGATTTCCATTGAGCTATTAAAAACATCAATCAATAACAATGTGAGGTGGCAACATCTCTTGTAATAACTGAATAATAATTATCTCTAACAAATGAAAGGTATTATTGGCAAAAAAATCGGCATGACGAGTGTGTTCGAAGCTAATGGAAAGCAGGTTGCTTGCACCATTATCGAAGCGGGTCCATGTGTGGTTACTCAGAAAAAAACTGAAGAGTCTGATGGATACAATGCGCTTCAGATTGCTTATGGCACGCGTAAAGAAAAAAATACGCCGAAAGCTCTTCTTAATCATTTCGCCAAAGCAAACACAGATCCCAAATCTGTTGTAAAAGAAATTCGTAACTGTTCTATTGATAAACAAGTAGGAGAAACAATTACCTGTGACATCTTCGCAGAAGGTGAGAAAGTAAATGTTGTCGGAACTACTAAAGGTAAAGGTTTCCAAGGTGTTGTTAAACGCCATGGCTTTGCCGGGGTAGGTGAGGCATCTCACGGTCAACACGATCGTCAGCGTGCACCAGGTTCTATTGGTGGATCATCTTATCCAAGCCGCGTATTCAAAAATATGAGAATGGCGGGTCAAATGGGCGGCGACCGCGTTAAGGTTAAAGCTTTAAAAGTAATGAAAGTGTTTCCTGAACAAAACTATATCGTAGTTGCTGGTTCAGTTCCGGGTCACAATGGTTCCATCGTTTTAATTCAGAAATAATCATGCAAATCGAAGTATTAAATAGCAAAGGTGAAAAGACCGGCCGCTCGGTGGAATTACCGGAAGATATTTTCAATATCGAGCCGAACGATCACGTAATCTATCTTGCTGTAAAGCAATATTTGGCAGCTCGCCGTTTAGGTACGCACAAGACTAAAACTCGTGCAGAAGTAAAAGGTTCCAGCCGCAAATTACACCGTCAAAAAGGTACTGGTGGATCCCGTAAAGGTAACATCCGTAACCCATTATATAAAGGTGGTGGTTCCGTAAACGGTCCTCAACCTCACGCTTACGATTTCAAATTGAACCGTAAAGTGAAAGATCTGGCTAAAATGTCTGCATTGACTTACAAAGCCAAAGATAGCAAAATCGTTATCGTAGAAGATATCAAAATCGATACGCCTAACACCAAAACAATGTTAGCTGTATTAAATAGCTTGAACGTAGCTGATCAGAAAACTTTATTAGTTAATGCTGATTATGATGCAAACTTCTACTTAAGCGTACGTAATTTACCAAAAGTAAAAGCAAGCGTACTGAGCGATATCAATACTTATGATATCCTGAACGCTAAAACTTTAGTAATTACTGAAAGCGCTGCTAAGATCTTTAACGAAGCAGTTGAAGAAGTAGAAGCATAATTTTTATTAACGTTATGTATAGATACTGTTGTATCTGCAAAAAAATAAATTATCAACAATGAGACTTCAACAAGTATTGGTTCGCCCGGTAATCACCGAGAAAGTTAATGGCCAAATGGAAAAAGAAAACCGTTATACTTTCGTTGTGGACAAGCGTTCCAACAAATTGGAAATTAAGGAAGCGGTAGAAAGCTTTTATAGCGTTAAAGTTAATGAAGTAAATACCATCGTCGTTCCTGCAAAAAATAAAAGCCGTTTCACTAAAGCCGGTTTTGTAAAAGGCCGCAAGCCTTCTTACAAGAAAGCAGTAGTAACATTGGCTGAGGGTGAAACAATCGACTTGTTTTCATTCTAATTAATTAACACATTTAGTAAACAGTTTGGACAATTATTGGTGTAAAACCAGATAAACAAACTACAAACCAAAATAAAAAATGGCTTTACGTAAATACAAACCGACCACTCCCGGTACCCGTTTCAGAGTAGGAAACGCGTACGCGGAGATTACTACAAGTACTCCGGAAAAGAGCTTATTAGACAAAAAGACCAGGAACTCTGGTCGTAACTCTAAAGGTCGTATGACTGTCCGCAACATCGGTGGCGGTCACAAAAAACACTATCGTATCGTTGACTTCAAACGTAACAAATCGGATATCCCGGCTACCGTTAAGTCTATCGAATATGATCCAAACCGTACAGCATTCATCGCATTGTTAGCTTATGCTGATGGTGAAAAACGCTACATCATCGCTCCTCAGGGCCTTGAAGTTGGTGCAAAAGTAATCAGTGGTGAGAGTGTTGCTCCTGAAGTTGGTAATGCATTATTGATGAAAAACATGCCATTAGGTACAGTGATTCACAATATCGAAATGCAACCAGGTAAAGGTGGTGCAATCGCTCGTTCTGCAGGTACTTATGCTCAATTAACTGCAAAAGAAGAAAGATTTGCAGTATTGAAAATGCCATCCGGCGAATTACGTAAAGTATTAAGCTCTTGTTACGCTACAGTAGGTATCGTTTCTAATAGCGATCACCAATTAGAATCAGTTGGTAAAGCAGGTCGTAACCGTTGGAAAGGTCTTCGTCCACGCGTAAGAGGTGTTGCGATGAACCCTGTAGATCACCCGATGGGTGGTGGTGAAGGTAAATCTTCTGGAGGTCACCCACGTTCTCGTACTGGTAAGTATGCAAAAGGTGAGAAAACACGCAGCAAGACTAAACCATCTAATGCATTGATCATTCAACGCGCCAAGAAAAAATAATTCATAATTTTTAATAGATAAAATGGGCAGCTTTGCTGTAAAGTGAAGCTGCCAAATCATCACAAACAACGCAACAATGGGTCGTTCAATTAAAAAAGGTCCTTACATTGACCACAATCTTGAGCAAAAAGTATTAACTCAAAACGAAGCAGGCGCAAAAAGAACTGTAATCAAAACTTGGAGCCGTCGTTCTACCATTTCTCCTGATTTCGTAGGACATACTTTTGCAGTTCACAACGGAAACAAATTTATCCCTGTTTATGTTACCGAGTATATGGTAGGCCATAAATTAGGAGAGTTTGCACCAACTCGTAACTTCAAAGGTCACAGTGACAAGAAAAAATAAATTTTGATTATAAAATTAGCATAGCTAATTACCAAATTATAAAAAATGGAAGCAATAGCTCGTTTAAGAAATTATCCTACTTCACCTCGCAAAATGCGTTTGTTAGCGGATCTTATCCGTGGTATGGAAGTAGAGAAAGCTTTAAGTGTATTAAAATATAGCACTAAGCATCCGTCTGTAGCATTAGAGAAATTAGTTTTAAGTGCTATCGATAACTGGAAACAAAAGAACGAAGGTCAAGATGTAGCAGAAGCTAACTTGGCTGTAAAAACCATCATGGTTGATGGTGGTCGTATGGTGAAGCGTATGTTGCCGGCTCCACAAGGCCGTGCATACCGTGTACGCAAGCGCAGTAATCACGTAACAGTAATCGTTGATAGCAAAAACTAAAATATTTAGCTGATTAGCAAATTAGCTGATTGGCTGATGAAAGATTAATTCATATTAAAATATCATTAGCACATTAGCTAATTCTCAAATTATCAAATTAAGACAATGGGTCAAAAAGCAAATCCAATAGGTAATCGTTTAGGAATCATCCGTGGTTGGGATTCTATGTGGTATAGCGATAAGAAACAATATGGTAATAATTTAGTACAAGATCATAAAATCCGTACTTACCTGAACGCCCGTATCAATAAAGGTGGTGTTTCCCGTATCGTTATCGAACGTACACTTGGTAAATTAATTATTACTATCCATACTTCTAAGCCTGGTATCATTATCGGTAAAGGTGGTCAGGAAGTGGATAGAATTAAAGAAGAGTTGAAGAAATTAACCGGAAATAGTGATGTTCAAATCAACATTATGGAGATCCGTCGTCCGGAATTGGATGCTCAGATCGTAGGTGAAACAATCGCTCGCCAGATCGAAGGTCGTGTAAGCTTTAAGAGAGCTATTAAAATGGCTATCTCTACTGCAATGAGAATGGGTGCTGAAGGGATCAAAGTTAAGGCCAGCGGTCGTTTAGGTGGTGCTGAAATCGCACGTTCCGAAGAGATCAAGCAAGGTCGTACTCCATTACACACTTTCCGTATGGATATCGATTATGCTAACGTTTATGCGATGACTGTTTACGGTAAAATCGGTTTGAAAGTATGGATCTGTAAAGGTGAAGTATTAGGCAAGCGCGAATTGAACCCTAACATTACATCCGGTTCTACTGACCGTCGTGGTGGTGGAGAAGGACGTAGCACAGATCGTCGTGGCGGTGGTAATGATCGTCGCGGTGGTGGTAATGACCGTCGTGGTGGTGGAGATCGTCGCGGTGGTACCGGTGGTGCTGGAAGAGGTCCTCGTCAAAACTAAGACTAATTTCAAACAAAGAGATCTGTCGCCTGAACCAACCTCAGGTGTTCGACTCTAATCATTAATACAATTTTTATATACTCTGATGCTCGAGGCTCTGAGCCATTTCAATCCTCACGGTCAGAATAAAAATATCAAACAATGTTACAACCAAAAAGAGTTAAGCGTCGTAAACAGCACAAAGGCCGTATCAGAGGTAACGCACAGCGTGGAGCCACTGTAGCATTCGGTTCGTTTGGATTGAAAGCGTTAGAGCCGAAATGGATTACTAACCGTCAGATAGAAGCAGCACGTCAGGCTATGACCCGTCATATGAAACGTGAAGGTACTGTTTGGATCCGCATTTTCCCTGATAAACCAATTACTGCAAAGCCTGCCGAGGTACGTATGGGTAAAGGTAAAGGTAGCTTGGAATATTGGGCAGCTGTAGTTAAGCCTGGAACAATTATGTTCGAAGTAGAAGGCGTAGCTATGGAATTGGCCAAAGAAGCTATGGAATTGGCAGCTCAGAAATTGCCAATCAAAACTAAATTTGTTGTGCGTCACGATTTCGTTGAAGCTTAATCAAATTAGTGAATTTGCAGATTTGTGAATTTGTAAATTCCCGAAAAAATCCAGGAAGTATTTTTGCATGCGCAAATTTGCTAATTAACAAATTAATCAATTAAGAAAATGGCAAAGGCTAAAAACACAGAAGACTATCGCAGCTTAAGCGACGAAGCGTTGGTAGACAGAATTAATGCTGAAGTAGATCGTTTGAATAAAATGAAATTCAGTCATGCTGTTAATCCGATTGAAAATCCTATGGCTATCCGTGGTGTGCGTCGTGAGATTTCACAATTGAAAACTGAGCAACGTAAAAGACAATTAGGTAACTAATATAAAATATTAACGTCATCATGACAGTAGAAAGAAAAACAAGAAAAAGCCGTATAGGTTTAGTTACAAGCAACAAAATGGATAAAACGATTACCGTTGCTGTAGAACGTAAAGTAAAACACCCTATCTACGGTAAGTTTTTGAAAAAAACAACTAAGTTCCATGCTCACGATGAAACTAATCAATGTGGTATTGGTGATACAGTACGTATCATGGAAACCCGCCCTCTAAGCAAAACAAAAAGCTGGAGATTAGTAGAAATCGTTGAAAAAGCTAAATAGTTTTTCCAAAAACCATCTTTATTCATCTGCCTGCCGGGAGGGTTGTGCAGCGCTGAAAAACACACTCTGAGTCCAACCCTTAGAGATTTATATTAACCAATAAAGCGAAGAGCTAAACATTTTTATAAAATGATACAGCAAGAATCAAGGCTAAAAGTAGCAGACAATAGTGGTGCAAAAGAAGTACTTTGTATCCGTGTACTAGGCAACTCCGGCCAGCAATATGCTTATGTAGGCGATCAGATCGTAGTTACCGTAAAAGATGCTATCCCAGCCGGTGGTATTAAAAAAGGTACTGTGGTTAAAGCCGTTATCGTAAGAACAAAAAATAAATTACGTCGTAAAGATGGTTCTTACATCAGCTTCGATGAAAACGCAGTAGTATTGTTAAACAATGCAGGTGATCCTCGTGGTACCCGTATCTTCGGGCCTGTAGCAAGAGAATTGCGTGATAAGGGATATATGAAAATAGTTTCCCTGGCTCCTGAAGTTTTGTAAAAAATATTTCGTACCTTTGCCGCCCGTTAGTAAAGCGGCACTATAGAATTCGTTTAAAATGAAAACTAGATTCAAACCAAAATTCAATATCAAAAAAGGCGACCAAGTAGCAGTAATCGCAGGCGATGATAAAAGCCGCACTACTCCTCGTCAGGTATTGGCAGTATATCCGCTTAAAGGGCGTGTATTGGTAGAGGGTGTTAACATCGTTACTAAACACGTTAAACCAAGCGCTAAAAATCCGCAGGGTGGCATCGTAAAACAAGAAGCGCCGATTGCAATCTCTAACATCATGTTGTGGGATGCTAAAGCAGGTGCTCCTGTACGTGTGAACCGTGAGCAAAAAGATGGTAAAGCGGTTCGTATTTCTAAAAAAACTAGTCAAGCAATTTAATAATGAGTACAACATACACTCCACGTCTTCAGAAAAAATATGCTGACGAAGTTAAATCGGCATTGATGAAGAAATTCGGTTATAAAACCGTAATGCAAATCCCTAAACTGGTTAAGATCTGTCTTAACCAAGGTGTTAAAGGATCTACTTCTGATAAGAAATTAGTTGATGATGCCGTAAAAGAAATGACAATGATCGCCGGTCAAAAAGCCGTGCCTACTATGTCTAAAAAGGACATCTCTAACTTTAAATTACGTAAAAACATGCCAATTGGTGCCCGCGTAACTTTACGTGGTGCTAATATGTTTGAGTTCTTAGATCGTTTGATCTCTATCTCTTTACCGCGTGTACGTGACTTCAAAGGTATCAACGATAAGTCTTTTGATGGTCGTGGTAACTACACTTTTGGTGTGACTGAGCAAATCATCTATCCTGAGATCGATATCGATAAAGTAGCTCGTATCTCTGGTATGGACATCACTTTCGTAACTACTGCCAAAACTAATGAAGAGGCTTATGAGTTATTGAAAGAGTTAGGTTTACCTTTCAAAAATATTAAAAAAGATAATAACTAAAATATGGCTAGAGCATCCGTAACAGCGCGTCAACGCAAACGCGAGAAAATGGTAGCACAATATGCTGAAAAACGCGCAGCTTTAAAAGAAGCAGGCGACTACGCAGCATTAGACAAATTACCTAAAAATGCATCTCCGGTTAGATTGAAAAATCGTTGTCAATTAACTGGTCGTCCTAAAGGATATATGCGTCAATTCGGTATCGGTCGTGTTATCTTCCGCGAAATGGCACTGAATGGTTTGATACCAGGCGTGAAAAAAGCTTCTTGGTAAGCTTTTATTAGAACACTATCGGACACTCTTTAAAACTTTTGTTTTTAAGGGACAATAGTCTGAAATTCAGATTTAGTCGATAGTTGCATTGAATTATATTAGGCTCAAGTCCGTACCCGGTAACTCGAGTCAATTACTCAAACAAAAAAACTTGTAAAAATGGTAACAGATCCTATTGCAGACTTTTTAACGCGCATTCGTAATGCACAAATGGCTAAGCACCGTATCGTTGAGATCCCTGCTTCTAACTTAAAGAAAAGAATCACTGAGATTCTTTACGATAAAGGTTATATTTTAAAATACAAATTCGAAGACGATAACAAACAAGGTTTGATCAAAATCGCTTTGAAATATGATGCACAATCTAAAGAGCCGGTTATCCGTTCTTTAGACCGTATCAGCCGCCCGGGTCTGCGTCAGTACGCTAAACCTGCCGAGATCAGAAAAGTGAAGAATGGTTTAGGTATCGCTATTATCTCTACTTCTAAAGGTGTAATGACTGATAAAGAAGCTCGTGCTAATAACGTAGGTGGTGAGGTTCTGTGCCACATCTGGTAAGATTTATCTCCAAATATATTTTCAAAAGGCTATCCGAAAGGGTAGCCTTTTTTCATTTAATATTGCTTTGCACATCCTGTTCCCGGGTGCGCTGGTAAATAAATAATTATGCGACTGCAACCATTTTGGTATTTTTTGCATCCTTTTATCAGATAGTGATATTATTTTAAAAGTACAAAGGGCTGTGATCAATTTTATGAACTGTAAACATTATCAATGTGCTTTTTATCTGTTTTTGCTTACTACTCTTTGCCTGGCTTTTGGAGCAACGGCACAAAAGAATGAATTGAAGGAGTGTAAAGCGCGGGTAAAAGCCAATAGAAATAAGTTATTCCGGTTTGATGCTTATAAGGTTATCGAAAGTGAATACCAGATTGAGGAAAGCACAATAAGGGTGACGCATAGAACTGCCCTGGATAGTGTGCATATATATAGCCCGGGCGGCCAATTAGCCGTAGCCTTGAATGTACAGAAAAATGGACTGATCAGCAGCCCGGTAAGTTTGACCTATGTGGCTGACGGACTTCGGTTAACCGACAGCATTGTGCCCGATGGAGGCAGGAGGAGAGCAAATGCCTATTTTGGAAATTTATTATCCAGTAATTCGGTATTTTGTACGGCAGATCCACAAGCGGGAACAATGACTTATTATGGGATCGGCGGGCAAGACTCTTTAAGCATTACAGACCTGAAAGGGCAGGGGCGCGAAATAATCTGGTACAAGGATGGCATGGACAGTTTGAAGAAAAGGTGGAATGAAGCTGGGAGTCTGGAATATGAACGGACTTTGACCTCGGAGAAAATTTTGGGTGCGGAACAACAATTGATACAACACACTTTTGATAGCCTGGTATACAATAAATGGCCTGTTCGTTGTCAGAAAAACTGGTATCCAACAGGTATTTTATCTTCGGTTACCTTTCATTACCGGGATACACCCTGCCTGACCTGGAAGTATTATAATGAACAGGGTAAACTGACCAGAATGGTTAAGCATAAAGCCCTAAAAGGAACGCCGGTTTATTCTGGTGTCGGTATTATTCCTGTGCAAGAAAGATTTTTTCTGACCGTTTATCAAGAAGACCCGGTGGATTCGGTGTTTACTGAGGTGTTGAACTACAGGCTTGCGGCATTATTGTGTCGGGCAAATGTGGTGCTTGACGGCGTTTATACTTTGCAGGTAGACCGGACAAGCGCCGGAGTATTTATTTTTAAAAGTATTGAGGGGCTGCACGCTGCAGAGATACAAGCAGATCTTGCTCGTTTCTTTAACGGGTTGGAAAAGGTAAGGCCCGCAATAAGAAATGGCCGGCCTTACGCTCAATTATTAGAATTAACTTTAAAGATCAGTCCTGCAATTAATTAGAGGTTTTCATTCTTTATGGACAAAGACCAGGAGCAATAAAGGCTATCCGCAAGGGTAGCCTTTATTATTTGCACTTTATTTATGTGTTGTGTCTGGATCTGATGTTATAGCCTTCTTCTGTCTTTGTGCTATAGGCTTTATGCTCCCATTTATTATTGCTTATTTATAGCCCATAATTTCCTACCAGTACGCCATGTTTTGGCTGATGCAGCAGATATTTTTGTATTCATATTTTTTGTGCAATCTTATAAAACTGGCATTATGATCAATAACAACAAACAAAACAGTTCTTCTGAAAATTCCCGGCAAACCCAATACGCCTTAGAGCAGTATAGCGTGCAGCCATCGAAGGAAGAAGATAAGAGTCCCTACTATAAAAGTTCGGCTCCCTCATTGGCCCTCCCCAAAGGGGGAGGTGCCCTTCGGGGGATCGACGAAAAATT
>MKTB01000001.1 GCA_001897525.1 Bacteroidetes bacterium 43-16 | reverse complement strand
TTGCCGTTGTAATCGTAGGTAATGCCGTTTTCACTGAAGTCCACCCCGGCGCTCACATCGAATACCGCACTGCCGCCGCTGCCGGAGACATACTGGCTGAAATTGGCTGCCGTAAGCCGGCTGGCATTATCGTAAGTAAAAGTGTATCTTCTTCTCTGCTGGTCGCCTTCTTTTTAAGACACAAGCGAGACGCTTGCGCATGGTCCCTGAGTATTTTTAACACGCTTTATTTCCTGAGCTCATATGCTTGCGCGATGAAGGGGAGGGTTTACTGAACGGCTTTGATAAAAAAACGCTCAAGCGATTTCAGGAGCTGGAACACCTCGAAGATGATAAAAAGAAAACACTCTTTGATTTAATTGATACTTACATACGGGATGCTAAAGCCAGAAAAGCTTATGCGTAAAATATTAAAGCCCGGCGTTGTGCCGGGCTTATTTTTTTATTATAGCAGCAGTAGTAAAAATCAAGATGCTTTTTTCCACTTTATATATTCTGGCAATTCAACCAATTCAATAAGCCCATCTTTTTTTATGTCATACTTTGATAAATTGTCAATATCAAAATAATCAATCAGTGTGGCACGTGCTTTTTCTCCCAAAATATGATCTAAGACTTGATACATACCGTTTTTAAATTTATTTTCATTTTGCGGTGTATAATCCTTAATACAAATTCTTACTCCAATCATTGTCGGCTGCTTCGCGTTATTTAATGGAAGAAACCAAATTTCTTTTGGATTCAATAGTAATCCTTCATATTCTGTAACAAAAGAAACACCCATAGGCTGCTTAAAAGCAATGACCTTCCATTCTTTCATAAATGGTGCAGCATTCACGAGCCTTTCTACTTTCTCAAAATATTTTGTATCCCCTTCAGCCGATATAATAATTTCTTTTATATCGGAATGGGGATCATTGCTTATTTGAAAATATAAATGATCACAATATTCGTGTAAACTATTTAAGAAATTCTCTAGTAAAAACTCCTTTTTTTGAGTATCGATATCGTTTAAATATAGATACTCAAATTGATTATCTATGAACCATTGCCAAAACCTTTCTTCGTTGCTCATATTATTTTTAATTAAACCAACTGGCAATAATAGAAATAGTTGTTATAGTAAGATTGACTATAGTACTGCCTGTGTTGGGTTGGACTATAGTTTTACTACCTTTCTGTGCATCTTGCTTTTTAAGCTCTTTCTCTCCAGGAGAGTTCCTTTTATTGTAATTATTAGGGTTTGTAACTCCTCCATCATTTCTTATTCTTTCTGCTTCCTGCTTAAATGCTTCTGCATCATTTGGTGCAGGCGCCCAGTCCTGGCTTGCGAGAGGATCATTATAAGTTTTCTCCTTTTCCTTAGCTGATTGGTCTGCTCTTGATTGAGGACCCTTACCATGATATTTTTTGCCACTCTCATGAGTGTTTGTATACGAGCCAACTTCTTCCGAAGTGCTATTAAGTGAATTGGATATATTATTGGTAAGTTGATTAAGGTTCTCCTTGTTTTTGTCAATAGCTATATACGCAATAGTGGCTGTTGCTGCTGCAACCAGTGCCTCCCCTATAGCCGGCAAAAATGGTATGAGACACATCGGGCATTTGCCATCAGGATCATTATATCTAACCGGATTATTTTTACCAAAATGATATGGAGACAAAGATTCTTGGCCTCCCTGTTCACTGAGAGAATCTATCTGCAAAAACCTTCCTATTTGCTGATCATATGTTCTCGCATTAAAGTCATAAAACTCTAAACCGCTTCCATCACTAAATTCCTTATCCTGTATCTCATTGCCGTTATATCCTCTTTTATTCTTAGGATTCCCGAACGCTAATGCTTTGGAGCTGATCCCCGCCATAGTGAGTCCGAACGGATAATAATGCGTCTCCTCCAGTATGGCTCCCCTCGTATGGATCACCTGCAGGTTGTCAAAGAACACGTCAACGGGACTTTCGTTGCTCACGTAAATATACACATATCCATTCTTGGGTGCTGTTTTATTTGTAAGATCTGTGTGGGTTTTAACCACACTGTTGCTGCCGGCCCTGCTGAACCCGCTTTGTGCCACTTTGAACTGCTCATCAAAAAAAATGTAGTTGATATAGGCTTTGGGTACGGTAGGTGTGCCCGCTGCATCAGTGGTCTGGTCGCCAAGCAAAGTAGTGATGCCTCCGGTAACATTACCAATGCCATTAAGCTGTGATGCCGTTACCCCGCCATGCGCTGCTGCGGCAGTGCCGCCCGTGGGACCGCCCAGTAAGCCGGTGAGGATGTCCAGTACGGGTATGGCGCTGTTGGCTCCTGTTCCTCCAGTATTGTTCTGAAAATAGTAGCTCTTGCCAAAGATGTCTATCCTGTCGCCTGCCATCACTTTTAAGGTAATGCCCAGACCCGTTTTGTTGGTATTGCTGTTGAGCTTATACAGTTTTCCGCTGTTGGCGGTGGTATTGCTGTTGGGATTATTGTTCACCGGCGGGTTGCCATTGTGGTTGGGATAGTCCGTAATGCCGGGGACTTCTGACTTATCTGCTATTTTGGTAGCGTCTATCGTGTAATAGCTCTTTTCAATATATTCCGGCCTGGCGCAGGTTTGGTAGCGTTGCCTTGTGATAGGCCAGACCTGCTGCCTTACTTTTACTTATCTTAGTTTCTTAAGCCGACAAGATACAAATAATACAACCATAAACTTATGCCTGCTACCATTGCAAAAAAGTAACGCTCAGGCAGCAGGTCAGCTATCACACAATGCCTGCGCTACAGACCTGCCCAGCCGTGCATTGCATGAGTGAATATGCTGGCGCTACATGAAGAAAAACTTGTTCGCCACGTCCCCTTCAACTATGTGCTAATCTTCAACTTTTATCTATGTGGGAGACGTGGCGGCGAAGGACGCTTTATATCGCTGGTTTATATGCTTGCGCTATCAGGAGGAAGAAAGTTGGAAGCTATTCTAATCTCTGACTTTGAGATAAAACAGGTTGTTTATCTACCTTTTGAATGAACCCCGTTGCATCAAACGAAATCATCCCTTTATCGGTTTCAATTTCAAATGTCCAAATTATCACTTTTTGATTTTTGGAAATGCGATTACTTATGCGCCTGATCTCAGCTATCGTTAATCCAGTTGAGTTTTTATAGTCTAAATCAATTTTCAAGTTTAACACATCTACAAATGTCAACCAACAATGAGAAATCCAATATTGATAAAAATTGGATTTCGGATTTAATTCCCACTTAAATATATAGTCGATTTCCAAGGACATTCTCAAATCATCCGAAGGGAAAGACATTTTGTATATATAATTGTCATGCCAACTCATTTCATTAAAGTCCTCATTACCCCAAACTTCTTTTACATTCATAGTTATTTTTTTAGCTTATTAAGATAGTTCATCACTGTTCGTATATCCTGCTGCGTCATAGGTCTAACGCTCTTTCTATCTTTATTTACAAAGGTCTCGCCCGTATTAGGATTTGTATTATATGTGGATCGCTGAACATGTGGAGTCTCCACTCCCTTATGTGAAGCTCCTTCCAAATCATAGTGTATTACCTGATCAGGAGTACGTATGCTCACAGAATTGGCATTAACTTCTGCCTTGATACTTAAAGCCTGTTCTTTTATTGTTGCACCTTTCCCTTTGTCAATGCTCATTGCAACTCCAGCCTCTGCAAGTGCCAAAGCTTTATCTCCAATATCAGCATTAGGATCAGATATCGTGGTAACTGCATCATCTCCTTTATTGAGCCCAAAAAACTTTATTACCGCCCAGCCTGCAGAAAGAATTGCTGCATTCACCGGGTTTTCACTCCACTCTTGTGCAGTAGGTTCACCAAAAAAATGGGATGATCTTTCTCTTTCGCTTGTATTCGGTTTAACTAAAACATCTTCAACATTTGGCTTTTTATTTTTGTCACCGCCGCCACCTTCATTTGTCAAATTCCTTAGGATTTGAGCTTTTTCCTCATCAGTATAATCATTATAGCTCGGAGAATATTCAGGCAACATCCCATCCGGATCAATAAACCTGATTGGATTATCAAAACCATACACATACGGAGAGTATCTTCTCATCTGATCCGCCAATGGATCAATCACTCCCCATCTCCCAATCTGCGCATCATACATCCTTGCTCCGTAATCATACCAGTCAAGCCCTGAACCATCAGAGAACTCCTGCCTTTGTTCTTCTTTACCGTTGTATTTGTAACGATTTGTTGGGGCATTATTTAAAGCCTTTGATGATATCCCCGCCATGGTAAGTCCGAACGGATAATAATGCGTCTCCTCCAGTATGGCTCCCCTCGTA